>CALUNE010000005.1 GCA_944321945.1 uncultured Alistipes sp.
CGTCGCCCGGATATCCGAGTGACGGCGCAAATATAACAACGTGATTGAACGATCTTTAAGCGTTTAATTCGCGACGGGTTCGGACGAATTAAACGAGTTCGTTTCGGATAGAAAATCCTTGATGTCACGAATGGCGACGGCTTCGGAGCCTCGATCCCGGACCGCTTTTCCGGCAAGCAGCGGTTCGGTCAGCCGGCTGTATGCCTCCTGAATGCCGCGTTCGTGGACGATGCGAATCTCTCGGCCGTATTCCTCCTGCAGTGCGTCGCGGAACGGCTTGATCGGAATCGGGAGCGTCAGATAACGTAACTCGTCGAGAGCGATCTTCAGTCGGGCAATATCGGTTTGTGTATGCCGGGTGAGGAGATACGTCCCGATCCTACGCCGCAACTCCTCGGGGCGGGATACCGTCGGGGCGAACATCTCCGTTAGAGAGCGGGTGGTTCCCGGACGTCCCGGCTTGCGTTTTGAATCGTTCTTGTCGCTCGACGACTCCTCCATGGCCCAATCCAGCACCTGATCGCTTTCGGCCAGGCGCATGGCTTCGCGGTGGGCTTTCCACTCCTCCCGGGTCCGAAGCCCCAGTTTGATGGAACGGGCAATCAGCAATCGGATCGTGGCGCTCATGGTGATCTTCTGGAAGTAACCCAGGTCGGGAGATCGGCGCAACTCTTCGCAATGCTCCACCATGCGTTCGAAACTCTTTCCGAAGTAGAGCCAGCAGAGCATTGCCGGAACCGGCGAACCGGCGACCGGCTGCTCACACTCTCCAATCAGTTTGCGGGCGAGGTCGTTGTCTTTGGCGGCCTGTTCGATCTCGTCGACATGATCGAACAACCCTTCGTTGGCCTTGGCCGCCGTGAGCTTCCGATATTGCGGAATAAGGGCGATGGCCTGAAGCAATACGGCCTGACACCCGGCCATGTCCCGGGTGTTCATCGACTCTTCGAATGCGGCATATTCCTCGGGATGGGCCTCCATCCACTCCCGCAACTTTGCCTTGAAGGCTTCGTATTCCGCCTGGCCCATGGTACAGTTGTTTGAAGTTGGTAATTGGCTCGTTGAGCGAGCTACTTATGACAACAAATTTACTAATTCTTTTTTCATTTCATCATCGATGGTGCGGTAGCGGGCAAAGGCCTTGCTGCCCTCCTTGTGTCCGCTCAGAGCACCGACCAGATTGGGATCCTTGACCTGCCGGTAGAGATTGCCGACAAAGGTCCGACGCGCCAGGTGTGACGAGGCGATCTCATACAACACCCGCTTCTCCTCCTCGCGGGTCGTCGGATTGATGACCGTAACCAACCGCTTCAACCTGGCCGCCTTGAAGATCCGTTTGATGGCCAGGTTGTATTTCTGTTCGGAGATGAACGGCAGCAGCTTGTCGCCGTCACAGGCTTCATACCGGGCAAGAATCTCCGTGGCCATGGCGTTGAGCGGTACCCGCACCGTCAGCGGACGTCCCTCCTTGGTCTTGCGCGGAATGTATTCGATGGCGCCGCCGATGAGATTCGATTTCGTCATCTTCAGTAGGTCGCCCACCCGGCAACCGATCAGACATTGAAAGACAAAGATATCCCGCTGGATGGCCAACTGAGGATGGCGCTTCAGATTGGTGGCGTAGATCCGGTGCAGCTCCTCGATGGTGATATAATACGGCGTCCCGTAGGTGCACTCCTCCAGCGGAAAATCGTCGAACGGCCGGTTCCGGCTCTTCTTATGACTGTTGCACCAATAGAAGAAGGTCCGGATGCGCGAGAAACAATCCAATAACGTATTCTTTCCTCTGGGTTGCGGCGTGCGGGCCTCGGGAATGGCCTCGTAAATTTCGGGATAGATGGCGCAGTAGCGGTATTCATTCTCCAGAAAGCTCCAGATGTCCCGCAGGGTGTCGGCCGTTACCCGGTCCACATCCAGCGTGAAGTCCTCCTTCCCCATCTGGGTAGCCCGGATGTAGAGTTCATAACGCTGCAAAGCCCGTTTGATGACGCGATAGTTCTTCTTGCGAACCTCCGAAAGTCGGTGCTTCTCGAGAAACTCGTCGAACAGCGCGGTCAAGGTCGGTTTGATGGCGGATACTTGCTCCAGGTTGTACTTCTGCGGATTGTAATATTGGTCCAGCGCCTCCTTCAGCCAACCTTTCGATACCGTCTCTTCGGGGCGGTTCTGATAGGCTCTCTCGATGTAGGTCTTGAGCCTGCGGGCTTCGTTGTTGTAGCGGGTGCGCATGGCCTCGTCGCAGACGACTTTGCTCTTGACCTGCTCGGCCTTGTCATCCCAAAGATTCGGATTGATCGTAAGACGGGTCGGAGCGACCAGATCGAGTTGCCGGCCGTCGCGCAGACGCGCGTAGATGGTCGCCTGGGACTCCGTGTCGTAACGGGTGACGCTCTTTTTGAGAATGAGGGTTACTTTCATGGTTCAGCAAGATCTAGGGGCTTGTGACAAAGATAGAAATCTTTCCCCACATTTTCCCCACACATGCTGAAAATTCTTCAATGCCCTTTCAGTGATTAAAACAAACGAGTGAATATACAATACTGAAAATAAGTGAAATACTGTGAGATTTGCACATATATCCAATTATTCCGATTTAATGGAATTTACTATATTCGAATGCGGCTCCGGGTACCAGATGACGATCCCAATCAGCAGTTAATCTGTCGGTTGGGATTTTTGTTTTGTGCTCCGTGTCCGCATTTTGTCCGCATTTCTCTTGTGGTTGAAAATGCCCCTCCCTGCGCACCTTATGCAAACCGGAAACGGGTTGCGGTAAAAAGTTTTCCGTTTTTTTGATTTTCTGCATATTTTCTTTAATTTTATGGCATCACTTAAATCAACTCATTATAAAAAAGTACCAATTTTTAGGAGTGGTTGCTGCCATGATGATTGCCGTCAATGGTCATGCAGGTGAGCAACAGACGTCAGATTGTAATACGACACGTCAAGAAACGCAAATTAAGGAAATCAAGGAAATCTCTACGAGAGGTGTCGGTCTATATCTCTTACTGCAGGATATAATTGTGTCGCAATTATCTGTAGAACAAGTAGTCATGGAGGCCGGTTTCAAGGAAGATCCTGGCGCGGATTCTCTCGATATGTATGAAATATGTGTAACCTGTGAGGAGACATGCGGATCTATATGATTACATTCTGAAACGTTTGAATATTTAGTCCTCCTTACTCTCTTCAACTGCATCATGAAGCATTTTTCCCGAAATATGTGGCTCTGGTTTTGCCTTCTTCTGGGAGTGTTGTCGGTCGGCGCAGTGACTGCCCAGGAGAATCGGAATATCGTCGGGCGTCTGGTCGATGCGGCTAACAGCAAGGCATTGGCTTATGCCACCGTGGTTGCGCTGAATGACGAGGGAGAGCAGGCTGCTACGGCAATCACCTATCCCGACGGCCGTTTTTCGATCAGTCTGCCTCGCAAGGGCGATTATCAACTCTGGTTCACCTTCGTAGGCTACCAGAGTTTTTCGAGGAAAATAACCTTCGACAACAGCGGGCAGGATCTCGGAACGGTTGCTCTGAAGGCCGGCGTGGAGGTGCAAAGTGTCGAGATCAAGGCCCGGCAGCTTGTGCGGCGTGAAGCGGACCGGCTGGTCTACGACGTGGCCGCGGATCCCGATGCCAAACGGATGCGGATGATGGAGATCATGAGCAAGGTCCCCGAACTGGAGATGAACGCCGCCAACGGAAACCTGCAATACGAGAATACGCCTGTCTCCAAAATCTACGTTGACGATCGGGAAAACGGCATGATCAACGTCAGCCGCCAGTATCCGATGAATTTCATCCAGGCGAGCTATATGTCGAAGATCGAACTCGTGTTGCCCGGATCACCGGAGTACAACAACACGGAACCCATCCTGCTCATCAAACTGGCGGCACCGCTGCCCTACGGTTTTGCCGGACAGATCAATGCCAATGCCTCGACCCGGGGCGATTACGCAGCCGGGGTCAATGCCGTAGCCAACACGCCCTGGACCGGAATCGGTGTCAACTACCAGTTCGGCTACACCGACGCCCCGAAGCTGAGCAACCGTACGCTGCGCGAGATGCTCGACCCGGAAAGCGCCTACAAAACTCTGGACAATACGCAGACCTCGTGGAGCAACTCGTTGAGCCACAGTTTGGGAATGAATCTGTTTCGGTCGCTGTTCAACGATAAAGTGGATCTGAACCTGGCGCTCTCCACCCGCAAAAACACGTCGGACACCTACAGCGATGCCCATTCGCAGACCTTGAATGCCGCAGGCAGCGAGATCCGCTCGACGAGCAATACGACGCGCGGACACGAGGATTCGCCCATGCGGTTCAATGCCGGCTTTACGATGAGCCAGAAGTGGGGGAAGGGCCGGGTCAAGCGAAACAACTACAACCTGAAGTACACCTACACCGACACGCGCACCAACAGCAGCCAGTCGATGCTCTACATGCAGACCGGCGTCGCGGATGAAAACCGGCAGGTCGCAGCGACCAGCGGTTCGCGCGAACACAACGTGGATTTCCGGATGCTGCTGGCCGATCCGGCCGCCCAGCGCAAATGGGCCTTGTATACGTATGCCGGATATATCAACCGCCTGTACGACAACGCCACCGACTACCAGTTGTATGATCCCGTCACGGATACGTTCCATTCCGAAGAGGAGCGTTTCGACGGCCTGAACTACCGGCAGCAGGTTGCCTATGCCCGCGTGCATTTCTTAGGCTCGATCTTCAAACGGAAGTTGGTCTATGCACTCTCGCTGCAGGGCGAAAACGTCAGCAACAAGGGAACTTTCCTCAGTACGGGCGGCAGCAAACTCGACTACCACGAATTCAACATCCTTCCGGTTGCCAACCTTTCGCTGCGGCTCAAGCGGTTCAACCTCGGAGCATCGTATCAGGGCAGTGTCCACCGGCCTGGCGTTTCGCAGCTCAACCCCTATGTGGATATCTCCGACCCGGAAAATCTCCGCACGGGAAATCCACATCTGAAGGGCGAATATACCCACACTTTCGGCGGATCCGTTTCGCGTGAGTTTTCATCCACGTGGATCAAGGTTATCCTGCTCTCCTACGGATATGCCTTCACCAACAACGCCATCGAGCGTATCACCACCGTCGATGAGAACAACATCTCGACGACGACCTACGAAAACATCGGCCGCAACAGCCGGCATGGCGTCAATCTCATGTTGCGGCTGCAGCCGGCCCGCATCTTGCGGCTGAATCTCGGCGGCAGCTACACAAGCACTACCTACGAGTTCGCCTCGGCTCCCTCCAATACGGTCAACAACTTCATGGGCCAAGCCAGCGCCACGTTGTCGGTGTGGGGCAGCAGCATTTACTGGGGATGCCGGGTCCGTCCCTATACGATGTCGGCCCAGAGCCGTGACCTCACGATGTATCCGGATATGGAGCTGATGCTGTCGCGCTATTTCAGGAAACCCCATTTGGGTGTTAGCATCTCCATCACCGATCTGCTGCACCGCAGCCGACAGGTCCGGGAGGTGATCGGTGCCGAGACCTTCACGCAAACGGGTTATCGGCAGGTATTGGGGCGGATGTTCAGCTTTTCTGTATACTGGCAGTTCGGCAAGTCCCGGCAGCCGCAGGCGATCGAGAGTGAGGCTTACGACACGAAACGCGTCGGACTGTTTGAATAGGAATTCTCCGGATGAGGGGTGCTGAAAATTAGTTCTGTGCGGTCTGCGCATGCCCCATCCTTTGTTATCCACAGCGATACATCGGGGTGTTGTCATACCGGCTGCGGCCGGGACTTAGCTTCGGGTGGGGGCCGGCCGTTTGCGGCGCAATCTCGGCGGGCATCGAGTCGGAAACCGGAAGACGTTCCCGTTTCGTGTTCCCGAGGGTATTCCACGCGATTTTATCCCTGAAAAATCATTTTCTTCTTGCTTTATTCCGAATTTGTTTGTAGTTTTACGAATGACAAACGAGACAGATCATGAGCGAAAAGGGATACACGGTTGATCAGGAGCGGCTTGCCCGGTTTGCCAAGGCGATGGGCCACCCCGCCCGCATTGCGATTCTCGAGTTCCTGGCCCGCCAGGAGTGTTGCTTCTTCGGCGACATTCACGAGGTGCTGCCCATCTCGAAGGCGACTGTCTCCCAGCACCTCAAGGAGTTGAAGGAGGCCGGGCTGATCCAGGGCGAGATTGAAACACCCAAAGTGCGCTATTGCATCAACCGGGAGAACTGGGAGATCGCCTCCCGGCTCTTTACCGCTTTCTGGGGGCAGCCCGTCTGCAAAAAGGAGTCCTGCTGCGAATAGCCGCACCCCGCGGGCCGTCGGAAACGGCTCTTTTTTTCACGATTAATGTTCGTTGTTTTACGAAATACAAATATAATATGGAAAGCGGTCCCCGCCCCGGCAGCGGCAGGGCAGACCGATCGGCAACCGGCTCCGACGGACTGCCTGCGATCCGGACGGATGCACGCCGAGGCAAGGGTCGTCCCCGAGGGCGCAGGTCGACCGGAGCGGCGAATGAAGCACAAGAACCAATCAATCAAATACAATCATGAAGAGAATTGTTTTATGGATGATGCTGTCACTTGGGCTGTCTGCCTGCGGGGGCGGCAACTCGAAAACGCAGAAAAGCAACGATGCGGACAACACGAAAGACCGGATTGAAGTGCTGTATTTCCACGGCAAACAACGCTGTGCGACCTGCATGGCCATCGAGCAGCGGACCCGGGAGACGCTCGAAGAGCAATTTGCCGACGAACTGAAAAACGGATCGATCGTCTTCCGGATAATCGACATCTCGCACCCGGAGAACGAGGCCCAAGCCGACAAATATGAGGTGACGTGGTCGTCGCTCTTTGTCTGCCGGTGGAAAGCGGGCCGGGAGACCCCGGAAAATCTGACCGAATTCGCCTTCGGCAATGCCCGCACGGCCCCCGAGGCCTTCAAGGCCGGTTTGGCGGCCCGGATCCGCGAACTGCAAAAATAGGCGGTCATGGAGTGGTTGCAAACGCTGCTCGAGAGCAGCACGACACCCCCGCTGACGGCTTTTCTGCTGGGGTTGCTCACCGCCCTGTCGCCCTGTCCGCTGGCGACGAACATCGCCGCCATCGGTTTCATCGGCCGGGAGATCGACGACCGTCGCCGGATCTTCCGCAACGGTCTGCTCTACACGCTGGGACGCACGCTCTCCTATACGCTGCTGGGCATCGTGCTGATTCTGATTCTGAAGGAGGGGTCGAGCATGTTCGGCATCCAGAAGGCCGTCGGCAAATGGGGCGAATGGGTGCTGGGACCGCTGCTGATCGTCATCGGAGCCTTCATGCTGGCAGGTGACCGGCTGCGGCTCCCCTCGTTCGGATTCCACGGCAACGGCGAGCGGCTGGCCCGCCGGGGCGGCTGGGGAGCCCTGCTGCTCGGGGTGCTCTTCGCGCTGGCCTTCTGCCCGACGAGCGGCGTCTTCTACTTCGGGATGCTCATCCCGATGTCGGCCTCGGCCGAGGCCGGATACCTGCTGCCCGTTCTGTTTGCCGTGGCCACGGCACTGCCGGTGCTGGTCGTCGCCTGGATTCTGGCTTTCGGCGCCCGTCGCATCGGGCAGTTCTACGGAAGGATGCAGACGATTCAGAAATGGCTGAACCGGATCGTCGGAGGGCTGTTCGTGATGATCGGCATCTATTATTGTGTCATCATGTATTTCTAAAAAATAAAGGATATGGAAACCAAGAACGAAAAGAAAAAGGGATTCTGGGCTTCGCTCTTCGCGTCGAAACCCTGCTCATGCTCGTGTGGCAATAATCTGATTGTGGAAGAGGTCGAAAAGCCGGCCGCACACGACTTCAGCCAGGTCAAGCTCGATGCTCCCCGCACGGCGATCCGGGAGATCAAGATTCTGGGGCCGGGCTGCGCGAAATGCAAGGCAACGTACCAGGCCATCACCAAGGTCATCAACGAGAACAATCTCGACGTGCGGCTCACCAAGATCGAGGACATCACCGAGATCCTGAGCTACAACGTCATGAGCACGCCGGCGGTCGTGGTGGACGGCGAGGTGAAGATCAAGGGGCATGTCCCCTCGGAGAGCGAGATCAAACAGCTGTTGGGTATTTAGGCGAGGCGTATGGATACGAAACGGGAGTTGAAGATCCTTGTGTGGATCATCCTCATTTTTACGGCGGTCTTTTTCCTGCCGATCGGCAGCGAGCGCTTCCAGACGGCCATCGACGCGACGCTCGACCTGGCCCGGTGGTATGCCCGCGAGCATGTCATCCTGTGCCTGCTGCCGGCCTTCTTCATCGCCGGCGTGATTGCCGTCTTCGTCAGCCAGGGATCCGTCCTCAAATACTTCGGAGCCAATGCCAAAAAGTGGCTTTCGTACAGCGTAGCAGCTATTTCGGGTGGCATCCTTGCCGTCTGCTCCTGCACGATCCTGCCGCTCTTTACGAGCATCTACAAGCGCGGTGCGGGGTTGGGACCTGCGATCGCCTTCCTCTATTCGGGGCCGGCGATCAGCATCCTCTCCATCATCCTCACGGCCCGGATTCTGGGCATCGAACTGGGTATCGCCCGCACGGTCGGCGCCATCCTCTTCTCGGTGGTCATCGGACTGCTCATGTCGTTCCTCTTCCGCCGCGAGGAGCGGGCCAAACGCGAGGAGCAGATGAACATCGTCCCGCCTCCCGAAAAACGGCCGATGTGGCAGACTTCGTTCCACTTCTTCACGCTGGTGCTGATTCTCGTCTTCGCCAACTGGGGCGCGCCGGCTGCCTCGGACCGCGGCGTGTGGGCGGCCATCTATGCCTGGAAGTGGTACATCACCGGCGCCCTGGCACTTGTGCTGTGCGGATCGCTGGTGAAGATCCTGCGGCTCCGCCTGCGGTGGGTGGCGCTGGGCGCTGCGGCGACCGTCGTTTCGGTCGTGCTGGCCAATCTGTTCATCCGCGATGTGAAGCTCGTGCCGCTCGTGCCGATGGTGGTGGCCATCGCCTCGCTCTCGCTGATTCTGCTTTTCGACAAGCGCGATGCGGAAAACCGCGAATGGGCGCTCTCGGCGTGGGGCTTTGCCAAACAGATCCTGCCGCTGCTGGCCGTGGGTGTCGTCACGGCGGGGTTCCTGCTCGGATCGACCCATGACCAGACGTCCGTCGCGGGTATCATCCCGAACCGCTGGATCGAATGGGCCGTCGGGGGCAATTCGCTGCTGTCGAACTTCTTCGCCAGCTTCACCGGCGCCTTCATGTACTTCGCCACACTGACCGAGGTGCCCATCATCCAGGGGCTGCTGGCCTCGGGCATGGGCAAGGGGCCGGCCCTGGCGCTGCTGCTGGCCGGGCCGTCGCTCTCGCTGCCCAACATGCTGGTCATCCGCGGCGTGCTGGGGACCAAAAAGACGGTGGTCTACGTGGCGCTGGTCATCGTCATGGCCACGCTGTCGGGATTCCTGTTCGGAAACCTGTTTTAACAGCCGAAGTCCTGAGGATGCAGATTCCCTGTCCGGCGGCAGACGTACGGGCGAGATGCCGATCCGGTTCATACGCGCGGTAATCGCCAATCGCACGCGCCGCTGTTTCCAATCATATCATAAAGGGAGAATTCCATGAACACGCTTATTGAGACACTCCGGTATTTTGTGCTGATCACCATCGAACTGATCGCACTGTTCCTGTTGATCAGCGCCCTGGTGGAGATCATTCTGATGTATGTCCCCGAAGAGAAGATCCGTCGGAAACTTTCGGGCGCCGGTGTTTTCGGGAATATCATTGCCGCAGGATTCGGGGCTTTGACTCCGTTCTGCGCCTGCTCGACCATCCCCATGACCGTCGGATTTCTGAATGCCGGGGTTCCTTTCGGTTCGACCATCTCCTTCCTGATCGCATCACCCCTGCTCAATCCGATCATCCTCGGGATGCTCGGTGCCATGGTCGGAATAAAAGCGATGGTGGCCTATTTCGTGATCGCCTTTTTGTGCTCCGTGCTGTTCGGATACCTGCTTGAAAAGATCGGGGCCCGGAAGTATGTGAAAAACGTCCGGCTGAAACCCGCATCCTGCTGTGCCGGCAGCCGTGAGGTGGTCGACAAACGCTCGTTGCCGTTCCGCGGCAAGCTGAAAGTGGCCTTTGCCGGAGCCTGGGAAAGCCTGCGGCCCATTCTGGGATACCTGCTGATCGGCGTTGCATTGGGGGCCGGCATTTACGGGTACATGCCGCAGGATTTTGTCATGAAGATCGCCGGTCCGGACAATCCGTTTGCCATCCCGGTCGCCGCCGTATTGGGAATCCCCCTGTACATCCGCGCCGAAACGGCCATACCGATCGGTCTGGCGCTGATGGGAAAAGGAATGAGCATCGGAGCGGTCATCTCGCTGATTATCGGAGGCGCCGGAATGGCCATCCCCGAAATGACCCTGTTGGCCAGCATCTTCCGGAAGCAGCTTGTCGCCATGATCGTGCTGGTCATCTTCCTGACGGCCGTTGTCTCCGGCTATCTGTTCAACCTCTTGTTGTGACGGAACATCGGGACCAACATACACGGCTGCGGTAGATCGTATCGTGTCCGCCCCGTCCGAATCGGTATTTGTCCGGGAGAGAAAATCCGTATTTTGCCCTGAAACAGCATGGCGCCTTGTTTGATCCCTTCAGAAAAGCGGCTTCGAAGCCCCAAGATCTACTTCTGCTCCCTGTAGGCGGTCGGCGAACAGCCTACGGCCTTCTTGAAATAGACCCCGAAAAAGGACTGATTGGCGAAATTCAGCAGATCGGAGACCTGTTGGACCGTGTACTGTCCGCTTTTCAGAAGGGCTTTGGCCTCGAGAATCACGTAGTCGCGGATCCAGTCTCCGGCGTGACGGCCGCTGACGGCATAAACGACCTGCGAGAGATATTTGGGGGTCAGACACAGCCGGTCGGCATAGAATCCCACACTGCGTTGTGAGGTAGAGTGCTGCCGCAATTCTTCGAGAAAACGGTCGAAGATCCGTTTCTTGCGCGAACCCTGCCGGGCGTTTTGCTGCTCGACCAGGGGGGCCATCAGTTGACAGATTTCACCGTAGAGGACCTGCAGATAACCCTTCAGAATGTCGTGTTTGAAGCGGAAGTCGGGCCGTCGGAGCTTGTCGCGCATGGCGCGGTAAATGGCCAGCATTTCGGCGGCCTGTGCATCGGAGAGTTCGAGCAGCCGCTGTTGCGAAAGAAACTTGCGGACGACAAGCGCCCCTTCGGAGTTGTCTTCCGTGATGATGTAGTCGTTCGAGAGGGCGATGATGACGATTCTGCAGTCGGCCGACACTTCCAGACATTGGCCGATCGATCCCGGCGTCACGATCATCCAGGTATTGCGATGCAGCTCGTATTCGCTCAGATTCAGACGGACCCGCATCGAGCCTGCCAGACACAGTTCGATGATCGAGAACTGAATCTTGAAGGGGTACGGCGACGTGAGAAAGGGTAACATCGTCGGGTCGGTCGTCAGATCGTGCGGGATGGTCTCTCCGTCGAAATTGTCGGCCAGGATGATTTTATTGTCGAAGATGTAGGCCCGGTCATTGAGTGGAATGGTCGCTATATTGAGTGCATTGAAGAGTTGGGTCTCGATCATGATGGATTCGTTTTTATGTTGACAAATATACGAATTCAGACAATGAATTGCAGCTTTTTATCCTCAAAAAGTGTGTTTTGCCATCCTTTCGAACAATAGATCCACAACATGCGACAAAGGCCTTTGGGGGAAAATGGGGAACTTTGTCGCCGTGGAATCTCAAAAACGCAAACAAGGATGGAGAAGAGAAACAAATGGTGGATGGCCCTGGCGGCGATCGTATTGAGTGCCTGTTCGGGCGGTCGGACGGACGCTCCGTTCGTACGGAGTGTGTATCTGACGCGCCCCGTGGTCCTGGGCAACGGGACGACCCGTACCTATTCGGGCATTGTCCGTGCGGCCAACGAGGTGAATCTGGGATTCAAGACGCCCGGTCAGATTGCGCGTATCCATGTCACCGAGGGTGATTACGTGCGTCGGGGGCAGCTGCTGGCCGAACTCGATGATGCCGACTACCGGCTGGCGGTCGAGGCATTGCAGATCCAGTATGACCAGCTTCGCGACGAGGTCGACCGCACGCGGCGTCTTTTCGAACAGCGAAGCGTTACGGCCAACGATTTCGAGAAGGCCAATGCCGGACTGCGGCAGCTGGGCGTGCAGCTGCAGGCCAACCGCAACAAGCTGGACTATACGAAACTGTACGCTCCGACCGACGGTTATGTGCAGAAGGTGAACTTCTCGCCGGCGGAGATGGTCGATGCCGGGACGGCGATTGTTGCTCTGCTGGATGTTTCGCGCATGGAGGTCGAGGTGGACATCCCGGCCGTCGAATACCTGCGGCGCGACCGTTTCACGCACTTTGCCTGTCGGGCGGCGGGTGTCGGAACGGACCTCCCGCTGCGGCTTTCGGGGCTGCCGCCCAAGGCCGACGGCAACCAACTCTACCACCTGACGCTGGCCTTCGAGACCCGTCCCGATCGTCAGCTGACGGCCGGCAGGAATGTCGAGGTGTGCATCACCACGGCCGATAGCGCCCGTAACCGACGCTTTGCGCTTCCGCTCGGGGCCGTCTTTCTCGAGGGGGATACCCCCTGCGTATGGGTCTGTGACGCCGATACGGTCGTACGGCGCCGGACCGTCGTCCTCGACAATACGGATGCCGAAGGGCGGGCCGTCGTATGTGAGGGACTCAACGGTGACGAACAGATCGTACGGGCCGGTGTTTCGGCCCTCGAGGAGGGGGAGAAGGTCCGCGTGGTGGCTGCTCCAAGTCGAACCAACGTGGGAGGACTGCTGTAATGAAGATGAAGCTGACGGAGTTTTTCATGCGGCGGCCGGTGCTGTTCTGGTCGCTGGTGGGGGCGATTCTCATTGCCGGCGTGTTGTCGTTCCTCTACATGCCCAAGCTGGAGGATCCGGCCGTTTCGGTCAAGCAGGCGATGGTCGTGGTGCCCTATCCCGGAGCGAGCGCCCACGAGGTGGAGCTGAAGGTGGCCCGGATGATGGAGGACGAACTGCGCGCACTGCCCAACGTCAAGAAGGTGAAGAGCGAGTGCCGAAACGGTTCGGCCATGCTGACCGTCGAGTTCCAGATGACGGTCCTGAACCGCGATCTGGAGCAGCATTTCGACCTTTTGCGCCGCAAGGTGAGCGACGCGGCGTCGCGCTTGCCGCAGGGGTGCTACGATCCGGTGGTCATCGATGACATGATGGATGTCTACGGCATCTTCTATGCCCTGACGGCCGACGGTTACGACTATCCCGAAATGTACCGCTACGCCGAATATCTGCGGCGCGAGCTGCTCGACGTGAAGGGTGTCAAGCGGATCAACATCGCCGGCAACCGCGACGAGGTGATCAACATCATCCTTTCGAAGGAGCAGATTGCCCGCAACGGCGTGATCCCGACGCAGATCATGTCGGCCCTGCAACAGGCCGGCAAGACGGTCAATGCGGGAATGTATCCGAGCGACGGCGAACGCATTGCGCTCTATGTCGATTCGGCGGTCGACGACGAGGAGGAGATCCGCAATCTGGAGATCCGCACGATGGACGGCCGCCAGATGCGCATCGGCGACGTGGCCCGCGTCGAACGGGGCTATGCCACGCCGCAGCGCAACGGCTTCTTCGTCGACGGCCGTCCGGCCCTGGCGCTCTGCATCGCCATGGAGACGTCGGCCATCGTCCCCGACGTGGGCCGGGCGGTCGATGCGCGGCTCGCGGAGACGATGCGGCACCTCCCGGCGGGTTTCCGCATGGAGAAGATCTTCTTCCAGCCCGACAAGGTCTCGCAGGCCATCTCATCGTTCATGTGGAACCTGCTCGAATCGGTCGTGATCGTCATTCTGGTGCTGATCTTCACCATGGGGCTGCGCAGCGGTCTGATCATCGGTTTCGGACTGGTGCTGACGGTGGCCGTGTCGTTTCCGATTCTTCTCATGTGCGGCACGACGCTGCAGCGCATCTCGCTCGGAGCCTTCATCGTGGCCATGGGCATGCTGGTCGACAACGCCGTGGTGATCATGGACGGCATTCTGATCGACCGGAAGCGGGGCCTGAGCCCGAAAATCTACCTCTACCGCATCGGCCGCAATACGGCCCTGCCGCTGCTGGGGGCGACCATTATCGCCGCCTCGACCTTCCTGGGCATCTATCTCTCGCCCGATTCGGCGGGCGAGTATGCCGGCGATCTTTTTCTGGTGCTGTGCGTGAGCCTGCTGGCCAGCTGGGTGCTGGCGCTGGTCCAGGTGCCGGTCTGCGCCAAATCGTGGCTTCCGGCCCGTGAAAAGCCGCTGTCGGGAAGGCTGAAACCGGTCGTGATGAACTCGCCGGTCCACCGCTTCGTACGCCGCACGATCGCCCTCCTCATCGGATACAAGCGGGCGACGATCGTCGTGGCATTCGCCGTGCTGGCCCTCTCCGTTTTCGGCATGACGCGCGTCAAGAATCTCTTCTTCCCCGACTTCGACTACAAACAGTTCGTTGTCGAGTGCTTCTTCCCCTCGGCCACGGATGCCGACCGGGTGCGCGACCGTCTGCTCGAGATGAGCGACAGCGTGCGGTGCCATCCGGGCATCGAACGGGTGGCCGTCAGCCAGGGCAGTGCTCCGGCCCACTACTGTCTGGTGCGTCCGATGACCTCGGGCGGCGACTGCTACGGCGAGCTGATCGTCGACTGCCCCGACTACAAGACCGTCCTCGAGGCGATTCCGCCGATCCGCCGACAACTGCGTGAAGCCTTCCCCGAGGCCTACATCCGCATCCGCAAGTACAACTTCTCGATCTCGACGTCACATACCGTCGAGGTGGAGTTCGCCGGACCCGATCCGGCCGTGCTGCGCGAACTGAGTGCACAGGCCGAAGCCGTCATGCGCCGCTGTCCGTATGTCGATGCCTATTCCGTGGAGAACAACTGGAAACCCCGCGGCAAGGCTTTGGTGGCCGAATTCAACCAGCAGGATGCCCTGCGGGCCGGAATCGGTCGCGGGGATGTGGCCAACGCCCTGCTGGCCGCCACGGACGGCATGCCGGTCGGCGTGCTGAACGACCAGGACCGCATGGTGACGTTGAACCTGCAGGTGCGCAACGACGACGGCAGCCGCATCCGCAACCTCGACGAAATTCCGGTCTGGAGCATGATGAACCTGCGGATGACCGACGAGGAGCTGCAGGGGGCGCTGGCCGGCGGCCGGGGAATGAGCGAGCTGCAGGACCGCATGTTCCGCGCCATGCCGCTCGGCAATGCCGTGCGCGATATCCGTCTCGACTGGGACGAGGATGTCGTGCTGCGGATGAACGGCCGGCGGGTGATCGAGGCCGAATGCGACCCGAATCCCGACTGCAGGGAGGCGACGCCGGCCCGGGTTGTCGAGTCGATCCGTCCCGAGATCGAGGCCATCGCGCTGCCCGAGGGCTACACGATGCGCTGGGTCGGCGAGGGCGAACTGCAGGGCGAAGCCATCGGCAATCTGATGAAATACCTGCCGTTGACCGTCTTCCTGATTCTGGCCATCCTGCTGCTGCTGTTCAACAGCTGGCGCAAGGTGCTGCTCATTCTGCTGTGTTTCCCGTTTGTCTTCTGCGGCATCACTCCGGCCCTGCTTCTGACGGGGCAGCCGCTGACCTTCATGGCCATCATCGGCATGATGGGGCTGATCGGCATGATGGTCAAGAACGCCATCGTGTTGGTCGACGAGATCAACCGGCTGCAGACCGAAGAGCATCAGCCCCCCTACACGGCAGTCATCGAGGCGACCGTTTCGCGCGTAAGGCCCGTGCTGATGGCCTCGCTGACGACCATCGTCGGCATGATCCCGCTCATCGGCGACCCGATGTACGGCTCGATGGCCCTGACGATCATGGGCGGTCTGACGGTCGGTACGATCATCACGCTCATTCTGCTGCCGCTCTTCTACGCGGCGATGTTCCGGATTCGCAAACCTCAAAACGCATAAGTCATGAAGATCAAATATCTGTTCTGTGTTGCTCTGTTGTCGGGTGTTGCCGTTCAGGCCCAGCAGCCGCTGCCGTTGTCGCTGGCCGAGTGCCGCGAGCGGGCCCTGGCTCACAGCGAGGAGCTGCAGCAGGCCGACAACCGCCTTGAACAGGCGCGTCTCGACCGCCGGATCGCCTCCACGGCCTCTCTTCCGAAGATCGAGGGCTCGGCAACGGGCGCCTACGTCCTGCCCGACATCGACATGATGGGCATGGAGATGCGCATGCGCGGCACCTACCTGGCGGGGCTGACTCTCACGCAGCCGATCTATACCGGGGGCAAGATCTCGGCGGCGCGCCGCATGGCCCGTATCGGCGAAGAGGTTGCCGGTGAACAGCGGCGCATGACCCGGATGGAGGTGCTGGTCGAGGCCGACAACGCCTACTGGACGCTGGTGGCCGTCGAAGGGAAGGTGCGCATGTTGGAGAGCTATGTCGCGCAGATGGACACGCTCTGCAACCAGACGGCGGCGGCCGTCGATGCGGGCATGGTCCTCGAGAACGACCGGCTGCGTGTCGAGGCGCGGCGCAGCGAAATCCGCTACCAGCTTCAGAAGGCCTGCAACGGGGCCGATTTGTGTCGTATGTCGCTGTGCCGGGTGATCGGTGCGGGGAGTGACGTGCGGCCCGTGCCGACGGATACGCTTTTTCAGCCATCGGCTCCGGGACGGCTCGATTCCGGTCTGGAGGCCCGGCCCGAGCTGCGGATGCTCGAACAACAGGTTGCCATCGGCGAGCAGCAGATCCGCGACGCCCGTTCGGCGATGCTTCCCACGGCAGGGCTTTCGTTGGGATACACCTACTACGGGAATATCAGGCTCCAGAGTCTGGTCGATGCCGGCGGCGGGACATATGTCCCCTATACGCAGGAGTTCCGCGACGGACTGGGAATGGCGATGCTGGCCGTGAAGATTCCGATTTTCCATTGGGGCGAGAGCCGCAAGAAGGTACACAAGGCGCGTTTCGAACTGCAGAACGCCCAACTCAATCTGCAGAAGAATCAACGCCTGATGTCGCTCGAGGTCGAGCAGGCGATCCGCAACGTCGAGGACGGTTACCGACTGATCCGGACGGCCGAACTGGCGCTGAGCCAGGCCGAGGAGAATCTGCGCGTGATGCGCAACCGTCATGCGGCGCAGATGGCCCCGCTGACCGACCTGCTGGATGCGCAGTCCCAGTGGCAGCAGGCCGCCAGTAACCGGATCGAGGCGCAGACCCAGTATCGGATCTACCGGACGGAGTATCTGCGTGCTACGGGACGTCTGGAGTGACGCTTGCGGGGGGGGGAAGACGGCCGGGAGCGTCTGTCCGCCTCCAGCGGCCGCTCGGGAACGGACCGTCCGGCCGCGGTCAACAACCTTTGCCACGAAACGCCCCGGCTCCGTAATTGCCCCTCCCTTTGCCCCGGGTTCAACTCTCCTTTTTGCGGCATTGCGGACACTCGCCCTTGATGACGAAGGAGACCGAATGGATGGTGAATCCCTCCTTGAGGTGGAACTCCGGCAGCGGAATATCGTCCAGGCAGAACGATTTCCGGCACGATTCGCAATAGAAATGGATATGGGCATCGGAGAGGTTGCAGGCCGTTTTGCTCGTGCAGGGCTCGTAATTCAGAATGCCGCGGCCGTCTTCGAAGGCGTGTACGATGTCGTGCTCCAGGAACAGCGTCAACACGCGGAAGATGCTGGACTTGTCCATCGTCTCCAGCACCTCCTCCAGATCGGTCAGCGACATGGGATGGGCGGATTGTCTGAGAGCTTTCCAGACGAGGATCCGGTTGGCGGTGGGCTTTACCCCTTTCATCTCCAGGCAGGCGGCTGAATCGTTCGTCTCCATGTTCCTTCGTGTTTTCAGGTTTGTTCAGCAGCAAAGATACGAAAAAACGCTTGGGTGACGGCATGCTTCGGGCAAGAATGCAACCGGGTTGCATCGTACGCCCGGCCCTTCTTCATGCAACCGGGTTGCATTCCGAAAATGCTATCTTTGACCGGTGAAACAACAAGAATCGAATCATGGCAGAGCATCTTCATGAACAGGGCCATGCCGGCGAACGGCATGCCGGCAAAGGCCTGCGGGCGAGAATTCTCCTCATTGCGGTTACGGCTCTGCTGCTGGCGGGAGCCGTCCTGGTTGAGAGGTATGGCGGGCTTTCGACCCTGCAGCTGTTGGCGGTTTATCTGGTACCGTATCTGTTGGTGGGGTACGGTACGCTCAGGAAGGCGTGCGAAGGCATCGCAAGGGGCGATCTGTTCAACGAGCATTTTTTGATGTCGCTGGCCACGATCGGAGCCCTTTGCATCGGATTCCTGCCCGGCGCCGAGACGGAGTTCCCCGAAGCGGTCTTCGTGATGCTCTTCTTCCAGGTGGGCGAACTCTTCGAAGACTACGCCGAGGGCAAGAGCCGCGACAGCATCTCGCATCTGATGGAGATCCGTCCGGATACGGCCCGTGTGGAACGCGACGGGCAGATCGTCACCGTATCGCCCGAAGCGGTGCGGGTCGGCGAGGTCATCGTGATCTGGCCGGGCGAAAAGGTGCCGCTCGACGGCCGGGTCATCGAGGGCGCCACGTCGCTGAATACCGTCGCATTGACGGGTGAAAGCATGCCCCGCGAGGCGGGAGTGGACGATGAGGTGATATCGGGCTGCATCAATCTTTCGGGCGTGATCCGCGTGCGGACGACCCGGAGCTTCGGCGAAAGCACCGTATCGAAGATCATCGGACTGATCGAGCATGCCGACGCCAGAAAGTCGCGCAGCGAATCGTTCATCACCCGTTTTGCACGGATCTATACTCCGATCGTGGTCATTGCCGCCCTGCTGCTGGCCTTCGTGCCGCCGCTCTTTGCGTCGGGGGCCTATGTCGGGGCTTTTCCGACGTGGCTCCAGCGGGCGTTGATCTTTCTGGTCGTATCGTGCCCCTGTGCGCTGGTGGTCAGTGTCCCGCTGACCTTCTTCGGCGGGCTGGGCGGCGCCTCGCGTCGGGGAATCCTCATCAAGGGCAGCAGCTACATGGATACCCTGACGAAGGTGGGAACCGTCGTTTTCGACAAGACCGGCACGCTGACCTGCGGCGAATTTGCCGTGGAGGCCGTCCATCCGGATGATTTCAACGAGAACGAACTGCTGCATCTGGCCGCCCACGTCGAGCATTTTTCGACCCACCCGATCGGTGAGGCGCTGCGTTCGGCCTTTCCCAATGAGGGCATCGACGGCTGTCGGGTCACGGAGGTCGAGGAGATTGCCGGTCAGGGTATTGAGGCCACGGTCGAGGGGCGGCGTGTCTGTGTGGGCAACCGCAAGATGATGGAACGCCTGGGGGTTCGGTGGCACGACTGTCCTTGCGTCGGGACGATTATCCACGTGGCCGTGGACGGGCGCTATGCGGGTCATGTCGTCATCAACGACCGCATCAGGGAGGACAGTGCGGAGGCGATTGCGGCACTTGGCCGCCTGGGTATCCGCCGGACGGTCATGCTGACCGGCGACCGGAAGGAGGTGGCTGCCGACGTGGCTGCAAAATTGGGGATCGACCTTTTCCGGGCCGAGTTGCTGCCCGGCGGCAAGGTGGACGAGGTGGAGCGGCTGCTTGCGGACCAACCGGCCGACGAGCGGCTGGCATTCGTCGGTGACGGAATCAACGACGCTCCGGTGCTGAAGCGTGCCGACGTGGGAATCGCCATGGGCGGGCTCGGGAGCGATGCGGCCATCGAGGCGGCCGACATCGTGCTGATGGACGATCGGCCGTCGAAAATTGCCCTTGCGATCGGGATTGCCCGCCGTACGATCCGCATTGCCCGCGAGAACGTCTGGTTTGCCATCGGCATCAAGATGGCCATTCTCGTGTTGGCGGCCGTGGGGCTCGGGACGATGTGGATGGCCGTGTTTGCCGATGTGGGGGTGACCGTACTGGCGGTGCTGAACGCCATGCGGGCGTTGCGGGTTCCCGACGGTCGGTTTTGAGCCGTGGTGCCGGCGGCCATCCGCTTCCGCGGGTGCCGGTCAGATTTCCGCGAAGAGATCGAGTTGATGCAGCAGCGTGAAAAGGAAGAATCCGCCGATGATCAGGCAGAGAATCACCAGCAGGCTGTTCAGCACCCGGACCGAGGGTTTCGTGGCTTTGCCTTCATGGGCCTGGATATACTCCCGGAAGAAGAGGTAGAGGGCCGGGACGATGCTGCATGCCATCAGATAGTCCTCCGGGATGCCGAAGAAGTAGACCTTCGACAGCCCGATCAGGGCCCAGTGGCAGAGGAACATGGCCAGTACGATGTTGATGCGCTCGGAGAAGGCCAGCATCACGCCGATGGTGAAGACCGCCACCGAGCAGGGCATCACCGGTGAGGTGATCTCCGGGAAGGTGCGACCCAGTGCCAGCGAGCAGAGCGGGTAGAGGAACGGCATGGCGAAGAGGACCCGGGCGAAGGTCGTGTGATGGCCGGTTCGTTCGAGGGAGGCGTGCTTGACGGCGAGGTCATAGAGCCAGATGCAGCCCATGATGGCCCAGAACAGCGCCTGGGGGCTGTGATACTGGCGGGGTTCGCAGTAGACGAGGAAGTAGACTCCGGCAATCCAGAAGTTGAGCGCGGCCATGTAGAGTTTCATGGCGATCCGCACGCCGCGCGACGGGCGTTTGACGAGCAGCGTCGTGAGCAGCACGCCGATGGCGGTCAGCACCAGTTGGGCGGGCCACGTGGCGGCGTTGTAGGCGGCTATCGTATTCCAGAAGGTTTCCATTTCGAGGCTTTATTCCGACGGATTTTCCGGTTTTTGCATCTGGGCGGGCTCCGCTTTGCGGGCGGGGTCGGTCTGGGTGGTATGCACGGGTCTTCGGCGGCGGGTCAGCGAGAAGGCCTGGTGGTTGAAGACGAAGATCGGCAGCGTGGCGCCGGCGGCCAGCAGGGCGATGACGCTCAGCGATACGGTGGCATTCAGGAAGAAGAGCTGCATGTACTGCATGCCCTGGCCGGGGTCGTTGAGCGACTGCAGGAACATGATCAGCGAAAAGACGGTCTTGTAGGCGTAGATGCCGGGGACCATGGGCAGCAGGGCCGGGATGTAGAGGACCGTCATCGGGCAGCGGACTCCGCGACCGAGCCAGAGGCTTCCGAATCCGATGAGCATGGCTGCGCAGAGCGAGGCCGAGGCGATGTCGACCTCGGCGTAGGTCATCAGACAGAAGCGCAGGGCGTGGCCGACGGCGGCCAGCAGGGCGATGCGCGGGAAGGCCCGCATCGGGGGGTCCGAGATGGCACCGAATCCGATGGCGGCCACGGCTGCGAAGAGCCCGTCGAGAAGGATGTCCAGGGCGATCATAGCAGCGAATCTTTGACCATGAGAAGCGTTGCGGCCAGCCCGATGGCGATGCAGATGATCAGCAGCAGGGCGTTGATCAGGCGGCTGCAGCCGATCAGGATGTGGCCTTCGACGATGTCGATGACGCCGTTGATGAGCGGCACGCCGGGGACCAGATAGAGGACGCTTGTTGCCAGAGCCGTTTCGGCCGTGCAGTCGAAACGCAGGGCCACCGAGGCGCACAGCGAGGCCATGAAGGCCGAGATGATGAAGATCAGGAAGTGGTTGACGCCGTGGGCCTGCATGCGCTGCTTGGCGGCATAACCGACGAGTGTCGAGGTGAAGACGATGGCCATGGCGGTCCAGTCGCCGCCGAACAACCGGCAGAACGAGGCGTTGGCCAGTCCGACGGTCAGCAGCACGAAGATCGGGTCGATCAGCGGTTTGGCGGTGAGCTCATCGTATCGGCGGCGGATTTCGGCCAGCGGGAGGTGGTCGTCGAGGGCGTCCCAGCTCAGGGCGCTCAGGTCGGAGTTGCGTTCGAAACTGATCGGCAGTGAGGGGATCCGCACCACGCGGGTGATGGCTTCGCCCGATTCGTCGTCGCGCACGGTGAGGATCGTGCTGCGCTGGAAGCTCGACAGCTGGACGTCGACCCCGAGCGATTGACCGATTCGCTGCGAGTTCCGGATGGCGCGCGAGGTATGGACGCCCGATCCGAGCAGATAGGTCGCATATTCGGCGATGAAGTCGAGGATTTCGGTCAGTTCGTGCCTGGTTTTCATAATTGTGACAAATTTAATGTTTTTCGCTCAAACCGATACCGTTGGCAGCGAAAAAAATACCGCCGTTCCACGCGAAGGGAAACGGCGGAGTGCGGGACGTTCGGCGGGAGCCGGAAAGGGGGGTCGTATGGCAGACGACACATTGGGGTTGTACTAATCTCTTGGCAGACTTTCCGGCTCCCGGGAACTTCAGATGGCGCGTCGTCGGAAACGGGCGGTGATGTCGGTCATCCGTCCGCCGTCGATGCGGTAGAGACGCTGGTTGGTTGTGGGCGAGGTGAGCGGGCCGCAGGCTTCGATCCAGGGACCGAGTTTCACGTAGTCGAACGCCTCGGGGGACACCCCTTCGGGCAGCCGCTCCCGGCCCGAGTACCATCCCACGTGCAGCCGGGGCCACGTGCGGTGCACCCAACGGGCCAGCCGTTCCACCTCCTCCGGTGCGGCGTCGCCGCCCATGAAGCAGACGCAGGTGACCGTGCGGCCGTAGCGGTCGAGCAGGGCGGCGAGCTCCCGTTCGTCGAGTTCCCGCCCCGCATCGCGCTGCAGATGGGGGCTGTGACACCCCGGGCAGCGGTTCGGACAGCCCGTGAGGTTGATGGCCAGGGTCGTCTCGTCGGGGATCTCGGCGAAGACGATGTCGAAGTTATGATAGCGCAGCATCGGACTGGGGTTTGTGGGCGTAAAAGCGGCGCGAGGCCTCCTGCTGACGTGCCGCCGAGAAGTTCGAGACGCGTTTCATGTAGCCGATCACGCGCGTGAGGTAGTCCAGATCGGTCGAGTGGCACTCGGGACATTCGTGCAGATAGCGCTTGTCGATGTGCCCGCAGTGGTTGCAGACCGTGTTCGGGATGTTGAACGTGAAGTAGTTGCATCCCTCCTGTGCCGCCACGCGCAGCAACTGCCGGTACTGTTCCTTCGAGAGATGCTCCTCGAGATTCATGTGCAGGGCCGAGCCGCCGGTCAGGTGTTCGATGTATCGGCGGCCGTGGAGGCGGAACTTGTCGACGATGTTCAGCGAGGGATCCTCGACGGCGTAGAAGTAGGAGTTGTAGCAGTCGCGCGGCACGGCGTAACCGTCCTCGCGGTCCCACTTGGCGTGTTTCACGCCGACGTTCTCCGCCGGGATCATCTCACAGTTGAACATCAGCTCCTTCGAGCGGTATTTGCGGTTGTAGCGTTCGATGAGCCCCAGCACCTCCTCGACGAAGGCGGCATAGCGGTCGTTGTCGTCGATGGGGATGCCGAGGAATTCGGCCGCCTCGACCAGTCCGTTGATGCCGATGGTCAGGTACTGCCGCGAGAGGTTGATGTACCCGGCGTCGAACAGCGGAAGCATCCCTTTGGCCTGCAGCTCCTTGAGGTTTTCGTTGTAGGCCGTCTGGACCTTGTGGGTGAGGTCGACGACCTCTTCGAGCATCGTCAGGTAGTGCATGCCGTTTCGGGCGGCATGCTGGATGCAGCGGTTGAGGTTGATCGTCAGCACGCTCTTCGAACCGGTCGAGACGCCGCCGGCTCCGAGCGTGTAGCTGAATCCGTTGTCCTGGATCTCGTTGCGCAGGCGGCAGCACGACGAGAGCGAATCGGCGTTGTCGCTCAGGTAGGTGAAGAACGAATGGCCCTCGGCATACATTTGTGCGGTGAAATCGCCCCACTCGGGATCCATCACGTCGCCCTCTTTCGAGAGCAGGGCCATCGTCTCGACGGGAAAGGTCAGCACGGTGCGCGTGCGTTCGCGGTTGAACCACCGCATGAAGCGTTTCTGCAGCCACGAGAGCGATTCCCAGTGCGGGGCGGATCCGTCCGGGAAACGGAACTCGCCGAACAGCGACTCGAAGTAGTAGCGGTCGTAGTAGGCGATGTTCCAGAAGACGGCCTGGAAGTTGCGCGCCCCGGTGGGCTGGTTGATCGAGTAGACGATCTGTTCGAAGCAGTCGGTGATGACCTTGTCCAGCGTGCGCTGCTTGCGCGAGAGGTCGACCACGCGGTCGGCGTGCAGGTAGTACTCTTCGCCGTACTCCTGTTCGATGAAGTAGTTCATGTACATGAGGAATTCGGGCGTGGCGCAGGCTCCCGACAGCATCGACGAGACGATGAAGACCATGTTGACGAATCCGCCGCAGAACGATTTGAGGTTGGTCGGGCGCGTCGAGTTTCCGCCGATGGAGATCGTCCCGCCGAGCAGCCACGGATACATCGTGATCGAGGCGCAGTAGTTGGCCATCGACGTCTCGTCGTTCTTGTAGATGAAGTGGTTATTGAGCAGGTGGAGGTACTTGTCTGCGAGTTCCCGGCCGTACATTTCGCGGATGCGGTCGGTGAGCAGGCGGCGGTTCAGGCGGATGAAGTTCTGCTTGGGCAGTTCTCCGATCAGCGTGGCGATGTTCTTGTTTTCGACGTTGGCGTTGGCGTCGTATTTCGACCCCGTGGCGGGGTTCGAAGCGGCGCAGTAGTCGGTCAGGAAGCGGAGTTTTTCGCGTTCTTCGCGATCCTCGGTGTGGCGCTGGCGGTAGAGCATGTAGCTTTTGGCCACGGCGAAGTAGTGTTCGGCCATCAGGGCCACCTCGACCTGGTTCTGGATCTCCTCGACCGACATGCCGTCGGCGACGTGGACGCGGCTGAGGATCGAGGTGAGATCGTCGTCGGTGGCGTATCCGCCCACTGCGAGAAAGGCCTTGCTGACGGCGCGTTTGATCTTTTCGACGGAGAAGGCCTCGCGTTTTCCGTCGCGCTTGACGATGTAGAGTTCCGAAATGCCCATAATGGTTCCAGTGTAATTGGTTTGCACGGGTTGTAACGTCGTCTTCCGGGGCGGGGGTGCAGTCCGGGCGGACCGCTTCGGCGGCCGGCACGGCAGGCTGCGACGCGACGTCGCATCCGGGAAACGGTATGTTTGTTTCAGTAAAAAAGTTGCGGCGTCACCCCACGTCCCGAGGGTTTCGTCCTGTCCGGCAAGGCAGGTCTTCTGACTCGCTCCCGCCGCACGCCTTCCCGTTCCTTGTTGGAACAGTGGCAAAGAGTGTGCAGCCTTTTGCGGAGCTTACAGCTACGGGCATAGTCCCTGATTCACACAGGAGTTCCCTTTTGATCCCCGGGCCGGCAGCCGCCGGCTGGGAACCTTGCTCGGGAACAAAGATAGAAAGAGTTTCCGGGCGGGCAAGCCCCGGACCGGAATTTTAATGAACAAAATATGAACATTGCCGATACGAGGCTCTCCGGAGGGGGAAGTTTGCCGAACTGCCGGCCGGTTTGTCCGCGGCGTCAGCCTGCCGGCCGATATGCCGGCGTTGCGCGCGTTGGCCGGGAGGTCCGGATGCCGCCTCCTCGCACGCCCCAGTCTTCTTCTCTCCGCTTGAGATAAAACCTGCCGGGGATTGCCGCAATCCGAAGAAAATTTCCTACCTTTGCCGCGGTATGAAAGCTTCGCTCAAAACGAGATACGCCGCATGGGGACCCGATACGCTGGTCCTCTTCTGGCTCGGGATCTGGTGGCTTTGCAACGTCGTGCAGGCGGGGTTCACCCAGCTGGCCAACGACGAAGCCTACTATCACATGTTTGCCGAACACCTCGCCTGGGGCTATTTCGACCATCCGCCCGTGACGGCGCTGCTGGTCTGGCTGGGCGAACGCCTCTTCGGCGGCGAATTGGGCGTGCGCTTCTTCTTCACGCTGCTGCAGCCGCTCTATCTGTGGGTGCTGTGGAGGTTGATCCGTCCCGCCGGGGCCTCGCACCGCGACGCCACGCTCTACTGTACGATCGCGGCTGCTACGCTCATGCTGCAGCTCTACGGCTTCATCGCCGTGCCCGACGGACCGCTGCTCTTCTCGGCGGCGCTCTTCCTCTGGGCCTACCGCCGCTTCACCGAGGAGCGGCGCGGCGCCTGGTTCTGGATGGGCTGCGCCATGGCGCTGATGGCCTACAGCAAGTACCACGGCGCTCTGGTGGTGATCTTCGCACTGGCGGTAACGCCCCGCCGTTTCTATCTGCGTCCGGGGCTCTACCTGAGCGGTGTGGTGGCGCTGCTGCTGCTTGTCCCGCATCTGCTCTGGCAGTATCACCACGACTGGGCTTCGTTCGCCTACCACCTCTCGGGTCGCAATGCCATGTTCCGCGTGAGCTACGTCACGGACTTTCTGGCCAACATGCTCGTGGTCTTCAACCCCTCCTTCGTGCCGCTGTGGGTCCAGGCCTGGCGCAAGACCTCGTGTCGGACCCCCTTCGAACGGCTCCTGCGGCTGTTGCCCGTGGGCTTCATCGGCTTCTTCCTGCTCTCGTCGCTGCGCGGCTACGTGCAGCCGCAGTGGGTCATCGTCTCGACGTTCGGACTGGTGTGGCTGCTGTTCGACTACGCACGGCACCATGCGCGCACGCGCCGCTACATCATGCGGGCCGGTCTGACGACCATTGTGTTGGTTGCCGTGGTGCGTCTGGTGATGATCTTCAACCCCACGAACATCCGTTTCGAAGTGTTCCATAATCCGGAGAGCTACGGGGCCATCGCCGAGGCGGCCGACGGTCGTCCCGTCATCTTCTGCGGCGGCTATGCCGTGGCGGCCAAATATGCCTTCTATACCGGCGGCGAGGCCTATTGCCAGCCCAATATCCGCTATCGGACCCACCAGTGGCAGTTCCGTGACGACGACCGCCGCTTCGCGGGCCGCGAGGTGCTCGTCGAGTGTCCGCCGCAGGCCGACACGCTTCCGGGCGTCCGGACCATCCGTCTGGCCAACGGACATACCTTCACCTGGTTCGTCGATCCGTCGTTTCATCCGCTCCGCGAGGTCGGCATCTCCTTCGAGGGGCTTCCGGCACGGGTGACACCGGGCGAGGAGCTGCTTCTGACGCTGCGCGTGGAGAATCCCTATCCCTACGAGATCCGGGTCGGCGAGGAGGACGATGCGCAGCTGCATATCCTCTGGAAACACGGCCGCTTCCGTGTCGACGAATTCCCGACCGGCGCCCGCTTCACGCTGCCGGCCGGAGCGACCGTGCCGCTGACGCTCTGCTTCCGCGTTCCGGAGCAGCTCTCCGGCGAGAGCTTCGACGTCGGATTCGCCCTGTGCCGTGCGGGATATACCAACTGGTTCAACGGAAAACCCCGCTCGACGGAGGTCGATGCTAAATGAACAAACAACGATGATTGAGCAGTTTCTGAAATTCTGTGTGGTGGGTGGTTCGGGTGTATTCGTCGACTTCGGCATCACCTACGCCTGCAAGGAGTGGCTGCGGCTGAACAAGTACGTAGCCAATTCGCTGGGGTTCCTCTGTGCCGCGACGACGAACTACATCCTCAACCGCGTGTGGACCTTCCACAACGAGAATCCCGACATCGCGGGCCAGTATCTGCGTTTTCTGGGGATTTCGCTGGTCGGACTGGCGATCAACAACGCTACGATCTATCTGCTGCACGGGCGCTTCCGGCTGAATTTCTATCTGGCCAAGCTCTTCGCTATCGGCGTGGTGACCTTCTGGAACTTCTTCATGAACTACTTCTTCACGTTCTGACGTCGCGGCCCACGCCTGTCAAATAAACGACGCACCGGAAACATCCGATGCGTCGTTGTTTTGTCTCCCGAGATCCTCCGGCCTCACCTCGAGGCTGCCGGCCCTCTCCCGGTCCCACTTGGCCCGGTCTCTCCCGGGGTGTCGAGGTTGCGGCCCCACTCCTCGGCTCCTCCCCTCGGTCGCCTTATCGCACGCCGATGAGCCGGCACTCCTCCGTGAGCGACTCGGGGGTGCGGATGAAGGTCGTCCAGCAGATCCGCAGCCAGAGGTAGAGCAGCAGCCAGAGGTTGAGCTGCCAGCCGTAGAAGAACTCCATGACGGGCATCGGGCAGATCACGTCGACGGGCATGACCACCACGACGATGAACGTGGCCCAGTAGACGATGCGGTCGAGCGTGTTGAGTGCCCCGCCGCGCTTCATGCTCCAGTACCAGAACTGGTAGGCGATCAGCGTGATAACATAGGTGTGTCCCTCGCTCGAGTTGCTGAAGAGGATGACGTAGCCCATCAGCACGGCCAGCGCGGCCAGCCGGAAGAAGGGCTGGCCCCATTTGCGGCGGTTGGCCACCAGTCCGACGGCCAGTGCGGCCAGCACGCCGATCTGGACCGCCATCTGATAGCGCAGCAGCCCGAACGGCCGCAGGTAGAAGAGGTTCATCCACGTGCGGGTGTCCTTGTGTTCGGTCAGAGCGGCGACCCACTTGCCGTAGTAGGCGGGCAGTTCGGCGAAGGGCATGTTGACGGCCGGGGCCGCGAGCAGCACCGCACCGATGGCGACGGCATAGCCGACGTTCCGCCAGAAGTGGGGGTAGCAGAGCAGCAGCCCGAGCTGGAAGATGCCGTAGATCTTCGTGAATCCGGAGATCATCATCAGCAGCACGGCCCAGAAGGCCTTGTCGCGTTCGAGCAGCGAGTAGGCGAAGAGGAACATGTAGCCCACGGCGACGTTGTACTGGAACGAGAGCTGTGTGCAGGCCAGGATCAGGAACGTATAGAGGAAAGACTTGCACTTTTCGTCGCGCGTGAAGCGGCCCGGCAGGGTGAAGATTGCCACGAACCACATCGTGAAGTTGAAGAGGTTCCAGACGAAGGGCCCGAGCCATGCGGGCAGGTAGGCGAACGGTGCGAAGAGGATGTTGAACAGCGGCCCGTAGAGGAAGTAGTCGAGCTGGGGCATGGCCTGCGACCAGCTCTCGCCGTAGGGGGCGATGTGCTGCCAGAAGAGCTTCGTCGATTCGGCGAAGATCATGAAGTTGCGCTGCCGGCCGCGGGCCACCTCCGAGAAGGTGAGGGCCACGACGAGCAGCATGCCGAGGATGTAGAGGTTCCGCGGGTTGAGGAAGAAGTTGCCGATGCGTCTCCAGAGGGATCGTTCGACGCCCGGTTGGGGGTTGATGCCAGGTTGAGCCATGGGCGATGGGCTTAGCGGCGTTTGCGGATTTTGCGCAGCGGCAGCCCCAGCACGCCGAAGAAGGCTTCGCGGAAGATGCCGCCCGACATCTTCGAGACGCCCTCGCAGCGTTCGACGAAGATGATCGACACCTCGTGCAGACGCATCCCGAGACGCCAGGCCGTGTATTTCATCTCGATCTGGAATCCGTAACCCTTCATGCGGACGGCGTCGAGGTCGATGGTCTCCAGCGCACGGCGCGAGTAGCAGACGAATCCGGCGGTGGCGTCGCGCAGCGGCATGCGGGTGACCATGCGCACGTAGACCGAGGCGAAGTAGGACATCAGCAGCCGTGACATGGGCCAGTTGACGACGTTGACCCCCTTGACGTAACGCGAACCGACGACCACGTCGTAATTGCCCTCGACGGCGGCGCGGTAGAGGCGGACCAGATCGTCGGGGTTGTGCGAGAAGTCGCAGTCCATTTCGCAGATGTAGTCGAAACCGTTTTCGAGGCCCCACCGGAAGCCGGTCAGATAGGCCGTGCCGAGGCCTTGTTTTCCGGATCGTTCGATGAGGTGGAGCGTAGCGGGGAACTCCTTCTGGCGCTCCTTGACGATCGAGGCTGTTCCGTCGGGCGAGCCGTCGTCGATGACTAACATTTCGAACGGTTCGGGCAGGGAGAAGACCTTTGAGATCATCTTCGAGATGTTCTCCTTTTCGTTGTAGGTCGGGATGATGACGAGTTTTCGCATGACGTATCTGCGTAAATGGTTTGGAAAACAAAGATACGATTATTTTCCGAATTCCGTCGTTTGTCGCGCTTATTTTCCGGATTGTCGCAACGTGCGGATGAAGGTCTTGTCGGCCGCTCCGGTTCGGAGGGATTCGAGGATCTTCCGACACGACATGCGGAAGGTCCACTCGTCGAGCGGGCAGTCGTCCGCGAGCCAGCGGCGCATCCGTTCGGGAAACCGGACGAAGGCCACCGATACGGCCCAGGCGACCCCCATGCGGGCGTAGTAGCCCTCGTGGCGGACGTCGGCCAGGTGGCGGAGCAGCGCTTCGAGATGTTCTTCGTCGATGAAGTTGGCGGTGGACATGACCACGGCGAAGCGCACCTCGAATTCGTGCGGCGACGTGAAATAGGGCTGGATGAAGCGCCACATCGGGTCGCGTTCCGCGGGGCGGAGCTTCCAGCAGAAGCAGTCGCACAGGGCCCAGTTGGTGATCTTGGGGACGAAGCGGGCGACCCATTCGAGTTTTTCGTCGATCGGGCAGCGGGCATATCCGATGACCATTCCCTGCAACAGACGCTCTTCGTGGTAGGGCGCATCGTCGCAGCGGACGACATCGCGCCACGTATCGCCGCGGGCGATCTGCCGGGCCAGTTCGCGCAGGCGCGGGATGCGGATGCCGATCGAGGGGCCGATCCCGGGGATCAGCGAGGCGTTGAAGTCGCGGTAGGCCGGGTCGGCCATGGCAAGAAGTTGTTCGCGGAGGGTGTTGATCATGGTTGCGGGTATTTTCGGGGGGATGGGTTGCGTTTTATTGCTTTCCGAATTTCGGCGTGATGCCGACGTACACCGCGGCATTCAACCGCGGCATGGGACGCCCCAGCACCGACTGGTACTCCTCGTTGAAGAGGTTGTAGATGCACCCCTTGATCGAGAGCGAGATCCGCCGCAGTTCGAGACTCTTCTCCAGGGCGATGTCGTTCATGATGTAGGGGGCGACGCGGCCCAGGGCTCCGAGGTCGTTGTTCGACATGGTGAAGCGTTCGCTGTACCACTGCCATTTGTAGCTCAGCACCCAGCGTCGCCACGAGGCCCGCGCCGTGAAGGCGCCCGACCACACCGGAATGTAGACCAGCTGTTTGCCGACCGATTCGTCGGCCGCGGAGAACTTGTCGCCGCGGTTGATCGAGCGGGTCCAGGCCAGATTGCCGTCCACGGCGAAGTGCCAGCCCGAGGCGGTCGAGGTCGAGGCCGTGACCTTGCCTTCGGCGCCGTAGCTGTGTACGCGGCGGATGTTGATCGGGGTGTAGACCCCCTGCTTGGCGGTGGCGATCCAGAGGATCCAGTCGTCGATGCGCGAGTCGAAGAGCGTGGCCGAGAGGTGCAGTGCGCTGCGGCGGCTCTTGAGCGACGATTCGACGCCGGCATCCCACGTCCAGCCCCGTTCGGGATCGAGATCGGGGTTGCCGCCCGGCTGGAAGTAGAGGTCGTTGAGCGACGGGTAGCGGTAGTTGCGGGCGGCCGAGGCCTTGAGCAGCACGTTGCCGCGCCGCGAGAGCTGCCAGTCGACGAACAGCGCCGGGATGAGCGGGGTCGAGCGGTCGCCGTAGAGTTCCCAGCGCAGGTCCAGCGCCACACCCAGCCGCTCCACGGGGCGCCATTTGGCCGAGGCGAAGGCCGAGAGTTCGAACCGCTGCTGGCGGTAGAGCGTGTCGGCGCGGCGTCCCGTCGTGGCGTCGATCACCGAGAGGTCGCCGCTGTGGACGCGGTGCTGATGGCCCGAGAGGTTGGCCGTCACGAGCCACCGCTCGTCGGGGGCGTATTCGGCTTCGGCCCGCACGAAGAGGGTGTGGATCCGGCTCCGGGCATCGGTCACGGGGATGAAGTTGCCCGCCCCGTCGGGATCCGATTCCATGCGGTAGCGCAGGTCGTCGTAGGTATAGCCCGCGCGGGCGCCCGCTTTCAGCCGGCCGAAGAGCCTCTCCCACGAAACCACGGCCCGCAACGTGCGTTCGGTCTGCGAATTGCGTTTTTCGCGCGTCGAGTTGCGGTCCGAGGAGAGCAGGGCCAGACCGCGGTCGGTGTCCAGATACCAGGCCGCCAGCGCGAAGCGGTCGCCGCGATCCGACGAGTAGTAGAGCTCCTGGAGCAGGTGCAGGTCGCGGAAGGCGCCGTTGCGGTTGCGCTCGAGCGGATAGTAGTTGCCGATGATCTGCCCGTCGGCATCGGTGACGAACTGTTTCGAGTCGTAGTTGCGGTAGCGGAAGTCGTTCTCGGAGGTGCTGACCAGCACGCGGGTCGAGCTGCTCCAGCGGCGGCCGCGGTAGCTTGCGCGGAGAAACTCGTCGAAGGTGGTGAACGATCCGTAACCCTGGATGTAGCGCAGCGAGAAACCCTTCTGGTCGGGTTCGCGCGTGGCGAGGGTGATGGCGCCGCCCAGACCGCCGCCGGTGATTCCCACCGAACTGGCGCCGTGGTAGATCGCCGCGCGGTCGACGAAGTAGGAGGGGATGAGCGAGAAGTCCACCTGACCGAGCATCGGCGAATTGACCTTCATGCCGTTCCAGGTGACCTGCGTGTGGGAGGGGGCCGTGCCGCGGAACGAGGCCGTGGAGAGGGTGGCGCGGCCGTAGGACTTGATGAAGAGGGTCGAACCGGCGCTCAGGGCGTCGGCCAGCGACGAGGAGATGTTCTCGCGCAGGATGGCGCTGTCGAGAACGGTGCGCTGTACGCCGATCTCCTTCATGGGGCGCTGCCCGGCGATCTCGACCTGTTCGATGGCCACGGTGCGGGCCGTCGAATCGCTCTGTGCGCGGAGGGATCCGGCACAGAGCAGCATGGCAACTATGGCGACGATCCGGATCACGTTTATTCGGTTCGGGTGACGGTGCGGTAGCAGCCCACGCCGCACACCTCGGTCGAGAGTTCGCCCACGCCGCCTTCGGCCTTGCCGTTCACGCCGGTCTGGATGCGGATGAAGTCAATCTGTGCGAGGTTGGCCGGGTTTCCGTCTGTATCCACGGCGTTCGAGATCCGGAAGCGGTTTTTCGTTCCCGAGCCGTCGATCGTCGAGGCGTTGTCGGCATATCCCCAGGCGAAGGCACGCATGACGTACTTGTTGCTCGTTTCGTCGAAGGTGACGTTGTCCGGGAGGCGGCTTCCCGTGTAGGTCAGCCGGTCGACCCACGCCGGGATGTAGCTCTGCGTGTGGATCGTGCGGTCGATCGTGCCGCTGCCGCCGCGGTTGTCGCTCCAGGCGACGGTGCCGTCCGTCTGCGCCGTGTAGGTGACTTCGTAGCCGTGCGTGGAGGCGTCGTATTCGCTGCCCCTGAGTTCGTACCAGGTTTCGCCGGCGGGCGATCCGTCGCCGTCGGCATCCTGCGCCACGGAGACGATTCCCGGTTCGGAGGAGCCGTTGAAGGCATTTCCCGTGACGTAGAGTTCATACTCCGTGCCGCCCGAACTGGGGACCGGTTCGTCGAATCCCAGGATGATGTAGCCGCCCCAGCCGCCGAGCGAGACGAATCCGTAGGTGACGCTCTCCGTGCCCGAATCGGGCGTTCCGCCCTGGGTCAGGCGCGCCGAGGCGTAGGCGGCGGCCTCTTCGGGCGAGGTGATCGGCGTCGAGGGGAATCCGGCCAGCGAACTGTTGATGAACTGGCCCGGTGCGGGCGTATATTCGAGGACCTTCGTGGTGGGGAACTCTTCGCGGACGGTGGTGATCGTCTCACTCGAATTGCAGGCCGCGGCTGCCAGCAGGAGCCATGCGGCGTATCTCGGTTTCATGGGGACGGATCTCTTTTTCATTTTCTTCATGTTCATGAGCAAGGTTTGCATCGGTTTCAGGGCCGTTTGAAGCAGAAACTGCCGGGGATGACCCCCACACGGAGCGTATCGACGGGCAGCCCTTCGTCGGTAAAGCGGTAGACGACGCCGTTCTGGACATAGTCGATGGCGTCGGCGACGTAGACTTCGCCCGTGTCGGGGTCGACGCCCAGTCCGTAGTAGAGCGTTCCGGCGTAGGGCAGGAAGGGCTCGGCGGGGAGCGATTCGGCCTGGGTCGGCATGCGCCACACGTCGCGGGCGATGAAATAGAGGCGGTCGTTGCGGGAGTCGAGGGTCAGCTTCGAGGGCGGACAGTCGGCCGGGAGTTCGAAACGCTGCTCGATCTGCAGCGTTGCGGCGTCGATCCGCCACAGGGCCGGGGCTTCGCCCGTGCGGCCGTCGGTCGCGGTCCAGAGTTTGCCGTGGCGGTCGAGCAGCAGCGAGTTGGGCTGCCACCCCACGGTGAGCGAATCGACGAGGCATTCCGTACGGGAGTCGACGACCAGGATCTTGTTGTCGTACGACCAGCAGTTGACGTAGACGCGATCGCCCGCCAGCACCATCTGTTCGGTGGAGCGGTGGCCGTTCATGGCGATGCGCGAGCGGATGCGGTTGGTGCGGGTGTCGACGACCGTGATCCGCGGGTCGTAGAGGTCCGAGACGTAGGCCGTCCGGTCGTCGACGAAGAGGATGTGGCGGGGAGAGACGACCTCTTCGATGAGGCCCGTGACGCGGAACGTCGCGGGGTCGATGCGGTAGATCACCCCCGAATTGTTGACCACGACGTATCCCGCGCCGTCGTGCAGGGTCATCGACTGGGCCACGTCGCCGAGTTTCATGCCGTTGGCCCGCAGGAAGACGTTGTTTTCGAGTCGTCGGGTCACGGGGTCGTAATACGACAGCGAAGCGTTGTCCCACATGAAGTTGCCCTCGCAGGTGATGAATACGCCGCGGTCCGAGGCGTCGAACGTCTCTTCGGGCTGGGGTCCGTACTCCATGCAGGCTCCGAGCAGGAGCGTCAGGCCCGCCGTGATATGTCGCAGGAGGTGTCTCATCCGTTTCTCTTGTTGGCTACGGAGTCCGGGATCCGGCGGGGCGGGGTGTCGACGAAAGGAATGGGGATTCGCTTCGCACCCCATTCTCCGCAGGGTTTCGGGCTGAAGGGCGACGGCAGGTCTTCTGACTCGTTACCGGACCGACGCCTTCCCGTCCCGGGCGGGGGACAGTGGCCGAGCGTGTCGGGCCGCGGGTTGTAACTCACAGCAGCGGGAACTGTTGCCGATTTGCACGGCATTCCCATTTAATCCGGACGACCGCACGGCCGTCCCGGAACCGTAGCGCGACAAAAGTACGCTTTTTTCCGCAGAACACCATGACGTTTCCGACAAAAAGGTTATCTTTGTGAAAAATAACCGGATGATGCCATTTACCGTAGAGCGGGTGACGGCCTGTACGCCGGCGTTGGAGAAGGCGCTGGGGGAGTTGATGCCGCAGTTGTCGGGGCGCCTTTCGACGCCGTCCGAGGAGTTGTTGCGTCGGCTGCTGGACCACCCGACCACGGCGCTGCTTATCGCCCGTGCGGAGGAGCGCATCGTGGGGACGCTGACGCTGGTGTGGTACGATCTGCCGTCGGGGCGCAAGGCCTGGATCGAGGATGTGGTGGTCGAGGCCGCGGCGCGCGGCTGCGGGGTCGGACGGGCTCTGGTCGAGGCGGCTCGGCGTCTGGCGGCCGGGATCGGTGCCGAACGGGTTCTGCTCACCTCCAACCCTGCACGTACGGCGGCCCGGGCCCTCTACCGGAGTTGTGGATTCAACGAGGCGGAAACTTCGGTTTTCGTCTTCAATACGCATAGAGAATGAAAAGGTTCGTGAAGATTCTGGCCACGGTTGTGGTGGTCATTCTGGCAATCGCACTGATCGTGCCGGTTGCCCTGCGCGGCAAGATTGCCGACATCGTGAAGAGGGAGGCCAACGCCATGCTGACGGCGACGCTCGACTTCGAGAAACTCGACATCAGTCTTCTGCGGCATTTCCCCAATGCTTCGGTCGAACTGAAGGGGCTGACGCTGGTCGGCGCCGCGGATCCCTTCGTGGGGGATACGATCGTGGCGGCGCAACGCATCTCGGTGGTGGTGAACCTCATGTCGCTCTTCGGCGACAGCGGATTCGAGGTGACGAAGGTGATCCTCGCCGATCCGGCCCTGCATGCCCGTAAACTGGCCGACGGCTCCGTCAACTGGGACGTGATGCGCCCCTCGGAGGAGGAGCCGGCAGCCGATGCGGCCGAGGAGGAGACCCCCGCCGAAGAGGAGAGTGCCTCGTCGTTCCGTCTTTCGGTGCGGGACTTCCGCATCTCGGGGGCCACGATCCGCTATGAGGACGACTCGACGCGGATGAGCTTCTCGGTCGATCCGCTGACGCTGCGCCTGCGCGGCGACATGTCGGCCGACCGCACGAATCTCGACCTGCGGCTCAAGACCGAGCGTACGAACTTCGTGTCGGGCGGCATTCCGCTGCTGAACGATGCCGAGGCGGAGCTCGAGGCGGTGATCGACGCCGATCTGGCCAACCGGCGCTTCACCTTCTCGCGCAATACGTTCCGTCTGAATGCCATCCGGTTGGGGCTCGACGGCTGGGTCGAGATGAAGGACGACGTGGTGGCGATGGATCTCGAGGCGGGTTGCGACGCCGTGCAGTTCAAGGACGTGCTGTCGCTCATCCCGGCCTTCTATACGCGTGAATTCAAGAATCTGACGGCCGGCGGCGAACTCGATCTTTCGCTGTGGGCCCGCGGCGAGATGCGGGGTTCGGAGCTGCCGGCTTTCGAACTGAAGACCGAGGTGCGCAACGGCAGCTTCCAGTATGCCTCGCTGCCGAAGGCCGTGACGGACATCAACCTGGCGGCCCGCATCTCCAATCCGGGCGGCGTGATGGACCGCACGGAGATCGACCTGTCGAAATTCGGACTGCAGATGGCCGGCAATTCGGTGGCGGCGACCTTCTATGCCACCAATCTGGCGAGCGATCCGACGTTCCGCGTGACGGCCGACGGCAAGGTCGACCTGGGGGCCGTCAAGGAGGTCTACCCGCTGGAGAAGGGAATTGAGCTCGAGGGTCGTGTCACGGCTGACGTGAAGCTCTCGGGACGCATGTCCGACATCGAGAAGAACCGCTACGAACGGCTCGGCGCCCAGGGAACGTTTGTCCTCGAGGCGCTGGGGCTGACGCTCGAGAACCTGCCTCCTGTGGAGATCCGCCGGGCCGCGGCGACGATCACTCCGGCGGCGATGACCCTCGGCGAGTTCGGACTGACGGTCGGACGGAGCGACCTGCAGGCCAATGGCCAGTTGAGCGGTTATCTGGGCTATCTGCTGCGCGGCGAGGAGCTCTCGGGACGCCTCTACGTGAAGTCCGACCTGCTCGATCTGAACGAGATCATGGCTGCTCTGCCGGGCGGGGAGAGCGATGACGCCGCCGCTGCGGAGGAGGAGGCTTCGTCCGAAGCCGCCGCACAGTCCGACACGACGGCCATGGCCCTCGAAATTCCGCGCAACCTGCGCCTTTCGCTCAATACCGATCTGAAGAAGGTCCTCTTCGAGAAGATGACCATCGAAAATGTCGCGGGCGAGATGAGCATGGCCGACGGCACGCTTTCGCTCGACGGACTGTCGCTGGGGATCTTCGGCGGCAAGGCCTCGGCTTCGGCCAGCTATTCGACGGCGGCGGATCCGGCTCGCCCGGCCCTGAAACTCAAGGCCGACTTCGCCAATGCCTCGTTCCAGCGTACGTTCGAGGAGCTGGAGATGGTGCAGCAGCTGGTGCCGATCTTCGCCAAGACGGGCGGCGACTACTCGCTTGCACTGGACCTCGCCACGACGCTCGATGCCGCCATGTCACCCGATCTCAAGACGCTCTCGGCCTCGGGTGAGATCCGCTCGGAGAATATCCGGATCCAGAATATCAAGGCCTTCGAGGCGATGGCCGAGGCGTTGAACAACGACAAGCTGCGCCAGATTGAGGCCAAGGATGTGAAGATCCGCTTTGAGATTCTCGACGGACGGGTGAAGACCGATCCGTTCGATTTGAAGATCGGCGACGTCGGGGTCAACCTTTCGGGTTCGACGGGGCTCGACCAGACGATCGACTATCAGGCCAAGGTGGCCATTCCGGGCGGCGGTGTGCTGCAGAACGTGGCCGTGAACATCGGCGGTACGTTCACCTCGCCGAAGATCACGCTCGGCGTGAAGGAGGCCGTCCAGGAGGCCGTTACCAACGTGGTCAACGAGCAGGTCCAGAAACTCACGGGCAGCGAATCGCTTTCGGAGGAGATTGCCAAGCAGGCCGAAAACCTGCGCCAGGAGGCCAAGAATGCGGGCCAGAAGCTGATCGAGGCGGCGCAGACGCAGCGTGACAAACTGGTCGAGGAGGCCTCGAAGAAGGGTGCGCTGGCCAAGCTGGCGGCCCAGAAGGCCGGAGACAAGCTGGTTGAGGAGGCCGAAAAACAGGCTGCCAACCTCGAAGCCGAGGCCGAAAAACAGATCGAAAAACTCACGGCCGGCAAGTAGCCCGACCGGGGGGGGAGATGCTGCGGGGGTGCCGACTTCGAGATCGGCACCCCCGTTTTTTGCCGGATTGGCCCGGATGCAGGGCCTCAGAATGCTTCGGGACGATACCCGTCGGGCAGCAGCGAGGACCACTCCGGATTGCGGCGGATGAAGTGGATGATGTAGGAGCATTGCGGGATGATGCGCTCGCCGCGCCGGCGGAACTCTCCGAGCGTCGCCTCGACCAGTTGGCGGGCGATGCCCTGTCCCTCGAAGGCGGGCGGCACCTCGGTGTGGGTCAGCCGGTAACCCTGCGGCGAGGGGACGTAGTCGATGAAGGCCCGGGCGCCGTCGCCCAGATCGAATGCGTAACGGTTGTTCTCCGTGTCGTGGATGAGTGTGTACTGTTTTTCCATTTTTTTCGGTTTGTAATCGTTGCGGACCGCACAAATTCGGTTCCGAAATCGTATTTTTGTCCTCCGTATGGAACGAATTTCCGATCAGTTGCTCGCCTGGTACGCCCGCGAGGGGCGCGATCTGCCGTGGCGCCGCACGCGCGATCCCTATCGCATCTGGCTCTCGGAGGTGATTCTCCAACAGACCCGCGTAGCGCAGGGCATGGCCTACTATGAGCGCTTTGTGACGCGATTCCCGGATGTCGTGTCGCTGGCCGCCGCCTCCGAGGACGAGGTGCTGCGTCTCTGGCAGGGGCTCGGCTACTACAGCCGCGCGCGCAATCTGCTGGCCGCGGCCCGAGAGGTGGTCGGACGCTTCGGCGGCGAATTTCCCCGTACGCCGGAGGAGGTGCGTTCGCTGCCCGGCGTGGGCGACTACACGGCGGCGGCCGTCTGTTCGGCTGCCTACGATACGCCGTGTGCCGTTGTGGACGGCAATGTCTACCGGGTTCTGTCGCGGCTCTTCGATATCGATCTGGCCATCGACACCACGGCCGGCCGCCGGGCCTTTGCCGCGTTGGCCCGCGAACAGCTCGACAGCCGTCAGCCGGGGCGCTACAACCAGGCGATCATGGATTTCGGAGCCCTGCAATGCATCCCCGCCTCGCCGCATTGCGAGGTGTGCCCGCTGGAGGATCGCTGCCTGGCCCGTGCGGCCGGCACGGTGGACCGGCGTCCCGTCAAGCAGGGGCGTACGCACCAGCGCGACCGCTGGTTCAACTACCTGTACGTCACCTCCGGCGGACGGACGCTGCTCTGCCGCCGCGACGGGCGCGACATCTGGCAAGGACTCTACGAGTTCCCGATGATCGAAACCGCAGCACCGGCCGAACTCTCGCAACTGACGGACGATCCCCGCTTCGTCGAATGGCTGGGCGACGGGCCGTGGCGGCTGTTGCGGACGGTGTCGCTTCCCGTGCACCAGCTCTCCCATCAGCGGATTCATGCCCGCCTCTTCCGCATCGAAGCCCCGACGCTCACGCCGGCCGCCGAATCGATTGCCGTTCCGACCGACCGGATCGGCGAACGGGCCCTCCCGCGGCTGTTGGACCGTTATCTCTCGTCCGACGACGCTATCTTATAAGGTGTGCGATGTAGAGGGCGTAGATGACGAGGAAGAGCGCCCCTTCCCAGCGGTCGACGGCCCGACGCCGGAAGGTGAAGGCCGCCAGAAAGAGCAGAACCGAACTCAGCAGCACGACCAGCAGATCGACCAGCGTGATGCCGCCCATCGTGAGCGGATGGATCGTGGCGCTCAGACCCAGAATCAGCAGGATGTTGGCGATGTTCGACCCGATGACGTTTCCGAGGGCCATGTCGCTCTTGCCCTTGACGAGCGAGACGACCGACGAGGCCAGCTCGGGAAGCGACGTGCCGCCGGCCACGAGCGTGATGGCGATCACCGATTCGCTGATGCCCATGCGGCGGGCCAGGGCCGTGGCGTTGTCGAGGAACATCTCGCCGCCGAAGATCAGTCCGGCCAGACCGCCGAGGATCATCACGGCCATGAGCCATCCGGCCATCGGGCGGCGGGCGTCGGTCGGAGCGTTGCCGCCCGTGTCGGAAGACGCGGGGGCGGCGATGCGTCCCGTGGAGCGGATCGTGTAGGTCATCAACAGCAGGTAGATCACCAGCATCAGCACGCCGTCGAGCCGTCCGATGCGGTCGGCGGCCCCCGCTCGGAACCAGCTGTCCATGGCCAGGATCAGCAGCAGCAGCGACGTGGCGACGCCGAACGGAATGTCGCGGCGGATGTTGCCTGCGGTGAGGGGCATCGGGCGGATCAGCGCGCAGACGCCCAGAATCAGAAAGACGTTGAAGATGTTCGACCCGACGACGTTGCCGATCGCCACGTCGCTCTTGCCGGCGATGGCCGAGAGCACCGAGACGACCAGTTCGGGCGTCGAGGTTCCGACGGCGACGATCGTCAGTCCGATGATGAATTCCGGGACGCGGAAGCGCTGGGCCAGCGCCGCCGAGCCGTCGGTGAGGAAGTTGGCGCCAGCGAGAATCAGTGCCAGGCCGATCAGAAGCAGAAGTATATCCATTTTTCAGCGGTGAGTTTGCGGATTCATGCGAGCAGAAGCAGGCTGACGGCCATCAGGGCCATGCCGGCCACCACGCCGTAGATCGACGTGTGGGCTTCGCCGTATTCGCGGGCGGCCGGGAGGAGTTCGTCGATCGAGATGAAGACCATGATGCCGGCTACGGCGGCCAGGATGCACCCCATGAGCGTCGGCGACATGAAGGGCATCAGCACCAGATAGGCCAGCAGTGCCCCGACGGGCTCGGCCACGCCCGAGAGCAGCGACAGCCGGAAGGCCTTTCCGCGGTCGCCCGTGGCGTAGTAGATCGGAATCGAAACGGCGATGCCTTCGGGGATGTTGTGGATGGCGATGGCTACGGCGATGGCTACGCCGAGAGCCATGTTGTCGACCGCCGAGGTGAAGGTGGCGATGCCCTCCGGGAAGTTGTGGATGCCGATGGCCAGGGCCGTCATGACGCCCATGCGCATCAGCCGCGGGTTGCGCGGACGGTGGTCCATCTCCTCGACCAGATGGGCCTCGTGAGGGTTCTCGAACGAGGGGACCAGCCGGTCGATGATGCCGATCAGCAGGATCCCGGCGAAGAAACTCGCAACGGTGATCGCTCCGCCCGGCCGTGCGCCCCATTCGGCGGTGAGGGCCGTGTGGGCCTCGTGGAAGAGTTCGACGAACGAGACGTAGATCATCACCCCGCCCGAGAGTCCGAGCGAAAAGGAGAGCAGGCGCTTGTTGGTGCGTTTGGCCAGGAAGGCGATGGCGCTGCCGATTCCGGTGGCCAGGCCGGCGCCGAGCGTGAGCAGCAGCGGGACGAGTATCGGATGGGTCTGCATGGCGTTTGCGTTTTTGAGTTCGGCAATCGGATCCGGCCGGCCGGGGCTCTTTTTCGCGGCGGGTTTATCTTGGCGATGCTCTCCTCCCTGGTGGTGCATCTCTTCTGCGCGGCGGGGCCCTTTTTCGGCGGCGATCCGTTGGGTTTACGCACGCAAAGATAGTGCATCCGCCGTAAAAAAACGATCGCGGCGAATCGGTATTTCCTATGGTGGTATCATTCCGGCTGATCGGAGCGTCGTGTGCAGATGCCGTTCGGTGGCAGGCGGATTGCTCCGGACAGGGCGCCGGTTGACGGAATGTTGAAAAAAAATCCGGAAAAGGTTTGCACACCCGCCGAAAAACCCCTACCTTTGTAGACAATTATAGCGAGATCCCAGTCCTATGAATTGTAACCCTCATATTCCGATGGCACAGAAGTTCTGGCAAAAGGATTATTGGTCGGGGTTCCAGTCTCCGAAGGATGCGGATTTTTTGTTTTTTTAGGGTAACTGTTCCGGTTGCCCTATTTTTTTATGTGATCAAACCGATGAAGACCTTTTACGAAAATGCCGAAATCTACCGCGGGGGACGTTTTGAGAAGGGACGCCTGGTCGTGGAAGAGGGACGTGTAGTGGCCGACTGCGAGCCGCAGCCGGGTGACCGGCGGGTGGATCTCGCGGGCCTGTACCTCGTTCCGGGACTGGTCGACGTGCATGTCCACCTGCGCGAACCGGGATTCCCGCAAAAGGAGACCATCGCCACGGGTACGGCCGCCGCAGCCCATGGAGGCTACACGACGGTCTGCTCGATGCCCAACCTGAATCCGGCTCCCGATACGCCGGAACACCTCGAGGAGCAACTCGCGCTGATCCGTCGCGATGCCCTGGTGCGGGTGGTTCCCTACGGAACGATCACCCTCGGACAGCGCGGCCGCGGCGAGCTGGCCGATTTCGAGGCGCTGGCCCCCTGGGTGGCTGGCTTTTCGGATGACGGGCGCGGCGTGCAGTCGGCCGAACTGATGGAGGAGGCGATGCGCCGTGCCGCAGCGGTCCATAAACCGATCGTGGCCCACTGCGAGGTCGACGAGCTGCTCCGCGGCGGATATATCCACGACGGTGTCTACTGTCACGAGCACGGTCACCGCGGCATCTCGTCGGAGAGCGAGTGGCGGCAGGTCGAACGTGACATCGCCCTGGCCGAACGCACCGGCTGCCAGTATCACGTCTGCCACGTCTCGACCAAGGAGAGCGTCGAACTGGTGCGGCAGGCCAAGGCCCGGGGCCTGCAGGTGAGCTGCGAGACTGGGCCCCATTATCTGCTGCTCTGCGATGAGGATCTGCAGGAGGACGGACGCTTCAAGATGAACCCGCCGCTGCGCAGCCGCGAAGACCGCGAGGCCCTGCTCGAAGGGATCAAGGACGGCACGATCGAGGTCATCGCCACGGACCATGCCCCGCATACGGCCGAAGAGAAATCGCGCGGTCTGGAACGCAGCGCCATGGGCATCGTCGGACTGGAGACGGCCTTCCCGCTGCTGTATACGTACCTGGTGAAGCGGGGTGTCGTGACGCTGGAACGCCTCGTGGAGCTGATGTCGGTCCGGCCGCGGCGGCTCTTCTCGCTCGAGGGGGGCATCGCGACGGGCGACAAGGCCGATTTCACGGTGCTGGATCTCGACGCCCGCCAGACCATTGACCCCGCGACGTTCCGCTCGAAGGGCCATGCCACGCCGTTCGCCGGCTGGGAGGTCGACGGATGCGCGGTGATGACCGTCGTGGGCGGCCGCGCGGTTTACGATACGCTGACAACGAATTCAATCAGATAAGGACAGACAAGGATGAAAGCATTTACGAAAAAGATCGTCCTGGAGGACGGCCGCGAGTTTTACGGATACGGTTTCGGATCCGACCGCGAGGCCATCAACGAGATCGTCTTCAATACCTCGATGGTGGGGTATCAGGAGATCATGTCCGATCCGTCGTATACGGATCAGATGGTCGTGATGACCTACCCGCTGATCGGCAACTACGGCATGGCCGACGAGGATTACGAGACCAAGACGCCGACCATCGGCGGAATGATCGTCCGGGAGTACAACGACCTGCCGTCGAACTTCCGCTACACGAAGACGCTCAACGAGGTCTTCGAGGAGTATGACATTCCGGCCATCTCGGGCATCGACACCCGGACGCTGACGCGCATCATCCGCGACGAGGGCAGCCAGAAGGTGATCATCACCGACGCCGCCACCCCCCGCGACGAGGCTCTTGCCCGGCTGCGGGCCTACGAAATGCCCCATGACATGGTTTCGCGCGTGAGCTGCCGGAAACGCTGGCTGTCGCGCGTGGCCAACCACAAGTATGACGTGGTGGCCATCGACTGCGGCATCAAGTACAACATCGTGCGGCAGTTGAACCAGGTGGGATGCAACGTCACGGTGATGCCCTACAACTCGACCCTGGAGGAGATCCTTGCCTTCCACCCTGACGGAATCCTCTTCTCGAACGGACCCGGCAACCCGGAGGACGTACAGCCGGTCATCGAGCTGATCCGCCGGCTGCGGGGCCGTCTGCCGCTCTTCGGCATCTGCATGGGCCATCAGCTGATCTCGCTGGCCTACGGGGCGCGGACCTTCAAGATGAAGTTCGGCCACCGCGGCGCCAACCACCCGGTCAAGAACCTGCAGACGGGCAAGATCGAGATCACGAGCCAGAACCACAGCTATGCCGTGGACATCGATTCGCTGAAGGGTACGGGGCTGACCCTTACGCATGTGAACCTGCTGGACGGTACGGCCGAAGGCGTGGAGTGCGCCGAGGAGCGGGTCTTCTCGACACAGTATCACCCGGAGAGTGCCGCAGGTCCCCAGGACAGCACCTATCTGTTCAATAAGTTCACCAAAATCATGGAGGAGTACAAAAATGCCTAAGAGAAAAGATATCAAGAAGGTGATGGTGATCGGGTCGGGCCCGATCGTGATCGGTCAGGCCGCGGAGTTCGACTACGCGGGTACGCAGGCTTGTCTGGCCCTCAAGGAGGAGGGATACGAGGTGATCCTGGCCAACTCGAACCCCGCCACGATCATGACCGATACGCACATTGCGGACAAGGTCTACATGGAGCCGCTGACGCTGGAGTACGTCGCCAAGATCATCCGCTACGAGCGTCCCGACGCCATCGTTCCGGGACTGGGCGGACAGACGGGTCTGAACCTGGCGGTGCAACTGGCCAAGAAGGGCATTCTGAAGGAGTGCCAGGTGGAGATCCTGGGTACGTCGTTCGATTCGATCGAGCGGGCCGAGGACCGCGAACTCTTCAAGGAGCTGTGCCAGTCGCTGGGCGAACCGGTACTCCCGTCGGAGGTGGCCTCGTCGATCGACGAAGGGGTGGCGATTGCCGCCAAGATCGGCTATCCGGTGGTGCTGCGTCCGGCCTTCACGCTGGGCGGTACGGGCGGCGGCTTTGCCGACGACGAGGCTCAGCTGCGCGAGATGATGCGCAACGCGCTGTCGCTCTCGCCCGTGCATCAGGTGCTGGTCGAGAAGAGCATCAAGGGCTACAAGGAGATCGAGTTCGAGGTGATGCGCGACCACAACGATACGGCCATCAGCATCTGCTGCATGGAGAACATCGATCCGGTGGGCATCCACACGGGCGACTCGATCGTCGTGGCCCCGAGCCAGACGCTGACCAACAAGGAGTTCCAGATGCTGCGCGACTCGGCGCTGAAGATCATCCGCGCGCTGAAGATCGAGGGCGGCTGCAACGTGCAGTTCGCGCTGGATCCGCTGTCGTTCAAATACTTCCTCATTGAGGTGAACCCGCGCGTGTCGCGTTCGTCGGCCCTGGCCTCGAAGGCCTCGGGATATCCGATCGCCCGCGTGAGCGCGAAGATCGCCGTGGGTCTGACGCTCGACGAGATCCGCATCGCCAATACGCCGGCCTCGTTCGAGCCGACGCTGGACTACGTGGTGACGAAGATCGCCCGCTTCCCGTTCGACAAGTTCTCCGATGCTTCGAACAAGCTCGGCACGCAGATGAAGGCCACGGGCGAGGTGATGTCGATCGGCCGCACGATGGAGGAGTCGCTCCTGAAGGCCGTCCGCTCGCTCGAGACGGGTGTCTGCCACATCTACCACAAGAAGTTCGATTCGTGGTCGAACGACGACCTGCTCGACTACATCAAGATCGGTACGGACGACCGCCTGTATGCCATCGCACAGCTGATCCGCGGCGGGGTCGACCTGGCGCTGATCTACGACAAGACGAAGATCGACATGTTCTTCCTCGAGAAGTTCAAGAACATCGTCGAGTTCGAGAAGGTGATCCGCGCCCATCCGATGGATGTCGAGACCCTGCGCGACGCCAAGCGCATGGGCTTCAGCGACAAGTATATCGGCCAGCTGTGGGGCCTTTCGCAGCATGAGATGTACCGTCTTCGCGAAAAGCACGGCATCTTCCCCGTCTACAAGATGATCGACACGTGCGCCAGCGAGTTCGATTCCTACGTGCCCTACTTCTACTCGACCTACGAACAGGAGAACGAGTCGAAGGTGAGCGACAAGAAGAAGATCATCGTGCTGGGTTCGGGCCCGATCCGCATCGGACAGGGCGTGGAGTTCGACTACTCGACGGTTCACGCCATCTGGTCGATCCGCGAGGCGGGCTACGAGGCCATCATCATCAACAACAACCCGGAGACCGTCTCGACCGACTACACGACCAGCGACAAACTCTACTTCGAGCCGCTGACGGTCGAGGACGTGATGAACGTCATCCACCTGGAGCATCCGGAAGCCATCGTGGTGTCGCTCGGCGGACAGACGGCCATCAACCTGGCCGAGCCGCTAGCCGAACTGGGCGTGCCGATCATCGGTACGGACTGCGAGGCGATCCGCAATGCCGAGGACCGCGGCTGCTTCGAGCGCATCATGGAGGAGCTGGGCATTCCGCAGCCGGAGGCCGAGGCCGTGACGGACATCGAGGCCGGCGTGCGGGCGGCGGCACGGATCGGTTATCCGGTGCTGGTGCGTCCGAGCTACGTGCTGGGCGGCCGGGCCATGCAGATCGTCTCGAACGAGGAGCGGCTGCGCCACTACCTGCAGACGGCCGTGGAGGTGAACGTCGACCAACCGGTGCTGGTCGACCGCTACATCCTGGGCAAGGAGCTCGAGGTCGATGCCATCTGCGACGGGAAGGATGTCTTCATCCCGGGCATCATGGAGCATGTCGAGCATACGGGTATCCACTCGGGCGACTCGATCAGCGTCTATCCGACCTTCAGCGTCAGCCAGCAGGCCAAGGACAAGATCATCGACTACACGGTGCGGCTGGGTCTGCGGATCGGCATCGTGGGTCTGTACAACATCCAGTTCATCGTGGCGGGCGACGACGATGTCTATGTCATCGAGGTCAACCCGCGTTCGTCGCGTACGGTACCGTTCCTCTCGAAGTCGACCGGCGTGCCGATGGCGCACATCGCTACGCAGGTGATCCTGGGCAAGTCGCTGCGCGAGTTGGGTTACGGCGAGGTCTACGGCCATGAGAAGGATCGCTGGTATGTGAAGGCTCCGGCCTTCTCGTTCGCGAAGATCCGCGGCATGGATTCCTACCTCTCGCCGGAGATGAAGTCGACGGGCGAGGCGATCGGCTACGACGACAAGCTGACGCGGGCGCTCTACAAGGCGCTGCAGGCCACGGGCATGCACGTCTCGAACTACGGAACGATCTTCGTGACGATTGCCGATCAGGACAAGCCGCAGGCGCTGCCGCTCGTCAGACGCTTCTACGACCTGGGCTTCAACATCGAGGCGACGACCGGTACGGCGGAGTTCCTGCGCGAGCACGGCATCCGCACGCGTACGCGCCGCAAGCTGAACGAGGGCAGCACCGAGATCATCGATGCCCTGCGTCAGGGACATATCAGTTACGTCATCAATACGATCGACATCAACCAGCACAACACGCGCCTGGACGGCTATGAGATCCGCCGCACGGCCGTCGAGAACAACGTGACGGTCTTCACGGCACTCGAGACGGTGAAGGTGCTGCTGGACGTGCTGGAGGAGATCACGCTGCGGGTCTCGACGATCGATGCGAAATGATAGATAATGAAAAAAGTTAATATAATATTAAGTGTTTTGTCCGGAATATTTCTGTTACTAGCTCTATCCTATCATATTGCATATTTGGAGAATGCAGAAATATCTTTGGTACAAGATCGAGTTTCTGAGACAGGAGAAATGAATTATTGGAACTTTATTTTCCTATATATGGAGAAAGTAGAGGAGCAAACAGGTCTTAGATTATATGATTACGATTTATGAAGAAAACAGGTTGGTTTATAGCTCTGTTTGTTATAAGTTTATGTTTGGCAATTTGGTCTGTTAGACGGTATTATCAGGAGAGATCGACTGCACGGTATTTTATCTCATACGATATAGCTCACTTGAAAAGTAATTTTAAGTCTGCTATTGAAGAAGCAGAAATTAAATATGTTCTGCAAGAATTGGCACCTGAAGGATGGGATAAGTATACTATTGAAAAGATCACTTATAAAGACAATTGTGAATCAGCAGATGTGCTGATAAGATATTGGTCAAGTACAGGTAAAAAGAAAGATTGGCGAATACAGACTGAATATCAATATTCACCGGCAAACCGGAAAATAAATCAGCCAACTTGTTTTTCATTCGAATGTATTGACTTGTTTACGGGTAAAAAATACCAGCATAATACTTTTAATTGAGTTTATGGACTCGTATAAGAAGGGAATCTATCGCATCGAGGCGAACGAACGGCTGACGGAGACGGTCTGGCGCATGACGCTGACGGGCGATACGCAGTGGATCACGGCCCCCGGACAGTTCGTCAACATCGCCCTCGAAGGCAAATACCTGCGTCGCCCGATCTCGGTGTGTGACTGGGACGAGGAACGGATCGTGCTGATCTACAAGGTGGTCGGTGAGGGTACGGCGCAGATGAGCCGCATGGAGGCGGGCCGTGAACTCGACCTGCTGACGGGCCTCGGCAACGGCTTCTCGACGCGCAACGACGCCCGCCGGCCGCTGCTGGTGGGCGGCGGCGTGGGGGTGCCTCCGCTCTACGGACTGGCGCGGCAGCTGCTCGCGGCGGGCAAGCCCGTCGAGGTGGTGCTGGGCTTCAACACCGAAAAGGGGATCTTCTACGAAGAGGAGTTCCGGCAGCTGGGCTGTGGTGTCACGGTGGCGACGGCCGACGGTTCGCGCGGCGTCAAGGGCTTCGTGACGACGGCCATCGCCGAGGCCGGACTGAAATTCGACTATTTCTACGCCTGCGGACCGCTGCCGATGCTCCATGCGCTCTACAACGCCGTGGAGCAGGACGGTCAGCTGTCGTTCGAGGAGCGTATGGGGTGCGGATTCGGCGCCTGCATGGGCTGCTCGTGCAAAACCAAGTACGGCAACAAGCGCATCTGCAAGGAGGGCCCCGTACTGGAGAAAGGAGAGATCATATGGTAGAGAAACATATCGCGCAGAACGAAACCGCATCGGGGATCGATACTTCGGTCGAATTGTGCGGCCTGCGGCTGGACAATCCGGTCGTACCGGCCAGCGGCACGTTCGGCTACGGCAACGAATTCAAGGATTTCTACGACATCAACATCCTCGGGTCGTTCTCGTTCAAGGGGACGACGCGCGAGCCGCGCTTCGGCAACCCCACGCCCCGCATCGCCGAGTGTACGGCGGGCATGATCAACGCCGTGGGGCTCCAGAACCCGGGTATCGACGCCGTGATCCGGCACGAACTGCCGCGTCTGCGGAGCTTCTTCCGCAAGCCGGTGATCGCCAACATCTCGGGCTTCTCGGTCGAGGAGTATGCCTACTGCTGCGAGCGGATCGACAAGCAGGAGCAGGTCGGAATCATCGAGGTGAACGTGTCGTGCCCGAACGTGCGCCACGGCGGCATGTCGTTCGGTACGAGCCCCGAGGCGGCAGCCGAGGTGACGCGTGCCGTGAAGGCCGTGACCACCAAACCGGTCTTCATCAAACTCTCGCCCAACGTCACGGACATCGTCGCCATCGCCCGGGCCTGTGAAGAGGCGGGTGCCGACGGCATCTCGCTGATCAACACGGTGCTGGGCATGCGCATCGACGTGGCGCGCCGGCGTGCGGTGATCGCCAATACGATGGGCGGATTTTCGGGCCCGGCGATCTTCCCGCTGGCCGTGCGGATGGTCTACCAGGTGGCCCGCGCATGCCGGATTCCGGTCATGGGTTGCGGCGGCGTGCAGTCGGCGCGCGACGTGATCGAGATGATGATGGCCGGCGCCACGGCCGTGCAGGTCGGCGCCGCCAACCTGGTGAATCCATACGCCTCGAAGGAGATCGTCGAGGCACTGCCCGGCGAGATGCGCCGCCTGGGTATCGAACGTTTGTCGGATATTATCGGAATAGCTTGAAAAACAATATGGAACGAGACGTAATCATCGCCTGCGACTTCAAGTCGGCAGAAGACACCTTCCGCTTCCTCGACCTCTTCCGGGACGAGGCGCGCAAACCCTTTCTGAAGATCGGCATGGAACTCTACTACGCCGAGGGCCCGTCGATCGTGCGGGAGATCAAGCGCCGGGGACACAAGATCTTCCTCGACCTGAAGCTCCACGACATACCCAACACGGTGAAGAAGGCGATGGCGGTGCTGTCGCGTCTGGATGTGGACATGTGCAACGTCCACGCCGCCGGTACAATCGAGATGATGCGTGCGGCCCTCGAGGGGCTGACGCGCGAGGACGGCACGCGCCCGCTGCTGATCGCCGTGACACAGCTCACCTCGACCAGCGAGGAGCGCATGCAGCGCGAACTGTTGATCGGTGCCTCGATCAACGACACGATCGTCCACTATGCACGCAACACGCGCGAGGCGGGTCTGGACGGCGTGGTCTGCTCGCCGCTCGAGGCGGGAATGGTCCACGAGGCGTGTGGCCGCGACTTTCTGACCGTCACGCCGGGCGTGCGCTTTGCCGACGGTGACGTGGCCGACCAGGTGCGCGTGACGACGCCGGCCCGGGCCCGCGAAATCGGTTCGGACTTCATTGTCGTCGGACGCCCGATCACGGCTGCGCCGGATCCCGTGGCGGCCTATCGCCGCTGTGTGGCCGAGTTCGTGGGTTGATATCGCGGCGGGTCCGTTGCGGCGGGCTTTTTGATGCGAGATCCGTGTATGAAAAAAGACGAAAAGGCATGAAACCCGTAAAATTGTTCTATCTGAAGACGTGCCCCTTCTGCAAGAAGGCGCTGCGTTACATCGAGGAGGCCAAGGCGGCCCATCCGGAGCTGGCGCCGGTCGAGATCGAGATGATCGAGGAGTCGGAGGAGCCCGAGGTGGCCGACTGCTACGATTATTATTACGTGCCGACCTTTTACGTCGGTGACGAGAAGGTTCACGAGGGCGGCATCTATCCCGAAGAGGTGGAGCAGGTGCTGCGCCGGGCGCTCGAGTAGGGCGGGATCGCGGAGGCCGGGAGCGGCGGGAAGCGGTCCGGGTGCAGAGAGACACAGGCCGGGTGCAGTGAGGTAGAGACGGATGCTGTGAGAAGCCGTCCGGGAGCGTGTCGGAGACAGATGCGGCCGGAAGCGGTCCGGGAACAGTCAGGTGGGGACGGATGCAGTCTGGTGGGGACGGATGCAACCGGAAACCGTCCGCAAGCAGGACGGTCGGCATCGGGAATCGGTACCGGGCGTGTCCGTACGAAAGGAAAACAGAAAAACGAGAGCATACAAAAATTATGGAAAAAGCTATTGCAAAGGATTTGCTGTCGATCGGCGCGGTCTTCCTGCGCCCCGAACAGCCGTTTACGTGGGCCAGCGGTATCAAGAGCCCGATCTATTGCGACAACCGTCTGACGCTGACGGCCCCCGAGGTGCGCAAGCATGTCGAGGCGGGTCTGGCGGAGATCGTCCGCACGAAATACCCCGAGGCCGAGGTGCTGATGGGGACCTCGACGGCCGGTATCGCCCATGCCGCCATCACGGCGACGATCCTCGATCTGCCGATGGGCTACGTCCGCTCGGGCTCGAAGGATCACGGCCGTGGCAACCAGATCGAAGGCCGTCTGGAGAAGGGCCAGAAGGTTGTCGTCATCGAGGATCTGATCTCGACGGCCGGATCGTGCATCGAGGTGGTCAATGCCCTGCGTGAGGCCGGTGCCGAGGTGCTGGGCGTGGCGTCGATCTTCACCTACGGGATGAAGAAGGGTCTGGACCGCCTGCGCGAGGCCAACGTCGTGAACTACAGCCTCTCGAACCTCGACGCGCTGGTCGAGGTGGCCGCCGAGGAGGGGTACATCAAGCCCGAGGACAAGGAGCGTCTGCTGAAGTTCCGCGACAATCCGTCGGACGAATCGTGGATGAAACACTAAATCGCACACAACCATGCGACATCTGATCGATCCTACCGATCTGACGGTCCAGGAGACCGAACAGATCGTGGCCCTGGCCGAAGACATCATCGCCAACCGGGCCAAATACAGCGAAGCCTGCAAGGGCAAGAAGCTGGCTACGCTCTTCTACGAACCCTCGACGCGTACGCGGTTGAGCTTCACCTCGGCGATGCTCGAACTGGGCGGCCAGGTCATCGGCTTCTCGGACGCCAACTCGTCGTCGGTGTCGAAGGGCGAAACGGTGGCCGACACGGTTCGCGTGATCCGCTGCTTCGCCGACATCATCGCCATGCGCCACTTCAAGGAGGGGGCGCCGCTCGTGGCGTCGCAGTACGCCGGAATTCCGGTCATCAACGCCGGCGACGGCAGCCACTCGCACCCGACGCAGACCCTGACCGACCTGTTGACGATCAAGCGCGAAAAGGGACGTTTCGACCACATGACGATCGGTTTCTGCGGCGACCTGAAGTTCGGACGTACGGTCCATTCGCTCATCAAGGCACTGTCGCGCTACGAGGGAATCAACGTCATCCTGATCTCGCCCGAGGAGCTGCGGCTGCCCGACTACATGCTGCAGGAGATGCAGGCCAATTCGCGCATCACGTTCCGCGAGGTGCGCACGATGGAGGAGGTGATGCCCGAACTGGACATCCTCTACATGACGCGCGTGCAGAAGGAGCGCTTCCTCGACGAGGAGGAGTTCGACCGCGTGAAGAACAGCTTCGTGCTCAACCCCGAAAAGCTGCGCACGGCACGCAAGGATATGATCATCCTGCACCCGCTGCCGCGTGTGAACGAGATCACGCGTGCGGTGGACAACGATCCGCGGGCCGCCTACTTCCGCCAGGTGGAGAATGGCAAGTTCGTGCGTATGGCGCTGATTCTGACGCTGCTGCGCTGGGCCGACGAGAACCGTCCCTTCGCCCATACGCCGGTCTTCAACGAGGAGTACATCGTCAACGAACTGGTCTGCCCGAACCGCCGCTGCATTTCGGCCACGGAGGATGTCGACCAGTTGTTCCGCCGGATGCCCGACGGCACGTGCCGCTGCGCCTACTGCGAGGCGAAGGCCCGTTAGGCAGCGTTCCGGAGCCGCCGACGCGGGAACGACCGGGGCCCGGAAAGGGCTGGCCGGAGGATTGCCGGAAGAGTTGCTGGTAGGGTTGTCGGATGGGTTGCCGGAAGGTCTGCCGGAGGACCGGTCGCAAGGGGTGGACGATTGTCGATAAAATGTCGATAGAATCTCCCTGGGAATTTTGAAAGTCGGTCGAAAAACGTTACTTTTGTAACGCTATTTTAATACCTTAGTTAGGTTCAACTCGATGATTCAAGACGGCATCGCAAACAGCCTGCGGCGAAACGACTTTATCGACCGCCGGGAGCGAAAGAAGCAGCAGGTTCAGGCCGCTGCGTTCTATTCGCGGGCGTATGGGGCGATGCAGTGTGCGCAATCCCGGGGGCGGCAGCTGGTCGCGTGCAGTCTCCTCGGATAATTCCGGACCGCCATGACAGGCAATGTCGTGGCGGTCTGCCTTTTGATTCGGGACAAACTTGTAATTCGATAAGACAATGAAAGTAGGCGTTATCATGGGTTCCGTGAGCGATTACGAGGTGATGGCCGATGCCGTCCGCATGCTCGAATCGTTCGGAGTGGAGTTCGAAAAACGGGTCGTCAGTGCCCACCGTACCCCCGATCTGCTGTGCGAATATGCCAAGACGGCCAAGTCGCGCGGTCTGGGTGTCATCATCGCAGGAGCCGGCGGTGCGGCCCACCTTCCGGGTATGGTCGCCGCCATGACCACGCTGCCTGTGGTGGGCGTGCCGGTCAAGTCGCGCGCGTTGAACGGCCTGGATTCGCTGCTGTCGATCGTACAGATGCCGGCGGGCGTTCCCGTGGCCACGACCGCCATCAACGGTGCCAAGAATGCCGCGCTGATCGCCGTGTCGATCCTGGCGCTGCAGGACGAGGCGCTGGCCGCCAAACTCGAGGCCTTCCGCGCCAAACAGACCGCCGATGTCCTGAAAGCCGAGCTCGACTGATGAAGACCATCGGAATTATCGGAGGCGGCCAGCTGGGGCTGATGATCGCTGAACAGGCCCATGTGCTGGGCGTACGGGCCGTGGCGCTCGATCCGGCGCCGGATGCACCGGCTTTCCGGGTCTGCGACGACCATATCGTGGCGGCCTACAACGACGCCCGGGCGCTCGAACAATTGTGCCGCATGAGCGACGCCGTGACCTACGAGTTCGAAAACGTGCCGGGGGATATCCTCATCCCGCTGAGCGAGAAGTACAACATCCCGCAGGGCTACAAACCCCTCTATGATTCGCAGGATCGTGTGCGCGAGAAGAGCAATGCCCGCGACCACGGGCTGCATACGCCGGGTTTCGTGGCCGTGGACGACGAGGCGTCGCTGCGGGCGGCGGTGGCCGAACTGGGGCTCCCGGCCGTGCTGAAGACCCGAACGCTGGGCTACGACGGCCACGGACAGATGGTGCTCCGCAGCGAGGCCGATATCGAACGGGCACTGCCGCTGCTGACGGTGCCCTGCATCCTGGAGGAGTTCATCGCCTTCGATTCGGAGGCCAGCATCGTCATGGTGGCCGACCGCAGCCGCGTGGTGAGTTTCCCCGTGGGGCGGAACATCCACCGCGACGGGATTCTCGATCTGTCGATCGTCCCGGCGGCGGCCGATCCCGAGGTGCTTGACCGCATGAAGACGCAGAGCGAACATTTCATGCGTGCGTGCGGCTATGAAGGGATTCTGGCCATCGAGTATTTCATCCGGGGAGGGGAGATCTTCTTCAACGAGATGGCGCCGCGTCCCCACAACTCGGGCCATTACACGATCGAGGGGTGCACGACCAACCAGTTCCGCGAACTGGTCCGCTATCTGACGGGCGAGCCGTTGCAGGAGCCGCAGCTGGTGGCTCCGACCGTGATGAAGAACATCCTGGGTCAGGATCTCGAGGCAGCCCGGGAGGTGGAGCGGGAGCGTCGTCCGAATGTCTACGTCCACATCTACGGCAAGACCGAAAGCCGTCCGAAACGCAAGATGGGCCACATCACCTTTGTCGGCATGACGGGCGATGAATATGAAAAAGAGTGGTCCGACCGTTTCGTAAAGTGAAAAATCAAAGTATCAACATATAAATGAACACGACCAACTATCGTATTTTCGTCGAGAAACTGCCGCGCTTCCGGGTAGAGGCGGAGAGTCTTCGACGTGAACTGAACACGAATCTCAACCTCTCGCTGCGCGAACTGCGCCTGCTGAACATCTACGACCTGTTCGGCTTCACGGAGGAGCTGCTCGAAAAGAGCCGTTACTCGGTCTTCGGAGAGGTGGTGACCGACGAGGTGAGCGACACGTGCGACCTCGAGGGGCGCAAGTACATCGCCGTGGAGTGCCTGCCCGGACAGTTCGACCAGCGGGCCGCATCGGCTGTCGACTGCGTGCGGCTGATCGATCCCGAGGCGCAGGTGAACATCCGCTCGGCCAAGTTGCTGCTCTTCGACCCGAGTGTCACGGAGGAGGAGCTGGCCCGCATCCGCCACTATTACATCAATGCCGTCGAGTCGCGCGAAAAGGATCTCTCGGTGTTGAGCGACATGGAGCAGGCCGAAGTCAAACCCGTCCAGGTGCTGGAGGGTTTCCGGGAGATGACGGACGATGACCTTGAGCCCTACTGCCAGCGGATGGGTCTGGCAATGAATGCCGACGACCTGTACGAGGTAGTGAAGTACTTCCGCGCCGAGGGCCGCGATCCCTACGAGACGGAGCTGCGTATCCTGGATACCTACTGGAGCGACCACTGCCGCCACACGACCTTCACGACCGAACTGGAGGGCATCACCGTCGAGGAGTCGTTCGTTCGGGGAGAGATCGAGGATTCGCTGGCGCTCTACCTGCGCATCCGCCGCGAGCTGGGGCGTGAGCACAAGAGCCTATGCCTGATGGACATCGCCACGATCGGGGCACGCTACCTGAAGAAGAAGGGGCTGCTCGACGATCTGGAGGTCTCGGAGGAGAACAACGCCTGCTCGATCTACGTCGATGTCGACGTCGACGGCAAGACCGAGAAGTGGCTGCTGCAGTTCAAGAACGAAACGCACAACCATCCGACCGAGATCGAACCCTTCGGCGGTGCATCGACCTGCCTGGGCGGTGCGATCCGCGACCCGCTGTCGGGCCGCAGCTACGTCTATCAGGCCATGCGCGTAACGGGCGCCGGGAATATCTACCTGCCCGTTTCGCAGACGATGGCCGGCAAACTGCCGCAGAGCGTCATCTCGAAGAAGGCCGCCGCCGGCTATTCGAGCTACGGCAACCAGATCGGTCTGGCCACGACCCACGTGCGGGAGATCTACCACGACGACTACGTGGCCAAACGTCTGGAGGTGGGCGCCGTGGTGGGTGCCGTGAAGGCCGGGAACGTGCGTCGCGAACGTCCGGCTCCGGGCGACCGGATCATCATGTTCGGCGGCCGTACGGGCCGTGACGGCATCGGCGGTGCGACGGGCTCGTCGAAGGAGCACAACGCCAAGTCGCTCGAGACGTGCGGCAGCGAGGTGCAGAAGGGAAATGCCCCCGAGGAGCGCAAACTCGAACGGCTGTTCCGCCGTCCGGAGGTGACGCGCCTGATCAAGAAATCGAACGACTTCGGTGCAGGCGGCGTCAGCGTGGCGATCGGCGAGCTGGCCGACGGCCTGGACATCTACCTGGACCGGGTGAAGACGAAATACAGCGGTCTGAACTCCACGGAGCTGGCCATCAGCGAGTCGCAGGAGCGCATGTCGGTGGTCGTCGAGGCGAAGGACATGGAGGAGTTCATGGGCTACTGCCGCGAGGAGAACATCGAGGCGGTGCATGTGGCCGACGTGACCGACACGGGCCGCATGCGGATGTTCAACGGCGATCGCAAGGTCGTCGACCTGAGCCGTGAATTCATCGACAGCGCCGGCGCGAAGCACTATGCCGAGGCCAAGATCGGTGCCGTCGAAAACCGCAATCCCTTCGAACGGAAGATCGAGGGGGCGACCGTAGCCGAACGCTTCGAAAACAATCTGAAGGACAACAACGTCGTCTCGCAGCGGGGTCTGATCGAGATGTTCGACTCGACGATCGGCCGCTCGACGGTGCTGATGCCCTTCGGCGGACGCACGCAGCGCAGCGAAACGCAGGTCTCGGTGCAGAAGCTCCCGACCGACGGATATACCGATACGGCCAGTGTGATGGCCTTCGGCTACAATCCCTTCGTGGCCAAGTGGAGCCCCTATCACGGGGCAGCATACGCCGTGGTGGAGGCTGCGGCGAAGGTGGTGGCCGCCGGCGGCCGCTACGAACGGATGCGCTACTCGTATCAGGAGTATTTCGAGCGCATGACCAAGGATGCCGAATCGTGGGGCAAACCGCTCGGCGCACTGCTCGGTGCGCTGCGGATGCAGGTCGAACTGGGGCTGCCGTCGATCGGCGGCAAGGACTCGATGTCGGGAACGTTCCAGCACATCAACGTGCCGCCGATGCTGATGGCCTTCGGCATCACGACGGTCTCGGCACGGACCGTGATCTCGACCGACCTGAAGGGGGCCGGACACCGGCTCTATCTGGTGCGTCATACGCCGCGTGAGAACTGGATGCCCGATACGGAGCAGCTGAAGCGCAACTTTGCCTTCGTGAGCGACCGGATTGCCGAGGGCAAGATCCTCTCGGCATGGTCGGTGGGCTTCGGCGGTGTGGCCGAGGGCCTGGCGAAGATGGCCTTCGGAAACGGAATCGGCGTCGAGGTCCGCATGGAGGAGTCGAAACTCTACGACTACGCCTACGGCTCGATCCTGGTCGAGTGCGAGGGGACGCTGGAGTATCCCGAGGCCGAACTGGTGGGCTTCACCGTGGCCGACGGAGCCGTGACGGTCGACGGGGTGCGCATGCCGCTCGAGGAGCTCTACCGCGCCAATACGGAGAAGTTCGCTGCGGTCTATCCCGACAAGGGACACAATACGGGCGGCGTGATGACGTCGGAACCGGCCGAACGCCGCTTCAGCTATCCGGGCGAGGCGGTCGAGCATCCGCGGGTCTTCATTCCGGTCTTCCCCGGCACGAACTGCGACTACGATACGGCCAAGGCCTTCCGGCGTGCCGGAGCCGAGGTGGAGATGGGGGTATTGTGCAACATCGCCGGCGATGACATCCTGCGTTCCATCGCACGGATGAAGGAGCAGATCCGCCGGGCCCACATCTTCGTGCTGAGCGGCGGCTTCTCGTCGGGCGACGAACCGGACGGCAGCGCCAAGTTTATTGTCAACGTGTTGAACAACCGGGATATCATGACGGAGATCCATGCGCTGCTGGATCGCGGCGGCCTGATTCTGGGCATCTGCAACGGTTTCCAGGCGCTGGTGAAGTCGGGCCTGCTGCCCTACGGACGGCTGGGAATGGTGACCAAGGAGTCGCCGACGCTGTTCCGCAACGACATCAACCGCCACATCTCGCAGATCGTCACGACACGCGTGGCGTCGACCAACTCGCCGTGGCTGTCGTCGTTCCGCGTCGGGGATCTGCACTCGATTGCCGTCAGCCACGGCGAAGGCAAGTTCGTCGTCAGCGAACAGCTGGCCCGCGAACTGTTCGAGGCCGGGCAGGTGGCTTTCCAGTATGCCGATGCCGAAGGACACCCCACGGCCGAGGCGCCGTTCAACCCCAACGGTTCGTCGTATGCCATCGAGGGCCTGGTCTCGAAGGATGGTCAGATCCTCGGCAAGATGGGCCACACGGAGCGCTACGAGGAGAACCTCTACAAGAACATTGCCGGCAACAAGCGGCAGTCGCTCTTCGAGAATGCCGTAGCCTATTTTCGTAAAAAATAAACAAGCATAACCGCCAGAATCGATGAAACAACTCGAAATGCTCTACGAGGGCAAGGCCAAACAGATATTCCGCACGGATGATCCCGAGAAGATCATCATCCACTACAAGGATACCGCCACGGCATTCAACAACATCAAGAAGGCGACGATCGAGAAGAAGGGCGTGTTGAACAATGCCATCTCGTCGATCATCTACCGCGAGTTGGAGAAGGCCGGGGTGAAGACCCACTTCATTGAGAAGCTCAACGACCGCGACCAGCTGTGCCGCCGGGTGTCGATCATTCCGCTGGAGGTGATCGTGCGCAACGTCATCGCCGGCTCGATGGCCCATCGTCTGGGCCTCGAGGAGGGGATCGAACCCAAGAATACGATCTATGACCTCTGCTACAAGCGCGAGGAGTTGGGCGATCCGCTCATCAACGACCATCATGCCGTGGCACTGGGACTGGTGAGCTACGAGGATCTGGCGCAGATCTACCGCATGACGGCCCGCATCAACGAGATCCTCAAGGCCCTGTTCGCGCGGATCAACATCCGGCTGGTGGACTTCAAGATCGAATTCGGACGTACGTCGGACGGTGAGATCGTGCTGGCCGACGAGATCTCGCCCGATACGAGCCGGCTGTGGGACATGACCACCCGCGAACGGCTCGACAAGGACCGTTTCCGTCGCGACCTGGGGCGCGTGCGCGAGTCGTATGAGGAGATTCTGGAGCGTTTGAAAAAAATTACCGAATAAGAAATGGAGGAGATGATTCGAGATCGCGAGTTGCACGAGGAGTGCGGTGTGTTCGGCATCTACGGAGTTCCGGAGGCCGCCTCGCTCACCTATTACGGCCTGCATGCGCTGCAACATCGCGGACAGGAGGGTGCCGGTATCGTTTCGGTGGATGACAAGGGACAGTTCCGCCGCATCAAGGGGTGCGGACTGGTGACCGAGGTCTTCAACGAGGAGAAACTCGCGACGCTCAAGGGGTCGATGGCCATCGGCCACGTACGTTACACGACGGCCGGGGGCGGCGGTCTGGAGAATATCCAGCCGTTCCTCTTCCGCCACAATACGGGCGATTTCGCCATGGCCCACAACGGCAATATCGTCAACTCGGAGTTGCTGCGCACCTATCTGGAAAACCGGGGCAGCCTGTTCCAGTCGACCTCCGACAGCGAGATCCTGGCCCACCTGATCAAGAAGGAGACGCGTTATCACGACCGTCCGCGCATCTATTCGATCATCGATGCGCTGAACATGCTCGAAGGGGCCTTCGCCTTCCTGATCATGACGGCCAACCGCATCTATGCCTGCCGCGACAAGTACGGACTGCGACCGCTGTCGATCGGACGGCTGGGCGAGGGCTGGGTCGTTTCGAGCGAGACGTGTGCGCTGGATGTGCTGGGCGCGGAGTTCGTGCGCGACGTGGAGCCGGGCGAGATCGTCACCATCGATCAGAAGGGGCTGCGCAGCAGCGACTACTCGAAGTACAAGCGTCACGAGATGTGCTCGATGGAGTATATCTATTTCGCCCGTCCGGACAGCGACATCGAGGGTTGCAACGTCCACGCCTACCGCAAGGAGTCGGGACGGCTGCTCTATCGGGAGGCTCCGGCCGAGGCCGACATCGTGGTCGGCGTTCCGGATTCGAGCCTCAGCGCCGCGATGGGTTACTCGGAGGCGAGCGGTCTGCCCTACGAAATGGGCCTGATCAAGAACAAATACATCGGTCGCACGTTCATCCAGCCGACGCAGGAGCTGCGCGAGAAGGGTGTGCGGATGAAATTGTCGGCCGTGCGGTCGATCGTGCGGGGTAAGCGCGTGGTGCTGGTCGACGACTCGATCGTGCGCGGTACGACCTCGCGGCGTATCGTGGCGATGCTCAAGGAGGCCGGAGCGCTGGAGGTGCATGTGCGCATCGCCAGCCCTCCGATGATCGGACCGTGCTTCTACGGCGTCGACACGTCGACCTACGACGAGCTGATCTCGGCCCGCAAGGATGTCGAAGGGGTTCGTCGCGAGATCGGGGCCGATTCGCTGGCCTTCCTCTCGCCCGAATCGCTCTACCGGGCCGGCAACCGCAAGGAGCTCTGCATGGCCTGCTTTACGGGCCATTACCCCACGGCGCTGTATCAGTCGATGGAGGATGCCAACAAGGACAACAAATAAGTAAAACCCATAAAACCATAAACAACGATGGCTCAAAGTTATGAAAAGGCCGGTGTGAATCTCGAGGCCGGTTACGAAGTGGTGCGACGCATCAAGAAACACGTGGCTTCGACGGCCCGCACGGGTGTGATGGGCAATATCGGCGCCTTTGGCGGCATGTTCGACCTGGCGGCGCTGCACGTTCAGGAGCCGGTGCTGGTGAGCGGTACGGACGGCGTGGGCACGAAGCTCAAGCTGGCCTTCCAGATGGACAAACACGATACGATCGGCATCGATGCCGTGGCGATGTGCGTCAACGACGTGCTGGCCCAGGGCGCCGAGCCGCTGCTGTTCCTCGACTACGTGGCCGTGGGTCACAACGAACCCCAGAAGATCGAAGCCATCGTGGCCGGCGTGGCCGACGGCTGCCGTCAGGCGGGCTGTGCGCTGGTGGGTGGCGAGACGGCCGAGATGCCGGGCATGTATGCCGACGGCGAATACGATATCGCCGGCTTCACGGTGGGTGTGGTCGAGAAGTCGAAACTGATCGACGGTTCGAAGGTCCGCACGGGCGACGTGCTGGTGGGCGTGGCCTCGAGCGGCGTCCACTCGAACGGCTTCAGTCTGGTACGCAAGATTCTGGCGGACAACTACCTGGATCTGCACAAGTGCTATCCCGAACTGTCGAACAAACTGCTGGGCGAAGTGCTGCTCACGCCGACGAAGATCTACGTCAAGCAGGTTCTGGAGGTGATCCGTCAGTGCGACGTCCACGGAATCAGCCACATCACGGGCGGCGGTTTCGACGAGAATATCCCGCGCATCCTGCACGAAGGCCAGGGGCTGGAGATCGACGAGGGCACGTGGGAGATTCTGCCGGTGTTCCGCTTCCTGGAGAAGTACGGGAAGGTGGCCCACCGCGAGATGTTCAACATCTTCAACATGGGTATCGGCATGGTCATCGCACTGGATCGCTCGGAGGCGCAGAAGGCCATCGACATCCTCACCGAGCAGGGCGAACGGGCTTCGGTCATCGGTCGGGTCACCGACTCGGGCAAGGTCGTTATCCGTTAGGGCCATGCATCGCCTTGCAGTCTTTGCCAGCGGCAACGGGACGAATTTCGAGGCCATCGTGACGGCCTGCGAGCGGGGCGAACTGCCCGCCGAGGTGGTGTTGATGGTCTGCGACAAGCCCGGAGCCCGGGTCGTCGAACGGGCCGCACGCCATGGCGTGGAGGCGTTCGTCTTCGCGCCGAAGGAGTACGCCTCGAAGGCCGACTACGAACGCGAGATCGTCGCGCGGATGGATGCCGCCGGGGTCGAACTGGTCTGTCTGGCCGGTTACATGCGCATCGTGGGCGACGTGCTACTGGGGGCCTATGCCGGGCGGATCATCAACATCCATCCGTCGCTGCTGCCCTCGTTCCGCGGGGCGCACGCCATCGAACAGGCGCTGGAGTACGGCGTGAAGGTCTACGGCGTGACGATTCACTACGTCGACGCCGAACTCGACGGCGGACGTATCATCGCCCAGCGGGCCTTCCCCTACGAGGGGCACGACATCGAGGAGCTGGAGCCGATGATCCATGCGGTGGAGTATCCGCTTTATATCGAAACGATTGGAAAATTATTGAACGCAAAAAAAGAATAGGAATATGCGAGCATTGATCAGTGTAAGTGACAAGACGGGTGTGGTGGAGTTCGCCAAGGGGCTCCGTGCACTCGGTTGGGAGGTGATCGCCACGGGCGGCACGATGAAGCTGCTGCGCGAAAGCGGCGTGGAGGTCATCAACATCAGCGACGTGACGGGCTTCCCGGAGATCTGCGACGGCCGCGTGAAGACGCTTCACCCGAAGGTACACGGCGGACTGCTGGCCCGTCGCGACAACCCCGAGCACCTGAAGGCGCTGAAGGAGAACGGTATCGAATTCATCGACCTGGTCTGCGTGAACCTCTACCCGTTCCGCCAGACGATCTCGAAACCCGACGTACGGATGGAGGATGCCATCGAGAATATCGACATCGGCGGACCGTCGATGCTGCGTTCGGCCGCCAAGAACTGGGCCGACGTGACGGTGGTGTGCGATCCGGCCGATTATGAACAGATCCTCGGGGAGATCCGCGCCACGGGCAATACCGAGCGGACGACGCGTCTGAAACTCTCGGCCAAGGCCTATACCCACACGGCCGAGTACGACGCCATGATCGCCACCTACATGCGCAAGCAGGCCGGCCTGAACGAAAAACTCTTCCTGGAGTTCGATTTGGTGCAGTCGCTGCGTTACGGCGAGAACCCGCACCAGGGTGCAAAGTTCTACCGCGAGGAGCATGAGGTGCCCTATTCGCTGGCCTTCGCCCGTCAGCTGCACGGTAAGGAGCTGTCGTACAACAACATCCAGGATGCCAATGCCGCGCTGTGCATCGTGCGCGAATTCGACCGTCCGTTCTGCGTGGGTCTGAAGCACATGAATCCCTGCGGCGCGGCCGTGGGCAAGGATGTGGTCGAGGCCTGGACGAAGGCCTACGAGGCCGACAAGGTGTCGATCTTCGGCGGTATCGTCGCCACGAACTGCACCGTAACGCGCGAGGCGGCCGAACTGATGAAGCCTATCTTCCTGGAGATCATCATGGCCCCGAAGTTCGACGAGGGGGCCCTCGAGGTGCTCTGCACGAAGAAGAACCTCCGTCTGCTGGAGGTCAACATGGAGAAGGGCGCCGTGGATCAGAAACAGTACGTGAGCGTCAACGGCGGCCTGCTGGTGCAGGATCTCGACGTGACGACCAAACCGGTGACGGCCGACATGTGCGTGACGAAGGTGAAACCCGCTCCGGAGCAGATGGACGACCTGAACTTCGGCTGGCATATCGTCAAGCATGTGAAGTCGAACGCCATCGTGGCTGTGAAGGACGGCCGCACGCTGGGCGTGGGTGCCGGTCAGATGAACCGTATCGGCTCGGCCGAACTGGCGCTGAAGCAGGCCCGTGCCGCCGGTGTGACGGAGGGTATCGTACTGGCTTCGGACGGCTTCTTCCCGTTCGACGACTGCGTGACGATGGCGGCCGAATACGGCGTGACGGCCATCGTGCAGCCCGGCGGATCGGTGCGTGACGGCGAATCGATCAGCAAGGCCGACGAGAAGGGGATCGCCATGGTCTTCACCGGCGAACGCCACTTCAAACACTGATTATTTACGGACCCGAAAAACGAAACGATGATGAATGTGCTGGTGATCGGCGGCGGAGGCCGCGAACATGCCATTGTCGATGCGCTGTCGCGCTCGGCGAAGGTCGGAAAGATCTACTGCGCACCGGGCAATGCGGGCATCGCCCGTCAGGCCGAGTGCGTGGCCATCCGGGAGACCGCGGTGGAGGAGTTGCGCGATTTCGCCCGCGAAAAGGGGATCGGTCTGACGGTCGTAGGACCGGAGGTGGCCCTGGCGGCAGGTATCGTCGACTGCTTCCGCGAGGCGGGGCTGCGGATCTTCGGTCCGACGAAGGCGGCGGCGCGCATCGAATCCTCGAAGGAGTTCGCCAAGGAGCTGATGGCCCGATACGGCATTCCGACGGCCGGGTTCCGCGCCTTCACGGAGTATGCGGCGGCGCGCGACTACGTGGCCGGACGTCCGTTTCCGGCGGTGCTGAAGTACGACGGACTGGCCGCCGGCAAGGGCGTCGTCATTGCCCAGTCGATGGAGGAGGCCGATGCCGCCCTGAAGGAGATGCTGCTCGACGACAAGTTCGGCGAGGGCAAGGTCGTGGTCGAGGATTATCTCGAGGGGCCGGAGTTCTCGTTCATGTGCTTCGTCTCGGGGCACCGCGTCTGGCCGATGGTGCTGGCCCAGGACCACAAGCGCGCCTTCGACGGTGACAAGGGTCCCAATACGGGCGGCATGGGTGCCTATTCGCCGCTGCCGTTCATCACGGAGGAGGACGAGCGTTACGCCCTGGAGCACATCCTGCAGCCGGTGGCCGATGCGATGGTCGCCGAGGGGTGCCCGTTCGAAGGGGTCCTGTACGGCGGTCTGATGAAGACGGCCCAGGGCATCAAGGTCATCGAGTTCAACGCCCGCTTCGGCGACCCCGAAACGGAAGTGGTGCTGCCGCGCCTGAAGAGCGATATCGTCGATATCTTCTGCGCTGTGGCCGAGGGGCTCGATACGCAGCTCGAGTGGCATGACTTCGCTACGCTGGGCATCGTTCTGGCCTCGAAGGGTTACCCCGGAAGCTACGAGAAGGGCCATGAAATCAAGGGCCTGGACCGGGTTGAAGGGACGGTTTACCACATGGGAACGAAGGCCGACGGCGGGCGGATCCTCACCAACGGCGGACGGGTGCTGTTTGTCGTGGGACGCGGAGCCACGCTGGCCGAGGCCCGCGAAGCGGCGCTGCGCGACGTGAACCGCATCGAGTGCGACAACCTCTTCCACCGGACCGACATCGGACATCGGGCATTTGAAAAATAGAATCTGCACAACATATGGTAATAAGCGGTAAGGAACTGTCGGCCCGACTGAAGGCCGAAATGGCGGAGCAGGTGAAGACCTTTCCGGCCAAATATGGGCGAGTGCCCCATCTGGTGGTGATCCTCGTGGGGGACAATCCCGCCAGTGTGAGTTATGTGACGGGCAAGGCGAAGGCCTCGGAGGCGGTGGGAATCCGCAATACGACCATCCGCAAGCCCGAGTCGATTACGGAGGCCGAGTTGCTGGACATCATCACGGCGCTGAACCTCGACGACGAGGTGGACGGCATTCTGGTGCAGCTGCCCCTGCCGAAGCATATCGACGAAAACAAGGTGATCGAGGCGATCGACAAGTCGAAGGATGTGGATGGCTTCCATCCGCTGAACGTGGCGGCGCTGTGGCAGAAACAGCCCTGCACGCTGCCCTGCACACCGAAGGGCATCATCCAGATGCTGAAGGCCGCCGGGGTGGAGATCGCCGGCAAGCGGGCTGTCGTCATCGGCCGCAGCAACATCGTCGGACTTCCGGTCTCGAAGCTGTTGCTGGACGAGAACGCCACGGTGACCATTGCCCACAGCCGCACGCGCAATCTCGGTGAGGTGACGCGTCAGGCGGAGATCCTGGTGGTGGCCATCGGGCGCCCGAAGTTCGTGACGGCCGACATGGTGGCTGACGGTGCGGTGGTGATCGACGTGGGTGTGAACCGCGACCCGGAGACGGGCAAACTGTGCGGCGACGTCGATTTTGCGGCTATCGAACCCAAGGCGTCGGTCATTACGCCGGTGCCGGGCGGAGTGGGCCCGATGACGATCTGCTGCCTGATGGAGAACACGATCGAGTGCTTCCTCAAGCGCCGCAGGTAGTCCGACTGCAAGGGGGGGGGAGCCGAGTGCCTTGCCCCGCCTTGAATGATGCCCATGAAAGCGGGGTGGCAGTGCCCCCCCCCGAATCGTATGGAAAAAAGTCCGGAATCGATGAGATTCCGGACTTTTTGTGTGTCTATTTGCGGTAGGTGGCGGTCAAAGCCTCGGGAAGCGGTCTGGAGCTGTCGCGCCGCCAGATCATGGCCCGGTCGGTGGCTGTGTCGCCCGTTCCGAAATCGAATCCGTCCTCCGAGACGAAGGTCGTGGAAACCTCACCCGTGAATCCGAAACGGCCGTAAAACTCCCGGAGCCACGCCTGGCCGGGGGTCGGGATCAGAAAGGCCGCCTCGTCGCCGCGTTCGGCAATGAGCGCCATGGCCTGCTGCATGAGTTGCGTGGCCAGACCGCGGTGACGGGCCGATTCGGCCGTGGCAACGCCATAGATGTAGGTCGTGCGGCCCAGTTCTGTGTCGAACGGCAGCAGATGGAGCATCGCCACGGTGCGACCCTCCTCCACGAGGGTCAGCGCCCGCCGCCGCGAGTAGTAGCGCATCAGGAACGAATCGACGAAATCGTCGTCGTCGCCGAAAGCCTCCTGCCACAGCTGCTTGCAGGCCAGTTCGTCGGGATGCAGATGGATGGCCGTGAACTTGTGCTGGAGGAAGGTCGGGTGGTAGGAGAGTTTGGCGCGCCGCAGTCCCTCGAGGCCGAGATCTTCCTCGCGGTTGATGAGCGTGAAACGCTCGGGAAGGTGCTGCGCGAAGAGCTTGTTGATGATCGTGAAGGCGCCGTCGTACTCCGTGTCGGCCTTCTCCATGTGGGTGTCGAACGTGTGGTTGTTGACCGCCGATCCGAAGGTGAAGGCCACCAGCCGGTCGCCGACGTAGATGCAGCCGCCGCGAAGCCCCAGCTCCTCGAAATGTTCGAAACCGCGCTGCATGGCCCGCTGTTCGGCGCACAGTTCCGACGAATGGCCCTGTTCCGAGGAGAGCCCTTCGTGCGTCTTCCGCCATTCGCGTTCGAGGGCCATGCACTCGGCCGAACGGTCCGGGGTCAGCTCTTCGTAGCGGTAGTCGGGGTATTCGGCCTCGAAACGGTTGATATGGTTGCGTTTGGGCTGGTAGCGCCGGCCTGGCAGGGTGCGCAGATCCTCGGCGTTGTAGACGTAGTCCTCCAGCGCGCGGTCCGATTCGAAGGCGAACTGCCCGGGGTGCATGCGGCGGATCATCTCGCGCCCCTCATCCGTCAGACCGATGATGCGCAGCCGCTGGCCGTGGGCATGGGCATCTTCGCGCAGCAGCGGGATGATCGGTCCGAAGTCGCCCTCACCGACCGGCTGCATGTAGCCGATGCGCGGGCCGCCGTCGATCTGGAAGCGGATGACCAGAAAACCCTCGACCTCGGCCCAGGCGCTGTGGTAGACCTCCTGCCAGCAGTACATGTTGGCGAAGGCCAGGTCGCAGTTGCAGATGTCGGAGGGCATGGTGTAGCGCTCGATGACACTGCGGTCCTCGAGACGTACGGGCTGAAATTCAATCATGTACCGTGTAATTCTTGTTTTCGATATGGCTGTAGTACTGCTGCAGCAGGGCCTGGAAATTCGGCCTGAGGCTGTCGGCCTTCGGGGACTCTCCGACCGGCGAGCCTGCATCGTCGAGCAGCAGCGTGCCGCCGTCGGTCAGCGCACGGAACTCTCCGTCGTAGCTTACGGACCATTGCGGGCGGCGGGGTTCGTTCAGTACGTCGCGTCCGAAGGCGAAGTAGGGCTCGCGGTTTCCGATCAGACCCAGCAGGGTCGGCATCAGGTCGAGTTGCTGGGTGATTTCGTCGATCTGGCCGCGCAGGGCGCCATCGGGCGTATGGATGAAGGCTAGGATGTGCATGTTCCCGGGGTAGGAGCGGGTCTTGTCGGCAAACTTTTCCGACGAGACGTGGTCGGCCACGAAGACGAAGATCGTGCGGCGGAACCACTCCTCCTCACCGAAGCGTTCGTAGAAGCGGCGGAAGGCCTGATCGTCGTAGGCCACCCCCTTGTGGATTTTGGTGTATCCATCGGGGAGCGTGGCAACATACTTTTCAGGTACGACGAACGGGTGGTGCGACGAGAGGGTGAACAGCGAGGCGAAGAAGGGCTCGGGCATCGTGGAGAGCTCCTCGCCGAAGAATTGCAGGAAGGGTTCGTCCCAGATGCCCCAGTAGCCGTCGAAATCGTCGGTGCCGTGGCGGGCCTCGTAGTCTTCACGGCTGACGAGGCGTTCGACACCGGCCGAGCGGGCATAGGCTCCGAATCCCATCGAGCCGTGCTCCGAACCGCAGAAGAAGGCCGTCGAGTAGCCTTGCCCGGCCAGCAGGGCGGGCAGTTGCCGGCTTTGTCCCAGCGACTGCGGCATCAGCACGAAGGGGGTGCGGAACGACGGGATGCTTCCCAGCACGGAGGGCATGGCCTGAATCGAGCGTGTGCCGTTGGCATACATCCGGCGGAAGGTCAGCCCCTCGCGCATCAGCGAATCGAGGAACGGCGTGAAGCCCTTCTGCGGCAGGTCGGCGTAGATCTCCGGGCAGAGCCAGGCCGAGTGTTCGGCCGACATGCTCTCCAGAATGAAGACCACGATGTTGCGGCCCGCGAGGTTGAGGGCCGTGCTGTCGGCGGGCTGATGGACCGGCGTGAAGCGCATCGGCAGCTCCTCGTCGGAGAAGTAGCGCGGGAACTTGACGCTCGACGAACTTCCGGCCGTACGCAGCATGCAGAACGGGTTGCTCAGGATGAGGTTGGCCTTGCTGCTCTCCGAGGTGTAGAGCGTGGCGTTCGAGAGGGTGATCGGGCGCGTCATGCGGGTCATTCCGCCGCGCATGCCGGCGATGCTCAGTCCGGCGGCTGCGGCCAGCAGAATCGCTCCGCCGGCGTAGTAGGGCCAGCCGCGGCGCAGCAGACTCTCTTCGTGCACCCGGCGGCGGTAGGCCCAGGCCAGCAGCACGGTCAGCGCCGCCCATACCAGAACGAGGTACCAGTTTTCGGCCATGAACTTCCCGACGAGCTGCAGCGAATTGTCGTTGTCGGCGAAGAAGATCTCGTCGGCCGTAAAGCGTTTCTGTGTATAGCGGAAGTAGACCGTGTCGGCGAGGTTCGTGGCTGCGACCAGCAGCGAATTGACCGCGACGTAGTAGCCGAACATCACACCGCGGTACCAGCGGCGTTCGCGCACGTGGAGCGGCAGCAGCGACAGCAGGATGAACACGCCGTCGGCATAGACCACCGACGAGGTGTCGAACTTCAGCGCTCCGGCGAGGAGCTGTCCGATCTCACCCGGCGAAAGCGGCCCGATGAGCGCCGCGTTGTAGAGGTAGAAGACCGCGCGGCAGATCATCAGCACGGCATACAGCACGATGATCCGCCACACCAGCATGCCGAGCGGTGTGCGGATCAGCCGTCCGGGCAGATTCTCTCTCCGTGCACTCTGTTTCATCGCGATTCCGTTTATGTGCCCTCTTTTATGTGCCTCCCGTATGCTCCTTTTTGTGCCTCCCGTGCGCTCCTTGCACCCCTTCCTGTGCGCCCCTGCTTCCGGTTTGTCTGCGGCCCTGCGGTTCGACTTGCCGGGGTCGGGTCCGTGTGTTTCGGGCTATTCGCAGGCCTTGAGCGACATGTCGAGCGAGCGGATCTGGTGGGTCAGCGCGCCGACGGAGATGAAGTCCACGCCGCAGGCGGCATAGTCGCGCAGCGTGTCGAGCGTGATGCCGCCGCTGGATTCGGTTTCGCAGCGGCCGGCTACCTTCTCCACGGCGAGGCGCGTCATTTCGGGGGTGAAGTTGTCGAACATGATGCGGTCGACACCCCCTGCGGCGAAGACCTCGTCGATATCCTCCAGCGTACGGACCTCGCACTCGATCGGGAGGTTCTTGCCCCGGGCCTTGAGGTATTCGCGGGCGCCGGTGATGGCTTTCTGAATCCCGCCGGCGAAGTCGATGTGGTTGTCCTTCAAGAGGATCATGTCGAAGAGGCCCATGCGGTGGTTTTCGCCGCCGCCCAGTTTGACGGCCATCTTGTCCAGTACGCGCATGCCGGGTGTGGTCTTGCGCGTGTCGAGCACCCGGGTGTGGAGCCCTTCGAGGCGCTTGACATAGACGGCCGTCTGGGTGGCCACGCCGCTCATGCGCTGCATGATGTTCAGCACGATGCGTTCGGCCTGCAGCAGCGAGCGCAGGCGTCCCGAGACGTAGAAGGCCACGTCGCCGGGCTTCACGCGCACGCCGTCGTCGAGGATCTGTTCGAAGTGCATCTCGGGGTCGAGGCGGTGGAAGACGATCCGGGCGATCTCGATCCCGGCGATCACGCCCTCCTGTTTGCACAGCAGGCGCATGCGTCCGTGTTCGTCGGCGGGGATGCAGCAGAGCGACGTGTGGTCGCCGTCGCCGATATCCTCCTTAATGCAGAGTTCGATCAGTTCGTCCACAAAGGGTTTGTATTCGGGTTTCATCTTTCGTGCATGTTTATGGTTTCGCCTGCAAAGTTAACACTTCGCAGGCGAACTCCATCCCCGGGAGGGTTATTTTTTTACCAGCAGGAGTCCTTCGTACTCCATGCGGTAGCTTCCGAGTTTGGGTACGCTGCACGTGAAGGCCATGCGGCAGATGATGTCGTTGACTGAGCCCGCGACTCCGGTAAGCGTGTAGGCGGGCATGTCCTGGTAGCTGTAACCGCCGCCCTCCTGATTCGGGAGCCGGACCTGCGGTATGAGGCTCTCCGATGCGAAGGTGAGCGAAGCCCCCTCGCCTCCGGTGTAGGGGATGCGGAAGATGCGCATATCCAGTTGAGGCATCTTTTCGGCAAAACGCGTCTGGTGCATGTAGATGACCAGCGTCTCGCCGCCGCCGGCGAATTCGAACCAGGCTTCCGGGTCTGTGAAGACGTTGCCCTCCGAATCGGTCACCTTGGCTGTTCCGTAGAAGTGCATGTTCCGTCCGGAGTAGATGCCATTCACAATCTCGGGGTTGCTCGAGGCGTACTGGACGCCTTCGTCGGCTTCGTCGTTGCAGGCGGCCAGCGCAAGGGCCGTCAGGCTCATCAGCAGCAGTTTTTTCAGCATGTTAATCGATGTTAAGGGTTAGTGTGAGGCCGAAGGTCCGGGGGCGTCCGCACTGGACGAACTCGTGACCGATCGACTTGAAATAGAAGACATTGTAAACCGATCCGGTGAGGTTGCGGCCCCACACGCCGATCGACCAGCGGCGGTGTTCGAACCGGATCGAGGCGTCGACGAGCGCGTAGAAAGGCTCCGTGAGCGAATTCTGCTCGTTCCACGCGATGGGTCCGGCCCCTTCGACGCCGGCCTGTACGACTACCTCACCCAGCCATTCGATTCCGGTCGGGCGGCTCCACGTGGCGCGGGCCGAGAGGGTATGCTGCGGAGCGTAGGGGATGCGTCGTCCGGCGTAGTCTTCCGTGCCGCTGCGGTAGCGCACGAACCGTGCGTCGGTGTATCCCCAGGCGACGTTCAGCGTCAGATCGTGCGTGGGCGAGGCCTGCAGCGAGAGTTCGGCGCCGCGGCTGCGCGAGTGTCCGGCGTTGGCCATCATGCGCCCCGTGGCCTGGCCTTCGGGGAAGACGGTCAGCTGCTGGTCGCTCACCTCGATCCAGAACAGTGCGAAATCGCCCCGCACGGCGCCGTCGAGGCATGAGAAGTGGCCGCCGAACTCGAAGTTCCAGCTGTACTCCGGGCGGTAGGACATTCGTTCCGACGACTGTTCGCCCGCGCCCGAGAGCATGGCGTTCTGGAGCCGCTCCTGAAGCAGGTCCGAGAACAGCTGCGTATTGAATCCGCCGGACTTGCTCCCGCGGGCAATGGAGAGATAGAGATTGCGCATCGGGTCGAAGGCGTAGAGCGCCGTGACCTTGGGCAGCACCTCGAAGTAGGTGTTCGACAGACGGTCCGTGTCGTCGATGGCGATGTGATGAGCCGACGGTTTGCCGCCAGAGATGCTCAGCGTGTAGTCGAGATCCGCCTGGCTGTGGTATTGCAGCTGCGTGCGCTCCAGATCGACGCGCACCCCGGCCGTCAGCAGCCAGCGGCCCAGCCGGAGCCGCGATTCGTGATAGAGGGCCGCGCCCCACGTCGGGTTGCGGAACGCCGAGAGCAGCGGCAGTTCGTCGGCCTCGATGCCGTAGCGGAGCAGATCGGGCATGCGGTTGGCGTTGTCGAGGATCAACCGTTCGATGCCCGTGCGTTTGAAAGTCACCGGCGCCTCCATCCGCTGGTGGCGGTAGAAGGCAAAGGCTCCGACGAGCCATCCGTAACGCTCCTCGCCCCGCGAACGGAGGATCAGATCCTCGCTCAGCGCGTGTTCGCGCACGGACTGGCGCAGCGTGAAGTAGGAGAGCGGCGTGAAATCCTGATCGAGCGTCATCGCATCGTCGAGATACTGCCAGGCGGTGATCGACGAGAGGCTGTAACGCTCCCGGTCGAGGCGCAGCGTCAGACCGTCGCTGATCGTCGTGCGCCGGTAACCGCTCGGATCGTTGTAGGCGATCTGTCCGGGGCGGAGTACCGTTTCGCCCTCTTCGACGATCGCTTCGCCGGCGTAGGCGTAGGGGTAGCCGCCCTGTTCGAGGCGTGCGAGCGAGAGCGTGTTGTCGAGCCTCAGTCCGCGGCCGTTGTCCCACTGCATCTTCCAGCGGCCGCCGGCCTGCCACTCCCGGTCGCACGTGCGGTGCGTGTATTCGTTTTCGAAGAATCCGTCCGAACGCGTGTAGAAGCCCGTGACGGAGAATCCCACGTCGGGACGGGGGCGGTAGTAGGTCGAGGCCTTCAGCCGCAGGGTGTTGCCGCTTCCGTACTCGGCCAGCAGCCGCACCCCTTCGTAGGTGAGGGGCGAGAGCGTGTGGATGTTCACCACCCCGCCCATCGTGTTGCGGCCGTAGAGCGTCGACTGCGGGCCGCGCAGCACCTCGATGCGTTCGATGTCGGCCAGCTCCGTATCGAAGGCGTTCTTGTTCATCAGCGGGACGTTGTCGACGTTGACGCCGATGACGGGCTGGTCGATCCGAGCGCCGAGCCCCCGCACGTAGATCGACGAGGTCATGCGTGAACCGTAGTCCGGGGCGTGGAGGTTGGGCACCGCGGCTGCGATCTGCTTGAGGGCCGAGATGCCGCCGCGTTCGACCTCCCGGCTGCCGAGGATCGACGACGCCACGGCCGTCGAACGCAGCACGGGCCCCTGCTTGATGGCCGTCACCTGTACGCGGTCGACCGTGATCGTCGTGTCGGCCGCGCCGGTTTCGGCCGCCTCTTGGGACATCGTTCTGGCGGCCTCGGAGGTTATTCTGACGGCTTCGGATGCCCCTTTTTTGGCTTCGGCGGGCATCGCGGCCAGGGCGGTGAATCCCGCCATCAGCGGAATGAGAACTCCTCGGATCTGCATCGTCTGTTCGGGTTTTGTGCTTTCCGGCTGCAAAGTAACGGCACGGCGCGCAAAGCTGCAATCCTTATTTATGAGGAGCGGACGAAGCGTGTGTATGGGGTTTGGTCGGGGGGTCATAGCTCGTCGGGGTCGATCAGACCGGAGGTCAGGGCATGGATCGTCAGGCCGGCAGTGGTGCGGATGCCGAGTTTTTCCGAGAGGTTGCGCCGGTGGGTGATGACCGTCGTCAGGCTGATTTCGAGCCGGTCGGCAATCTCCTTGTTGAGGTATCCGCGGGCGATGAGCGTCAGCACCTCGGTTTCGCGCTCCGAGAGGGGACGCTTCGGCTCCGTGCGGGCTGCGAGCCGGTGTTCGGGGCGGCGGACCTGCTGCTGCATGCGGAGCAGGGCGTGGACGAACGTCTCCTCGTCGGTGTCGACATCGAGCCAGTGCATGCCCGGGCACGGGTGGCCATTGGTCAGCACGATGGTCCGGCGGCTGCGTTCGCGGAAGAAGTCGGCGTGGGCCGCAAAAAGCGATGCCGTGACGAAGCAGTGGATGAAGCGGTCGGGATCGGCCTCCAGGTATGCGCGGAAACTCCGCAGCACGACCGTCTCGGCCTGCGGCACGACCCGTTCGAGAATCGAGCGCAACCCCGCACCCACCAGTACGTGGGGTGTCAGAACGGCTATTGCGGGGGTTGGCTGCATCGCTATTCGTGATCGCTATTCGTGGTGGTAGGGCTCGTTGTTCAGAATGGTGAAGGCGCGGTAGATCTGTTCGGCGAAGATCGCCCGCACGATCTGGTGGGAAAAGGTCATGCGCGAGAGCGACAGCCGGGCGTCGGCCCGGGCATAGACCTCGTCGGAGAATCCGTAGGGGCCTCCGATGACCAGCACCAGGCGTTTCAGACCGCTGTTCAGCCGCTTCTGCAGCCACAGGGCGAACTCCACCGAGCGATATTCCGTGCCGCGTTCGTCGAGCAGCGTGACGTAGTCGCCGTCGGCTATCTGGCGCAGGATGGCTTCGCCTTCGGACGTGCGTTGCTGCTTGACGCTCAGGCTTTTCGTGTTGCGCACGTCGGGCAGCGTCGTCACCGCGAACCGGCAGTAGTGGTTCACCCGCCGGGCGTAGAGCTCGACCAGCGAGGCAATCTCCTTCGAGTCGGTCTTGCCGATGACGATCAGTTCGATGTTCATGGTGTTCAGAGGTCGCTGTTCCACTCGCCGCCGGCATCGGAGTAGATGACCGGGCGTGCCTTTTCGACCGACTTGAGCCATTCGTAGGCTTTGTACATGTTGTAGCCGTTGCCCGAGGGGCATCCCAGGTCGTAGGCCACCACGCAGGTGAAGTTACGCGAACGGTAGTACATCGACTTCACGCGTTCGAGGTATTCGTCGACCAGCCGCGGGTCGTTCGACGGCGTACCGCCCACCCGGCGGTCATCGCGCCGGTCGGGGGCGTCGATCGCCGCACGGTCGATGACGTAGAGTCCCAGCTGATCGCACAGTTCGTAGAACCACACCGGTTGCGGATAGCTCGGACAGATCGTATTCTTGCCCTTGGCCTTCAGCGCCTTGAGCTCCGAGAGGGTGGTTTTGCGGTCGGCGGCGGCGTTGTATTCGGCCCTGACCGTCTTGAGTTCCTTGCCCAGGCGCATCAGCCGGCCGTCGATGAGTTCCGTCTTGCCGAATCCCACCTTCAGGGGCATGTACTCCTTGTAGACGCCGTTGCGGCGCGTGAAGAGCATCACGCTGTAGAGGGGCGGGTTCTTGGCGGAGGCCTCCCATTTGTTGTCGTAGGTGTGGTAGATCAGCGGCGTGTAGCGCACCGTGTCGGTCGACCGGCCGGGGATGGTGACCTCCGTCATGTTGAATTCGAGCAGTTTGCCCTGCGGCGAGTAGATGTCGTATCCGACGGTGACCGGTTCGTCGTAGTTGTAGGCGTTGCAGGCGATGATCTTCAGGTCGAGCATGCCGAAATCGCGGCCCAGTGTGTCGGGCACCAGTGCGATCTCGAAATCGGCGATCGACCGGCGGTTCTGATAATAGAGGTAGCTGTTTTCGAAGATCGGGCGACGGACGCCCTCTCCGTCGATGGGCATGCGGCGGGCATGCATCAGTACGCGGAAGTTGTTGACACCCTGGCGCACGTAGGGGGTCAGATCGAACTCCGAGGGGGTCAGCGGATCGTTCACCTCGGCCACCTGCCGGTCGTTGAGCCACAGCGAGTACCCGGTGCCGGGGTTTTCGAGGTGGAGGAAGACGCGTCCGTCGGTCCAGGCGAACGGAATGTCGATCTTGGCGCCGTAGAAGGCGCTGATCTCACCCACCGATTCGGTGATCAGTTCCGGACGGAAGGCCATCCAGTAGCCGCCGGCTTCGCGGTTGCGGGCATCGGCGTCGTGGCGGGCGTCGTAGGGGACCACCTCCGTGCGGTAGATTCGTCCGCCCTCGGCCAGGGGGGCGGGATCGGAGGTCTGCTGGGCCGCGGCCGCCAGGGTGCAGGCTGTCAGGGCAGCCGTCCATATCGTTCGTTTCATCGTGTGCTGGGATATATAACTCGGACAAAGGTACTTTTTTTTTGTCAAATCGCAAATAATGGCTAACTTTGGCAATTCGGAAAAACGTGTGAACTGAAATCCTATGAAAACGCAGAGAATCGCAGAAATCCTCAAATCGGGAGTCGTGGATACCGACATCGTCGTCAAAGGCTGGGTGCGCACCAAGCGCGGCAACAAGAACGTGGCGTTCATCGCCCTGAACGATGGGTCGTGCGTAAACAACATACAGGTAGTGGTCGATCTGTCGAAGATCACCGAAGAGCAGTTGAAACCCATCACCACGGGTGCCTGCATCCGGGTCGACGGACGGCTGGTGGCTTCGCCCGGCGCCGGTCAGGGTGTCGAGGTCCAGGCCGAACGGATCGAGATCTACGGCACGGCCGATCCCGATACCTATCCCCTTCAGAAGAAGGGCCACTCGCTCGAGTTCCTGCGTGACATCGCCTACCTGCGCCCGCGTACCAATACGTTCGGCGCCGTGCTGCGTATCCGTCACGCCATGGCCTACGCCATCCACGAGTATTTCAACAAGAACGGATTCTACTACTTCCATACGCCGATCATCACCGCTTCGGACTGCGAAGGGGCCGGCGCCATGTTCCAGGTGACGACGCTCGACCTGGAGAACCTGCCCCGCAACGAGCAGGGCAAGGTCGACTATACGAAGGACTTCTTCGGCAAGTCGTGCAATCTGACCGTCTCGGGTCAGCTCGAAGGCGAGCTGGGCGCCCTGTCACTGGGCCGCATCTACACCTTCGGCCCGACGTTCCGCGCCGAGAATTCCAATACGCCGCGCCATGCCTCGGAGTTCTGGATGATCGAACCCGAAGCGGCGTTCTACGATCTGGAGGATGACATGGAACTGGCCGAGGACTTCCTCAAATACCTGATCCAGTATGCGCTGGACAACTGCAAGGAGGACCTCGAATTCATGAACAAGATGTGGGACAAGGGGCTGATCGACCGGCTCAAGTTCGTGCTCCACAACGACTTCAAGCGTCTTGACTACACCGAGGGTATCGAAATCCTCAAGGCGTCGGGCCGCAAGTTCGAATTCCCGTGCGACTGGGGCTGCGACTTGCAGTCGGAGCACGAGCGCTACCTGGTCGAGGAGCACTTCAAGCGCCCGGTGATCCTGATCAACTATCCGAAGGACATCAAGGCCTTCTACATGAAGCAGAACGACGACGGCAAGACCGTACGCGCCATGGATGTCCTCTTCCCGGGCATCGGCGAGATCATCGGCGGCTCGGAGCGCGAGGCCGACTACGAGAAGCTGAACCGCCGCGTCAAGGAGCTCGGCATGAACGAACGCGAACTGTGGTGGTACCTCGATACGCGCCGCTGGGGATCGGCTCCCCACTCGGGCTTCGGACTGGGATTCGACCGTCTGCTGCTGTTCGTGACCGGTCTGACCAACATCCGCGACGTACAGCCCTTCCCGCGTACGCCGCTGCACGCCGATTTCTAACCGAACGCCTGCCCGCGTAGCCCGGCGGATGCCTGCGACGGTCGTCCTCCGGGGACGTGGAGTGCCGGCCGGATGTGCACGGCGTCCGGGGGCAGCTCCGCGGAACTTGCGGGTCCGGTATTGAGTGCCTTGAAAGAAGGTAGAGGGGTTGGTCCTTGTGAGCCCCGGTGTGTGAGGGGAATGCCGCTTTCGAACGCTGCCGTGTGCGGAACGGTCGACATGCACCTCCCCGCGAATGTGAGAAAACCCGAACAAACCCGAAATGAAGAGACCAAATGAGAAGGTGATTCTTAATTTGGATTCGATATGGCAATCAATCAGAAACAGGTACTGTCGCTTCAACAGAAGCTCTCTCCGCAACAGATTCAGATGATCAAGCTGCTGGAGCTGCCCACCGTGCAGCTCGAACAGCGCATCAAGCAGGAGATCGAGGACAACATCGTCCTCGAAGAGGAGGACCGCCCGGCCGAGGACGAGGATCAGCAACCGCAGGAGATCTCCGTCGACGAATACCTGCGCGAAGACGACACCCCCTCCTACAAGAGCCACATCAACAACTTCTCGAAGGACGACAAGCAGCGTCCGGTCTACCTGACCGAGGGCCGCTCGCTGCAGGAGTATCTGGTCGAGCAGCTGGGCTTCCGCAACCTCTCGGAGCGCGACATGCGTCTGGCGGTCTATCTGGTGGGAAGCCTCGACGAGGACGGCTATCTGCGCCGCGATCTGGAGTCGGTGGCTGACGACATCGCCTTCACGGTCGGTATCGAGACCTCGGCCGAGGAGTTGGAACGCATCCTGGACATCATCCACGATCTGGAACCGGCCGGCATCGGAGCCCGCGATCTGCGCGAATGTCTGCTGTTGCAGATCGATCAGCTGCCGCTCAACACGCGTCCCCGCAAACTGGCCCGCAGGATCCTCTCCGACTATTTCGAGGAGTTCGTCAAGAAGCATTACGAGAAGCTCATCGCCCGGCTGCAGGTCTCGGAGGACGACTTCCGCGAGGCCATTGCCGAGATCAAACGCCTCTCGCCCAAACCGGGCAATCTCTATGCCGAAGGCGGTACGGATACGACACCTTATATTATTCCGGACTTCATTCTCGACTATCAGGACGGACACTTCAACCTCTCGATGAATTCGTACAACGTCCCCGAGGTGCGGATCAACCGCCGTTACGTGGAGATGATCCGCGACATGGTCGGTCCGGACGGCAAGGTCAAGGAGCAGGACAAGGAGGCGCTGCAGTTCGTCAAGAACAAGATCGATTCGGCGAAGTGGTTCATTTCGGCCATCAAACAGCGTCACGACACGCTGATGCGCACGATGCAGACCATCCTCGACTACCAGCAGGAGTATTTCAAGGACGGCGACCGTTCGAAGCTCCGCCCGATGATTCTCAAGGACATCGCCGACCGCACGGGGCTCGACGTCTCGACCATCTCGCGCGTGGTCAACAGCAAGTATGTGCAGACGCAGTTCGGAATCATTCTGCTCAAGTCGCTCTTCTCGGAGGCGATGCAGACCGAATCGGGCGAGGAGGTCTCGAGCTACGAGATCAAACACATCCTCCAGCAGTGTATCGACGGCGAGGACAAGCGTCATCCGCTGACGGACGAGACGCTGATGGACATTCTCAATTCGAAGGGATACCGCATTGCCCGGCGTACGGTGGCCAAATACCGGGAGATGCTGGGTATTCCGGTGGCGCGTCTGCGCAAACAGATCTGACCGGGTGCGGCCCGAGGACCGGCAGCGAGCAGAAAGTACCGGGGCGGGGATGAAGTACCGGGGCGGGGATGAAGGGCCGGCCGCAAAAATACCGGCAGCAAGGATGAAGACCCGGGGTGAGAAGAAGGGACGGCGGTGAGCAGGAAGCACCGGAGCGGGGATGAAGGGCCGGCCGCAAAAACACCGGCAGCAAGGATGAATACCCGGCGGCATGAATGCAAGAATGGAAGGTCGGTGCGGGCGTCCTGGATTTTTAAGTGACGAAACGATGAATTATCGAAAAATAGCCAATTTGCTCTCGTGGGTATTGCACCCGTTTCTGCAACCGATCTATCTGATGGCGGTGCTGCTCACGATGACCACCTTTGCCCATTACACCACTGGCATGAAGTTCTATCTGATGTGGGTGGTGGTGCTCTATGCGGTCATCATTCCCCTGCTTGCGCTCGGGGTGCTGCACTCGCTGGGACGGATCTCCGATTTCCGGGTCGACGACCGCCGCGAACGGATTCTGCCGCTGTTGATCGGGGCGGTCTGCTATGTGCTCTGTGCCGTCACCTTCGCGAAGATCCCTTCGGCGATCTTCCTGCGCAAGTTCATGGTTGCGGCCGCCTGCTGCGAGTTGATGTGTCTGGTGGTGTCGCTGCGCTGGAAGATCAGTCTGCACCTGACGGGTATGGGGGCGCTGGTGGCCCTGCTTGTGGTGATGAACATCGTCGGGGTGGGCAACATGCTCATTCCGCTGATGGTGACGATTCTTTGTGCCGGGGCGTTGGCGTCGGCCCGTCTCTATCTGGGGTGCCACAACGGAGCCCAGGTCCTGGCGGGATTCTGCGGCGGATTTGCGGTGGCGCTGCTTGCCGTACTGTTTCTCTGACCAAAAACTTCCGGATCGCAGGGCGGATTGCCGGCGAATCCGGACGGCTCGACGAAGAGCGGATCGAAAGTCCGCTCTTCTTTTTTTTTGTACCCGCGGAATCGCTCCGAGCGGGGTGTGTGCGTACACACCGGCCATAAATGTATGATTGTTTCAATCAGATGTACGCGAGTTTCAGTCCCTCGGCGGGGCTTGACTTAATTTTGTAATGCAAATTTACTAACCAGACAACCGATGAAGCGAAAAAACTGAACCAACCGTATCTCATTCGATCCTTGCCTGAAGCGAGGAATGAACTGCAACCTAAACCAATCAGTATGAACAAATCTACCAAGCAAACCAATTCCGGAACGGGACGTTGCGGCCTTTTGCGGCACGTGTTTCTTGTTCTGGCGCTGTGTGCTCTGCCGGTTGCGGAGGTCTTGTCCGCACCTGTCGGGGCAACCCCTCCGGCCCAGGCCGGCAGGAACTATCGGATCACGGGATCCGTGGTCGATGCGGCGGGGGTTCCGATCATCGGGGCCAACGTCATCGTCGAAGGCACCACGACCGGTACGACGACCGATGTGAAGGGTGCATTTACGCTGGAGGTGCCTCTCAAGGGGACGATCCAGATCTCCTACCTGGGCTATCGCACGCAGACGGTCGCCCTCACCGGGCAGACCAATTATATGATCACCCTGCAGGAAAACGCCACGGCACTGCAGGATGTCGTTGTGGTCGGTTACGGTGTCCAGCGCAAGGAGAGCGTCGTGGGCGCCATCTCCCAGGTGAAGGGCGATGCACTGGTCGACGCCGGTGTTTCGAACATCACCAATGCCCTGGCCGGCAAACTCTCGGGCGTGACGACCATTCAGACTTCGGGCCAGCCCGGTCAGAACGACGCGGAGATTCTGATTCGCGGTGTTTCGAGTTTCAGCAACTCCAGTCCGCTGGTGCTGGTCGACGGTGTCGAGCGCGACTTCTCGACGATCGATCCGCAGGAGGTGGCCAACATTTCGGTGCTGAAGGATGCCTCGGCGACGGCCGTCTTCGGAGCCAAGGGCGCCAACGGCGTCATCATCGTGACGACCAAGAGCGGCCAGGAGGGCAAACCCCGGATGGACTTCTCCTTCTCGACGGGTTTTGCCATGCCGATCAACACGCCCGAACATATCGACTCCTATCGGACGATGTCACTGATGAACGTGGCCAAGATGAACGACCAGCAGTTCTCGTCGCTGACCTCGCAGGAGATCCTCAACGAGTACCGCAATCCCTCGACGCGGCTCAATTCGCTGCGTTATCCCGATGTCAACTGGCTCGACGAGATGACCGATTCGTTCGCCTCGACGATCAATGCCAACTTCAACATCCAGGGCGGTACGCGTTTCGTGAAGTATTTCGCCTCGGTGGGCTATGCGCACGAGGGTTCGATCTTCAAGGGCATTCAGGACGGGAAGGTCGATTCGCGTTACTACTACAACCGGTTCAATTTCCGCACCAACCTCGATTTCAACGTCACGCGCTCGACGATCGTTTCGTTCAAACTGGGCGGCAACGTCGGCATCAAGAACAAGCCGCAGCCGCAGGACGGCGACGACGGCATGTGGAAGTACATCTTCGGCAGCAGTACGGCCAAATACCCGATGTACTATCCGTCATGGGTGCTTGAGGAGGTTCCCGATCTGGATTATCCCGACGCTTCGGGCGACCGTCTGATCAGCGAGGCCGACCAGACCACCGGCAACCCCTATTATCAGATGATGCGCGGCCGCTTCATCCAGCTGACCGACTCGAAGCTCTTCTCCGACATCATCATCAATCAGAAACTCGACTTCATCACCAAGGGGCTTTCCGTGCAGGGCAAGGTCTCGTTGAGCACCTACTACAAATATACGACCCTGCGCACGGAATACGACCGTCCGGCGTGGTATCTGGACTTCGACAAGATCGGTACGGACGAGAATCCCTGGCGGCGGACCGGCGACAACGGCTATCTCTACGTGCCCAATCCGATGTACACGACGGCCGGCAACGCCCTGCAGGACGGCTACTATCTGGATCTCTACTACGATCTGTCGCTCAATTACAACCGCACGTTCGGACGGCACAACGTCACCGGACTCTTTCTCTTCAACCGTCAGGAGCAGGACAAGGGGTCGGACTTCCCGTACTACAACGAGGCGCTGGTGGCCCGCGTGACCTACGACTTCGCCCACAAGTATCTGGTCGAACTCAACATGGGTTATACGGGTTCGGAGCGTTTCGCACCGGGCAACCGGTTCGGATTCTTCCCTTCGGGCGCCGTGGGTTGGGTCCTCTCCGAGGAGCGCTTCTTCGAGCCGCTGAAACCCTGGTTCAGCAAGTTCAAGATCCGTTATTCGCAGGGTCTGGTCGGCAGCGACTACGCCAACAACCGCTGGCTCTACATGAGCGAATATTCGAAGGACGGCAACGGATACATCGTCGAGGACAAGATCGCCAACAGTTCGGTGCAGTGGGAGCAGGCCATGAAGCGTGACCTGGGTATCGAGATGGGCTTCTTCAACGACGACCTGCATCTGACGGTCGATCTGTTCGACGAGAAGCGCACGAAGATGCTCATTTCGGTGGACAACACCACGCCGATGTGGATCGGCAACACCTCCAAGGAGCTGAACAAGGGTGAAATCAAGAAACACGGTCTGGAACTTGAACTCACCTATCGCCGGCAGCTCAACCGCGACTGGACGCTCTTCCTGGGCGGCAACTTCTCGTTCAACGAGAACCGCATCCTCTATACCGACGACCCGCTCTATGCACTGCCTCATCAACAGAAGATCGGTACGGCGCTGGGCGCCCAGCTGAGCGGCGCCTATCTGATCGGCAACGGCTATCTGACGTCGGTGGATGACATCCACAGCAACTTTTTGCCCGGATCGGTGAGCGACGTGGTGGTCGGCGACTACAAGTTCCTGGACTTCACGGCCGACGGCCAGATCGACAAGGATGACCTGGCCCGCATGGAGGGTTCGCTCTATCCGCCCATCGCCTATGCCTTCAATGCGGGATTCAAGTGGAAGGGGCTCGACGTGAACATCCTCTTCCAGGGTTATGCCAAGAAGTGGGTCAATTTCGACCAGATGTACGAATGGGAGTTCTACAAGGGCAACTACCGGACGCATCTTTCGTCGCTCGACTACTGGTCGCCGTCGAATCCCACGGGCAACCATGCCGCCGTACACTATTCGTCGTCGAACTTCGCCAACATGAGCTGGTCGGGTTACAACGAGAGCGCCACGACGGGCGGTTACAATGCCAAACTGGCGGGACGTTCGTGGCGGCGGGCCGACTTCCTGCGTCTGAAGGAGGTTTCGATCAGCTACACCTGGCGCGGACCGAAGATCAGCCAGGCTCTGGGCGTGGAGGCGTTGAAGGTCTATGCCACGGGCAACAACCTGCTGACCTTTACCGACCTGCTCGAGGGCGATCCCGAAAGCAAGTATCTCGTATGGGGCCAATACCCGCAGATGATGACCGTCAAGCTGGGTCTTCAGGTTTCGTTCTAATCAAAAATACAATCGACCATGAATACCGGAAAACAGATATGGAAGCGACTTTTCGTCGGGACGATGCTGCTCTTTGCGGCTGCGGGGATGACCTCGTGTCTGGAGGAGTATCTGGACAAGGCGCCCGATGCCGGCCTTGACGAGAAGGAGGTTTTTTCGAAATATGCCAACTTCAAGAGCTATTTCTACGCGGTCTACAACGGAGCCAATTTCAACATCAAGGCCCACTATCCGCTGTGGTTCGCGGGCAACAACCAGAAATTCACGATGGAGGGTCTGACCGACATGTGCGACATGACGCGTATCCAGCGCTGCCAGCCCGGCAAGATGGGCGACGGTTCGCAGGTGACGTGGGCCGTGGGCTACAACTCGGATGCCGCCTCGAAGACGGCCAAGGTGCCCTATTCGTGGAAGGTGATCCGCGTCTGCAACATGGCTATCGAGAAGATCGACATGCTGCAGGATGCCACCGAACGCGAAAAGGAGGATCTGCTGGCCCAGGCCTATTTCGTGCGGGCCTACACCCACTTCGAGATGTTCCGCCTCTACGGTTCGCTGCCCTACATCGACAAGGTGCTGGGTTCGGAGGACGAGTGGGATCTTCCGCGGCTGACCGATTACGACTATTGCCAGCGGGTGGCTGCCGATTTCAAGACCGCGGCCGAACACTTCGACAAGGCGGGGCTGATGCGTCGTGACCCGGCTTCGGGTTCGGGCCACCTGGCCGCACCCGACCAGGACAAGCCCAACGGTGTGACGGCTCTGGCCATGCGGGGACGCGCACTGCTCTATGCGGCCAGTCCGTTGAGCAATCCCGGGTTGGACAAAACCCGCTGGGAAGAGGCTGCCGTGGCCAACTGGGAGGCCTATCAGGCCGCTTACGAGTATGGTTACCGGCTGCTTTCGAAGGCCGACTATACGAAGAACTTCTACGGTACGAAATACACCAACGAGCAGCTTTGGGGCTATTCGACGGGCAGCACGACCAACTACAACAACGAGCGTGTACAGGCCTTCGTTCCGTACTGCTTCTCGAACAACGGCTTCAGTTCGGGACAGTGCCCGACGCAGAATTTCGTCGACAAGTTCGAGACGGCGGGCGGTTATCCGCTCAATACGCCCGAGCAGCGGGCCGCAGCCGAGGCGGCCGGCGAATACAACGAGCAGAATCCCTTCGTCAATCGCGATCCGCGGCTCGATTTCGTGGTGATCTACAACCAGAAGCCGCTGCGGGGCTACGGCAATGCGTCGCTCTATGTCAACGAGAACGGAAGTCTTCCGTCGGGATCGCTGCTCAAGAAGAAGGACAACAGCTCGGACGGCGTCTCGGAGACCTACTACTACGAGCAGAAACGCACGGGCAATCTCTCGAACAAGGGGGAGCAGAACGTGATCCTCACCGATCCGATCATCCGTCTGGCCGAGGTGCTTCTCAACTATGCCGAGGCGGCGAACGAGGCCTGGGGTCCGACGGGCGCGGCTCCGGGAGCCGACATGACGGCGCTCGATGCCCTGAATGCGGTGCGGGCGCGTGTGGAGATGCCTCCCGTGCGCGACGAATACACGGCCTCGACCGAGACGCTGCGTCCGCGCATCAAGAACGAACGCGCCGTGGAACTTTGCTTCGAGGGCTACCACTACTATTGCGACATCCGCCGCTGGAAGGATGCTCCGGAGTTGGGGCGTACGCGTCTGACGGGCATGCGGGTGACCAAACTCGCATCGGGCGCCACGACGGCCTATCCCACGGGATTCCGCTACGAGCGTTTCGAACTCCCCTCCAACCGGCAGATTGCCTGGAAAAACGACGGCATGTACTACATCCAGTTCCAGACGAGCGATCTGCTGAAGATGAAGAATTACATCCCCAATGAGGCGTGGTAGTGTTAATCGTATAAAGAGAACGTCTATGAAATATATTGCATCATTGAAGTCGAAATACCGCACCTGGTCGTGCGTCCTGCTTGTCGCCCTGCTGGGGCTGGGCGGTACGGCGGTCGAGGCGCGGCCGGCCGACCCGAAACGGATCGATGTCGCCCTGACGATCGTCGACCGCAACGGTCGGGCCATCCCCGGGGCCGAGGTCTCGGTGAACGAGGGCGGCCAGCACCTCACGGCCGACGAGAACGGCCGGATCCGTTTCACCGCGTCGGCCCGCGACATGGTCTCCATCTCGAAGGAGGGCTACACGCCGAGCCATCTGCTGGCCGGGGCGCTCGTCGATTCGAAGCAGGTGACCCTGTCGGACGAACAGCTGCTGGCCAGCGAGACCGACAATCTGCCGATGCCCTTCGGCATGCAGAAGAAACGCTGGTCGGTGGGCAGCACCATCGTCATCCGCGGCGAAGATCTCGAGAAATACTCCTCGACCGACATCCGCAACGCTCTGACGGCCATTGCCGCCGGCGTGGAGGTGACCGAGCGGTTCGGCGGTCCGGGGGTCAATCCGCTGGAACATATCGGACAGTACGGCGCCTCGACGCGCATCTCGGTCACCTCGCGGGGCAATCAGATGATCTACATGGTCGACGACATCCCGGTCCAGATCGACGAGACTCCGCTCGATCCGCAGCAGATCGAATCGATCACCATCGTGCGCGACGTGCTGGAGAAGACCCTTTACGGACCTTCGGCGGCCAACGGTATCGTCTACATCCGCACCAAGCGCGGCAAATACAACGACCGCTATCTGAACGTCGAGGTCGAAGGCGGTGTGAACACCGTCGACCGCATGCCGGAGTATGTCGGTGCGGCCGACTATGCACGGCTGAACAACATCGCCCGCAACAACAGCGGTCTGGAGATGCTCTATACGCGTGACGACGTGGCGGCCTATGCCCGCAACGACGCCTACGACCAGTGGCATCCGAGCGTGAACTTCCGCGACATGATGCTCAAGAACACGATGTACTACACGAAGGCCAACGTCTCGTCGGGCGGCGGCAACGACTACCTGCGCTACTTCGCCTATCTGGGCTACGCCGGCGAGGACGACATCTACAAGATCGGTCCGCAGGCCGGATACAATCGTGTGAACATCAACGCCAACCTCGACATCAAGCTGCACCGCTACATCCGGGCGCGTTTCGGTCTGATCTCGACGATGGGCATCCGCCGTTCGGCAAACTACGGCTACAGTTCGAACTATTCGTCGGAGGATGCCTCGTCGAACACGACCCTCGGCGTGACGGAGTTCCCCGACATCATCAGCGACATCCACACGACACCGGCGCTGTCGTTCCCGATCTATGCCAACAACGATCCGACGCTCGAATCGCCCTGGTATGCCGTCTCGACGCTCTACAAGCAGAACCCGATCGCCAACATCCTCGAGAACGGCGCCTATACGGAGACCATCCGCAAGGGGCTGGTCAACGTGGGTATCGACATCGATCTGTCGTTCCTCACGCCGGGCCTCACGTCGATGTCCTACGGCGCCTACGATGCGACGAATCTCGTGCGTCTGGGTACGGCCGAGGATTATGCGGCCTACATCCTCAACAAGGGAATCGACGAGAACGGTTACGATGCGATGATCCCCGAACAGAGCAGCAGCCACAGCGTCAAGGCCATGTCGCAGAAGACCCGCCTGCTGGACTACTTCTCCAACCGCTTCTATTTCGTGCAGAAGTTCGCCTACGACCGTACGTTCGGGCGTCATGCCGTGCAGGCGACGGCCTCCTATCTGATCACGAAACGTTCGCAGAAGTTCATCACCGAACACCGCCGCGAGATGGATTTCGTCCTCGGTGCCGGTTATGCCTACGACGGGCGTTACCTCGTGCAGGCCGCCTGCAACTGGCAGGGAACCTATTCGCTGCTGAACAACCGCTGGTCGACTTCGCCCTCCGTCGGGGTGGGGTGGATCCTCTCCGAGGAGCGTTTCATGCGTGACGTGCGTGCGATCGACTTCCTGAAGCTGCGCGCCGAGTGGGGCCTGCTCCACTACGACAGTGCGACCTCGGCCAACCGCGACGTGGACAACTACAAGTGGGACAATTCGGGCCAGAAGTTCGGCCCGCACTCCAACAACCAGTGGTTCGGCAGTACGGTGAGCGATGCCGTTGACCGCCTCTACCCGCAGATGCTCGGCAATCCGAACCTGCGTCTGGAGCGCCGCAAGGAGCTGACCGTCGGCATCGACGGCATGGCGTTCCGCCGCCGGCTGAACTTCTCGCTGAACTACTACAACATCCTGCGCGACGGCCCGATCACCGAGTTGCAGAACATGCTGCCGCTTCTGGCCGGCGTATCGGGCGGCGCCCTGTGGATGAACTACGAGAAGACGCGCTATCAGGGTTATGAACTCTCGCTGGGGTGGAACGACCGTCACGGCGACTTCTCCTACTCGATCAACGGATGGGCCTCGGCCCAGGCCTCGAAGGTGCTGCGCGCCGACGAACTCGACTACAAGGAGGCCTACCGCTCGAAAGTGGGGTATTCGGCCTCCTCGATCTGGGGTCTGCGCTGTCTCGGCCAGTTTGCCACGGACGAGGAGACGCAGCTCGTGCCGCAGCTCTTCGACGACGTGCTGCAGGCCGGCGACCTCAAGTACGAGGACATGAACGGCGACGGTCAGATCGACGACAACGACTTCTGTGTGATCGGCAATTCGGTGCCGAAGCTGATCTACGGCGTGCATGTGAACCTCCGCTACCGGGACTTCGACCTCACGGTGACCGGTACGGGCCGCGCCTTCTACGACCTGGCTCTGACGAACGACTACTTCTGGAACGGCTGGGGCGACGGCAACTACTCGAAATACACGCTCGAGCATGCGGGCGATCCGACCCATCCGCGCCTGACCTACAACAAGGTGAACAACAACTACAAGACCTCGACCTACTGGCTGACCGACGGCGGATTCTTCAAGATCCAGAGCCTCGAACTGGGCTACGAACTTCCGGTCAAGCGGTTGAGCCTGTCGACGATTCGTCGCATGCGGGTCTATCTGCGGGGCAACAACCTGTGCACCTTCTCGCGGATCAAGGATGTCGATCCCGAGGCCATGAGTTCGGGTCTGACGAACTATCCGCTCATGCGGACCTTCGTGGCCGGTATCAAGTTAACCTTCTAAAGCGATGACGATGAAACGAATCTATCAGATATTGACGATCGCCGCAGCGGGCGGACTCTGCGCATGCAGCGATTTTCTGGATCCCTATCCTTCGGCGATCCGTTCCGAGGAGTACGTGCTGTCGAATCCCACGACCATGCAGGGCCTCATCGGCAAGTGTTACGACTACATGTCGCAGAATTACGACAACAACGAGGGGGCCTATCTGGACTGTGCGACGGACAATGCCGTGCGGACCTCGACCACGGATGTGATCCGCCGCTTTGCCATCGGCGTGACCAGCCCGACGAACGACCCCTTCCAGACCTATTGGGAGCGCGATTACCAGGGCATCTACAACACCAACATGTTCCTCAAGGACAATCGCGGTCTGAACATGCGCTACATGCTCGACGAGCATCTGGACGAACTGCTCCGCAACCGCCTCTGGGGCGAAGCCTATGCTCTTCGGGCGTGGTTCCAGTGGGATCTGCTGCAGAAGTTCGGCGGACGCGGGACGGACGGCCGTCTGCTGGGCTATCCCATTCTGCTCGAGCCGGTGAAGATCTGGGAGATGACCCCCGAACAGATCCGCGATCTGACCGTCGAGCGCAACACCTACGATGAATGCGTGGCCCAGATTCTGAAGGATTGCGATTCGGCCTACAAGTATCTGCCCATTGCCCACCGCGACTTCCTGGTTCCGGATCAGGACGACCGCCGCGTGCTCGGCGCCCAGAACTGGGGCCGCATGGACGGCATCACGACCGTGGCCATCAAGGCGCTGGTCTATCTGACGTGGGCCAGCCCGCGCTTCAATCCCGACGGCGACATGTCGCGCTGGCAGAAGGCTGCCGAGTATGCCAAGCAGGTCATGGACTTCAAGATGACGGTCGACAACGTTTCGGGCGGATTTTCGGTCGACCGAGCCGTGGACTGGTGCGATCCGAACAATCCGGAGATCATCTTTGCCTCGCGTTACAAGTCGGGCAACGACGATCTGGAGCGGGCCTTCTATCCGGGCGGCTTTCAGGGCAACGGCACGATGGGTGCCACGCAGGATCTGGTCGATGCCTTCGGCATGGCCGACGGCTATCCGCTGGGTGAGTCGCCCAACTATGCCTACGATCCGGCCAATCCCTACGAAAACCGCGATCCGCGCTTTTACAGCGTCATCTTCTACAACAACCGTTCGGTGGTGACCGGAACCACGGGCAAGACCTATACGTTCGAAAACTGGTCCAACGGAGGCAAGGATGCCGCCGGCACGAGTTCGAAGAATTCGCTGACGAACTACCACATCAAGAAGTTCGTCTACATGGGTCTGAACTGGTCGGAGAGCTCCGTGAACCGGATGCCTCACTCGAAGTTCTTCATCCGCTGGGCCCACATGGTGCTGGCCTTTGCCGAGGCGGCCAACCAGGTCGGCGGTCCGAATGCCCCGATCGACGGCCTGACGGCCAAACAGGCCATCGCCTACCTGCGCAGCCGCACGACCTACGACGGTGCCGAGGGAATCGTCGAGGATCCCTATCTGGATCAGGTGGCTCTTTCGGGGCGCGAGGCTTTCGACCGCTTCCTGCGCAACGAACGTCGCATCGAGACCTGTTTCGAGGGGACGTGGTTCTTCGATCTGCGCCGCTGGACGACGACGCTCGGCGAGCTGAACCGCGACGTCCACGGCGTTGAGGTGACGCGCAAGGACAACGGCGATTTTGAATACAATTTCGACAAGGTCGTCGAAAAACGGCTCTTCACTTCGGCCTATCTTCCCATCCCCTACAAGGAGATGCTCAACGTCAAGGGCCTCATTCAGAACGAAGGCTGGGAAAACTGGCAATAGAAATCCAAAACCGCATAGAAACATGAAAAAATATCTGTTCATATCGCTTGCCGCCGTGCTGGGGCTGACCTCCTGTTACGACGATTATGTCAAGGACAACCCGACACAGGCCGTCGGATTCGCCAATCAGACCGACGTACGTTCGGTGATCGTGGGCGAAGGCATGAAGTTCTCGACGGGGGTGGCGCTGGGCGGCATCATCGAGAACGACCGAAACCGTCTGATCAACTACGAAATCGACTACTCGCTGGTCAACGACGAGACGCTGGCCGCCATGAAGGCCCACATGTTCTCCTACATCCAGGATCTCTGCAAGCCGATCGATGCGCTGGAGGGGCTTCCGGCCGACGAATATACGCTGCGGCCCGACGGCGGTGCCGACGGCGTGGTGCTGATCCGCGAGGGGTCGCACCTGGGCCAGATCGTGATCAAGGTCGACTCGGTGAAGTTCCTCTCGGACGTGACACGCACGACGCCCCGCTACGTCATTCCGCTCCGTCTGACCTCGGGCAACGACACCGGTCTGATCGAGGGCAAGACCACCTCGGTCATCGGGGTCCGCTATGAGAACATGCTCTTCGGCAACTACTGGCACGGGGGTGAGACCGTCGTGACGGATGCATCGGGACGCGAGGTCAACCGGATTTCATATTATACGACCGTTCCGCAGGCCGACACGAAGGTCTGGACGCTGTCGACTGTCGAGCCGATGGCCCTGACGGCCAATGCCGTGGGCAGCGAACTCAACGGCAGCGACGCCCAGCTGAAGATTATCCAGGGTTCCGACGGTGCGATTACCGTGGCATCGGTCGACGGCGCCCGCTACGAGGTGCAGCCCGACGGCGATTGCTCGTTCAATCGGGCCCGGTTGCTGCAGGATCGGCGCATCTATCTGAAATACAAGTATGAAAAGGATGGGATGACCTATCATGCCACCGATACGCTGACGTTCCGCAATCGTGTGCGTGACGGTGTGAACGAGTGGCAGGACGAGAATCCCGAGAACTACAAATAACGACGATGATGATCATGAAACGATATGGAATCTTCCTGCTCCCGGCGCTGCTGGCCGTGGGAAGCCTCGCGGCCAAAGCGCCCGAATACCGGCAGGTCCAGGCGCGCGAGAATGCCCGGAAGACGGAGTGGAAGAGTTACGAAACGAAGACGGTCGATCGTCTTGCGGGCTTTAATCCCCGCAGGTCCGACCCCCGGCAGGATGAGTTCGGCGGCTGGATGGTCGACCGGCAGGAGGCGACGGGATTCTTCCGCACCGAAAAGATCGGCGACCGCTGGTGGCTGATCGATCCCGAGGGGTATCCCTATCTGGCCAAGGGCATTGCGGTCTTCTCGATGGGCGGTTCGGATCGTCAGCGCGAGGCCCTTGCCGAGAAATTCTCGACGCCCGAAGCCTGGGCCACGTCGCAGCAGGCGATGCTGCGCTCCTACGGATTCAATTCGCTCGGGGCATGGTCGGCCGTCGACGTGGTGCGCCGGACCGAGCATCCGATGCCCTACACGGTGATTGTCAGCCCGATGGGGGCCTACCACTCGCAGCATCGCAAACGTTTCGGCGGCAAGTACAAGCAGGCCGGCTGGCAGGGCTATCGCTTCGATCTGGCGATGGTCTTCGATCCGGGATTCGATGCCGTGATCGACGGCGTGATGAGCCAGGTGGCCAAATACCGCGACGACAAGTACTTGGTGGGCTACTTCACCGACAACGAGCTGCCGTGGGTCAACGATGCGCTGGACCGTCATCTGACGTTGCTGGCTCACGACGAGGATGCCTATCTGACGGTACGCCGCTGGTTCGAGGAGCGTCGGGGCAAGGATGCCCGTGTCGAGGATATCACCGACGAGGATCGCCGGGCCTTCATGGCCTTCTACTTCGAGACCTACATGCGCAAGGTAACGGCCGCACTGCGCAGGTACGACCCCAATCATCTCTATCTGGGCTGCCGGTTCAACCAGCATCGCCAGGAGATGGCCAGTCCGGAGATCTTTGCCGTGGCCGGGAAGTACATGGATGTCATCTCGATCAACCACTACCGGCTGTGGGAACCCCGGGCCGACTGGATGGCCAACTGGGAGAAGTGGTCGGGCAAACCCTTCCTCATCACGGAATTCTATACGAAGGGTGAGGATTCGGGGCTTCCGAACAATACGGGGGCGGGGTGGAACGTCCGCACGCAGGCCGATCGCGGCTGGTTCTACCAGAATTTCGTGCTGGAGCTGCTGCGCAGCGGCAATTGTGTGGGGTGGCACTGGTTCACCTACATGGACAACGATCCGCAGAACCTGAAGACCGACCCCTCGAACCGCGATTCGAACAAGGGGGTCGTGGCGTGGGACTTCACGCCCTATACCGTTCTGCTCGACGAGATGAAACAGCTCAACGACTGTACCTACCGGCTGACGCAGTATTTCGATGCGCAGAAGGCCAAAGCCAAACGTGAAATGAACCGATAAACGACAACGCCATGATCAAGATCCTGAAATATTCGTTGTTGCTCTGCGGAGCCGTGCTGATGGGTGCCGGCTGTGCGGAGGACCAGACTTATGCACTGCCCGAAGTCTATCCGGCGGAGCCCGACGTTCCGGAGGATGTGGAGCCGCCTCATGAGGTGCGGGCCCGCAAGGACAAGAATTCGTCGTGGGGCGACTACCTCGCCTATACGGTGGATCGCATTTCGGGTTTCGTTCCGGGGCAGGATCCCGAAACGGACAAGTACGGCGGCTGGAAGGTCACCTCGCTGGCGGCGACGGGCTTCTTCCGCGTGGAGCAGTTTGCCGGTCGCTGGTGGCTGGTGACCCCCGAAGGCAATCTCTATCTGTCGAAGGGGGTGGCGGTCTTCTCGACGGGCGGTTCGGACCGTCAGGCCGTGGCCCTCAAGGAGAAGTTCGGCTCGGTGAGCAACTGGGCCAAACAGGAGACCTCGAAGCTCAAATCGCTGGGCTTCAACTCGCTGGGAGCCTGGTCGAATGTCGAGACGGTGCGCGGTCTTGCAGAGCCGATGCCCTATACGGTGATCGTCAGTCCGATGGGCAAGCTCAACAGCTACATCAAGTCGTCGGGCGAAGAGGCCGATGCTTCGTGGTCGGGCTGGGAGGGCTATCCCAACGACTTTGCCATGGTCTTCCATCCGAAGTTCGACGAGTATGTCGAGAGCGAGATCTCGACCATCGCCAAATACAAGGATGATCCCTACTGCATCGGTTACTTTACGGACAACGAGATTCCGTGGAAGGACTATGCGCTGGACCGCTGCCTGGAGGCGTGGCCCGAGACCCACGTGAACCACCAGAAGGCGCAGGAGTGGCTCGACGCCCGCAAGGGCAAGGTCGGCGCCAAACTCTCCGAGGCGACGGATGCCGACCGCCGGGCCTTCATCGCCTACTGCATGGAGATCTACCTGCAGAAGGTAACGGCGGCCATCAAGAAGTTCGATCCCAATCACTTGTATCTGGGTTGCCGCTTCAATCAGTGGAACTACGAACTCAAGAACGATGCGATCTTCGCAACGGCGGGGCGTTACATGGACGTCATCTCGATCAACCACTACCAGAAGTGGGAACCCGATGCCACGGCCGAGCAGAACTGGGCTTCGTGGTCGGGCCGTCCGTTCCTGGTGACGGAGTTCTACGTCAAGGGCGAGGATTCGGAGCTCCCGAACAACACGGGTGCGGGATGGAACGTCCGCACGCAGGCCGAACGGGGCTATTTCTATCAGAACTTCGTACTGGGGCTCATCCGCAGCAAGGCGTGTGTGGGGTGGCACTGGTTCACCTACATGGACAACGATCCCGAAAATGAAAACACCGACCCTTCGAACCGCGATTCGAACAAGGGCATGGTGACCTGGAACTTCGAGGATTACGAGCCCCTGCAGGAGAACATGCAGGCGATGAACGAGAATGTGTATCTGCTGACCCGTTTTTACGACAAGCAATAAAAAGATCCGATTATGAAAACGAGATTCAATATGTGCGCCGTACTTTTGGGCGTGCTTCTGCTGGGGGGTTGCGAGGAGGCGGTCGAACCGCTCCACCACACGGCTCCGCAGGTGAACTTCCCGCTCGGGACCACGACGCTGACGGCCACCGTCGGCGAGCCGGTCGAATTCCAGGCCGTCATCGAGCAGGGCGACCGGCTGACGTGCAGCTGGTATGTCGACGATCGGCTCGAGGCCTCGACGCCGGCATTCACCTATGTATTCCGCACGCCGGGAACGTTCGACGTGCGCTTCGAGGCCCGCAACGGCGCGGGTACGGTCTCCAGAACATATGACGTGACGGTTTCGGATGTCCTGGAGATGTCGCTTTCGGTGGGCGATTCGACGCGCATCGAGCGTCTGCAGATGGACAATCTGCGGGTTATGGCCATCGTGACGGCCGGTTCGGACGTGCGGCACGAATGGTCGGTCGACGGGGCGGTCCTCTCCGACAAGGCCTATTTCGATTCGTTCGTGCTCTCCGAGGCCCGGGTCTACCGGGTCTCCTACCGGGGTGAGAATACGGCCGGCAGCTTCTCGAAGGCTTTCGACGTTCAGGTGCTGGAGCGCCCGTTGCAGATCGAGTTCTCGAATACCGACGCCTCGATCTCCTGCCAGCAGGGCGAGACGGTCTCCATCACGGCAACGGTGACCTTCGGCGGCACGGGCGTACAGCACGAATGGACCGTCGACGACGAGACGGTTTCGACCGATGCCGCATTCAGCCATGCCTTCTGGGGGGAGGGCCCCTTCACGATCGGGTATCGCGGTGTGAACGCCAAGGGCGAGACCGTAACCCGTCAGTGGACGGTCAACATCCTGGCTTCGGGTCTGCTGCTCGACGACTTTGAGGGCTACACGTCGCTGACGGCATGGTGGCGTACCGGCGAGAACGATCCGGGTGTGACGGTCGAGGACAACCCCAAGCCCTCGGGCATCAACACCAGTGCGAAGGTCATGCGCGACAAGGTGAACGGTACGGGCTCCACGTCGGGGTACTTCACGCTGGAGACCTCGAAGATCCTCGAAGGCCGCGGCATCGACGTCTCGAAGTGTACGGGCATCCGCTTCAAGGTCTACCTGGGCAAGAACAAGTACTATCCGCGTGTGGACATCGGCGGTACGAAGTACGCTCCGGTCAGCGAACCGCAGTTCAAGGACGAGTGGGAGGTGCTCGAGTACCGGTTCCCGTTCAACCTGGATCCGACGAAGATCATCCAGTTCCGGCCGCTGCTGCAGCAGAACGGCAGCAACATCGCCTCGGGAGCCGTGACCGAAACCAACACGCGCGAGGTCTATATCGATGATATCGAATTCCTGGAGTAAATCGAAAAACGCAGAAAAAATGAAATACTGGATCAAACAAACGCTTTTGTTGCTGCTCCTCGGCGCGGGCTGGGGCTGCGGCGACGATACGACCGAAACGACGGATGTTCCGGTCGCCCCGCAGGTGAGCTTCACGGTGACCGATGAAGAGATGTCGGTGGTGGTTGACGACGCCGTGCGTTTCGAGGCCCGGGTGGAGACGCCGGGGCCGATCCACTGCAACTGGTATGTCGACGACCGGCTGCAGGCCTCGACCCAGACGATGACCTATGTGTTCCGTCAGGTCGGTACCCATACGGTGCGTTTCGAGGCCTATAACGAGGCCGGACGCGTCGAGAAGAGCTATACGGTGCATGCGGCGGGTGTGCCGCTGCAGGTTGAGTTCTCGAACGACGAGGAGACGATCGGCTGCATGCCGGGCGATGAGATCCGTCTGACGGCTACGGTGGTCGGCGGTGACAAGCAGGTGCGCCATACGTGGAAGGTCGGCGACGAGACTCTCTCCGAGACGGCCGAATTCGCCCATGTCTTCGAGCAGATGGGGTCGTTCGAGATCCGCTACGAGGGGGTCAACAGCGACGGCATGCGTGTAGAGAGGAGTTGGACGGTCGTGGTCGACGAGCTGCCGCTCGAGATCGGTTTCTCGGTGAGCGACGAGACGATCCGCTGCGAACAGGGCGGCCGGGTGACGATCACCGCTACGGTGAAGAATGGCGCCACGGGCCTCGTCCAAACCTGGAAGGTCGGTGACGAGACCCTCTCCGAGACGGCCGAGTTCAGCTACGAATTCGCGGAGGCGGGCACCTTTGTCGTCACTTACGAGGCCCGCAACGGCAAGGGTGAGACAGTTGCGCGGCAGTGGACGGTCGAGGTGGCCGAACTGCCGCTGGCGGTCGAATTCTCGGTGACGGATGCGGCCATCTCCTGCAAGCAGGGTGAAGAGGTCGTGATTACGGCGACGGTGACGGCCGGCGGCTCCACGGGTGTTCGGCACGAGTGGAAGGTCGACGACCGGACGGTCTCCACGACCGCCGAGTTCCGGCAGTCGTTTGCCGAGATCGGCTCCCTCGTGGTGACCTACACGGCCACGAACGGCAGGAATGAGACGGTGACCCGCACGTGGACGGTGACGGTCACCGATGCGAATGCCGGTTACATGTTCGAGGACTTTGAGTCGCGGGATGCGCTGCCCGGACACTTCATCAACGGCAATGCGGCCATCGAGGGCGCCACGGTGAAGGACAACCCTTACAAGACGGATGTCAATCCGAGCAACCGCGTGCTGAGTGACCACCTGCTCAAGGAGACCGGTACGTCGGGATATTTCGACATGGGCTTCTCCCACCTGCAGAACCGCTCGAAGTATCGGGCCATCCGTGTGAAGGTCTATCTCGGAGAGAATCACTACTATCCGCGGCTGAAGATCGCCACGCTGGCCGGTTCGCCCAACAAGCTGCCCAGCTCGATCAACGGCGTGGCATTCCCGAGCAACAGCGCCTCCGAGGCGGAGTGGCGGTCGCTCATCAGGACCAATGACTGGAATATTCTGGTCTACGACCTGATCGACTGCGGTTTCGGGGCCGTGAACTTCGAGAACATCACTTCGGTCCAGTTCCGTCCGTTGTCGCAGTTCGACGGCTCGAACTGCAGCGGTTTCGATGCAACGACCAACAACCGAACGGTCTACTACGACGATATCGAATTCCTTGAGTAGCCGGCTCGTTCGGACATGAGTACAACAGGCCTCCGCCCGTCTTGTGACGGAGGCCTTTTTCAGTTAAATTTGTAACCGGAAATATGATGAAGAGAGCGATTGCTGTCAGTCTGTTGGTTGGGAGTGCATGCCTGTGCTCCTGCGCGGACCAACCCGTGTACAGGGACCCCGAGGCACCCGTGGAACGCCGCGTCGAGGATCTCCTGGCACGGATGACCCTCGAGGAGAAGGTGATGCAGGTCACCCAGTGGACCTATGGCAAGAACATGAATGTCAACAATGTGGAACAGGAGATGAAGGCCGTGAGCCCGATGATCGGATCGTTGCTCTACCGCAGCACGAGCGCCGCCTTCTACAACCAGGTGCAGCGCAAGGCCATCGAAGAGTCGCGATTGGGAATTCCGATCCTGTGCGGATTCGACGTGATTCACGGTTATCGGACGATCTTCCCGATTCCGCTGGGACAGGCGTGTGCGTGGGATGTGGAGAAAACCGGGGAGTCGTGCCGGATAGCGGCGCGTGAATCACGTCTTTCGGGCGTGCATTGGACCTTTTCCCCGATGGTGGATGTGGCCCGCGACGCCCGTTGGGGCCGTGTCAGCGAGGGCTACGGCGAGGATCCCTATCTGAACGGTGTGATGGGTGTGGCCGCCGTGCGGGGCTACCAGGGCGACGATCTTTCGAAGAGCGATGCGATGGCCGCCTGTCTGAAGCACTTCGTCGGATATGCCTACTCCGAGGGGGGACGCGACTATCACTATACGGAGATTTCGCCGCAATCGCTCTGGGAGACGGCCCTGCCGCCTTTCGAGATGGGAGTGAAGGCCGGGGCCGCCACGGTGATGAGCGCCTTCAACGATATCAGCGGCATTCCGGCCTCGGCCAACCGCTATACGATGACCGAGATTCTGCGCGACCGGTGGGGGTTCGACGGCTTTGTCGTTTCGGACTGGAACGCCGTTGAACAGCTCAAGGCGCAGGGCGTGGCGGCCGACGATGCCGAGGCCTGTCTCAAGGCGTTGACGGCCGGTCTGGACATGGACATGGTGGACGATGTCTACCGGCGTTCGCTGCCGGGGTTGATAGCCGACGGAACTCTCCCGGAAGAGGTGCTCGACGAGGCTGTTCGACGCATCCTGCGGCTCAAGTTCCGCATGGGGCTCTTCGAGCATCCCTATGTCGAGGAGTTGCCCGATTCGGTGCGTTATCTGCGGCCCGAGGCACGGGCCGTGGCACGGGAGCTGGCGGCCGAGAGCATGGTGCTGCTCAAGAACAAGGAGGCGGTGCTTCCCGTTCGCGGCGAGGTGAAACGCATCGCCCTGTTGGGCCCGATGGCCGACAACCGGGTCGATCTGATGGGCTCGTGGTGGGGTCAGGGCGTGGCCGACGATGTGGTGACGATCCTCGAGGGGTTGCGGGCCGAATTCGCCGGCAAGGCCGAGATCGTCAGCTGTGCGGGATGCGGTTTCGACGGTGACGACCGCTCGCAGTTCGCCCGGGCCCGGGCTCTGGCCCGGCAGTCCGATCTGGTTGTCCTCTGCATGGGCGAGAAGCGCAACTGGAGTGGCGAGAACGCTTCGCGGGCCAGTCTGGCACTGCCGGCCATTCAGGAGGAGTTCATCCGAGAGATGGCTCGTACGGGACGTCCGACGGTGGTGCTGCTTTCGTCGGGCCGTCCGGTCGACGTCCGCGGTTTCGAGTCGGAGGTCGATGCGCTGATGGCCATCTGGCAGCCCGGAACCGAGGGCGGCAATGCCGTGGCACAACTGCTTTCGGGCAAGGTCAATCCGTCGGGACGGCTGGCCATCACCTTCCCGCTGTGTGCCGAGCAGCAGCCCGTCTACTACAACCGTCGTCAGGCGGCGCGTCCGCGCTCGGGCCGTTATCAGAATCTGCCGCACGATCCGATGTACCCCTTCGGTTACGGACTGAGCTATACGACCTTTTCGTACGGAACGCTTCGTCTGGAGCGTACGACGCTGCACCGCGGCGAGCGGCTTGCGGCCGAGATCGAAGTGACCAACGATGGAACGTGCGACGGCAAGGAGACCGTACTGTGGTATGTCTCGGATCCCGTGGCGAGCATCTCGCGGCCGATGCGGGAGCTCCGTCACTTCGAGAAACAGTCCATTCCGGCCGGTGAGAGCCGTGTGTTCCGTTTCGAGATCGATCCCGAACGCGACCTGTCGTTCCCGGATGCGACCGGCGAGCGGCACCTCGAAAACGGAACGTTCGTGCTGGAGGTCAACGGCCGGCGCGTCGAATTCGAACTGATCTGACAAACGATAAATCAAACCCGAAATGAAACCTTTGTATTTGCTGATGTTTGCCGCCCTGGGTGCGGCGATGCCCGCCGTGGCGGGCGAGGAGGCTCCGGCTCCGCAGATCGTCAATGTGGACGACCGCGAGGGCTTTTCGCTCGACGGCGTGTGGCGGAGCATTGTCGATCCCTACGAGAACGGCTATTACGACTATCGTCGCAAACCGCTGAGCGACAAGGCGTCGTACTTCGCCGACGAGGACTTCGACAAGGACCGGACCAAACTTTTCGAGTACAATTTCAACACGGACCGCACGCTGCTCGTCCCCGGTGACTGGAATACGCAGCGTCCGCAACTCTACTACTACGAGGGTACGGTCTGGTACCGTACGTTGTTCAACTACCGGCCGCGGCCCGACCGCCGCACGTTCCTCTACTTCGGGGCGGCCAACTACGAGACGATCGTCGGTCTGAACGGTCACAAGATCGGCCGGCACGTGGGCGGATATACGCCCTTCAACTTCGAGATCACGGATCGTGTGGCCGAGGGTGAAAACTCGCTGGTGGTCAAGGTCGACAACAAGCGTCGGGCCGACGGAGTCCCGACCCTCAATTCCGACTGGTGGAACTACGGCGGACTGACGCGCAGCGTACGGATCGTCGAGACGCCGCTGACCTTCATCCGCGACTATTTCGTGCAGCTGAAGAAGGGTGACAACCGGACGATTGCGGGTTGGGTGCAACTCGACGGCGAGCAGGCCGAGCAGGAGGTCGTGGTGGAGATTCCCGAGCTGAAGATCGCCCGTCGGATCCGGACCGATGCCCGGGGCTATGCCTCCTTCGAGGTGAAGGCCTCGCCGACCTACTGGTCGCCGGAGAATCCCAGACTTTACGACGTTCGGATCGTTGCCGAGACCGACACGGTGCATGACCGGATCGGATTCCGCACCATCGAGACCCGGGGGACGAAGATCCTGCTCAACGGACGGGAGATCTTCTGCCGCGGCGTTGCGATTCACGAGGAGATGCCCTACGCGACCAGCGGCCGAGCCTTCAGCGAGGAGCAGGACCGCATTCTGCTGGGATGGGCCAAGGAGATGGGCTGCAATTTCGTGCGTCTGGCCCACTATCCGCACAACGAGGCCATGGTGCGTGCGGCCGAGGAGATGGGGCTTCTGGTGTGGTCGGAGATCCCGGTCTACTGGACGATCCAGTGGGAGAACCCCGAGACCTATGCCAATGCCGAGGCGCAGCTGACCGACATGATTGCACGCGACAAGAACCGTGCGAACGTGGTTATCTGGTCGGTGGCCAACGAGACACCTCACGGCGAGGCGCGTCTGGAGTTTCTGCGCAAACTCATTACGCGGGCGAGAACGCTGGACCCGACGCGTCTGGTGAGTGCCGCCATGGAGAAGACCGCTCTGGAACCCGGCCTGCTGACCGTCAAGGATGATCTGGCCGACCTGGTCGACCTGATCAGCTTCAACCAGTATGTGGGATGGTACGACGGTACGTCGGAGAAGTGCGACCGTGTGAACTGGACGTTCGATATCGAGAAGCCGGTCTTCATTTCGGAGTTCGGCGGCGGCGCGGTTTACGGTCGTCACGGCGCGCGGACCGAACGCTTCACCGAGGAGTACATGGAGGATCTCTACGAGCGCAGTGTGGCGATGCTCGAGCGGATGCCGGGTCTGGCCGGTGTGACGCCCTGGGTGCTGAAGGATTTCCGCTCGCCGCGGCGGCAGATGGTGGGTATCCAGGACGATTTCAACCGCAAGGGGCTCATTTCGGATCAGGGCGGACGCAAGAAGGCCTTCTTCGTGATGCAGAGGTGGTACGAGAAGCTCCGCAAGGAGTATGAGAACCGATAGCCGATGAGCGAAACGCCATCCGGGACGCTGTCCGGCTCTGATGCCGGGCGGCGTTTCGTGCGATTTTCGGATTCCGAAGTCGCATTTTTGGACGAAAAATCGTATCTTGCATATCGGAACCGCACCTTGTAATGCGTAAACTATTCGTCATCATATGGATCTGCTGTTGGGGGGTTGGAGCCATGCCGGCCGGGGCAGAACCTCCTCAGGAGGCCGTATTCCGTCATTTGGGAATCAGCGAGGGGTTCAATCAGACCAACGTTACGGCCCTGTATCAGGATGAGACCGGAACGATCTGGACGGCGGGTATCGGCGGCGTCTCCCGATATCGGGGGCTTCTACCCGAGGATCCCTTTCTCGAGCAGGATACGGTGTCGGTGCTGCAACCGATGAACGTCCGCGGAATCTACGGCGAGCAGCGTGGACGCATCTATTTCTATCAGTTGCGCGACATCGTCGAATATGACATCCGCAAGGAGACCTTCCGCCAGCTTTTTACGGAACATCAGCTCGACGGCCGGCAGATTTCGGCCGTCTGCGTCCGTGACGGACGGGTTTATGCGGCCGCCGGCGACCGGATCCTCATCGCGGGTCCCGACGATCGGTATGAGGAGCTGCTGCTGCCCGCCATGAGTGAGGTTTCGGCGCTGGTTCGTCTTTCGTCGGGCGAACTCTACGCGGGAACGCTCTATTCGGGCCTCTATCGGATTCTCGGCCCGGGCGAGGCGGAGTGTGTCCTGCGTACGGGGAGCAAGATCATCTCGCTGTTCGAGGACAGCCGGCACAACCTGTGGATCTGTACCCGCAGCGAAGGACTTTACCGGCTCGATCCCCACGGCGGACTGAGCCGGTTTGCACACGATCCGGCGGATCGCGGATCGCTGGCCGACAACTACGTGCGCTGCATCTGCGAGGACGACGAGGGACGCCTCTGGATCGGCATGATGTTCGGACTGGACTGCTACGATCCCCGTACGGATGCCTTCTACCACTTCGGGCGTTCGGACAATCCGCTCAACGGCATGCGCAATCTGACGGTCGAATGCATCATGAAGGACCGCCGGGGGGCCATCTGGTTCGGATCCTTCTATACGGGGGTCTCCTATTTCGATCCGGGCGAGGAGCCCTTTCATGTGATACCGGTCGACGGCGACGATACGACATGGACCATCGTCGCGGACGTGACCTCCGACAAGCGGGGCAACATCTGGGCCGCCACCTCCGACAAGGGCCTCTATTTCTACGACCGGATCCGGCGGCAGGGGCGGTTCTTCAACATGGGCAACAGTGCCATCCCGAGCGACAACGTCAAGCGTGTCTGCTACGAAGCCCGTCACGACCGTTTGTGGCTGGGGATGTTCATGGGCGGCGTCTGTGTCTATGACGTGGCCACGGGACGTTTCACGGGAATCCCGATGATCGACGAGAACGGCCGTTCGGAGAATACCGAGATTGTCCACGATCTGGCCGTCGACGGCGAAATGCTCTACGCCGGAACCTATGCCGGCGTCTATCGGATCGACATGCGCAACGGCCGTTCGGAGAAGATCCTCAATCTGCCGCGTGTCTTCAATGTCCTGGTCGGCAACGGCCGGTTGTATGTCGTCACCGGTCAGACCCATTTCCGGGTTTTCCGTCTCGATTCGACGGGGCGTTGCGAACCCGAGTTCAGCCGCATCATCCGGGGCAACATGATCACATCGCTCTTCGGCGACAGCCGGGGCCGGGTGTGGGTCGGCACGACACGCAGCGGTGCGTTGCTTTACGAAACCGACCGGCAGGAGTTCCGGATCTTCGACAAGGCTTCGTGCGGGCTGGAGAGCAATCTCGTGAGTTCGATCGCCGAGACGGCCGACGGACGGATGCTTCTCGGTACGAATACGGGCTTTTCGCTGCTCGACGTGGCGCTTCGCCGGAGCGAGAACTACAACACACAGGACGGTTTTCCGCTGTTGTCGCTCGAAAACGGCTGCCTGCGCCGCAGCGGGCAGGGTATGATTCTCTGTGGCGGGGTCGACGGCATCGTGGCCTTCGACGAACGGAAGGTGGGGGTTTCGGAGAAGCCGCTCCACATCTATTTCGCTTCGCTGGCCGTCAACGAACATACGGTTCATGCCGGTGACCGCACGGGCATCCTCCGCGAGGCGATGCCCTATACGGCCTCCATTTCGCTGCGTCACCGGCACAGTCTGGTCGACATCTTCCTCGGAACCGATAACTCGGGCAACTTCAACGTCCGCGACTACCAGTACAAACTCGAGGGTTTCGACGAAAACTGGCGGGTTCTCGACGGCCGCAACATCCGTTACATGAACCTGCCGCCGGGCCGTTACACGTTGTCGGTGCGCAACCGTCCCACGAAACTCCTGGGCGGGGATGCGCGTATCGATCTTGCTATCCGGGTCTATCCGCCCCTCTATGCGAGCTTCGGTGCCTATCTCTTCTACGTGCTGTTGATCATGGGCGGTACGGCACTCGTCTTCCGGGCCTACTATGCGCGCAAACAGCTCGAACAGTCGCTGGCCATGGAGCGCATGGAGAAGGAGCATCAGGAGCAGGTCACACAGTGGAAACTGGTCTTCTTCACCAATATTTCGCATGAATTCCGCACGCCGTTGACACTGATGCTCGGACAACTCGATCTGATCGTGCGGCAGCAGCTTCCGGAAGGGCTGCGCAATTATCTGATGAGTGTGCGGCGCAATGCGCTGCGGCTGCGCGATCTGGTCAACGAACTGATCGATTTCCGCCGGCAGGAGCAGGGCTACATGTCCCTGAAGGTCAGCCGGCAGGATCTGGTGGGTTATCTGCGCGACGTGTGCGACGCCTTTACGGAGTATGCCCGTATCAAGCAGATTGCGCTGGAGTACCGGCCCGCGATGGAGAACCTGCCGGTATGGTTTGATCCGGTTCAGCTGCAGAAGGTCTTCTACAACCTGATCAGCAACGCCTTCAAACATACCGACCGAGGCGGACGCATCGAGGTGACGCTCACCTCTTCCGACGATCGGGCGATCATTCAGGTCAGCGATACGGGTCACGGCATCGATCCGCAGCTGTTCGACACGATTTTCGAGCGGTTCTACCACCACGATGCCTCCTCGCAGGATACGGGTGTCGGCATCGGGCTGGCCTTGACGAAGGGAATCGTTGAACTTCACGGCGGCCGGATCACCGTCGAGAGCCGTGTCGGGGTGGGCTCGACCTTTACGGTCACACTCTGCTGCAATCCCGATTTTACGGGACGGAGCAACGTCGAGGTGGTCGAGAATCCGGAGCCGGTTCATGCGCCGCAGCGGCCGGTTGCGGGTTTCGTTCCGGTCCCCGAACAGATTCCGACTTCGGGTGATCTTCCGCAACTGCTGGTTGTGGAGGATGACGACGAACTGCGCGGCATGTTCGCCACGATCTTTTCGCAGTCGTACCGTGTGGCCCTGGCCGCCAATGGAGCCGAGGGGCTGCGGCGGGCACGGGAGTTGCAGCCCGATTTGATTGTCAGCGACGTGCTGATGCCCGAGATGTCGGGTACGGAGATGTGCGCGGCGCTCAAGGGCGATTTCGCCACGTGCCACATCCCGATCATCCTGCTTACGGCCCTGGGTTCGGCCGAACAGCGTATTTCGGGTCTTGAGAGCGGTGCGGACGACTACGTGACCAAACCTTTCGACATGGATGTGCTGCTGGTCAAGTGCAACGGCATCGTACGCAACCGCCGGTTGTTGCAGCGCAAGTTCCTCGAGGCGCGCTCCGAACCCGTCGAGGCGGAAAAGCTGTCCAGCAATTCGATGGACGAGGCTTTCGTCGAGAAGGCGCTCAAGCTGATCGGCGATCATCTCGACAGTGCCGACCTGGGAGTGCCGTTGCTCTGTCGCGAACTGGCCATGAGCCGTACGGCGCTTTTTTCCAAGATCAAGGGGGTGTTCGGCCAGACTCCCGTCGAGTTGATTCAGAGCCTTCGTCTGCGGGAGGCGGCGCGGATGCTGCGTGAGAATCCCGAACTGAAGATCATCGAGATAGCTGACCGGGTGGGCATCAATTCGCTGCAATATTTCGGCAAGCTCTTCAAGACCCATTTCGGGTGTACCCCCTCGGAATTCCGGAGCCGCAGGGAGGCCTGAGCTCTTCGTCGCTCCCTGCGGACGGATCCCTCCCCGCAGTTGCAAAAAAACGGATCCACATTTGTGGATCCGTTTTTTGCGTGTTTGTGGTCGGAAGGGCCTGTTTTAAATCGGGAATCTTGCTCTTCCGCTGCCTGGATGAGGCGCCGTGGGCCCTATACGCAACCCTGGGCCAGCATGGCGTTGGCCACCTTCATGAAGCCGCCGATATTGGCGCCCACCACGTAATTGATGTATCCATCGGGTTCGGTGCCGTACTGAACGCAGACCGAATGGATGTTCTTCATGATGGCTTTCAGACGGGCGTCAACCTCCTCGGGGGTCCATGTCAGACGCATCGAATTCTGGGTCATTTCGAGGCCCGACGTAGCCACTCCGCCCGCATTGGCGGCCTTGCCCGGCGCGTAGAGCAGCTTGTGAAGCTGGAAGACGCGGATGGCTTCGGGTGTCGAGGGCATGTTGGCCCCTTCGGCCACGCAGATACAGCCGTTGTCCACGAGCATCTGGGCCTCGTCGCCGTTCAGTTCGTTCTGCGTGGCGCACGGCATGGCGATGTCGCACTTCACGCTCCACGGACGCTCGCCCGGGTAGTAGGTCGCCGACGGATAGCGCTCGGCATACTCCTTGATACGTCCGCGGAAGATGTTCTTCAGCTCCATGACGTAGTCGAGTTTTTCGGGGCTGATGCCTTCGGGGTCGTAGATGTAACCCGACGAGTCGGAGAGCGTCACCACCTTGGCGCCCAGCTCCGTGGCCTTCATGCAGGCGTACTGGGCCACGTTGCCCGATCCGGAGATGCAGACCGTCTTGCCCTGGAACGAATCGCCGCGTGTGGCGAGCATCTCCTGGGCGAAGTAGCAGGTGCCGTATCCCGTGGCTTCGGGTCGCAGCGGACTGCCGCCCCAGTCGCGGCCCTTGCCGGTGAGCGTGCCGGTGAACTCGTCGCGCAGACGCTTGTACTGGCCGAACATGTAGCCGATTTCGCGGCCGCCGACACCGATGTCGCCAGCCGGCACGTCGGTATCCTGACCGATATGACGCTGCAGTTCGGTCATGAACGACTGGCAGAACTTCATCACCTCGTTGTCCGACTTGCCCTTGGGGTTGAAATCCGAGCCGCCCTTGGCGCCGCCCATCGGCAGGGTGGTGAGGCTGTTCTTGAAGGTCTGCTCGAAGGCCAGGAACTTCAGGATCGAGAGGTTTACCGACGGATGGAAGCGGATGCCGCCCTTGTAGGGGCCGATGGCGCTGTTCATCTGGATGCGGTAACCGCGGTTGATTTCGATTTCGCCCTTGTCGTTGAGCCACGCTACGCGGAACATGATGACCCGTTCGGGTTCGGCGATGCGTTCGAGAATCTTCATCTTCTGCAGAATCGGGCTGGCGACGATATGCGGAGCCAGCGACTCGGCCACCTCGCGGACGGCCTGATGGAACTCCGGTTCACCCGGATTGCGGGCGATGAGCCGGGCCATGAAATCTTCGACGTATTGTCGGGCTTGTTCGTTCATAGCGTTTCGGTTTTTACAGGTTTTACGATCGTTTGCGGTCATAAAATTAAGAAATCCGACGCTATTTTGCAAGTTCTTTAAGAATTTCGTAAAATATTTTACATATCACTCTGCCGCATTTGCTTACGGTCTGCGGGGTAGCGATCCGCGTGATCTGCCAATCCGTAACGAAAAATGACGGATTCGCGGTGAATCCGTCATTGAAAAATTTTTTCAAAAAATTTTGTTTTGCGGTCTGCGGAAGCCGCTTACTTCGAGAATGCGAATCCGAGGTAGACGTTTTCGTACTTCTTGAGCAGCGCAACGACCGTCGAGAGCGAAGAGACCTTGCTGCCGAGCGTCGTGACCAGATTCACCAGTTTGGTGACCGGGAAGACGAGCAGCAGATCCGAACCGCTGATGTAGGCGTGGCCCTCGACCGAGCCGAGGTTGAACTTTCCCTTGGCGAAGCGGAGCGTCACCACGTGGGTGTCGGCGTTGTAGTCGTACGTACCCGCAAGTTCGTGTTTGCCCAGCACGGCCGTGAAGGTGCTGTCGGCCTGTTCGAAGGTGAACGATCCTGCTCCGGACTGGATACCGGCCAGGGCATAGGCCTTTTCGAGTTTCTCGACGATGGTCGATTCGAGGGCTGCGGCGCCGAGATCCGAGACCATGTCTTCGCCCTCGAACTTCACGCCGGGGCCCGTGTAGTTCCACGTTCCGGCCAGGGCATACTGGGTCAGTTTGCCGTCGGTGGCCTCATCGACGACCGTCGTGGCGATTTTTTTCAGGGCGTCCTTCCAGTCCTGGGCGGCGGCCGGAGCGACCGTCAGCAGGGCAACCAGCGGAATCAGGAGTTTCTTTATCATATTCGTATCGTTTTTAGAGGGCAGGCCTTCCGTGCGGAAAGGCAGCCCGGGTTGGATTAGAGCGATTCGATTTCGCGCAGCCACACCTCGGCCGAGGCATCCGACGGCATGCGCCAGTCGCCGCGCGGCGAGAGGGTGACCGAACCGACCTTCGGGCCGTCGGGCATGGCCGAGCGTTTGAACTGCTGCGAGAAGAAGCGTCGGAAGAAGGTCTTCAGCCATTTGAGGATCGTTTCGCGGTCGTAGCTCCCTTCGAAGGCCACCTCGGCCAGCAGGAGGATCTTCTCCGGGCCGTAGCCCAGCCGGAGGAAGTTGTAGAGGAAGAAGTCGTGGAGTTCGTAGGGGCCGACGAGATCTTCGGTCTTCTGGGCGATCTTGCCGTCGGCGTCGGCCGGCAGCAGTTCGGGGCTCACGGGCGTATCGATGATGTCGAGCAGCGTAGCGCGCGTTGCGGGATCTATCTCCGTGTCGGCGACCCACTTGACCAGATGGCGCACGAGGGTCTTCGGCACCGAGGCGTTGACGCCGTACATCGACATCTGGTCGCCGTTGTAGGTGGCCCATCCGAGGGCCAGTTCCGAGAGGTCGCCCGTTCCGACGACCAGTCCGCCCTCCATGTTGGCCACATCCATCAGGATCTGGGTCCGTTCGCGGGCCTGGGCGTTTTCGTAGGCGGCCGAACGGTCTGCGGGGTCGAGACCGATGTCGCGCATGTGTTGCAGACAGGCGTCGCGGATCGGGATTTCGCGGACCGTGACGCCCAGACCGTGCATCAGTTCCAGGGCGTTGTGGTAGGTGCGGTCCGTGGTGCCGAAGCCGGGCATCGTGATGCCGATGATGCCGGCGCGGTCGAGTTTCAGCAGATCGAACGTGCGGACGGTCACCAGCAGTGCCAGGGTCGAATCCAGCCCGCCCGAGATGCCGACGACGGCCCGTTCGCAGCGGGTGTGGCGCAGCCGCTGGGCCAGTCCGTGCGACTGGATGCGGAAGATCTCCTCACAGCGTTCGCTGCGATGCTCCTCGTCCTTCGGCACGAACGGCATCGGGTCGATGTCGCGGTCCGGGACGGCGGCGCGCAGCCCCTCGGGGATCTCCATCTCGATGACGGTGTTTTCCGAGGCGGCCTCGTTCTGGCGGAAGGTGGTGTTGCGGCGGCGTTCGAACTCCAGCCGCTGGATGTCGACGTCGGCCACGACGAGTTGCTCTTCGGTCGAGAAGCGTTCGGCTTCGCGCAGGATCGTGCCGTTTTCGGCGATCAGACCGTTCCCGGCGAAGACCAGATCGGTCGACGATTCGCCGAATCCGGCCGAGACATAGACGTAGGCTGCCAGCGTACGGGCCGACTGCTGGGCCACCAGACTGCGGAGGTAGAGGTGCTTGCCGGCCAGTTCGGGCGAAGCCGAGAGGTTGAAGATCACCTTGGCGCCGTTCAGGGCCAGTTGCGACGAGGGCGGGATCGGGGCCCAGAGATCCTCGCAGATCTCCACGCCGAACTCCGCGCCGTTGATCTCGAACGTCAGATCGGCCCCGAAGTCGATCATCCGGTCGCCCACGGCGATCTGTTCGTCGGAGATTCCGGCTCCCGATGCGAACCAGCGGTCTTCGTAGAACTCCGCGTAGTTGGGGATGTAGCTTTTCGGCACGACACCGAGCATCTTGCCCTGGGCCATCACCACGGCGCAGTTGTAGAGCGTCGAACCGTGGCGCAGCGGGGCTCCGACGATGAGTGCCAGCGGCAGTTTGCGGGTAGCCTTTGCCAGCCGCACGAGCGCCTCCTCGGCCGCATCGAGCAGCGCGGGCTGCAGCAGCAGGTCGCCGCACGTGTAGGCCGTCATTCCGAGTTCGGGGAAGGCCACGATCTCCACGCCGCGGCGTGCGGCCTCTTCGGCCAGAGCCGCCGTGTGTTCCATGTTCCAGGTGCAGTCGCCGACCCGCAGCGCAGGGATGGCGGCCGCCACCTTCAGAAATCCGAATTTGTCCATCTTGTGCAATGTTTCCGGTTGCCGGGAGCCCGTTTCGGGAGTTGCACCCGCTCCGGGGAGCCCGGTTCACGCGCTTATTCGGCCCAGAGCTGTGCCAGATTCAGAATCACCTGCTGGGCCTTGCGCATCGTCGTCAGCGAGCAGTATTCGAACTTGCCGTGGAAGTTCATGCCGCCGGTGAAGAGGTTCGGGCAGGGCAGCCCCATGAACGAGAGCCGGGCGCCGTCCGTACCGCCGCGGATGGGACGTACCAGCGGCTTCACGCCGGCCATCTCCATGGCCTTCAGTGCGCGGTCGATCAGCTGCGGATGGGGCTCGACCATCTTGCGCATGTTGAAGTACTGGTCCTTCATCGTGAGGGTCAGCACCTCGTCGCCGTACTTCTTCTTCAGCAGGTCGACGCACGCCCACAGGAAGACCTTCTTCTGTTCGAAACGGTCGGCGTCGTGGTCGCGGATGATATAGCTCAGCGAGGCGTGCTCGACCGTGCCGTTCACGCCGACGCAGTGGTAGAAGCCCTCATAGCCTTCGGTGTATTGCGGGCGTTCGGCCGGCGGCAACAGCGTCTGCAGTTCGCAGGCCACGTCGATGGCGTTGATCATCTTCGCCTTGGCATAGCCCGGGTGGACGTTGCGGCCCTGGATTTCGATCTTGGCGCTGGCGGCGTTGAAGTTTTCATATTCGAGTTCGCCCTCCATGCCGCCGTCGACCGTGTAGGCGAAATCGGCTCCGAAGGCCCGCACGTCGAAGAAGTCGACGCCGCGTCCCACCTCCTCGTCGGGCGTAAAGCCGATGCGGATCTTGCCGTGCTTGATCTCCGGGTGGGTCATCAGATACTCGGCGGCGGTCATGATTTCGGCCACGCCGGCCTTGTCATCGGCGCCGAGCAGCGTCGTGCCGTCGGTGTGGATCAGCGTGTGGCCCTTGAAGAACGCGAGCTCCGGGAAATCCTCGACGCGCATCGTCAGGTGGCCGTTCAACACCAGATCACCGCCGTCGTAATCCTCCACCACGCGGGGCTTGACCTCCTTGCCGCTCATGTCGGGCGACGTGTCGACGTGGGCGATGAAGCCGATGACCGGCGCATGCTCGCATCCCGGTGTGGCGGGCACGGTGCCCATGACGTAGCCGTACTGATCCATCGTCACGTCGGTCATTCCGAGCGTCTGCATTTCGTCGCGCAGAGCCTCGAGCAGCACCTTCTGCTTCTCGGTCGAGGGGAAGGTCGTACTCTCCTCCGACGACTGGGTGTCGTAGGAGACATATTTCAGAAATCGTTCCTTGAGATCCATATTTTTTCGTGTTTTTGTGTATAAATCATTTGTCGGGGGCGTTTGCTGTCCGCTCTCCTGTTGGGCGCGGCCCGTTTCAGGGTTGAGGTGCGGCCCGAGTGATGAGCGGGACCGTCGGTGCCCGTTTTGTGGCGATTTGCCTGCCGGGAGGGGTTACTCCTCCTTACGGGCGCGGAGCGTATGCCACGAGAAGTAGCCGATCAGCACCAGATACATCACCAGCCCCAGCCATTCGGCGGCGTTCGACGAGGCCCAATCCGAGAGGAACCAGTCGACGTTGGCGAACTTCAGAATGGCGCTCACCACGCCCATCAGCGCGCCGCCGGCGATGAAGCCCGAGGCGATCAGCGTACCGCGGTCCAGCCGGGCCTTGTTGAGAGCCGTATCCTTCGAGCGGTTCGAGACGAACCAGGCGATCAGTCCGCCCACCACCAGCGGGGCGTTCAGATCCATCGGGATGAACATACCCAGTGCGAAGGCCAGGGCCGGCACGCCGATGGCCGTCAGCACCAGCGCCAGCGCCGCACCGCAGAAGTAGAGCATCCAGGGGGTCTGTCCGCCGGTCATCAGCGGCTGGATGACCGCCGCCATGGCGTTGGCCTGCGGAGCGACCAGCGCCCCCTCGCCCACGAAGCCGTAGGACTTGTTCAGCACGATCATCACGCCGGCGACCGTGGCTGCCGAGACGAACGTGCCGAGGAACTTCCAGGCCTCCTGCTTTTTGGGGGTGGTTCCGAGCCAGTAGCCGATCTTCAGGTCGGTGATGAAGCCGCCGGCCATCGAGAGGGCCGTGCAGACCACGCCGCCGATGATCAGCGCGGCGGTCATGCCCGTCGTGCCGTTCAGTCCCACCGAAACCAGCACCAGCGACGAGAGGATCAGCGTCATGAGCGTCATGCCCGAAACGGGGTTCGAACCCACGATGGCGATGGCATTGGCGGCCACTGTCGTGAAGAGGAACGCGATGATGAAGACGATCAGGATTGCCGTGACGGACTGCAGCCAGTTGTCGAGCAGTCCGAAGTGGAAGAAGACGAAGACGCAGATCAGCGTGGCGATCAGAATCGAGAGGATGCGTTTCATCGGGATGTCGCGCTGGGTGCGTTCCGTGGCGGCGACGGCGGTTTTGCCGCCCCCGAATTCCGAGACGGCCAGCCCCACGGCCTGACGGATGATCTTCGACTGGCGTACGATGCCGATGATGCCGGCCATGGCGATGCCGCCGATGCCGATCGGTTTGCCGATGAACGTGTAGAGGTTTTCGGCCGAGAGCAGAGCCGAGGGGTCGGCCAGCAGTTTTTCATTCGTCACGCCCAGCAGCGAGGCCAGCGCCGCGGGGTCCATGGCCCCGGCCAGCGAGCCGACCACCGGTACGATGACGAACCATACGAGGCACGAGCCGGCGGTGATGATCAGCGCATATTTCAGCCCGATGATGTAGCCCAGGCCCAGCACGGCGGCCGAGGTGTTCAGACCGAAGACGACCTTGAACTTGTCGGCGGCGATCTGTCCCCAGGTGCAGATGCGCGTCGAGACGGCGTCGGTCCACAGTCCGAATGTCCCGACGACGAAGTCGTATATGCCGCCGATCAGACCGGCCACGGCGAGCAGTTTGGCCTGATTGCCGCCCTTTTCGCCCGAGACGAGCACTTCGGTGGTGGCCGTCGCTTCGGGGAAGGGGTACTTGCCGTGCATCTCCTTGACGAAGTACTTGCGGAAGGGGATCAGCAGCACGATGCCCAGCAGGCCGCCGAAGAGCGACGAGAGGAAGACCTGCCAGAAGGCGGCATCCAACCCGAGGATGTAGAGGGCCGGGAGGGTGAAGATGGCGCCAGCGACGATGACGCCCGACGAGGCGCCGATCGACTGGATGATGACGTTCTGTCCGAGCATGTTCTTTTTGCCCAGGACGGAGCCCATGCCGACGGCGATGATGGCGATCGGAATGGCGGCTTCGAAGACCTGTCCGACGCGCAGTCCGAGGTAGGCTGCGGCGGCCGAGAAGATGACGGCCATCACCACGCCCATCGTCACCGAGTAGGGCGTGACCTCCTTCGGGGTTGACGAGGCGGGCATGACCGGCTGATAGGTTTCGCCGGGCTTGAGTTCGCGGTAGGCGTTTTCGGGCAGTGACGTGCGGGGAGTTTCTTCCTGTTTCATGGGGGAGTTTTGCGAAGTTTTAGTCGGTTTGATTCCTGTTTTCGGAGGGGTGCTTTTCTCGGGAAGGGCGGCAGTCTCTGGACGGACGATGCGGTCGGATGGCACCGGTCGGGTTTTGTCCGGAGATTGACTGCGTCAGGACCCGATGTGCTTCGGGATCGGCCGGATTCCGGCTCGGGCGGAGCTGTGTTTCGGGGAGCCGTTCTTGGTCGGAGGCTTGGGCGGACCGGTCCGGAACGGATCCGGAGTCCGGTTGGCCTGCATCCGGGGATGGGTCGGGGCCGGTGTGATTCGGGGCGGTCAGCGGTTGTCGCCGCTGCCCGAGATCTGGTGGCGCTGCATGCGCGAGCGGAGTTTTTCGACGTTCATGCGGGCCACCTCGTCCAGTTCGTAGCCCAGGTCGCGCGACAGCGTGGCGCAGTACCACAGCACGTCGCCGATCTCCTTGACGATTTCGAGCCGTTTTTCGGGGGTGAACTCCTTGTGTCCGTCGCGGATCACCTTCTTGACCTTGTCGGCCACTTCGCCGGCTTCGCCCGTCAGACCGAGCGTGGGGTAGACGATGCGGCTGTCTTCGGGATAGATGGCCGTTTCGAGAGCGTGTTGCTGATATTCGTTCAGTGTCATGGAAAATGCGTTTTGGATTATCGGGAACAAAAATACAAAAAAATCGTTACAGCAGGTCGAGGATCTTCTCCAGACCGATGCCGTGCGAGCCCTTGACCAGCACCAGCGCATCGGTGACGGGATCCGTCTGCAGCAGATGGCGCAGCTCCTCGCGCGAGGGACACAGCGTCACCCGCACGGGTTTTTCGGGCAGTGCGGCGTAGGCCCGGGCAAACTCCCCGCCGACGAGGATCAACTCCGTCTCGGGGTCGCGGGTTGCCTGACGGATGACCGTGCCGTGTTCCGAGAGGGACCATTCGCCCAGTTCGAGCATGTCGCCCAGAATCAGCACCCGTCGTTTGCGGTCGCCCAGCGGCTCGTCGAGCAGATTCTCCACGGCGGCGCGCATGCTGCCCGGATTGGCGTTGTAGCAGTCGGCGATGACCGTGTTGTGCGGGGTTTCGATGCGCTGCGAGCGGTGGTTGTCCGGCACGTAGTCGGCCACGGCGCGGCGGATCTCCGCGTCGGGAACGCCGAACCAGCGTCCGACGGCCACGGCAGCCGCCACGTTGAAGCGGTTGTAGCCCCCCTCGAGATGGCTTTCGAATCCGTCGGCCACCGATGCCGGGTAGTACTCCACGGCCAGTGTTTCGCGTTCGGCGGCCATCGCATGGAGCGTCTCGTCGTCCGCCCGTACGAAGGCCCGTCCGCCGTGAGCGGCCAGGTAGTCGAACAGTTCGCCCTTGCCGCGGCGCACCCCTTCGGAGCCTCCGAATCCGCCCAGATGGGCCCGCCCGATGTTGGTCAGCAGGCCGTAGTCCGGTTCGGCGATCTCGGCCAGACGGGCGATCTCGCCGCAGGCGCTGGCCCCCATCTCGACGATGCCGAACTGTGTCGTGTCGTTCATGGCGAGCAGCGTCAGCGGCACGCCGATGTGGTTGTTCAGGTTGCCGTGCGTGGCGTAGACCGCAAAGCGGGCGGCCAGCACGCGGCTGACGAGCTCCTTGGTCGTCGTCTTGCCGCTGCTGCCCGAGATGGCCAGAATCGGGATGCCGAGCGTGTGCCGGTGCAGCCGGGCCAGCTCCTGCAGGGCCGTCAGCGTGTTGTCGACCAGTCGCATGCGCGGGTCGGAGAGCGCCGCCGGATCGTCGATGACGGCCGCTGCGGCCCCCTTCTCGAGGGCCTCCGCGGCGAAGCGGTTGCCGTCGAAGTTGGCACCCCGCAGGGCAAAGAAGATCGAACCCGGCTCGATGTGCCGGGTGTCGGTCGAAACGCGGGGGTGCGAACGGTAGAGATCGTACAGATCAGATATGCTTGTCACCATTGTGGAATTTCACTTCATCGATGAACTTCTTGATATTCTGCTCCTCGGCGCGGGGGCAGATCATCAGCACGTCGTCCGTATCGACGACGATGTACTCCTTCAGGCCGCTGATGACGGCGATCTTGCCCTTGGGCAGCGAGACGATCGACGAGCGCGTGTCGTAGAGGTAGCACCCCTCGTCGGGGATGGCGTTGGCATAGCGGTCCTTGCGCGAATGCTGGTAGACCGAGCCCCAGGTTCCGACGTCGCTCCAGCCGAACTCGCCGCAGCGCACGTAGACGTTGTCGGCCTTCTCCATGATGCCGTAGTCGATCGAGATGGCGCGGCACTCCGAGAAGGCGATCTCCACGACGCGGCGTTCGTCGGGGGTTCCCACAACCTGCATCACGCTGCTGAAGAGGGCATGGTGCTCCGGGAGGTACTTTTCGAAGGCCTCGATGATCGAGCGGACCTTCCAGATGAAGATGCCCGAGTTCCAGTAGAACTCGCCGCACTGGATGAAGGTCTGGGCCAGTTCGAGATTGGGCTTTTCGGTGAAACACTTCACCTTGCTGATGGGTTTCGAGTCCGAGACCTGGATATATCCGTAGCCCGTGTCGGGGCGGGTGGGCTTGATGCCCACGGTCATCAGCGCGTCGTGCTCCGAGGCGAAGTCGATGCACTCCTGGATGATGGCGCGGAAGTCGTCCTCGTTGAGGATCAGGTGGTCCGACGGGGTGACGATCATCTCGGCCTCGGGGTTGATCTTCATCAGCGTGTAGGCCGCATAGGCGATGCAGGGGGCCGTGTTGCGTCCGACGGGTTCGCAGAGCACCTGCCGTTCGTCGATCTCGGGGATATGCTCCAGAACGAGCTTCTTGTATTTGTCGTTGGTCACCACGAGGAAGTTCTCCGCGGGGACGATTTTTGCAAAGCGTTCGTAGGTGTGGCGGATGAAGGATTTTCCGGTCCCGAGGATGTCGAGGAACTGTTTGGGCATCGACTGCCGGCTCTTGGGCCAGAAACGGGTCCCGATGCCGCCCGCCATGATGACACAATATTTATTGCTTGCCATAAGTTATTATATGGAGTTAACTTCGACAAAGATAAAAATATTTTAGTAACTTTGCCGCCTATTGGAGTGATTAATTTCTGTCCGGGAATGAAGATCAAACTGTTCACGATACCCAATCTGCTGACGCTGGCCAACCTGCTCTGCGGCTCGGTGGCGACGGTTGCGGCCCTGGCCTGGGGCGAGTTGACACTGGCATTTGCGCTGGTCGTGCTGGCCGCCGTATTCGACTTTTTCGACGGTTTCGTCGCGCGGCTGCTGCATCAGGATTCGCCCATCGGTCTGCAGCTCGATTCGCTGGCCGACGACATCTCCTTCGGACTGGCCCCCGCGGCGGTGATGTATGCCCTCTACGCCGCGATGCCCGGACACTGGCTCCCCGACGGGGCGGCGGCTCTGGTGGTCTTCCTCTATGCGGCCTGCGGAGCGCTCCGCCTGGCCCGCTTCAACGTCGACGACACGCAGCGTGCGGAGTTCCTCGGACTGCCGATCCCGGCTGCGGCGATGCTCTGTGCCTCGCTCGGGCTGCTGGCCGAACACTATGGGGTGATCATCTCGCGTGAAAGCCTCGTGCTGGTAGCGCTGGGCGCCGCCTGGCTGATGATCTCCGACCTGCGGATGTTCACGCTGAAGTTTCACGGTTTCGGCTGGGCCGGCAACGAATTGCGCTATGCATTTCTGGCCGTGAGCGCCGTGCTGCTTCTTGTGCTGGGAGGCCGCGCCATCCCGCTCATTGTCGTCGTCTACATCCTCGTCTCGGCCGTAAAACACTTCATGGAACCCGCAAAAGACTGTGGGAAAGTGAAATAGTTGCAAAATTAAAAATTTTTAATTATCTTTGCCGCGGATTTCCGCTCTTTATACGTGATGTCGAGATTTTCGAACCGCATATCGCTCCTGCTTCTGACCGGTCTGCTGCTTGCCGTCCCCGCGGTCGTGCACGCCCAGTTCGATGCCGGTACCCTGCAACGGGCCATGCAGAACGGTCAGAACACCAGCCTCTACGGATCGAACCCCTACGAACAGACCGAAGGCGAGGAGGGCGAACAGCAACCCCAGGACACCACCAAAAAGGAGCGTAAAATCCGCAAACCACTCGAGTCGTATTTTTTCAACGACTCGATCCGCGCGCTGAACAACTTCATGTGGCACGTGAAGCGCGACTTCAACCGCGTGGAGATCGGACCGCTGGATACCATGCTCACCGATTACCGGATCGACTATCCGTTCTATCGCGAGGATGTGGGCGACATCGCACAGGGAGCCCTCGGGCAAACGTCGCTGCCGCTGAACTATTTCCGACGACCGCAGTTCTTTGACTTCAGTTTTGCGAGCCCCTACTACGCGTATACCTACAACATGGAGAACGTCCCCTTCTACAACACGAAGCGGCCGATGATCCGGATGAACTACGCGGAGTCGGGTCAGAAGCGTTATCGCGAGGAGAATTTCGGCATCATGGTGGCCCAGAACATCTCGCCGACCACGGGCTTCAACGTCGACTACAAGTCGCGCGGAACCCGCGGCCTGTATCTCTGGTCGCGCACCAAGAACCACAACCTCTCGCTGGCCTTCAGCCATACGGGCCGCCGCTATTCGATCCATGCGGGTTACTACAACAACCACATCGAACAGCAGGAAAACGGCGGCGTGGTCGGCAAGTGGGCCATTGCCGACACGACGTTCAGCATGCCGTCGGGCGTGCCGATGCGTCTGGCCGATGCCGAAGCCAAAAATGTCTATCGCAACAACGCCTTCTTCGTGACGCAGTCCTACGGCATTCCGCTGCAGCGTCTGACCGAGAGCGACTTCTCGATGGCCGGACTTTCGGCCGTCTACATCGGCCACTCGTTCGAATACAGTTCGTGGAGCAAGGTCTACAGCGACCTGAACAAGCCCTACACCAACGAACGCGACCATCGCGACGAAAACGGCAACTTCGTCTCGGCCGAACACAACTATTACGACCACTGGTATATCAATCCGGTGGAGACGCGCGACTCGATCTACGAACGGGTCATCTCGAACCGTGTCTTCGTCCAGGCACAGCCCTGGGACCGCAACGGGGTGGTGGGAACGATCGACGGCGGCGTCGGCCTCGACCTGCACACCTACTCGCAATTCGAACTCGACGATTACCTGACGGGCCGGTATACGACCGTGCGCAAGACCAGCTGGTTCGCATACGGCTCCGTCAGCGGCAAGATAAAGAAGTATGTCGACTGGGACGGGAACCTGAAGTTCTACCCGTCGGGATACAGAGGCGGAGATCTGAGCGTGGGTGCGCACCTCGCTCTGACGGGCTATCTCCGCGGACACCCCCTGATTCTCGAAGGCCGCTTCTCGATGGAGCGCCGCTCGCCAACCTACTGGCAGGAGAATCTATTCTCGAACCATTATATATGGAACACTCCTTTGAACAAGGAGAATGAGACTCGGTTGGAGGTGAAGTTTTCGGTTCCCGACTTCGCATTCGAAGTGGGCGGCTGGCAGGGCGTCGTGACGGACAAGATCTACTATGGATCGGACAGCAACGTCGCCCAGCATGCAGGAAGCGTAAGCCTCACGAGCGTGTATGCCCGCAAGGATTTCCGCCTCGGCGGACTTCATTTGGACCACAGGGTATTGTTGCAGTGGAGTACGGATCAAGAAGTTGTACCCGTGCCGCTTTTGAGCGCCTTCCTCTCGTATTACTACGAGTTCTGGGTGGTGCGCAATGTACTGCGCCTGCAGATCGGACTGGACGGACGCTACAATACGCGTTATTATGCTCCGAGTTACAATCCGGCACTGTCGGTGTACTACAACCAGCGCGAAGAGGAGGTGGGGAATTATCCCTACGTGGATGCCTTCGTGATGGCAAAGTGGAAGAGAATGCGGATCTTTCTGAAGTATCAGCATGTGAACAAGGGCCTGTTCGGGAACGGCGAATATTTCTCGGCAGCCCGTTACCCGCTCAATCCGGGCATGTTCAAGATCGGCATCTCCTGGGGATTCTATGATTAGCGTGCTGTTCTGCGCGGTATGAGCTGCCCGCAAAACAACCTTTTATGCTGAAAAAGACTGTTTTAACGTTTGCGTTCTTAACTGTTTTTACGACATTTTACGGCTTTAACGCCCATTTCGGCACCTCCGTGACGGACGACGTGCTGAACGATGCGGCCGTAAGCGACTGCCTCCCTCTTGCCGAAGGGAAGTATGTCATCTCGGCCTATGACAACCTGATTCGCCGCATCAGCGAGGAGGAGGGACACGACTGGCGTCTGATGAGCGCCATCGCCTACCATGAATCGCGCTTCATGCCCGATCTGACCTCGCGCAGCGGGGCTTGCGGACTGATGCAGATCATGCCCTCGGTAGCCCGGCAGTTCGAGATCCCGACCGATCGGATTGCGGATCCCGAGACCAATGTCTGGCTGGCCAACAAACTGATGACGGAGATTCAGTCGACCCTCCGCCTTCCGGAGGGAACCCCTGAGAAGGACCGCATGAGCATCGTGCTGGCCTCCTACAACGGAGGTATCGGCCATGTGAGCGATGCGCGGCGGCTGGCCCGTCTCAACGGCGAAAACCCCAATTCGTGGGAAGTCGTTTCCCGCTATCTGACCCTCAAGTCGCAGCCCGAATACTACGAGAACGAGGTGGTCAAGTGCGGACGCTTCACCGGCAGCCGTCAGACGCTGGCTTATGTGAACGACGTGATAGGACGCTACGACAAGTACTGTCGCATTGCCGGGAGGTAATTCTCGACAGATAATTGAAAAGCGGCGCTTCGGATTTCCGAAGCGCCGCTTTTTTCGTGTGAGCGGGGCCGGGTTGCTGCCGGGGCTGTTTCGCAGGACTTCCTGACTGGGCCGGGTATTTCTGACCGGGCGCCGGCTTTCCGGTGGACCGGCCGGATTGGAGCTCCGCTCTCCGGTCTGTTCCCGGACCGGGCTTCCTGCCCGCGCGGCTCGTTGCCGGACGACGGGGAGGTTTGCCGGGGCTGTTTCACTGCTGCCTATCGACCGGGCGCGGGCCCTTTCCTCCGGGCCGCGCCTTCGACCGGCTGGCTGTTTCCGGGCCGTCTGCCTGCCTCACGCCCCCTCCCTCAGCCGGCCGGGACTATTCACCGCCGGTCACCGGGGTGTAGATCAATTCGAAATCGTCGACCCACATGACACTCTGACTGCTGCCGATGAAGTAGTCGCCCCAGCGCGAGGCCGAGCAGACCACGATCAGATGGGTCGGTTTGCGGTCGGTCGAGGTGTACTCGATCGGGATGGTGATCTGGGTCCACTCGTCAACACTCTCCGTGAAGAACCGGGCTCCGTATCCGATCACATCTTCGCCCTTGGGGTTGAAGAAGGTCTTCACGTCGCGCGTGTCGATGCTCACCGGACTGGCATCCGAACCGAAGGGCTGTCCGCCGTTCGAGTCGTTTCCGGCGCCGTCCTTGCCCATTCCGTACTTCTCCTTGGTCCAGGTGCCGAGAGCGATGTAGATTGATCCGTTGTCGGTGTCACCTGTCTGGATGGTCTCGCCGGCGGGAAGGTTCGATCCCATCATGTTGATCTTTCCGGGCGTATATTTCATCCAGACGCGCAGGGCCGTGGGACGCAGCGTGAAGGGCTGTCCGAAGTTCACCACGCCGTTGGTGCCCTTCGTGGCGGCGAATTCACCCGTGAAGAGGTTGCCGGCGGCTAGCTTGATGAGTACTTTCGTACTTGCCAGACGGGCCGATTTCGTACCCGTGGATCCGGGACGGACCGTCGATTCGTCGGGAGTGGTGACGTTGTCCTTGTCGCTGAGTGTGGTCGAGCCGTTGTTGCCCGAGGCCCAGAACGGCGCGATGGGCTTGCCGGCCTCGTCGGAGAGGAACGGCAGCCACGGATTGCCCGGTTTGGACCACTCCTCCAGTCCGCTGTTGGGCATCTGCTCGACCCCTTCGGTGGTGACGGTCGTGGGGTCACTCTCGTCGCTGCCGCAGTAGGACTTGAACTGATAGGTGGTCAGCGGTGCGGCGGCAAAGGCGGCCGAGAAGGTCCCGTCAACGATCTTCACATCGGGCACTTCGCTCCATTCGCCTTCGGTTCCGACGCGGTAGCGGAAGCCCATGGGCTGTCCGGCGATACCCGATCCGCGGAGCCATACGACGCCCGACCACGCATCGACGGCCTCCGTGGAGACGCTGCGATCCGTCGGCAGGACGTAGAGGATCCAGCGTTCGGTGCGTCCGTGGCAGCTTACGTCCACGAAGTGGGGCGTGCCGAGCGTCGGATCGTCGGCGTCGGGCGAGCTGAAATCGAGTTTCGACAGCTCCTCGATCGTCGGGGAGTAGGTCGTGGTGACGGTTTCGGTCGACGCGGGGCCGAGTTTGAGTTCGGTGATGGTCACCCGGCTGCGGTCGGCATCCTTGGCGACGTAGGCCTTGGCGATGCGGTTTGCGGTGTCGAACTCCGGCGAGCCGATCTGCCCCTCGACGCGGAAGCTCATCGGGATCTCCTGCTTGGCGACGATCTGCCAGTCGTAGTCCTGATAGAGGCTCAGGGTGACGTAGAGCGGCGTGCGCAGGTCAAACGTGCCGGTCAGCGGTTGCGACGGACGGATGTTGTCGAGGAACGTCTGCCGGTCGATGTGCGTATTGTGGGGGGTGACGGCGTAGCTCACCTTGTCGATGCGGACGTTGCGGATGTCAGTAGCTTCGTCCAGCGTGATGTTTACCGTGCGGGTCGTCAGATCGATGTTCGTCAGCGAGAAGCCCTCGCCGCTGATGTCGTTGATGGCCACCTCGACCGTCGGGTAGGGGATGTCGTTGGTGATGCACGACACTCCGGTGAGCATGGCTCCGGCGAGCAGGTAGCAGAGAAGTCGTTTCATGCGTTATTGCTTTTTCTTGTCCCACATGTGGATCGTCATACCGATGTTGATGGCCAGGATGTTGAGTTTGAACTTCATGTTCGAGGCCTCGCGGGTTCCGATCTTGTTGCCCAGCTCGTCGCGCTGGTTGACGGTGGTATACTGGATTCCGCCCAGTCCGAACGACAGTGTCGCGCAGACGTTCGGGAAGATGTAGACCGCCGCTCCCGGATTAAACGCCAGTTTGAGCTGCGTATTGTCGCTGTAGGTCTGTTTTATTTTGCCTTCCGACTCGTAGGAGAAGCGCGACGTACCGGTCGAGACCGAGAGTTCGAACTCGGCGAAGAGTCCGAAGCGCCCTCTGGGGTCGAGACCCGCGTAGGAGCGGTGGAAGATTCCGAACGAGTAGTTGTTGCTCTTGAAGTCGAGATAGGGGATGTTGAGCGAGACGTCGTTGGCTTCGCCCAGGTCGAAGATGCCCCCCTTGTCGAGCGTGCCGCTCATGTAGTTGTAGCCGAAGCGGGCGCCCAGACAGCGGTTGTCGCGGTAGAAGTATCCGACGAAGGGCTTGATGGTGGCTACCGAACCGTCGGCGTTGATGTTGTCCAGGATGAGCAGTACATCCGTGTCGTCGCTCGAGAGCGTTCCGTAGGAGGCTGTCAGGCCCATGATCACTTCGCCCTTGTAGGCGAATTTGAGTTTGTCGATTTCGCGGTCGATACGACGGCGTGTGGGGAGAAAGTGCTGTTTCGGCGTGATGACCGAGGGGTCGGTCAGGGTCTTGGCCAACGGCGACGACAGGCTGTCGGTTGCGGGGGCTTCGACCGGAGTTGCGGGGGCTTCGGCACGGCTCTGGCCCAGGGCCGGGAGCGCGATGCAGAGAGCGGCGAGTATGTGGAAGATCCGTTTCATGTCATTCCGGGTTTAGAGGTAGAAGGCCACGCCGAGGCCGATCGAGAAGATATTGACCTTGAAGTTCATCTGGCTCACGTTGCGTTCGCCGACACTGACCTGGTTGTGGACCTGTTCGGTGTGGTCGAAGGTGATACCCATCACGCCGACGTTCACCTCGACGGCCATGTTGTTCGTGGCGAAGGCGATGATTCCGGGCGAGATGCCGAGCGAGAAGGTGTAGCCGGTCTGATAGGTGCCTTTCACGGGCGATCCGTTGGCGAACCGGGCTTCGGTGCCGCCGCCGGCCAGCGACATTTCGTTGTAGAGGGCGAAGCGCTTGTTGCGACCCAGCGGGATGTACTGGCGCCAGATGGCAGCCACCTGGTAGGAGTGCTGCAGGGCGTAGTAGTCCTGTACGTTGAGATTGACGTTCGAATCCTCGTCGCCGAAGTTGATCGAGGCCTTGTCGAGTTTGAGCAGCGTGCGCGAGTAGATGAAGCGTCCGCCCAGAGCCATGTTGTTACGGAAGGCGTAGGCGATCATCGGGCTGACCTTGAAGGTGTAGCCCTTCGAGTTGATGCCCTCGACGACCAGAAACTGGTAGCTCTTGTTGGTGTGGGTCGAGTAGGAGGCCGTACCGCCGAAGATCCACTGGCCTTTCGGTACGAAGAGGTTGTGTGTATCGGTCAGACCGCGGCGGCTGCGCATTTCGTTGATCGTCAGCGGTTGGCGTTTGGCCGGCACGTTCCCGCTGCGGAGCGTGTCGGCGTTGTCCGTGGAGGGCCGTTGCCGGGCCGGGAGCAGCTCGGTGCTGTCTGCGGCGGGCAGCTCCCGGGTGCTGTGTGGGGCAGTACTGTCTGCGGGAACCGGTTTTCGGGCCGGGACCATCTGGGTACTGTCTGCGGCGGGCAGCTCCCGGGCGTGGAGTGCCGGAGCCGGGAGAGCCAGTGCCGCAAGCAGCAGTAGAATGAATATCGGGCGCATGTTCAGGCGTTTTGTCGTTAGTAAACCCATTGGAAATCGTCGGCCCAGAGGTGGTTCGTCTGGCATCCGTTGAAGTAGTCGCCATAGGCGTTGGCGGCGCATGAGATCACGAGCGTGTAGTTGCTCGTGGGGGCGGCCGCCTCCTTGTCGTACCAGAAGATCCGGAGGGCATCTCCGGTCGAGATCAGGCTGTTGCCTTCGGTGCTCTGGTCGATCCACATCGAACCGTAGCCGAGGATCCGACCCTCGCTCACGGCCTGGGGGCCGCTTGCGGGATCCCACGTCCCGCTGTTCGTGCACGAACCGCTCAGCGAGAAACTCGACGAGACTTCGTGACGGGCGTCCCATTCGACGATGGCCACGTAGATCCGGGCGCGGTCCTGGCTTCCGATGGCAAGCGGGCCGTTTCCGGAGTTGTTGTCGACCGTACCGACCGCCGCGTGATAGTTCAGCCGCAGGGCCTTGGGGCGGGCCGTGAAGACATAGGGCTGGCCGAATCCCACGGTACCCGTGAATCCGCTCATGCGGAAGGTGCCGCTGAAGAGGTTGCCGGCCGCCATGGCCATGATGTAGTAGGTCGATTGCATGTTGGCGTAGTGGTTGCCGTCGATCGCACCCTGCGTGCAGAGCGAACCGGTGTTGCTGTTGTTGCCGCTGCCCCAGAACGAGGTCGACTGGTTGTTGGTCGTGAAGCAGCTCAGCGAACCGTTCTCCATGTCGCCGTCCGGGATGGCGGGGCCTGCGGCCGTGGTGAACGAGGTCTGGCTTTCGAGACCGTCCGTCACGGCGCGGCATTCGTATTCTCCGCCGGCCCAGATGCCCGTACCGGCTTTCGGGGTGTAGACCGTCTGGTCGTTTTCGTTGGTCGACTCCTCCCATTCGGCCCGGAAGGTGGCCGTCCAGTATCCGTCGCCGGAGTTCGTTCCGGCCATTTCCAGCCACTGGCCCTCTTTCTGCCGCAGCCCGAAGGTAACGTTCGAGGCTGCCGGGTCGAATATCCGGGCGCGCAGCGTGACGCTGTTGTTCCACAGGTCGCAATCTGCGGCCGAGGGCGTCAGGATGCCTTGCAGCGCGAAGATGCATTCGGCATCGCCCTGCCCGCCGCCGTTGTCGGTCACCTCGAAGCGAAGCGGATAGTCGCCGCCTGTGCATCCGGCGAAGAATTCGTCCGAGAGGGTTACCGTCAGGGCGTTTTCGGCCGTCTTTACGACGGTGAGGCCGGCCGTTGCGAGGGTTGAAGCCTCGGCCAGCAGGTCGTAACGCTGCTCTGCGAAGATCAGTGCGGCCGAGGTGGTCGGTTTGACGGTCGAGATCAGGAATCGTTTCTCGCCGCCCGTATACTGCTGCGGTTCGGAGATCTGGAATCCATCCCCCTCGATGGTGGGATCGGGGCTCCAGATGATCGTGTCGTCGAAGTCGTCGGTCGAATCGTCGACGCGGATGGCCACGGCCTCGATGAAGCCCGGCAGGTCGGGTGAGAAGCGGAACGTGAGCGTATAGCGGCTTGCGGCCTTCACGCCGGTGATCGTGCCGCTCTGTTCGATCGTGCCGCGCGACGGGTGCTCGCCGCTGAACTTCCAGGCGAGCGACTCGACCCCTTCGGGGAGCGTGAAGTAGCCCGTTGTGCTGGAGGTGTAGCGGAGTGTCGAAGCTGCGTCGGCGCGCGAATCGTCAAACGACGTTCCGGCCATCACCCGCACCTCGAATGCCGAGCCGAAGTTCGCGGCGACACTCTCCTCGAAAAGTGTTGCCACGGCCGTATTCTGCAGCGTGCATTTCACCTCGACGGGGGTATTTGCGCCGGGGGTCACCTCAAAGCTCTGCCCGCCCGTGTAGAAGCGCTGCGAGAAGGAGGCCTCCACCGCCTCGCCGGCCTCCACGGCCGCACGATACCGTCCGGCAATGAGTTCCAGCCGTTCGGGCAGATCCTCCTTCGAGGCATATTTGCGGATCAGTTCGTCGCGTTCGTTGTAGATGCGCACGGTGAGGTGATCCGTCGGGTCGTAGTCGCCGTCGGCACCCTCGGCGCGGGTCGAGACCTGGATCGAGAGGGTACCTGTCGCAGCGTCGGGGTCGATCGCTCCGGCCTGCTTCGAGCAGGCGCCCAGCGTCAGCGCCACCGCCGGAATCAGGTATGTCAGGAGTTGTTTCATGCTTCTCTATTTCGCGGGTTGAACGAGGGTCAGCGTGGCCGAGGTCGTGCCGCCCGCATTGTCGGTCACACGGAGGTTGAACTTGTAGGTGCAGGGGCTCTCGGCGGATTCGAGACCGGCGAGGATCTGGACGAAGTCGGCTCCCACCTTGAAGGGGATCGAAGTCTGGTTGAGAACCTGATCGCCGACGGGGAATCCGACGGACGAACCCAGTACTTCGGCAGCCGTTTGGTCGGGGTTGCAGAGGTCGACGCCCGGCGTAACGAGCGTCGTGAGGCCGATTTTCTCAAGCAGCGGCTCCAGCGCCGGAGCATCGACCGTGACGAGCAGCTCCTTGACGCCGCCGTTCGGAGCCGAGATCGCGATCTCGATATCCTTGATCTCGTTCATCACGTAGGGCTCGGCGATGTTGTGGTTGTCGGTGAGCATGACGATCGTCGGGGCATTGGTCGTACCGCCCTCCTCGTGGGCCTTGTCGACCAGCAGCGTCAGCGTGGCTTGAGCCTGCTGACCCTCCTCGTCGGTCACCGTGAAGGCGAACGTGTGGGTTCCCTCGAAGTTATAGAGCGTCGAGGGCAGCTTTCCGCCGATATAGAAGGTCTTGGCGGTCTGGCCTTTGACCTGGTCGCCGACCGGGAATCCGAATCCCTGGAGCATCGAGGCCGGCGTGCCTGAGATCGTGCAGAGGTCGAACTGCTCGATCTCCAGTTCGCGGAGCGAGGTCATGAACTGCTCGTTGGTCGACGAGATGGCAATATCGAAGCGGGCCACCTTGCCGGGGACCGTGGCGACGATCTCGAAGGGCTCCGAACAGAGGCTCTCCTCGTCGAACATCGAGGCCTTCAGCTGGAAGGTTTCGTTGAAGTCGTGGCCGGTCCAGGCGAGCGTGGGGGCTGCGACGAGCGGTTTCTCCTCGTAACTGGGCTCCCAGACCCCTTCGGTGCCGTTGATCGTGATCGTCTCGTCGAGGACGAAGTTGTCGACCTGGATGTCGAACTTGATGCCGCCCTGGTTGGCATAGGCGATCACCAGTTCGATCTTGCGCCACTGACCGGCCTTGACGCCCGAGATCGTGCGGCTGAATCCGGCATTTCCGCCCTCGACGAACGTACCCGTGAGGACGAATTCGAGATCGTTCGTCTCGCCGGCCGGCATGAAGAAGGCCGCCTGGCTGCCGTCCCACTTCGCCTTGTCGAACTCCAGGGAGGCGTCGCCCAGCGAGACGGTGACTTTGGCGTCATCGGCCAGCTGGTCGGCCAGATCGGCCGAGCAGAGCAGCGTCACCTTGATGTTCTGCAGCGTGCAGACGATTTCGTCGACGGGCGTCGTCTCATCCTTGCGGATCGAGAACGAGTAGCTGGCTCCGTAGACCGGCATGTTCCAGGCTGCGGCCTGAATCTCCGTGTCGGCGTGCGAGCGGACCGTCAGATCGTACGAACCGATCGGGAGCTCCATGGGGCCTTCGGCGAGCCGGGCCTTCAGCTCCGCGTAGCTGCCTTCGAAGGGGGTATTCAGCCCGTCGGCGCTGACGATCCGCACTCGGTAGTCGTCCGTCGCAAGCCCGGCACGGGTTGTGGATTGTGCGGCGGGGGGTGTCTGCGTGGCATCCTCCGTGTCGTCGGGGCGTGTATCGGTTTCGGCGTCGTAGATTACGCGCAGATTCACTGCGCCGCTCAGATAGCCGGTCGTGCCGCTGACCGTAGTGCCCTCGCCCGTCTGCTTGTAGGGCGGCTCCTCGTTCACGCAGCCCGTCAGGAGCAGTGCGCCCAGAGTCAGGGCCGTAAGTAATCCGTTGATGGTTCTCATATTTCGTCTCGTTTTCATGCGTTGGGATCTTCTTTTTGGGCGTTTTCGTTCAGCTCGATGTCGAACGTGCGTTCGTCGAGGTATTCGTCGTAGAGGTTGATCGTGACCGTGGCGCTGCCGTTGTCGCGGGCGTCGAAGCAGAAGGTGTGGCGCGTGCGTGCAACGGTCTGCTCGAGCGTCTGTTCGGGGAAGGTGTACGCACGGTCGAAGGCCGTGCCGGTCTGGCTCTGGAGCATGGCCTTACCGGTCAGGGTCAGCCGCGTGCCGGCCTCGACGAAGACCGCCTCGTCCGGTGTTCCGTCGCCGGGCGTGAAGGTGAACTGGTTGCCGGCCGTTGTCGTCACGGTGAACGTCGCATCATGGAAGTACTGCCGGAAGGCCTCTGTCGAGGTTACCAGCACCTGTGAGTTGGCTATTTGGGCCGGGATGCTCTCCTCGACGCTTTGACGGGCGATGATTCCGACGGTTTTCGAACCGCGGTAGAAGGGTTTGCCGGCCCCTTCGGCCTTCGGGTCGCCGAAGGTGACCGTCGCGGTGTAGCTGCCCGAGGCGAAGAGCGTCTGCGAGGCGTTGAACTCCGCGAGGGTCGACCAGCTTTGTTCGTAATCCGTTCCCGTCATCGTGAGCGCGAACTCCTCGCCGGACGGGACCTGTGCCGAGGCCTCGATTTCGCTGCGGGTCGAGATCTTTGCATCGGAGGCCACGGCGATGTGCAGCGTTCCGTAACCGTCGTTTTCGGGCGACGTTTCGTTTTTGGAGCATCCTCCGGCCGCGACGGCCGCCGTGGCCAGCAGGAGAATCAACGTGTGTTTCATGGCGGTGTCGTTATTGGGCGATTGAGACGCGGATGTTGTCCAGATAGACGTAATAGGAAGTATAACTGCCGCCAAACGGAGACTTGCTGTCGTCGTTGGTGACTTTCCAGGAGAGACGGGTCTCTTTGGTTGCCGGAAAGGCCGGAAGAGTCTCGATGGCATGAGGTATGTTCGTGTAGCTGCACTCTCCGGGGATGGTCAACCGGTCGCCTACAGCCGTCATGTCGGTGTCGCTGTAGAGCATGTTGCCGGTGTTGGTGGTGGTTCCGAATTGGCAGAAGTTCGATCCGTAGGCCGTTCCTGCGTGGGAGCCGCCGGTCCGGAACGTGATCTTTACGGAGACGGGCTGTGTCGAACTCTTCAGATTCGAAAGCGGAGCCGAGGTGATTCGTCCGTTGTAGTAGGCGTTGATTCCCCAGGCGCCTTCATGGCGGGAGTGTACGCGGACTGCCCGAGCCTCGGCGTTGCTGCCGACACGTTGTCCGCTCCACCCTGGAAGATTCATGTCCTGCAGGTCGTATCCGCTTGCGTCGCCGGTATACTTGTCATCGTCGTGTCCCGCGCCGTTGACACCGCTGAAGTCCTCCTCGAAGAGGTACGGCACGCTGAACTCCACGCGGGCCTGACCGCCTTCGCTCAGGGCCGGCATCGTGAAATCCTCGTTCAATAAGGCATGTTCCGAGTCATAGGTTACCCGGAATCCGCTCATTTCGTTCGTCGGGTTCGTGTAGTTGCGGTAACGGATCGTGTAGTCGCCCGTGCCGGTGACGTCGAACGTCCGGCTCGAGTTGCCGTCCTCGAAGACCCACCCTTCGGGAGCCGTCACCGTGAAGGTGTTGATCGCCTCGCCCAGCGTATTGACGCCCGTTTCGGCCAGGTGGAAGGTCAGACGGGTGAACTCGACGGCCGTGACCGGTACGTTGTAGTTGATCGGCGTGGTGTGGCCTGCGGCGAAGGTGCGGTCGGCGGTATGCGGAGCGAACGACCGTGTTTCGGATTCGCGGCTCTCGCCCGAGGCCACGATCGAGATCTGCTGCCCCTCTTCGAGCGTCACGGGGGCGATCATGGCGTAGACCACGTCGCCGGCATCCTTCGGCTCGGCGAAACGCAGCGTCACCTGCTTGCCGGCGTCGCTCAGCACCCCTTCGGCTGCGGGATCCGTCGCATCCACCGTCAGCCGGCCCACGACCGGCGACGGAAAGGTCAGCACGATCTCCGTGATCGGCTCGCCGAGTTCGTTCTTCGGCAGGGTGATCTTCAGCACGTGGGTCTTGTGGGCGAACTGCAGGTTGACGATATCCGTATTGTCGCTGATGCCGTTGGCATCCTTGCGGTCGTGTTCGCGCAGGGCTTCGGCGCCAACGATTGGCGTGGCCACCATGACGTCCCACTCACCGTGGAACGCACCATCCTGTACGGCCGGGATGTCGTAGCTGGCCTTGAGACCGTCGGTTGCCGTCGGAACGGGCGACACGGCGTAATAAGTATAGGTATCCTCGGGCATCGACGGAACCGTGCCTCGGAAACTGGCCGAGGCGTAGGAGGCGTTGTAGTGGTAGAGGCTGAAGGGCGAAGCCTCGAGGACGGATTGTGCGGCGGCGTTGACGGCCCAGAGTGCGATCCGGTCGTTCGTTTGCCATTTGACGGTCACGCCGTCTTCGTCCAGTGTGGTGCGCGTGGCCGTCTGGGGAAGGATGTCGAGCCGCGGACCTGAACCGATGAGGACCTCGATGGTTTGGGCTGCCGGATTCGTGCCGATCTCCGGAGCCTTCGAGCAGGCTGCCAGCAGAACGGGCAGAAGCAGCAGGGGAGTCCAACGTTTCATCATGTACGAATTCTTTTATCTGAATATCCGCAAAAATAGGTGCGCAACTCCGTTTTCGAAAATAAATTCAACGAACGGGGTGTTTTTCATCACGAAATCGGCCGTTCCCGGGGATTTTCTGTGGGATTCCGAACGGAAAAGGCTCTTCGTCCCGCAGGGCGAAGAGCCTTTTTCCGTGTTGTTGTACGGCCTATTCGGCCTGCTTGACGTAGCGGTCGAGCCAGCCGAAGAATTCGCGGTTCCAGACCATCGAGTTCTGGGGTTTGAAGACCTGGTGCGCCTCGTCGCGGAACTCCACCAGACGGGCCGGAATGCCGCGCACGCGGGCTGCCGTGAAGGCTTCGAGCGATTGCGTGTAGGGGATGCGGAAATCCTTCTCGCCGGTGAAGATCAGGATCGGCGTGTCCCACTTCTCGACGAACTTGTGGGGCGAATTGGCATACGAGCGCTGAGCCGTGGCGTTCGTGGGGTCCCAGTACGGGCCGCCGTAGTCGTTGTTGACGAACCACAGCTCCTCGGTTTCGCCGTACATCGAATCGAAGTCGAAGATGCCGCAGTGGGCGATGAAGGCCTTGAAGCGCTTTTCGTGGCATCCGGCCAGGAAGTAGACCGAATAGCCGCCGTACGAGGCGCCGACGCATCCCATGCGTGCTTCGTCGGCCCACGGTTCGCGGGCCACGTCATCGATGGCCGAGAGGTAGTCGCGGATGTTCTGACCCGAGTAGTCGCCCGAGATCTGGTCGAGCCACTCCTGTCCGAACGACGGTACGCCGCGGCGGTTGGGAGCCACCACTACGTAACCCTGGGCGGCCATCAGCTGGAAGTTCCAGCGGTAGCTCCAGCCGTTGGCCACCACGCTCTGCGGACCGCCCTCGCAGTAGAGCAGCGTCGGGTATTTCCGGGCCGGGTCGAAGTCGGGCGGCAGGATCACCCACGTGAGCATCTGCTTGCCGTCGGTGGTGCGCACCCAGCGTTTCTGCACTTCGCCCATGCGGATGTTTTTGTAGATGGCGTCGTTGATGGCCGAGATTTGCGTCAGGGTGCCGTCCTCCGTATTCACCTCGAAGAACTCCGTGGCCGACGAGATGGTCGTGCGTTCGGCCACCATGCGGCCGCCGCCCGTGGTGAAGGCCGTCAGGCTGTGGTCGCCGCGGGTGAGGACCTCCACTTCGCCGTCGGTCGCGGCCACGCGGCAGATCTGGTAGGTGCCCTCGATCGGAGCGATGAACCACACGCGGTCGTTGCCCTCCCAGACTACGTTCTGGGCATTGTAGTCGAAATCCTCCGTCAGGTCGCGCATCTCGGCCGTCGCGCAGTCGTAGAGGAACAGCCGCGACTTGTCCGATTCGTTGCCGGCGCGGCGCTGCGAGAGGAAGGCGATTTTCGAATCGTCGGGCGACCAGACCGGGTATTTGTCATAGCCCGGGAGGTTGTCGCACGACCCTTCGACGGACTCCTCGGTGTTGACATTCGTGGGTTTGCAGATGTTCTGCGTGCGGCCCGAGGCGAGGTCGTAGACGAAGATGTCCGAATCGGTCGAGACGGCGTAGGCCGTTCCGGTGAGCGGTTTGCAGGTGTAGGCCAGCATCGTGCCCGAGTTGTTCCAGGCGATCTCGGCCATGTCGAAGTAGGGGGCCAGCGGGGCGTCCCACGCCGCTTCGGGACCGAGGATGTCGGTGCCCTTCTTCAGCCCCTCCGCTCCGAAGTCGCCGACGAAGATGTGCAGGTATTCACCCTCGTCCCAGTAGTCCCAGTGGCGGGCCATCAGGTCGTCGTAGATGCGGGCCTGCGACTTGTCCATGTCCTTGTGGATGTCGGCCGAACGGCGGTCGGCGACCTGTATGCGCTGGACGTACCAGGCCTTGTCGCCGCGGGGCGAGATGCCGAAGCCCTCGATGCCTCCCTCCAGGTCGGAGAGCTGGCGCACGTTGCCGCCCGTGGGGGTCATCTCCCACACCTGCATCGAGCCGCTGCGGTCCGAGAGGAAGTAGATCTTCTGCCCGTCGGCACTCCAGCGGGGCGCGAGGCTGTTCGACGTGAAGTCGGTCAGGCGCGTAGCCTGTTTCGACGCGAGGTCTTCGACCCAAAGGGTCGTAACGCCGCGGTTTTCCGCCATGTTGTAATCGGTTTGCTGGTAGAGGAGCGTTCGTCCGTCGGGCGAGAGCGACGAGGCGGCCGCACGGCTCATCTTCCACATCACCTCGGGGGTGAGGCGTCCGGCGGCGATCTCTTCGGCCGTCAGCGCGTTGTCGATCTTCAGGGCTTCGGGCCGCTGCCGGTCGCAGGCGCCCAGCCCCACTGCTGCAAGGGCCATCATCAGGATGATTTTTTTCATTTTCGTTGAGGTTGTCCTATTTATTCGTATTTTTGGTGTCCGAAAAAATGTTTCATGACATGAACCGTACCGTCTATTTTGCCGACAAGGCGGTGACCTTCACCGTCTCGGCGCCCGGCGGCGAGTGGTATTCCGTGCCGGCGGACCCCGACGGCGGCATATCGCGCGCCAAGATACTGAATTTTCTCGAATCGCACAACTTCGTGGCGGTGGTTTCGGCCTCGCCCGAGGCGACGTTTGCCGCCTTTGCCGCACAGTTTGCATGGGTCGAGGCGGGCGGCGGCGTGGTGGTCGACGACCGGGGCCGCTGGCTGCTGATCCACCGCAACGGGCGCTGGGATCTGCCGAAGGGGCATCTCGAAGCGGGCGAAAGCATCGAGACGTGTGCCGTGCGCGAGGTCGAAGAGGAGACCGGCGTGCGGAGCGAGGTGGTGCGGCCGCTCTGTGCGACGCTGCACGCCTACTGGTTTCCGAAGACCGCACGCTGGGAGTTGAAGCAGACCCGCTGGTTTGAACTGCGGGCCGTCTGTGCCTCCGCCCTGCTGCCGCAGACCGAGGAGGGGATCGAAAGCGTCGTATGGTGTACGCCATCCGAGGTTGCGGAACATGTGCGCGAAGCCTTTCCGACGATCCGCCGCGTGGCCGAGGCGATGCTTCGGTAGCCGCCTGCCGGCCCGAAAACCGTTGATTTTTGCACTCACACCGCCTGCCGGATGATGTCGGGGGTGTTCCGATGCTGCCCGGAGCGCAGAATCCTTTTACTCTTGAGAGGTGTCCGCCCGGAGTTCACGTCCGAGACGGTCGCGTACCGGATCCTTGTATTTTCTGGAGATCTCGATCTGTCGGTCGCCGATCCGCACACGGGTCGGGCGCCATTCGTCGATCCGCTCCGTATTGACGATATAGGAGCGGTGGATGCGCAGGAAACGCCGGTCGAGCAGTGCCTCCCATTGCGAGATGCGTCTCTTCGTGCGGTAGGATTCGCCCGTGGCGGTGCGGATCCAGACCTCATCGTCGTTCGATTCGAGGAAGAGAATCTCGGCGGGATCGAGCGTCACCTTGCGCCGGTCGGAGGTGAAGCTCAGTGTCGTGGCTCGGGCACCCCGCCGTTCGGCATACCGGGAGATCGCCCGCTCCGGAAGGATGAACGCCACAAGCAGCAGCGCGATGAAGAGTGGATTGAATGCCATGCCGGGCAGCGAGTCGGGCAGGGTGTCGAATGCCGCCCGGTGGCCGAACGTCAGCGCGAGGTATTCGATCGCCACGACCGCCCCGAGCAGGTAGAGGGCGTTTGCCAGCCCCTTGCGGCGATCGGCGAACGAAAGCTGCGGCACGAAGTAGCGTAACACAAGCATTCCGGGCAGGAAGACGACGGCCAGCAGGACGGCCTGATCGGCTTCGTAGCCCATCGCTCCGAAGAGCAGGGCGATCGCCGCAGCCGAGACAAGCCACCAGAGAAAGGGCAGATTCTGTTTCATGACGAGCCGGTTTTCACGCCGGCAAATATAGGTGAATTCTCCGCGTTAGGCAATCCGTGTTGGGCCGCTCCGGGCCCCGATGCACCCATCGAGGGGTTTCTACCGGGGAAGGCAGGGTTTCGACAGCCCTGTTTTTCGACATTTTGCGGTCTCTGTTCCTACCTTTGTCTTCGGGAATGGTCCCGTAAAATCGCTTAAAACCTGTTGCGTATGTTTCAACTTTTTATCGAAGGAGGTCTGTGGGGCATGACCCTGCTGACCCTCGAACTCGTCGGATTGCTCTTTGCGGCCTGGAAGGCTCCCGCCTGGATTCGCGAAATCGGCCTGCTGGCCCTCACGTCGGGCGCCGTCTGTACGTTGCTCGGCATTACGCAGATGTTGGGTTATGTGCGTACGGCCGGTGAAGTGGCCTCCGCGCTGTTGGCCGGAGGTCTGCGTGTCGCCTGCATCCCGATCCTCTACGGACTGCTGATCTATGCCCTTTCGCTGGTGATCCGCCTGGTCCAGAAGCCGCGCATCTGATCGCGGATGCTTCGCGGGCTCCGGCATGTTTCGGGGTCCTGTCGCACCTCGGTCCTGTCGCTTTCTGGTTCCGTTGTTTCCCGCCCCCCCCCGGCTCCGGCATGCGTTGTGGATCAGTATGCCGGGGCCTGGTTCATGGCCGTGGCGATGCCCTGGGCGATCTGGTCGATGGCACCCTGGAGCTTCGACCCCAGCATCATCTTCATCATCATGTTCAGTTCGATATGCAGCACGAGCCGCATGCGGGTATCCGTGTCGGAGACCTTGTGGAGCTGGATCCAGAAGGCGAAGTCCATCGGCACGCCGCCCTCATCGCCGACGATCTTGACGTGTTTGGGTTCGACACGCTCGTCCATGCGCAGTTTCACGGTGAAACCCTTGGCCTTGAACGAACAGCGGTCTTCGGTGGCCTGCCACTCCTCGACGCGGTCGGCCAAGGCGGGCGTGAGGTTGTCGAAGCGGCTGATCAGGGTGTAGATCTGTTCTGCGGGACGCAGAATCTGGTGTTGTTTCGAAATGTATTCCTGCATTTTCATGAGTTTTCTGACGGGTGTGGATTTACGCGGGTTGCCGGCCGGGACGGGATCAGTCGATCTCGAAGGTGCGGGCCGTGTCGCTGTCGACGGTGATGTGCACCGTCATGACGTTGTCGGGCAGCAGTGCCTCGATCTTCTCGGGCCACTCCACCAGGCACAGGTCGCCCGAGTAGAAGTACTCCTCGTACCCGAAGTCGAAGGCTTCGCGCACGTCCTCAATGCGGTAGAAGTCGAAGTGGAAGATGCGGCGGTTGCCCTGCCCCTTGTACTGGTTGACGATGGCGAACGTGGGGCTGGTCACGGTATCCGTGGCGCCGAGCTGTGCGGCGATTTCGCGGATGAGCGTCGTCTTTCCGGCGCCCATCTCGCCGCGGAAGGCCACCACCGTGCGGCGGCCCAGCGATTCGATGATTGCGCGGGCCACCTGCGGCAGCTCCTCCTGACAGGTGATATGGATGGTTCTCATGGCGTGTTATTGTTTCGGTTTGAGCACGAGGTACGGGACGATCATCTCCTCCATCGAGATGCCGCCGTGCTGGAACGTGTTGCGGTAGTAACGGATGTGACGGTTGGCGTCGTTGTTGTAGACCAGGAAGTCCGAGTTGTAGGCGAAGATGTAGCTTGAGGTGAGGTTGCTCGACGGCAGCTGGATGTCCTCGGGGCGCAGCACCTCGTAGACTTCGCGCGAGTTGTAGGCCAGGTTGCGGCCCGTCTTGTAGCGCAGGTTGGTCGAGGTTTCGCGGTCGCCGGTCACCTTGACGGGGTTGTCGACGCGGATCGTGCCGTGGTCCGAGGTGATTACGACCGTGTGTCCGCGCTCCGAGAGCAGCCGCAGGATGGTGTAGAGGTCCGAGTGTTCGAACCACGAGCGGGTCAGCGATCGGAAGGCCGCCTCGTCCTCGGTCAGTTCGCGGATGATGTCCGTCTCGGTTCGGGCGTGCGAAAGGATGTCGAGGAAGTTGTAGACGATCACCGAGAAGTCGGCGTCGTAGATCTTCTGGATGTTGTCCACCAGCTTGCGGCCCTGTTCCGGGCGCACGAGTTTGTCGAAGGTGAACTTCCACGTCTTGCCGTTCTGGCTCATGAGCCGCCGCAGGAACTCCTCCTCGTACTGGTTCTTGCCGCCCTCCTCGTTGTCGTTGAGCCACTTGTTGGGCATCAGCTTGTCGATGGCCAGCGGCATCAGTCCGGCGAAGATCGCGTTGCGGGCATACTGCGTGGCCGTGGGCAGGATGGCGCAGTAGAAGTCCTCCTGCTGGACGTCGTAGTAGCCGCGCAGCAGCGACGAGATGGCCCGCCACTGGTCGTAGCGGAAGTTGTCGATCAGCAGCAGCGTCGTCTTCTGATTTTCGTCCACGACGGGGAAGATCTTCGAACGCATGAGCGTGTGCGACATCACGGGCGTGTCTTCCGCGCGGCGGTTGATCCAGTTGTAGTAGTTGCGGCGCACGAACTTGCAGAACTCCTGGTTGGCCTCCGATTTCTGGTAGGTCAGCACCTCCTTGATGCTTTCGTCGGTCGATTCGCCGAGTTCGATCTCCCAGGC
>CALUNE010000006.1 GCA_944321945.1 uncultured Alistipes sp.
TACTGCGGTTATCCCGTGGGAGAGTAGGTAGCCGCCTCTTCAAGGTCAGATCATCCGATCTGACCTTTTTTTGTGCCTCCTCACTACCCCCCCCCTCCAGCATCCTGTGCGGCTCCAAGTCTTGTCGCGGTTGAAGAAGAGCGACCCGGGAAGAGTGTGTGTCGGGGACGATGATCAGGTTTTTGTATGTCCGCTTGAAGTTATATTGATTCCGGAGGATTGTGATTCCAGGTAAAGGGGCGCTCTCTCGCATGAGACCGCTCTTTTTATTTTATTCCCTGATAGGACCTTCTGGCTGCTGCTGGATTCATACGCAATTCCGTTTTCCGGAGGACTGCTCCGGACTGTTTTTTTGCCGGGTTTTGCCCCGTTTAGCCTCTTCTCCCGAAGATCTGATATCCTCTTCCGTCACCACATTTCGAGGTCTTAATCGCCCGATTTTGCGCCCGGACGGCTTGTCCTGCGCATGGGATTCAGGTAGGATTCAGCATGCTGGTACCCCTCCTGCAAAACCTTACAAAAAAAGAGACCGTGGATTGTTCCACGGTCTCCGAATGTCGGATATTCCCCTTGCGGGGCCCACGATTAGTATTCCATCTTCGAGCGGCGTACGTAACCGTTGTAACGCCATTTGGCGTTCTCCTCGGCGGCCTTGAAGAGCTCCTCGGCCTCGGCCGGGAATGCCTTCTGGAGCGACGTGTAGCGTACCTCCTTCATCAGGAAGTCGTGGAACTTCGTCCAGTCGGGCTCCTTCGAATCCAGCACGAACGGATTCTTACCCTCCTCTTCAAGCTGCGGGTTGTAGTGCCACAGGTGCCAGTATCCGCAGGCTACGGCCTCTTTGCCGACGGTCTGCGTGCGGGCCATGCCGCCCTTGATGCCGTGGTTGATACACGGTGCGTAGGCGATTACGAGCGACGGTCCGGGATAAGCCTCGGCCTCCTTCAGCACGTTGAACAACTGCTGCTGCGAGCCGCCGATCGAAACCTGTGCCACGTAGACGTAGCCGTAGGTCATGGCCATGGCGCCCAGATCCTTCTTGCGGATCCGCTTGCCGCTCGATGCGAACTTGGCAACGGCACCCACCGGCGTAGCCTTCGACGACTGACCGCCCGTGTTCGAGTAGACCTCTGTATCGATGACCAGGATGTTGACATCCTGACCCGAAGCCAGTACGTGGTCGACGCCGCCGTAGCCGATATCATAGCCCCAACCGTCGCCGCCGATGATCCACTGCGACTTCTTGATGAGCCAGTCCTTGTGTTCGAGAATCTTCTTGCAGTAGTCGCAGCCGCAGGCCTCCATCATCGGGATCAGACGGGCCGTCACCTCGGCCGACTTCGACGACGAGCCGCGGTTCTCGATCCACTCCTTCATGACGCCCTTCAGTTCGTCGGAGCATTTCGAGCAGTTGGCGATGGCCTCTTCCATGGTCATCTGGATGCGGTCGCGGAGCTTCTCGATACCCAGGTGCATACCCAGACCGAATTCGGCGTTATCCTCGAAGAGCGAGTTGGCCCAGGCCGGACCCTTGCCTTCGGCGTTGGTGCAGTAGGGGGTCGACGGAGCCGAGCCCGAGTAGATCGACGTACAGCCCGTAGCGTTGGCGACCATCATCTTGTCACCGAAGAGCTGCGTCAGCGCCTTGATATAGGGCGTTTCGCCGCAGCCGGCGCAGGCGCCCGAGAACTCGAAGAGCGGCTGTGCGAACTGCAGGTTCTTCACCGACTTGGTCTTGTCGACGACGTTCTTGTAACCGATCTGCTTGGTCAGGTAGTCCCAGTTCTTGGCCTGCGGGAGCTGCTCCTCGAGCGGACGCATCACCAGCGCCTTGCCCTTGGCCGGGCAGACATCGACGCAGTTGCCGCAACCCGTACAGTCGAGCGGCGATACCTGCACGCGGAACTTGTAGGCCTTCGTTTCGCCCAGGCCCTGCTTCCATTCGATGCCCGAAGCGGCGGCCTCCTCGTCGGTGGCCAGGAAGGGACGGATGGCGGCGTGAGGGCAGACATACGAGCACTGGTTGCACTGGATACAGTTGGCGATCTGCCATTCGGGCACGTTCACGGCGATACCGCGCTTCTCGTAAGCGGCCGTACCGTTCTCCCACGTACCGTCCTCGCGGCCGTTGAAGGCCGAAACCGGCAGATCATCGCCCTTCAGACCGTTGATCGGCTCGACGATCTTGCGTACGAACTCCGGATACGAGGCGTGCGACGGGGTCTGGAAGCCCTTGTCCTCGATCTGGGCCCATTCGGCCGGGACGTCGATCTTGATGACCTCCTTGCCACCGGCATCGACGGCTGCGTAGTTCATGTTGACGATATCCTCGCCCTTCTTTCCGTAGGACTTCAGGATGGCGTGCTTCATCTCCTCGACGGCCTTCTCGAACGGAATGACGTTGGCGATCTTGAAGAAGGCCGACTGCATGATGGTGTTCGTGCGCGAACCCAGACCGAGTTCGGCGGCGATCTTCGTGGCGTTGATGATGTAGAAGTTGATCTTGTTCTTGGCCAGATAAGCCTTCATGTGGTCGGGCAGCGTGGCGCAGGTGGTCTCGGCGTCGTGAACCGAGTTGAGCAGGAACGAGCCGCCGGGTTTCAGACCCTTCAGCACGTCATACTTGTCGACGTACGACGGAACGTGGCAGGCCACGAAGTCGGGCGTCGTCACCAGATAGGGCGACGTGATGGGTTTGTCGCCGAAGCGCAGGTGCGACGACGTGTAACCGCCGGACTTCTTCGAGTCGTAGGAGAAGTAGGCCTGGCAGTACTTGTCGGTCGAACCGCCGATGATCTTGATCGAGTTCTTGTTGGCACCCACCGTACCGTCGGCGCCCAGACCGAAGAACAGGGCCTCGAACGTACCGGGTTTGGCCAGCGAGATCTCCTCGCCGACGGGCAGCGAACGGAACGTCACGTCGTCGACGATACCCACCGTAAACTGGTTCTTGGGCTCCGCAAGCTTCATGTTCTCGAAGACGGCCAGCATCTGGGCCGGGGTGGTGTCCTTCGACGAGAGGCCGTAGCGGCCGCCGATGATCAGGGGTTTCTCGCCGCAGGGCAGCTCCTTGCAGGTATTGAAGGCCTCGACAACGTCCATGTAGAGCGGATCGCCGTTGGCGCCGGGCTCCTTCGTGCGGTCGAGCACGCAGACGCGTTTTACGCTCTTGGGCAGCACCTCCATGAGGTACTTCACGGCGAAGGGACGATAGAGGTGTACGGTGATCACGCCGACCTTTTCGCCCTTGGTCGAGCGCAGGTAGTCGATGGTCTCCTTGATGGTTTCGGTCACCGAACCCATGGCGATGATGATGTTTTCGGCATCCTCGGCACCGTAATATACAAAGGGTTTGTAGGTGCGGCCGGTGATCTTCGAGATCTCCTTCATGGTGTCGGCCACCATGTCGGGCACGGCCTCGTAGAACTTGTTGGCAGCCTCACGCGTCTGGAAATAGATGTCGGGGTTCTGGGCCGTACCGCGCGTAACGGGGTGTTCGGGATTCAGGGCGCGGGCACGGAAGGCCTTCAGGGCGTCGCGGTCGAGCAGGGCCGTAAGCGAAGCCTCGTCGATGAGTTCGATCTTCTGGATTTCGTGCGAGGTGCGGAAACCGTCGAAGAAGTGCAGGAACGGAACACGCGACTTGATGGCAACCAGGTGGGCGACGCCGGCCAGGTCCATTACCTCCTGAACGGACGAGGTGGCCAGCATGGCGAAGCCGGTCTGACGGGTGGCCATGACATCCTGATGGTCGCCGAAGATCGACAGCGACTGGGCGGCCAGGGCGCGGGCCGAGACATGGAAGACGCCCGGGAGCAGTTCGCCCGAGATCTTGTACATGTTGGGGATCATCAGCAGCAGGCCCTGCGACGCGGTGAAGGTCGAAGTCAGGGCACCGCTCTGCAGCGATCCGTGAACGGCTCCGGCGGCACCGGCCTCCGACTGCATTTCCACGACCTTCACGGTTTCGCCGAAGATGTTTTTACGTCCCTGAGCGGCCCATTCGTCGACGAGTTCGGCCATGGTCGACGACGGCGTGATGGGGTAGATGGCTGCGACTTCCGAGAACATGTAAGCCACATGGGCCGCAGCGTAGTTACCATCACAGGTAATAAATTTCTTTTCTGCCATTTCAGTTAAGATTTTGGATGATATGTGTGTTTTTTTCCTTCGTATGGCTTGACCCGGATCAATCGGGCGTTGCAAAGATACGAATTTCGGTGGAAATTCGAAGTCTATTTTTGTTCAAAATAGTGTAAATTTTTAACGTTTTCGATGTGAAAAAAATAACAGTCCGTTGTTATTCCGTTAACAGCAAACCGCCGGGAAATCACCGTGTTGCGGAATCGATTCGACGATAAGGCGTTGTTGCAGCGAGGCGTGGCACACGGGTGCGCGGACCGTGGCGGGAACTCTCTGGACGGAATCGTGCCGCGGCATCCGATCCGGCGGCCCGAGTTGGCCGACTGCGGCTTTTTTCGTACCTTTGCCGCCATGATTCCTTATAATAAGACAACGCTGGCCAACGGCCTTGTGGTGGTGGTCAACCGCGACCGGGCCTCGAAACTGGCGGCCGTGAACCTGCTCTACCGGGTCGGGGCGCGCAACGAGAATCCCGAGCGCACGGGATTTGCCCATCTGTTCGAGCACCTCATGTTCCGCGGGACGCGCCAGGTGCCGAATTTCGACCTGCCTGTGCAGATGGCCTCGGGCGACAACAACGCCTTCACGAACAACGACTACACGGATTTCTACATCACCCTGCCGAAGGACAACCTCGAGACGGCGCTCTGGCTCGAGAGCGACCGCATGCAGGGACTTGCCATCACGCCCGAGAAGCTTCAGACCGAGAAGCGCGTGGTGATCGAGGAGTTCCGCCAACGCTACCTCAACCAGCCCTACGGCGACCAGATGATGCTGCTGCGCGAACTGGCCTACCGGGTCCATCCCTACCGTTGGGCCACGATCGGACTGACGCCCGACCATATCGAACGGGCGACGCTGGCCGATGTCGGGGCCTTCTACCGGCGGCACTACCATCCGTCGAATGCCGTGCTGTCGATCTCGGCCGATCTGGACGAGGAGCGGATGCTCGAACTGGCTGGGAAGTGGTTTGCACCGCTTGTCGATACGCCGGCCCGTGCGGATGTCATTCCGCAGGAGCCCGTGCAGACCGAAGCCCGCCGTCGGGAGGTCGAGCGCGACGTGCCGGCCACGACCGTCTCGGTGGCCTACCACATGGGGCGCCGCAGCGACCCCGACTTCCAGACGGCCGATCTGATTTCGGATCTGCTGGCCGGCGGCGATTCGGGACGTCTCTATCAGCATCTGGTCAAGGAGCGGCAGCTGCTCTCGAGCGTCAATGCCTACGTGACGGGCGACCTCGATCCGGGGTTGTTCGTCTTCACGGGGCAGTTGCTTCCGGGAGTTGCGCCCGAAGCGGTCGAAGCGGCCTTCCGCGAGGAGATCGAGGCCCTGCAGCGCGATGCCGCCACGGAGTACGAGATCGAAAAGGTCAAGAATAAGTTCGAAGCCACGACGCTCTTCGGCGAACTCAATGTCATGAACAAGGCGATGAATCTCGGCTTCTACGAGATGCTCGGCGATCTGGCGTTCATCAACCGCGAGATCGACTGCTACCGCACCGTCACGCCCGACGACATCCGCACCTATTGCAGCCGTGTGCTGCGTTCAGAAAACAGTTCCACGCTCATTTACCGCGCCCGAAAATGATACCACCCCGCATCACTCCGTCGGAAGTCGACGTCCAGCAGGCCGAAAAACGGATCCTTTCCAACGGCGTCGCCCTTTACACGCTGGCCTCGGAGGATTTCGAGGTGCTGCGCATCACGTTTGTCTTCCGGGCCGGATCGGCCGTGCAGACGGTGCCCTTCTCGGCATCGGCCGCGGCGAATCTGCTCTCCGAAGGCGCCGCCGACCGCACGGCCCGCGAAATTGCCGAACAACTCGACTACTATGGCTCGTGGTTCGACGTGAACATCGACCGCGACTATGTCTACGTGAGCTTCGCCATGCTTTCGAAATTCTTCGACCATACGCTCGAGGTGGCCGAGGCCATTCTGCTCCGCCCGACCTTCCCCGAGGAGGAGCTGCGCACCTATGCCGCCAAACGCAAGCAGCGGCTGGCGATCGACCGCACAAAGGTCGACGTCGAGGCGCGCGAGGCCTTTGCGCGGGCGCTGTTCGGGGCGCGGCATCCCTACGGCATTTCGTCCGACGAGGCTCTCTACGATTCGCTCACGCGCGAGGATGTCGTGGCGTTCTACCGGCGTTTCTATACGGCCGAACGCTGCTTTGTGGTTTGCAGCGGCCGCATCGGTGAGCACGAACTGGAGGCCGTCGGCTCGCTGGCCGAACGTCTGCCGCACGGTGTGGCGGAGCCCGAGCCCCTCTTCCCGGAGCCCGAAACGCAACACGAGGCGTTCGTCGCACATCCCGGGGCCGTACAGGCGTCGCTGCGTCTGGGACGGCTGCTCTTTCCGCGCCAGCACCCCGATTTCGTCGGCATGCAGGTGGTGGCCACGGCGCTGGGCGGCTATTTCGGCTCGCGGCTGATGCAGAACCTCCGCGAACGCAACGGCTATACCTATGGGGTGGTGGCCGCGATGGTCAACTTCGAACGGGCGGGCTACTTTGCCGTGGCGACGCAGGTCGGTACGGACGTTGCCCGGGAGGCCCTCGAGGCGATCTACCGCGAAATCGAACGGCTCCGCACGGAGCCCATGCCCGGTGAGGAGCTCGAACTGGTCAAGAACATGATGACGGGCGAGATGATGCGGATTCTCGATGGTCCGTTCGGCATTGCCGACGTCACGATCGAAAACATCCTCTGCGGCACGGACAATGCGGTCATCGGCGAGAATATCCGTCGTATCCGGAGCATGACCCCGGCCGACGTCCAGCGTCTGGCGCAGCGCTATCTGGCGCGCGAGGATCTGGTGACGGTCGTGGCCGGGGCCGGGAATCCCATGGCGTAGGAGGGCCCGCCGATCCTACCGAATACGGAACAGGCCGGAGCTTTACGGAAGCTCCGGCCTGTTTTTTCTCTTGTTCCGGTCTGTTGGTGCCTGATTCTGCCCTTTCCGGTATTGAGCCTCTTGCCCGATCCCCTCCCTCTCTTTCGGTTCAGGATTTCAGGTGGTCGGCCACCCAGCGGGTCAACTCGACGAATTCCCCGACGGACAACGTTTCGGCCCGACGCGTGAAGAAGGGATGCTCCGCGCCGTCGAAGCTGCCGAATACGGCCTTCAGCGAGTTGCGCAGCATCTTGCGTCGCTGTCCGAACGACGCCTTGACGACCCGGATGAAGAGCGCTTCGTCGCAGTCGAGCCGCTCCACGCCGTTTCGGCGCATGCGGATCACGGCGCTCTTCACCTTCGGGGGCGGATTGAAGACCGTTTCGTTGACCGTGAAGAGATACTCGATGTCGTACCACGCCTGCAGCAGCACCGAGAGGATGCCGTACTCCTTCGATCCGGGCGGTTCGGCGATCCGGACGGCCACTTCGCGCTGGATCATTCCCACGCATTCGGGGATGAGGTCGCGGTTCTCCAGCACCTTGAAGAAGATCTGCGACGAGATGTTGTAGGGGAAGTTGCCGATGATGCGCAGCCCCGCGGGGAAGCGTTCCCGCAGATCGAGCTTCAGGAAGTCTCCCTCGATCAGCCGCGGCGTGAACTCCGGGAAGTGCGCATGCAGGTATTCGACGCTTTCGGAGTCGATTTCGGCGCCCCAGACCGTCAGGTCGTCACGGCGCAGCAGGAACTGCGTCAGCACACCCATTCCGCACCCCACCTCGAGTACCGGGACGGGGGCTGCCGTCGTTCCGCCCGACAGGGCGTCGGCAATTTTGCGTGCGATGTTCAGATCGGTCAGAAAGTGCTGACCCAGGGATTTTTTGGCTCGAACTTCCGTCATACGGCGGCAAAGATACAAAAAATATCAGAAACCGATGTCGGGCATCGTGCCGGACCGCATTGTGGTGCGCGACGCTCCGGCATTGGTCATGGCTGCCTGCCGTCATGAGGCGTACGGCCGGGTGGGGCTTATCGGCCCAGGTGTTGCTCCAGATACTTTCGGATTGACGCGACGTCGGCCACCCGCTCCACGATCCGTCCCTTGAGGTCGATCAGGAAGATTCCCCCGCCGGCCGACGAGAGCCCGTAGAGTTTCCAGATGCCCTCGGCCCCGTCGAGGTCGTAGAGCTGCACCCACGGATAGTTGTCCCTCTTCACGGCGAGCCGCATGTCGTCGAGGCTGCCGTATTCGCGGGCCACTCCCACGACCGTAAAGCCGCGGTCGCGGTATTGTTCATAGATCGGAATCAGTTCGATGGAGTGTTTCCGGCACGGCCCGCACCACGATGCCCAGCAGTCCAGCACGGCAATCCTCCCCTCGATCAGCTCTCCGAACCTCCGGCGTGTGCCGTCGTCGAGTGCCGGGGCCGTGAAGTCGGGAAACGGGGCGCCCGGAGCCAGCCGTTCGATCGTGGCGAGCCGCTCGTCGGTGCGCTGCACCAGCCGGTTGCCGGGATAGAGACTGCGGTAGTCGCGGTAGAGATTGAGCCACATCGTGTCGATCGTGTGGCCGGCGTCGCGTTCGACCTTCCGCAACTCGGAATCCAACGCTTGAGTGACCTTCAGCAGCCCGGCAAGCGTTTTATGGTGGCGGATCCGCGCTTCCAGCCATCTTTCGTAGCCCGAAGCCTCGATGATGCTCTTCTGCCGATCGGAAATCTCCTCATACCTTGCACGCAGGCGCTCGGCCTCCGCAGAGCCCGTTTCCGGGTATCCGTTCGGGCCGAAATTCGAGATCCGCCACTGGTCGAGTTCGTAGAGCATGCTGTCGGTCGGCTCGCAGAGGGTTGTCCACCGATTTCGGTAGAGGAAGAGTTCTTCGTTGTCGGAGCTTCCGCTAACCTCGGCGCGGGTGGTCCCGAACTTGCGGCGGAAGGCAAAGCGCAGGGGTTTGTCGTCGGAGAAGAAGCCAAAGGTTTGAAACGAGCCCTTGTGCAGCTCCTCCTCGACGACCAGTTCGTAGAGGCAGGTCGTCGAATCCCGGAATGAGAGCTCAAAAGCCCCGTCGGCAAGCAGGGCGCTCGCCACGGGTGGATCGAACCGGAAGTCGGCTCCGTACGGGAAAACAACCATCCGCGTACTGTCGGGATAGAAATCCAGTCCGTGTCCCGAAACTTCGACGGTGTGCAGTTCGGATTGGCTGCAGCCGAGCAATGACCCCGTAACAAGAAGGGCGGCAAACGATTGCAAAGGAGGGTTCATGGGAGGGAATTCATTTCGTGCCGAAAGATCCCGGGCCAAGCGTGTCGAAGGCTTACGGACCGGGATCTCGGACAATCGGCCGGGCTCTCTTCTGCTTCAAATCCAGTGGGGCACACCCGCAATGCCTTCAGAGGCGTTGGATCGTACCGCGAAGTGCGGATCGCGTGTTGCATCCGCACCGGGCGTACCGGAATGGACCCGGCGTACCGGAATGGACCCGGCGTGCCGGAAAGTATCAGGCGCGTTTTTTGCGTTGGCTGCGTTTTTTCAAGCGTTTCTCGGCTCGTTCCCGTTCGCGCTCCTCAACGGCCTGACGCCGCTGTGTGAGGCGGAACGTGTAGAGCAGCCCCACGAATCCGATGCCCAGCAGTGCAATCCAGAACCAGACGGCGATACCGCGCTCCATGAATTCCAGCGCGTAGATGATGCCGGCGATGGCCACAACCATTCCGACCAGACGAATCACCTGCATGAAATTGATCTTCATACTGTTACTCCTTTTTAGCGGTTTTGCGTCGCCGATGCTGCAGGGCTCCGAAGGTCATGGCGGCCGATGCCAGGGCCAGCAGCAGGGGCAGATACCACAGATCCTGGCCCCCGTCCTCGGCCACGGTCACACGCCAGGCCGCTGTCACGGCCGCGAGGAAAAACAGACCGGCCAAAACGGCCATCACCCGGTCGATCGTACGCATCGACTACGGAATTTTGTACTTGTCCACCTCGTCGAGGTGCTTGCGTTTTTTCTTGTGGAATTCGTTGTAGACCATTCCGGCAGCCGCCGCAACGAACAATACGCCCACAATGAAGTCGAACGCATTCACACAATTGGAATGGGTCACTCTCCAATAGATATTGGTTCCGAGCCACACCAATGTCAACAACAGAAAAACAACTGCAAGGGTAAAGGTCTTTTTGTTCATAGGCGTAGTCTTTAGGTTGTATCACGTTCGGGGCCGGAGCGCCGGGTTGGGGTGCCGGCCCGAGGTCAGTTGCCCTGTTCGCACATGAACTGGATGCGGACCAGCCGAATTTCCTCCTCGGTATAGTCGGATCCCAGCTCCTCGATGGCCGCATCGAGCGAATCGCTCTCGGCATCCTCCTTGAAGTAGAGGTAGATGTCCTGGATTTTGTCTTCGTCCATGAACTCCTTCAGGTAGTAGGAGATGTCGAGTTTGGTGCCGGCGTTGACGATGGCTTCGATTTCGGTGAGCAGTTCGTCGAAATCGAGGTCCTTGGCGCGGGCGATGTCCTCGAAATCCATCTTGCGGTCGATCGACTGGATGATGAAGATCTTGTTTCCGGACTTGCTGGCCACCCCCTTGACGACCATGTCCTGCGGGCGGATGATCTCCTTCTCCTCGACGTAGGCCTTGATGAGTTTGATGAACTCCTCGCCGAATTTGCGGGCCTTGCCCACGCCGACGCCCGTGATGTTCTGCATCTCCTCGAGTGTGATGGGGTACTGCATGGCCATGTCTTCGAGCGAGGGGTCCTGGAAGATGACGAACGGCGGCAGTCCGTGTTGTTTGGCCACCTTCTTGCGCAGATCCTTCAGCATGGCGAAGAGCTCTTCGTCGGCGGCGCCGCCCTTGCCCATCGGAGCGACAGCTTCGGCCTCCTTCTCCTCCTCGTCGTAGTCGTGGTCGAGGGTGATGGTCACGGGATAGGGCATGGCGATGTAGGTTTCGCCCTTTTTGTTGATCGAGATCAGACCGTAGTTTTCGATGTTCTTGTCGATCAGTCCGAGGATCAGCCCCTGGCGCAGCACGGCGCCCCAGAAGCGGGCATCGTGGTCGGCGCCGGCACCGAACCATTTCGAGTTGTTGTGGCCGTAGCTCTTGATCAGCGCCGTATTCTTGCCCATCAGGACGTTGATCAGATAGTCGGACTTGAACTTGTCGCCGATGTCGCGCAGCGCCTCGAGGGCCATCTTCAGGGCGGCGCGGGCGTCGACCTTGGGTTTGGGGTTGCGGCAGTTGTCGCAGTTTCCGCAGTTGTCCTCGGTGTACTCTTCGCCGAAGTAGTGGAGCAGCGTCTTGCGGCGGCACATCGAACTTTCGGCATAGGAGACCGTCTCCTGCAGGAGCAGTTTGCCGATCTCCTGTTCGGCGACGGGCTTGCCCTGCATGAACTTTTCGAGTTTCTGAATGTCCTTGTAGCTGTAGAAGGCCAGACAGTAGCCCTCGCCGCCGTCGCGGCCGGCGCGGCCGGTCTCCTGGTAGTATCCTTCGAGCGACTTGGGAATGTCGTAGTGGATCACATAGCGCACGTCGGGCTTGTCGATGCCCATTCCGAAGGCGATCGTGGCGACGATGACCTCGACGCGTTCCATGAGGAAGTCGTCCTGATTGGCCGCACGCGTGGCGGCATCCATGCCGGCGTGGTAGGCGCGGGCGCGGATTCCGTTGGCGATGAGCAGTTCGGTGAGCTCCTCGACCTTCTTGCGGCTCAGGCAGTAGATGATGCCGCTTTTGCCTTCGTTCTGCTTGATGAAGCGGATGATGTCGTGATCGACGTTGTGTTTGGGCCGGATTTCGTAGTAGAGATTCGGACGGTTGAACGACGATTTGAAGACCGCGGCATCGGACATGCCGAGGTTCTTCTGAATATCCATCTGCACCTTGGGAGTGGCCGTTGCGGTGAGGGCGATCAGCGGGGCCTGGCCGATTTCGTTGATGATCGGGCGGATGCGGCGATACTCGGGCCGGAAGTCGTGGCCCCATTCGGAGATGCAGTGGGCCTCGTCGATGGCGTAGAACGACACCTTTATTTTACGCAGGAAGGCGACGTTGTCCTCCTTGGTGAGCGATTCGGGTGCGAAATAGAGCAGTTTGGTCTTGCCGTCGAGTACATCCTGGCGGACCTGCGCCACGGCGGTCTTGTTGAGCGACGAATTGAGGAAGTGGGCGATACCCGATTCGGCGGAGAAGGTCCGCATGGCATCGACCTGGTTCTTCATCAGGGCGATCAGCGGCGAGATGATGATCGCCACGCCGTCCATCAGAAGAGCGGGCAACTGGTAGCACAGTGATTTGCCTCCGCCCGTAGGCATCAGCACGAACGTATCCTTGCCCTCCAGTACATTGCGGATGACCGCCTCCTGATTCCCTTTGAATGACGAGAAGCCGAAATACTCCTTCAACTTGTCATGCAGCAGGGATGAATCGAACTGTTTCATTTCGCCGTTTGTATGCATTAAAAGAAAATTCAACGTAAAGATAAAAAACTTTTCGGAAAAAAGCATAACTTTGTCAAAAATTATATCATACGCCATGCGTCTTTACACCAGCGAACTGGTCAAGAAATACAAGTCCCGGACGGTGGTCGACCACGTGTCGATCGATGTGAAACAGGGCGAGATCGTGGGTCTGCTCGGCCCCAACGGTGCGGGCAAGACCACGACGTTCTACATGATCGTGGGACTGATCAAACCCAACGAAGGACGGATCTTTCTGGAGAACGACGAGGGGCAGGTGAACGAACTGACGTCGCTGCCGGTCTATCGCCGGGCACAGCTCGGTGTGGGCTATCTGGCTCAGGAGGCGTCGGTGTTCCGGCGGCTGTCGGTCGAGGAGAACATCCGCGCCGTGCTGGAGATGACCGACTACTCGAAGGAGTACCAGAACGAACGCGTCGAGGCGCTGATCGAGGAGTTCCGCCTGCAGAAGGTCCGCAAGAGCCTCGGCATCCAGCTTTCGGGCGGCGAGCGCCGACGGACGGAGATCGCCCGCGCGGTGGCCATCAATCCGGCGTTCATCCTGCTTGACGAGCCCTTCGCCGGTGTGGACCCCATCGCCGTGGAGGATATCCAGTCGATCGTGGCGACGCTCAAACACAAGAACATCGGCGTGATCATCACCGACCACAACGTCGACGAGACGCTGGCCATCACCGACCGTACCTACCTGCTTTACGAGGGCAAGATCCTCAAGACGGGTACGGCCGAGGAGCTGGCTGCCGATCCGATGGTGCGCAAGGTCTACCTCGGACAGCACTTCGAGCTCAAGAAGAGCCATCAACTGACCCAGGAGATGAAGAATCGAAAGGGGGAGGAGTTGCGTCAGACGGCTTCGGCGGAGGTGCTTAAGGCGGTTGGCGAGGCTCGCAAGGCGGTCGACGAGGCACAGAAAGCCGTTGACGAGGCGGACAAGGCCGATGCCGAAGCCCGGAAGGCGGTTGAAGAGGCGCAGAAAGCCGTTGGTGCTGCCCGCGAAGACAAGCGCTGAGTGCTTCGTATGAGCGAGCGGCCATTCGGACTTCGGATGTGAACCCGGGGCCGGAGGTCAGGGATGATCTCGGGACCGAATGAAGGCCGGGGTCAGCAGAAGCATGTGGAGAGGCTTCGGACCGAATGAAGGCCGGAGGCAGCAGAAACATGTGGAGAGGTTTCGGACCGAATGACGACCGGGGACAGCAGAAACATGTGGAGAGGCTCGGGACCGAATGAAGGCCGGTGGCAGCGGGAGCATGTGGAGAGGCTTCGGGACCGAATGAAGGCCGGGGGCGCAGGAGCATGTGGAGAGGCTTCGGAACCGGACGATTGCCGGATTACTCCGGGGCGGTGATACCCGAAAAGAGGTTAGGTTAACGAATATATGGACAAAACGGTTCCGCCAGGCCGCGTCAGAGGCACGCTGACGCCGCCCTGCTCGAAAAGTTATGCACAGCGTGCCCTGGCGGCAGCCCTGCTCTCGGAAGAGGCCACGGTGCTGCGCAATCTGGAATTCTGCGACGATACGCGTTCGGCCCTGCACTGCATTGAGACGCTCGGGGCCCGGGTCGAACAGGTCGATCCCACGTCGCTCTCGATCAAGGGGGGGCTCCACCCCCGGGGCCGAAGCCTCGAGGTGGGCGAGTCGGGCCTTGCCACGCGTCTCTTCACCCCGATCGCTTCATTGTGTCAGACGCCGATCCGCATCGTCGGACGCGGCACGCTGCTTTCACGTCCGATGACGATGATGCTGGATCCGCTCCGGCAGTTGGGCGTCACGGTGCACGACAACGGCGGATTCCTGCCGTTGGAGGTTTGCGGACCGATCCGCGGCGGGGAGGTCGAGGTCGACGGTTCGGTCTCTTCGCAGTTCATCACGGGACTGCTGCTGGCGCTGCCGCGTGCCGGGCGCGACACGACGCTCCATGTGCGGAATGCCGTTTCGACCCCCTATCTGGACATGACGCTCGATACGGCGCAGCGTTTTGGCGTGGAGATCAGCCAGCGCGACTATGAGGAGTTCTATATCCCGGGCAACCAGCGCTTTGCCGCCACCTATTTCAGCATCGAGGGTGACTGGAGTGCGGCGGCCATGCTGCTCGTGGCCGGTGCCACGGCCGGCGAGATCACCGTGCGCAACGTCTCGATGCTCTCCAAACAGGCCGACACGGCCATCTGCACGGCGTTGGTGCGGGCCGGAGCGGCCGTCATCAACGATGCGGAGTCGGTAACGGTGGCCCATCGCCCGCTGCACGGCTTCGAATTCGATGCCACGAACTGTCCGGACCTCTTCCCGGCCCTGGCAGCACTGGCTGCGGCGGCCGAGGGCGAGAGCGTGATCCGCGGCACGTCGCGCCTGGAGTACAAGGAGTGCAACCGGGCCGAGGCCATCTGCGAGGAGTATGCCCGGCTGGGCATCGCGGTTGACATTTCGGAGGAGGATGTGATGCGGATCCGCGGCGGGGCGATCCATGCCGCGCGGACGCGGAGCCACGGCGACCACCGCATGGCCATGTCGCTGGCCGTGGCGGCGCTGCGTGCCGACGGCGAGGTGACGATCGAAGGGGCCGAGAGCGTGGCCAAGAGTTACCCGACCTTCTTCGAGGATCTCCGCATGGTCCGCGAATAAACACGTTGGAACGATGAATCAATACGGACATAACTTCCGGCTGGCCATCTGGGGCGAATCGCACGGTCCCGAGGTCGGCATCACGATGGATGGCGTGCCGGCCGGCATTCCGCTTGCAGAGGAGGATTTCGAGGCCGACCTTTCGCGCCGCCGCAGCGGTGCCCGCGGAACCACGCCGCGCCGCGAACCCGATCGTCCGACGATTGTCTCGGGGCTCTACAACGGTCATACGACCGGGGCGCCGCTGACCGTCGTCTTTGCCAATACGAACACGCGCTCGGCCGACTATGCCAATGTCGAGCGCCATTTCCGCCCGTCGCATGCCGACTGGGTGGCTTTCCGCAAGTTCGACGGATACAACGATCCGCGCGGCGGCGGACACTTCTCGGCACGTCTGACCGTGGCGCTGGTGGCTGCGGGGGTCGTTGCGAAGAAGATCCTGCCCGCGGGGGTCGTCTTCTCGACCCGGCTGACGGAGATCGACGGATGCAGCGATGCGGCGCGTTTCGACGAACTGCTGCGAGAGGCGGCCGCCGCGGGCGATTCGCTGGGCGGGGTGGTCGAATGTCGCGTCGGGGGACTCCCCGTCGGAATCGGTGAACCCTTTTTCGATTCGGTCGAGAGCCGCATTGCCCACCTGCTCTTTTCGGTGCCGGCGGTCAAGGGGGTTGAATTCGGCAGCGGATTTGCCGGAAGCCGCCTCCGCGGATCGCAGAACAACGACCCGATTGTGGACCGTGACGGGCATACGGCGACGAATCATGCCGGCGGCATCAACGGCGGCATCACGAACGGCAACGAGGTGGTGGTGCGTGCGGCGCTGAAGCCCACGCCGAGCATCTCGCGCGTACAGAATACCTACAACTGGACGACCGACCGGGTCGAGGCGCTCGAGATCCGCGGTCGTCACGACGTCTGCGTGGCGCTGCGCGGGGTGGTGGTGGTCGAGGCCGCCGTGGCCATTGCGCTGGCCGATCTCTGGAGAAGATGACACGCCGCGAAGCCATTGATCGGACGACGGCCCGCCTTGCGGGGCTCTACGAGGCGCGCGAGGCCCGCAACCTGGCCCGCATGCTCGTCTGCGCGCGGGAGGGCATCACGCTCTCGGCGCTGCTGACCGATCCCGGGGCGGAGCTCGGGGTGGAAGGGCTCGATGCGGATGTCGAACGTCTGGCGGCGGGCGAACCGCTGCAATACCTGCTTGGCGAGAGTGAATTCTACGGACGCCGCTTCACGGTGCGGGAGGGGGTGCTGATTCCGCGTCCCGAGACCGAGGAGCTGGTCGACCGCATCGTGCGCACGGAGCGCAACCGGCCGTGCCGGATCCTCGACGTGGGAACCGGCAGCGGCTGCATTGCCGCCTCGCTGGCGATAGAACTGCCCGCGGCGGAGCTCTATGCGGCCGATATCTCGGAGACGGCGCTGGAGGTGGCTGCGGAGAACTTCCGGCAGCTGGGAGCGCGGGTGACGCTGCGGCGGGCCGATGCGCTGAGCGATCTGGCGGAGCGTTTCCCGGAGAGGTTCGACGTGATCGTCTCCAATCCGCCGTATGTCCCCGCGAGCGACCGTCAGGCGATGCACCCCAACGTGCGCGACCACGAACCGGCACTGGCGTTGTTCGTCCCGGACGACGATCCGCTGCGCTTCTATCGGGCCATAGCCCGTGCCGGACGGCGAATGCTGACGCCGGGCGGGCGTCTGTGGTTCGAGATCTACGAGCGCGCCGCCGAGGCTCTTGTGGCGATGCTTGCCGCGGAAGGGTATGCGGCGACCGAAGTCTATCGCGACCTGTTTGATAAAGACCGGATGATATGCAGTCGGCTGAGTTGAAAAAAACGCGCGAAAAGCGGACGAAGAGCCCCGAACAGGCCCTCGCGGCGCTGATGCGGCTCTGTGCGCGGGCCGAGAAGTCGGAGGGCGATGCCCGACGGCTGATGCGGAGCTGGGGGCTCGACGGACAGCAGGCCGAGGCGGTTCTTGCGCGGCTGGTGCGCGAACGCTTCATCGATGACAGCCGCTATGCCGAGGCCTTCGTGCGCGAGAAGCTCCGCCTGAGCGGCTGGGGCGCGTACAAGATCCGCACGGCACTTCAGCGCAAGGGCATCCGGCGCGAGGTGATCGATGCGGCGCTGCGGCAGATCGACCCCTCGCAGCAGGGCGAACGTCTCGTCGAGCAGCTTTCGCGCAAGGCCCGGACGGTGAAATATACGACTTCCTACGAATTGAAAACCAAATTGATACGATACGGGCTTTCGCTCGGTTACGACTACGAGGCCGTGCTGGATGCGGCCGCGCAGTTGGTCAAAGATACGGATTCATGCGACGATTTCTGACAGCCATGCTCCTGGCCGCGGCCTGCGCCGGAGCCTCGGCTCAAACCCAGACAACGGACCGCCCACAGCGGCTCAATCCCGACGATTATATTTTCCCCGTTCAACAGACCTCGCGCCTCTTTTCGGCCAATTTCGGCGAGCTGCGTCCCGGACACTTTCATGCCGGGGTGGACATCAAGACCGACGGCGAGGAGGGCCATCCGCTGGTGGCCGTGGCCGACGGCTACGTCTCGCGCATGACGGTCTCGGCAGGCGGTTACGGGCGGGCGCTCTATCTGACGCTCAATAACGGCACGACGGCCGTTTACGGCCATTTGCAGCGCTTCCGCAAGGATCTCGAGGAGCATCTGCGGCAGGAACGCTACGCCCGTCGCACGAACGGTGTCGACCTCTGGTTCACGGCCGATCGCTGGCCCGTTCGTCAAGGCGACGTGATCGGCTATGCGGGCAACAGCGGTTCGTCGATGGGACCGCACCTCCACTACGAAATCCGCGACACTCCGACGCAACGCCTCCGCAACGTGGTCCGCGAGGGGATCGTCCGCCCGCAGGACAACCTCCCGCCGCGTATCCTGCGTGTCCATTATGTTGAGGTCGATACGCTCGGCGGGGTTCCTGTGCGGGGACCCGTGGAGAGCTATGCCGTCGTGCGCGATGCCGACGGAAGCTACCGCCTGACACGCGGCGAACCGGTCGGTGTCGGGCGCTGCGGCTACTTCATTGTCGAGGCCTCGGACCGTCGCAACGGCGTCTACAATACGTTCGGCCTCTGGCGCGTTGAGGCCCGCATCGACGGCAAACCCTGCTTCGAGTACCGCATGGACGGCTTTACCCACGATCTGTCGCGCTGCTGCGACGCCGTGAGCTGCTATGCGCTCAAGATCGGCTCGCGCAACGAGGTGATCCGGCTGGCCCGGCTGGCCGGAGCTCCCGAAGCGTTCTATCCCGTCGCGGTGGAGCGCGGGGTGGTGCGCACCGAGCCCGGGCAGCGACGCCGGTTCCGTATCGAGGCCGAGGATGATTGCGGTAACCGCTCGTCGCTCGAGTTCACGATCGTCGGTCGCGAGACTGCGTTCCGGGCCGAGGCCGATTCGGCGGCCGTGGCGGTCTTTCCGGGGCGCAACTCCGTGCTGCGCATCGACGACGAGGCCGAGATCCGCATTCAGAAGGGATCGCTCTACGAACCGCTCTTCGTGCGGCCCGAACGGCTCGACATGCCGCAGAGCCGTGCGGGACTGGTGGTGCTGTCGCCCGCCTATCGCTTCCTCGAACCGACGACGCCGTTGTACAGCCCTGCACTGGTAACCATCCGTGCGCAGATTCCTCAGCCGCTGCGTCTGCGTGCCGTGCTGGCCGGCCGAACCGACAAGGGCGGGCTCTACTGCGTTGGCGGAACCTACTCGAACGGAGCCGTCACGGCCGTCACGCGCACGACCGGCCAGTTGCTTGTCGTGGCCGACACGCTGCCTCCGACCGTCCGACCGCTCTTTGCCGAGGGGGCATCGCTCTCCTCGGCCGAGGGGCTGCGGTTCCGCGTTTCGGACAACTTCTCGGGCATCGCCTCCTGGACGCTTCGCATCGACGGTCAGTGGGTTCCCTGCGACCGCTTCCCCATGAAGGGGACGTTGGTCCATCTCTTCGACCGTCCCGCCTCCCGTCGCCGTCATACGTATGAACTGACGGTCCGCGACGCCTGCGGCAACTCCGCGACCCACAGCGGTTCGTTCGTCCGATAGGGGAGCGGTGCCGCCACATGTTCGGGCAACTTTGTCGTTCTTCAGCGCCGCTTCTCGTCCGCTCATGAAAAAAGCCTTCCCGAAACCGGGAAGGCTTTTTTGCTATCGAGCCTCGGGCTGTTTATTTGCCCATGTAGCTCTTGATGTAGTGGTGGTGCGAACCCCAGCGCTCGAAAGCCGCACGATCCAGCTCCTCCTGAGCCGACGGGTGGGCGATCGAGATCAGCAGACGGGCGCGCTCCTGCATCGACTTGCCGTAGAGATCCACGGCGCCGAACTCCGTAACGACCCAGTGTACGTGGAAACGCGTCGTCACCACGCCGGCACCGTCGAGCAGCGTCGGGCAGATCTTCGAGACGCCCTTGTTCGTGATCGAAGGCATGGCGATGATGGCCTTTCCGCCCTTCGAGAGCGAAGCGCCGTAGACGAAGTCGATCTGGCCGCCGGCTCCCGACCAGAACTTCGTACCCAGCGAGTCGGCGCTCACCTGACCCGTCAGGTCGATCTGCAAGGCCGAGTTGATGGCCACGAAGTTGTCGTTCTGCGAGATGATGTAGGGGTCGTTCGTGTAGCCGACGTCCATCATCAGCACACCCGGGTTGTCGTCGATGAAGTCGTAGACGGCCTGCGAACCCATCAGGAACGTCGAAACCATCTTGCCCGGGTCGGTCTTCTTGGCCTCGCCGTTGATGACGCCCTTGCGGACCAGCGGCAGGACGCCGTCGGCGAACATCTCGGTGTGAACACCCAGATTCTTGTGGTTGCCCAACTGGCTCAGCACGGCGTTCGGAATGGCGCCGATACCCATCTGCAGCGTGGCACCGTCCTCGATCAGTGCGGCGCAGTGCTTGCCGATGGCCGTCTCGACCTCGTTGGGCTCGGTGAATTTGGCCTCGATCAGCGGCGTATCGTCCTCGACGAACGTGTCGATCTTCGACATCGGGATCATGGCCTGACCGAAGGCGCGCGGCACGTGCTTGTTGACCACGGCGATGACGTGGTCGGCGCACTCGACGGCTGCCAGCGTGGCATCAACCGACGTACCGAGCGATACATACCCGTGCTTGTCCGGCGGGCAGACCTGAATCATGGCCACGTTGCACGGTACGGCGCCGCAGCGATAGAGCTTCTGCGTCTCGCTCAGGAAGACCGGAATGTAGTCGGCGTAGCCGCTCTGGGTCACCTTGCGCACGTTCGAGCCCACGAAGAACGAATCGAGCTGGAAGACACCCTCGAACTTCGGGTCGGCATAGGGAGCCGGACCCTCCGTGTGGAGGTGATGGATGTGGACGTTCTTCAGCTCGCCGGCCTCGCCGCGGCGGCACATGGCGTTGATCAGACACTGAGGAGCCGAAGCTACCGAACTCAGATGCACGTGATCGCCCGACTTGATGACCTTGACGGCCTCGTCGGGAGTCGTGAAATGGATAGGGTTAGTCATTTCTGCCAAAATAAATCTAAATGGTTTGACGTATCTGTTAGTGTGTCGTTGTCAATGAGATGGCGTGCAGGGACCCGGCGCCGGATCCCTGCACGCGATGTGTGTTATTTGCGTTTTACTTCCACCTGTTCGTACCCCTCGACGATATCGCCGATCTTGATGTCGTTGTAGGATTCGATGTTCAGACCGCAGTCCTGGCCTACGCTGACCTCCTTGACGTCGTCCTTGAAGCGCTTGAGCGAACCCAGTTTGCCGGTGTAGATCACGATACCGTCGCGGATGACGCGGATCGGCGTCGTGCGCTGCAGCTTGCCTTCGCGGACCACGCAGCCGGCCACGGTGCCCACTTTCGAGATCTTGAAGATCTCCATCACCTCGACCGAGGCGACGATCTCCTCCTTCATCACCGGTTCGAGCATGCCCTCGATGGCATCCTTGATGTCGTTGATCGCATCGTAGATGATCGAGTAGAGGCGGATTTCGATCTCCTCCTTTTCGGCCAGCTTGCGGGCGGCGGCCGACGGGCGCACCTGGAAGCCCACGATGATGGCGTTCGAGGCGGCGGCCAGCAGCACGTCCGATTCGGAGATCTGGCCCACGGCGGCGTGGATCACGTTCACCTGCACCGACTCCTTCGAGAGTTTGATCAGCGAGCCCGACATGGCCTCGACCGAACCGTCCACATCGCCCTTGACGATGATGTTCAGCTCCTTGAACGAGCCGATGGCGATACGGCGGCCGATTTCGTCCAGCGTGACGTGCTTCTGGGTCATGATGCCCTGCATGCGCTGCAGCTGTTCGCGCTTGTTGGCGATTTCGCGGGCCGAGCGGTCGTCGTCCATCACGTTGAAGAGGTCGCCGGCCTGCGGGGCGCCGTTCAGACCCAGCACCTGCACCGGTGTCGAGGGGCCTGCAATCTGCACCTTTTTGCCGTTTTCGTTGAACATGGCCTTGACGCGGCCCGTGTAGGTTCCCGAGAGGATCACGTCACCCACGTGCAACGTACCGTTCTGCACCAGCACTGTCGAGACGTATCCGCGGCCCTTGTCCAGCGTCGATTCGATCACCGTACCGACGGCCTTCTTGTTGGGGTTGGCCCGCAGGTTGAGCATTTCGGCTTCGAGCAGCACCTTTTCGAGCAGCTTGTCGAGGTTGATGCCCTTCTTGGCCGAGATCTCCTGATCCTGGTATTTACCGCCCCACGACTCGACCAGGTAGTTCATCTGAGCCAGCTGTTCCTTGATGTGGTCGGGGTTGGCGTTGGGCTTGTCGATCTTGTTGATGGCGAAGACCATCGGCACACCGGCGGCCTGGGCGTGGTTGATGGCCTCGATGGTCTGCGGCATGACGTTGTCGTCGGCCGCAACGATGATGATGGCCACGTCCGTGACGGCCGCACCGCGCGCACGCATGGCCGTGAAGGCCTCGTGACCCGGCGTATCGAGGAACGTGATCTTCTGGCCGTTGAGCTCGACGCTGTAGGCACCGATGTGCTGCGTGATACCGCCGGCCTCGCCCTCGATGACGTTCGTCTTGCGGATGTTGTCCAGCAGCGACGTCTTACCGTGGTCGACGTGACCCATGACCGTCACGATGGGCGGACGCGGTACGAGATCCTCCTCCTTGTCCTCCTCGTCGGCGATGGCCTCCTGGATGTCGGCCGAGACGAATTCGATCTTGAAGCCGAACTCTTCGGCCACGACCACCAGAGCTTCGGCGTCGAGACGCTGGTTGATCGAGACCATCAGACCGAGGTTCATGCAGGCCGTGATGACCTCCGTCGGCTGGACGTTCATCATCGTGGCCAGTTCGCTCACGGTCACGAATTCCGTGACCTTGAGTGTCGAACGTTCCTTTTCCTCGCGTTCGAACTCTTCGCTCATGCGTTCGGCCACGGCCTCGCGCTTGTCACGACGGTATTTGGCGCTCTTGCTCTTGGCACCCTTGGCTGTCAGACGGGCCAGCGTGTCCTTGACCTGCTTCGAGACCTCTTCGTCGCTCACTTCCGGACGGATGACCGGTTTGGGGGTATTCTTGTTCTTGTTGCGACGGCCCTCGCCCGGACGGGGCTGGTTCTGACCCTGGCCGCCGCGGTTGTTCTGGCCCTGGCCGCCGCGGTTGTTCTGACCGCCCTGGTTGTTCTGGCCGCCCTGACCGCCCTGGTTGTTCTGGCCGCCGCGGTTACCGCCCTGCTGATTGCCTTTCTGGGCCTTGTTCACGTCGACCTTCTCCTTCTGCAGGCGTTTGCGCTTGTGCTTGCCGCCCGGCACGAATCCCGACACGTCCATCGTGCCGAGGACCTGCGGGCCGGTCAGCGTCACCGTCGCCGGACGGAAAATATGGTCCTTCGGAGCTTCCGGTTTCGGGGCTTCGGCCGGAGCAGGCTGCTGGGCGGGTTGTGCGGCAGTCGTGGCCGGCTGAGCCGGTTTCGGCTGGGCGGGTTGTGCGGCCGGAGCCGGTTGGGGTGCGGGCTGGGCCTTCGGCGTCTCGACGCTCCGGATCTCCGGAACAGGAGCCGCCTTCGGAGCGGCCGGAGCCGTTGCAACTGTTGCGGCCGGAGTTGTCGTTGCGGGACGGGCCGGCTGTACGGGTTCCACGGGCTGAACCGGAGTCTGTGCGACCGGTTCAGCCGGTTTTACCTCCGCTTGCGGGGCGGCCGGCTGACGAACTGCCGTGTCGGCCGGTTTCTCGGGCTCCGTTTTGGCGGCGGGTGCGGCGGCCGGCGTCGTCTTCGGCTTGGGCGAGAGATCGATCTTGCCGAGGAACTTCGGCTGCTGGATCTCGTCCTTGACGTGGATGACATTGCTCTTGATGACCACCTCTTTTTCCTCCTCGCGCTCCTGCTTGCGGGCCTCCTCGAGGGTGATGGTTGTCTGTTTCTGCGAGATGCGTTCCCGGATCGAATCCCGCGCACTCACTGCACTGCGGTTCGAGCCGAACTCCTTCTCCAGGACGGCATACGTCGCCGCGTCGACCAGCGTATTGGGCGACCCGTCGCTCTTGATGCCCTTCTTCTGCAGGAAGTCCGTGATGGTGTTCAGACCCACCTTGAACTCCTTGGCAACCTGGATGAGCCTTAATTTTCGTTCATTACCCATATTGTATTGTTCTCCTTTCGTCCTTGATGATTATTCGAATTCGGCCTTGAGAATCTCCACGACCTTCTGTGCCTGTTCCAGTTCGAGGTCGGCGCGTGCGGCGATCTCCTCGACGGGGAGTTCCAGCACGCTCTTGGCCGTGTCGCAGCCGGCGGCACGCAGCGCATCGATGATCCATCCGTCGATTTCGTCGGCGAACTCCGTCAGGGCGACATCCTCCTCCTCGACTTCGCGGTAGACGTCGATGTCGTAGCCCGTGAGCATCTTCGACAGACGGATGTTCAGACCGCCCTTGCCGATGGCCAGCGACACCTGGTCGGGTTTCAGGTAGACCGATGCGGTCTTCTTCTCCTCGTCGATGGTGATCGACGAGATCTTCGCCGGGTTCAGCGCCCGCTGGATCATCAGCTGCGGGTTGGCCGTGTAGTTGACCACGTCGATGTTTTCGTTGCGCAGCTCCTTGACGATCGAATAGATGCGCGAGCCCTTCATGCCGACGCACGCTCCGACCGGATCGATGCGTTCGTCGTAGGATTCGACGGCCACCTTGGCGCGTTCGCCCGGGATGCGGACGATCTTCTTGATGGTGATCAGACCGTCGAAGATCTCCGGAACCTCCTGCTCGAACAGCCGCTCGAGGAACTGGTTGGCCGTACGCGAGAGGATGATGCGCGGCTGGTTGTTGTTCATCTCCACCGACTTGACAATGGCCTTGATCGTATCGCCCTTGCGGTAGAAGTCGTTGGGGATCTGTTCGGACTTCGGCAGGATCAGTTCGTTTTCCTCGTCATCGAGGATCAGCACCTCCTTTTTCCACACCTGGTAGACCTCGCCGGTGATGATTTCGCCGACCTTTTCCGAATACTTTTCGTAGAGATTGGCCTTTTCCAGTTCGAGGATGCGCGAGGCGAGGTTCTGACGCAGCGACAGCACCGTGCGGCGGCCGAACGACGAGAGTTTGATTTCGTCGGCATATTCGTCGCCGATTTCGTAGGTCGGATCGATGGCCTTGACCTCCGAGACGGCGATCTGCGTATTGGGATTCTCGACGGCGCCGTCCTCGACCACCGTACGGTTGCGCCAGATCTCCAGGTCGCCCTTTTCGGGGTTGATGATGACGTCGAAGTTCTCGTCCGTCTCGTACTGTTTCTGCAGAGCGTGGCGGAAGACGTCCTCCAGCACGCCGATCATCGTCGACTTGTCGATGTTCTTCAGTTCCTTGAACTCGGCAAAGTTGCTGATAAGATTGAGATTGTCCATGGGTCGTTTATCTGTTTTTCGATTCTTGATTTCGCTTCATCTCCTACTTGAAGTCGAGCCACTCCTTCGTGTACTTGATTTCGGAGAAGGGGTACGTGCGGCTCACCTTCACGAGCTGCTTGCGTTTTTTGCCTTCGACCGTCTGTTTCTCCTCGTAGGAGAGGGTGACCTCCCGGTCGGTGACCCCGTCGAGACGGGCCAGCAGTTTCACGCCGCTCGTCAGCAGCACCTCCACCGGACTGCCGACCAGCTTGCGGTATTGGCGCAGCGAACGCAGTTCGGAGCCGATACCGGCTGACATGACCGTCAGCGAGAAGTCCTCGGCATCGCGGTCGAGTTCGGCTTCGATGGCGCGGCTCAGCTCCGCGCAGGCATCGATCCCCACCGACGTATCGCTGTCGACGATCAGTTCGACCTCGTTGCCGGGTGTGCAGGTGCAATCCACCACGAAGAGGTCCGTACCTTCGAGTTTTTGTTCGGCAATGGCCTTTATTTTTTGCGTATCCATCATCTTTCGGGTAAGTTCAACCACGAAATAAGGGGACATATAGTCCCCTTATCGCTGCGTTTTTTGGTCTTTCGACACCGCAAATATAGTAAATATTTCCGATATACCAATACTTATTACGCGAAACCTTGAAAAAATCATGCATCCAGCCGTGAGGCGTAGGGTTTGATGATGCCGCGCTTCGATTCGCGGATGAAGCGGACCAGATAGTCGCGTTCGGGGCTTTGGGGCACCTGCCGTTCGACCTCGTCGCAACCGCTCAGGTAGTTCATCCCGCTCTGGAAGAGGATCCGGCAGGCATCGTGGATCTGGCCGATCTGCTCGGGGGTGAAGCCGCGGCGCGAGAGTCCGACCTTGTTGATGCCGGCGAAACGCAGCGTGTCGTTGCGCACGATGACGTAGGGCGGCAGATCCTGGCTCAGCAGGGCGCCGCCCTGGATCATCGAGTGGTCGCCGACGTGGACCCACTGGTGGATGGCCGCGTGGCCGCCGATGACCACCCAGTTGCCGATGTGGACTTCGCCGGCCAGCGAGACGCGGTTGGCGATGACGCAGTGGTCACCGACCACGCAGTCGTGGGCCACGTGGACGTAGGCCATCAGCAGGTTGTGCGAACCGATGCGTGTGGTGCCGGTCGAGGCCGTGCCGCGGCTGATGGTGACGCATTCGCGGATGTCGTTGTAGTCGCCGATTTCGGCCGTCGTGGCTTCGCCCTTGAACTTCAGGTCCTGGGGCAGACACGAGATCGAGGCGGCGGTGTGGATCCGGCAGCCCTTGCCGATGCGGGCGCCGTCGTGGATCACGGCGCCGGGGCCGATCCAGCAGTCGTCGCCGATGACTACGTCGCCGGCGATGTAGGCAAAGGGTTCCACCGTGACATTGGCTCCGATCTTGGCATCGGGGTGGATGTAGGCCAGATTGCTTATCATATTGTTCTCACTTACCGGTTACTTACTCTTGTTTTTGACGACCTGGGCCATCATGACGGCTTCGCAGGCGAGTTTTTCGCCGACGAATGCCTTGCCTTCGACCACGGCCACACCGCGGCGGATGGGTTCCAGCAGGTGGATTTCGAACTGGAGCGTATCGCCCGGCACGACCTTGTGTTTGAACTTCACGCTGTCGATCTTCATGAAGTAGGTCGAGTAGTTCTCCGGATCGGGCACCGAGTTGAGCACCAGAATGCCGCTGCACTGGGCCATGGCCTCGACGATCAGCACGCCCGGCATGACGGGTTCGTTGGGGAAGTGCCCGACGAAGAACGGTTCGTTCATCGTGACGTTCTTGATGCCGGCCACGTCCGTCTTGTCGCAGTAGAAGATGCGGTCGACGAGCAGGAACGGCGGACGGTGGGGCAGCATGCGGCGGATGTCGTTGATGTCGTAGAGCGCCGGTTTGCGGCAGTCGTAGGTGAAGCGGGGTTTTTCGCCGGCCTTGCGGATGGCGTGTTTGAGCTGCTTCATGAACTCCGTGTTGGCGAAGTGGCCGGGGCGGGTGGCCCACACGCGCCCCTTGATGCGCACGCCCAGCAGGGCGAAGTCGCCCAGCAGGTCGAGCAGTTTGTGGCGGGCCAGTTCGTTGCTGCAGCGCAGTTCGAGGTTGCTCAGGTAGCCCGACTTGATTTCGATGTCGGGTTTGTTGAAGATCTTCTTGAGGTGTTCGAGCTGTTCGTCGGGCACGGGGTTCTCGACCACGACGATGGCGTTGTCCAGATCGCCGCCCTTGATGAGGTTCATCTTGATGAGCGGTTCGATTTCGTGCAGGAAGACGAACGTGCGGCACGGAGCGATCTTTTCGGCATAGTTGTCGCCGGGGACGAAGGTGGCATACTGGTTGCCGATGACCTTCGAGTTGTAGTCGACGTGTACCGAGACGGCGAATTCGTCATCGGGATAGAGGATGATGGCCACGCCCTTTTCGGGGATGGTGTAGACCATCTTTTCGGTCACGTGGTAGAACGAGCGTTCGGCATCCTGGTCGACCAGGCCGGTCGAGGTGATGGCCTCGGCATAGGCGCGGGCCGAGCCGTCCAGAATGGGGGTCTCTTCGGCATCGATGTCGATGACGGCGTTGTCGACGCCCAGTGTCCAGAGGGCCGACATGACGTGTTCGATGGTATGTACACGGTGTCCGCCGAATTCGATGGTCGTGCCGCGCGAGGTATCGACGACATGGTCGCACAGTGCCGGGATTATGGGTTGGCCCTCGATGTCGATCCGTCGGAAGACGATGCCGGTGTTGGCATCGGCGGGGTTGATGGTCATGTTCACCCGTACGCCGGTGTGCAGACCCTTGCCCGAGAACGAAATCGGAGCTTTCAGCGTTTGTTGTTTGGTTGACATAAGCGGAGTATGCGTATATATTTGCGCCCAAAGGTATAAAAATTTCGTGAAAAAGCCTTATTTTTGCCTGAAATTCCGTGCTGAAACCATGAGTGAAAATCCACAGGAGACAAGCCCGAAGGCTCCGCGCCGGCCACGTCTGAAACTTCCGTTCGACAACCGCCGCGAGGATGCCGGATCGTGGGCCTACGATCATCGGGTGGGGCTGTGTGTGACGCTGATCGCCTACCTGGTGCTGATGATCGTTTTCGTGTCGTCGAAGCTGGTCGTCGGGCGCCGGGCCAGTCAGCAGGGCATGTATATCGATCTGCAGTCGCTGGCCGAGCTGGAGCAGGAGCGTGACCGTCTCGAACGGGAGGTGCAGCAGCGGCAGGAGCAGAGCCCGATCGACTGGCGCAGCATCCGCAACCAGGCCTCGAACGAGAATGCCCTGAACGAGGCGCTGCGCGACGACCGCGGAACGAATGCCGCCGAGCTGAACGAAGCGGCGGCCGAGGCCGAAGCCCGCATGCGGGCCAATCGCGAGGCCTACGAGGAGGGGTTGGCCGAGGAGCGGGCCATCCGTGAGCGCCGCGGCGTGAAGGATGGGGCCGAACATCGCGACCGCAAGGTCAAGGGACGGGTGACGGTCTCCTTTTCGCTGACCGATCCCGTGCGGGCGTCCCGTTGGCTCGAGGTGCCGGCCTACCGGTGCGAGGGGGGCGGCGAGGTGATCGTCTCGATCACGGTCAACCGGGCCGGCGAGGTGACGGCGGCACGCATCACCGAGGGGGGCGACGAGTGCATGCGCGCGGCGGCTCTTGAGGCGGCACGGGCGTCGATCTTCAACATCGACTCCTCGGCTCCCGCCCGTCAGAACGGTACGATCACCTATATCTTCATTCCGCAGTGATCGGCAGGAAATTTGTAAAAACTCCATGATAATCAAGCATCCATGGTTATAACAGGTGAAAATTTCGTATTGGTCGGCGCCTTGCTGCTCTTCGTGGCGGTGATGGCCGGAAAGGTGGCCTATCGTTTCGGCGCTCCGGCGTTGCTGCTCTTCCTCGGAGTCGGCATGCTCTTCGGACTGGACTTCATCTCGTTCCGCTCGGTCGAGATGACGCAGTTTGTCGGCATGATCTCGCTCTGTATCATCCTCTTCACCGGTGGTATGGATACTTCGTTCCAGGAGATCCGCCCCGTTCTGGGACCGGGTATCGTGCTGGCGACGGCCGGTGTGGTGATGACGGCCGTGGTGCTGGCCGCCTTCGTGTGGCTGGTGGCGCCGTGGATGGGGCTCGAGATGTCGTTCCCGCTGGCCCTGCTGCTGGCAGCCACGATGTCCTCGACCGATTCGGCCTCGGTCTTCTCGATCCTGCGAAGCAAGAAACAGGGCCTTAAACAGCATCTGCGCCCGCTGCTCGAGCTGGAGAGCGGTTCGAACGACCCGATGGCCTACATGCTGACCGTGCTGCTCATCAGTGTGCTGACGAACTCCTCCGAAGACAGCGTCGGCATCGGCATGGGACTGGTCTATCTGGTGGTGCAGCTGGTGGTCGGCGCCCTGTCGGGCTATCTGATCGGACGACTGGCCGTCTGGACCATCAACAAGATCAACCTGGTCAACCATTCGCTCTATTCGGTGCTGCTGCTGGCCTTCATCTTCTTTGCCTTCGCCTTTACGGACCTGATCAAGGGCAACGGCTATCTGGCCGTCTATCTGGCGGGTCTGGTCGTCGGCAACCACAAACTGGCCCAGAAACGCCCGCTGATGGTCTTTTTCGACGGATTCACGTGGCTCATGCAGATCGTCATGTTCCTCACGCTGGGCCTGTTTGTCAACAGCAACGAACTGCTGCGTCCCGAGGTGCTGCTGCTGGGCGGTGCCGTCGGCATCTTCATGATCGTGGTGGCGCGCCCCTTGTCCGTCTTCACGTGTCTGCTGCCTTTCCGCAACTTCTCGACCAAGGCTCGCTGGTATATCTCCTGGGTCGGACTGCGCGGCGCCGTGCCGATTCTCTTCGCCACCTATCCGCTGATGGCCGAAATCGAGCATGCCGAACTGCTGTTCAACGTGGTCTTCCTTTCGACGATCATCTCGCTCGTCGTGCAGGGCACGACCGTCAGCGGCATGGCCAATCTGTTGGGCCTGGCCTTCGAGGAGCGCGAATCGGCCTTCAATGTCGAGATGCACCACGATGACATGAAGTCGGCGCTGACCGAAGTGGAGGTCAATGCCGCGATGCTCGGGTCGGGGCATACGCTTAAGGATATCTCGCTGCCCGAGAATACGCTGGTGATGATGGTTTGCCGCAATGGCGAATACTTTGTCCCGAAGGGCAATACGGAACTGATGGTGGGCGACAAGCTGCTGGTGATCTCCGACCGCAGCGAGGAGTTGGCCAACACCTACAAGGACATGGGTATCGACGACGTCATGAAGATCCGATAACGGGTCGTTTGGCGTTCCCCGTGGCCGGGGACCCGATGTCCGTGCGGCCAGGATTTTGACGGTTTGACGTCCGTGCGGTCTGGCAGTCTTGGTGTCGTTGGGGCTGATGTCCGGGCTGGTGTCTGGGCGGCCCTGCTGTTCGGCTGTTCGGCTGTCCAGCGGTCGGGAAATGTGGCGGTTGGATGGCCTGGCGGTTGGGCATTTGGAACCGGTTCGGCTCTTCAAGAAGTTCGGTGCAAGAAAAAGACCGGATCCTCCGTTGTGGAGGGTCCGGTCTTCGTTGTTTTTGCGGAGCGCGTTCAGCCGTACACCTATTGCCGGGCTTCGGATTGGGGAATGTCGGTTTTTTCGGCGTCGGATGTTCCGGTCACGGGTTGGAAGGTCTGCGGATCGAAGTCGCCCTCTTCGAGCGCGCAATCGCAGAAGTGGAACTCCTCGCGGGCCTTCTCCTTCGGAAAGAGGAAGTAGACGCAGGTGGCTTCGGTGCAGAGATGCCCTTCGCAGTCGGTGATGCGCACGGCGATGCGGACCAGATTGCGGCGCTGCTCCTCGACGCAGGCCCGCAGGACGATGTGGTCGTCCGACGTGTGGATCGGACGGTGATAACGGACCTCCATGCGGGTGGTCACGCCGCTGGTCTGGAACTTGCGGAAGACGACCCAGCTGCTGATTTCGTCGGCCAGCGTGGCCTGGATTCCGCCGTGGAGCGTGTCGACCCACCCCTGGAATTCGGGGCGCGGATGCCAGAGGCTGACAATCTCTTCTCCCTCTTCGTAGAACTCCATGCGCAGGCCTTGCGGGCTGTGGGGGTCGCAGCCGTAGCAGCGGTAGCCCTCCATGCCGCGCCAGGGATTGATAATGCGTTTCATTGCTTGTGTTTCGGTTTGTCTCCGGCAAAGATAACCATTTTCCCGCCCAATCATCCGGCCGGCCGGGCGAAACGTGTTTTTCGCTTCCCGATTGGTCGAAAGAGTTTACCGATTTGTCGGCTGGCCTGTTTCGTGCTGCTTCGTCGGTGTCTGGCGGCCGGTTGCGGCGGGGCTCAGATCGAGCGACAGATCGAGTTCGTCGGGGAGCATGCAGCTCGTCGCGCTGCAGATCATCCATTCGAGGTGAAAGTCGGCACGGGCCCGGGGCCCGGTCAGGCGGATCGTGCGGGCGAAGCGGGCCCGGTGTTCGAACCATCCGATCCGGTTCCCCTTTGCATCGGTGTGGTAGACGGGGCGGTCGAGGACCTCGAGCTCGCCTTCGGGACGGGCGTCGGCCGAGGTTCTGAGGTCGATCACCGTGGCGAAGGCCACCCCTTCGTCGTAGGGCCCCGGATCATAGAGATGGTACCCCTGCGGGATTTCGGCCTCCAGAATGATCCGGCAGCAGGTGTCGGAGAGGTGTTCTATGGTGTGATTCCACGTGACGCGCTGGGCCCGCAGTCCGAGCAGCGGGGCGGCGACGGCCAGCAGCATCAACAAATGACGACAAGGACGATTCATGGTCTGCAAGGATAAAGGACGGGGCTGCAATCCGCAGACCGCAGCCCCGTCCGTAAGCGAACCGAATGTGGTTATTTGGCCTTCTTCAGGTAGAAGAGCAGGTAGAGACCCGAACCCGAAGCGGTGGGGCGCTGCGAGTTGTACATGCCGTAGGAAGCAAAGTCGGGGAAGAACGACTTGGAAACGTAGTCGATCAGGTAGAGTTCCAGCATCTCCTCACCGCCGTCCTCCACGAGACGGATGCCGACGTAGGCATTCTTGTCGGAGCTGGTCGACGAGGCCGAGAAATCGCGGTTGCAGTTGTCCAGATCGATCATCTCGATCGAATATTGGATAATACCCATGTCGTAGGGACCCACTGTGCATTCACCGGCCATGGTCATGTTGCAGGTCGTGCCGAAGAAGTTCTTCAGGTCGGACTGCAGCGAGGTGGTCAGCACGTTCTTCTCCGTGTCGAAGGTGAAGGTATCGGCCGAGGTGGCTGCCGGGAATCCGACGAGATCAGCGTCGGTCAGACCGTACCACGAGACGAAATAGGCCTTGTCCGTAGGCTGCTGATCGACATACCACGTACCGTCGATCTTGTTGTAGTCCGAGCCGATGATCGTGATGGTGCATTGTCCCGGATCGCCCTGAACATACTGCGCGGCTTCGGGATCCACCTCCAGGACGATCTTGTCCTTGCCCTCCTCTTTCTTGAGACACTTCAGCGTCACGGAAGCATCTTCGTCACCCGGTTTGAAGACGAACTCGGGCTCACCCACGAACTCGAAGTGTTCGCCCAGCACGGCCGTCGATTTCTCCGCATTGACCACAACCGGGATGTGCATCTCTTCGGTGACGTCGTACCATTGCATGTTCATGGTCCAGAGCTCGATCTGCGGCGATACGGTCTGTTTGAGCTCCATCGAGGCCGAGAGGAAGTCGTAGATGATCTGCTCCTGGGCGCCCAGCGTGACGGTCGTCGAGGCGTTCGTCCCGAGCATGAATCCCTTGGGCGGCACGAGCGTGATGATCAGGTTCTTCGAGTCGGTGCCGAAGTTCTTCGTCGTGATCTTGATCGAGGTGACGGGATTGCTGCCGCCCACTACGAAGTGATCCGACGAGAGTTCATAGTCGTCGGCTGTAGCCGTTCCCGAGAACTGCAGGTTGATGATGTATTCCTGGGTCGAGGCGGCATCCAGACCCGTCACCTGCAGATTGATGTCGGCCGAACCGTCGGGCAGCAGTTGGGCCTGGCGTTCGAAGGAGATGGTGGCTATCGTGGCCTCCGAATCGTCGTTGGAGCATGCTGACAACAGCAGAGGCAGTGCCAGCAGCAGAGAAAAGATTCTCTTCATACGTCGTTGATTTTTGAAGGTTGATAAAAAGGGTTTATTCGTTTGCGATGCTTTCATTGTATTCGGCGCGCAGCGCTTCGAGATACTCCTTGTCGGAGTTGGTCAGCAGCGTCGGCGACGGAAGAATGAATTTCGTGGCATAGCCGTTGTTGATGGGGGGTGTCTCTTCGTAGCTCCCGCCACAGGAACTCAGGACCAGGGACACGCCCAGGGCTGCAAGCAGCATAAGAAGGTATTTTTTCATGATTGCCATGTTTTGATCGGTTGGATGTTATTCGACGTTTTCGTAACCCGGGTTCTGGATCAGACCTTCGACCAGTTCCGTGTCCTTCAGATAGAGCGGGTAGGTGTACATGAACTTCTGGGTGGTGTATTTGAAGCTCTTTTTCGAGACCCAGAATTCGGGACATCCGTTGCGTTTGAGTTCGAACCAGCGGTCGCCCTCCAAGAAGAGCTCCTTGCGGCGTTCGTTCAGGATGGCGTAGATCAGTGGCGTGAGGGCATTGCCGCGGGCGTCGACCTGGATCCGGTCCGCGGTGTTGACGGCCGGCAGCGTCGTTGTGGTATAGTCTTCGACCCCTTCGATGCGGTTGCGGCGCAGCAGGTTGAGGTATTCGAGGGCCTTCTCCTCATTGCCCAGGTGGTAGTAGCTTTCGGCCAGAATCAGACACATCTCGGCGCTGCGCAGACAGGCGAAGATGTTCTTCTTGAAGACCCGTTTGCTGCCGATCGAGATGTCGTAGCGGATATCCTTCTTGCCTTCGGCGAAGAGGTCGATGAACGACTTGCTGATCGGGCGTTTTTCGAGATACTTCTTGATGGCGTCGTTGCCCGTCTGGTCGCCCGTGGTGGTCAGGATGCCCGACTTGAAGATCATGTTGCCGGTGCGCTGCACCTGCGAGGCCAGCATGTTGCGGTAGGCTTCGCCGTTGAGCAGCGGATACTTCGTCAGCACCTGGTCGGCATAGACGACGGCCTCGTCGTAGCGTTCGCTCCAGAAGCAGGCCCGGGCCAGATAACCCGTCACCACGTCGTTGTTGAAGCGGTAGATCTCGCCCTGGATGTCGTATTTGAGAGCCTCCTTCAGGTCGTTGATCGCCTGGTCGGCCGTCTGGGACAGGGTGCTGCGCAGCGGTTTGGCCTCCATGTCGAACTCCGTGACCAGCGGCACGCCCAGCTGTTTGTCGGCCTGGTCGGCGTCGTAGGCCTCGCAGAACTGGCGCATCAGCTCGTAGTAGCACACCCCGCGCAGCGCATAGGCCGTACCCAGCACGTCCATGCCCAGACGCGTGTCGCGCTCCTCGAGGTTGCCGATGACGATGTTGCAGTCGCGGATGCACTCGTAGAGCCAGCGGTAGTTCATCTGTTTGTCCGAGAGATGGACGCTGACGCAGATCGGAATGTAGTCGCCTTCGGGGTAGGTGGTCAGACTGGCCTCCAGATTGTCGGCGTAGCACTCCAGATAGGCCGTCGAGGTGATGTTGCCGATGATGTACTCTTCGCCGTAGTCGATCTTGTTGAGGGTGCTGTTGAGCAGCGAGGAGAATTCGTCGGCGGTTTTCGGAATGGTCTGTCCGTAGGGCTTGATGTCGAGGTACTCCTTGCAGGAGGTCGACAGCGCGAAGGCCGCAGCCAGTATGTAGATCAATCTTTTCATGGTTTTCCAGTTTTTGTCCGGTTAGAATCCCAACGAAAGTCCGAACGAGAAGGCCCGGCTCTGCGGATAGACGGCTCCCGGCGTTTCGGGGTCGATACCCGAGTAGTTGGTGAAGGTGTAGATGTTGTTGACGGTGAACGAGACGCTCATGCTGCTCAGGTGGAGTTTGCGGATCCAGTCTTCGGGGAAGCTGTAGATGAGCGAGATCGAACCGATCTTCAGGTAGGAGACATCCTCGAGCAGCGTGCAGTTCGTGATGGTCGAGCTCGACGGCTGGTCATCGGTGATGTAGTGTCCGTTCTGGTCGACCAGCCGGCCGGCGTAGGCGTCGATCAGCCGCGGGTAACCGTCCGTCCGGGGATTGGTCGGGGTCCAGCGGTTGCGCACGTCGCGCGAGACGTTCAGGTGGTTGACGTAGAGGTCATTCTTCTGCGTGGGGATGGTCTCCTTGTCCACGCCGCTGCTTGCCGATTCGCTCAGCAGCGAGTAGTAGGCCGGCGAGGAGATGTTGTTCAGGATCTTCGACTTGATGACGAACGAGCTGGTCGAACTGAGCGTGAAGCCCTTGTAGGAGAAGCTCGTCGTGAAGCCGCCGTACCAGGGCGAATCGCTCGTACCGACGTAGAAGAGGTAGTTCTCCGTCTGGCGATAGCTGGCCGCGTCGGTCAGTACGGCATCCGGGCGCAGCTTGTAGGTGTAGAGGCCCGTCGAGGGGTTGATGCCCGTGCAGATGCCCGTGAAGATCTTGTTGAGCGGATAGCCCACGTAGTAGTCGCCGTAGATGCTGCCCGTCGGGGAGATGTACTTCGTCAGCTCGTTGCGGTTGTAGGAGAGGTTGGTGGTGATGCGCCACGTGAAGTCCTTGACCTGGACGGGCGTGGCGCCGAGGGTGATTTCGAATCCCTGGTTGACCTGCTCGGAGGTGTTGTAGCTCTGCTCGGTGAAGCCCGTGGTCGACGGTACGGCCACCTTCGTCACCAGATCCATGCTCTTGCGGTGATAGGCCTCCAGTTGCAGGTGGAGCCGCTCCTTGAGGAAGCCCACCTCGAGACCGGCCTTCATGTCGCGCGTGCGTTCCCAGCGCAGGTGGGGGTTCGGGGCGTTGCGGATCGAGCCGATGCGGTACGAATCGGTGTCGGTGATGCGGAATTCGTTGTCATAGTCCATGATGAAGACCGGGTAGACCGTCTTGTTCACGCCGCCCGTGTAGCCGGTCGCCAGACGCAGCGTCATCGAGCTGATGACCTTCTTGATGGCGCCCTTCATGAAGTTCTCCTCGTCGATGTTCCACGAGAAGCCCGTCGACCAGTTGACGTTGAACTGCTCGTCGCTGCCGAAGTTGTTCGAACCGTCGGTGCGGGCCGTCACCGAGAAGACGTACTTGTTCTTGAGGATGTAGTCCAGCGTGCCGTAGAACGAGGCGAAGGCATCCTCGGTGATGCTCTGGCCCATGCAGCCGTCGAGCACCTTGCCGTACTGGATGAGTTTGTCGTAGTCGATCTTGCCCTCCTCGGTCTGGGGGAAGAGCGGGGTGGAGTGGTTGCCCGAGACGGGGTCGTAGCCGTAGCGCTTCTCGAAGATGCTCTTGGCGTAGGAGCTGCGGATTTCGGCGCCGCCCAGCACGCTGATGCGGTGGATGCCTCCGAACGTGCGGGCGTAGTTCAGCTGTCCGCGCAGGATGTAGGAGGTGTTGTAGGCCGAGTTCTGGAAGATCGAGCCGTAGATGCGCTTCGAGGTCTGGGAGTTCTGCTCGAACGGGCGGTCCTCGAAGGCCGCATAGGTCTCCTTGCCGTTGATGTTGTCCGTGAAATTCGACACGTAGCTGAACGAGGCCAGACCCGAGAAGGTCAGATGGTCGGTGATCTTGTAGCTGAGGTTGCCGCGCAGCGTGAAGTTGGCGCTCGTCGAGAGGCTCGACGTCTCGTTGATCTCACGCATGAGGTTGAAGCCGTTTTCGGGCTGGGCCTGGATGTAGCTGCCGTTGACCTCGGTCAGGGCGAAGTAGGTTTCGTCGGCGCGGTACGAGCCGTCGTCGTTGTAGAGCTTCTCGTAGGGGTTGGCGAAGTAGGCGTATTTGAACATGTCGACATTGCTCGACGGGGCCTTCGACTTCTGGTAGGAGAAGTCCGTCGAGACGCCGAACGAGAGCCGTCGGTTGGGCTTGATATCCACCTTGCCGTTGAAACTGTACGTATCGTAGCTGTTTTTCAGAACGATACCGTCGTTGTGGCTGTACCCGAGCGAGGTGTAGTAGGTCACCTTTTCGTTACCGCCCGAGATGGAGAGGTAGTGGCTCGTGGCGATCGAATTGCGGAACAGTTCGTCGAACCAGTCGGTGGTGTGCTGTCCCAGCTCTTCGATGTAGGCGTCCTGTTCGGCCACCGACATGCCGGCATACTTGCCCTTTCCGGCGCGGATCATGCCCACGATGCCGATGACCGGATAGTGGGTCGAATTGCCGGCCTGCGTGGCGGCGAATCCCGGGGCCGAGAATTCGTCCCAGAGTTCCTGTTCCCAGGCCAGTTTCTCCTGCGAGTTCATCAGGTTGGGGCTGCGCGAGGGTTTGGTCTGCACGGTCACCGAACCCATGTAGTTGACCTGCGTACGGCCGGCCTTGCCTCGTTTGGTGGTCACGACGATGACACCGCCGGCGGCCTGCGATCCGTAGATGGCTGCTGCGGCGGCATCCTTCAGCACGGTGATCGATTCGATGTCGTTGGGGTTGATGCTGCCTACGCCCGTGGCGAAGAAGTTCGTGAAGTCGCCCGAGGAGATCTGGCTGCTCGAAATATCCGGCATGTTCTGCTGCATGGGCACGCCGTCGACCACCCACAGCGGTTCGGCGTTGCCGGTGATGGTGCTCTGGCCGCGGATGCGGATCTTGGCGGCCTCGCCCGGACGTCCCGAGGTGGCCTGCACGTTCACGCCGGCGAGCTTGCCCTTGAGCAGGTAGTCGACGTTGGCGATGGGCGAATCCTTGATCTCCTTACCGCTGATGATGCCGACCGAGCCGGTGCTTTTGCGCACGTCGGTCTGCGAGTAACCTGTCACGACGACCTGGTCGATATTCAGTTCGGCGGCCTTCAGACGGATGTCGTAGCTGCTCTTCAGTACGGTGATCTCCTGAGGTTCGTAGCCCACGTAGCTGAAGCGCAGTTTCGAGTGGAGGGGTACCTGGATGCGGAATTTTCCGTTCAGGTCGGTATTGACGCCGTTGGTGGTGCCGGCCTCGATGACGGACACGCCGATGAGCGGATCTCCGGCGTTGTCCTTGACCGTACCTTCCACGACGAGCCTCTCCTGGGCCGGAGCCGGCTCCGGCAGCAGAAGTCCCGTGACAAACAGAAGAATACAGCCTGTAAGGAATCGGAAAGTTTGTTTCATACGCGTTCCGGTTTGAATGGGTTATTCGTGTTTCTCGATATCGATGTCCTTCTGGGGGAGTCCCAGCAGGTTTTCGACGAAGTAGTAGCGGACCAGGTTGTTGAAGTATCCGATCGGCAGACCGTGGTCGGCGCCGGGGATGATCATCATGTCGAAGCGCTTGTTGGCGCGGATCAGCGCGTCGACCAGCCGCAGCGTCGAGGCCGGATGGACATTGTCGTCCATGTCGCCGTGGACGAGCATCAGACGGCCCTGCAGACGGTCGGCCAGTTCGGCATTGGTCGGCACGTGGCATTCGAAGCGGATCGTGCCGTCCTTGTCGGTGATCTGCTTGACGCCGTGGTAGACTTCGCCCCACCACTGGGCGTAGATGTTGTTGTCGTGGTTGCCCGAGGCGGCGACGCCGACCTTGTAGAATTCCGGATGCTGGAGCATGGCCGCTGCGGTCATGAATCCGCCGCCCGAGTGGCCGTAGATGCCCACGCGCTCCAGATCGGCAAAGGGGTAGCGGGCCGCCACCTGACGGATCACGGCCATGTCATCGTCCAGCGCATAGTCGCGCAGGTTGCCATAGCCGTACGTGTAGTAGTCGTGGCCGCGCGTGGGGCAGCTGCCGCGGTGGGAGAAGTTGACCACGATGAATCCCAGCTGGGCGAGCATCATGTTGTCGTTGTCGTCGAGCGAGAACGACAGCGGCACCTGATCGTCCTGCGGCCCGGGGTAGACGTTGCTGATGATGGGGTACTTGCGTCCGGGTTCGATCTCGAACGGCAGGTAGACCACGCCGTAGAGTTTGGTCACCGAGTCGGCGGCCAGCAGTTCGAGCAGTTGCGGTTCGCGCCATCCGAGGGCCTTGACGGCCGAGATGTCTTCGGCGGGGAGTTCGGCGCGGGTACGGCCGTTGAGGTCGGCGATGCGGCGCTGTTCGGGCAGATCCATGCGCGACCAGCGGTCGAGCAGATATCGGCCGTCGGGGGCGATATCGATCGAATGGTGGCCGTTCTCGGGGGTGAGGCAGACGGCCTTTCCGCCGTCGAGCGGCACGCGGTAGAAGAGCCGGTAGTGGGGGTTGATACCCTCCTCGCCGCCGTATCCTTCGACGATCATCGAACGCTGCAGCGTATCGATGCGCACGACGTGTCCGGCGACGAACCGCCCGTCGGTCACGGCATTGAGCAGCCGGCCCTGTGCGTCGTAGCGGTAGAACTGCCCGCGTCCCGAACGTTCGGACCACCAGAGGATCTCGCGTCCGTCGTTGATCACGTGGTATTCGAAGAGCTGTTCGTTCAGATGGGGTTTGGTGATCTCGCGGAGGATGGTCACCACGCGGTTGTCGGCCGTATTGACGCGGCAGAGCTCCATCGAGTCGCACGTGCGGCTGCGGCGGATGAACCACGCCCCCTGCGACGTCTGGGGAAAGGCCTGGAAGCGGGGGATTTCGATCTTCTGATCGGGGAAACGCTCCGTGTCGAGGCGCAGGATCCGGCCGCTGTCGGCATCGACGAGGTGCAGCTCCTGATGGATGACCTCCTTGTCGCCGGCGGCCACGAATTTGTAGTTGCGGGCCACGGGGCGGCCTTCGATGTTGTCGACCAGCGACATCTCGCCGACCTTGCGTTTGTCCTCGCGGACGGCCAGATACTTGTGGCTCTTGCCGAGCCAGCAGCCTGAGGCTCCCCCGTCGCCCTTGCCCGAGGCGGCGCCGCCCGAAGCGAAGGAGTGGTAGGGTTCCCCGTCGCCGGTCAGGCGGATGCTGTCGCCCGATTGCGACTGCAGCGTCAGGTTGTGGGCGTGGACCGTCACCCAGTAGAGGCTGTCGGCCGAGTAGTCCCGGTCCCAATGTCCGGCGTGGAACTCCTTCGGGGCCTTGGGAGCAATCTCGGTGAGTGACGCCCGGCGGATGTCGTACTGCAGCCGGTGTCCGTTGTAGTCGAAGGCGAAGCGCAGCGGATGGCGCGCATCGAATTCGAAGCCGTAGATGCCCAACCGGTCGGGTTGCGGCAGGCGGGCCGTATCGGCATAGGGGGTGAGCAGCTCCACCATGCGCCGATTGTCGAACATCGGGCTTTGGCGGCCGGTTTTGAGGTCGACGAGCCGGTAGACGCGTTCGTCGCCCTCTTCGACGTCGTACCACGCATAGCGCTGCCCGCGGTCGACCCATCGCAGGTCGATCAGCATGTTGCGTGTGCCCTTCAGCGAATCGGAGCTGAAGCGGTCGGCCCTCTTCATGTAGGATGTTTGGGCCACACCCGGCAGCGACCAGAGGGCTGCCAGGAGAAGCATCGAGCCAAGATGTTTCATCGTCGGTTCTGGTTGGAAATTTCGAGGGCCCGGGTCAGGGCTGCGGGTACGTTCAGAAGTCCGTGGCTGGCACACAGGGCGCCGCTGCGGGTTTTGCGTTGGTTATTGGTGCCGGGGACGGCCGTCTCTATGTCGTCGAGATTGCTGACCGTCGAGAGGAGGATTTCGCGGATGGTTTCGGCCGTCAGATCCGGACAGGCCGCACGCAGCAGGGCGGCGGCGCCGCTGACCATCGGTGCGGAGATGCTCGTGCCCATGGCGCGGTCGTACGAGGCGTCGGGAGCCGTCGAGCGGATGTCGTCGCCCGGAGCGAAGAGGTCGACGTTGCGGCTTCCGTAGTTCGAGAAGTCGCAGACGCGTCCCTGGCGGTCGGTCGAGCCCACGACGAGGAGGTTCTTCCAGCGCCGGCCGTGGCGGTCGACGGCCGACGGATAGATCGGAATGCTGTCGACATTGCGACCGTCGTTGCCCGAGGCCATGACCAGCAGCACGTCCCGACGGGCGGCATAGCGCATGGCGCGGGCCACCTCGCCGGCCTGCGGCGAGAGGTATTTGCCGAAGCTCATGTTGATGACCCGGGCGCCGTTGTCGACGGCGTAGCGGATGGCGGCCGCCACGTCGCGGTCGTATTCGTCGCCGTCGGGAATGGCACGGATACCCATGATCTTCACCCGCTGTCGGGCGATCTGCGGCGAGGTGCAGGCGGCGATCACACCGGCGACCATCGTCCCGTGATAGGCGTCGTCGTCGATTCGGTTATTGCCGTAGCGCAGGTGGCGGAAGTCGTCGGGATCGTTGCCCAGGCGGCGGTGGGCATCGTCGTCCGCATCGAGGCCGGCGATGCGTTTGGCAGCCAGGGCATGTTCGTTGCGGGCCTGTTCGACGACCTTCGACCAGGCGGTCTCCGGCTCCTGCAGCGCCGGTCGCGAGGCGACGATGCGCATCTCCTGCATGATGCCGGTGGTATCGGCCACCTCGATGGCGTAGAAGTCGCGGACCGTCGTCGGCCGGTCGCCGTAGCAGATGCGCATGAGCGAATCGCACACGTCGAAGGCGCGGGCAATACGTCTCAGATAGGCTTCGTAGATGAGATAATTGTCGATGCGGGCTTCGTGTTCGAACCGTTTGTACCGTTCGTATTCGGCCCGTTGGGCGGGGCGCAGCCGGCTCGTGTCGGCATCCTTCCAGCGGGGGCGCAGCCGTTTGTATTCGCGGTAGGCGGCGGTTCCGGCCCTTGAGAAGCTTTCGCCCCGGGCGTTGCCCAGGAAATTCCAGCCGTGGAGATCGTCGACGAAACCGTTGCGGTCGTCATCCCGTCCGTTATCGGGGATCTCGCCGGGGTTGGTCCATACACGCTCCTTCAGATCGGGGTGTGTGAAATCGAAGCCGCCGTCGATGACGGCGACCACGACGGGGCTATCCGATCGGCCGCGGAGCGAAGGAATTTCCCCCCCCCTCCGGATCCTGTCAACCTGTGCAACACCGATTCCGCGGAGCGAGTCGGAATCGGTAAGGTACCAACCGTCGTTCAATCCGTTCGGTTCTCCGGCAAATCCCGGAGCAGACGGCACCACCAGCAGCAGGGTCAGTAAAAGTTTGGTTGTAAAATGAGGCATGTTGCAAATATAGTTTTTTTTCTGAGAAATTATACTTTTGTTCCCGAAAAGTATCAATTTTCTGCTGGAATGCCGTAGAAAATGTGCGCAACCGATGGTTGCCGGCCGGAAATTCGTATCTTTGTAGACGGCCGATCGTCGCTGAGACCGGTGCCGGCGACCGGACTACGAACCTCATTCTTGAAAACCATGAAGAGCCTTACGATGCTGCTGATGGCCGTCCTGCTGGGCGGCTGTAGCGGGAATTCCCGCGCGTTTGAACCCTCGAATCCGATTGACGTGGCGCTGGGCGATCCCTACGTGCTGCTCGCCTCAGACGGCCGTTACTACCTGTACGGGACCGGTGGCGTCAAAGACGGTTTCGGCTGCTACGTATCCGACGACCTTGCCCGCTGGGAGTATCTCGGGGCGGTCTATCGCGGCAATCATGCCGGATCGTGGGCCGTCTCGTCGTTCTGGGCCCCGGAGGTCTACGAACGCAACGGCCGCTATTATCTCTTCTTCAGCGCCGACTGGCGGGTGAATCCCGGTGCCGAGGCCGAGAATTTCCGTATCGGCGTGGCCGTGTCGGATTCGCCTGCCGGACCTTTCGTCGAGATGAGTGACGGCCCGCTTTTCGATCCGGGCTATCCGACCATCGATGCCAACGTCTTCTTCGACGACGACGGCCGCTGTTACCTCTACTATTCACGCTGCTGCTACAAACATCCCGTCGAGAGTGAAATTGCGGAGTGGGCCCGCAGCCGGGGGCTCTTCGACACCATCGAGGAGAGCTGGATCTACGGCGTGGAGCTCGAACCCGACTTTTCGGGCGTGCGGGGCGAGCCGGTTCTGCTGTTGCGGCCGCCCGTGCGCATGGACGATGCACAGTCCGAGTGGGAGAGCCGTTCGGTGACCTCGGGCGAGGTCAACCGCCGCTGGACCGAGGGTTCGTTCCTGCTCAAGGAGGGGGATACCTATTATATGATGTATTCGGCCAACTTCTTCGGCGGGGCGAACTATGCCGTCGGCTATGCCACGTCGCAGTCACCGCTGGGACCCTTCCGCAAGGCGGCCGAAAATCCCGTCCTGCAACGCAATACGGCCTCGGGTGGTTCGGTCACCGGTACGGGCCACAACAGCGTGACCCGTTCGAAGGACGGCCGTCAGCTCTTCTGCGTCTACCACGGGCGCACTGCGGCAACGGGCGACGAGCGCGTGGTCTTCATCGACCGGATGTCGATCCGCGACGGACGTCTGACGGTCGACGGACCCACCGAACGCCGTCAGCCCCGCAATTCGGCATCGAAAGACGAATAGCGATTCCGCCCTTTGGAACAAAATTGGAACGCCGTTCCCGAAAAGGTCGCCTGGCGATCGGATCGGGACGGCGTTTTGTCTTTTCCTCCTCCCCGTTGCTCGGGACGGCATTTCACCCCCTCCCTCCGGTCGCGGGTCAGCGGAGACGGTTGCTCAGGAAGCTCCGGCGGGCGTAGGCGAAGTAGAAGAGAACCCCCACGACGTTGACCGCAAAGGCCAGCCAGAAGGCTGCCGAATAGCTGCCCATGTGCTCGGCGACGCTGCCGCCGCCGATGATGCCGATGCCGACGCCGAGGTCCCACGACGTAAGGATCGTCGAGTTGGCCGTACCGCGGCGTTCGTGGGGTGCCAGATTGATGAACATGGTCTGCATGGCCGGATACATGTGGCCGTTGCCCAGTCCGATCATCAGCGCCGCGGCATAGTAGCCGTAGAGGTTCGGCACGGCCGTGAAGACCAGATACCCGCACATGGACATCAGCATGCCGGCCGACGCGTTGTGGACGATCCGTCCCTCGCGCAGCGACCGGCTGCCGATCAGCCGCGAGAGGATCAGACCCACGGCCAGCAGCATGAAGAAGGTCCCCGATCCGGAGGTGATGTGGAGGACCTCCTGGCTGTAGATGGCGATGTAGGTCGAGATGACGCCGAACGAGAAGGCGAAGGCTGCGATGCAGAGCCCTTCGCTCCAGCCCTTGAGCAGGATGAAGCGGTCGAGCGAGATCTTGCTGTCGCGGCGGATCGGCTGACGGTCGCGGCAATGGATCGTCGAGTCGATGATCAGTCCGGCGAAGGCGATCACCAGCGAGAGAGTGAAGAGCAGCTCGAAGTTGTGGATCGTGTGGTAGATGTAGAGGCCCGTCGAGGGTCCGATGGCCATGGCGATGTTGTTGCTCAGGCCGTAGTATCCGATCCCCTCCGAGCGGCGTTCGGGGTGGAGGACGTCGACGGCCATCGTGCTGCTGGCCACGGTCGTGGCGCCGAACGGAGCGCCGTGCAGCGTGCGGATGGCGGCGAAGAGGATGAGCGATCCGGTGACGAAATACCCGGCGAACAGGAGTGCAAAACAGAAGTAGCAGATCAGCAGCACCTTCTTGCGCGGGAAGCTGTCGACGACGAATCCGCTGAACGGGCGCACGCAGAGGGCCGTCAGCGTGTAGCCGCTCAGCACGAGGCCGATCATGGCCTTGCCGGCCGAGAAGGTGTCGCGCAGGTAGAGCGGCAGCAGCGGCGCCAGCAGATAGAATGCGAAGAAGAGCATGAAGTTGGCGATCCACACCTTCACGTAGTTGCTGTTCCAGAGAACGGGTCGTTCCGTTCGGTTTTCACGTTCGGTCATCACACGCGGAATTTTCAGAGGGGCCGAGGGGTTCGGGGATCGGGTTGGCGGTTGGCGCCGTGCGGATGGTGCGGTGCGGCAGCTCTCGACGACGGATCGGTCCGGGCCGTAAAGGTAGTGATTTTGAGCGCAGGTTGATCCGTCGGCGGCGGAAAAATCGCCCCGACTGTCCTGAGATCCCCCTCTTGCCGGCCTTGCCGTGATCAGATTCCGCCGCCGTTTTCGTAGGTCGAAATCGAGGCCCGTCCCTGCACGACGCGCGAGTGGGGCGGTAGGTCGGTCGTCTGCCAGACGTTGCCGCCGATTACCGAGTCGTGTCCGATGCGCACGCGTCCCAGGATCGACGAGTTGGAGTAGACCACCACGCGGTCTTCGAGAATCGGGTGGCGGGGCTCGCGGAGAATGTGCCCCTCGGCGTCGAACTTGAAGCTCTTGGCGCCGAGCGTCACCCCCTGATAGAGGCGGACGTGGCTGCCGATGATGCAGGTTTCGCCGATGACGACCCCCGTGCCGTGGTCGATGCTGAACGAATCGCCGATCGAGGCACCGGGATGGATGTCGATGCCGGTGGCCGAGTGGGCCCGTTCGGTGATCATCCGCGGCAGGATCGGCACGCCGAATTCCCACAGCGCATGGGCCAGCCGGTAGTGGGTCAGGGCCACGAGCGCCGGGTAGCAGAGGATCACCTCCTCGAAGCTCCCGGCGGCGGGGTCGCCGTCGAAGACCGCCCGGACGTCGGTTCCCAGACGCCGCCGCAGTTCGGGCAGCGCCTCGAGCAGCCGTCGGGCCGTTTCGTCCCCGTAACGCGCGGCCTCGGGCGGCGGACAGGCCTGCCGGGCGGTGCCGTCCGCTGCCGTGGGGCGTTCGGCCGGGAAGGGTTGTGTTTCCGGACGGGTGGTTCCGCCGAGTGCAAAGGCCGCACGGGCCCGGGCTGTCTGGTCGGCAAGAAGACGGGTCAGCTTCTCGAGGCGTTGTTCGACGGGGCGCCGGTCGAAATAGCCGTCGAAGACCACCGAGCGGAACAGTTCCGTGATCCGTGCCAGAGCCTCGGGATCAATGCCCGCGGTACCGGGCCGCGGAATGTGCGGATCGGGCGTGGCAAGTTGTCCGACGATGCGCTGCAGGGTGGATTCTTCGGGACCGGCGGCGGAGTGGGGGAGGCCGGCCCCGGCGGTGTGTGGTGCGGAATGGCGTTTCATAGGCGGAAATCGGCTGGGTAGTGTTCGAAATCGTAGAGGGCCGTCGAGAGGTAGCGCTCGCCGGTGTCGGGCAGCAGCACGACGATCGTCGTGCCGCGCAGCGACTCTTCGCGGGCCAGCTGCAGGGCAGCCCAGGCGGCGGCTCCCGACGAGATGCCTGCCAGCAGCCCTTCGCGCCGGGCCAGCAGCCGGGCCGTGGCGATGGCCTGCTCGTCAGGGACCGTTATGATGCGGTCCACGACCTGCCGGTCGAAGTTCGCCGGGACGAATCCCGCCCCGATCCCCTGGATCCGATGGGCTCCGGCCCTGCCGCCCGAGAGGACGGGTGACGAGGCCGGTTCGACGCCCACGATCTGCACCGCCGGGTTCAGCTCCCTGAGCCGGCGCCCCGTGCCGCTCACCGTACCGCCCGTGCCGACGCCCGCCACGAAGAGATCGACCCGTCCGGCGGTGTCGTGCCAGATCTCGTCGCCCGTCGTGCGGTAGTGCTGTTCGGGGTTGGCCGGATTCTCGAACTGCTGGAGAATGACCGAGCCGGGGGTCTCCTCGTGCAGCGCCCGGGCCCGGGCAATGGCCCCGGCCATTCCTTCCGAACCGGGCGTCAGCTCGACGTGTGCACCATAAGCCTCGACCAGGCGCCGCCGCTCGATGCTCATCGTCTCGGGCATGGTCAGGATCAGCCGGTAGCCCTTCAGGGCACTCACCAGCGCCAGCCCGACGCCCGTATTGCCGCTCGTGGGCTCGATGATCGTGGCTCCGGGGCGGAGTTCGCCGCGTGCCTCGGCCGCTTCGACCATCGCCAGGGCCACGCGGTCCTTGACGCTCCCGGCCGGATTGAACGATTCGACCTTGGCTACGATGCGGGCGGCGGCTCCCGTCTCGCGGCCCAGACGTTGCAGTTCGACCAGCGGTGTGCGGCCGATGAGTTCCAGTACGGAGGTTGCGATTCTTTCCATCTTGTGTCTTGGTTTTGAATGAAGAAACGGGGGCAGCGGTGTTTCCTGCTGCCCCCGTTCGATCGGTGGATACTTATTTTATTAATAGGATATGCGATTTCAGATTCCTCGCGTGGAGGAGCCTCGCCCGGCAGCAGGCACGATGCGACGGCAACGATTCGCAATCGCTGCACAACAACACATCGTATGGTTCCGGCCTGTCATCATCGGGACGTTCTTATGGGTACGGTGGCAAATATAGCGATTCGGATCGGAATCTGCAAATTTCGGGGTGCGGGAATTCGGGCGAATCATCCGGCGGGTGGTTGCTGCGACTGCCTGTGCAGGCGCTGCCAACGCTCCGAGACCCACATGACGCCCAGTCCGATGCCGACCCCCACGACCGATTCGAGAAAACGCAGCAGGCAGTTGATGGCCGGCGGCAGGCGGGGGTTCTCCTGCGAGATGAGCAGGATGACGATCAGCGTGATGGTGGCGATGTGGCCGTTGACGTAGATGCCCAGCAGCATGCTGACGATCTCGAGCAGGAAGATCGTGACGAGCATCCCGGCCACGGAGAAGTGCCAGATGCTCAGATAACAGAAGGCGATCAGGGCGCCGATGAAGGTTCCCAGCACCCGCATCCAGCCCACAGGCAGCGATTGTCTGAGCCCGGGTTTCTGCAGCACGACCACCACCGACGTACAGGCCAGCATGGCCCCCATCCAGTGCGAGGCCGCGTGGAACGGGCCCGTGACGTAGGTCCCCACGAGGTAGGCCAGCAGTACGCCGATGCATGTGGCGGCGGCATTCACGGGCTGGATTCTTCCCGCCATCCGGCTCAGGAACGATTGGCGGGCAGGCGGGGTGTCAGGTGTCGGGGAGGTCATGCCCTGCATCCCTGCAAGAAACGGACCGAAGCCGCTCCATCGGTCGCGAAGTAACATTTTGTAACCGTGTGGCGACCTCTTCCGGGATGAAACTTTCGTCCCGCAGAGGGCCTTCTGGCGGCGATTTCGGCAAAAAGTGATGTTAAAAGGTGCTATTTTTTTGTTTGAAAAGTCCATTTTTACATAAAAACCGTTAACTTTGTAAATTGAGTTAGGTAAATCCGTCCAGTCCCGTCCGCGGACCGTCGGGTGACAGGTAATGAGATGAAGATTTCCGTGTCACGAATCAAGCAGCATGATGTGGACCACTTCGAGGAGGTCTACAAATTCTATATGCCCCTGCTGCACCGCTTCGCCTTGCAGTATACCTACGACTCCGGAACCGCCAAGGATCTGGTCCACGACGCCTTCCTTTGGGTGTGGAACAATGCGGACAAGATCCGCGAAAACGGCAATCTCGCCGCCCTGCTTTTCCGGCTGGTGCGCAGCAACTGTCTGAACTATCTGCGTTCGCTCGGCATCCGCGACCGCAACGATGTCAAATATGCCGAAGCCATGGCCGAAATCGACTCCCTGCTCGAAGAGCCCGGTATGGACGACCTGGGTCTTTTGCGCCACCAGTGGCTGCTGCGCGCGCTGAAGCTCCTCCCCAAACGCGGCCGCGAAGCCCTCGAACTCCATTTCGTCCGCAACATGCACACCAAGGCGATTGCTCTGGAGATGAGTGTCTCCGAATCGACCGTCAAAACCCATCTGAAACGGGCTCTGAAAACCCTGCGCGACGACATGGACGAAAAGTAAAATCGCCCGGGCGGATACTTTTTGAAAAAAAAGTTTCCGATTTGTCCCCCTTTTTTCCGATCAATGTGTATTACTACTGAACGCGCCCCCTGCAGGGGCGGAATTCAGTAGTTTTTTTGTCGCTACGCATTCCCGGTTCCGAAGAGCCGGCCTGCGGACCCGCTCCGACATGATGTCGCGTGCGGAGCGGCCTTACCGATAGAAGCATGTCCGACAAATCGATCGATTGGAACCTCCTGCGCAAGGTGCGCAATCATACGGCCGATGCCCGTGAACGGGCGGCGTTCGAGGCGTGGTTGCGGGCCGACTCACGTCACAGGGCCTATTACGAGCGGCTCCGTGAGGCGGAAACCCGGCGTGAGGACCGGCCGCTGCGTGTCGACGAGACGTTCGCCGAACTGCGCAAATCGCTCGTGTCGCGACCTGCCGTCTCCCGGTCCTCGTTCCCGATACGCTATGCGGCTGTTGCGGCGGTCATCCTGCTCTGTGTGGCCGGGGTCGTCTGGCAGCAGTTCAGCAACGACCACGAGACGGAGCGCGTCTGCGATCTCTTGGCCCGGGAATACCTCCCCGCATCGGACCGCGCCATGCTGATCGTCAACGACACCTGCTACAACCTGGGCCGGGGCGAGAACCTCTCGCTCGACGTGGCCGGCGGCCGTATCGAAAACGACGGATCCGAACGCCTGAAATATTCGGCCGACGCCGGAACCCGCGCCGTGCAGAACCGGCTGGTCATCCCGCGCGGCGGCTTCTATTCGGTCTGTCTGGAGGACGGTACCGTCGTGACGCTCAACGCCGAATCGGAACTGATCTATCCGTCGGTCTTCGATGCGCACAGCCGCGAGGTCGAGCTCCGCGGCGAGGCCTTCTTCGAAGTGGCGCACGATGCCGACCGTCCGTTCTACGTGCGGGTCAGCGGCTACCGCATTCAGGTGCTGGGCACGCGCTTCAACGTCTCGGCCTACGAGGACGAATCCCTCCACCATACGACGCTCGTCGAGGGAAGCGTGCGGATCCTCGACGAATCGTCGCAAACCGTCTGCCGGGAGCTGCTGCTGCGTCCCGGCGAACAGTTCTCGCACGATCTCGCCACCTCCCGCTCGATGGTCACCCGCGTCGATACGCGCCGGTATACGGCCTGGATGGAGGGCGAGTTCGTCTTCGACAACACCCCCCTGGGTGACGTGCTGCGTACCGTCTCGCGATGGTACGACTTCCGTTACGAAATCACCGATCCTGCTTTGGAAAAATATACGTTTTCGGGTCAGATCAGCATGAAAGGTACGTCGGACTATCTGTTCCGCGTCCTCCACGAGGCCTACATTCCCGTTACGCTGCGCTTCGAGGAGGGGATTCTCTACCTCGACAAACGCTGACCCACGATGTTTAACCCTTAAAACCAAGCCGATGAAATGAAGCAAATCTACACGTTGAATTTCGCTTTTGTGCTGCGTCCGATCGGAGGTCTGGCCCTGCTTCTGCTGGCAGGGTCCGTGACAGGAGCCACCCCCCCCCTTCAGAACGGGGACTCTGCACTCATACGACGCACATATGAGGTCGAAGCGGAACATTCGACCGATCTGGTGATTACGGCCGCGCAGCTACGGGCCATCAATCCGGTGAATCTCTGGGACGCGATTTCATTTTATGAACCGTCGATCGGCACCTCCTGGGAGGAGAATCAGGGGGCCAGTCCGCTCTACGGTGCCGGAGAGATGACGCTTCGGGGCTCGAAACGTTGGGGGCGGGACGAGCGCTCGAAGCCTGCACGGCCGACCTACGTCATCGACGGAGCCCTGGTCGATGCACGGAAGTTCTTCGACATGGACATCAACGACGTGCGGCGGATCATCATCCGCAAGGACCCCGCCTCGTTGACGCGCTATGGAATCCGCGGTGCCGACGGCGTCGTGGAGATGGAGACCTTCAAACCCGTCAAGGGGCCGATGAAGATCCGCTACAGCTTCGACGGCATCGTCGAGTGGGCCGATCTGTCGTCGTATCATCTGATGAGCGCAGCCGAGGGGCTCGGACTGCTGCAGCGCGAGGGGCTGACGACGGGAAGCGCCGCTTCGATGCAGCAGTATCTCGAGGCGCGAACCAATACCGACTGGCCGCGGGAGCTGACCCGTCCGGTCTTCAGCCACCGCCACAAGATCACGATCGACGGCGGCGACGACCATGTGAAATATGCCCTCACGGGACGTATTTCGCCCTCCAACAAGGGGGTTCTCCGCGGTTCGGAGAGGGAGATTCTCGGCATCGGCGCCTACATCGAGTACCGCTACAAGTCGTTCCGCATCTCCAACGAACTGACCTACGACAAGGTTGAGACCGATTCGAAGCTCTTCGGTTCGTTCGGCGACTACGCCCGCACGCCGGCCTGGCTCGAACCCGGCAACGGCCGCGGCGGATACCTCAAGACGATGGGCTTCGACGACGATCTGCGGAAGTTCGAAAATCCGCTCTACGAGCTTTCGCTCGGGTCGTTCCACCGCAACAAGACCTATTCGGTCTTCGACAACGTGCGCCTGTCGCTCGATCTGGGGGCGGGATTCGCCCTCAACGGCCGCTTCTCCTACGTGCGCGACCAGATCCGCACGGATACCTACGTCTCGCCTTCGTCGTGGCGCTACGCCTCGGCACCGGCCGGCACCTACACCGGACGTTACGGCATCGCCCGCTCGGCGACGCAGACCTTCGACGGACGTCTGGCCCTGACCTATGCCGGGCAGAGCGGCCGTTCGTCCTACGGCGCCTCGCTGTCGGCCGACCTCTTCGGCGGCGTCTACAACATGGAGAGCTATGCCGGCGTGGGCATCACCACCGACAAGATGGGCTACATCTCCTTCACGCAGTCCTACGATTTCGATACGGATCCCTACGCGTGGCGGTATTACGACCGTACGGCCGGCGGCTCGCTCGAGGCCTACTATGCGTTCGACGACCGTTACGAGGTGCGGGCTTCGGCGCGGCTCGACCGTTCGTCGATGCTCGCTCCGCAGAATCGCACGGCCCTCTTCTACGGCGTCTCCGTGGCCTGGAACATCGCCCGGGAATCCTTCCTGCGGGATGCCGGGTGGCTCGACCGGCTGACGCTGGCCGCCGCCTACGGCACCACCGGCGCCGTCGATGCCGCCAGCTCCGACTATGTGGTCTCCTACAGCAGCAACATCGGCAACGAATACATCTACAACTATTACCTGATCGGATCGTCGATCGCCTGCATGCCCAACCCCTCGCTCAAGTGGCGCACGGGCGTCAACCGCAGCCTTTCGCTGCAGGCCTCCATGGCCCGCCGCATCGATCTGCGCGTCAACCTCTACTGGAACGACGCCAGGGATCTGCTGACCGTCGAACCGCTCGACCAGGCCACCGGATACCGTTACAACGTCTCCAACGGCGGGCGGATCCGCAACTCCGGCATCGAGTATTATCTCAATGCACGGGTTTACGAACGTCCGGGATTCTCCGTCGCTCTCTTCACCGCGGGAAGCCACAACCGCAACCGGATCGAGGAGCTGCCCGGCTACTTTGCCTCCTGGTACAACGCCGGTCTGGCTGCCGACGAAGCTCCGCTCGTCGAGGGTGAGTCGGTCAATGCGGTGAGTGCCGTGCCGAGTTCATTCGACGGAACGGTCGAACGCGTCACGGGCCCCGCAACGATCGTCGGTACGACGGATCCCGATCTGACGGGTAATTTCGGCGTGAGCGTCAACTGGCGGCAGCTGACCTTCGGCGCCGCCTTCGACTACCGCATCGGCGGCTCGATCTTCAACCAGACGCTCTACGACGTGCAGTTCGGCAGTGCGCTGCAGAATCTCGACCGGCGTGCGCTGCAGAGCTCGCTGCGTCACCCGTTCGAGGGCGATCCGGCCCGGCTGTCGCGCTTCGTCGAACGTCTCGATGCGCTGAACTTCTCCTCGCTGCAGGTGGGTTACCGCTTCCGCTCGCAGCTCATCGAGAAGATCCGGCTGCGCAACCTGGCCCTCTACGTGACGGGCAACAACCTCTTCTATCGGTCGAGCGTCGACCGCCAGCGCGGTACGGTCTATCCCTTCTCGCGCAATGTCACCCTGTCGCTGCGTGCGACCTTCTAACCGCTAAATGATGAAGCCATGAAGATGAAAAAAATATGTATGCTGCTTGCGTGTGCGGTGACGGTGTCGTGCAACGACTGGTTCGGCATCACGCCCGACGGCTCGTCCGTTCCCGAAGACCGCTTCTTCCGGAACGAGAACGCCTACCTCAACGCCCTGACGGACATCTATACGCAGCTGCGCGCCGAGAGCCTCTACGGACGGACGCTGTCGGTGGGCGAGGTGGAGTTCATGGGGCAGAACTTCCGACCGGCGGATGCGCTCCAGACGGCCGCCGCATCGCTCGACTATGCCGACGCAACGTTCGCCGGAGCCATCGAGCAGACCTACGTCGACATGTACCGCGCCATCGCGGCCTGCAACAACCTCATCGAACACATCGAAAACACCCGCGTCGTCTTCAACGACAAGGACCGCAAACACATCATCACGGGTGAACTCTACGGACTGCGTGCCGCCCTGCATTTCGAACTGCTGCGGCTCTTCCATCCGGCCTGGACCGTCGATCCGGACTTCGTCGGGCTCCGTTACATGACGCATTTCGGCATGACGGTCTCCGAACCCCTCTCGACACGGCTCTTCGTGGAGCGGGTCCTCGCCGATCTGGACCGTGCGGCCGAAGAGCTCAAGGACCGGGATCCCATCTTCGAGGGTTACTCCCTCTCGTCGGTGCTTCCCGGTGAGATCGATTCGCGGCTGCGCACCTTCTGCATGAACTACTATGCCGTACGCGGCATGCGGGCCCGCGTCTGCCTCTACATGGGCGATTACATCCAGGCGGCCGCCTGTGCCGAGGAGGTCTTCGAGCACCTGACCCTCGTCGACAAGACCTACCGGCTCTTCTATTTCTGCGCCCCGGGCGAATACGGCGACGACTACAGCTTCTCGCGCGAACATCTCTTCGGCGTGTCGACCCTGCCGGGCGGTTTCGACGAACTGACCGACAAGCTCTACGGCGAGGGCGGCGCCGAGGTGACGGCCCATTACGCCGGGCTCTTCACCGACAGCCGCGACACGCGTTACCGCGACTGGTTCGACAACAGCCAGCCTGACCGTGTGCTGATGTCACGCAAGTTCGGCCCGCAGTCGGTGTTGAGCGGCTATACGTCGACCGGCGGTTCGGAGCAGGTGCTGCCGTGCCGCATTCCGTTCATCAAGCTGGGCGAGATGGCGCTGATCCGCACCGAGGCGCTGGTGCGCCAGGGCGATGCGGACGCGGCGACGGCCGCCGCACGGCTCGTCGAGATGCAGCAGGCCCGCGACGTGACGGAGGTGGCCGACCGGCTGGCGGATCCCGCCTTCACGCCCGAGCAGCTGCTCGAATACGTCGAGCTCGAATACCGGCGCGACTTCTTCGGCGAAGGCCAGCTCTTCCATTACTACAAGCGGCTGAACCGGACCTCCATCCCGCAATACGACGGCACCGAGCGTGCGATGACCGCAGACGACTACACCTGGCCGATTCCGGCAGTCTCCGTGCAAGCCAACCAGCTCTAAAAACGCAACGATCATGATGAAACATACGCAAAAATTGAGTGCCGGCCTGCTGAAGGGGTTCGTGCGGTTGCTCTTTGCGGCAGCCGTCGTGCTGATCCCCGCTTCGGCCCTGGCTCAGAAAATATCGATCAATGTCGCCTCGAAGCCCTTGAGCGAGGTCTTCCAGCAGATCAAGAAGGCTTCGGGCTACCAGGTCTTCTATGCCAACCAGAATGTCGATGACCGGCGCGTGGTGACGTTCCGCGCCACGAATGCCGATCTGCGCGACATTCTCGACCGCCTGTGCAAGGCCGCCGGCCTGAGCTACCGCATCGTCGACCATACGATCGTGGTCTCCGTGGCACGCAACGCCGCTTCGGCCTCCGCCCCGGCCGCCACCCCCACACCCGCTGCACCGCGGTTCACCGTTTCGGGCTACGTCCTGGACGAGAACAAACGCCCCGTATCCTACGCGTCGGTGGTTCAGAAGGGTGCCACGCACAACGGCGTTTCGACCGATGAACAGGGCTTCTTTACCCTGTCACTGCCCTCGGGCACTGCTTCGATCATCGTCTCGTGCGTCGGCATGAAGACCCAGACCATCGAGGTCAACAACCAGCCTTCGTTCGACATCTACCTCGAACCCGAGATCAACAACATCGCCGCTACGGTCGTCACGGGTTTCATGCCCAAGGCGAAAAACAGCTTCACGGGTACGGCCGTCGTGGTCAAGGGCGAGGAGCTGCGTACGGTCAACAGCACGAGCTTCTTCGATGCGCTGAAGGTCTTCGACCCCTCGTTCCAGGTGGTCGACGTGCGCGGAGTCTTCGGCTCGGACCCGAACTACATCCCCGAACAGATCGAGATCCGCGGTCAGAACAGCTTCCCCGAGATCTCGGGCAGCACGCTGAAGACGATGACCAGTCTGCCGATCTTCATCCTCGACGGCTTCGAGGTCAAGGTGCAGCAGATCTACGACCTGGACATGAACCGCATCCAGAGCGTGACGATCCTCAAGGATGCCTCGGCCACGGCCATCTACGGTTCGCGCGCCGCCAACGGCGTCATCGTCATCGAGACCAAGAACCCCGAACCGGGCGTGCTGCGCGTGAGCTACACGCTCACGGGCGGTGTCAGCATCCCCGACCTCTCGTCCTACAACCTGATGAATGCCTCGCAGGCGTTGGAGTTCCAGCGGCTGTCGGGCCTGTTCGATCCTCCGGTCCTGGATGAGGACGGCGGCAGCTACGCCAACTCCTACAACCTGATCCGCAAGGAGATTCTCTCGGGTGTGGATACCTACTGGCTGTCGAAACCCCTGCGCGTGGGTCTGCAGCAGCGCCACTCGATCATCATCGAGGGAAGCGTCAACCGGCTGCGCGCCAACCAGGGCAACGTGCGCTATCAGGTCAACCTCTCCCTGGGCCAGAACGACGGCGTGATGAAGGAGTCGGGACGTATGACCTACGGCGCCGGCACGAAGCTCATCTATTCGCACTCGAGCCTGCGCATTACGAACGACCTGCAGTTCTCGGCCACGAAGAGCTCCGAATCGCCCTACGGTTCGTTTGCCGACTACACGAAGGCCCTGCCGTATCACCGCGAGAAGGATGCCGACGGCAACTACTACCGCACGCTCTCGCTGCGCAACGTGGCTCCCGACGGCATGCAGCTGGCCGTCACCTCGTCGCAGCTTTCGCCCGTCTACGAGGCCCGCTACCTGAGCAGCTTCACGAAGGACGACCTGATGAACGTCACCAACAACACGGCCATCGACTGGACGGTCATTCCGGGGCTGAAGGTTCGCGGTGACTTCTCGGTGAGCAGCGATTTCAGCCGCACGGACATCTATGCCTCGCCGATGAGCTACTCCTACATCCAGAACAACGACAACGATGTCTCGGATCCGAGCGTGCTCTACGCCCGCGGCAAATACTCGCTGAGCAATTCGACCGACATGACGCTGGCCGGCAAACTGATGGTCTCCTATACGAAGGAGGTCGGCAAACACCTGCTGCAGGCGGTGCTGGGCAGCGAAATCCGCGAGGTCAACCGCGAAAGCGACGGATATGTCGTCACGGGATTCATGGACGATGCGCTCGACTATCTGTCGTATGCCGTGCAGTATGAGGCCGATTCGCGTCCGTCGGGCAACGAATCGATCGTCCGCTCGGCCGGCGCCTATCTCAATGCCAACTATTCGTACGACAACCGCTATCTGATTGATCTGACGGGGCGTATCGACGGCTCGTCGATCTACGGCACCAAGCAGCAGACGGCCCCCTACTGGTCGGTGGGTGTGCGCTGGAACCTCCACAACGAGGCCTTCATGCGCTCGAACGGTCTCTTCTCGCTGCTGGCCCTGCGCGCCAACATCGGTACGACGGGCAACCAGAGCTTCACGCAGAACCAGGCCATGAGCATGTACACCTATCTGAAGCCCGTCTACGGCAATCTGTTCGGTACGAGCATCTCGGTGCTGGGCAACCCCGAGCTGGAGTGTCAGACGACCTTCAACCGCAACGTCGGTCTGGAGATGACGCTGCTCAACGGCCTGCTCAACCTCGACATGAACTACTACTACAACACCACGCGCGGAAGCCTGACGTCGGTGACCATCGCCCCGTCGATCGGCTTCTCGGAGCTGAAGGTCAACCAGGGCGACATCGTCAACAAGGGTATCGACTTCTCGATGGCCCTCACGCCCATCCGCACGCAGGACATGCTCCTCTCGCTGACCTTCAACGGCCGCCACAACACCAACATCCTGAGCAAGATCTCCAACATGCTGCGCAACTACAACGAGATGGTCGGCCAGCGTGTCGAGAGCGAAGGTGATACGAACGTCTTCCTGTTCGAGGAGGGGCAGTCGCTCAATACGATCTACGCCGTGCGGAGCCTGGGCATCAACCCCGGAACGGGCCGCGAGGAGTTCCTCACCAAGGACGGAATCCGGACCGACGAGTGGAGCTATGAGGACATGGTGCCCGTCGGCGTCGGCGAAGCCACGCTCGAGGGCTATACGGGTTTCAACTTCCGCTACAAGGAGCTGGAACTGGGCGCCACGTTCAACTATTCGTTCGGTGCCGACCGCTACAACTATACGCTCCACGAGAAGATCGAAGGCACGGATGCCACGGTCAACAACGACGTGCGGGCGCTGACCGAACGCTGGAAGGAACCCGGACAGGTGGCCCGCTACAAGGCCATCGACGATACGACGCCGACGCGTCCCACGTCGCGTTTCGTGCAGCGTGAGAACCGCTTCTCGCTCTCGTCGCTGCGCGTGGCCTACACCTTCCCCGTCGAGCGGTGGGGCTGGAAGGGCATCTCGATGTTGAGGCTCCAGCTCACGGCCAACGAACTCTTCTATCTCTCGACGATCCGTCAGGAGCGCGGTCTTACGTATCCCTACGCACGGACGATGAGCTTCTCCGTACAGGTCAACTTCTAAACCGGACAGTCATGAACCACATGAAATCGATGAAATTCGGCATATTGGCCGCGGCGCTGGCGCTCGGCTCCTGCGGCAACTGGCTCGACGTCACCTCCCGTTCGGAGGTGAGTGTCGACGACATGTACTCCACGGCCGAGGGCTACTATACTTCGGCGACGGGCGTCTACATCAACATGGGCGACGCCTCGCTCTACGGCGGCTACGTCGCCCTGACGGCTCTCGAACCCCTCACGCAGCAGTATACGGTCTCGGGCGACAACGAAACGCGTCGCAGCTGGGCCGCCTACGAATACACGAGCGAGACCTCGAAACCCATCATCGAGGACATCTGGCTGCGGATGTACAACACGATCTTCAACGCCAATCTGGTGATCGACAAGCTCCGCGGCGAGACCCGTCCGCTCTTCGACGAGGGGGTGCGCGAGATCATGCTGGGCGAGATGCTGGCCCTGCGCGCCTACATGTATTTCGATCTGGTGCGGATGTTCAATGCGGCGTGGAACGTCGATCCGACGGCCAACAACGTCCCCTGGAAGACCACGTGGGACGCCACGATCGGCGAACGCATCCCGACCGAACGCCTGCTCGATCTGATCATGGCGGATCTCTCGGAGGCGCGCGATCTGCTCGAGACGCGCGACCCGATCGTCACGGGCGCCACCTCGCGCGATGTCTACGTCTCGTACGACCGCACCAAGCGGATGAACTTCTATGCCGTGTGTGCGCTGCGGGCGCGGATCGCCCTCTACCGCAACGACTACGCCACGGCCTATGACGAGGCCCGCGTGGTGATCGATTCGGGCAAGTTCCGCTTCATCACCGGCGAGGAGATCGTCCAGACGGATGCCTACGGCGAGGAGCTGCGCTCGAACCGCGTCTTCACGCCCGAACTGGTCTTCGCGCTGGACAACGACCAGATTACGCTCTCGGCCCGGACCTACTACGAGGGACTGGCCCAGGATCTGCTGCGTTCGAATGCCTGCTACGAGGAGGGCGACGTGCGCAAGAGTGCCTGGACGGCGCTCAACTCGATGAACAACCTCAACATGATCAAGTACAAGCGTTCGGCGCTGGCGGCCGACAGCTACAAGTATCCCACGGCCTGCACGCCGATGCTGAAGCTGAGCGAGATGTACCTGATTGTCGAGGAGGCGATCCTCAACGATCCGACGCTCGATCCCGCACCGCTCACCTGGCTGAACACCTTCCGCGAGCATCGCGGTACGACGGCTCTTGCCGAGTCGGCCTCGGCCGAAATGATCCGTACGGCCCTCACGCGCGAGTATATCTGCGAATTCAAGGGCGAGGGTCAGCTCTTCTTCTACTACAAGCGGCTGAACCTCACGCGGGTCGACAACGGCCTCTACAACGGAAACACCGTCGAGCTCGATCCGGCGGTCTACACCTTCCCGCGTCCGGACGACGAGAATGATTTCGGTAACTAAAATGCGCTCAGAACCATGAAAACGACGCTTTGCCTGCTGCTTGCGGCTTCGCTCCTGCTCGGATCGTGCCGCGAACGCGAAATTGAAGTCTACGATGTCTCGCGCGTGTCGCTGAACATCGCCAAGGGGGTCTTCCGCCCCAATACCTATCCCGAATCCTACGAATTCAACGCCTACTTTCTGGGAGTCGGATCCGCTGACTACGAACTGGAGATCCCCGTGCGGCTGACCGGCCTGATCGACTATGAGAACGACCGCGAATACCGCGTGCGGGTCAACGAGGAGTATTCGCAGGCCGCCACCCAGGGCGTGGAGTATTCGCTCGACGAACGCCAGATCTTCCACAAGGGGCTCTACGAGGATACGTTCCGCGTGACGATCCACATCGCCCGGCTCAACGAAACGGACAATTACAAGCTCCGCGTCGAACTGGTGCCCAACGAGAACTTCGCCGTCGGCATGGCCGAATACCAGTATGTCGACATCTCGTTCGTGAAGAACGTCAACACGCCGCCGGCCTTCTGGGAGAATACCTCCAAACTCTCGAAATATACCTATTATCCGGCCAAGTGCGTCAAGTTCCTCGAGGTGAGCGGCATCACCGATCCCGAGTGGGAGGATGCCGGCACAAGCCTGCTGCTCGACTACTGGATCGAACTCTGCATCGACTGGTTCGAACAGAATGAGGTGATCGATCCGCAGACCGGCAACCGAATCTATTTCGATGAATAACCCGAAAGCCTTGCAAACCATGAATATGCGATATTACTTTCTGATTCTTGCCGCGCTGGCCCTGGCTTCGTGCTACGGCGATCGCGACGGGGTGATCGGGGCCGAACCCGATTACGTACTTTCGGTCGAGGGCATTCAGATCGAGGACGACCTCTATCTGGGCGACCGCTTCACGTGCAGCCCGACAGTCAACCTGCCCGAAGGGGCCAACCCCGACGACTACGACTACCGCTGGATCGTGGGCTACGGCGAGGAGATCTCCACCCAGAAGGATCTCGACTGGGAGATCTATCTTCCGAAGGGCTGCTCGCTCAACAGCAATATCCCGGGCAGTTTCGTCGTGCGCAACCATGTCAACGGACTCGAATACCGCAAGACCTTCGAGTTCAAGGTGCAGAACGGCTATGCCCCGAAGTTCGTGGCCGTCTACGAAACGGCGGACGGACGTCTGGAGTGGATGTCGATCCAGACGACGGGAACCTCCTCGTCGTCGATCTCGCCCAAGAACGGCTTCACGCGCTGGTTCCCCGACATGGTCGAACGCGTGAACGGCTCCTCGCAGCGCATCGACGGCGAGTTCCGCGGTGCGTTGAGCATGAAGTCCGAACTGCTGCTCTTCACCGACCGCGGACCCGGCTACGGCGCCTCGGTAAGCATGGTCGACACCGAACCCGGCGAACAGGACTTTACGGCCAACATGGGCGAGGTGGTGTCGCCCATCGTCGGCCGCATCTACGTGGGAAGCTCCCCGACGATCGACGTCACGGAGGCCTTCTATTCCTCGGGTGGTGCGAAGTACGTGCTGGCCGACGGACGCCTCCACATGTACAACGGCACCGACACGAAGACGCCGGTCTTCGACGACCAGGCCTTCGTCATGGCCGAGGGCGTCGAGCAGGCGGTGGGTTCGAAGCAGTTCATGCGCTACAAGCGGGCCATCGCCGTGCGCTATGAGGACGGTACGTTGGGCTGCCTGCAGCAGTACAACAAGCCGGCCACGCCGCTGCCCGGTGCCGACGGCGAAGAGGTGCTGCATGCCGACGAGATCTGCGGAGCCTTCGCCGAAGCCACCGGCAAGGGTAACAACAACCCCTATCTGATGCATCTGGTCGTGCGCCGCGGCGAGGCGTATTTCCTCTACGTCTACAACGCGAAGGCCTCCTCGTCGGGCAACGAGCCGCTGACGCTCAAGAGCGTGGTTCCGATTCCGGAGGAGGTGGGCCGCGAAGCCCGGGTGTGGTTCGGCGCCTACTCGGTGCGCTACGGATTCTACGCCACGAAGAATCGGATCATGCGCTTCGACTACCTGAACATCACGCAGTTCGAAGCGGAGCCCACGCCCTTTCGAACCTACGACGAAAAGTACGAGATCCTGGATGTCTTCGTGCTGATCGGCGGTACGGGCCTCAAGGATGCCGACGACTGCACGGTGGTCTACCTCTACGACCGGACGAAGGGCACGACGACCGTCGATGTCTACGACACGGTGACCGGCGAGAGCTATTATACCTACGAGGATCTGCTCCCCGGCCGGGGCGTGGCATTCATCAAACGATGATTTGACAACCAAAGATACGGACCGAAATGGAAACACGCACGAATGTGATAGAGTGCCGCAACCTGACGCACTACTACGGCAAGAAACTGGTGTACGAGAATCTGAACTTTGCGGTGGGCGAGGGGCGCATCCTCGGACTGCTGGGCAAGAACGGCGCCGGCAAGAGTACGACGATCAACATCCTGAACGGCTTCCTGGCTCCGCGCTCGGGGCAGTGCCTGATCTACGGCGAGGACACGCAGCATCTGTCGCCCGCCACGAAGAGCCGCATCGGCTATCTGATCGAGGGCCACATCCAGTATTCGTTCATGAACGTTCACCAGATCGAGAAGTTCTATTCGGGCTTCTACCCCCGCTGGGACCGCGACGCCTACTTCAACCTGATCAACCGCCTGAAGATCCTTCCGCGGCAGAAGATCGCGAGCATGTCGTGCGGACAGCGGGCCCAGGTGGCGCTGGGGCTCATCCTGGCACAGGATCCCGATCTGCTGATTCTGGACGACTTCTCGCTGGGACTCGACCCCGGCTACCGGCGGCTGTTCGTCGACTACCTGCGCGAGTACGCCAAGTCGCGCGGCAAGACGGTCTTCCTCACCTCGCACATCATCCAGGACATGGAGCGTCTGATCGACGACATCCTTATCATGGACTACAACCGCGTTCTCTATCAGGGTCCGTTGAGCGATTTCCAGCGCGATTTCAAGGGCTTCTTCTTCGATACGGATGCCGCGACGGGCGATCTGGCCGGCGACCGGAGGGTGGTGAACCTCGAACGGCTCAACCGCCGCTGCGAGCTCTACACCTATGCTTCGGAGGAGGAGATCCGCACCCTGCTGCACGATCACGGCATTGTTCCCGAAGGCTTCCATCGCGAGACGCTCACGCTGGAGGATGCCTTCATCGGTCTGACGGGTAAATACTGACGCGCCATGATCATCCAACATCTCTTCTACAAGGAGTGGCTCAAGACACGCTGGACCTGGCTGGCGGCCGTGGTGCTGGGCGTGGCCGCGGTGCTGTATCTCTTCCTGCGGGTCGAGAACGGCATGGAACGTTTCGGAGCCAAGATCTACATGCTGCGGGTGCTCTACGACAATCCGCCGCTGATCTACTACCGCATGCTGCTCTACGTGCCGGTGCTGATCGCCCTCTGCGTGGGGGTGACGCAGTACCTGCCCGAGGTCTCGAACCGCCGCATCCGGCTGACGCTCCACCTGCCGGCCTCCAATACGCGGCTCATTCTCGGCATGGCCCTCTACGGCGTGGTGATGATCACGCTGGCCAACCTCATCCTCTTCGGGCTGTTCGTCGCACGCAACGTCGCTCTCTTCCCGGCCGAGATCACGCGGCCGGTGCTGCAGTCCGTGGCGCCGTGGTTCGTGGCGGCCTATCCGGCCTACAACTTCGTCGCCATGGTGGCGCTCGAACCCCATCGCTGGCGGCAGTTGATCTATGCGCTGGTGGGTTGGTTCGTACTGTCACCCCTGGTGGTGTGCGGCGAGGCCGTCGGCTCCTACGCCCGGATGATCGTGCCGCTGGCGGTGATGGCCGTGGCATCGTTCCCGCTGCTGCTCTTTTCGTCGTACCGTTTCAGCAAAGGTCTTTGAGCTATGGGTCGAAATTGCATACGTCTGATTGCCGTGCTGTTTGCGGCTCTTGCCGCCGTGATGGTGCTGCCGTCGCTCTTCGGGCGGCTCATTCCCGCGCGGGGCTACTATTCCTACATGAAGGTGGTCTACGCCGAACGCCTGGGCGACTTCCTCATTTCACAACCCGATTACGCGTCGGCCGCGGACCATGCGGGCGGCCGCTCGTGGACGATCCGCGATACGCGCGGCAACGAATACACGGCCGATGCGGCCGATACGCTGGCCGTGCTGGAGAACGCTTCGCAGCTGATCTTCGAGGGACGTCTTCCGGCAACGCTCTGCGGCGTCGGACTGACTCCCGAGGAGGTCTCCGCCGCCGACTTCACGATGTACTTCGGCGACCGCGGCGACCGCAGCTACGGTCTGATGGATCTCTCCGACAAGTTGAGCTACCGTTCGCAGGATTACCGCACCGACGATCTGTTCCGCTTCGCGGAGGAGGGGATCGAGTTCATCGACGCCCCCTCCAACCGGGTCGACCGGGAGAAGAGCCTCCGTTTCCGCAAGGCGCTCGATGCGGCGGGCTTCGTCCGACCCTGCGCGTGGGCCTGGAAGCCGACCGATGCGGCGGATGCCGAGGCTCTGGGCTATTTCCTGCTCGATGCCCGCGGATGCCTCTACCGGATGGGCATGTGCGGCGGTGAGCCCGAGGTCGAGCCGATTGCGCTGCCCGAGGGTTGCCGGCTGCGCAACCTGAGTTTCTGCGACCGTCCCGAACTGCTGGCTCTGGCGCTGGCCGACGACGGCACGCTCTACCGCATGGACCGCGACTATACGTTCCGGCGCCTGGAGCTTCCGTCGGCCCGGCATCTGCGCGTGGCGATGCGCTCGACGCTGCTTTTCCGCAAGTTCGTCTACGAGCGCGCCGACCGCACGGACTACTATGTCACCGATCTTGACTTCCGGATGCTGGACAGCTGCACGGTGGAGCATCCTCAGCGCCGCAATCTGACCCGCGAACGGATCGCCCGCGTATTGTTCCCGCTGACGGTGCAGTTGACCCCGTGGCAGGGACTTCGCTTCTCGGGACCCGAGGGGTGGGGCTGGGCACTGCTCAACCTCGTCTGGTGCGGGGTGCTGGCGCTGCTGCTCAGGCGGCGCGGCGAATCGCTCCGAAACCCCTTTGTCGTGGCCGATCTGGTCGTCACACTGCTGCTGGGCCTCTACGGCCTGATCGGGGTGCTGGCCATCCCCGGCCTCGGCTCGGAACGCAACCTCAAAAAATGATTCTGACATGATACTCCATCTGATCTATAAAGAGTGGCTCAAAACCCGTTGGTTCGCCCTCATCGCCCTCGTCGCCGGCGTGGCTGCCGTCGTGGGCATCCTGGCCGGGGTGGCTTCGGGCGTGCGGGCCGATGCCCCGTTCTTCTTCTACCAGGTGATTGTCGGCAAGGTGCGCTTTTTCGACCTCTTCCGCTTCGTGCCGCTGCTGGCCGCCGTGCTGATCGGCTGCTCGCAGTTCCTGCCCGAGGTGACCGACAAACGCATCAAACTCTCGCTCCATCTGCCGATGCCGCCCACGGTGGTCATCTACAGCATGGTCCTCTACGGCTTCGTGCTGCTGACGCTGCTGGTCGGCATCTGTCTGGCTCTCTTCGCGGGGCTGGGGGCCGTCTGGCTCCCGGGCGAGATCCTCGTTCCGGCGCTGAAAACCATGCTGGTATGGGTCCTCGGCGGCATGACGGCCTATTTCTGGATCGCCATGATGGCTTTCGAACCCGTCGGCCGATACCGGTTCGGTTACTTCGTCGTTGCCGGCATGCTGGTCTCGATCTTCATGCGCCGCTATCCGATCGGCGGCGTCGACGTGCTGCTTGAAATCTTCGCCGGCCTGACGCTCGTCTCGAGCTTCTCGGTCCTCTTCACCGCTTACCGCTTCAACAAAGGAATCCTATGACAGCCAAAATCGTTCGGGTGCTGCTGGTCTTCACCACCATCCTGGTTCTGGGCTTCTACCTGCCCGATCTCTACCGGAACCGCTTCGAGAAGCGTGCCAACAAGAGCCTGCTCTATTACAGCGAGGTCACGCGTGATTTCGTCTTCGCCGAGGAGCGCTACGATTCGCTGCGGCAGGAGGTGCGCATGTTCTATCGCGACCGGGCCGGCAATCCGCTCTCGGAGACCGAATACATGCGCCGGCTGCCCTTCAACAATTCGCGCAAACTGAAGATGCTCGGCCAGATGCCCGATTCGGTCATGGGGCAGCCGCTCACGCAGGAGGTTCTGCGCAGCGTGCGGCGCATGATGCTCATCGGCGACAAGGGGTTCGAGTATCCGCTGGCGCCGCTCTTCGAGTCGCAGCCCGGTCATCCGGGGGTCGATCTGCCCGAGGACCTCTTCCGCATCGGAAAACGCGGCATCGAATTCTTCCATACGACCGACCTGAGCATCGATACGGCCAAGAGCCGCCGCTTCAACGAGGCGCTGACCGCGGCCGGATTCCGCGCCCCGGCACGCGACATCTACGGCATCCCCTCGACGATCAAGTCGCGCGACGACGGCTATTTCATCGTCGACGCGGCGGGTCGGCTGTTCCATCTGCTGATGGTTCACGGTCAGCCGCGCGTGCGGGCCATCGACAACCGTTTCGAGATCCGGCAGATCAAGTGCCACGTTCCGGGCGACATCTACTGCCACATCTTCACCCCGGAGAACGAACTTTACGTCCTGCGGACCGACTACTCGCTGTGCAAACTCCCCATCGGACCCACCAACGGGCGCTTCATGCTGACCTCGAACTGCTATTTCCGTTCGTACAAGAACCTCGGCAGCGACAGCAGCGTGATGTATGTCCTCGATGCGGACTTCGGGCGGGTCGACAGCTGCGCACTGCCGGTGGCAAGCTACCGCACGTCGCCTCAGGCCGATGTCGAGGCGCGTCTGTTCCCGTTCCGGGTGATGACCACGCCCGGCTACACGCATCTGATCCCGGTGCCCAATCCCGTCGCGAAGTTCTGGGTGACGAATCTCTGTTGCGTCGTGTTGCTCGCGGGGCTGCGGCTGTGGCGGCGGGTGCGGATTTATACCCCTTTCCAGCTGATCGATCTGGCCCTGACGGCCGTCTTCGGCCTCTACGGGCTGATTGCTGTATTGTTGTTTCCTAACCGATTCTGATATATGAAGAAAAATCGTCTGATCCAGGTGGCCGTGGCCGTCCTGATCGTGGCCGGCACCTACGGCATCTTCCGCTACATGGTCCGCACGAAGCCCGTGGCCGAAATCAACGAGGAGAAACGAAACCTCATCCACGTCAAGGCCGATACGGTGGCCCTGCGTGACTACGACGTCTCGTACAGCTGCTTCGCCAAGGTCTATGCCGGCGCCACGGTCAAACTCAGTTCGGAGGTCAGCGCCCGGATCGTGCCGGGTGACCTGCCGCTGCGCGAGGGCACCCGCTTCAAGCGGGGCGACCTGCTCGTGCGGCTCTACGACGACGATACCCGCGCGGCACTGATGGCCAGCCGCAGCCGTTACATGAGCCTGCTCTCGCAGCAGCTGGCCGACCTGGCGGTCGATTTTCCGGAGGAGGAGGCCAAGTGGACCGCCTTCTTCAACTCGATTGCCGTCGACCGCGACCTGCCCGATCTTCCTCCCGTGACCAGCGAAAAGGAGAAGGTCTATCTGGCCGTGCGCAACGTCATCTCGGACTACTACGGTGTCAAGCAGGCCGAGATCAATCTGCGCAAGTATGCGATTCATGCCCCCTTTGACGGGGTCTTCCTCACCGTGGCCAAGGAGGTCGGGGCCATCGCCTCGCCCGGCAGCGAAATCGCCACCATCATCCAGACCGACCGTCTGGAGCTGGAGGCCGGCATCGAACCCCAATACAAGGAGTATCTCTACCGGGGGTGTCCGGTGACGGTGGAGTGCGGCGAGAAGCAGTACCGCGGAACGGTCGACCGGGTGGCGCCGTTCGTCGACGAGGCCATGCAGCGCGTGAAGATCTACATCCGCGTCGAGGCCCCCGAAGAGAGCCTCATCTCGGGTGAACTCTACCGCATCCGTGTCGCCACGACCCACCTGCAGGGGGTCATGCGGCTGCCGCGCGAGGCGCTCTTCGCCGACCGCACGATCTATCTCTGGGCCGACGGCTGTCTCCATGCCCGCAAGGCCGAGGTGGTCTACGTGGACGAGGATTACGCCTACCTGCGCGGTCTGACCCCCGGAGAGATCGTCGTGGCCGAATCGCTGGTCAACCCCTACGACGGGATGGAGGTCCGCCTGCTCGGAAGTCACTGATTCACCAAAACGTGAGATAACATGCGCAAACTCATCACCGCTTTTGTCCGTTACCCGTTCTACTCGCAGGCATTGGTCTTTCTGGTGCTGGTCTTCGGCATCGCCGCGATGTTCTCGATCCGCAAGGCGTCGTTCCCGATCACGGAATCGCGCCTGATCACGGTCTCGGTGACCTACCAGGGCGCCACGCCCAAGGAGATGGAGGAGGGGGTGACGACGCTCGTCGAAAACGCCCTGCGCGGCGTGGTCGGCATCAAGGAGATCAGCTCCAAGTCGATGGAAAACCAGTCGCTGGTCTCGATCCTCATCCGCACGGATTATGACGTGGATGTGGTGCTGAACGACATCAAGAACGCCATCGACAAGATTTCGAACTTCCCGGCCGGCGCCGAAAACCCGGTCATCACCAAAACCAAGACCACCTCGCTGTCGGGCTTCCTGTCGCTGACGCAGACGCGCGGCGAGGAGGACATCATGCGCCTCAAACGCATGGCCCAGCGCATCGAGGACGATTTCCTGGGCTCGGGCATCATCTCGCAGGTCACGCTGCTGGGCTATCCCGCACGCATGGAGATGTCGATCGAGGTCCGCGAGGAGATGCTCCAGCGTTACGGCATGAGCTTCACGGAGATCAAGAATGCCGTGGCCGCCAACAACATCGACATCTACGGCGGTAAGATCAAGAACCCCCGCGAGGAGATCAAGATCAATTCGCGCTACCGTTCGGTCTCGCCCGCCGACATCGAGCAGATCGTCGTGCGGGCCAATGCCGACGGCAGCCTGATCCGCGTGGGCGACGTGGCCGACGTGCGGCTGATCTTCGAGGACATCCCCACGGCCAGCTACGTCGACGGCCAGCGCGACATCATGTTCCGCATCGACAACCTCGCCACCGAGGACCTCGAAGAGATCTCGGCCTATCTGCACGACTACATCCGCGACTTCAACGCCCGCGACAACGGCTTCCGCCTGGATTACATGCACGACTTCCTCGACACGTTGCGCGGTCAGCTCAACATCCTCTACAGCAACGGTCTGGCCGGCATGCTGCTCGTGGTGCTGTGTCTGTCGCTGTTCCTGAGCTTCCGCCTCTCGGTGTGGGTGGCGTGGGGTATTCCGATGGCCTTTCTGTGCATGTTCGTCGTGGCGGCGCTCATGGGGCTGACCATGAACTTCATCTCGGTCTTCGGCATGATCCTCATCGTGGGTATTCTGGTCGACGACGGCATCGTCATCAGCGAGAACATCTACACGCGCTTCCAGCAGGGGCTGACGGCGCGGCGTGCGGCCGTCGAGGGGGCCATGGAGGTGCTGCCCGCCGTGCTGGTGTCGGTACTGACGACGCTGGTGGCCTTCCTGCCGATCCTCTTCATCCAGGGCAACCTCGAGATGATGTACGAAATGGCCGTCGTGGTGATCGTCTGCCTCTTCTTCTCGCTGCTCGAGAGCATGTTCATGCTCCCCTCGCACTGCGCCTCGCCCAAGGTGCTGGCTCCGCCCTCGAAGACCAATCTCTACGGACGGATCCGCGGCGGGTTTGACCGCGGTCTGAACTGGATCTCCGACCGCGTCTACCAGCCCTTCGTACGCTGGGCGCTGCGGCATACGACCGTGGTGCTGGCCTGCCTGGTGGGGTGCTTCCTGTTGACGGCCGGACTGATCGGCGGCGGACGCATCGGCTTCACGATCCTCCCCTCGATGAACGAGGACAACTTCAACATCGAACTGGCCATGAAGCCCGGTACGAACAACGATCAGCTGGTGGCCGAACTCAAACGCATCGAAACGGTCGTCTGGCATGTCGACTCGATGCTCATGGAGCGCTACCACGAGCCGTCGTTCATCAAACTCATCAACATGCGCACCGGCTCGGCCTTCTCGGGCAGCGAAACCGGTAGCCATGCCGGATCGGTTGTCGTCTTCCTGCGCCCGCTGGACCATTCGGAGATCGGTTCGGACGAGATCAAGGCGCTGATTTCACGGGAACTGGGCACGGTGCCCGCAGCCTACAAGTTCGCCATCGGAGCCGGTCACCGCTTCGGCGCGCAGGTCTCGATCAGCCTGTTCGGCTACGATCTGGCCACGCTCGAGCGGGCCAGTGCCGAGTTCCAGCACCGGCTGCGCGAACTGGACGCCCTCTACAACGTCATCGACAATGCGCAGCTCGGCGGTCAGGAGGTGCAGATCCGCCTCCGGCCCCTGGCCTACAGCCTCGGACTGACCCAGCAGCAGGTCATGTCGCAGGTGCGCGAGGCCTTCTACGGCTCGCTGGCCCAGCGCCTGCAGGACGGCAAGGACGAGGTGTGGTTCTACGTCCGCTACCCGGATTCGGACCGCCGCACGATGGGCGATCTGGCGAAGATGATGGTCCGCACGACGAGCGGCGAGTATCCGCTCGGCGAGCTGTGCGAACTCATTCCCGGGCGCAGCGTGCTGTCGATCAACCACTACAACGGCCGCAAGGAGATCCGCGTCGACGCCTACATGGAGGATGCCACGGCCTCGGTGCTGCCCGTCATGGAGGAGATCGAGACCAACATCCTGCCCGACATCCTCGAACGTTATCCCGACATTACCTACATGCAGCAGGGGCAGATGAAGGACATGCGCGACGAAATGGAGACGATCAAGAGCTTCTACATGGTGGCGTTGTTCATCATCATCATGATTCTGGTGATCTACCTGCGCTCGACGCTCCAGATGACGCTCGTGGCGCTGATGATCCCCGTGGGATGTATGTCGGCCATCTGGGGCCACTGGATCGAGGGGGCGCCGCTCTCGATGATGACCATCTGGGGCATGGTGGCCCTGTCGGGTACGATCATCAACGACGGTGTGGTCTTCATCTCGCGCTACAACGACTGTCTGAAGCTCTCGATGAAGGTCGACGAGGCGATCGTCGAGGCGGCGCGTTCGCGTCTGCGCCCGATCCTGCTCACGTCGCTCACCACCACCGCCGGGCTCTTCCCGCTGATCCGCGAGGGGAGCAGCGACGCCCGTTTCGTGCTGCCGATGGCCATCACGCTGGGCTACGGCATCCTCTTCGGCACGTTCTTCATCCTGACCTGCTTCCCGGTCTTCCTCAAGGTGGCCAACCGCACCAAGCTCTTCTTCGTGCGGCTGCGTCATCCGGAGCGTACGCCCGAAAGCGTCGAAACGGCCGTCAAGGACCAGTTGCGCAATGCCGATTTCTAAACGATGAAAACCATGAAACGATATCTCTGGAGTGTGGTCCTGCTGTCGGGACTGGCGGTCGGGGCCCGGGCGCAGCAGTCGGACGCATTGACCCTGGCCGACGCCATCGGCATCGGGCTGGAATACAACTACGGCATCCGCGTCGGAGCCCTGCAGACGCGTACGGCCGAGATCAACAACACGTGGGGCGCCGCCGGGCTCTATCCGTCGGTGGCCGTGGGGGCGAGCGCCAACTGGAGCCGCACCTATCCGCAGGGCGATGGCCGTGACGACTTCTCGACAACCGTCCTGCAGCCGAGTGCCGACGTGTCGTGGGTGCTTTTCGGCGGCTTCCGCGTGTGGCGCACCAAGTCGAAACTCGATCTGACGCAGCAACAGGCCGAAGGCTCGCAGACGGTGCTGGTCGAGAATACGCTGCGGTCGATCATCTCGGCCTACTACCAGGCGGTCCTCGAGGAGGAGAAGGTCTCCATTTCGCGCGAACTGATGGATGCGTCGTACAACCGTTACCAGCGCGAGGAGCGGGCTTCGGAACTGGGCGTGGTGCGCAATCTGGAGCTGTTCCAGTCGAAGAACGTCTGGCTGCAGGACCGTGCGGACTACCTGAGCCAGCAGAACCGCAGCGAGGAGGCCCGGCGTCAGCTCGGCTACCTGCTCGCCGGCAAGGACGGCTGGACGTGGCGGCTTGCGGATACGATCCCGATGATCGAGGAGCATTTCGACCTGGCCGAACTGCACCGCATCGCCCAGGAGGACAATACGTCGATCCGCAACCAGTACGTTGCCATCCGTCTGCGCGAGGAGGAGACGCGGCTGGCCCGCTCGGACTACTATCCGAGCCTGAGCGTCGGAGCCGGCGCCTCCTACGGCTACAACCGGGCATCGGGGATCACAACCCAACAGATCCAGCCCTATGTCTCGGCCAAACTCTCGTTCACGCTCTTCAACGGAAGTCTGCGGCGGCGGACCGTGCGCATTGCCGAGATCAACCGGCAGGCCGAGGAGCTTTCGCTCGACGAGATGCGTCTGTCGGTCAATTACGACGTCGACCGTCAGCACAGCGCCTATCTGTTGTGCCGCGAGCTGGTTGACCTGCGCGAGGAGCAGCTCGCGACGTCGCGTCTGAGCCTGCGCATCGCCGAACAGCAGTTCCGCGACGGTATGCTGTCGCAGTTCGATTTCCGCGACGTGCAGATCGCCTACTACAATGCGGCGATGAATCTCTTGTCGGCGCGTTACGACCTGGTGATGGCCCACGTCGATCTGTTGCAGACGCTGGGATTGCTGCTGCGCGAAGTGCCTGGCAGCGGGGGAGTTGCCCCGAAACCGTGATCGCGTCCGGAAGGATGAATGTGGCGGCCGGATCCCATGACGGGGTCCGGTCGTTGTTTTTGATGCCGTTCTCAGTTGCCGGTTGCGCTGTCGGTCGGCCGTATTTTGATTCTCGGAGTGCGCTCTGTTTGCCGCGAAGTGCGGCCGAAAGGTCCCGAAGCGACAAAGTTCCGCAAAAGGTTGCATTTGTCAAAAAAAGATTATCTTTGTTCAACAAAGGAACTATTAAGGTCGGAATGGCTGGCCCCGAACCGCTCTTTTCTGCATGCGGACGCTGCAGGGCGGAGGTCGTGCGGCGGATGGCGGACGGGCGTGCAAACGGCGCCCGCATGTTCCGCAAAACGGACGTTGCCCGGGTTCCCGTGTATCGAACTTGTGTTATGTAGGATGGAGAACGAACGGTTGCATCTGACCCTTACCTCTTCCGAATTCGGGAAACTCTTTTCCGAATTCAAACCCCGTTTTGTCGCGATGGCCTGCCGCTATGTGCGCAATGCGAACGTCGCCGAGGATATCGTCTCCGACAGCTTTGTCTCCTTTTGGGAGATTCGCGAAAGCCTGCCCGAAGACCTCAATATTCCGGCCTATATCCTGACGACGGTCAAGAACCGCTGTCTGAATCATCTCAAGACCGAACTGCGGCACCGTCAGCTCGAACAGAATCTCCATCAGACCCGTCAGCGGCTGTTGCAGGCCGATATCCGCTCGCTTGCAGCGTGCGATCCCGAACGGATCTTCTCCCGGGAGATCCAGCTGCTGATGGCCGGGGCTCTGGCCCGAATGGGGACCATGACCCGCAATGTCTTCCTGCTGAGCCGCAACGAGGGCAAAACCTACCGGGAGATTGCCGACGAACTCCATATTTCGGTCAGCCGGGTCAATTTCGAGATCCGCCGGGCACTCGATCTGCTGCGCGTCGAATTGAAGGACTACCTCCCCGTGACGCTCATTGTCTGGCTCTTCACCCATCGCTGCTGCCCCCCCCCTCCGGACCCTTCTGCTCGTCTTACTGGCCTTTCTGCGCGTCTCGCAGGCCCTTCTGCACGTCTGCAACGGATCGGCGGGCGTTTTGCCGTATCCGCTCCGCACGCTTTGTCCCGGGGTGCTTTCCCTCCAGGCTTCCCGACGGTTGGCCGCAGTGCGGACGTGGATGCAGTCTCACCGGACCCTTTCGCGGGGGAGGCGGCCCGCGGATGAAAAAAATTTCACTTTTTTACTACTGACCTCGTCCGGTTGTTTGTTATCCTAATACAACACCAATCAAAATGGACGATCAGACGCTTCAAAAATACCTGCGGAACGAACTCCCGGAACAGCAACTCGCCGAGGTCCTCGACTGGCTGGACGCCTCGGCCGAAAATCAGCGCCGGCTCGACCGCCTGGACTTCCTCTCGAATCTGGGAATTCTCTACGGACCGACCGCCGGTGAATCCATCCTGCGGCCGCGGCCGATGTCTCGCTGGAGACGGACCCTGCGTTGGAGTGCAGGGTTTGCCGCAGGGCTTCTGTTGTGCATCGCGGGGAGTTGGCTGTTGACCGAACGGGCGATTGACCGGCGGTCGCAGCAGTTCATGGCCATCACGGCACCCAGCGGGCAGAGCATGTCGGTGACCTTGAGCGACGGAACCCGCGTATGGCTCAATGCCGGTTCGAGGCTCGAATATCCGACGATCTTTTCCGAACGCAAACGCCGGGTGAAGATCTCCGGTGAGGCGATGTTCGAGGTGACGCACGATGCCGACCGGCCGTTCGTCGTCGAGACCTTCGCCTGCGAGGCCGAGGTGCTGGGAACGAAGTTCAACCTGCTGGCCGATACGGCGAAACGACGCTTCTCGGCCGCCTTGCTCGAGGGCCGGTTGAAGATCCGCAACCTGCAGCAGGAGGACGAATGCCTGATCCTGGCACCCGACGAGGAGGTCAGCCTGGTCGACGGACACCTCCGCCTGGAGAAGATCTCCGATCCGGACGACTTCCGCTGGGTCGACGGTCTGATGAACCTCAACGGGTTGACCTTCGCCCAGGTGATCGAGAAGCTGGAGCGCTACTACGGGGTGCGGATCGAAACCGATCTGCCGACCGGCGTCTCGCAGCGCCGCTACCACGGCAAGATCCGCGTTTCGTACGGGATCGATCATGCCCTGGACCTCCTGCAGATGATGACCTCGGACTTCACCTACGAGCACGACAACGAAACGAATACGATTTACGTCAAAACCCGAATCTGATTGCCTATGGACTGATCCAACCCGCCTCCAACCTTCAGAACTGTTTGTCGACCGAAAAAACGGTCCGCGTATGCTGCCACATCCACGGACCGAAGGACAAGCAGCCTTACGAATGCTAACCTACCTATCCTTAAGACAAATTTATGAAAAAAACAAGAATCGGGCAACTCGGTTGCCTGATTGCATGGCTCGTCTGCCTGCTTTGCAGTGTCTCCGCGTCCTGGGCCCAGAGCCGGGAAACGACCGTAAAACTCGACATGACGGATGTTCCGATGAAACGCGTCATGGACGAGATCGAAAAACAGACCGGTCTCCTTTTTCTCTACACCAGCGAGGTCAATACGGACCGTCGGGTCTCATTGCATGTCGATCGTCGATCGCTTGACGAAACGCTCTCGCAGCTTTTCCGCAATACGGACATCGTCTACCGGATTGCAATTCCGAATATCGTGCTTTCGAAGCGTCCGGCCTCGACTCGTCCGTCGACGGTGACGGGTGTGGTGAGGGATGCCGACGGCGCGGCGATCGTCGGGGCGACGGTTCTCGTGCAGGGTACGACCCTCGGAACGACCACCGCCCTCGACGGATCTTTCTCACTGACGATTCCCGCCTCGGTCGAACAACCCGAACTGTCGGTTCGTTTTATCGGCTGCCGGAACGTCACCGTCCCGGTCGGCACCCGCTCGTCGTTTGACATCGTGCTGAAACCCGAAACCGTCGAGGTGGAATCGGTCGTCGTGACGGCTCTCGGCATCAAACGCTCGGAGAAGGCCCTCTCGTACAACGTCCAGCAGGTCTCGGCGGAGGCCATCGTCGCCAACCGGGACGCCAACTTCATCAATTCGCTCAACGGCAAGGTGGCCGGTGTGACGATCAACGCTTCGTCGGCCGGTGTGGGCGGAGCCTCGAAGGTCGTCATGCGCGGTCAGAAGTCCATCTCGCAGTCTTCGAATGCGCTGTACGTGATCGACGGCGTGCCGATGTTCACCAAGGCCCGCGACGGCGGCACGGAGTTCTCCTCGCAGGGTACGACCGATCCCATTGCCGATATCAACCCCGAGGACATCGAGTCGATCTCGGTGCTGACGGGTGCCGCGGCCGCAGCTCTCTACGGTTCGGACGCCGCCAACGGCGCCATCGTCGTGACGACGAAGAAAGGGCTGGCCGGACAGCTCGCCATCACCGCTGCGGCGGGGGTGGAGGTGATGGATCCCTTTGTCCTGCCGCAGTTCCAGAACCGCTACGGAACAGGCAACCTTTCGATGCCGATCAACGTCAACAGCTACAGCTGGGGACACCGTCTCAACGCGGCCAACCGCATGGGCTATGATCCGCGGCGGGACTATTTCCGGACGGGCGTCACCCATACCGAGAGCGTCTCGCTGTCGACCGGCACGGAGCGCAACCAGACCTATCTGTCGGCCGCAGCGGTCAATTCGTGCGGAATCGTCCCCAACAACCTCTACGACCGTTACAACTTCACGTTTCGCAACACGACGTCGTTTCTCAACGACCGCATGAAGCTCGATGTCGGGGCCAGTTACGTGCTGCAGAAGGACCTGAACATGATCAACCAGGGTACGTACAACAATCCCCTGACCGGGGCCTACCTCTTTGCCCGCGGCGGCGACTGGGAAGCGGTCCGCATGTATGAACGTTACGATCCGGTGGACAAGATCTCGAAGCAGTACTGGCCGATGGGCGACGGCAGCATCACGATGCAGAACCCCTACTGGGCCAACTACCGCAACCTGCGCGGCAATCGCAAGGACCGCTACATGCTCAACGCCCAGTTGTCGTACGACGTACTGGACTGGCTGAACGTTTCGGGGCGCATCCGCATCGACCATTCGCACAACACCTACCGCGAGAAGATGTACGCCTCGTCGAACGTGCAGCTCACCGAGCAGTCGTCGAACGGTCTCTACGGCGTGACCCGCATGATCGACCGTCAGGTCTACGGCGACGCACTGATGAACATCAACCGCACGTTCGGCGACGACTGGTCGCTGCAGGTCAACCTCGGTGCGTCGTTTTCCGACATGAAGAACGATGCGATGAAGATCCGCGGACCGATCGCCGACGGATCCTCGGGCGAGAAGCAGGGGCTGGCCAACGTCTTCAGCCTGCAGAATCTGAGCAATTCGACCAAGACCACGCGTCGCGAGGAGGGTTGGCGCGAACAGACGCAGTCCCTCTTCGCCTCGGCCGAGGTGGGCTACAAGGGCACCTACTATCTGACGCTCACCGGGCGTAACGACTGGCCCTCGCAACTGGCCGGCCCCCACTCGAACGCCTCGTCGTTCTTCTATCCGTCGGTGGGGCTGTCGGTCGTGCTGTCGCAGCTCATCCCGAACATGCCCGAGAACCTCTCGTACGTCAAGCTGCGCGGGTCGTTCGCCTCGGTGGGCGTCGCCTTCGAGCGCTACATCGCCAATCCACTCTATGCGTGGAACGAAAGCGGACTGTCGTGGAATACCCAGACGCAGTATCCGGCCTATCATCTGAAACCCGAGCGCACGAAATCCTTCGAGGTGGGGTTGACGATGCGCTTCCTGCGCCACTTCAACCTCGACGTGACCTATTACGTCTCCCATACGCAGAACCAGACCTTTGATCCGCAGCTTTCGGGCGGTACGGGCTTCTCGTCGATCATCATCCAGTCGGGCAACGTCCGCAACCGCGGACTGGAACTGTCGCTCGGATATGGCAACGAATGGGGGAGCGTCGCGTGGAACACGAACTTCACCTTCTCGGCCAACCGCAACCGGATCCTTTCGCTGGCCAACAACGTCATCAACTACGCCACGGGCGAGCTCTTCTCGATCGAACGCCTCAACATGGGCGGTCTGGGCGATGCGCAGTTCCTGCTCGAAGAGGGAGGTACGCTGGGCGATCTCTATTCGCGCCGCGACCTGCGCTACGACGAAAACCGGGCGATCTACATCGATGAAAACGGCGCCGTTTCGACCGAGACGATTCAGGACGTAAGCCGCTATGTCAAGCTGGGATCGGTGCTTCCGGATGCCAACCTGTCGTGGCGCAACGACCTGCGTTGGAAGAACCTTTCGTTCGGATTCATGGTTTCGGCGCGTCTGGGCGGCGTGGTCTTCTCGCGCACGCAGGCCATGCTGGATCTTTACGGCGTCTCGGAGGTCACGGCTGCGGCCCGTGATGCGGGCGGTGTGCGGATCAACGGCGGCGATGTGGTCGATCCCTACACCTGGTATTCGGCCATCGCCGGCGGAAACTCCATCCCGCAGTTCTATACCTACTCGGCCACGAATGTGCGTCTGCAGGAGGTCTCGATCGGCTACACGATTCCGAAAAAGAGACTTCGCAACGTGTGCGAAATCACCCTCTCGCTCGTGGGCCGCAATCTGTGGATGATCTACAACCGGGCCCCGTTCGATCCCGAATCGATCGCAACGACGGGCAACTACTATCAGGGGATCGACTACTTCATGATGCCGTCGCTGCGCAGCGTCGGGTTCAATCTTCGTTTCAAATTCTAAAATCGTCTTACGATGAAATACCTCATCATCAAGGCAGCGTGCCTCCTGACGGCCGTGTGCGGAGCGGGAGCCTGCACGAAAAACTACCTCGAGATCAACAGCAATCCCTACGAAGTCTCGAAGGATCAGATGAAGGCCAAGGATTATGCCATTGCCTCGGGACTTGCGGCCATGTTCGGCACGGTGATCTCCACCGATGTCAATACGGCTCAGTTTACGGACTGCCTGCTGGGCGGCACGCAGGGTGGCTACTATGCCGATTCGAACAACGGCTGGACGAGCACCATCTCCAAATACAACCCTACGGACGACTGGACGCGTGTATTCCTGTACAGCGACCGGGTCATTCCGCAACTCTACGGCAACATGTCGAATGTCGAGGGCATCTCGGATGATCCGCTGGTGCGTGCAATCCTCAAGATCGTGAAGGTCTGTGTTCTGAGCCGCGTGACCGACACCTACGGCCCGATTCCCTATTCGGAGATCGGCCGCACGGGCAAGATTCAGGTGGCCTACGACCCGCAGCCGAAGGTCTATGCGCAGATGTTCGACGAACTGGACGAAGCCATAGCCCTGCTCGACGCGAATCTCGACCGCAGCATCACCGCAACGACCGATCAGGTCTTCGACGGTTCGGCCCGAAAGTGGTGCCGTTTTGCCAATTCGATGAAGCTGCGTCTGGCTCTGCGCATCGTCTATACCGATTTCCGCAGTTCGAAGGGGCTCTCGCCGCAACAGATCGGCGAGCAGGCCGTGGCCCATCCCGTGGGGGTCATGCGGTCGAACGCCGATAACGCGCAGCTCTCGCCGAGGGCCTTCGGCAAGGATGGCAATCCGCTCTATACGGCCTGCATGTACAATACGCCGGCCGGATCGCTCACCGGAGGCGATTCGCATGCGGCGGCCGACATCGTCTGCTACATGAACGGATACCGCGATCCGCGACGCGAGAAGTACTTCAGCCGGGCCCGTTTTGCGGGAGACGATGCTCCGGAGTATGCGGGAATGCGGCGCGGCATTGCCATTCCGGCCTTGAGTACCGTCGGACTGCTCTATTCGGGGGTCCATTTCGTTGAGGGCAGGACGACGCCCGTGCAGTGGATGAATGCCGCCGAGGTGGCCTTCCTACGGGCCGAGGCGGCGGGTGTCTTCGGCTGGCAGATGGGCGGTACGGCCCGCGAATGCTACGAGCAGGGCGTGCGACTGTCATTCGAACAGTGGGGGGTGAGCGGCGTCGAGACCTATCTGGCCGGACGGACGCTGCCCGAAACCTATGTCGATCCCAACGGCGGGCAGGCCTCCTTCCCCGAACAGCTCTCGACGCTGGGCGTGGCCTGGAACGATGGGGCCACGAAGCAGGAGATGCAGGAACGCATCCTGATCCAGAAGTGGATCGCCAACTTCCATCTGGGCAACGAAGCCTGGGCCGATTACCGCCGAACGGGCTTTCCGCATCTGATTCCGGCTCTGGAGAGCGTCGTGGGGAACAATACCCAGGGAATCCACAACCTGAAGCTCGGGGCCCGGCGCATGCCTTATCCGGCCGACGAGGCAACCAACAATCCCGTCAACTATGCGCATGCCGTGGAGCTGCTCGGCGGTCCCGACAACATGGCTACGCGCATGTGGTGGGACTGCAATCCGGCCGTCAAATAGTCTGAAACGTATCGACAAATCCAATCCAAGCAACCATGAAACTGATTCTTCTTCCGATCCTGGCTGCGACGGCCCTTGTGGTGTCGTGCAGCGAATGGACGGATCCCCGGAATGTGGATTTTCTGCCCCGGATGACGACGTACGATCCTGCCGCACTGGCCGATCTGCGAGCCTTCAAAGCTTCGGAACACCCCCTGTTGATGATGCACGTCGAGGGGACGCCGAGTGCTCCGAACCGGCAGAATCAACACCCGATGGCGATGCCCGACAGTGTCGATTTCCTGCTCATGAGCCGGGTCGACGGACTTCACGCGTCGCTCGTGGCCGAAGTGGCCGAGGTACGGGCCGCCAAGGGCACCCGCACGCTCAACCTGGTCTCCTACGACGCCATCCGTTCGAACTGGGAGGCGTTGCGCGCCGAGGCCGTGGAGGCCGGGCGGGCGGACGAATACTCCGAAACGAAATTTGCGGACTATTGCCGGACGGAGACCCGCAAACAACTCGAATACTGCGTGACGTACGGACTGGACGGAGTTGTGGCCTCCTATCTGGGCGGTTACGACGCTGAGCCGGCCGCGCCTTTCGTCCTGGCGGTCGATGCCTGGGCAAACGAACACGCCGACAAGCTGCTCTTCCTGCGCGGATATCCGTCCTATGTGGCCCGTATCGAGGGGCAGACGCTCGTTTCGCGCTGCAATTACCTGATTATTCTGGCCGAAGATGCTCGGGCTTCGGTGTCGATCTCCCGCATGGTGCGCGAGCAACTGACCGAAGGCGTGCCGACCGACCGGGTCATCCTTGAGACTTCGGTTCCGGCTCTGGCCGACGGCGGCGGGGATCCCCTCTCCGACGCTGCGGTCCGGACTGCGGCCGAGTGGGTGATGGATCCCCGGACAAGCTCCACGGTCCGATGCGACAAACGGGGACTCTGCATCTCGAATGCCCCGGACGACTACTTCAACAAACCGACCTACAGACGGATCCGCGAGGCACTGGCCATTCTGAATCCCGCGGCCGATGAATCCAATTCCGAAAATTGACTTCGACCATGAAAAACAGATGCGTATGGGCAGGATGCCTGCTCGCTGTCCTCACACTGGCCGCCTGCAAGGGTGACGAGGAGGGCAGATACCACTTCGAAAACCGGATTTTCGTCTCCGGAGATTCGTTTACGGAGAATGTTTTCGTCAAGCGCGATCACCTCGACGTAACCCGTACCGAGACGCGTCGCCTGGTTGTGAGCATGGCTCAACCCGAGGCGCGCGACCTGGAGATCCGCTTTCGTGCGGCTCCCGAGCTGCTCGACCGCTACCGGCTCTTCTACGAGGATCCAGCGGCGCAGTTGCTGCCTGCCGACGGCGGCTATTACGCCTTCCCGGATCTGGCGGCTTCGATTCCGGCCGGGGCGGTCGAAAGCGCTCCGCTGGACGTCGTTTTCGACCACCTGGACCGGCTGCCCATCGACGACAGGCAACGGTATGTGCTTCCCGTGACAATCGATTCGACAGACGGCATGGCGGTGCTGGAGAGCGCACGAACGGTCTATTTCATCTTTTCGAAGGCGGCGCTCGTCAACGTCGTGGCCGATCTGCAGAACAACTGTGCCTGGCCCGAGTGGACCGACCGGACGCAAGCCGTCCGCGACATGGAGACCTTCACGTTCGAAGCGCTTGTCTATGCCAATTCGTTCGACCGCCCGATTTCGACGATTCTGGGTATCGAGGATTGCTTCCTGATTCGTCTGGGCGACAGCGGCCCGGCCAACCAGCTGCAGGTGGCCTTTGCCGGAAAGGTCTCGCCCGAAGCCTCCTCCGTGTCGCGTGGAACGATTCCCGCCTCGCCCGACAGCCGGCTCGATCTGAAACCCTTCCGCTGGTATCACATCGCCGTGACGTTCGATCACGGAACGGTTGCGATCTACATCGACGGCGAACTCCGCATCTCGGCCCGGGCCGAACTCTCCTCTCCGGAGGGAAAGTCTGTTCCGGTCGAAAAGGTCAATTTTGCCGTTCCGCATTCGGACGAGACCGACGGTAAGCCCCGCTGTTTCTGGATCGGCCATTCCTATCGGCTGCGGACCGACGGCGAACTCTTCTACGAACGGCGTTTCGACGGCCAGATGAGTGAAGTGCGTTTCTGGAACCGGGCTCTCACGGCCGACGAAATTACGGCCGAGAACCACTTCTACAAGATCGATCCCGCATCGGCCGGTTTGGTGGCCTACTGGAAGTTCGATGACAACTCCCGGGGCCGGAGCATCCGCGATTACGGCCCGAACGGATTCACGCTGACGGCCGAACGCGAAATCGACTGGCAGGCTGTCGCGCTGCCCGAAGATTGACCCCGTTCCGACTGAATAAACCTGCAAACAGACATGTACTAACCTTTAAACAACCAAACAACTCATGAAAAACACTTTGTTGATGTTTTTGGCGGGATTGCTCGCCCTACCGTCCGTGACGCTGGTATCCTGCAAGGATGCGGAGCACGTGGACAAGCAGAATACGTTGAAAGTCATGCCGATGTCCGATCTTTCGTTCAAGGCCGACGGCAACGAGGATCTCCTTCTGACGATCGAAACCGACGCCGGAACGTGGAGCGTCGAGAAGAACGACTGGATCATGACCCGTCAGCAGGGCAATACGCTGGCCGTCAACGTGCAGGCCAATACGGAGGAGACGCTCCGTCCGGGGCGGATCACCATTTCGGCGGGAACGGCGCGTCCGGTTCATATCCAGGTGACACAGGCGGCTGCCGAACGCGGTGAAATCGTGTTGGGCGTTACGCCGTCGGATCCGCTGGCCTTCGAGGCCGCGGGCAATGCTCCCGTGGAGCTGACGGTCAGAACCACGGCCTCGGACTGGAGCTTCACCTATCCCGAAGAGTGGCTCATGGTCGAGCGAAGCGGTGACAAACTGACGGTCCGCGCGATGGACAATACGGGCGGAGCTCGGGTCGGTCAGATTGTCGTCTCCGCGTCCGGGAGTGAAAAGAGTGTGAAGATCGCCGTGACCCAGAAGGCCGGCAGCGAGGATCCGGATCCGGGTGAGACCGTCTCCGGATCGCTCTCCACGGCCGACGTGACCCGCATCCAGTTCCCGGCCGAAGGTGCTGCCGCCGTGAAGAAGATGCTGACCTTCACGCTCGAAAAACCCGTGATGAACGACGTGCAGGTCGAGATCCGTTTCGACGAACGTCATGTCGCCGAGTATAACTTCGACCACAAGACCGAATATGTGCTCTTCCCGGTCAAGGCGCTGACGATGGCCGACAACGGCCTGCTGACCATCCGCAAGGGCGAGACTTCGGCTTCGATCGAGGTGACGGTCAGCCCGAGCGACGAACTGGCTTACGTGAATACCTACATGGTTCCGCTGCTGGCCGTGGCCAGGACTCCCGGACTGACGGTCAAGGACGATGCCCGCTATGTCGACCTGCTGGTTTCGAAAGCCAACTCGAAGAAGATCCGCAACATCTGCTACTTCGAGGTCAACGACTGCAATCCGCTCAATGCGCTGGAGTACCTGCTCGATGACGGACAGCCCTTCTTCGATGCCGTCGTGCTCTTCGCCGGAAACATCAACTGGAACTCCTCGAAACAGCGGGTTTACATGCGGGCCAACCCCAATATCCGGGCGCTGCTCGACAACTCGGAGACGCTGCTCCAGCCGTTGCGCAAGAAGGGTATCAAGGTGCTGCTCGACATCCTGGGCAACCACGATCAGGCCGGAATCGCCGGTTTGACCGACTACGGCTGCGAACAGTTCGGGCGCGAACTGGCCCAGATCTGCCTCGACTACAAACTCGACGGAATCGGGTTCGACGACGAATACTCGGACTACCGCAACAACGAAACCAGCTGGTTTACCTATCCCAGTGCACAGCAGGCCTCGCGTCTGTGCTATGAAACGAAGAAGGCGCTCAAGGAGCTTTGTCCGTGGGAGACCTGGGTGCATGTCTACTATCTGAACAACCTGGGGTCGTGGCTGCCATCGGTGACTGTCGACGGCGTGGTGCACAAGCCGGGTGAATTCATCGACAACGTCTGCGCCGACTATGGCGGAGCCGCCAGCCCGGTCGACGGCATGGATCTGAGCGGCTGCGCCGGCTATTCGATCCAGCTCAATTCCGGCCAGGGCATCGATGCCGACCACGCCAAGCAGCTCATGGATCGCGGCTATGGATGGATCATGTGGTTTGCGTTCGATCCTTCGGGATCGGCTTCGGTGGCCAACAACCGCTGGCATTCGCTCGAACAGTTCCGCAATCTGGCCCGGGGATGCTATGGGCAGGGTGTGCAGGATCCCCGCAACGTATACAACAAGTTGGGCGAGGGCAGTTATGATCCCGCCCCGCATCCGATTCAATGATCGCCGGGCGGAACCGGGCGGAGAGAATTCCGGATAATTCCGGGATTCTTCTCCGCCGCGGAACCCCCGTGCGATGAACGGCCGTTCCGGAATTGCTCCGGAACAGGACCCGGAGCCTCTCCGGGACCATCCCGGTCCATCCGGGAACAGAACGGATGAAGAATCCGAAACAGGCAAACTTTGTTAAAACCATGGAAATGAAACGAAATAAATTGTATCTATTATTGGCGGCGTCGGCGCTTCTCCTCTGCGGAGCGTGCCACGACAGCAACAAGGGCATGGAACCTCAACCCGTCGAGGAGTCCATTTCGATCAACCCGCAGGCGGCAACCGTCGGCAGCAAGGGCGGCATGGTCTCCGTGCTGGTCACCAGCAGCGGCACCTGGACCCTTGCGGGCGACGGGGATGCCTTTGTGACCCCGTCGGCGATGAAGGGCAAGGATGGCGATGCGATCGATTTCACGGTCAAAGCCAACGACCAGGAGACGGATCGGATGTTCAGCTATACGTTCACCTGCGGCAAGAAGAGTGCGCAACTCCGGATTACGCTCCGCAAGAAGGCGGCCGAAGCCGACGAACAGCTGGAGATCTACTTCCCCGAGGGTTCGAACCGGCTCCCGCAGGAGGGTGGCAAGGTGACGGTGCTGGTCACCAGCAGCGGAAACTGGACGCTCGAGGGACGCTCCGATTTCGTGACGCCATCGGCCACGAGCGGCGAGGATGGTGCCGAGGTGGTGTTTGACGTGGCGGCGAACTCGACCGAGCAGGAGATGTCGGCGGACTATACCTTCCGTATGGGACACCGCGAGGTGCCGTTCCATATCACGGTGCAGGGCGGCGTACCGGAGCGTATCGAAATCGTTTCGAAGTCTGAGATAAGGCTGGCCAGTGCGGCCGACGATCGTGTGGCCGTAAAGTTGAAGACCAACGTCGACAGTCGTGACCTCAAGGCGGAGATTTCGGGTGCCGACGACGGTTGGCTGACGTGGACGATTGCCCGTCCGTCGGAGGATGCGGCGGAGAGTGACGTGACGGCCTATTTTGCCGTGCGGCAGAATGATGCGGCCGCGCCGCGCGAGGCGACGGTCACGATCCGGGGGCGTCGCAGCGGCGAAGCTGTCCTGAAGTTCACGCAGGCGGTTCAGACCCGGCTCGAAGCTGGAAAAACGGCCTATTTCCTGAGCCCCGAGGCTCAGAAGATCGACGTCCCGGTAACGGCCAACGTGGAGTTTGACGTGTCGCCGGCCCCGACGGGCAACGGCTGGCTGACCTGTGACGGTTACTCGGACGGCGCCCTGCATTTTACGGTCGAGGCTCTGAGCGGGGTGACGGCCCGCGAATGTGCCGTGACGCTGACCGAAAAACCGGCTCCGGACAATGCTGCGCCGAAGACGCTTGTCATCACGCTGACGCAGAAGCCCAAGGGATTGATCGAACGGGTGGCCGACATGCGCAAGTCGCGTTGCTACTTCCCCTCGCTGAAGAATGCGGCGGCGCTCAACGACATCAAGTCGTCGGGAACGATGGAGGCTCTGGTCAACATCCAGGAGGCTCGCAACACGGGCAGTCTGTCGACGATCATGGGTGTCGAGGACCGCTTCCTGCTGCGCATGGGCGATACGGGCGTGGAGTGGAACCAGCTGCAACTGGCGACCTACAACAACAACATCTCGGACCCCTCGCTGACCCTCTCCGAACTGAACAAGTGGTATCACATCGCCGTGACGTGGAACGACTACCGGATCTTTTTCTACATCAACGGCAAACTGGTCTACGAGGATTTCCTGGTGCTGTACGAGAATCTGAATCTGGGTGTAGTCTACCGCGGTTCGGAGGACGATTCCAACCGGGCCTTCTGGATCGGATATTCGTACGATGCGGACCGTTATTTCCCGGGGTACATGGCCGAGGTGCGTATTTGGAACCGGGCTCTTTCCGAGGAGGAGATTCGTTCGGAGAACCATTTCTATTCGGTGCCGGAGAACTCGCCGGGGCTGGTCGGTTACTGGAAACTCAACGAGGAGTCGGGCTTCGAAGTCAAGGATTATTCCTCCTCGGGCAACCACATGCGCAGCGAGCACAACGTGCGTACGCAGGGCAACAAGCAGGTCGGCATGCCGGGTTTGAACTACGTGGAGATGAACCTTCCCTGATGACGGGGGCGATCCCTGAAAGATTGCAGCCGGGACCTTCGGGTTACGGCTGCATTTTTTTTTGGGCTTGAATGTGTTATTCTGTGAACCTAATTGTGTTATAAAACAGACTTATTGTTATACTAAAACGGTCGAATGCAGGTCGATTTAGTCGTGAATTCTCATGAAAAAGGACTGCTTTTTTGGAGTAAAAGCCGGAAGCGTGGCAAATAAAGTCGGTTTTATGGTAAAAATAATTGTTCTTTTTCGCTTTTTTTATCGTGGTCGGATCTCTTTGCCATTTACCTGGTTTCTCGGAGGGGTTTCGGTTGGGTGCGCAATTATATCTTGCTGATTGTTAGTGGTTTATTTGTATATATCGCGGATGGGATAGGCTGGTTTCAGGTGTCTTGCAGGCCTCCTTTCGATTTCGTCCGGTATAAAATAGTATACGAATAGTCGGATAGAGTTCTTGTGATGGAAAATTGCGATGCTAAAACAAATCATTCGGAGCTGATTTGTATAAAAAACGGCAAAATTGTTTGGTTATCTATTCGCTTTTGTTTACATTTGCGTCAGTGCTGTATCGTTTCTTATGAAGAGACCTCATGAATCTTGAGGGTGTGAGAGGGAAATCAAACACATAAACTACTAAAAACCAAATTTCTATGAGCAGTGACAAAACGGTGATACCAGGAATGGGCAATCCTTTTGACCGTCAGGAAACTTCTGCATCCATGAACCAGCCGGGTATGCCGAATGCCAACTACGGCGGAACCCATTTCCCCGGAATGAATACAGGCCCTCAGGCTTCGGCCAATTCCATGACTGAAACGCACAAACCGATCATGGGATTCCTTTACAGCGTCTCCCGTACCGCCTGCGGCGAATACTGGCCCCTTTACATGGGTCTCAATACGATCGGACGTGCTACGACCTGCTCCGTGCGCCTGGCCGAAGCCACAATCTCGGACAATCATGCCGAAATCGTCATCCGCCAGATGAAAAATCCGGACTCCGTACTGGTCTCCATCCGGGATTCCCGCTCGACGTGCGGTACGCTGCTCAACGGCAGTTCGCTGGGATTCGACGCACAGGAGTGTCATAACGGCGACATCATCACCTTCGGCGAACATTACGAATTCTACTTCATCCTCATCGATACCAAGGCCCTGGGTCTCGAACCGCGTCAGGACTTTATCCCGGCCGGCAACATGCCCATGCAGCCCGGTATGGGCGGCATGCCTCCCATGTTCGGATTCCAGCAGCCCATGGGCGGCGCGACCATGCCCGGCATGGGCGGCGCAATGAACGGAGGCGGATTCGGTTACCCGTCGCAGCAATATCCCATGGGCGGCGGCAATGCCTATCCGGCCGAACCTTCGGCTCCTTCGGGTGGTGGAACGAAAATCATGCCTGCGATGAAGAAATAAAGCCGCTCTTTCTCCCCTGAAATCATACCCGACGCATGTTGCCGGTTGTGGTATACCCGAACTCTCCGTTGATTTATCTGTTCGTCGGCGGAAGCTGGTATCTCTATAATCCGTTGGATCCCCCGTTGGGAAGCGGTGCCATGGGGACGGTTTACCTGGGCATTCAATGCTCTTCGCACGATCATGTGGCCGTCAAACGGGTCAGGGACGAATATGCCGAAGTCCTTCAGGTGCGCCAGTGCGCCCGACGCGAGGCCTCGCTCGTCTTCCAGCACCCGAATATCGTCCGGATGATCGGTCTCTGCGAACTCCCCGACGGGCATGGCCCGATGTTCGTCCTGAGCGAATATGTCGCCGGAGTCACCTTCGAGGATCATGCCCGATACCGGCTCTCGTTCCTGCCCGATGAGGAGCGGACGCGACGCATCGTCGAGCAGATCCGCCCGATCCTCTCCGCGTTGCAGTATCTGCACGACAACGGGATCGTCCACAAGGATATCAAACCGTCGAACATCATGATCGACAGCCGCTCGTGCGTGAAGCTGATGGATCTCGGCGTGGCCAATTACTTCCTCGATGCGCGCGGCGGAGTGCCGGGCTTTATCGGGACCCCGAAATATGCGGCTCCCGAACAGATCCCGGACGGATCTCAGCCCGCCCGCGTCGATGCCCGGAGCGACATCTATGCGTTCGGAGTCACCCTTTACGAGCTGATTACGGGCCGAAATCCCTTCGATGCAGATTCCGCCGAGGAGATTTTCCGGAATCAGAAGTACAAGGCGCTGCCCGAACATCCGCTTCTGCCGCCATCGCTCCATGCGGTGATCCGTCGGGCTACCGAAAAGTCTCCCGACCGGCGCTATGCTTCGGCCGCAGAGATGGGGCGGGCTCTCGACGACTATCTGTCGGAGCACGATCCGAATCGCGGCAGAGGCTCCGGATCGGATTCGGAGAACATGCTCGAAATCGTTGGGGTAGTCGGGGGAATCGTGCTGGCTGCTGCAGGACTGCTCTTGTTGCTCATTGCAATCTTATTCTGATTTGGATGGAACTTATTAAAACTGAATTCCCGCTCAAAGGCATGGTCGAGTCCCGGATCGGCGGTCGCTCCGAGAATCAGGACAACTATGGCTTCTGCGATGCTCCGATCGGAGCCGTGGTCGTGGTATGCGACGGAATGGGCGGCATGCAGGGCGGTCGCGTGGCTTCGATGATCGCCGTCAACAGCATCCTCGACTTCATCCGCTCGGTGCCCGAGAGTGCGGATCCGAGCGATACGCTGACCAATGCGATCCGCAAGGCGCACGGCGATATCCTGCAGGCCGGACATCAGAATCCCGAACTCTACGGGATGGGTACGACGGTCACGGCCGCCATCTTCTCCCGACAATGTGCCGTGGTGGCCCATGTCGGCGACAGCCGGATCTATCAATTGCGCAACCGCCGGAAGGTCTTCCGGACGTTCGACCATTCGATGGTCTTCGAGATGGTCAAGAGCGGGATCCTCACCGAAGAGCAGGCCCGGCTCTCCGACAAATCGAACATCATCCTGCGCGCACTGGGCGTCTACGGAGAGATTGTCCCCGACATCCGGGTGCTGCCCTATCTGAAGGGGGACCGTTTCGTGCTGTGTACCGACGGCTTCTGGGGCAGCATGTCCGAACCCAAACTCATCGGCTGTCTGTCGGACAAACGCATCGACCTGGCCCTCGAGAAGACGGCCGATCTCGTCGACCGGATCGGCCGCAAGAAAGGCGGCAATCACGACAACCTGACTGCGGCCATCGTCGAAATGAAGATAAACTCCTTAATGAAAGAGAAGATGAGCAAGATCGTGAAAATCATTCTGATCGTACTTTCCGTGCTGTTGCTGGCCAGCGTTGCGCTGAACATATACCAGTTTGCGTCGAAGGACCGGCCGGAGGCGGTCGTGCAGACCGAACAGAACGACAAAGAGGCGGTGCCGGATCCGAAACCGGCCGGCCCGTCGGCCCGGGTCGAGGCGAAGACGGCCGGTTCCGAAAAGAACGCAACGCCGAAAACTTCTGCGGATGCCGCCGACAAGGCCCGCTCGGAAGATGCGGATGCCGAAACGGAGAAAGATTGAAAATCAAAAGAGTGAACCTATGAAAAAGTTTTTGACCATCGGTCGGAATCCGGCGTGCGACATCTGCATCCCGGATTCGTCGAATGTCGTCAGCCGCGAACATGCCGTTCTGGAGATCGGCAAGGGCGGCAAGTATTATCTGATTGACAAGAGCCGCAACGGTACGTATGTCAATGGAATCAAGATGTCGGCCAACGAGCGGATTCCCGTTTCGCGCGAGGATGAGATCTCCTTTGCGCATGTGGGAAATCTGGACTGGTCGCTGGTTCCGAAAAACAATACGGCGACCGTCTGGGTGGTCTCGGTGATCGGAGCCGTCGTGGTGCTCGGACTGTGTGGATGGGGCATTGCCGCGCTGGTCGGTTCGTCGCACAACCGGATCGACATCTACGGAGACCAGCCGGCGGCGGAACGCTGGAACGATCCGCAGTCGGTGTCTGAGGATCAGGATGCGGAGACTCCGGCCGAACAGGCCGACTCCGTGGCCGGGGAGTCGGAGAAAGCGGTCCAGCCCGTCCGAAAGCCCGAGAAGAAGAGCCCCAAAAAGTCCGAAAAGAAGACCGAACAACCCGAAACCGAAGATCCGGTGTGGGTGGATGCCCTTTACTAATTGCGCGAATAATCGTTAAAACTTAAATAAGATGAGACTTTATACTATCGGTCGGTCTGCCCAGTCCCAGATCGTTCTGAACAGCGAATTCTGCAGTTCGAACCATGCCGAACTGCTGGTGCTCGACAACGGCGACATGCTGCTCACGGACAAGGGCAGCAGCAACGGAACCTATGTCAACGGTTCGAAAATCGCTCCGGGAAAAGAGGTGCGCGTCACGCGTCTGGATACGGTGGCCTTTGCCAACGAGAAACTGAACTGGGCGCTTGTCCCGGCGATCCAGCAGGGCGATGTCAAGCGGATCATCAGCATCGGCACCAATTCACTGAATACCATCCGGCTCCACAGCCCCATGGTGAGCCGCTTCCATGCGACCGTCAAGCAGAAGAGCGACGGCCGCTGGTTCATCTGCGACCACAGTTCGAACGGCACGAGCGTCAACGGCGTGATGATCCCCAAGGATCAGGATTTCCCCATCAAGAAGCGCGACGTGATCAAGTGTGCCGACGAACAGATCATCAATCCGATCGGTTCGTCCGCCGATTCGAAGCCGAGATCCCGGGTGATGGGTGCCGTGATTGCCGGATGTGCGGTTGCCGTGCTGGTCGTGGCCGGAGTGTTTGCCTATTTCCACTTCTCGTGGACCGAGTCGCGGATCTACAAGACCTACTCCCCGGCAACGGCCGCCATCATCACGAGCTACTACTACACCATCTCCTCGCCCGATATCCAGACGCTGCGGATTGTCTGGAACGAGAAGCTGCAAGAGTGGGTCAATCTGGAGAACAGCAACGAACGGATGATCTCGGCCGCCACCGGATTCTTCATCTCGGAGGACGGCGTCATCGTATCGAACCTGCATGTGGCCAAACCCTGGCAGTTCGATGCCAAACTCGAAGTGCTCAAGTCCGAGTACCGGGATATTGTGCGGGCCGTCTTCGGCATCGATGTGGCTGCGGCCGACGTGCAGATCGACGGCTTCATGGACAATATCATCCTGGTGCCCAACGGCCAGATCATCGATCAGACCAACGCGATCCGCTGCCGGAACATCTATTCGAGCAAGTCGAAAGAGGTGGATCTGGCCATCTTCCAGACGATGAACAACCGGCTGCCCGACGGTGTCTCCTATATTCCGGTGTCCCGGATCCAGAATGAGGATCTTCCCGTCGGCACGCAGGTCTATGCCATGGGCTTCCCGATGCTCGAGATGCTCCAGGATATCGGCGATTTCGAGAAGATGCCCTCCAAACCGCTGCAGGCCAACGGCGTCTCGGGCGACATCACGCAGAACAACCACAAGGTGGAGTACGGGCTGAGCGTTCCGATCGCCGAAGGATCGAGCGGATCGCCGGTCTTCGACAACAAGGGCCGTCTGGTGGGTGTCGTCGATGCGGGCATCACCAATACCCAGGGATTCAATTTCGCTGTCAAGGCCCGCTATATCAACCACCTGCTGAAGGAGGCTCAAAAAGAGTATTAAACCGCGGGATGTCAGGTTTCCCTGCATAAATTACCAACAGACATGACGACCAGATTCATTGCGATATGCGGCGCCTTCGTGGCGGGTGTGTGCCCGTTGGTCGCGCAGAATATCGATCAGGTTTATGTAAAAGACGGCTCCGTGTATGAAGGCTACATCTCGGAGCAGATTCCCGGGAAAAGCCTCACCGTGACGACCGAGAAGGCTACGCTGGTGGTCGAATCGTCCGATGTGGTCTCGATCGACTACACCTCGCGGCGCGTCGGAGAGCTCCCCGAACGGCTTCGGGAGTGGGCCCTCGAAAACCGGGACTGGACAGATCGCGTCGACGTGGCGACGGTGTCGCTGCGCAACGACCGCGAGTTGCACGACGTGATCGTGCTGGAGCAGGGGGCCCGGCTCAAGCTGCTCTCGATGGCCGACGACCGCTTTACGCTGCCGTGGTCCGAGCTCCTCAGGACGACCAAAACCCCCAATTCAGACGATGCCGAATCCGGCATCCGGGACATCATCACGATGAAGGACGGAACCCGTTACGAGGGTCAGATCATCGAGCAGATGCTTCCCGAAGCCGAGATCAAGATCCGCTCGCTCGACGGCGTGGTTTATACCGCCAGCATGAAGCAGGTTCAGAGCCTCGGCTCCGAGCGGATCGATTTCAACATTCCGCTGTGGAAGCAGACCCCGCTGCTGGACCGGGTCGAACTCAAAAACGGGGAGACGGTCGAGGGTTTCATCCTCTCGCGCCGCGTGGGCACCGACATTACGATGGCTGTCCGGCAGACGGGGGCCGAGAAGACAATCCCGCTTTCGGAGATTGCCGTCTATCGGAAAGAGGTCAACGCCTCGTACGACCCCTCCGCCGAATCGGAATATGAGCCGGAACCCGCACCGGAACCTGCATCGGAACCCGCGCAGGAACCGACGTTTGCGACGGAGCAACCCGCCGTTGGCGAGGTGCTCGTCAACGGGAAGCCGGCCAGCCGTCTCTCCGTGATCCCCTACACGCGGAAGGTCTTCCTGGTGAAGGATCCCGTGACGATCGAAGTGGCGGTGACCGATACGGTGCGCATCGAGATGCCGTCCGTGCTGCACTCGCAGGTCCGCGTCGTGAAGACGACCGACAAGCCCGTCTTTACCTCGGAACGGTTGCAGCTCTGGGCGGGGACCTATCCGACCTATACGGAGAAGGCTGCGTCCGCCTCCCTTGCCCAGACGGATGCCCGCTATGTCATGGAGGAGATCGACAACGGCCGGAAAACCTTGCTGACGATCCATTTCTCCCAGCCGGGAACCTACGTGATCCTGCCTTTGGACGAGAACTCGACGTGTATTGCCCTGCGGGTGAAGTTCCAGTGGGCGTTCCGTTCGAAATAATTGCATCACTTACACCACAGAAAGCCGAAATATGAACATCATAAGGATTCAAGGCGAAGCCGAGCGCTATCAGGGCATCTACTACGAATATGACCGCGACAGCACCCCGCTTGGCGAAGGCGGCATGGGACGGATCTTCCACGGATTCCGGGTCGACGAGATGTCGAATTTCCGGATCTATGTGGCCATCAAGGAGATCCGCGACGACATGGCGCGTGACCCGCAGCTGATCGAGCGGGCCATGCGCGAATCGTCGATTCAGATCGTACACGAGAATCTGCTGCGCATGTACGGATTCGTCTCCAACGTCGAGTACGATCCCATGCACGATGCCAACATCGTCCGTTACTACATGATCATGGAACGTCTGGTCGGGGTCAATCTCGATCAGGTCCTCAAGGGCGTTACGGCCGACAAGTCCGGCATGCAGATCCCGCTGGCTCAGGAGCTGTACGAACTTTATACGACGGATCGCGATGCCGCCGTGGTGAAGATCATGCGCGGCGTCCTGTCCGGCATCATGGCCCTGCACGACAAGGGGTATATCCACCGGGATATCGACCCGAGCAACATCATGGTTACGATCGACGGCAAGATCAAGCTGATCGATTTCGGCGTGTGCAAGCATATCGATGCCGCGGTGCAGGAGAAAAAGCTGACCAGTGCCGGATCGTTCCTGGGCAAGGTCAATTATGCGGCCCCGGAGCTTGCGCTGGGCGACGTCCAGCACCAGGACCGCACGACCGATATCTATGCGCTGGGCATTCTGATCTACCAGTTGTGCGTCGGACGTCTGCCGTTCAGCGGCTCCGATCAGGAGGTGCTCTCGGCCCAGATCTCCAAGAAGGTCCCCGTGGGGGATATCCCCAACAAGGATCTGCGGCGCATCGTCGAGAAGGCCACTCAGAAACAACAGTCCAAACGCTATCAGAACGGTGCCGAATTCATCGTGGATCTCGAGCGGGTCAGCCCCCGGACCAAAAGCGGCAAAACCGACCCCGGTGCGGTATCGTTTCAGATGCCGCAGCGGGCTTCGGCGCCTCTGGCGTGGTGGTTGTGGCCGGTTTCGGCGGTCGCCGGACTTGTCATCGGTCTGTTATTAAACTTCGTTCTCTGATGAAAAACCTTGCGGCTATCACTCTGTTGTTGGCGAGCGTGCTGCTCCCGAATCTCTCCGCCGGACAGGAACAGTCCAATGCGGAGCGGCGGCGGATGAATTCCCGTCTGCTGGACGCCATCGAGACCTACGAGGCCTGTGCCTCGATGTCCGACCGCGATTCGAAGTACATCTTCCTCCAGTTGTGCGACAGCTCGGCGCTGATCTACTCGGATCTGCTGGACCATGCTCCGGGCCGGCGGATCCCGGTGGCGGAATATGTCGGCATGTTGCAGGAACGGCAGAACGTTACGGCCGAAATCCGCAATGTGACGTGCGATGCCCCGTTCTGGAAGGACGGCGCCTGGCACATCGTGGCCCGCTTCGCCAAGAACCTGAGCTACAACGACGAAAACAGCGTTCTGTTTTCGTCGCGGGAGTATTACCGGGCCGATTACGATCTGGCCGTGGAGTTTGTCTACGATCGCGAGGCGGATCTTTGCCGGATTGTCGACATCGACGGTTCGCTGAAGAGCTCCGTGGAGCCGTTGCCCGACCGATACATCGTCATCAGCAAGAATTCCGAAAATGACGAACGCCTCTGGTGCGGCAACTCCCATCCCGTGTTCAACAGCTTCGACCAGGCTTTCGCCCGGCAGGGGACACTGCGCTCGTGGCACGACGACGTGCGCATCAAGGCCGATACGCTGGCCCGCACGGAGCATTACGACATGCTGTCGCTCTCCTACAAGAAGAAGCACTGGCGCGCCAAGGCCCATGCGGCCCTGTCGCTCGGTTCGGCATTCAAGCTCTCGACGCCGGTCAATTTCTCGACGTCGGCTTCGTCGGCCTTCGAGACCGGTGTGGATATCGGTTATGCGATTCCGGTCGGACGGTCGCTCAGCATCGGAATCTACACGGGAATCGCTCTGTCGTCGAGCAAACTGACGCTCGAGGCGGCTGACATGAGCTATTCCTACATGACGACCGATCCGACCGGCCGCTCCTACCGCAGAAGTTACCGGCTCGACAAGGTCTCGGAGAGCGTCCAGTTCACCGACATGGTCGTTCCGTTCTATTTGAGTTTCGAACACAAACTGGCCCGGAATCTTTCGCTCGGATGGAATCTCGGAGGCAAGTTTTATCTGAACAACTCGATCAAGGTGACGCCATTCCATATCACCGGCAGCGTCACGGGCGATTACGACGGTCAGATCGTCACCGACGCGGCGGAGAATGCCCTGGGGGTGATCGACCGCGATTACGATCGCTTCCTCTATCCGGAGAGCTACTGCAATTCGACGTCGATGAGTCTGCTCGGCGGATTGTCGGTCAATTACAACGTTCTGAAGCAGAATCTGTTCGTTTATGCGAAATTCAGCTACGAGATGGGAATCGGTGCGGTTCACGAATCGGACGAGGCGCTCTATTTCAGCGAGGGCAATTCGGTCTATCCGCTGGTCTATTCGGGACGTCTGGGGGAGGATGTGGCCACGCGTTCGTTCATGGGCTGCGTATCGTTCACGCGTCAGGCCATGTGGCTGGAATTGGGTCTAATGTTTAAATTTTAGTCTGAAGAATCATGGACAATAAAAGAATATTGAGTATTGTCGGTTTGGTCCTGACCTTTTTTGCCTGCATGGCGGTCGGTTACTTCATCCCGATCGGAGAACGTTCTGCCTCGACCCTGTTTGCCTCCGGCACCGGCGGTGGCGGAGGTGGCGGTGGGGGAGCCGACGACGTGCTCTTCGGAGGCGGAACCTCCGGAGGATCGTCTCGCGGGACGGATGCGTCGGCCCCGGATGCGTCGGCCCCGGATGCGTCGGCCTCGAATGCGGAGAATCCCGCCGGTGCGGATTCCCGGATGCAGGAGGGTGTGACACCCGGTGCTGCCCAGACACCCGGTACGGCCCAGACGCCCGGTGCTGCCCAGACGCCCGGCGCCCCCGCAAGCGCCTCGCAGACCGGAGCCGCCTCGCAGACCGCTGTCGGAGGAGCGACGGCCACGGCCGGAACGTCGGCCACGATACCCGTCATCGAGGGCAAGCCGTTGGTCGGACGGGCCAACAAGCGTTTCGGTTTCGCCTGCCGCGCCAAGGCAACGGTGGCTTCGGGCGATCCGCTGGAGTATCGGCTCTGCGAGGTGGGTACCTCCGAGGTGAAATACCGTTCGACGAACGGCGGTTTTGCCCTGGTCGTGCCGTCGGAGAGCGGAAAGTATGATCTGGTGGTCGAGAACACCCGCACCCGCGAACAGACACGCATGACCATCGGCGGCTTCGACAAGGTCGTCAAACTCTCGGCTGCGATGCTGCAGGAGAAACTGAACAAGCCGATGGACGACTGGTTCTACATCTACTTCGTCGAGGACAAGGATCTGACGATCGATTACGAATACATTCCCGAAGGCTTCGTTCCGGCCCGCAGCGTCGGGGCGCTGATGAGCGACCGTACGGCCAACGGCTGGACGATCGAGGTGGTCGGGACACCGCAATATGACGAATACAACCAGGTTCGACGCTTCAAGGTGCGGATCAAGGAATAATCCCGTACGGACTATGAAACGAATTTACTTGCTCATGTTGGGTCTGCTGCTGGGAGCCGTGGAGGCTCCGGCCCAGCAGAAGTCGGATCAGGACCTTGCGTTCATCTATATCGCGCACGACGAGTATACGGCCGTGCAGTCGCTCATCGAACGTCTCAAGGATGCCTATACCGATGCGATCAACTATCCCGAATCGCGCGCCGTGATCTTCTATCTGGCCAATGCCGAGAATCCGATCGTCGTCCAGGTGAACACGAAATACGACAATCAGCAGGACTTCACCCGCATCATCGACGAACTGCAGACCAAGCGTTCGCACAACGTCGAGCCCGTGGTGGATTGCGAACGCATCCAGGAGATCTTCAATGCCGACGATCTGATCGACGACTCCGGCCGGGGGCTGTACCGCTCGGTCGAGTGGACCTATTACGTGAATTCGACCTTCTGGGCGCTGATGTACAACGAGAGTGTCATCGCACGGCTGTTCTTCGTCATGGACATGGCCCGGATGATCGAATCGGGCTACCTGCGGGTCAACATCATGTACGGGGAGTCGGACACGCTGCCCTACGACGAGAAGAACCCCTTCGGAAACAAGGCTCTGTGCGCTTCGGCCAAATTCCTGCCGATGCCCTATTAAAGTGAAACAATTTACGTTGGAGATGAAAAAGATAGTAGCTTTAGTTCTGTTTTTGTCGACGGCACTCTGCTCGGCCCTTTATGCCGCGCCGCAGCTGCCGAAGAAGTGTATGGCTTTTCGCCCCAAGAAGCTCGGAGCGATCATTCTGACCGAAAAGGAGGCCGATGCCTTCGTGAAATCCGGTTCGTTCGGGCAGACGGATGCGCCGGGCCGCGGTCAGGCAACCTACTGGGACGTCTACAGCGACCGGGAAAACAATACGACCTATGCTTCGCCGGGCGTATCGACGAAATTTTCGTCGTTGAAGTTCAACGAACGGGTCCGCATCGCCCAGATCCAGGGAAATTACGCTCTGGTCTACACCGAACCCAAGGTCGGCCTGCAGTATCCGCTGATCTCCGAGCTGGCCGAATGCAAGGGCTGGATTCCGATGAACCACCTGCTGCTGTGGCAGAGCTGTCTGGCCAACGACCGCGGTATCTACAACAAGGCCCTTCTGTGTGTCAATCTTGAGGCGAAGAACCTTTCGGGGGATCTCGGTGCCGGGTACCTCAGCCCCGACCGCTCGGGTAAGCCCATCCCCCTGACCACGGACATGAATTTCTACTTCATCATGAAGCAGGAGAAGGACATGGCCCTGCTGGCCATCCAGAACCGTGTCGACGGTTCGATGTCCGACCAGGTGCTCTATTGCTGGGTTCCCGAACGGTCGTTCGTGCCGTGGAACCAGCGTTCGTGTCTGGAGCCGACCTGGGAGCGCGAGGATGTCGAGTATTATGCGGCCAAACACGAGCAGGTGAAGATCTTCGCCACGCAGAGCGAAGCCCTCTCGCAGCAGGGGCATGCCATCAGCTTCATCCCCTTCGAAAAACGGACCTCGACGCGCTACGACCGCTATCTCTACCGCATGGCCCCCGAACACCTGCGTTTCCCGATCCTCGACGGAACCAATGACCGGGCCTACAACATGTCGACCTTCAGTACGCTGGGCGGCCAGGCGCAGGGTACCTCGACGCCGACCAACGAACCTACGATCGACAAACTCAAGGAGGAGAAGCTGCGCAAGATGCAGCGCATCAATCTGGCGGTGGTCATCGACGGAACGTCGTCGATGGAGCCCTACTATCCGAAGGTCAAGGAGGCGCTCAAGGAGGCCTGCGACTTCTTCTCGCGCAACTACAACCTCCGCATCGGCGTGGTGATCTACCGCGACTACACCGACGGTACGGGGCTGGCCGAAGTGCTCCCGATGACCTCGGCCCAGCACAACCTCGAACGGGTCAATGCCTTCCTGGACAGCGGCGGCACCTACGGAATCCGCAGCTCGTCCAGCGACCGCACCCAGGAGGAGGCCCTCTACAACGGTATCAATACGGCGTTGGACAAGCTGGCCTTCCGCGACGGGGAGAGCAACATCATGCTCATCGTCGGCGATTGCGGCAACGATCTGAAGGATACACGCTTCAACTCGCGCTCGCTGATCGACAAACTGGTTCAGAAGGATATCCATCTGATGGGTTTCCAGGTGCAGAACAAGGGTGTGGCCGCCTACAACAACTTCAACTCGCAGCTGCTGGAGCTGATGCGCGAGAGCCTCAAGGGCAAGTACCACAAACTCAATGAGAAGATCCGCGTCGTGGCCCGTCAGACGCAGTCGAAGTCCACGGGCCGTACCGACGGCTACAACTTCGAAGGTAACATCGAGGGCGATCAGCTCTACATCTGCAACCACCGCTTTACGGACGCTACGGTCAACGGCGGTGTCATGTCCCCCGAGGTGCTGCAGTCGTACATGGTCAAGGCCATCTCCGATTTCGCCAATACGATCCAGCACCAGTTGGACCTGATCGTCAAACCGATCAATTCGCTGCCGGTGAGCGGCGGCGGAACCACCTCGAAATTCGTCGGACGCAGCTCGACACCGGGCATGATCAACGTCGACTACGAATTCGTCGTCAAGGCGCTGGGCGGCGACGCCAAACTGGTTCAGAATCTCGACCAGACGAATTCGATCCTCAACTTCCGGGGTTACGCGCTGCGTCGCGACGCCAGCGGCCGCAACTACTTCAAGCCGGTGATTTTCATCTCGGCCGAGGAGTTCCAGGAGCTGCTCAAGCGGCTGGCTCCGGTGGCCGAGGCCGCGCGCAATTCGCAGGTCAAGGACCGTACGCCCTACATCGAGGCCCTGAAGGCACTGGTCAAGAGCCTGGCTCCGGGTATGACCGACGCCCAGATGGCGGCCCTGAGCAACGGCGACATCATGAACATGATTGCCGGTCTGAACGAGTCGGCCGAGGCCCTGAAGAGCTATTCGCTCAACGACCTCTCGGATCCGCAGGCCGTGTCGCCCGGCGAGTACAGCCGCATCATCAACGACTTCCAGAAGAAGTACGAGAATCTGCTGCGTATCCGCCAGAGCAACAGCTACAAGTTTGTCAAGAAGTTCAACGGTGCGGTTTACTACTGGATTCCGATCGAGGATCTGCCCTAATCGCCTAATGATATCAGACTTATGGACAAGTTATTTGAAATCGAACATCTGGGTTGTTCCTACGACAAGCATTTTGTCGAAGGGGTATCGAAGGTGATTCTCCAGATCAAGCGTCTCGTGATCCCGCGGGGCAAGAAGGTCTTCATCGTCGGCGAATCGGGAATCGGCAAGAGTACGATTCTCGAGACGCTCGGCCTGATGAACAACACGATCGTCCCCGATCCGCAGACGAAGTTCCTCTTCTACGAGCCGAAGGGCGAAACGGTCGACCTGTTGCGGCTCTGGAAGCAGAGCGACCGCGAACTGTCGGCCTTCCGGCTGCGGCACTTCAACTTCATCTTTCAGAGTACGAACCTGATGCGGAACTTCACCGCCTACGAGAACATCGCCCTGACGCGTATGCTGCAGGGATACTCGCAGGCCTCCTCTTTCGAACGTACGCACCAGGTGCTCATGGAGCTCGGACTGGGGCATATCGACGCGTCGCGGATGGCGCAGGAACTCTCGGGCGGACAACAGCAGCGTCTGGCCTTCGCCCGGGCCATCCTGCCGGACTTCTCCGTGCTGTTCGGCGACGAACCGACGGGAAACCTCGACAGCGACAATGCCGTGAAGGCCATGGAGCTGTTGTCGAACAAGCTCTCGCAGCTCGAAGGCAGTTCGGCCATCATCGTCTCGCACGACATGCATCTGGCCGTCACGTTTGCCGACGTGATCATTAAGATCCGCAAGGAGAGCCGCCGTTCGCAGACCGTCGCCGACGAGATCGCCTACTACGGCGTGATCGACGACTCGTGTGTCTTCACCCCGCAGCAGGGCGGCTGGTCGAACGGCCCGGAAAGCTACACGACCAGCGATTTCGAAATGTATCTTAAAACCGGACGCATATGAAACTCAGAGAGATCATCTCCAACGACTATTTCAAACTGTTCGTCAAACGGGAGGGTAAGGTCGTCCTGGGCAAACACTATTCGAGTCTGTGGCTGCTGAGCTGCGTGCTCACGGCCACGTTCCTGGCCATCGCCTTCAGCAACGCAAGCCTCGATTACCTCTCCTACAAGATGAACGATCCGTTCATCAACTGGGTCGACATCAAGAACAACTTCGCCGGAAACGATTTCGACCGTTTCGAGGAGTGTCTGAACGACAGCGTCAACATGGCGACCTACCATTACAAGGGCTATCAGACCGACAAGTACTGGTATACGTCGTTCTTCGACCGGAACGATGACGCACGGAACCTCAAGTGCCGCTATTTCGCCGACATCAACAGTGCGCTGGTGCATGCGATTCTGGGCGAGGAGAATGTCATCTCGGGCTGCCGCGTGCCGGACGATGCGCTGGACAACACCTCCTACGGCGTCATCATCACCTACGACGCCCTGCACGCCAAGCTGGGCTATTCGGCCAACCACATCCCGGCCTATCTCTACTATCACGGATACTGCGATCCGGAGGCGGCCGAGGATTTCGGCGTCGAGATCTTCCACGACCATTATGCCAAGGTGCCGGTGCCGGTTCTGGCCGTGGTCAAGCGCCTGCCGACCAACATGGACATGATCGGGACGAAGTTCTTCTACCAGCAGAATCTCGGCCGGGCCTTCAACCTCTACGAGAGCAGCTACTCGGCCTCGCTGATCTACTACGTCCCCGAGAAGGTTGACGTCGACAAGTTCCTGGCCGACCTCGAGCAGATGACCGTCGAGAAGACCGATCTGCCCTATTATGCGGCCTCGGACAAGGAGTTCCCGCGCATGGTCGGATTCCGGGGCGGACGTTTCGCGGCGCTCTATTTCGACTACGAGGACGAGGTCGACTTCACGATCAACCGGCAGATCAACGAGGAGATTCTGGCCAAATACGGCGACGAAGGGGTCGAGCGCATCTACGACTACAACGAGATGTATGCCATGGACGACAGCGACGACTACATTTCGGTCCACTTCACCGATCTGAACTGCATCGGCGAGTTCCAGGAGTTCGCCAAGGAGGAGTTCGACATCGACATCGAGATGTCGCAGATCAACGCCAAGGAGAACTTCAACGAGGTCAGCATCATGGCCAATATCCTCTCGTGGACGATGATCGTGTTTGCCATCATCTGCATCATCCTCTTCATCGTGAATCTGCTGCAGTCCTATTTCCAGAAGGTGAAGCGCAATCTCGGAACCTTCAAGGCCTTCGGTATCAGCAATCTGGAGCTGATCAGCATCTATGTGCTGATTCTGGTGGCCATGATTCTGGCATCGGTGGTGATCTCGCTGGCCGTGACGTGGATCATCCAGGAGCTGCTGCCGGTTCTGGGGCTGCAGAAGGACGGCACGTTCGATTACCTGTCGCTGTGGAGCGGCAAGACGTTCTATGCCGTGCTGATCATCATCCTGGCATCGGTATATACGGTCTACGCCGTGATGAAGTCGCTGCTCAAGGCCACGCCCGGCGATCTGATCTACGATAGATAAAAGGAGAAATATCCACCATTCCGACTGTTCGGTTTCGCCTCATCCGGCCGACGCAACCCCCGATAGCCGGTCTGTCTCGGATCGGGGACCGGAACGGCGGACGAACAGTTCGGAATCCGGATATGTTCACGAATCGCGGAAATTAAAAAACGCTGATATATGAAGAATTTATGGTTGGCTGTCTGTACCGTAATGCTGGCAGTCGCATGCGATAATGACAACAATCAACAGCAGACGGTCCTGAACGGAACGGCCGTGTCGATCCAGAGTGCCGTAATCCCGCCCGTGGGCGGCGAGATCATGTTTGCCGTCACGACCGATGCGCCGTGGAAAGTCTACGACAAGCCCGACTGGCTGATCCTGACGCCGGCCGAGGGCAAGGCCGGTACGACGTCGGTCCAGATGTCGGCAGAGATGAACCGAACCTATCAGGACCGGGATTGCACGCTGCGCATCGAGACCTCGACGGGTTCGTTGTCGGAGACCGTCGCCGTGTCGCAGGAGTATCCCTACATCGAGTTGTCGCGCGACGGCGTCGACTTCGCGTGGAACTGCAGCGAAACGCTGGAGTCCGAAGCCGAGGTGATCACGCTCCACAGCAACGTCGAATGGAAACTGACGCCGGTGATGCCGAATCTGGTCGAACTGCGCGAGGAGGCCGAGACTGCCGAAGAGAATCCCACGCCCGGCGCCGACTGGATCCAGTACACGGCTGCCCTCCGCAGCGAGGCCGACGAGATCGACTGGCTCTCCTTCTCGCCATCGTCGGGTACGGGGGATGCCGAGTTGCGCTTCTGCCCCAAGACCTACAACATCTCACGCGAACCGCGTGAAATGGTGATCAGGGTCGAGGGCCCCCTGGATACCTATGAACTGAATTTCTCGCAGGCCAATCTGCGATTCATCGTCGAACCGGAGACGCTCGCGGCCTTCGATGCGGCCAATCCGGAGGCTGCCCAGGTGCAGGTGGATGCCGAACGTCCGTGGACGCTGCTCTCGGCACCCTCCTGGATCGAGGCCTCGCCCGCCGAAGGGGTCGACATCACGACGCTGACCATTCAGCCCGACGGTGCCAACCCCACGCGGGAGGATCGTTCGGGCGAGGTGGTGCTGCTGTGCGAAGAGGTCGTCGAACGCAAGATCAGCGTCGCGCAGTATGGTTATGTCTTTGACGTGGCCCCGACGTCGTTCGATCTGGAGAATGCGGATACGGAGTCGCATCAGATCTCGCTGACCTCGTCCGGAGCCTGGGAGGCCCGCAACGTGCCCGAATGGATCGAACTCTCCGCGGCGGAGGGTGCGGGCGGCGGTGTGGCCGAGATGCTGACGCTGCGCGCCACCGGCCAGAACCTCGAACTCGAGGAGCGGCAGGCGACGATCGAATTCGGCAGCAAGCAGAATACCCTGTCGCAGAACGTGCAGGTCTCGCAGGCGGCCTTCATCTTCGAGACGTCGGCCACACAGACGGTCATCCCGACCCTTTCGACCGATGCGTATGAGCTGAGCATCCGCTGCTCGGGTCCGTGGACCGTCTCCAGCTCGGAGACGTGGCTGGAGCTGTCGAAGAGCTCCGGAACCGGCGACGAGGTGATCACCTTCCGCGCCAAGAGCGCCAATACGGATGAAAAACCCCGCGAAAGCACCATCACGGTCACCAGTACGCTGAATCACCTGACGCGCACCAGCAAGATCACCCAGCGCGGATACGTCTTCACGGTTACGCCGCAAAACTACGCCTATCCGACGCTGCCCGGACAGTCGAACCGCTGTCAGGTGCAGATCGAGTGCTCGGCCTCGTGGAACATCTCGTCGAAACCCGACTGGATCCAGGCCACCGCAATGAGCGGCGTGGGCGACGCTTCGGTGACGCTCTCGGCCGAGAACAACACGCTGCTCGCGGAGCGTTCCGGCACGGTGACCTTCACGAGCGTCTATAACGGGGCGACCAAGCATCTGAACGTGCAGGTTTCGCAGGACAAGTTCATCTTCGAGGTTTCGGCCTCGTCGTTCGACGTTCCGACGATCGTCTCGACCCCCTACGTGGCGACGGTTCAGTGTTCGTCGGAATGGAGCGTCCTGAACCTCCCCGAATGGATCAAGGCCTCGCCGATGACGCATACCGGAAACGGCTCCGTCTCGTTCAACGTCGAGTCCAACCCGCAGCTGCAGTCGCGTTCCGCAACCGTGCAGGTCAAGAGCACGCTGGGCGGTCACACGCATGATATTGCCTTCACGCAGGCGGCCTTCCAGTTCGATTCGTCGCCCGTAACCCACACCTGTGAGGCGGTTGACGCCTCGTCGCTCAGTTTCGAGGTGGTATGTTCCGGTGCCTGGTCCTTTGTCGGCGCGCCGTCGTGGGTGACGCTCTCGCCCGCATCGGGTACGGGAAACATGCAGGTGCGCATCGGCGTGAACAACAACGTCCAGACGTCGCCGCGTGAGGCCGAGTTCGTCCTCCGCAGTTCGTTGAACGGGCTCGAACGGCCGATCACCGTCTCGCAGAAGCAGTTCGAATTCGATGCTTCGCCCGAGAGCTTCAGCTACGAGGCCATCAACAGCACCTCGACACCGGTTTCGGTCGTATGTATGGGCGGCTGGAGCGTGCAGGGCGCCGAGGCCTGGATGAATGTCTCGCCCCAGTCGGGTTCGGGCAACGGCTCGATCACCATCGCTCCCTCGACCAACACCGAAAAACGGATCCGCAGCGGAGTCGTGCGTGTGGTCAGCACGCTCAATCCGCAACTCGCGAAGGAGATCACGGTTTCGCAGAAGGCCTTCGAGTTCGATGAGACGGCCGAAGACTATTCCTACGGAGCCCTGAATCCGGGATCGACCCCGATCACCATCGACGCCATGGGCGCCTGGAGCGTGGAGAACATCCCGGCATGGGTCAACGTCTCGCCCGCCTCGGGCAGCGGCGACGGCCGGATCACGATCACCCCGCAGCAGAATCTCGAAACGCAGGGCCGTTCGGTGACGCTCTATGTGACCAGTTCGTTGAACGCTTCGCTCCGCAAGCCGATCACCCTGACGCAGGAGGCCTTCCGCTTCAATGCCTCCACGGAGCAGATCGCCTTCAGCGCGATCGATCCCGAGCGTCGGACCGTGACGATCGAATGTATGGAGGGCTGGACCGTGACCAACGGCACCGACTGGGTTTCGGTATCCCCGATGTCGGGATCCAACGACGGTTCGGTTTCGATAACGGTTTCGGAGAACCTCCAGACCTCGCCCCGCTCGGCGACGGTTCAGATCTCGAGTACGCTGAACCCGGCACTGGTGAAGAGAATCGAGGTTTCGCAGGAGGCCTTCCGTTTCGATGCGACGCCGCAGAACCTTTCGTTCGGTGCGATCGACGGGGCGGAGCAGCGTGTCCCGGTATCGTGCATGGGCGCCTGGAGCGTGGAGAACTCCACCGGCTGGATAAGCGTGACGCCCTCGTCCGGTTCGAACGACGGTTCGGTGGAGGTCCGCGTCGAGCAGAACCTGGAGACGAGTGCCCGTTCCGGCAGCTTCGAAATCGTCAGCACGAAGAATCCGTCGCTCAAACGTGTCGTGACGGTTCAGCAGGGCGCATTCGAATTCAATGCCGAGACCGTCGGCCTTGACTTCTCGGCGGTCGGAGCCTCCGAACAGTCGGTTACGGTCGTATGCATGGGCGGCTGGAGTGTGCAGAACGCCGAGTCGTGGATGAATGTTTCGCCCCAGTCGGGTTCGGGCAACGGCTCGATTGCCATCCGTCCGTCGGACAACGCGCAGACCTCGCCGCGCAGCGGGGTAGTGCGTGTGGTCAGCACGCTCAACCCGCGTCTCGAAAAGCAGATCACCGTCTCGCAGCAGGCCTTCAGCTTCGATACGCAGACGGAGGAGATCACCTGCGAGGCCCTGCAGCCCGCAGCCTCCCGGATCGAGATCTCGGGGCTGGGCGGCTGGAGCGTGGAGGATGCCCCCGCCTGGGTGGAGGTGACCCCCTCGTCCGGCAATGGCAGCGGGTGGATTACGATCACCCCCGAAGAGAATGTGCAGACCGACGAACGCTCGGCAACCCTCCATGTTGTCAGCACGGTGAATCCGGCGATGCGCAAGGCGGTGATCCTGACCCAGAAGGCTTATCAGTTCGAGGTTTCGCCGCTGGAGATCACGCTGGCGGCCGATGCCTCGGACGTTGGGACGGTCCGCATTACCGGTTCGGGCGGAGCCTGGAGCCTGGAGTGCGACACTCCGTGGTTGACCCTCTCCACCCGTTCGGGAGACGGGGCGGGCAGCTTTACGGTCGGCGCCTCGTCGGCCAACGACACCGGAGCGGAACGGTCGGCCGAAATACGGGTCGTGAACTCGCTCAACGCCTCGTTGAACCAAACCATCCGCGTGACGCAACTGCCTTAGACTGTCGAACATACCAAGTGAAACCCTTAAAGATCCAATTATGAGAACATTTCGCATCGGGCGTGTCCCCGAAAGCAACGATCTGGTCCTGCCCAGTTCGGTGATAAGCAGCAAGCACGCCGAAATCGTCATCGACGATTACAACCGAATGATGTTTACCGATTACAGCACCAACGGTACCTACATCAACAATCAGTTGCTGCGCCACGGCAGCTGCGCCGTGACGGTAAACGACCGGATTGTCTTCCCGGACGGCACTGCGCTGGACTGGAATCTCGTCCTGGGAAGCGGGGCGGCCTACCAGGCGGCTCCGATGCAGCCGGGGCCTGCCGCAGCTCCCGACATGGGGACCATGGCCTACCCGAATATGGCTGCCGCGGGGGCCAATCCCGGCATGGCGGACATGGGCAACGGCGGCGCCGCAGTCCCGCCCGCAGGAACGGGCGGCAGTGTCCGCAAACTCGACTTCTCGCAGACGTTCGGGGATGCTTTCCGGATCGGCGGGAAAAACATCCTCTCGGTGATCGGAACCGTCTTTCTGTGGCTGCTGACCTGCTGGATCCCCTATATCAACGTCGGTACGACCATTGCCCTGGCCCTGCTGCCTCTGAAGATGTCCGAGGGTGAGGTGATCAGTCCGCTCTACATTTTCGAATCGAAATACCGTAAATGGATGGGTGAGTACCTGCTCACGGTGGTCATGATGGTGATCACCTTCTCGCTGGCAGCCCTTACGGTGATCCCGGCCATCGTGCTGATGTACTCTTGGTCGCAGACGCTCTTCTATCTGGTTGGTTGCCGGATGAACCCCACCCAGGCCATTCATGCCAGCAACGAGGCAACCTATGGCAGCAAATGGATCATGTTCTTCGTCCGGCTGGTTTTCAGCCTGATCTATGGCGTTGTCATGGGGCTGATCGTGCTGCTGGGCGTGCTGCTGTGTCGCTCGATCGGAGGCATCATCGTATTCGTCCTGTTGGCCATCGTCGTGTCGGCCTGCATCTACTCGATCAGCAATGCGGTTTCGGCATCGATCTGGATGCAGCTGCGGGACAACGTGGCTCACGAATAGCTCCGCTGCGGAGTGTCTCTTCACAACGGGGGAGGGCCGACCGGCCTTCCCCCGTTTCGGGTTTGCACGGGGCGGCGCCGGACACCGAAATTGGCCGTCCGGATTTTTTGCCCTATTTTTGCAGCCGGACAGGTTTGTAATATCGGAACTTATGACTTCTGCACCCGTACGTCGCGGCGGTTTCCTTGCCTTGACTCCGCTGCTGGTATTTCTGGCCTGCTATCTGGCCGTGTCGCTGCTGGCGGGGGATTTCTATAAGATGCCCATCTCGGTGGCCTTCATCGCCGCGTCGGTCTATGCCGTGGCGGTCATGCGCCGCATGCCCTTTGCCGACCGGATCGCGCACTTCTCCCGCGGAGCCTCGGATCCCAACGTCATGCTGATGATCTGGATCTTCGTGCTGGCCGGCGCCTTCGCCGAATCGGCCCGCAGCATGGGCGCCGTGGATGCCACCGTGGCGCTGACGCTGCATCTGCTGCCCGGCAAGCTGCTCCCGGCCGGACTGTTTCTGGCGGCCTGTTTCGTGTCGTTTTCCGTCGGGACGTCGGTCGGGACGGTTGTGGCGCTGGTCCCCGTGGCGGCCGGACTGGCCGAGCAGACCTCGATGAACGCCGCCTGGCTGACGGCCATCGTGGTTGGCGGGGCCTTCTTCGGCGACAACCTCTCGTTCATCTCCGACACGACCATCGCGGCAACCCGCACCCAGGAGTGTGACCTGCGCGACAAGTTCCGCGTCAATGTGCGGATCGTGGCTCCGGCAGCCCTCCTGACGCTGGGGATCTACCTCGTGACGGGGAGTGTCGCCGAGGTGCCGACCCATCCCGAAACCGTTGCCTGGATCCGTGTGGTGCCCTATCTGCTGGTGCTGGTGACGGCCGTGGCCGGCATGAATGTCATGAAGGTGCTGTTGCTGGGGATCGTCGCTTCGGGGGTGATCGGGCTGGCCTCGGGGAGTTTCACGCTGATGGACTGGTGCGGCGACATGGGGCGGGGCGTTACCGGCATGGGCGAGCTGATCATCATCACGCTCCTGGCCGGCGGCTTGCTGGAGATGATCCGCCTGAACGGCGGCATCGACTGGATCATCGAACGGATGACGCGTCACATCGCCGGACGCCGCGGCGCCGAAGGTACCATTGCGGGGCTGGTCTGCCTGGCCAACCTCTGCACGGCCAACAATACCATCGCCATCCTGACCGTGGGGCCCATTGCGCGCACGATTGCCGATCGTTTCGGGGTGAGCCGGCGACGCAGCGCCAGTCTGCTCGATACGTTCTCGTGCTTCACGCAGGGATTGTTGCCCTACGGCGCGCAGATGCTCATGGCGGCAGGCCTGGCGGCCCTCTCGCCGTTGGAGATCATGCGCTATCTCTACTATCCGATGGTGCTCGGCGGAGTGACGCTGCTGGCCATTCTGTTCCGCTATCCGCGGCGGGTATGACCGGTCGCCGCCACGGAACGGCACGGGGCCGGCCGGATGGTCGGCATGGAGGCTGAAACCGGGGCCGGTCTCAGTGCGGTTTATCGCGGCTTGACGACGAGCAGCTCCTTCCAGTCGGTCGTATAGCGGGGCGAGAGGTGTTCGCGGTTCATGCGGAAGGGCTCCGTCCCTTGTGCCGCTACGATGAGCGTTCCCTTGCCGTGGGTTTTGTTGACCGTGTCGAGCACTTGCATCAGCCGGGTATGCTTTTCATGATCGATCGGGGAGAAGAGCGATCCCTGTTGTTCGGAGGCCGGCGTGATCTGCGAGAGGATTACGCCGGCTTTCTTGTACCCGTAGCCCGGCAGGAAGACCTGTCGCAGGGCGATACGCGCCTGACGGACGATTTCCAGCGTGCTGTCGGTCGGTTCGGGCAGCAGCTGCAGGCTGGTCTCGTAACGCTGGGGCTGATCCTCGCGGTGACGGTTGGTGAGCAGATAGCTCTGCACTTCGCCGCAGACCGACCCCTCGGTCCGCAGCTTCTCGGCACACATCGAGGCAAACTCCGCCACGATGCATTCCAGCTCATCCCGTGAACCGATCTCCCGCGGAAAGGTCCGCGAGATGGTGATCTTCTGCTTGCGCGGGGGCATCAGTTCGAATGAAATGCACGCCACACCCCGCAATTCGTTCCAGGTGCGCAGCCCCGCGACGCCCATGCGGGCGCGGACCCACTCCTGCGGCAGATCGACGAACTGTTGGGCCGTGCGCAATCCCATGCGGTCGAACATCCGTCCGTAGCGTCGTCCGATGCCCCAGACCTCCTGCAGCGGAAAGCGGCCCAAAACCTTCGTGATATCCTCCGGGCGGTGCATGTAGCAGCATCCGTTGAGGCGGGGGTATTGTTTGGCCAGTTTCGAGGCGATCTTGGCCAGGGTCTTGGTCGGGGCGATGCCGATGCTGACCGGAATTCCGACGTTGCGGCGGATCGTGCGGCCGATCGAACGCCCGAACTCGTCGAGCGGTTCGGCCATGCCCCGCAGATCGAAGAAAGCCTCGTCGATCGAGTAGATCTCGATGCCGGGAGCCAGCGAACGGAGGGTGGCCATTACCCGCCGCGACAGATCGCCGTATAAGGCAAAATTGGCCGAAAAAACCGTGACCTGGCCGCGCTCGATCAGCTGTCGGATCTGGTAGAAGGGTTGTCCCATGCCGATGCCGAGCGTCTTGGCCTCGTTCGAACGGGCGATGATGCACCCGTCGTTGTTCGACAGCACGACGACGGGCCGTCCCGTGAGATCGGGCCGGAAAACCCGTTCGCACGAAGCATAGAAGTTGTTGCAGTCGCAGAGCCCGTACATGACCGGTTATTTGAAGGTTTTGATGACGTGGCGAACAATGCCCCAGATGAGAAATTCGTTGCCGGCATCGACGCGGATCGGCCGGTAGCGGGGATTCGAGGGCATGAGCCAGGCGCAGCCCTTTTCGAGCCGCACGCGTTTGACGGTGAATTCGCCGTCGACGTAGCAGACGGCGATGCAACCGTCATAAGGGTCTACCGAACGGTCGACGACGAGCAGGTCTCCGTCGCCGATGCCGTCGCCGGCCATGCTGTCGCCCGAGACCCGTACGAAAAAGGTTGCGGCGGGGTTATGAACCAGTTCGCGGTTCAGATCGAGGGGCGAATCGAGGAAATCGTCGGCCGGCGAGGGAAATCCGGCCTTCACTTCGCCGCCCGCCACGGGGATCTCCTGTCGGGTGGAGAGGTCGGGGGTGTGAAAGCTCAGCGTATCGTTTTTCTTGTTCATGCGGGCAAAGTCGGAGTTTGACAGGTCGAATGTACCAAAAAATGTCGTACGAAGATCGCGCCAAAGAGAGATTTTGCGGTTTCGCCCCCCCCCGGCCTATTCATCAGTTGCGATCGCGCCCTCTCCCCGAGGCCGGTTCCCTGAAAAAACAGGCTTGAAGCCCCGACCGAAAGGCCTCTGTCATTCGGATCCGGTAGGCTGCCGGATCCGTGCAATGCCGGCGGATACCCCTCCCGTAAAAAGGCGAGGACCCTCAACAATGAGAGCCCTCGCCTGAAAAAATGAATCTGGAAATTCACCCTTGACAGAAAGTGAGTGTATCTTGTCCCGCTCAGGAGAAGTGTTCTTTGATGAAGTCGGAATAATCCTGCATCTCCTCATTCCAACCGGTATTCTTCATCCCCTTGACCACGTACTGCTTCGTGGTGCCGTCGGGATTTGTACGGCTGTAGTTGAACTCGATGGCGTCGGCCTTGTAGCCCGTCTTCGTATCCACGCCGTTCTTGATCACCTTGCCGTCGGTCTCCGTCACCGTATATCCGTCCTTGGGTACGTATCCTTGGTTTCCGGCCGTATAATAGTCCTGCCCGACGTAGATGTTGTGGCACGTTTGCGGTTGGGAGGCCTCTGCGGCCGAGCAGGAGAAGTTCAGAGCGGCCGGATTGCACGTCAGTTTGAACTGCAGCGCATCCAGGAAGGTGGCGGTGCCGCTGTATTGGTAGTCACAGTCGGCAATCGTCATCCACATGGCATCTGATTCGTTGTAGGTCGTATTCGTCACCAGAATGTCGAACACGGTCACGGGCGTCGACGGATTGCCCGCCTCGTAGGCGAAGCAGATCCACTGCCCATCGAAATCCGCTACGACGGTCATCTCGGGCTCCTCCACCTTGTAGGTCTCGCAGGAGACAAAGCCTGCGGCAAGAGCTCCGATCACCAGCATTTTCAATATCCTTTTCATAATTCGTCGTTCTTGGGTTGGTTTCGGAATCTATTTTTTGTGCCACCACATCTTGGCATTCAACGGCTGTATCTCCGGCGAATTGGGGTTGTAATCCGCCGACGTGTAGGGATAGAGGAGCGGATCCGTGAGATGCGCAGCCGGGGCTGGTACCGCCACTTCACCCTCGAGGAGCTGACGCTTCCGCCCGACGTACGCTCGGTCTGGATCCGGGGTTTCTACCGGCAAACCAATCCCGAGTCGGGGAGCGTGCAGCGCGAGGTGGGCGATTACTATACGACCTCGCCCTTTGTCGATCAGGTGAACGGCGCCAACGATGCGGACGAGGCCGACGAGAAGGGGAGTACGATCATTTTCGATGAATTTCTGCGCATCCCTTATGAGAACCGCGCGCGGGTGCTGCCGTTGTATTTTTCGGTCTGGGGGACCAGCGATGATAGGACCCGCATCCGCCATACGTTCCGCTTCATCACCCCTTCGGATGCCTACGACCGCTACATGCGTTCGCGCTACAAGCAGCAGCTCAATACCACGGAGAGTGCCGAGGAGAACCCCTTCATCGAGCAGATCACCGTCTATACCAACATCTCCAACGGCCTGGGCGTCTTTGCCGGCTATAACTATTTCCAGATCTCCGAACTATGATCCGAACGCTTGCCGTCACGCTCCTCTTCCTGCATCCCGCTCTGGCCGACGCCCGCACGCCGGTCGATACCGACGCCCGCACGCCGGTCGATACCGTCGCCCGCATGCCTGCAGACGCTGTCGCCCGCATACTGCCTGATTCCGTGGCACGGACGGTGGCCATCGACTCGGTGGCGGTTACGGCCCGCAAGCCGCTGCTCACGATCCGCCCGACGGGCAACATTGCCGTGGATGTCGAACAGCTCAAGTATGCGCCGCTCTTCGCCGGGGAGAAGGACATCTTCAAGTTTCTGCAGCTCATGCCGGGCGTTTCGGCCGGCAAGGACGGCATGTCGGGACTGCTGGTGCGGGGCGGCAGCAACGACCAGACGCAGATCCTCTACGACGACGTACCGATCTACAACCAGGCCCATGCCTACGGACTGCTCTCGATCTTCAGCGGCGAGACGGTGCAGTCGGCCGAGATTGCCAAGGGGTACATCTCTCCGGCCTACGGCTCGCGCCTTTCGGTGCTGACGCAGATCCGCACGCGCGAGGGCGACCGCTACCGCCACGGGCAGTCGCTGACCGTCGGGACACTCTCGCTGGGAGCCACCGTCGACGGGCCGCTGGTGCGGGGCCGGGGAGCGTATCTTGTTTCGGGACGCTACTTCTTCCCCGAGGCGGCACTGGCTGTTGCCCGACGCCCGGTCCGTTTCGGTTTCCACGACTTCACGGCCCGCCTCTCCTACGACGTACACCGCCACCACACCCTCACGCTGGGAGCCTATACGGGCGACGACCGCATGCGCAATGCCGACCGCGAGGCCTCGAACCGCTTCGGATGGGGCAATACGACCGCCTCGCTGCGCCTGCATTCCCGCTGGAGTGAAACGCTGAATTCCACAGCGATCGTCTATTATACGTTTCTCTATAACCGCCAGCAGTCTCGCTTCCACTCCGATGACGTGACGAACGAGGGCAAGACCACCTTCCAAACCCACGAACTGGGTGTCCGGCAGACCTTCGACCAGCGGATCTCGGATGGCTACTCGCTGGAGTACGGGGTCAACTTCTCGACGCAGCGTTTCCAGCCGATGCACACGCGCGCCAGGGTCAACGGCAAGCGTCAGGAGACGCGCTATCCCTCCTCGGAGCTGGTTTCGGGAGCCCTCTTTGTGAGCAACCGCCTGCAGTGGGGACACTGGCGGCTCGATGCTGGTCTGCAGGGAGCGCTCTATGAGGCCGGCGGCAAACGGGCCTTCACCTGCAAACCGCGGGCGCAGCTCGCCCATGATTTCGGGCAGGACCGGGCGGTGTGGCTCTCCGCAACCTTCAATTCGCAGGCGCTGGTCCAGTTCAACCGCTATTACTATTCGCTGCCGATCGACTTCTGGACGCCGTTCCGCGACGGACGCCTGCAACGCTCCTGGCAGGTGGCCCTGGGTGGTCGCACGCGAGTGGGCGAGCGGCTGACCCTCTCGCTGGAGGGCTATCTGAAGCGGATGTGCAACCTGCCGCTGATCTACGACAGCGACGACTACCTGCTCGATCGCGGCGGTTTTGTCTACGGTACGGGGCGGGTCTTCGGCATCGAGGCGATGGCGCAGTGGCAGAACGAACGGCTGAGCCTGACGGCCTCCTACACCTACACGAACTCCCGCCGCCGGTCGGAAGGGGTGACCTATCCCTTCGACTACGATATCCCGCACGACTTCAACACCTTTGCGAGCTACGACGTGGTGCATCAGCCCGCGCGGGGCCGCCGCCACACCTTCACGATTAACGTGGCGTGGCGCTCGGGGCTTCCCTACCGGCTGACAAACATGGCCTATCCCGATCCGGAGGGCGGGACGGTCTTCGGCATCACGCCCTATCCGACGGTGCGCATGCGCAACTACTTCCGCACGGAAATCAGCTACAACATGGAGCGCTGCCGCCACAACGGCGTGCGCAACTGGCAGTTCTCGATCGTCAACCTGACGTGGCACAAGAATCCGGTGAGCATCTATCCGGATCACGGCCGTTATCGTGCCACGGTGCTGATCCCGATCCTGCCGTCGATCTCCTATACCCGCACCTTCCGCTGATCCTCCTTTTGAGATTGTGTGCTGCCGCGGAGATGATGTTGAAATTCACAGTTTATAGAGAATATACATTTTTTCATTTTTTCGATCTCGTATAATACTTTAAGCGAACTGCCGCGACCTTCGATGTTCATGGCATAGACACTTTCATCTGACATAGAGACTATCAGATAGTTGCGGGTCTGCGCAGTCTGCCAATTTGTGCGGCACGTGTTGCATACTGCGAAGATTAGAATACGCTGTTCTGCAAGTGCTGCTTGAATTTCAGGCGAATAACGGTGGTATGGCGTGCGGCCCAAGGCCCAGATTATCGGATGGTTAGACTTCAATAGGAGTTCAAAGACCGATTTTTCGAGAGGCGACTGGAAGCCGCTGATTACGACGCGATCGGTAGCGCAACACGCCTCGGCCCAGCGGAGGGCCGCTCCTCGACGGTGGGCGAAACGACGCGCGAGGCGAAGAAGGCGACCCTCCGATGGTCGAGCAGGGCTGGATTGCCCGTGTAGTCGTAATTGAAAGCCATAAAAAACGTGGGTTGCCGTATTGACTTACCTCATACACAGGCCTTCGCAGCCCCCAATAGAAATAAGCAACACGGACAGCCCACGCGAAATGTGTATCGTGCACATAGCAAACCAAAGGCCTGCGGGCACAATACATGCGTCCACGAGGCGTCCAGTTACATCTCTTTCATCGTGTCAAGTTTGCGAAGTTTGAATGCGAAAGAAAACGTAACTAAATGTTCGTATAAAATGTCCGGCTCCGCGGTTCGGCACGGAACCATCTACCAAAATAGGAAATTAAATCGGAAAACCGCCAACGGCTGCCGATTTTTGCGGTGAAATCTCATTAACTTGTGAGGCATGGAGGCTCTTTTTCAGCCTGATATAATCCTCCCGGGAGTTTGGGGTACTATTAATTGAGTTCTGGTCGAAAAACGACCTTGGCATAAAGATGTGCTGATTCTGGGACGGGACCGTTGAAGATCGACTTAATGAAGGAGCGCGAGTATCAGAATCAGCGTATAAATTAGGCGGAAACAGGAATACATCTTATTTTTGCATTCTAGATGCGTTCTTTCCGGCTATGCAGAATCGAGTGATTTAGAGAATATTGCTTGTTTTCAAATCGTTGCCTGCCAACTGTCAAACTTCTGTAAATGTCTATCATTCAGCGGATATTTCTGAAATCAATGCGTTGCGCAATGCGTCGAGAGATTTTTGCGGATGCCGCAGATGTCGGCCAGCTCCTTCAAGTAGGAGTTCATCTTCTGGTTGCTGCATACGGGGAGCAGCACGCCGTGCGTCTGGCAGTAGGGGTTGTTCCTGTAGCGGTCGATAATCTTTTGCGCCTCGTCGAGCAGCGGGATGTTGCACATGTTCTTGGTCTTCTGCCGCGCCTTGCGGATCCAGATCTTGTCGTGGATGTCCGCCACGAGATGCTCTGCCTTGAGTTGTTGTACGTCCGTGGTTTCGTAGCGGATCACCGTTCCCGGGGCGAGGCTGATGCCCGACAGCGCCCTGCACTTTTCGTTGTGGGCGCGGAAGACCTCCATCAGCGTGTGACGGTCCGACTGCTCCTTGCCCAGATAGCGGTTCAGAATGATTTGGGCGGATACCTCTTTCTTGTCGAGCTCGAGGTCTCTTTGAATCCGCAGAATGTTGGCGGAAATGGCGTCCAGGTACAGGTTCAAATCCTTTCCGCCGCGGCTTTTTTCGTTGGCTTTTCCTTTTGCCGAGTTCCAGGCGTGCGGCTCGATGAAGCGTTTGATCGAGGCGTCAGCGCGTTCCCCGTTGATTGTCAGCCGCATAAACACGGGAGCTTCACCTTTTTTGTTGGTCTTGTCCCGCCGAATGTAAAACAACAGTCCGAATGTTGTCCTTTCCATAAGTACACCGAATTAAGGGTTACAAAATTAGTTTCCCAAGTGTCTCATGTCAAGAGGAAGACCGCTGCAAACAGGTGCAAACCAATCTGTTACGAGCAATTCGGTGTACTTTTTCGGCCCGGAAAAAAGTACACCGAATAGGCCACAGGTAACCCGCTTTTCGATGCCTTTTTCTGCATTTCGGCCAAAATAAAAATCCCTGTAAATTCGTGATTTACAGGGATTTGCAATCTTTTGCGTTGTTTCTT
>CALUNE010000007.1 GCA_944321945.1 uncultured Alistipes sp.
GTCGTGTTTCCCGTCACTTGATGTTGCAAGGCCTGCAGCCGTTCCCGGAATTCGAACGGATGGAAATCCGGAAGCAGCCGCCCGAGAGTCCGGAAATCCTTGTCGGTAAGAAACGTTGAATCCGGATTTTTCCCGCAAGCCGGACCAGGATGCCGGTATTCGCGAAGCACGGTGCCCATCATCAAATTATACAGGAAATTCAAATGGGAATACCCCTCGCCATTCACCGTCGCAACGATCCTGACACAGGACAACACCCCCCCCGCCGGTTGCGGGTGCGGTAATAGCGCCAATAGGTATCAATAAGGTAACCGAGGACCCGATTATCGGGACAAAAGGCCGCCAGCAGATAGAATTCGGCCTCTTCGTGTGGCTGTTCCGCAGGCAGCGTATTACAACGTCGGATTTGTTCAACCAGCCAGCGTACGGCCACAACAGGTTCAGCCAACGGCGCAAGCACCTTCCAGGTATCGGGGCGCATGGCATCGACCCGTCCGAAGGCATGCAGAACGTCCAGGATCCAGCCGCTCCACTCCGTTTGCAAGGCGCTCTGCTCAAGTTTTTCTCTCAACTGCCTCATTTCACAACGATTATAAAGATAGGATTTTCCCGAAAATGAAAGCACACACGCCCCCGCAAAAAAGGTTTCCGAGCCGTCAACCCATTATGAACCTTTTGTACCGATTTAATCGTTCTTTTTGGCTCCGGGCGCTTGCGGGTCAATAAAAAAACTATATTTGTAGAGCGATTGGGCGAAAATCCCGGTCGGATACATACGAAGCGTTATGCTGATCTTGTAGTTTTGGGAACCTGAGAAATTTTCAAACTTGGCACAAGAGATGGCATGGCGGCTCTCACGTTCGCGTGGGCTGCTATCACCATATTTGTGCTAAAGGTAATCTCAGGACCTCCAAAACTCGATATGGCCGCAGTCCGCGCTTTGTGTATATCGAGGTCGGCGCTTGCGGCCCGACTTTCGGAGGATGCAGAATGGATGATGCAGTGGAGACCCGAAAATTTCGAACCAACCCGGAATACCGAACCTGAAAAACGATATACGTATGACATCGACCGGAATGATCCTGATAATCAGCGCGGCAGTTGTCGCCGTGCTGCTTATCATATGGGGCATTGTAACCAACAATAACCTCATCGCCAAACGTAACCGTGTCAAACAGTGCCGGAGCGGCATCTGCGTGGTACTGAAGCAGCGCAACGACCTGATTCCGAATCTCGTTGCATCGGTCAAGGCCTACATGGGCCACGAGAACGAAATTCTGACGCGTATCACCGACCTGCGCACGCGAACCACATCGGCATCGGAGCGTGAGCAGATTCGCGAAGGCGGTGAAATCTCCACGCTGCTCGGCCGGTTGAACGTCGCTGTCGAAAACTATCCCGAACTGAAGGCTAACACGCAGTTCCTCCACCTGCAGGGACAGATCGAAGAGGTGGAGAACGAGCTGCAGGCCATCCGCCGCACCTATAACGCCGCCGTCACGGATTACAACAACGCGATCGAGATGTTCCCCTCGTCGGTCATCGCCCGGTTGTGCCGCCACACGCAACAGGAACTCATCGAGATTCCCGAAAGCGAACATGTACCGCCTCACATAGCCGAACTCTTCCGCTCATGAACGCCCCGACGCCCAACTTCAAGGAGCTCACCGGCCGGATGCGCCGGGAGTTGACACGCCTTGCCCGGCTGCGACGTGTAGTGAGGGTGCTGCTCGTGATTGTCTACTCGGCGACGCTGCTGTGGTTTGCATTCTGTCTCTTCGGCGGCAACCTGCTCGCCTCGGCAGATTATACGACCTACGTACACACCAGCCAATACATCCTTTACGGATTCATCTTGCCGCCGTAATCTGGTATTTTATCAAGGGGTAAATCGGCCAACCGCCCGGGACCCCTTAAATTTGTCAACCTTAAATCAACCCGCCATGAAAACCTTCAACTACACATCGACTTCCGCCATCAAGGAGAACATCACCTATCTGATTCTGGGCGTCGCACTGATCGTCTTTCCGCTCGTCCACCCCTTCGGGATCCGTATCGGCGCCAAACCGATTCTCGGACCTGTACCGACAACGATTCTGCTGATCATGGCCGGTCTTTACATGCTCTATACGGCCTACCGCAAGATCCGCAATGCCCGTGCACTCTCAGCCCAGGGCGGCGTCATCAGCGTGGACGACGAAACGGTTACCTATCCGGCAATCCGCAAGGGACAGGTCGAAAAGGAGAGCTTCCCGATCGCCGAAATCGCAGACCTCGCCTATGCCGAGGAGGACGGCATCCTGACCGTGACGCTCAACGACGGCCGGACAATCCGGTTCGACGTCGACTTCTTCGACAGTCTCGACCAGTTGAAGGAGTTCTCGACACTCCTCCAGAAGTAACGCGCATGATCCCGCCGCAACGGAAACCACCCGTTCCGTCCCGCCGCGGCCACACGCGGAAGCAATGCCCCCCAATCCGCGGATTTTCCTTGCCGGTAGCGGGTTCCGAATTGACGTTTTTTTCGTACCTTTGCCGCAAAAACATAAACCACCCTTTTATGGCAATCACTGAAATCGTTCCCGGCATCCACTATGTCGGCGTCAACGACCGGACAACGACCCGTTTCGAGGGTCTCTGGTCGCTCCCGCAAGGGGTTTCCTACAACGCCTATCTGGTCGTGGGCGAAAAGATCGCCCTGATCGACACCGTCGAAGAGGCTTTCGGAAGCCGTCTCGAGGCCAATATCCGCGAAGTGATCGGCGATCGCAAGATCGACTATCTGGTCATCAACCACATGGAACCCGACCACTCGTCGTCGATCGCCTCGCTGCGACGCATCTATCCCGACCTGCAGCTGGTCTCCAACGCCAAGGCCCTGCAGATGGTCGAGGGATACTACGGCCTGACCGGCCCCTCGGTGGAGGTCAAGGAGGGCGACACGCTCGATCTGGGCGGCGGCAAGAGCCTCTCGTTCCACATGATCCCGATGGTCCACTGGCCCGAGACGATGGTCACGTGGTGCGCCGCCGAACAGACGCTCTTCACGGGCGATGCGCTGGGTACGTTCGGCGCCCTCGACGGCGGAATCACCGATTCCCAGCTCGACGTCGAACGCTATTGGGACGAGATGCGCCGCTACTACGCCTCGATCGTCGGCAAATACGGCGCTCCAGTGCAGAAGGCGCTGCAGAAGCTCGCCAAGCTGCCCGTGCGGACCGCCTGCCCGACCCACGGACCCGTCTGGCAGCAGCACCTCGGCCGCGTCATCGACCTCTACGACCGTCTGAGCCGTTACGAAGGCGAACCGGGCGTGGTCATCGCCTACGCCTCGATGTACGGCAATACCGAACAGCTGGCCGAACGCATCGCCCGTGAGCTGGCCGCCGAAGGGGTACGCCAGATCCGCCTCTACAACCTCTCGTATGCCGATCCGTCGGTAGTGCTGCGCGACGTGTTCCGCTTCGACACACTGCTCGTCGGCGGTCCGACCTACAACGCAGGTCTCTTCCCGCCGGTGGCCGAACTGCTCGACAAACTGGCCGCACGCTGCATCCCGCAACGCCGCTTCGGCTGGTTCGGATCGTTCAACTGGACCGGTGCCTCGGTGCGCCTGCTGGGCGAGTTTGCCGAACGGATGAAGTGGGAGAAGCTCTGCTGCCCGCTGGAGATGAAACAGGGATTCAACGAAAAGACGGCGGACGCCTGCCGCTCGCTGGCGCACGAAATCGCCGAAAAACTCCGTAACAAGGCCCAGTGATGAGAATCGCCATCGTCGGGACGGGATACGTGGGACTGGTGTCGGGGGCCTGCTTCGCGGAGATGGGCCTCGACATCACCTGCGTGGATACCGACCGACGGAAGATCGAGGCGCTGAACGAGGGTCGGATTCCGATCTACGAACCGGGCCTCGAAGAGCTGGTGCGCCGCAATGCCGCCGCCGGAAGGCTGCATTTCACGACCGAACTCACCGAGTGCCTCGACCGGGTCGAGGTGGTCTTTTCGGCCGTCGGCACCCCGCCGCTCGAGGACGGATCGGCCGACCTGAGCCAGGTGATGGCCGTAGCCCGCACCTTCGGGCGGCACATCCGCCGATATACGCTGCTGGTGACCAAAAGCACCGTACCGGTGGGTACGGCAGCCCGCATTCGCGAGGTCATCCGCGAGGAGCTGCACGCCCGCGGCTGCGAGGTGCCGTTCGACGTGGCCTCGAACCCCGAATTTCTGAAGGAGGGGGCCGCCATCAAGGACTTCATGTCGCCCGACCGCGTCGTGGTGGGGGTCGACAGCCAGCGGGCCCGCGATCTGATGGCACGCCTCTACCGGCCGTTTCTGATCAATAACTTCCGGGTGCTGTTCATGGACATCGCCTCGGCCGAGATGACCAAATACGCCGCCAACGCCATGCTGGCCACACGGATCTCGTTCATGAACGACGTAGCCAACCTCTGCGACCGGGTGGGGGCCGACGTCGAGATGGTCCGCAAGGGCATCGGCTCCGACGCCCGCATCGGCAACAAATTCCTCTATCCGGGATGCGGCTACGGGGGGTCGTGCTTCCCGAAGGATGTCAAGGCGCTGGCCCGCACGGCCCGTGAGCACGGCTACACGATGCAGGTCATCGAGGCGGTCGAACGGGTCAACGAAGCGCAGAAGAGCATCGTCTACGAAAAGCTCCGCGCGGCGCTGGGCGATCTGCACGGCAAACGGGTAGCCGTCTGGGGCGTGGCCTTCAAGCCCGAGACGGACGACATCCGCGAAGCTCCGGCCACGGAGGTGATCGTCCGGCTGCTCGAGGCCGGTGCCGAAGTGCGCATCTGCGATCCGGTGGCCGTACCGGAGTTCCTGCACCGACGGAGTGATCTGAAAGTCACCGCGGCCCGCACGATGTATGAAGCAGCCGAAGGGGCCGATGCCGTGGCGCTGCTTACCGAATGGAAGGAGTTCCGCATGCCCGACTGGCCGCGGCTCCACGCCTCGATGCGCGACCATATAGTCGTCGACGGACGCAACATCTACGACAAACAGGAGGTTCTCACGGCCGGATTCCGCTACTTCGGGATCGGCAAATAACCCGCTGCCAAACAGCATCACAGTCTGCCATCCCGGGCCTTGCAGGTCCGGGATGGTTCGTTGTGTTCCGAAAAGAGACAAAACCCCGCAACAAAAGACCAGCTGCAAGCGGAAAATCTCGAGTACTTTTGCACCAGAAAATTTCGCAAGATGAACAACAGCAAATTATTCCTACTCGTCCTGCTGGGCATGCTCACGGCGTTCGGTCCGTTCGTGACGGACATGTACCTGCCGACACTCCCGGCCATGACGGGCTATTTCCACACCACCTCCTCGCTGGTCCAGATGGGTCTTACGACCAGCATGATCGGGCTGGCCGTCGGACAGTTGCTCTTCGGTCCGCTGAGCGACAAATACGGCCGACGCCGTCCGCTGCTTGCAGCCATGTGGCTCTTCATTGCGGCCACGCTGCTCTGCCTCTTCGCCACCAACATCAGTCAATTCATCGCCATGCGGCTGCTGCAGGGCATCGCCGGAGCCGGCGGCATTGTCATTTCGCGGTCGGTCGCCACGGACCGCTTCGCCGGACAGGATCTGGCCCGGATGCTGGCGCTGATCGGCGCCGTAAACGGGGTGGCACCGGTCGTCGCTCCGATTGTGGGCGGTACGTGCAGCGATTCGATCGGCTGGCGGGGCATCTTCTGCATCCTGCTCGCACTGGGCGTCGTGCTGCTGGCCGGCAGCTACCGGATGCGCGAGACGCTGCCGCAGGAGCGCCGCAGCCAGGTCGGCTGGGGTGATCTGCTGCGCAGTTTCGGCACCGTGCTCCACAACCGCCGCTACCGCGCCTACGTCCTGCAGCTGGGATTCGCCCAGGGCGTACTCTTCGCCAACATCGCCTCGTCGCCCTTCATCGTCCAGCAGCACTACGGCTTCACGGCCTTCGAGTTCAGCATCTGCTTCGCCATCAACGCCATCTCGATCGGCACGGCTGCAGCCCTCTCGGTAAAGTTCCGTTCACCCGAACGGTGCACCCGCACGGGATGTATCGGCATGGTTGCCTTCTCGGTGGCCGAGGCCGTTGCGCTGGCTTCGGGATGCGGATTCTGGACCTACGAAGCCCTGCTTTTCGCCCTGCTCTTCACCATGGGGCTCACCTTCACCTCGTCGACGGCCCTGGCCATGGATGCCGCCCGCGAACAGGCCGGGACGGCTTCGGCACTGCTGGGCGCCGTCTGCTTCGCCTTCGGAGGCATCGTCTCGCCGCTGGTCGGCATGGGCGACACACTCCTCTCGACGGGTACGGTCTTCGTGGTCTGCGCCCTCTGCTCGTGGCTCTGCATCCGCTTCGGAGTGCGCCACAAGCCCCATCCGGCGGTCGCATAGCCGCCCCCGCCGGGCCGAATGATCCGACGACCCCATGCGAAAGCCCCTGCCGCAAAATGCGACAGGGGCTTTTGCTGCTGAAGAATCTACGCGCTACCGGTTGCCGGGCTGCACATCGGGGCGAGGATCCCCGGAGGGGACATTCGTCCGTTCCGGCTTTTCGAGGTCACGCGGGTCTTCCGGTTTTCCGGCCTGCGGACGCATCCGTTCCCAGGCGGCATACTGTTCGTCGGTGAAGATCTTTCGGAACTTCTTGGCCTGTTTGCGATGCCACTCCTCGGCCGCAGCCTGCATCTTGCCGGCATCGGCGGGACCCAACGCCCCCTGCGGATGCATTCCGGACTCCCGCCCGGGAGCGACACCCCGGGGCCGCATGTCACCGCGACCTCCCGTCATGTCCGGACCGCCCGAACCGCCCATCATGCCAAAACCGCCCCTGCCCGGACCACCCGGACCACCCGGACCGCCCGGACCGCCAGGTCCTCCCGGGCCACCGAAAGGACGGGACGTGGAGATCTCGCTTTTGAAATGAGCATGAAAAAACTTGTAGACCTTTTTGGTCTGCCTGGCATCGAGGTCCAGGGCCTGCTGGAGATGTTGGGACTCTTTCATCGCCCGAACGGAAGGATCCGCCACGGAAACCGAAGCCCGGGGCTGCGGAGCCGAAGCCGTTTCCTGCGCAAAAAGCGACGTCGAGAAGGCCATCCATGCGGAAATCAGAAGGAACAATCGTTTCATCGGTTTGGGGTTTTCTCAATCATACAACCGGAAAACAGAACCTTTATTGCCTGATGTCACAAAAAAAGCCGGAAAAATCCGGCTTTTCAGAGAACAAAGGTTCGGAACCGTCCTACAGACGCACCTTGACGATGATCTTGCGGACCTTGTCGTCGCCGACCATCGGGGCGTGACCGTCCTCGGGAAAGAGGACCGTAAACTGACCCGGACGGAGCGTATAATAGGTCTGCGGCTCATCGTCGAAGAACTGAATGTCCTTCTCCCGGTTGAAGTCCGACTGCGGACGGCAGAGATCCTTGCGCTCGCTCCAGCCGAACGACTCGCACTTGCCGCTGATGAGGACCTGGATGTCGATGTATTCGTTGTGGACCTCGAGTTTGGCATCCTCCTTCTTCTTGAGTTCACGCTCCATGACGTTGACATAGATATCCTTGCCGTCCAGTTCGTGGATTCCCGGCTCCATTTTCGTCCAGTCGGTCGAGGCGATCAGTTCGAAAGCCCGCTTCATGCGCGGATGCACGCCATAGTACAGTGCGCTGTTTTTCAATGAATCCAAAATCATAGCTCTTCTATTTTAAGGTTGCAAATCAGTCGTCGTCGCTCTTTTTCAGCCGGACAACCACCGGATGATGATCCGAGTAGTCGACCATCAGCGTTTCGTAGGTGACCGGATCGAGGCCGCCGCTGAGGACGTAATCGATCCGCAGCGTGTTGAAGAATCCGCGGTACGTATGCGAATAACCCGATCCGCAGGTACGGAAGGCGTCGCGCAGTCCGCGGGCCATCGTCCGGTAGACGTACGACATGGGCGTATCGTTGAAGTCGCCGCAGACGATGCGACGCGTGCGTGTGGCGTCGATCACGCGGGCGATGCTGTCGACCTGTGCGGCGCGCAGCACACTGTTTTCACGCAACCGTCCGACGATGCTGCGGATCTTCGTTTCGCGGGCCGTGTCCGAGAGAAAGCGGTGTTCGGTGATATAATCATTGTCGGCAGCGTTGATGGCCGTCGAGCGGAGGTGGTTGTTGAAGACGCGCACCGTGTCGTCGCCCACCATCAGATCCGCCCATACCGACGACGCCGGGGTCAGCACCGTGCCGGAACGCAGGATCCGGAACTTGCTCAACACGGCCAGCGGCGCCTCATAGACCGAATCCGGGGCTGCCGTACGTCCGAAGCCGGCGCTTTCGTACTTCTCCTCCAGCAGCGAGAACTCCTCCGAGCGGGCTGCCAGACGGGCATTGAACTCCTGCAGGCAGATGATGTCGGGATCCTGCTCCTCGATCAGCCGCAGGACGTCCTCGACGCTGCTGTGGCCGTTTTCGCCGTAGAAGCTGCGGACGTTGTAGGTCATCACCTTGAAGGTTCCGCGGTCGGGATTCTGCGAATCGTCCTCATAGGTGCGCCGGATGTCGGGGCGCCAGAAGAGCGACACCTTGAAGAATCCGATCACGACGATCAGGATCATCACTCCTGCGCGGAGCCACCTCCAGCGGATGATCCAGTAGAGCATCAGCACGACGCCGGCCACATAGGTGATCGGAGCGGCCAGTCCCAGCGCCGGGAAAAACCACACGCGCGACGGATTGACATAGGGGACCAGATAGGTCAGCACCAGCACCACGGCAACCACGGCCGAGAGGAGCGTCATGACCGCATCCAGGAGCCAGACGATCCAACTGCGGCGCCGCTTTTCGGAGCGTCGCTCCCCGTATCCGTTATAATACTCGGCGGCCATCGTCTAATAGCGGATCATGCCGCGGCGTTTCCACCACACCAGCAACAGATAGCCCCACAACATGCCGCCGACGTGGGCGAAGTGGGCCACGTTGCCCACCCCTCTCCATCCGAGGAACAACTCCAATACGGCATAGATGATGACAAACCACTTGGCCTTCATCGGGATGGGCGGGATGAGCAGCATGATTACGGCATTGGGGTACATCACGCCGAAGGCGAGCAGCAGTCCCATCACCGCACCCGAAGCGCCGACCAGCGCCATCGGCTGCCCCATCAGGAGGGTGATGGCGGCCTGAATGAGGGCTGCGCCCACGCCGCAGGCCATGTAGTAGATCAGGAAGCGGCGCGAGCCGAGATCGTACTCCAGCGTGCGGCCGAACATCCACAGGGCGAACATGTTGAAGAAGACGTGTTCGAAATTGGCGTGGAGGAACATGTAGGTGATGAACTGGTAGGTATGGAATTCATACCCCAGCATCCGGGGTCCGATCTGAAGCGCACCGTAATGGTTCAGGAAACGGTAGGCCTCGGGAATCAGCGCCATCGCCAGGTAGATGAGCGCGTTGATGATAATCAGATTCTTGACGACCGGAGGGGTCTGGAAATAGCGGTTCATGAACGATCAAATTTTTACAAATGTAACTCTTTTCCGCCGGATTATCCCAACTTCGAGCGCAATTCTTCGGCGGTGATTTCGGCCAGGATGGTTTTGCCCGAGGGGGTAAAGCTGACGTTGCCCGTGTCGGCCAGACGTGCGAGCAGTGCTGCGGCCTCTTCGCGCGAAAGATTCCGCACGGCACACTTCGACCCCGAGAGAGCCATGGCGGCGGCGATCTTTTCGCGCCGCACGTCGGCCAGCGATACGGGCGTGGCAAAGGCCTGCAACAGGTCGAACAGCAGCTGATCGACCGAATCGGCGGGCATGTCGGCCGGTGTACCCTTCACCTCGACGGCTCCGCCGCCGCAGAAATCGATGTCGAAACCCAGAGCGGCGAACTCCACGGCATTCTCCTCGAGCAGCGCATACTCCTCCTGCGAGAGGACCAGCCCTTCGGGGAAGAGCAGCTGCTGACTGACGGCCGAACCGTGGCCCAGCATCCGCAGATACTCCTCGTAGAGGATCCGTTCGCGGGCGCGGCGCACGTCGACCACGACAAGGCGCCCCTCCCACAGCGAGGCTACATACCCGCCCGGCAGAGGCAGCACCTCGCCGAATGCGGCCTCGTGCTTCATCTCCAGCCGTTGCTGTTCGGGCTCGTCCGACGGGGAGACGAACTCCAGCGTACTGTCGTCGAACGTTTCGCCGTCGGTCGCCGAGGCTATGGTATCGAACTCTTCGCCGGCCGGGACTCCGCCGGCGAAGTCGCTGCCCGACTCGAAATCGTCGAATTCGTCCGCTTCCGCAGCATCAAGGGCTCCGCCGCGGACATACGCCGTCGCACGTCCGCCGCCCCGCGCCCCGGTGCCGGCCGAAACCGAACGGGCCGGCACATCACCGCCGTTGTAGGGGACATCGAACCCCGTGAAGTCGACCGTCGGTTCGGGAGCCGACGGATCGATGTACTCCTCCCGGAAGGGGTTGTAGTCGAGGTTCGAGATCGAGGCGGGTTCGTTGTAGACCACCCCTTTCTGCAGCACGGGGATCTCCATGGTCGACTCGCGGTCGAAATCCATCATCGGCACGGCCCCCGTCTTGGCCAGCGTCTCGCGCACGGCCGCATTGACGATCTGCCACACGGCATCCTCGTCCGCGAAACGCACTTCGATCTTCTGCGGATGGACGTTCACGTCGATGCGCGAGGGGTCGATCGTCAGAAAGAGAAAATACGACGGCTGGCTGTTGGCCGGGATCAGCTTGTCGTAGGCCTTCAGGATAGCGCTCGTGAGATAGAGGCTCTTGAAGAAGCGGCCGTTGACGAAGAGATACTGTTCGGCGTTGCGTTTCTTGGCTGCCGCCGGGCGTCCGATGTAGCCTTCGAGCCGTGCGATCGAGGTATCGGCCTCGACCTCCAGCAGATTCTGCTTGATATGGCGTCCCACCACGTCGACAATCCGACCGGCCAGCGAAGCCGGACGCAGGTTGTAGAGCGGTGCGTCGTTGGCATAGAGTTCGAAGCTCACCTGCGGGTAACAGAGAGCGATGCGTTGGAATTCGGCGCGGATTTTCGAGGCCGACGTGGTACTCTTTTCGAGGAAGCGCCGGCGGGCCGGGACGTTGTAGAAGAGGTTGCGCACGCAGAACTGCGCCCCCACGGGGCACATGACCGGGGTCTGCGAGACGAACTGGCCGCCGTTGATTTCGGTCTGGGTTCCGATCTCGTCACCCTCCTGGCGCGTGCGCAGTTCGACCTGCGCGACGGCGGCGATCGATGCCAGCGCCTCACCGCGGAATCCGAACGTATGCAGGGCATAGATGTCCTCGACGGTGACGATCTTGCTCGTAGCGTGCCGGTCGAAGGCCATGCGCGCATCGATGGGCGACATGCCGCAACCGTCGTCGATAATCTGTATGAGTTCCTTGCCTCCGTCGCGGAAATTGACCTTCACGGTCCGGGCCCCCGCATCGAGCGAGTTTTCCATCATCTCCTTCACCACCGACGAGGGCCGGTCGACCACTTCGCCGGCAGCAATCTGGTTGGCGACGACTTCGGGCAACAGTCTGATTTTGTCTGCCATTTACTCCTCCTGGTAATCATTCGGGACGACGACGATCGGCGCATAGGGGTTGAACTCCCCTTCGGCCTGTGCCGCCGGAGCCGGACGCTGCACGGGCTGCCGCATCTGCAGCACCCAGTTGGCCAGCCGCGGATAGAGCAGATAGATGAACAGCATCATCAGCACCGCCGCACCGGCGATCTTGAACACCCGCATCCGGCCCTGCTCCTCCGTTCCGGCACGACGAGCCGCACGCGCCTCACGCTGCGTGCGGATGTACTGCCCCGGACGGTACTCGTGCTGAGCATCCTCGGCGCGTTCGCCGCGCAACTCCGCACGGCGTTGTTCGCGGGCCTCCTTTTCGGGGTCGTAATAACGCGGTATGTAGTTGAACTTGTTCGCGTGTTTCTTGAACGGGGTAAAGCCTAACATGGTCGTCCACTTTTTCGGTAAAGATACGAATATCTTTGCAAATTATTGCATGATTTCGCGCTTTTCGGAACCTTTGCCGTCCGGATTTCGTCCGGAGGGTCCTCTCCGGCACGCTGCCGCCGGCATGCGAAAGCCCCTCCCGGAGAGGAGGGGTTTTCGTGAAACGGCCGATTTCCGCCGCGAACTCCTGTTGCGGAGCAGGGGGGGGGCTTGCCGGCGCACGGCACGCCTTCCGAGCCTCGTCCGGCCGTTACCGGAAGAAGCTCTTCATGCGTTCGAATATGTTCTGATTCTTGGTCGATTCGGCCCGCTGGAACGAGGGCTGCGTTGCGAGCTGCTCGACCAGACGCTTCTCCTCGGCCGAGAGTTTCGACGGGATGGTGATGTCGACGACGATCAGTTCATCGCCGCGTCCGTACCCGTTGACCTCGGGAAGTCCCTTTCCGGCCAGCCGCAGGACCTTTCCGGCATGCGTACCCGGAGCGATCTTGATCTTGGCCCGACCGTCGACGGTCGGAACCTCGACCGTACCGCCCAGCAGAGCCGTGGTCACCGTGATGTTCAGGTTGTGGATCAGGTCGTTGCCGTCGCGCATGAGTTCCGCATTGGGCTCCTCCTCGATGACAACCTGCAGATCGCCGTTGACGCCGCCCTGACGCGCCGCATTGCCCTTGCCCGTGACCGTAAGGACCATGCCTTCGCCCACGCCGGCCGGGATCTTGATCTCGACGACCTCCTGACCGCGCAGCGTACCTTCGCCCTTGCACTTGTCGCAGGGCGAGGTGATTACCTTGCCCGTGCCGCCGCACGTCGGGCAGACGCCCTGGGTCTGCATCCTTCCGAAGAAGGTGTTCTCCACCCGCGTGACATAGCCCGTGCCGTTGCAGGTCGAGCAGGTCGAGTATGAATTGGCATCCTTGGCGCCCGTACCGCCGCACTTGTCACAGGCGATGGTCTTGTTGATCTTGAGCTTCTTGGTGACGCCCGAGGCGATCTCGGCCAGCGTCAGCTTGACGCGGACGCGGATGTCCGAACCGCGGTTGACGCGCCGTCCGCCGCTCGACGACGAACGGAATCCGCCGCCGAAGTGACCGCCGAAGATGTCGCCGAACTGCGAGAAGATATCCTCCATCGAGAATCCTCCGCCGCTGAATCCGCCGAAACCGCCGGCTCCGCCACCCGCCGCACCGCTCATTCCGGCATGACCGAACTGATCATAGCGGGCGCGCTTGTCGGGATTCGACAACACGTCATAGGCTTCGGCCGCCTCCTTGAACTTCTCCTCGGCCTCCTTGTCGCCGGGGTTCTTGTCCGGGTGATACTTGATGGCGGCCTTCCGATAGGCCTTCTTTATCTCGTCGGCGTTGGCATTGCGCTCCACGCCGAGCACTTCGTAATAATCTCTTTTCTCTGCCATGGCATTATTCTCCTACGACAACTTTGGCAAAGCGCAGCACCTTGTCGCCCAGCAGGTAACCCGTCTGTACGACATCGATGACCTTGCCCTTCATCTGCTCGCCGGCCGCGAATTTGGCCACCGCCTCCGCGATGTCGGCATCGAATTCCTTGTCTTTCAGTTCCATTTCGGTGACCCCCTTCTGACGCAGGGCGTCGGTGAATTTCTGCGAGATGAGCCGCACGCCCTGACGCAGCGCCTCCACATCGTCGCTCTTCTCCATGGCCGTCATGGCGCGCTGCACGTCGTCGCGTACGGGCAGCATGGCCAGCAACACGTCGCGACCGCCCGTCTGCACGAGATCCATCTTCTCCTTGAGCGTGCGTTTGCGATAGTTGTCGAATTCGGCCTGCAGCCGCAGGAACTTGTCCTTCCATTCGGCCACGGCAGCTTCGACGGCGCGGGCTGCTTCGTCGGAAGCCTCTTCGGCAGCATCCAGCTCCGAATCGGAATCTTTGGTCTTGGCATCGTCTGCCATTTTGTCAGACTGCTTCGACGCCTCGTCTGTCATTTTGGCATCCGAAGCCGCTTCCTGCGAAGGATTTCCGTCGCCGGGTGCGAATTTATCGTCACCCTTAACGTCTTCATTATAAACCTTTTGCTCTTTCATATCTGGTATTTTTTTCAGTTTCCGGATTATCTTTCGCACAAATTGCATACCACGCTAACCGATGATGAAAATAGCCGGTCGTTTGTTCAGTTCGGGGCGCGGGCACCGGCGCCACTCCCCGACCGTACGGGTCCAGATACCCTCGTCCGGAGCCGTCAGATCCACGGCCACCGTCAGACGGGTCTCCACGGCCAGCGTCTGCAACAGCTCCTCGAGCAGCTTCACATTACGGTAGGGCGCCTCGATGAAGAGTTGCGACTGTCGCTCGCTGTGGGCGCGGCGTTCGAAGAAGCGGATGGCCTTCGTCCGTTCGGGCGGTTTGACGGGCAGATAGCCGTTGAAGGCGAACGACTGCCCGTTCAACCCCGAGGCCATCATGGCGAGGATGATCGACGAGGGGCCGACGAGCGGCACCACGCGGATGCCGCGCCGATGACACGCCTCGACCACCAGCGCCCCTGGATCAGCCACCCCGGGCACACCGGCCTCGGAGATCACACCGGCCGAACGCCCCGCGACGATCGGCGCCACCAGCTCCTCGACCTCACGGCCGGCGACCGTATGTTCGTTCAGTTCGCGGAACTCCAGCTCGTCGATCGGCCGTGCAATGCCGGCGCGCGAGAGGAATCGCCGAGCCGTGCGGGTGTTCTCGACGATGAAGTAGTCCAGCGAATCCATCACCGCACGGTTGGCGGCGGGCAGGACGTCCCAGGGTGACGTCTGGTCCGAAATCGGACACGGAATCAAGTAGAGGGTTCCGGCAGTCATGCGTTGTTGGTAAAAGGGTTTACTCCTTGAGATAGATGCGTTTGACACGGCCCGAGACCGAAGTCATGATTTCGTAGGGGATCGTATCCAGCACACGGGCCATCGTTTCGAGATCGTTGCCCGCCTCGGGCGAGAAGACGACGGCCTCGTCGCCCTCCGCAACGCCCGGGATCTCCGTGATGTCGATCATGCAGCTGTCCATGCAGACCCTCCCGACGATCGGCGCCGGACGCCCGGCCACGAGCATCGACCAGCGTCCGCACCCCAGATGGCGGTCCAGGCCGTCGGCATAGCCGATCGGGACGGTCGCCGTGACCGTAGGCCGTGTCAGCCGTCCGGCCCGCCCGTATCCGACCGTATCACCCGCTTCGAGGTGCTTGATCTGCACGATGCGGGTCTTCAGCGCCGAGACGGGCCGCAGCGCGGCGTTGTGCTGCCACCCGAAGCCGTAGAGCCCCAGCCCAAGCCGGCACATGTCGAACTGCGCCTCGGGGAAGCGCTCGATGGCGGCCGAATTGGCCGTGTGGCGGATCACCGGATAGGGCAACGCCTCGACCAGTGCCGTACTCATGCGGTCGAACCGCTCGATCTGGGCACGCGTGTAGGTATCCTCCTCGGGCATGTCGGCGCAATTGAGGTGCGAGAAGATCGTGGCGACCTTGACCTCCGACAGGCCGGCCAGCCGTTCGCACAGCGCCGGGATCTCCTCCTCCATGAAGCCGAGCCGGTGCATGCCCGTATCGAGCTTGATGTGGATCGGATAGCGGATTTCGCCGGCGTGGATCACGGCATCGGTGAAATCCTTCAGCGAATGGAAGCTGTAGATTTCGGGTTCGAGGCGGTTGGCGATCATCAGATCGAAGCTGTCGGCATCGGCATTCAGCACCACGATCGGCATCGTGATGCCGCGTTCGCGCAGCAGCACTCCCTCGTCGGCAAAGGCCACGGCCAGGTAGTCGACCCCCTGATGTTGCAGCATCTGCGCCACCTCGAAATCACCCGTTCCGTACGATCCGGCCTTGACCATGGCCACGAGTTTCGTGCGGAAGTCGAGCTTCGCGCGGAAATAATTGAGGTTGTGGATCATGGCGTCGAGATCCACCTCCAACACCGTCGTATGGCTCTTTCGCGAGAGGGCGTGGGCCAGCTTCTCGAAGCGGAAGTCGCGGGCTCCCTTCAGCAGCACGGCGCGTCCGGCCACCGCTTCGCGGCCCAGACGGGCGATGCACTCGTCGGTCGAGGCGTAGAAGACCTTCTCGCAGTCGAACAGTGTGGCGTAGCGTTTCAATTTGGGGCCGATGCCGACGAGCGTGTCGACGCCCGCCCGCGAGACCATGCCGGCCACCCGGCTGTAGAGTTCGTCGTCCGACAGGCCGCTCTGCGCAATGTCCGACAGCACAAGCGTCCGCCGCCGCGTGAGGGCGACGCTGTGCAGATAGTCCAGTGCCAGGGCCAGTGAATTGAGATCGAGGTTGTAGGCGTCGTTGATCAGCACCGAGTCGTTGATGCCGTCCTTCACCTCGAGGCGCATGGCCACCTCGGGGGCTCCGGAGAACGACGGGGCCGGGAATCCCATCGCCGTACAGAAGGCCTCGACGATCTGGGCGTTGCGGCGCGAAGCCTCGTTGCCGATCACGGCCTCGGGAACCTGCGGCGACAGGGCCGCATCGTAGAGGCGCCGCTCGGCAAAACGCGTGGCAATCAGGTGGCCCAGCGGCTCGTAATAGCTGTGATAGATGATCGTGCGGGCGCGATGGGCCAGCACCATCTTTTCGAGACACTTCTGCTCGAGATTGAGGAAATTCTCCTGGTGGGCGTCGCCGATCGAGGTGAAGACCACCACATCGGGGCGGATGATGCGCTCCAGACGCTCCATCTCGCCGGGCTTCGAAATGCCCGCCTCGATCAGAGCCAGCTGTTCGTCGCCCTCGATCATCAGCACCGACAACGGCACGCCCAGCTGTGAATTGTAGCTCTTCGGCGAGCGGTAGCACTTCATGCCCGAGGGCAGCTCCTCGGCGATCCACTCCTTGATGACGGTCTTGCCGTTCGAACCCGTAATGCCGACGACCGTTCCCTTGAAGTGGGCGCGGTGGTAGGCCGCCAGGCTCTGCAACGCCGCAATGGCGTTCTTGACCACCACGTATCCGCATCCCTCGTGCTCCGCAACGGGATGCTCGACCAGAAAGGCCCTCACGCCGCGGGTCTGCATCTGGGCGATGAAGTCGTGCGAGTCGTGATTGGCTCCGCACATGGCCACGAACATCGGGCAGCTGCCCAGTTCGCACGTAAGCGAACGGCTGTCCGTAACCACCGAACGCACCTCGTGGTCCGTTCCCGAAAAGCGGCCGCCGACGACCGCCGCAATCTGCGAAAGTTTGTAATTCATCTTTTCCGCAACATTTATCTCTTCGTTCCGGTCGTCCGGAGGCGCTTGCTCCGTGAAAGCCCGGAATATGCTCTTTTCCGTTTGGGCTTCGGGCCGCACGCGGACCCGTTCCTCGTTCCGGCCCCGGTCAGCCACCCGTTCCGGTCCGCCGCCCGTTCCGATCCACCGCCCCCGTCAGCCGCCCGTTCCGATCCACCGCCCCCGTCAGCCGCCCCGGTCCGTCGTTCCGATTCGAGACCTCTTCGGCCCCGGTCCGCCGACCCGCTACGAAAGGTCGAACGTCACGATCGTGATGCCGGCACCGCCGCGATCGGCATGCTCGTCGACGGCCGAAACCACCTCGGGCACCGTCTTCAGATAGCGACGGATCTCCTCCTTAAGGGCTCCGGTCCCCTTGCCGTGGAGGATCGTCACCGAGCTCACGCCCACCATCAGGGCGTCGTCCACGAGGTTCTGTACCGCCTCCAACGCCTCGGCCGCACGCATGCCGCGCACGTCGATATGATCCTTGAAGTTGAGCTTGCGGGCCGAGATGTCGACCGAAACCACCGTGCGGGCCGTTGTTGGACGCGTCGCCTCGCGGTATTCGTTGTTCGAGACGACGGTGAGCTGAGCCTTGTCGACCGTCGTCAGAATCTGTCCGAAGGCCACCTGGGCGCGCTTGCCCTTCAGCGACTGCACCACGCCGACCATCTCCTGCCCCGCCATGCGGACCTTCGAGCCCACCTCCACCTCACGCGGCTTGACGGGCTCCTGAGCGGGCTTTTCGCCGCTCTTTTCGCCCTGCTGCGCCCGCCGTTCGGCCCGGCGCTGACGGCGGCGCTCGATGCGTTCCATCTCGCGGGCCACCTGTTCGTCACGCCCCGAAGTATCCTCCTTCTCGACCACCTCGCGGAAGTCGTCCAGCTCGCGGCGTGCCAGACGCGTCATCTCCTTCTCGGCCTGTGCTTCGCGGATCGTCCGGATCGTATTCTCGATCTGCCGGTTGGCATCGGCAATCAGCCGCTGCGCCTCCTCCTTGGCCCGCCGCAGGATCTCCTGCCGCTCGGCACGAATCTTCGAAAGCTGTTCCGTATAGGTCTGCTCCAGCTCCTCGACCTTGCGGTCCGTCAGCCGGATACGATCCCGCTTCTGCTCCCAGTAGTGCTTGTCGCGGGCGATTTCGCGCAGCTGTTTCTCGATGTTGATGTGGTCCGAACCGGCCTTCTCGCTCGCCGCGCGGATGATCTCCTCCGGCAGACCGATCTTGCGGGCGATCTCCACGGCGAACGAACTGCCCGGCTTGCCCATCTCCAGCCGGAAGAGCGGGCGGATCTGCTGCACATCGAACATCATCGCGCCGTTGGCGATGCCCTCGGTGCTCGACGCATAGTATTTGATGTTGGCGTAGTGGGTCGTGATGACGCCATAGCAGCCGCGGGCCAGCAGCCGCTCGAGGATCGCCTCGGCGATGGCCCCGCCGATGATCGGCTCGGTACCCGACCCGAACTCGTCGATCAGCACCAGCGTGCGGTCCGACGCCCCGGCCAGCATGTTCTTCATGTTGAGCAGGTGGGACGAATAGGTCGACAGGTCGTTGTCGATCGACTGTTCGTCGCCGATATCGATGTAGATGCTCTCGAAGACCGGCAGTTCGGAGATCTCCGACGCCGGCACCGGGAATCCGCACTGGAACATGTACTGTACGATGCCGGTGGTCTTCAGGCAGACGGACTTTCCGCCGGCATTCGGGCCCGAGATGACGAGGATGTGCTTGCGGCGGTCCAGCTGCAGATCGAGCGGGACGATTTCGCGTCCGGCGGCACGCAGCGTCTGCTGCAGCAGCGGATGGCGGGCGTTCTTCAGTACCAGCCGGTCGTCGGTCGAGAGGATCGGCCGCACACAGCCGTTCTCCGAGGCCCAGCGCCCCTTGGCGCGCAGCATGTCGATCTGGGCCAGGTAGTCGCCCGAGGCGGCGATCAGCTCCGCATCGGGGCGGATCGCCTCGGTGAACTCCGTCAGGATGCGCACGATCTCGCGCCGCTCGGCATATTCGAGTTCGCGCAGTTCGTTGTTGATCTCCACCACCTCGACCGGCTCGACATAGAACGTGCGTCCGGTGGCCGATTCGTCGTGGATGAAGCCGTTGAGTTTGCGTTTGTTCGAGGCCGAGACGGGGATCACGGCCCGTCCGTCGCGGATCGAGATCTGGGCGTCGCTCTCGACGATGCCGGCACCCTTGGCGGCCGTCAGTACGGCCTGCAGGCGCTTGGCAGCCTGCCCCTCGCGTTCGCGGATGGCGCGGCGGATCTCCTGCAGGGCGGGCGAGGCGTTGTCGCGCACGTTGCCATACGGGTCGACGATCACCTCGATGCGCTGCACGATTCCGGGAAAGGCCTCGACGCCCCGCGTACGGGCATACAGCGACGGATAGCGCTCCGCACGGTTGACGATGAACGCCACGATGCCGCCGATGGCCCGCAGGGCGTGCCCCAGGACGACAACCTCCTCCACGTCGAGGAAGGTACCCTCGACGCGCAGTTTGGCCACCACCTCCTCCACGTCGGGATACTCCCCGCCGGGGAAATCCTGCTCCATCTCGAGGAGCAGCCGCATCTCGTCGGCCAGCGCCAGCCGCCGTTCGATTTCACACGGCGAGGTCGAGAACGTCTGTCCGGCAATCAGTTCGCGGGCCGCCCGCATCGTACAACGGTCGGCAACCTGGGCCCGCAGGCGGTCGAAACCTATTTTCTGCTCGAAAGTGGCTGGATAGATCATACGGTAACGGATCGAATAAAAATCGGCCCCACGACTCGCCCGGGGCCGAAAGAGGTTTCATCTTCGGAATGCAAGGTTCAACGCTGTTTTTTCAACGAATCGCGTTCGGCGCGTTCCATGGCCCGTTCGGCCTGCCGTTCGGCCTTGGCCTGCATCTTTTCGGGGCTGCGCCCGAAGAGCGAGAAGTGCACGTAACGTCCCGGATACTGCTCCAGGTCGGCCAACAGCGATGCCAGGTTGTCGCTGGCCTCGGTGAGCGACTCGTAGAGCGCCGGATCGGTCAGCAGCCGGCCGACGGTTCCGTCGCCCCCCTGAATCTGTTCGAGCAGCGTGTTGACCTGCCCGACCGCCGTGGAGAGTTCGCCGGCAAATCCCGAATCGGCCAGTTCCGTGGTGATCCGGTTCAGATTGCCCACCATGCTGTCCACGCGCGGCGCGTTTTCGCCCAGCATCTCCGAGAAGGCCGAGAGGTTCTCGACGGCCGATTCGAGATTCTGCTTCTGCGAATCGAGCACTGCCGCCAGATCCCCCGACATGGTGTCGAGATGTTCGAGCGTGCCGTTGATGTGTGCGGCATTGGTCTCGAGCAGCAGATTGACGTTGTGCAGCGTACGCGAGAGGTCCTCGGTCAGCACCGAGACCTTCTGTTTGAAGAACTCCAGTTCCGAGCCGGCCACATCCATCAGGTCGCGTCCGCGCACCGAGCGCAGCGTATCGCCCGTTTCGAGGAATTCGGCCGATTTCCCGTAGATGATCTCGATGGCCTTGCCGCCCATCAGACCGTCGCTGTAGATCTTGGCTTCGGAATCGATCGGAATACGGTACTGGCGCTTGATGGTGAACTGCAGCACGACGTTCTGACTGCGCTGCGGATCGAACGAAATGCCGGTCACCGTACCGATCTTGACGCCTTTCATCATGATGGGCGAGGCGGACTGCACGCCGCTGACCTGATCGTACGAGGCATAATAGACGGCATTTCGTCCGAAGATGTCGAAACCCTTCAGGAAACGGATGCCGGCCCACGCGGCCAGGATCATCACGACGGCGAATATTCCGATTTTGACTTCTCTTTTCATCTTTTCACTGGTTGTTTACGATTTGCGAGCCCCGGCAGCAGACCACAAAGGCATCGGGGAACGTCCTGCGCACTTCGGCGGCCTTGCGCTGGGCCGCGGCCCGGCTTTCGAACTCACCCACGCAGTATTTATAGGGGAAACGCCCCTCCGAGGTGTATTGACGGACCTTGCCGCGGTAGGTGCGGAACTGCGACGAATTGACCGGGATCCGGGATGCCGAGGCCATCACCTGCACCGTATAACGCAAGGGTTGTGCCGAAGCATCGTCCGAACGCCCCTTCGTTTGCGACGCGGCGGAACTCTTCGGATTCTTCGCTTGCGCAGCCCCCTTGTCCTCCCCTTTAGCCGATCCGTCAGTCTTTCCCCCGGCAGCTTCCTGCGCATTGCGCTTTGCCGGATCGGCGGCCGGCGTCGCATCGGAGCTCTTCACGGTTCTCTCGACGGGTTTCTCCGCCGTCTTTTCCGTCGCCGCATTCGGCTTCGCGCTGTCGGCCGGCGGGGTGACACTGCGGGCGGCATTCTCCTCGGCCGTCCGGGTCTCGAGCAGGTAGTCCGAATAGGCCTTCACACCCCGATAGATCGAGGCGGCAATCTCCTGCTGTCCCTTCTCCGACTTCATGAAGGCCAGCTCCTGCGCATTGGTCATGAAGCCGATCTCGGTCAGGGCGCCGGGCATGTCCGTGGCATAGAGTACGCGCAGCAGCTGCCGCTTCACGCCGCGCGAATTGCGTCCGGCCTTCGTGTAGCTGGTCTGGATGCAGCGGGCGATGGCCATGCTGTATTCGCCGTAGGTGAACTGCAGATTCTGGATGTAAGCCCGCACGATGGCCGCGGTGCGTTCGTCCGACATGTCGATCAGGTCCTCGCGGTTGCTCTCGTAGAGGGCGTTTTCGTTGTAACGCTGCTCCTTGGGGGTTTCACCCATGATGAGCGTCTCGACCCCCTTGACGGAGGTGGCGCGCGGTGCGGCGTTGGCATGAATCGAGAGGAAGAGATCGCCGCCGGCGTTGTTGGCGATATCGGCCCGGGCCTGCAGATCCGACGCCAGATCGGCTCCGAGCGCCTTGTCCGTGGTGCGTGTATAGACGACCTTCACACCGGGCATCCCCTCCTCGATGAGTTTGCCGAGCTTCAGAGCCACCTTCAGCGTAAGATCCTTCTCGTAGACACCGCCGTAATGGGCGCCGGGAAACTTGCCGCCATGGCCGGCATCGATCACCACCACACGCACACCGTGTGCAATATTCTCCCCCGCCACCGCGTTTGTAAAGACGACAACGGCCGCAAATGCGAGGAGCAACAAAAGACGTATGCGCATATTTAATGGTGCCAAGTGCGGGCTTTCTGTAAATTTTTACCTATCTTTGTCGGGCCATAAACGCGGCGGGAGAGCCCCCGAAGGCCGATCCGGGCGTTTTTGCCGACTCGTCGGCAAAGGTACGGAAAATTTTTGGAATTTTGGATAGAATGAGGGTAAAATATATCTTGTCGGCGGCCGTCATCGTGCTGTTCGCCCAGGTTGTGCTGGGCGGCATGATCGCCCCTGCGGCAAGGTACCCGCATGACGGCGACACCCTCCGCGGCTCCGAAACCCCCTCCCTGCAAGACACCGCCGATACGGCCGGTCAGCCCGCTGCGGCACGTCCGACCCGGCGCGAGCTGCGCCGCGAAGCCCGCGCCGCCCGCGAACAGGCCCGCCGCAACGCCGCCTTCAATGCCTTGAGCCAGCAGGAGCGCGATTCGCTCTTCTCGGCGCAGGTCGATTCGCTCATCGCCCGCAAGGCCGATTCGCTCGACATGCACGCCGATTCGCTCCGCATCGCACGGGATTCGATGGCCACCGACACGATGCGCCGCGACACGGTGAAGAAGCCCCGCCCGGCCGGCGCCTTCCTCGACGACCCGATCTCGGGAAAAAATACCGACTCGCTGGTCTACGACGTGCGCAACAAGCTGGTATACATCTACAACCAGGGCGACGTCACCTACCAGAACAGCAACCTCAAGGCCGACTTCATGCGCATCGACATGAACTCGAAACTCGTCCACGCCTACGGCAAACCCGATTCGCTCGACGGCAAACCGATCATCACCAAGCCGGAATTCTCCGACGGCTCGGCCTCCTACCAGATGGACACGATCACCTACAACCTCGACTCGAAGAAGGCCAAGATCAAGGGCGTGGCCACGCAGCAGGGTGACGGATGGCTTGTGGGCGGCAGCGTGAAGAAGATGCCCGACAACACGATCAACATCGAAAACGGCAAGTACACCACCTGCGACGAAACCGACCACCCGCACTTCTACCTGGCGATGACCAAGGCGAAGGTGATCCCCGGCAAGAAGGTCATCACGGGTCCGGCCTATCTGGTCATGGAGGACGTGCCGATCTACTTCCTCGGCATCCCCGAGGGCTTCTTCCCGATCAGTTCGGGCCCGAAGTCGGGTCTGCTGATGCCCACCTACGGCGAGGAGTACTCGAAGGGGTTCTTCCTGCGCGATCTGGGCTACTACTTCACGCTGGGCGACTATGCCGACCTGGCCGTGCGGGGAGGTATCTACACCCTCGGGTCGTGGGAGGCCTCGGCCGCCTCGCGCTACATCAAGCGCTACAAGTACAGCGGCAGCTTCAACATGGAGTTCTCGAACGTCAAGACCGGCGAAAAGGGCGAACCCGACTACATCAAACAGAACAACTTCCGCGTACAGTGGACCCACTCGCAGGACCCGAAGGCCAACCCCGGTTCGACCTTCTCGGCCTCGGTGAACTTCGCCACGAGCGGTTACAGCAAGTACTCGGCCACCAACCTCAACGACATTCTGGCCACGCAGACCAACTCGTCGATTTCCTACTCGAAGAGCTGGGCCGGCACCCCCTTCTCGCTGTCGGCCAACATGGCCATCTCGCAGAACTCGCAGAACCAGACCCTGTCGATCACCCTGCCGACGGTAGTCTTCAACGTCTCGCGCTTCTACCCCTTCAAACGCAAGGAGAAGGTCGGCAAGGACCGCTGGTACGAGAAGATCTCGATGCAGTACACGGGCAAGATGACCAACTCGGTGACCACCACCGAATCGGAGATCTTCTCGAAAAAGACCGTCGACAACATGAAGAACGGCATCGAACACTCGATCCCCGTATCGGCGTCGTTCAACCTCTTCAACTACATCAACATCACGCCGTCGGCCAACTACACCGAGAAGTGGTACTTCAAGAAGGTCGAATACCAGTGGAACCCCGTGACGAACCAGACCGACACGCTGCCTACGAACTACGGCTTCTATCGCTTGTACAACTACAACTTCAGCGTTTCGTCGTCGACCACGCTCTACGGCATGTATGACTTCACGAAGAAGCGCCGCGACCGCAAGATCCAGGCCATCCGCCATACGATCACACCGACGGTCGGCTTCTCCTATGCCCCGGACTTCAGCGACCCGAAATACGGATATTACCTCACGCGGCAGACCGACTCGACGGGCCGTTTCACAACCTATTCGCCCTATGCCGTGAATGCCTACGGCGTGCCGTCGTCCGGACGATCGATGTCGATGACCTTCTCGCTGTCGCAGAACCTCGAGATGAAGGTCCTCTCGAAGCGCGACACCTCGGGCGTGAAGAAGATCAAGCTCATCGACGAACTCCGCGCCAGCGGTTCGTACAACTTCCTGGCCGACTCGATGCGGCTGTCGACCATCTCGCTCTCGTTCCGCACGACGCTCTTCAAGAACTTCGGCATCAACCTCTCGGCCACGCTCGACCCCTACCGCGTTTCGCCGCAGGGCATCCGCTACGACAAGCTCTTCTTCCCGGGGCGCATCACCTCGACAGGCTGGTCGTTCGGCTACACGTTCAAGTCGCGCGAGGACAAGAGCACTCCGGCCATGAACGACATTACGTCCATTCCGCCCGAGTATCAGAACCCCTTCTACGACCCCTACGGGCAGATGGACCCCGTGTTGCGGCGGCAATACATGGCCCAGAGCTACTACGACTTCTCGCTGCCGTGGAACTTCGGATTCAACTATGCGGTCAACTACTCGGTGTCGTACGTCAACAACGGCACGACGGGCTATCGCAAGAACGTCACCCAGACACTGGGATTCAACGGCTCGATCAACCTGACACCCAAGACCGGCATCACGTTCCAGGGCGGTTACGATCTGAAGACCAACAAGCTGACCACCTCGTCGGTATCAATCACCCGCGACCTGCACTGCTGGCAGATGTCCTTCTCATGGATTCCGTTCGGCTACCACAAGAGCTGGAGTTTCAACATCGGCGTGAAGGCGGCATCGCTCTCCGACCTGAAGTACGACAAGTCGCAGTCGATGTACGACAACCTCTACTAATCAATCGGGGGGGGGCAGAAAACAGCAGGCAGCAGGCAGCAGGGAGCAGGGAGTAGGCAGCGGACAGCGAGTGCCCCGGCAAGAAACAAACAACCCCGGTAAACAATACCCGGCAAGTGTCAACCGGCAAGCGTCAACCGGCAAACAAACCCGGACAATAGAAAAAGGGAACGATCGAAAATCGTTCCCTTTTCTGTATCCTCTCTACCCCACCCCTCCTCCGGGCCGTCAGATGCGGTGCACCTCGGCCGGTTCGCGGTCGATGTAGTTGGGATAGAGGAATTCGGGCATTCCGAGGGCCAGAATCGCCGCGATGCGACGCCCTTCGAGCCCCAACAGCCGATTCAACTCCTTGTGACGGTCCTGCCGCACGGCCGTCAGCACGAAACCCATGTAGATCTGGCTCACTCCCAAGGCTTCGGCCATGAGCGAAGCGTTCTGACAGGCGAGATTGGCATCTTCCGAGGCGAACCGGTTCCCCTGCGGAGCATGGATGAAGAGCAGCGCCGTGGCACCGCGCAGAATCCGGTCACGCCCCTCGGCATAGTCGCGCCGCAACCGGGCGAAGACCGGCACATAACGATAAACCCCGGGCAGCAGCGGCTTGAGCCAGACGCGCACCAGCGGGTTCGCCAGCAGCCGTTCCAGCCGGCCGAAAACGCCCAACGTATACTCGGCCACCTGTCGCAGCCGCACGGGATCGGTCACGAGCGTATACGCCAGTTCGCGGGCATTGCTGGCCGTCGGAGCGCGGTCGGCGGCCGCAATGATGCGGTCGAGCCACTCCTGCGGCACGGGACGCCGCGACAGCGCCCGGTTCGAACGCCGCACGGCCAACAGTCGTTCCAGCTGTTCGGGCGAGGGCAGCGCGTGCCGGTCGGCCGCATGGACTCGCTCCGGCGGGAAGGCTTCGTGGTCGACCGCCCCCGCCGGACAGACCGCCACGCAATGCCCACAGACGATGCAACTCTCCGTATCGCGCACGACGATCCGCCCCTCGGGCTCCTCGCGGGCGAAGATCTGCGACGGGCAGACCCGCACGCAGCGGCCGCAGCGGATGCAGGCATCACCGACCGCAATCCGCCACGGATCAGTGTTTGACCTCTTCGATGGCATGGGGATCATGCTTGTAACGGAACACCAGCGCGAAGACCAGCGCCACGATCAGCGCATAGCCCGCAAAGACGAGCCACGACTGCGACCATCCGGCCACCTGCGCCGCGGCGCTCTGCTGCGAATAGACCAGACGGTTGACGACGGCCTGGGCCCCGAGCGTACCGATCGTGGCTCCGATGCCGTTGGTCATGATCATGAAGAGCCCCTGGGCGCTGGAGCGGATCGTCACGTCGGTCTCCTTGTTGACGAAGAGCGAGCCCGAGATGTTGAAGAAGTCGAAAGCCACGCCGTAGACGATCATCGAGAGGATGAACATCCAGACCCCGCCGCCGGGATTTCCCAATCCGAACAGTCCGAAGCGCAGCACCCAGGCGAACATGGCCATCAGCATGACGTTCTTGATACCGAACCGCTTCAGGAAGAAGGGAATGAGCAGAATGCAGAGTGTCTCCGAGACCTGCGACAGCGAGATAAGGGCATTGGCATGGTTGGCGCCGAACGTGGAGGCGTATTCGGGGATGTCGCGGAACGAGGTGATGAAGGGATTGGCGAAGCCGTTGGTGATCTGCAGCGAGACGCCCAGCAGCATCGAGAAGATGAAGAACAGCGCCATCTTCTTCTGTTTGAAGAGGGTGAAGGCTCTCAGACCGAGGGCTTCGACCAGCGATTTGCGGTCGCCGTCGCGGCTGACGGGGCACGAGGGCAGCGTCATGGCGTAGAAACCGAGGATGAGCCCCAGCACGGCACACTGCATGAACTGCATGTAGGTAGTCTGGAAACCGGCGGCATCACATACCAGCATCGAGCAGATGAATCCCACGGTCCCCCAGACGCGGATCGGCGGGAAGGCCTTGACCGTATCGAGACCGGCGCCCTCGAGGACGCAGTAGGCCACGGAGTTCGAGAGGGCGATCGTCGGCATGTAGAAGGCCACGCTCAGCGCATAGAGCGTGAACAGCACCCCGAACTGGACGCCGTCCCCTGCCGTCATGGCATATCCGCCGGCTGCGGCCATGAACAGGGCGGCCAACAGATGGCAGAACCCCAGCAGACGTTGAGCCGGGATCCAGCGATCGGCCACAATGCCGATCACGGCGGGCATGAAGAGCGAAACGATTCCCTGCATGGCATAGAAAATGCCGATGTGCGACGCCAGACCGACCCCGACCAGATACGATCCCATCGAGGTAAGATAGGCTCCCCAGATGGCGTACTGGAGAAAATTCATGACGACAAGTCGCAGTTTGATTCCCATAACGTAAAGATTTTCAGAATATTTCAAGTTTCACTGGGTTTACCTCCGAGGAGATTGAAACAAAAATAATAATTTTTTTTCTGATTTTTCTTTGCAATTGCAAAATAAAGTTCTACTTTTGCATCGTCAAACCAATCAAACAGAGGCTTGACGAGGACATTGAGCTATGGTGTAATGGTAACACAACAGATTCTGGTCCTGTTATTCTTGGTTCGAATCCAGGTAGCTCAACAAAACCGCTCCGAATTTCGGGGCGGTTTTTTGATTTGAAGCCCGAGGCGTTTTTCTCAGACGGACGGGCATCTCCCTCCAACGGACCTTAGCCGCCCCAACCTCCGGGGCGGTTTTTGATTTGAAGCCCGAGGCGTTTTCTCAGACGGACGGGCATCTCCCTCCAACGGACCTTAGCCGCCCCAACCTCCGGGGCGGTTTTGTTTTGGGCCGTTTCTGCAAACCGGCCTCCAGCAAGTCAGGAGCTTTCCGGGCCCCGGAACACATCCGGACGGGATCGCTCCCGCCGCCCCGCCGCAAAAAAGAACGGCCCCGCCCGGACTGGCGGAGCCGTTTTTCACGACGTCGGGGATTCCCGACCTGCAAAGCCTATTTTCCGAGCCCCATGCGCTCGATCAGCGCCCGGGTTTCGGGCTTGTGGCCCCGGAAGCGCACGTAGAGCTCCATCGGATGCTCCGTACCGCCCTTTTCGAGAATGTTCTCGCGGAACGACGTGGCCACCTCCTGATTGAAGATTCCCTTCTCCTTGAAGAGCGAGAAGGCATCGGCATCCAGCACCTCGGCCCATTTGTAACCGTAGTACCCCGCGGCATAACCGCCCGAGAAGATGTGGTTGAACGACGTGGCCATTGCCGTACCCTTGACCACGGGCAGCACCTGCGTCGGCGCCATCGACGCCACCTCGAACTGCTCGACATCCCCCTCGAAGGGTTCCGTCAGCGTATGCCAGGCCATGTCGGTCATGCCGAACGACAGCTGCCGCACGTTCGAGTAGGCCGCCAGATAGTTCTGCGCCGCGACGATGCGGTCGACGATCTCGGCCGGGATCTTCTCGCCGGTCTTGTAGTGGACGGCCCACAAGTCGAGATACTCCTTCTCGGTAGCCCAGTTCTCCATGATCTGCGACGGCAGTTCGACGAAGTCGCGATAGACGTTCGTGCCGGTCAGCGACTCGTACTTGCCCTGCCCGAGCATGCCGTGCAGCGCATGGCCGAACTCGTGGAGGAAGGTCTCCAGTTCGTCGAACGTCAGCAGCGAGGGCTCCGTAGCCGTGGGTTTGGTGAAGTTCATCACCAGCGACACCAGCGGACGGGTCTCCACCCCGTCGACACATTTCGTACCGCGGAATTCGGTCATCCACGCCCCCGAGCGTTTCGAGGCCCGCGGGAAGAAATCCAGATAGAGCACCGCCAGGAAACGGCCGTCACGGTCCGTCACGTCGTAGGCCGTCACGTCCGAATGGTAGACATCGATCTGCGTGTTCGGCGTGAAATTCAGTCCGTAGAGCTTGTTGGCCAGCAGGAAGACCCCCTTCTTGACATGCTCCAGTTCGAGATAGGGTTTGACCAGTTCGTCGTTCAGCGCATACTTCTCGTTCTTGTACTTTTCGCTGTAATAGGCCCAGTCCCAGGGCATCAGCTCGCCGCGGAAGCCGAGCGTGGAGGCATATTCGCCCACCGTGCGGTAGTCGGCATCGGCCCACGACTTGGTCGCTTGGAGCAGTTCGTCGAGGAACGACGTGACGGTAGCCGTCGAGCCGGCCATGCGCTCCTCCAGCACGTAGTCGGCATAACACTTGTAGCCCAGCAGGTTGGCGATCTTCAGACGCGTGTTGACGATCTTGCGGACGATCTCCGTATTGTCGAACTCTCCACCCAGGGCCCGCGATCCGTTGGCGCGCCAGAGCTGCTCCTTGAGGTCGCGGTTCGTCGAATAGGTCATGAAGGGAAGGTAGCTCGGATACTGGAGCGTCACCACCCAGCCCTTTTCGCCGCGCGACGCCGCTTCGGCCGCCATCCCCTCACGTACGAAGGCCGGCAGTTCGGCCACGACCTTCGGATCGGTGATGTGCAGCGTGTAGGCGTTGGTGGCCGCCAGTGTATTCTGACCGAACTGCAGCGTCAGGGCCGAGAGCTCCGTGGTGTATTTCCGGTAGAGCTCCTTGTCGGCATCGGAGAGGGCTGCGCCGTTGCGGGCGAAGCGTTTGTAGGTCTTTTCGAGCAGCATGCGGTCCTCCTGCTTCAGGCGGCCGGGGTGTTCGTAGACCCTCTTCACGCGATCGAACAGCCGTTCGTTGAGCGAGATGTCGTTCTCCAGCTCGGTCAGCTTGGGCTGCACGCGCAGGGCAATCTGCTGCATTTCGTCCGAGGCATCGGCCTCCAGCAGGTTGAAGAAGAGCCCTTCGATGCGCGAGAGCAGCTCGCCGCTGCGTTCGAGGGCAACGACCGTATTCACAAAGGTCGGTTTGCGGGGATTGTCGACAATGGCCGCCACTTCGGCCCGCGTGCAGGCGATGGCGGCGTCGAATGCCGGTTCATAGTTCTTGAGTTCGATCTTCGAGAAGGGCGGCGTGGCGTGCGGGGTCTCCCACGCGGCCAGCAGCGGATTCGAAAGATCCAGTTCGGGCAGCTGCGCCTTGGGAATCGAATTGTCGGCGCAGCCTGCCGCCAGTGCGGTAACTGCCATAAAGAGAATTGCTTTTTTCATAAACGGGTCTTGGGTTTTCGTTTTCGATGGTTCGGGGAGGGATTTTCCGACACGGCGGAGACCTCCGGCGCTGGCTCGGTTTTCCGGGTTGGAAGGATTCATCGCTGCCGCCGGGGTTTTCCGACACGGACCGGGAGCTCTCCAATACGAACCGGGGGAGGGAGCCGGAACAAGTAGGATTCTCCGACACGGACCGGAATTTTCCGGCACCGGGTGGGCGCTCCGACACCGGGTGGGTGCTCCGACGTGGCGCGGTCTACCGTCGGGCATCGGTCTACCGTCGGGCATCGGTCCGGGCGCTCCCCGCACGGGGTGCTGCCGCAGAAGCCTTGCCGGCCAGCGAATCGGCCGGTTCGGGATCGGTCCAGAGGCCGCGGCTGCGCAGCATCGGACGCTTGTCGGGATCCTTGCCGCGGAAGTCGCGGTACAACGTCATGCCGTCGGCCGAGCCGCCGCGGGCGAGAATCTTGCGGCGCAGATCGTCGGCGACCTTCTTGTTATAAAGGTCGCCGCTCTCGCGGAAGGCCTCGAAGACATCCTTGTCCAGCACCGCGGCCCACGTATAGAAATAGTATCCGGCTGCATAACCGCCGTCGAAGATGTGCGAGAAGTAGGGATAATGGTACCGCGGTTCGATCTGCGGGATCAGACCGCGCCGGTCGGTCAGCGCCTCGCGTTCGAAAGCCATCGGGTCAAACGGCTCGTACTCGGTGATCGAATGGATGTCCATGTCCGAGAGCGAAGCGGCGATCAGCTCCGTGGTCATGAAGCCCTGGTTGAAGAGGCGGCTGCGGCGGAGCTTGTCGATCAGATACTGGGGGATCACCTCATTGGAACGGTAATGAACGGCGTACTGCCGGAGGAGTTCGGGTTCGAAGGCCCAGTTCTCCATCAGCTGCGAAGGCATCTCGACGAAGTCGCCCTCAACCTCCGAGAGGCCGCGGTAGCGGACATCGTGGAAGAGGAAGTGCAGGGCATGGCCGAATTCGTGGAAGAGCGTCTCGGTCTCGTCGAGGGTCAGCAGCGCAGGGGTGTTGGCCGTCGGGCGGGTGAAGTTGCAGACGATCGAGACGACGGGAGCCACGCGCCGGCCCTCCCCGTCGAAGCTCTGCTCGACGTAGTTGCCGCACCAGGCGCCCTGACTCTTGCCGTCGCGCGGGAAGAAGTCGAAATAGAGGATGCCCAGATGCGACTCGTCGGCATCGAGCACCTCGTAGGCCACGGCTTCGGGATGGTAGAGCGGCACGACCACCGGACGGAACGTAATGCCGTAGAGGCGGTTTGCGAGGAAGAAGATGCCCGTCTGCACGTTCTCCAGCGAGAAGTACGGGCGCAGCATCTCCTCATCGAGGGCATACTCCTGCTTGCGGAGCTTCTCGGCGTAGTACCACCAGTCCCACGAAGCGAATTCGCCCTCGGGATAATCCTTGCGGAACAGCTCCTCCATGTCGGCCAGTTCGCCCTTGGCGCGTTCGAGGGCCGGGGTCCAGATCTCGTCGAGCAGTCCGTAGACGGCGTCGGTCGTGCGGGCCATCTGGTCGTCGACCACATAGGCGGCATAGGAGGGGTAGCCCAGCAGCCGGGCCTTCTCCGTGCGCAGGCGGATGAAGTCGTTGATCAGCTGTTTGTTATCGAATTCATCGTCGTTGTTGCAGCGGTTCAGATAGGCCTTGTAGATCTCCTCGCGGCGTTCGCGCTTCGTGGAGTAGGTCAGGAAGGGGATCAGGCTCGACTTCTGGAGCGTGAAGGCATACTTGTCCTTCTGTCCGAGCCGGGCGGCCCGTTCGCGGGCCAGTTCGCGCACGTTGGCCGGCAGGCCGTCCAGTTCGTCCGACGCAAGCATCATCACGAAGCGGTTGTTCTCCGCGCGGATGTTGTTGCCGAACTTCACGGCTGCCAGCGACAGTTCGCCGTTGATCTCCTTCAGACGGGCCTTCTGTTGGGCGTCGAGCAGCGCCCCGGCCCGCACGAAGCTGCGGTAGGTCTTCTCGACGAGGCGCAGCTGCTCGGCATCCAGACCGAGCGTCGTCCGACGGTCATAGACCGCCTTGACGCGTTCGAAGAGCTGTTCGTTGAGCCGGATCTTGTCGGCATGGGCCGCCAGCAGTGGAGCCACCTCAACCTGAATCTTCTCCAGTTCGGGGGTATTCTCCGCGGCGCAGAGCATGTCGAAGATCAGCGCCACCTGCGAGAGCATCGCTCCGGAGTTGTCGTAGGCGAGGATCGTGTTTTCGAACGAGGGTTCGTCGTGGTTCGACGTGATGGCGTCGATCTCGGCGTCGTGGAGCGACATGCCGCGCTCCAGAGCCGGCAGGAAGTGTTCGGGGGCGATGCGGTCGAAGGGCGGCACTCCGTAGGGGGTCTCCCACTCGGCGAAGAAGGGATTTTCGCCCACCGGCTTCTCCGATTTGCAGCAAACAAGTGTCATGGTCAGAAAAAGCGTCAATAAACCGATGATACGTTTCATGGATCGTGTTATTTTGTGTACATTTGCGGGTCGCAAGCCCGGCATCCGCGGTGCAGGCACCGCCGAACGGATGGGCAAGACATGCGGGGAGGGGTGAGCCGACGGGTATCGGAAAGAGACCCGGACCGTGCTTCCGTCCCGGATGTATCGCACGCCCGCGCGGGTATGGACCAGACAAAGATACAATAAAATTCCGTAAAACAAACGAGGACCCTCATGCAACTCTTCTATGCTCCGGATCTCGAACCGCCCTGCCATACGCTCGGCGAGGAGGAGTCGAAACACTGCATCCGCGTGCTGCGCCTCGGCTGCGGCGACGAGATCCACCTGACCGACGGCCGCGGCAATCTCTACCGGGCCCGGATCACCGAAGCCGATCCGCGGCACTGCACGGTGGAGGTGGTCGAAACCCGTCACGACTTCGAACCGCTGCCCTACCGGCTCGAGATGGCCGTCGCCCCGACAAAAAACCCCGACCGCTTCGAGTGGTTTCTGGAGAAGGCCACCGAGGTGGGCGTCACGCGGATCATACCGCTCGAAACGGCCCACAGCGAACGCCGGAGCTTCAAGCCCCAGCGCGGCGAAAAGGTCCTTACGGCGGCGATGAAGCAGTCGCTGAAGGCCTACCGGCCGGAGCTGAGCCCGCTCACCGGATTCCGCGAAGCCGTCGCCGAGCCCTTCGAGGGGCGCAGCCTGATCGCCCACTGCGAGGCTCGGCACTCCGCCGCGGGAAAGGCGCTGCTGGCACGCGTCATCCGGCCGGGCGAGGCGGTGCGGATCTTCATCGGTCCCGAAGGCGACTTCTCGCCCGAGGAGATCGACTTCGCCCTTGCGCACGGCTTCGAGGAGATCACCCTCGGGCCGCAGCGGCTGCGCACCGAAACAGCCGCCGTCGTGGCCACGGTCGTGACCGCCACGATGAACCAGCTGGCGGCCGATCCCGAATCGGAAGCCTGACAAAACGTTTCAAGAATCACAACCCCCATCTCTATCGAAACATCATTTACCCCCGGAATATGCTATTTCTCTACACGCTGTTGTTTCTGGTGCTGGTCGTGGCGGCGATCTTCATGACACCGCTGCGGGCCAAGGTCTGGACGGCTCTCGCACTGACGGGCGCCGGAGCGCTGTGGGCCACGGTCCGCGCCGTCGGGGTGCTGGCCGGCGCCACCCCGCAGACCCTGTGGACGATCCCCGGAACGCTCTTCGGAGGCGACACGGGATCGCTCGATCCGCTCTCGGCGCTCTTCGTCGTGCTGATTGCGATCGGTTCCGTCGCCTCGATCCTCTACTCGCGCGGCTATCTGGCCCACACGCTCGCCGAAAAATCCCCGGCCCACGTCTCGCTGCATTACACCTCGCTCACGGTGATGGCCTACGCCATGCTGGGCGTCGTCTGCTCCGACGGCGGGCTCTCGTTCCTCTTCTTCTGGGAGCTGATGACCGTGGCGTCGTTCCTGCTGATCCTCTACGACGCCCAACGCCGCGAGGTGAGCCGCGCCGCACTGGCCTATCTGATCATGATGCACATCGGTTTCGTGCTGCTGGTCGTGGGATTCGTCCGCCTGGACGCCGTCTGCGGAAGCGCCTCGTTCGACGCCCTGGGTACCTACTTCCAGACCCATTCGCCGCTGCCGCTCTTCGTGGTCTTTCTGGCGGGCTTCGGCATGAAGGCCGGTCTGTTCCCCATGCACGTCTGGCTCCCGGAGGCCCATCCGGCAGCTCCGTCGCATGTCTCGGCGCTGATGTCGGGCGTGATGATCAAAACGGGCATCTACGGCATCCTGCGCACGACGGCCGCACTGGGCGATCTGCCCGCACTGCGTACCGCAGGGGCGATTCTCCTCGCGGCGGGCATCGTCACCGGACTCTGGGGCGTGATCCTGGCCGCCCTGCAGAACGACGTCAAGCGCATCCTGGCCTACTCCTCGATCGAAAACATCGGCATCATCCTGCTGGCCCTGGGCGTCGCGGCGCTGGGCAAGGCCCAGGGCAACGAACTGGTGGCCCTGTGCGGCATCGTCGGGGCACTGCTCCACACGCTCAACCACTCGTTCTTCAAGTCGCTGCTCTTCTTCGGCGCCGGCAACATCCTCTCGCAGACCCACACCACGTCGCTCGACCAGCTGGGCGGACTGGCAAAGCACATGCCCCTCACGGCCATGCTCTTCCTGACGGCCACGGCCGCCATCTGCGCCCTGCCGCCGCTGAACGGCTTCATATCGGAGCTGCTCGTCTATCTGGGGCTCCTCGACGGTATCGCCTCGGGCAGCAACATCCTCCCCTCGGCCGCCGCCCTGGCCTCGCTGGCGCTGATCGGCGGCGTGGCCGTACTGGCCTTCACGAAACTCTACGGCACGGTCTTCCTCGGCTCACCCCGCTCGCACGAGGTCGCCGAATCGACCGAAGTCGACAACCTGCGTCTGGCCGCCATGGCCCTGCCGCTGGCCGGCATCCTCTTCGTGGGGCTCTTCCCGCGGGCGGCCGTAGGGTGCGTGACGCGCGCCGCGGACTTCTTCCTGCACACGCCGTCGGATGCCGCCGGATGGCTGCTCTCGCCGACGCTCGCCTCGGCCGGACGCATCGCCTGGCTGCTGATCATCGTCGTGGCCCTGCTGCTGTGGCTCCGCCACCGCACGTTGCGCGGCCGCAACGTGGTCGAAGGCCCCACGTGGGGCTGCGGCTTCACCGCCACGAACATCCGCATGCAGTATACGGGCGAATCCTTCTCCGAGGGGCTGCAGTCGATCGCCACGTCGCTCACTCAGGAGAGCGGCGAGGGCTCCCCCGTGGGCAAGGGCGAGATCTTCCCCGACGCCCACCGCTTCGACATCGGCCACCGCGACCGCATCGGACGCCTCTTCTCGGCGTGGTGGGTCGAACTGCTGCGGCTGATCAACCAGCGCGTCATGCGCCTGCGAACGGGCAAGATCAACCACTATGTCCTCTTCGCCCTGGCCTTCCTCGTACTGGTCTTCCTGTTGTCCATCCTCAACGTGATCTGATCCCATGGCACTGCTCAATACACTCCTGCTTCTGGCTGCGGCCCTCTGCATTCCGGGGCTGATCAACCGCACGCGGGCCCGGCTGGCCGGCCGCAAGGGCATCCGCTTCGCCCAGCACCTCTACGACGTACGCCTGCTGCTGCGCAAGGGCGCCGTCTACTCGACGACCACCACGGCGCTGTTCCGCACGGCTCCGTCGGTCATCCTCGGCACGTCACTCGTGGCACTGCTCTTCATTCCGGCGGGCGATCTGCCGGCCCTCGTCTCGTTCGACGGCGACGTGGTGGCCTTCGCCTATCTGCTAGCCCTGGGACGCGGCGCCCTGATCCTCGCCGCCATGGACACCGGCAGTTCGTTCGAAGGGATGGGCGCCAGCCGTGAGGCCCTCTACGGCGCACTGGTCGAACCGGCCCTGATGCTCACCTTCGGCACGCTGGCCCTGCTCTCGGGCCACACCTCCTTCGCCGCACTCTTCGACGCCGGGGCGGGCGACGACGCCAAACTCATCATCGTCCTGCTGCTGGCGGCCTACGTGCTGACGAAGATCGTCTTCACGGAAAGCGGCCGCGTGCCGGTCGACGACCCCCGCACACACCTCGAACTGACGATGATCCACGAGGTGATGTGTCTCGACTACTGTGGCGTCGACCTGGCCTACATCAAGATCGCGACGTGGCTCAAGAGCGCCGCGCTGTCGATGCTGGCGGCCGATGCCGTGGCGGCGGCCGTCTGCCAGCGGTGGTGGTTCGCCGCACCGCTGGCCGTGCTGCTCACGGGACTCTCGGTCGGCATCGTCGAATCGACCCAGGCCCGCAACAAGCTCGTCCGCAACACCACCTTCATCCTCACCATCACGGCACTGGCCGCCCTGGTCTTCTTCACGGGCTACCTGCTGCAACTTAACATCGGTATCCAATGATTCTGCCGCTGATTCTGCTCTATGTCGTGACGCTCGTCTATCTGTCGATCACCGAGCGTTTCCGCAACTTCGCCTCGCTGATCGGGCTGCAGGGGTGGCTGCTCTTCGGCATCGCCCTGGTGCGGCTGCACGCCGCCAACCCCGCCGAGCTGGCCTTCGTGGCCCTCGAAACCCTCCTGTTCAAGGGCATTCTGGTTCCGTGGCTGCTCTTCGCCGTGATCCGCCGCACGCGCATCAACCGCGTCCGGCGATCGGGGTCGTCGCAGTCGGGATCGCTGCTGCTGTCGCTCGTGGCCCTGGCCGTAAGCGCCTCGCTCACCTACTACATCGCCGACTCGACGATCGACCTGATCTTCTTCGGCGTGGCCCTCTACTCGCTGCTGAGCGGACTGATCCTCATCGTGATGCGGCAGCGGATCTTCTCCCACATGATCGGCTTTCTGGTCATCGAGAACGGCGTGTTCCTCTTCTCGACGGCCATCGGCGTGGAGATGCCCCTGCTGATCAACTTCGCCATCCTGCTCGACATCCTCATTTCGGTGCTGATGCTGGGCATCTTCTTCACCAAAATCGACGACAAGCTCCACGCCGACGACGCCGATTCACTGACCAACGTAAAGGACTGACGCCATGATCGCCTACCTCATCGCAAGCATTCTGATCGCTTCGGCGGCCTTTCTCGTACGCCGCGAACGGCAGCTCTTCCTCACGGGCGTACTCTTCTACGCCGTGCAGGCGGCCTTCGCCTGTGTCATCCTCTTCGGCGGGCTCTACGGGCAGGAATCGACCGCCTGGTTCCGGTTCGATGCGCCGGGAACGCTCTTCTACGTGCTGCTGTGCGTGGTCTCGGCCTTCGCCTACTTCCACTCCGAGGCCTATCTGCGCGACAACGACCTGCAGCAGACCCGCGCCTATTCGGGGCTCGTCATGCTGCTGACGACGGCCATCGCCGGATCGTACTTCGCAGCCAATCTGGCCGTGACGTGGATCTTCCTCGAGGCCACGACACTCTGCTCGGCCGGCATCATCTACCACCGCCGCACGGCCCAGACGCTCGAAGCCGCCTGGAAATACGTCTTCGTCTGCTCGACGGGCATCGCCATGGCCTACCTGGGCATCCTGCTGCTGGCCGCCGCCACCGACTGCGAGTCGCTCGACTACCTGGCCGTGGCCGAAGCCGCCCCGCGCGGCAACGCCCTCTATCTGAAGATCGCCTTCCTGCTGATCCTCTGCGGCTACAGCTGCAAGGTGGAGCTCTTCCCGCTGCATACGGTAGGCATCGACGCCAACTTCGCGGCTCCGTCGCCCGCCTCGGCACTGATCTCCACCGGACTGGTCAACGCCGGCTTCCTGGCCATCTTCCGCGTCTACCGGATGCTGGCCCCGACGGAGATTTTCGCCTGGGTGCGCTCGGTGCTGCTGATCGTCGGGGTGCTGTCGCTCGTCATCGGCGCGCTGTTCCTGCGCCGCACGAACAACTACAAGCGCTTCCTCTCCTACTCGACCGTCGAGAACATGGGCATCGCCGCCATCGGTCTGGGAGTGGGCGGCATCGGAGCCTGGGCCGCCGTGTTCCACGTCGTCTGCCACACCTTCATCAAGAGCAGCCTCTTCCTGCAGATGGCCGTCGTGCGACAGGTCTACAACGGCTACCGCATCAACCGCATCGGCGACTACATCCACATCAACCGCGTCGGAGCCGTCGGCCTGCTCGCGGGCATGGTCGTTCTGGTGGCCTTCCCGCCCTCGCCGCTCTTCCTCTCGGAGCTGATGATCCTGCGCGAAACGATCGCCGGCGGACGCTGGTGGCTCGTCGCCGGGATGCTGCTCCTGCTCTGCATCGTCATCTACTCGTTCTGCTCGCGCATGATCCGCCTCTGCTACCAGCCCAACCAGGACGAACTCCACCCCTCGAAGGTCGATCGGGCACTGTCGTGGTCGGCCCTCTCGCTGCTGGTCGTGGCCATGGTGCTTGGGCTCTGGCAGCCGGAGCTGCTGCGTGAACTGATCGATCAAATCGCCTTGTCATGAACTATCTCGTAACCGACAATACAGCGGGCGCCGTGCGCCTGGAGGAGATCCCCGAAATCTCCTACGCCTCGTTCTACGAACTGATGCGCACGTGGCTGGCGGACGAACGCTACCACGTGGGCCACTATTTCGCCCTGCCGTCCGACGACCGCATGCGCTTCTACGCCCTGGTGCTGGACGACGCCGAAGGGCGCGTGCTGGTCACCTCCCACGCCACGGGCTACTACGACGACACGGCCCTGCCGTCGCTCACGGCCCTGCATCCGCAGATGCACCCCTTCGAGCGCGACATCACCGAACGCTACGGCATCCGCTTCGACGGACAGCCCTGGCCCAAGCCGCTGCGCTTCCCCTTCGACCGCTACGACCGTCAGAGCACGATCGAGAACTACCCCTTCTACACGATGGCCGGACGTACGCTGCACGAGGTCAACGTGGGACCGATCCACGCCGGAATCATCGAGCCGGGAGCCTTCCGCTTCATCTGCAACGGCGAGCAGGTGCTCCATCTCGAGATCGCCCTGGGCTATCAGCACCGCGGGGTGGAGGCGGCCTTCCAGACGACGGACAACCGGCTGAGGCAGAACTGTCTGGCCGAAACCGTCGCGGGCGACAGCGCCGTAGCCCACGCCACGGCCTTCGCCGAAGCGATCGAGAAGCTCACCGACCGCGAACGCCCCGCACAGCTCGACCGTGAACGGGCCGTAGCCCTCGAACTGGAACGCATGGCCATGCAGATCGCCGATACGGGCGCCCTGTCGATGGACACGGGCTACCAACTGGGACAGGTGGCCTGCGAGGCACTGCGCACGATGACGATCAACACCACGCAGGCATGGTGCGGCAACCGCTTCGGCAAGGGGCTGATCCGCCCCCACGGCACGGACCATCCGCTGACACCGGCCAAGTCGGAGATGATCCGCACGAACGTCGCCCGGATCGCCCGGCGTTACGACGAGGTGCGTCGCGATATCGAATCGTCACCCTCGCTGCTGGCCCGCTTCGAACAGTGCGGCGTGGTGCCGCGCGAGGAGATGCGGCGGATCGGGGGCGTCGGTCAGGCGGCCCGCGCCAGCGGACTGGCGCGCGACATCCGCACGACACATCCCTGGGGCTCGTACGGCAAGTGTCTGCACCACACGCCGGTCGTCGAACAGGCGGGCGACGTGATGGCCCGCCTCGAGGTGCGCTGCCGCGAGGTGCTGCAGTCGGCCCGCTACATCGACCATCTGTTGGAGATCTACGAACGGAAATACGGCGCGGTGGAGAATCCGTGCGACGAGCCCGACTACACGACCTCGCTCACACCGTCGTCGCTCTCGTTCGGCCTGGTCGAGGGGTGGCGCGGCGAGACGTGCCACGTGGTGGTGACCGATGCCGACGGACGCATCGAGGCGTGTCGCATCAAGGATCCGAGCCTGCACAACTGGCTGGCGCTGGCGCTGGCCGTGCGCGGCGAGGGGATCTCCGACTTCCCGATCTGCAACAAGAGCTTCAACCTTTCGTACTGCGGCCACGACCTCTGAAAAGCCGTCGGCCACGACGCAAAAGCCTCCGCCCGAAACGGCGGGGGCTTTTTGTTCGTCGGCTCCGCAACAGGGTCCCGGAGGGTGCGGTAAGGGGTTGACAGAGGCCTGCGAAAGGCCGGAACGACAAAAAATCCCTGTTTTCCGCAAAAAAATCCCCGCCCCGAAACACAAAAACAACGAACTTTGCCGTCGTAAAACCGAAACGAAAACCGCGAATCATGAAACTGCCTCAACAGATGCTTGTCCTCGGCGCGGCACTGTTCGCCCTGACCGGAACGACGGCCTGCGGATCGGACTCCGAAACGCCGAATCCCGACCACGGAGACGGCTCGTCGCAGGAGCAGATCCATACCGTCACCGTTGCCCGGGACGGTTCGGGCGACTACACGTCGCTCCAGGAGGCCTTCGACGCCCTGCCCGTCGACGGCAAACCCCACATCGTCCGCCTGCGCCCGGGAACCTATTATGAAAAGGTCTCGCTGACGTCGAAACACCCCCACGTCACGCTCATCGGCGACGATGCCGCCACCTGCATCGTCACCTACGACGACTATGCGGGCCACGACGACGGCCAGGGCGGCACGCTCGGCACATGGCAGAGCCAGACGCTGCTGATCGATGCCGACGACTTCACGGCCTGCGGCGTCACCATCGCCAACAGCTATGTCAACAGCAAGGCCAATGCCGCCCTCAACAAGGATACGCAGGCCGTCGCCGTGCGGGTTGAGAGCGACCGCGCGGCCTTCTACAACTGCCGCATCACGGGCTATCAGGACACCCTCTTCGGCCGCGGCACGGGGCGCGTCTACCTGCGCGACTGCTACGTCGAGGGCAACGTCGACTTCATTTTCGGCTCGTCGACGATCCTGCTGGACCGCTGCACGCTCCACGTCAACCGCAACAACAGCGTGCTGACCGCCCCCTCGACCCCGGAGGATCACCGTTTCGGCATCGTCTGCCTCGACTGCACGATCACCTGTCCGGCGACGGGCGAAGTGGACTTCGACGGGTCGAAATTCTCGTACTTTCACCTGGGACGTCCGTGGCAGAATGCGCCGCGTGCGGTCTTCGTGCGCTGCGAGGAGCCGGCAGCCCTGCGGGCCGAAGGCTGGACCACGATGTCAGCTTCGCCGGCCCTCTTCGCCGAATACCGGTGTACGGGCGAAGGTGCGGCAGCCGACCGTCTCGCTCAACGGGCCAACGGAGGCCGTCAGCTCTCCGACGAGGAGGCCGCCGAATATACCGCAGCAACGATCTTCGCCCGGGAAGCGGCTCCGGAGAACGGCTCCGACTGGCTCCCGGCCGAGGCCTTCACCGACCCCGCCGGTCGATAATCCGCACGAAAGAAGGCAGCCCGCCCGCTTTCACCCACCTCTTCCAAAGATTCCCCCATCATTCATTTCCCTTTCTCCCGCGGACCGGAGTTCCCGATACGGAACTTCGGTCCGCGTTTTCGTGCAAAACCCCGAAAAGCGCTTGTAGGTTCCGGGGGATTTCCGTATTTTTGCGGGCATAAAGATTGCGACCATGATTCTACCGAAAATACGGGTTCTGCGCAGCCACGGCCGTCAGGCCATCGAGGATCTCGATGCTGTTCTGCTGACCGAGGAGTTCCGGGGACGCCCCGAACTGACCTTCACCGAAGATACCACCGAAGCCGAACACGCCCAGGCCATCTGCCCGACGGGCGCCTTCACGGCCGATCCGCTGACGCTCGATCTGGGCCGCTGCCTCTTCTGCGGAGCGTGCGCACGGGTGGCACCGCGCAACGTGCGCTTCACGAACGACTACCGCATCGGTTCGCCTACCCGCGAAGGGCTCGTTCTCCACGCCGGCGACACCCGCGTGGCGTTCGATCCCGAACAGGTACGGCCCGAAATCCGCCGCTGCTTCGGCCGCGCGCTCCAACTGCGCGAAGTCTCGGCCGGAGGCGACGCCTCGGTCGAAATGGAACTCAACGCCACGGGAAACGTCAACTTCGACCTCGGGCGCTTCGGCATCGGCTTCACCGCCTCGCCTCGCCATGCCGACGGGGTGGTCGTCTCGGGCCCGATCACGGCCAACATGGCCGAGGCGCTCGAAATCTGCTACGACGCAGTCGCCGAGCCGAAAATCCTCGTCATGTGCGGCACGGAGGCCTGCTCCGGAGGACTCTTTGCCGAGAGCCGCGCCCTGGACCGCAGTTTCCTCGATTCGCACAGGCCCGACCTCTGGCTCCCCGGAGCTCCGACCCACCCAATGATCTATATCGACGGCCTGCGGACGCTGCTGGGCCACAAAAAACGCATCTGATTCATGATGGAACGTCTGCATACGATCTTTCTGTCGTTCTTCAAGATCGGCCTCTTCACCTTCGGCGGCGGCTACGCCATGATCCCCCTGATCGAACGCGAGGTGATCGACAACCGCCACTGGATCGAACAGCGGGAATTCCTCGACCTGCTGACCCTGGCCCAGTCGGTTCCGGGCCCCATTTCGCTCAACACGTCGGTCTTCGTCGGGTACAAGATCCGCGGACTGCGGGGAGCCGCCGCAGCGCTGCTGGGCGTAGTCGTGCCGTCGTTCGTCATCATCCTCATCATCGCCCTCTTCTTCGCCGGCATCCGCCACAATCCGGTGGTCGACGCCGCCTTCAAGGGGATGCGCCCGGCCGTCGTGGCGCTGATCATCGGGCCGGTGATCTCGCTGGCGCGCGGCATGCACTGGTCGATGTTCTTCGTCATCGCCGCCGCGGCACTGGCCGTCTGGGGGCTGGGCTGGTCGCCGATCTGGGTGCTGGTGGCCGGCGCCGCTGCCGGCATCGCCTGGGAGCTGGCCGTCGCCCCGCGGATCGCCCGACACAAAAAGAATCCCGAAGCATGAATCCGACAAAAAACATGAAATACAGTCTGTCTCTGGGGATTCTGCTCCTTGCGTTGCTGATAGCCGGGCCCTCGACGGCCCGGTACACCGCTGCCGCCTCCACCCAAAAGCCCACGGCCGGCTCCGGCACCTCCACGGAGGAGGTCCGGCAAGCGCTGGAGCGCTTCTACCGGGCATACGCCGGCTGGGTAGCGGCCAGCTACAACGAGCATCCGGAGAAGCCCGCCCTGCCCCTGGACAAGGCCACCCGCCGGAAGGTGGAAAAGGCCGCCGCCGAAACGGACGGGGATCCGCTCATCCGGGCCCAGGATTTCAACAAGCGGTCGCTGCCGACGATCCGGGTCGAACACGTCGAGGGCGAATGGTATGCCATCGCCTATCTGGCCACGTACGAAAACCGGTGCGTCGTTATTCCCGTTCGTGCCACCATGCGGAACGGGCAGCTGGAAATCACCGACATCACCCTGCCATAACCCTCATCCCGACATGATTCTTCTCTGGCAACTCTTCGTTTCGTATCTCAAGATCGGATTCTTCGGATTCGGCGGCGGATACGCCATGCTGTCGCTCATCCAGAACGAGGTGGTCGTGCAGCACCAGTGGCTCACCAACGCGCAGTTTGCCGACATCGTCGCCATCTCGCAGATCACCCCCGGCCCAATTGCCATCAACTCGGCCACCTACGTGGGCTACACCGTCGGTCTGGAGACCGGCTACGCGTGGTGCGGCATTCTGGGATCGGCCATTGCGACGCTGGCCGTCTGCCTGCCGTCGCTCACGCTGATGATCCTCGTAGCACGGTTCTTCCTGCGGCTGAAGGACAACCGGCTGGTCGAAGGGGCCATGCGGGGCATGCGTCCCGTGGTGATCGGCATGATCGCCGCCGCGGCGCTGCTGCTGATCTTCCCCCACAGTTCGGAACCCGACGAACAGAACTTCATCGACGCCTGGAGCTGGGTGCTCTTCGGCGGGGTCTTCATCGGCTCGTGGCGCAAGGTGAACCCGATCCTGCTGATCGTCCTCTCGGCCGCGGCGGGCATCCTGATCTACCACGTCTTCGGACTTTAGTTCCTGCCAGGAAAGCCATACAAACAGCAGGTGCATAGGTTTTCACCTATGCACCCGTCCCGACGGCTGTCTGCGCATGCCGGATGTCAGCGGTTCTTCGCGGCTCCCGGTTTCGCGATACCGAAAAGAATGCGCAGCCGTTTGAGGAGGTGCAGCAGCCCCATTATGCCGAAGATCAGACCCAAAAGGTAATGGAACTTGCCCAGATAAAGGGCACACCCGGCACCGCACAGCAACAGGAGGAGACCCGTAACCGCCGCAAGCAGAAAAACAAGGCTGAACAACAGCACCATCCGGCGGTGCCGATCCTTGCAGCCCACGGTCGTCAGCGCACGATACCAGCCCCAATGTCCATAGACATGGATTCCCGCCAGGAGCAGGAACAGGAGCGAGACGACCGTATGCGACACGGACCAGCGATGCCCGAAAAGGGGATCAGCGACGTGTCCGGCGGCATGCAGTTCGAGCCCCGTCCAGATCACCCCGACGAAGACCGGAACCAGCGCCCGGTCGATCCAAAGATTGAATTTGCGTTTGTCCATTTTTCACTTCGATTTTTGTCGATGCAAAGTAACCGACTTTCCGACTTCGGGACAATGGACAAACCCGGGCGATTGTTGGACTATCCGAGGTATTGGCGGCGGAAGGAGGAGGGGCTGATTCCGACCACCTTCGTGAAGAGGCGCGTGAAGTAGGCCGCGTCGCCGAAACCCAGTTCGAAGGCGATCTCACGGACGTTCATCGTCGTATGGATCAGCAGACGCCGGGCTCTCAGCATCAGCTCCTCGTGGATGCAACGGCCGACACTCGTACCCGCCACGGCCCGCACCGCCTCGTTAAGATAACCCGTCGAGACATGCAACTCTGCGGCATAGCGGGCCGGACCGCCTTCGAGAAGCGGGGAGCGGTCGAGCAATTCGCGGAACGCGAGGGCCAGATCGACCTGACGACCCGTCGCCGAACGGCCCCGGAGGCTCTGCCGCACGGCTCCGGCAATCATTCCCACGGCCGCACCGGCCAGCAGCCGGATCAGCCGTCCGGTCTCCTCCGCATCGGAAGTTTGCCGTGCCCCGACACGACGGTCGATCATGGCAAACAGCTCCCCGAGCTCATGCCTCAACGACGGTTCAAGAGGCATTGGATGGGGTTGGAAGGCGAATTCGGTGAGCACGCGTCTGTCTCCGGCATCGATGCATGCGGCATCGACAAAAAGTACCGCACCCCGCACCGTCTGTTCATCGACCAAGCGGTGGACCTGCCCGGGCCGGACGCAGAACATCTCCCCCGCATGAAGGTCATACTCCTCAAAATCAAGCCCGATACGACAGCTGCCCTCCTCGACGAATCCGAAAAGGTAATAGTCGTCGCGATGGGCGTAACGGATCGGCTGAACGACGATTCCGGGTCCGATTCTTTTCAGGAAGATGCCGGATTCGGTCATCCGCACGGCCCGATGCAGGGGCAGCGATTTCCGGATTGGGCGGTTCATTTGACACAGGACAAGATGCGGTGCAACAACCTCTACAGGGCGGCCATCAGCATGGCGCCACCGGTCAGGAGCAGCATCAGAAAGACAATCAGACAGAGGATTCCGAGTACAGCCACCGTGGTGCCGATACAGCCCCAGCGTTGCACGTCGCCCGGCAGCGGATCGGTCAGCAGCGTGATGATCAGCCCCACGAGCGGAGTGAAGATCAGGCTCAACAGAAAGGCCCATCCGAAGCCGATGCGGCGCCGGCTGCCGATGATTCCCACCAGTACCGAGAGCAGCGAACCGCTCAACAGGCCGAATAGCACAGCAAGAAAACTCATATCATCCTAATTTCAAGATCATTCAATCGATTGCGGATCCTCTCGCACGACATCGCGTGGTCGGTCCGAAACCGGTCCCGACCCGGCGATGTCCCCGAAAGGCTCCGTTCCACGGTCCGGTTCAGCGTCCGAAACAAGTCAGCGTCTGAAACGGTAATAGGTTCCCAGGGGCAGCTCCTTGCCGGCACGGTCCGTGAAGCACAGCTCGCCCCACTGCTCCTCGCCCGGAGCCCCGAAGGCCTGCCGCACGGCCGTACGGGCCAGCGTCGACGAAAGCCCCATCGAATAGAGGTTCAGCACAAGAAACGCCCCGTGCGGTTCGAGCAGCCGGGCACAACAGTCGAGCATCTCGCCGATGTTCTCCTCGAGGACCCACTTTTCGCCGTTGGCACCGCGACCGTAGGCCGGCGGATCGAGGATGATTCCGGCATAGTGGTTGCCGCGGCGCACCTCGCGGCGCACGAACTTCAGCGCATCCTCGACGATCCAGCGCACGCCGTCCAGACCGCTCAGTTCCATGTTCTCGCGGGCCCACGTCACCACGGGCTTGACCGAATCGACATGTGTCACCTCGGCACCGGCGGCCCGGGCCGCAAGCGTCGCACCGCCCGTGTAGGCGAAGAGATTCAGCACGCGGGGTGCAGCAACTGAAGTCGTTCCGCCGTCCGGACGGGCGGCGCCCCCGTTCGAAGAGGTGTCGACGGCCTCGGCCCGCAGCTGCAGCACGTTGTCATAGATGAAATTCCAGTTGGCAGCCTGTTCGGGGAAGATTCCGACGTGCTTGAACGACGTCAATGCCAGCCGCATGCGCAACTGCATGCCGCGGTAGGCATAGACGACCGTCCAGCGGTCGGGCATCTTCGGCACCAGACGCCACTCGCCGCGTTCGTCGTTGCGCACGTCGCGCAGGAACGAGGCATCGGCCCGCCGCCACTCCTCCTCGGGGAGCGTCCGGCGCCAGATGGCCTGCGGTTCGGGACGCCGCGTCACGTAGCGGCCAAAGCGTTCGAGCTTTTCGAAATTGCCCGTATCGAGCAGTTCGTAGTCGGGGAAATCGGGGGTCAGTTGCTGCTGCATGGTATCTTGTCGGTATTAGGCCTTGTTTTTCCGGCGCGGCGGGCAGGCCACCAGCGCCATTTCGCACGCCGCACAGTCGAAATCCAGCCGGAAGCGGTCCGTGCCATGTTCCAGATAGAGGTCGCCGCGCAGGCGCGAACCCTCGCGCAGGCACTCGCCGATCTCGCGGCGGATGCAGTAGGCCGAGCGCATCACCGTGCGTCCCTCGAACGAAGGGGCCAGCTCCAGCGGCCGTTCGATTTCGCGCACGCCGTGGTCGCGATAGAAGGCCTCGGCCAGATGATTGGTGACGTTTCCGTCGGCCAAGATACGCTCCGACGGATAGCGCGCCTCGGGATTTTCCGTCAGAATCCGGTGCGTGAACGGCCGTTCGGAACGCCGTCGCAACAGCCCGTCCAACGCCTCGCGCCGCACTTCGGCCGCCAGCGAGGCCGGCACGAACCACTCTCCGCCCAGCACCTCGACCTCACGCACCGCGAAGATCGTATCGCCCGACTTGCGGGCCTGCGTGCGCAGCGTCTCGGCATTGGCCTCGGGATTCTTGGCCCGCTCGAGACGGATGTCGCGCCGGGCCGCAGCCTCGAACCCCTCGCAGTCGGTGCAGGTCATCGCAACGCCCGTTCCGGAGGCCTCGACGCGGACCCGGACCGGAATGACCCGCCGCATACGGCTGCGTTCGAGGGCCAGCGAGAAGCGCCGGTCGTAATTGCGGAAGACCTCCGCACCGGGGGTGATTCCCTCGATGCGGTTGGGGGTGATGCGACGCCCGTCGACCGTATTGACGTTCGTTCCCAGTGCCCCGCGCGCGGAGACGAAGCAGAGGCCGTCACCGGCCGACAGGTCGGAATCGCCGTCCAGCCAGAAACTGCCGCCCGCCACCTTCGCCACACGGCCGATCCGTTCGCCGACGGCCTTCGGCGTATCGAACGACGCCACGCCCGGACGTTTGCCGTCGAAGAAGTACTCCGACTCGCCGCGCGTAAAGCTCTTCGCCGGATCGGGCGTGAAATCCGGCACGCTCTCGCCCACCGACGAACGCCGCAACGCCGGACGCGCGGCCAACACCTCGTCCAGAGCCCGGCGGTACCACGCCACCACGTTGCGGATGTAGCCGGTATCCTTCAGGCGCCCCTCGATCTTGAACGACGCGACGCCGGCATCGACCAGCTCGCCGAGGCGGTGCGAAAGGTTCATGTCGCGCACCGAAAGGAGGTGTTTGCCCGCAATGAGCCGCCGTCCGCCGCCGTCGACCAGATCCCACGTGAGGCGGCAGGGCTGGCTGCAGGCGCCGCGGTTGCCGCTGCGACCGGACATCGCCCGCGACAGAAAACAGCGTCCGCTGTAGCCGACGCAGATCGCGCCATGCACGAAAACCTCGATTTCGGCCGGCGTCGCGGCACAGATGGCGCGGATCTCGCCGAGCGACAGCGCCCGCTCGAGAATCACCCGCGCGAAGCCCGCCCCGGCCAGGAAACGCGCCTCTTCGGGCGTGCGGTTCGAGACCTGGGTCGAGGCGTGCAGCTCGACCGGCAGATCCATCCGCCGCAGAGCCATGTCCTGCACGATGAGGGCATCGACCCCGGCGTCGATCAGTTCGCGGGCCGTGCGTTCGGCCTCGCGAAGCTCGTCGTCCCAGAGCAGCGTGTTGAGCGTGGCATGGACCCGCACGCCGTAGCGATGGGCATACTCGACCACGCGGGCGATCTCCGCGGCGGAGTTTCCGGCTGCCTGACGAGCCCCGAAACGGGCCCCTCCGATATAGACGGCATCGGCCCCGGCATCGACGGCCACGACGGCCGACGCATAATCCCGGGCCGGAGCCAACAGTTCAACGGTTTTCAAAGCGATGGAATTTTGCACAAAAATAAGATAAATTTGGGAATTGTTTTGTAATTTTGCCCTTCGTAACGCGAAAACACACAAAACGACAGATATCATGCTTACGATCAAGCAAATCCGGGATGACCGGGATGCCGCCGTCCGCAAACTCGCCAAGAAAGGCGTCGACGCCGCCCCCGTCATCGACAAGATCCTTACGCTCGACGACCGCCGCAAGGCCATCCAGCAGGAACTCGACAACACGCTCGCCGTCCAGAACAAGGCCGCCAAGGAGATCGGCGCCCTGATGGGCCAGGGCCTCCGCGAAGAGGCCGAAGAGCGCAAACACTTCGTCACGGACCTCAAGGAGAAATCGGCCCGTCTGCAGGCCGAATCGAACGACGTGCAGCAGGAGCTGCAGGCCGCTCTGGTCTCGCTGCCGAACTTCCCGGCCGACATCGTCCCCGAAGGCAAGACGGCAGCCGACAATCTGGTCGTGAAGCTCGTCGAGAGCTACACCCAACTGCCCGAAAACCCGCTGCCCCACTGGGAGCTGGCCAAGAAATACGACATCATCGACTTCGACCTGGGCGTCAAGCTCACCGGAGCCGGTTTCCCCGTCTACAAGGGCAAGGGTGCCCGCCTGCAGCGCGCGCTGATCAACTACTTCCTCGACTGCAACACCCGCGCCGGGTATCTGGAGGTCGAGCCGCCCGTGATGGTCAACGAAGCCTCGGGATTCGGTACCGGCCAGCTGCCCGACAAGGAGGGCCAGATGTACCACGCCACGGTCGACAACTACTACCTCGTGCCGACGGCCGAAGTCCCCGTGACGAACATCTACCGCGACGTGATCCTCGACGAGAAGGACTTCCCGGTGAAGATGACCGCCTATACGCCCTGCTTCCGCCGCGAAGCCGGTTCGTACGGCAAGGATGTGCGCGGTCTGAACCGTCTGCACCAGTTCGACAAGGTGGAGATCGTCCAGCTGTCGCTGCCCGACGTCTCGTATGAGGCGCTGGACGGCATGGTGGCCCACGTCGAGACGCTGGTCAAGTCGCTCGGCCTGCCGTACCGCATCCTGCGGCTCTGCGGCGGCGACATGTCCTTCACCTCGGCCCTAACGTACGACTTCGAGGTCTACTCCGAGGCCCAGAAACGCTGGCTGGAGGTCTCCTCGGTCTCGAACTTCGAGTCGTTCCAGGCCAACCGTCTGAAACTGCGCTACCGCGACGCCGACAAGAAGATCCATCTGGCCCATACGCTCAACGGTTCGTCGCTCGCCCTGCCGCGTATCGTCGCCGCATTGCTCGAGGATTTCCAGACTCCCGAAGGCATCCGCATCCCGGAAGTGCTGGTTCCCTACACCGGTTTTGATATGATCAAATAGTTTGATATTATCAAATAAGTTTCTATATTTGCACTACACACATTAACCATAAACACGCAAAAAAATGGCTTACAAAATCACTGATTCCTGCGTAGCATGCGGAACCTGCATCGGCGAATGCCCGGTAGAGGCTATCTCGGCCGGCGACATCTATGTCATCGATCCCGACAAGTGCATCGACTGCGGTACCTGCGCAGGCGTTTGCCCGAGCGAGGCGATCGTTTCGGAGTAATTCCGCTGGGATAAAACGCAAGATACGCCCCGGGACCGCACGTTCCGGGGCGTATTCTTTTCAAGCGACGGCATCGAAATGGACGATTACGAAATGATGCGCGCGGGGCGGTGGCTTCACGCCGTGACACCCCGCATCGGCGAAGCGCTGCACCGGGCCGAGGAGTTGTGCTTCCGGCTGAACCAGCTGCCACCCTCCCGCCGCGAGGAGCGCGAGGCGATCATCCGGCAGCTCCTCGGACACGTCGGAAAGGAGATCACGCTCCACAGCCCGTTTCACTGCGACTTCGGGGAGCAGATCTCCGTGGGCGACCACTTCGTGGGGAACTTCAACCTCACGATCCTCGACGAGGCACCCGTCACAATCGGCAACCACGTCTTCATCGGCCCCGACGTGGGGATCTACACCGTGCGCCACGCCCTGCTCACCGATCAGCGCAATGCCGGAATCATGCAGTCGCTCCCGGTCACGATCCACGACAACGTCTGGATCGGCGGCCATGCGACGCTGCTTCCCGGGGTGACGATCGGTCAGGGGTCGGTGATCGGAGCCGGGAGCGTCGTGACGCACGACATTCCGCCGCAGGTCGTGGCGGCCGGCAATCCCTGCCGCGTACTGCACCCCATCACCGAAGCCGACCGGGTGCAGGAGGTGGATTGATCCGCCATCCGATGCAGGAGAGACGAAAAAACGGCGGCACACGCGATTCAGGATGTGCCGCCGTCATTCGTCAAAGACCGGACCTACTCGTATAACAGGTATTTCGCCCGCAGCGTACGGAACGCTTCAGCCTCGGGCAGCCAGCGGGCACGGATCTCCTCGTCCGAGGCTCCGTCGAGAATCATCCCGCGCACCCACCCCACGCCGACCAGTTTCTCGAACATCGGCGTGAAGAAGGCCTCGCCCAAGCCCAGATCGCGGAAGGCATCAATGACATATTGCAGGGAAAAACCCACCGCACGAGCCTTCTCGAGGGGCATGCGGCTCAGATCCTCGCCCCGGCACAGGCGCCCCTCCAGCGGCGGATGCTTTGCGCCGGGCGTCGGATGCGGCGTGAAGGAGAACCGCCGGTCGGTCAGATCGGGATGGCCGTAGATTTCGAACGGGCGGTCGGTTCCGCGCCCGACGCTCACGACCGTCCCCTCGAAGGGACACAGCGCGGCATAAAGGTAAACCGACCGCTGGGTCGGCAGATTGGGCGACGGCGCCACGGGCAGCCGGTATTCGGTAGCATGGGTGTAGTTGCGGCAGGGGACGATCCGCAGGTCGCACCTGCGGGCCCACCCCTCGCCCACGGCCATACGGGCAATCTCGCCCATCGTCAGCCCGTGCAGCACCGGGATCGGCAGTGCCCCGACCCCCGATTTGTAACGCATGTCGAGCAGCGGGCCCTCGACCTTGTCGCCGTTGGGGTTCGGACGGTCGAGGACGATGACCTTTCGGCCGAATTCGGCCGAGGCATCCATCATCCGCAGCATCGAGATATAATAGGTATAGAAACGCAGCCCGACATCCTGCATGTCAACCACCAGGACGTCGAACGAGCGCATCGCCTCGTCCGAGGGACGCAGCGTCCGTCCGTCGTAGAGCGAGCGGATCGGGATCCCCGTGCGGGGGTCGGTCGAGCTGGAGACCCTCTCGCCGGCATCGGCCGTACCGCGGAATCCGTGTTCCGGAGAGAAGATGGCCTCGACGTCGAATCCGCACTCGTGGAGCAGATCGACCAGATGGATCCGTCCGGCCTCATCGGCGGTCACCGGGCGCCCCGTCGTGCCGACAACTCCCGGCATCCGGGCCACCGAGGTCTGGTTGGCCAGCACGGCCACGCGGCGTCCGCGCAACAGCGGGAAGTAGGCGGCCGTATCGGTCATGCCGACCCGCACACCGGATTCCGCGGCCGGATTCTGCGCCGTCGATGCGGCCCGAACACTCCCGGTCCCGGCCGAAACGTCCGTACTGCCCGACACAATCGCCCCTTCTGCCGCATCCGTCATGCCCCCCGCAAACAGTCCGGCCAACAGGAGGATCCATCCCCCGACCCGTTGAAGAAGCCCTCTACGCATTGGCTCCGAACTCCATGAGATAGGCCTTGATGAAGGCATCCAGATCGCCATCCATCACCGCCTCGACGTTCGAAGTCTGCACGCCCGTGCGGTGGTCCTTCACGCGGCGGTCGTCGAAGACGTACGAACGGATCTGCGAACCCCATTCGATCTTCTTCTTCGAAGCCTCCAGAGCCTGCTGCGTGGCCATGCGCTTGTCCAGTTCGCGCTGGTAGAGTTTCGACCGCAGGATGCGCATGGCATTCTCGCGGTTCATCAGCTGCGAACGCGTCTCCATGTTCTCGATCAGATACTCGACCGGTTCGCCCGTATCGGGATCCTTGCCGTGGTAGCGCAGCCGCACGGCCGTCTCGACCTTGTTGACGTTCTGACCGCCGGCTCCCGACGAACGGAACGTATCCCACTCGATATCGGCGGGGTTGATCGTGATCTCGATCGTGTCGTCGACGGCCGGCGACACGAAGACCGATGCAAAGGTCGTCTGCCGTTTGTTGTTGGCATTGAACGGCGAGAGCCGCACCATGCGGTGAACGCCGTTCTCGCTCTTGAGGTAGCCGTAGGCATATTCGCCCTCGAACTCCAGCGTGCAGGACTTCACTCCCACTTCGTCACCGGCCTGATAGTCGAGCACCTTGACCTTGTATCCGTGGGCCTCGCCCCAGCGCGTGTACATACGCAGGAGCATCGAGGCCCAGTCCAGCGCCTCCGTTCCGCCCGCACCGGCGTTGATATCCATGATGGCGCCGAGTTTGTCCTCGTCGCGGCGCAACATGTTGCGCATTTCGAGCTTCTCGATCTTTTCGAGCGTCGCGGCATAGTGGGCATCCAGTTCGGCCTCGGTCATGACCCCCTCCTTGACGAAGTCGGGCATCAGTTCCAGATCCTCGACATCCTTGCGGATCGCATCGTAATCCTCGACCCATGCCTTGATCCCCGCCACCTTGCGCAGTTGTTCGCGCGCCCGGTCGGGATCGTCCCAGAAATCGGGTTCCTGGGTCTTCTCCTCCTCATTGCGCAGGTCGATGCGTTTCTGTTCAATGTCCAGGCAGCGCTCCAACGCCTCGCGACGCTGACCGAGTTCCTTGATCTGTTCGGATAATACCATATTTTGTTGTCTCTAAAATTTCTCGTGCAGTTTGCGTCCGGCGAAGTCCAGAATGAAGTCCGCCGTCTGCTCCTCGCCCAGTTTCGAGGAGTTGACGCACAGATGGTAGGTGGCAGCCTGCCCCCACGTCCGCAGGCTGTAATAGTTGTAGAACGATGCACGCTGGGCGTCGATGCGCTCCATCATCGCGCGGGCCTCGTCGGGCGTGCAGTTGTCGCGCTTGCAGAGGCGGTCGATGCGATCGGCCTCGTCGGCCGTGATGAAGACATTGACGCACCGCGGATGGTCGCGCAGGATGTAGTCGGCGCAGCGCCCCACAAAGATGGCCGATTCGCGTGCGGCGATCTGCCGGATCACGTCGCTCTGGATGCGGAACAGCGATTCGTTGGCCAGGATGTTGTTCGTATTGCCCCCCTCGTAGCCCGTGAACGGAGCCCGGAAATAGCCGATCAGCGTAGCGAACATTCCCTTGGCTTCGCGTTCGTCGGCCTTTTCGAAACACTCGGGACAGAGGCCGCTCTCGCGGGCTGCCAGGTTGATCAGCTCCTTGTCGTAGAGCCGGATTCCCAGACGCCGGGCAATGATCTCGCCGACGATTTTGCCGCCGCTGCCAATCTGGCGGCCGATATTGATTACGAATTTGTCCATAACAGGGGTTATTTTTTATCCGGTTCCACGGTCGGCATGGCGCGGAATTTCCGCAGCTGCCAGGTCAGCATGAAGAAGGCCACGATCGAAGCCAGCAGGTCCGACAGCGGCATCGAGGCCCAGACGCCCCAACTGCCGTCCCACGGCGTGTACTGGTCGAAGAAGTGCGGCAGGAAGATCAGGAACGGCATCAGGAACAGCAGCTGCCGCGACAGCGACAGGAAGATCGCCTTCGAGGCCATGCCGATGCTCATGAAGAAGTTCGTGGCCACCATCTGGAAGCCGATGATCGGATAGCAGATGAAGACAATGCGCATGCCCTCGACCGAGAGGCGGATCAGCTCCTCGTCCGTCGTGAAGAGGCTGACGGCCACCCGCGGGAAGAGTTCACCGATCAGGAATCCGGTCACGGTGATGCACGTGGCGCCGATTATCGTCAGTTTCAGTACCCGCATGACGCGGTCGAACTGCCGTGCGCCGTAGTTGTAGCCGGCAATGGGCTGCATGCCCTGGTTCAGACCCATGACGATCATCACGAAGAAGAAGCCCAGGCGGTTGACGATGCCGTAGGCGCCGATCATCAGGTCGCCGCCGAACTCTTTCAACCCCTTGTTGATGAGGATGACGATGAAGCACGCCGCCAGGTTCATCAGGAAGGGCGACATGCCGATCGAGAGGATGTCGCGGACGATCTTGCGCCGCAGGCGGTAGATGCCTCTCCGGAAGTGGAGCAGCTCCTGACGGTCCGACAGAAGCCGGAACTGCCACATCAGCGAGATGATCTGCGCCAGTACCGTGGCGATGGCCGCCCCGCGGATGCCCCAGTCGAACCAGAAGATGAAGATCGGGTCGAGGATGGCATTGATGACCACCGTGTTGATCGTGGCGTACATCGACTTGCGGGGGTGACCCGCGGCCCGCAGGATGGAGTTCAGGCCCAGGTAGAGGTGCGTGATGACGTTGCCCAGCAGGATGATGACCATGTACTCGCGGGCATAGCCGATCGTCGCCTCGCTGGCCCCGAAGAAGTAGAGGATCGGGTCGAGGAAGATCAGCGCGACGACGCCGAAGGTCACGCCGATGATGAGATTGAGCATCACGACGTTGCCCAGCACGTGCTGGGCCGTTTCGTAGTCGCGCTGTCCGAGGCGCATCGAGACGAGCGTCGCGGCACCCACGCCGACGAGCGATCCGAAGGCCGCCGCCAGGTTCATCAGCGGGAAGGTCAGCGCCAGGCCCGAGATGGCCAGCGGGCCGACACCGTGGCCGATGAAGATGCTGTCGACCATGTTGTAGAGTGAGGATGCCGTCATGGCGATGATCGCCGGCACGGCATACTGCACCAGAAGTTTGCGGATCCGCTCGGTTCCGAGTTCCAGAGCCGCTACTTTGAGTTCAGCCATATTGTGTATCAGTTCAGTTGCCTATGAATTTTCCGAGGTCGGTTCCGCCGTTCGTTTCGGGATATCCGGGCAAGGTTCCGGAGCTTTCCGGAAAGCCCGGCGTGCTGTTACCCATCCGCTCCGGGCCGTTCCGCAGCGTGCCGGCCCGAATCGGTCGCATCCGACCGCTTGCCAGAAGCGGTCATCAGCCTGTTCCAGACTTTTCGGATACGGCCGCCGGTCAGCTCCGTACCCTATCGGGCGAGACTACCTGGGTACCGTCCGGTCAAGCCGGTCGAACCAGCCGCGGTAGATCTCCGGATCGGTCGACAACCCGAGTTCCTCGGTCATGAAGGCCGACGCATCCCCCGAATACCATTGGCGCGAGACGTAGACCGTCAGACGCACCTCGCTCACCTGTTGATCCGGCTGCACGACGAAACTCAGCTGCCGGATCTCCCCGGCCATCGGCACAAGGATCGTCGATTCCGCGGGCAGCACCTGTCGTGCCACGATGAGCCCCGAAGCCCGGTCGGCACTCACGATCAGACACCCCTCGCGCTGCAGCAGGTCGAACAGCAGGTCGTAACACTCCTCGGCACCGACCGTCATCCGATGGCGGGTCAGGGTGTCCAACTGCTGCGGATCGGGCACTCCTTGGACCACCGACGTCTGTTTGCGGACCTGAAGGTAGGCATTCGACGTGCAACCGGACAGCAGCACGGCGGAAACGGCCGCTACAAACCAGGCCAACCCCCGGCAGGAAACAGTCCCGTGCAGAAATCTTCCGTTCATATTCCAATAATTCTGTCTATCGCGATCGGCTTCTCGAAAGCCCCCGTTGCAGTCCCCATCACAGACCGCCCGTTGCAGACCGCCCGTTGCAGGCCGCCCTGTCGTCTGCCGCCGTGTCATCTGCGGCCGTGTCATCTGCGGCCCCGTCGTCTGCGGCCCCGTCGTTGTGGGCCGGGATTACTCCAGTTCCCAGTCCGAACCGTCCTTGCGGTCCTTAACGCGGATACCGGCAGCCGTCAGTCCGTCGCGGATGCGGTCCGACGTAGCCCAGTCCTTCGAGGCCTTGGCCCCCTGGCGGATGTCGAGCAGCATCTCGACCAGCGGCGTCACATAGTCGCGACCGGCAGCCGAACCGGCGGCCTTCTCGTCGCGCAGTCCGAGGATGTCGAAGGCGTAGAGGCGGAACGTCCGGCGCAGCGTCTCGAGATCTTCGGCCGTGATGGTCTGCGTACCGTCGGCGAGCTGGTTGATCGTGCGCACCCAGTCGAAGAGGGCCGAGATGACCATCGGCGAGTTCAGATCGTCGTCCATGGCCGTACGGCAGCGCTCCTCCAGTTCGGCGGGCGAGACGGTCGACTCGGCCGCGGGCTGGATCTTGCCCAGCGTCTCGATACCCTTCATCAGACGGTCGAGCCCCTTTTCGGCGGCCTGCAGCGCCTCGTTCGAGAAGTCGAGCGTCGAGCGGTAGTGGGCCTGCAGCACGAAGAAGCGGATCGTCATCGGCGAATAGGCCTGGGCCAGCAGCCGGTGGTTGCCCGTGAAGAGCTCCTCGAGGGTGATGAAGTTGCCGAGCGACTTGCCCATCTTCTGGCCGTTGATCGTGATCATGTTGTTATGCACCCAGTAGCGGGCCGAATCGTGGCCCAGTGCGGCGGTCGACTGGGCGATCTCGCACTCGTGGTGCGGGAACATCAGGTCCATGCCGCCGCCGTGGATATCGAACCGCTCGCCCAGGTAGCGCGTCGACATGGCCGAGCACTCCATGTGCCAGCCGGGGAATCCGTCGCTCCAGGGCGAGGGCCAGCGCATGATGTGTTCGGGCGAGGCCTTTTTCCAGAGGGCGAAGTCATAGGAGTGGTGCTTGTCCGACTGCCCGTCCAGTTCGCGCGTATTGGTGACGATGTCCTCGAGGTTGCGGCCCGAGAGGCATCCGTAGTGGTATTTGCGGTTGTACTTCTCGACGTCGAAGTAGACCGAGCCGTTCGACTCGTAGGCATAGCCGGCCTCGAGGATCCGCTTGACGAACTCGATCTGCTCGATGATGTGGCCCGAAGCGAAGGGTTCGATCGAGGGGGTCTCGACATTCAGCGCATCCATCGCCCGGTGGTAGCGTTCCGTATAGTAATGGGCCACCTCCATGGGTTCGAGCTGTTCGAGACGGGCCTTCTTGGCGATCTTGTCCTCGCCCTCGTCGGCATCGTGTTCGAGATGGCCGACGTCGGTGATGTTGCGCACGTAGCGCACCTTGTATCCCGAGGCCTTCAGGTAGCGGAACAGCAGGTCGAAGGTCACCGCCGGACGGGCGTGGCCCAGATGCGGATCCCCGTAGACCGTGGGTCCGCAGACATACATGCCGACCCGGCCCTCGACCAGGGGTTCGAACTCCTCCTTGCGGCGCGTCAGCGTATTGTAAAGCACGAGTTTGGATTCCATAATATTTCGGTTTATCGACGTTTTGAACGGGTAAAGATACGAAATTTATGCGTTATCCCGAAAATTTATCGTACCTTTACCGCGATTATTATGAAATTTCAAGATTTAGGACTCTCCGCGCCTCTGTTGCGCGCCATTTCGGAAAAGGGTTACGAAACCCCCACACCCATCCAGGAACAAGCCATTCCACCCGTCCTCCGGGGCCGCGACCTGCAAGGCTGCGCCCAGACCGGTACGGGCAAGACCGCAGCCTTCACGCTGCCCATTCTCCAGCTGCTGGCCGAGGAGCCGCCCGTGCGGGGCCGGCGCGAAATCCGCGCGCTGGTTCTCACCCCGACACGCGAACTGGCCATCCAGATCGACGAGTGCTGCCGCGACTACGCCCGCTACACGTCGATCCGCCACGGCGTGATCTTCGGCGGCGTCAACCAGCGGCCCCAGGTCGAGACCCTCGAACGCGGCATCGACCTGCTGGTGGCCACGCCGGGACGCCTGCTCGACCTCATCGGGCAGGGCTACATCACCCTCAAACACCTGCGTTTCTTCGTCCTCGACGAGGCCGACCGCATGCTCGACATGGGCTTCATCCACGACATCCGGCGCATCCTGCCGCTGCTGCCCGAGCGGCGGCAGACGCTCTTCTTCTCGGCCACGATGCCCGCGGACATCGCCGCCCTGGCCGCCCGGATTCTGCACGATCCGGTGCTGGTGACCGTCACGCCGCCGGCTTCGGTGGTCGAGACCATCGCCCAGCGGGTCCGCTTCGCCGAAAAGAGCGAAAAGAGCGACCGCCTGATCGAACTGCTGCACGACTCCGATGCCGGGCAGGTGCTGGTCTTCACCCGCACCAAACACGGTGCCGACCGCCTGGCCCGCATTCTCAACCGCGCCGGCATCGACGCTGCGGCCATCCACGGCAACAAGTCGCAGAATGCCCGCGTGAGGGCGATGAACGACTTCAAGTCGGGGGCATGCCGCGTGCTGATCGCCACCGACATCGCCGCCCGCGGCATCGATATCGACCAGCTGCCGCTGGTGGTCAACTACGACCTGCCGGAGGTGGCCGAGACCTACGTCCACCGCATCGGACGCACGGGCCGCGCCGGACACGAGGGTCAGGCCTGCTCGTTCTGCTCGGAGGCGGAGCTGGAGTATCTCCTCGAGATCCAGAAGCTCACCGGGCTGACGATCCCCGTCGAGGGCGAGGTTCCGGCCTACGCAGCCGAGGCGCTGGAGGCCTTCGCTCACCGGAACGAACGCAAGGCCGGCAAGAGCGGCCGCAACGCAGGCAAGACCCGACGCAAGGCCGAAACGGCCGGCATCGAACCGGTATCCGGACAACCGTCCCGTCCGGAGCCCCGGCAGGCATCCGCTCCGCAGGCGGTTGCAGCAAAAGCCTCCGGAACGGCCGTTACCGAACGATCAGAAACCGCTGTTCAGGAGACGCCGGCAACATCGGCACAGCGAACTGCAGCAACCGATAAGGGACCGAAGCAGTCGAGTGTGCCGACCGGTACGAAACGGAATCGACGCCGTCGGAGAGGAGCCGCCGCAAATGCCGCAGCCGCCTCCGTTGCCGCCAATCCGACGACTGCGCAATCCGACGCAAGGCCGACCGCCGCAAACGATACGCCGGCAAGCAGGTCCCGACAGGCCGGATCCGCCAGACCGGATCGCCAAACCCCATCCGCCGAGGCGGAAAACAGGCCCCGAACGGCCCAATCCGCCAAGCCGGGCCGCTCGGGACAACCCCGGCAGGCCGAAAAATCACGGGAAGCAAAATCCGCCGCAACCGCCACATCGGGCCGGAACACGCCCCGAAAGGCCACCCCGGAGGGATCGGACAAAGGTCCCGCCCGGTCGTCGGAGCGCACGCCCCGCCACAACGGCGAGCGCCGCAACCGCCGTCCGCTGCCCCCCGACACCCCATCCGCACCAAAGCGGACAACCCCGGGCACCAAACCCTCCGGATCGGGGAAAAAGGCCGCCAACCCCAAAGCCCGGGCAGAAAATCGCATTTCACATACGAACGATTGGAAAAACCGCGTTAAATCACTACTTTTGCGAACATTCGGCAAATAACCGCCACACCGGGTATCGGCAACATATCGTTTTTTAGGAACTTGAACCATATGCACTTCTTCAAACGCTGGAACAACCTCGTCGGATGGGGCGTCTTCGCCATTGCGGCGATCGTCTACCTGATGACCATGGAACCCGTGTCGAGTCTCTGGGACTGCTCGGAGTTCATCGCCACCTCCTACAAACTTGAAGTGGGACACCCGCCCGGAGCCCCTCTCTTCATGATGCTCGCCCGCCTGGCCACCCTCTTCGCCTTCGGCAACCCGGACTACGTCGGCATGGCCGTCAATGCGATGAACTCGCTGGCCAGCGCCTTCTGCATCCTCTTCCTCTTCTGGACGATCACCCACCTGGCCCGCCGTCTGGCCACGCGTGGCGGCGCCGAACTGACCCCCGCCTCGACGGTCGCCATCCTCGGCGCCGGCGTCGTCGGGGCCCTGGCCTACACCTTCACCGACACCTTCTGGTTCTCGGCCATCGAGGGCGAGGTCTATGCCCTCTCGTCGATGTTCACGGCTCTCGTGGTGTGGCTCATGCTCAAGTGGGAGGAGCAGGCCGACCAGCCCCACGCCTCGCGCTGGATCGTGCTGATCGCCTACCTGATGGGACTCTCGATCGGCGTCCACATCCTCAACCTGCTCTGCATCCCGGCGCTGGTCTTCATCTACTATTTCCGCAAGACGGACCACGTCACCTGGAAGGGCGTCGTCGGCACCACCGTACTGGCCGGCGCACTGATCATCTTCCTGAACAACATCATCATCCCCTATACGGTCTGGTTCGGCGCCCAGGTCGACACGCTCTTCGTCAACACGTTCGGCCTGCCCGTCAACTCCGGCATGGTGGTCTTCGCCCTGGCGCTGATCCTCGGTCTGGGCTGGGCCGCCTGGAAGGCCCATCAGAAGGGCCGCGTCGTGCTGAATCTCTTCCTGATCTCCACGACGATGGTCCTCGTCGGCTTCTCCTCCTACGCCTCGATGACCATCCGCGCCGCGGCCAACCCGCCGATGAACTCCAACAACCCGAACAACCCCCACGCCCTGCTCTCGGTGCTCAACCGCGACCAGTACGGCAGCCGCCCGCTGCTGTACGGCGCCCAGTACTCGGCTCCCCCCGAGGACGTGAAGAGCAAAAACGTCTGGTACCTCGACGAGGACGGCAAATACAAGCGCGCCTCCGTCCTAACGGGCTACACCCACGCCCCGGAGTTCATGACCCTCTTCCCGCGGATGTGGAACCCCGCAAAGGGCGAAAAGGAGTACAAACAGTGGGCCGCCTACCGCACCAAGACCGAAACGCTGCGCGACGAAAACGGCGAAATCCAGCGCGACGCCTCGGGCCGCCCGATCCGCGGCGAGGTGCTCGACTACGGCCGCAAACACGTCTACACCGACTCGTACGGCGATACGCACAGCATCGTCGAACCCACGTTCGGCGAAAATATCCACTTCTTCTTCAACTACCAGCTCTCGTACATGTACTGGCGCTACTTCCTGTGGAACTTCGTCGGACGACAGAGCGACATCCAGCCCTCGCGCACGACGCTCACCGACGGAAACTGGCTCTCGGGCGTGAAGTGGATCGACGAAATGTACCTCGGACCGCAGGACAACCTGCCCCGCGAAATCGCCGAAAACAAGGGCCGCAACACCTACTATTTCCTCCCCTTCCTGCTGGGGTTGATCGGTCTGATCTACCAGCTGAACCGCGATTCGCGCAACTTCACGATCGTCATGTGGCTCTTCATCATGATGGGCGTGGCGCTGGTCTTCTACTTCAACACCTCGCCCGGCGAACCGCGTGAACGCGACTATGTCTATGCCGGATCGTTCTACGCCTTCTCGATCTGGATCGGATTCGGGGTGCTGGCGCTGCGCGACCTGATCGAGTGGATCACCAAACGCCGCAACATCGCCACGGCAGCCGCCGCCACGGTCGTGTCGCTGGGCGTGCCGACGATCCTCGCCGCCCAGAACTGGGACGACCACGACCGTTCGCACCGCACCATGGCCCGCGACATCGGCTGGAACTACCTCCAGTCGACGCTCCCCAACTCGATCATCCTCAACTACGGCGACAACGACACCTTCCCGCTGTGGAACAACCAGGAGGTCTACGGCGTGCGGCCCGACGTGCGGATCGTCAACACGTCGTACCTGGGCGGCGAATGGTACATCGACGAGATGAAGACCAAGGCCAACGAGGCCGATCCGGTCCCCTTCACGCTGCCCAAACGCAAGTATACCTACAACAACGATCTGATTCCGGTGCTGGACAAGATCGAACAGGGGGCCGAAATCAGCCAGGTGATCGACTTCGTGCGCAGCGACGACCCGCGCAGCCAGGTCCGGCTGACCGACGGCACGATGACCGACTACATCCCCACCAAGCGCATCGCCCTGCCCGTGAACAAGGAGAATGCCATCGCCTCGGGAATCGTCGCCGAAAAGGACCGCGACAAGATGGTCGACACGGTCTATCTCAACCTCAAGCGCAACTCGCTCGACAAGAGCCAGCTGATGATCCTCGACATGCTGGCCCACTTCGACTGGAAACGCCCGATCTACCTCACGCAGGTCTACATCATGCAGGATCTCGGACTGATGGACTACCTCCAGTTCGACGGCTATGCCTACCGCTTCGTACCGATCCTCACTCCTGTTCAGAGCCCCTACGAGATCGGCCGCATCGATACGGATTATGCCGCACCGTTGCTCCGCGACACCTTCCGCTACGGAAACCTCAACGATCCGCGGGTCTACGTCGACTACTTCATCCAGTACAACCTCTCGGCCTCGCATGCGCGTGATGCCTTTGCCCGCGTCGCCAAGGAGCTGCTGCGTGAAGGGAAGGTCGACGAAGCGGTCGAACTGCTCGACCTGGGGCTGGAGAAGCTGCCCACCTCGCAGATCCGCTTCACGGATTCGAATACCTACCCCTTCCTCGAGGCCTACTACGCCGCCTCGGCCATGGGGGCCGAAGGGGCCGCCGAAAAGGGCGACGCCCTGCTGCGGGAGTATGCACAGACGCTGATCGAATACATCGAGTATTATCTCCGCTTCGACGGCGCCCAGGGTGACATGGTTTCCGACGTGATCGACGAGAAACTCGATCAGTTGGGCGATGTCTACTACCTGGCCAGCTATGCCGGGCGCCGCGACGTGGTGGCCGAACTGAACAGCTACTACCGCTCGCTGGGAGTCTCGGAGGAGAACCTCATCCAGGTTGATACGACTCAGACGGCCGACCCGACACAAGTGCAGGCGGCCGAGAACCGCTGATCCACAAACGGTGCGGGCAGGCAGACCGTTTGGGCCCGCAACGCATGAAAAATCCCTTCCAGAGCTCCGGAGGGGATTTTTCGTTATCCGGGGGGGGGCACACTGAACAAAAGGCGGAGAAGGACGGCGGAAGACGATAGACGAACCGGGAAACGACCGCCCGGAAACCGTCGCCGCACCGGAGAATCCGCCATTCGCCGGAAGACATGAAACGGCGGAGAAAAAGAGTGGTCACGGAAACTCCGCAACATGATAACGCAACGTCTCTTTTGCTCCGCCCGATCATTTTTGTGCCGGAATCCGATACCTTTCGGCACAAATTCTGCTATTTCTGAAACCAAAGATACAAAAAATCTCGGAATAATGATGTATAAATCATTACAAGAAAGTTCGAGGTTTGTGTTTCTTTGTTCAGATGAAACAACCGAGGCGAAATACGGCACTTCTGGAAGCGATAGCTGGCCGGCTCAAAGAGTTGCGGGCCGCCAACGGCATATCCCAGGAGATCGTCTATGAGGATACGGGTCTGCATATCGGCAAAATCGAGACGGCAAAGTACAATATCACCGTCAGTACGCTGTCACGGCTCTGCTCCTATTACGGCATCACCCTGACGGAGTTTTTCGACGGAATCGGGGTTCTGAACGAAGAGATCGAATAACGGCTGCTCTCCGACCGAGTCATCCAGGCATCAAAAAGCCGCACCGAATATCGGTGCGGCTTTATCGGATCCGTCCATGAAAAAAGCGTCTGAGGAACTTTCTCCTTCCATCGGATACACCCCAGGCTTTCGGCCGACCGCCTCTCGACGTCCGCCGTCAGCCCGAGATCAGGATTTCTCGGCCGTCGGACGGTCCGACGGCTTTCCGTTCGAGGAATTCTTGTTGTATAGGAAGCGCTTGATCTTCTGCGTCGGCGTCTTGACGAACTCCTCCTTCTCCTCGACCACCTCCGAAATACGCGAGAAACGGTTCACCTTCGCATTGACGAACTCCATGATCTCCTTTTTGAGCTGTTCGGTCTTGGCCTCGAGAGCCTCTTTTTTCGTCGTCCACTCCTCGCGCCAGTCATCGATCATCGCATCGATCTGCTCGCGGTTGAAATGAACCAGAGCGATCAGACGACCCTCGTGTTCAGTCACGATCGAATCGGCAATGCAGACGTGCGAATTCAACACGCTTTCGATGTCTTCGGGATAGATGTTCTCGCCGCCCGGACCGACAATCATGTTTTTGAGACGGCCCTTGATGTAAAGCCAGCCGTCCTTGTCGAACTCGCCGAGATCCCCCGTACGGAACCATCCGTCCGGCGTGAAGGCTTCGCGCGTGGCCTCGGGGTTTTTGAAGTACCCCAGCATGATGCTCGGCGTCAGAGCCACGATCTCCCCCTGACGGGTTTCGGGATTGACGTTTTCCAATCGCAGCTGTACGCCCGGAGCCTGAGGCCCGGTGGAACCGAGACGCACCTGCGAAGGCGCCGCGCCGGCCAGCAGCGGAGCCGTTTCGGTCAGGCCGTACCCGATGGCATAGGGGACACGCGATTCGAGCAGGAAACGCTCGGCACCGTTGTCGAGTTTCGAACCGCCGATGCCGAGGAAGCGCAGCCGTCCGCCGAAGACCTTCATCAGCTTCTTGCCGGCCATGCGGTTGAGACGTCGGCGCAGGAAGCCCACGCGGTAGAGTGTCCGCCAGAAGCCGTTGGAGTTGAACTTGGCAAGGACCTGATGGCGGTAAATCTTCTCGATGACCAGCGGCACGATGAGCATCACCGTGGGGCGGACACTCCGCAGGGCCGGCATCAGGACCGAGGCTGTGGGCGGCCGATCAAGATAGACGACCCGCGCCCCCTCGGAGAAGGGATAGATCATACCGATCGAACACTCGTAGGTGTGCGACAGGGGCAGCACCGAAAGGAACGTATCGTCTCCATGCACGGGGAAAATGGCGGTCGAGAGGTCGATCTGCTTGCACAGCGCCTTGTGAGTCAGCATCACGCCCTTGGGCTTGGAGGTGGTGCCCGACGTATAGATGATGACGGCCAGATCGTCGGGCCGGGGGATACCGGTAGCACCCGCTTCACGGACGTGCTGGGCGATGACGCCGAGGTTTTTCGTACGGACCACGACATTCAGACGGTCGATGGTCTTTCGGGAGAGTTTCGTGAAGAGGCGGTCGGAAACCAGCAGGGCCTTGGCCTCGGAGTGTTCGATGATCATGTCAAGCTCCTCGCCCGAGAAGTCGGGAAGGATCGGCACGGCGACCATGCCGGCCGAAGTGACGGCGAAGTAGCAGATTCCCCAGTTGGGCATGTTGCTGCTCAACAGGGCCACCTTGTCGCCGGGGCGGAGCCCCGACGTGGTCAGGATCTCCTGCACGCGCGCAATACGACGACCCGCTTCGGCGTAAGTCACATCCTCGCCGTCGAACATCGAATAAGCGATCCGCGAGGCGAACTTTTCCACGCTGTTGCGGACCAGTTCGTACAGAGTGTTGATAATCATGACGTATTTTTGTTATCCGTTAAAGGAACGCAATATTACGGGGCTAAATTACGAATTTCCAGCCAAAAAATACTATTTTTGGCATAAAATATCAACATGCTCGACCATTCGTACATCAAAAAGCTCGCCGAAGAGGTTGGATTCGATCTTTGCGGTCTGGCGCCGTGTCATCACCTGGAGGAGGCGGAGGTTCGGTTCCGCGAATGGATCGCCCGCGGATACCAGTCGTCGCTGGGCTATCTCGAGCGTCATACGGAGAAGCGTTTCGATCCGCGGCTGCTGGTCGAGGGGGCCCGTACGGCCGTCGTCTGCGCCGTAGGATACAAGAACCGGATGAGTGACGGATACCCCGCCGGACACTGCACGAAGGTGGCCTCGTATGCCTGTGCCGAGGACTACCACACCTCGGTGCGGAAGATGCTCCAACAGATGCTCGACACGCTGCGCAGCGAGTACCCCACGCTGCGGGGACGGGCCTTCGTCGATACGGCGCCACTGACCGAGAAACTCCTGGCCCGCGAAGCCGGTCTGGGATGGATCGGGCGGCAGTCGCTGCTGGTGACCCCGACGCTGGGCAGCTACCTCGTGCTGGGCGAACTGATCCTCACCGACGAGGCCGACCGCTACGACCGTCCGTTCGCGGAGTCCCGCTGCGGCACCTGCCGGGCCTGCGTCGAGGGCTGCCCAACGGGAGCCGTGATGCCCGGCCGGGGAATCGACACCGCGCGCTGCATCTCGTGCCACACCATCGAGCGGGAACCCGCCGCCACGATCGATCTCGACGGCTGGATCTTCGGGTGCGACGCCTGCCAGAGCTGCTGTCCGTGGAACCGCCGCGCCCCGCAGCATCGCAACCGGGCCTTCGATCCGGTGTTCGATCCGCTCGGAATGGATGCCGCGGCGTGGTTCAGGCTCGACGAGGCGGAATTCGAACGGCTGTGCGGACGCACGCCCCTCACCCGCAGCGGCCTGGAGCGTATCCGCGGCAATATCGTCCGGGAGGAATGATCCGCCGGAACGCCCTCGGCCGTGCACCCCGATCCGCAGAGGCCCGAAACCCGGCCGACGACAAAAGCCCCGCAGCCAACAAATCCCCCAAAGACGACGGAAGCCCCGGAGACGAACCAGGTCCCCGAGGCTTGATAGACGATGAAACCCGACCGGGCCGGCCGGCTGAAGGAGCGGTGCGGCACGCCGTCGGTCTCGCGGCCGAACGCCCGGTCACGAAGCCCGTACGGCTTCCGGCGGTGCAAGAGCCCCCGCGCACCGCAAGCAGCCATAACGACGGTCACTCACGCTGGCAGCGCACCGGAAGTCCGAAACCCCGCGGATCGGAGTAGCATTCGTAGACCGTAGCCGAGGTCAGTCCGAAGGTCCAGGCCCCGAACGAATCGGACGTTGCGGGCGAACTGGTCCAGTAATAGCCCGACTGCGAGAAGAAAAAGACCCCCAGCTCGTCATACCGATAGCCGACCCCCGGATAATAGGTCGTTGCCGAACCGTCGTAGAGGAAGTTCCAACCCTGGACGAACGATCCCGAGACCCCGGTCGTGCCGCTCGAAACCGATGCCGTAGCCCCCGTCTGCGTGAAGCCGCTGAAGACGTACGGATGGGGCATCTTCCAGCCCGGCGGGCAGGGATCGAACAGCGTCTTGGTGGTCTGTGCCCCGACGGTCGTACCGTTCGGATTGCCCCACAGCGAATTGTTGCGATACTGGTCGGTCGTTCCCTGTCCGCCGCCCCAGTACCAGTCGTAGGAGGAGCCTGTGGTGGTGGCGATGAAGGTGTCGGGATGGGCCGTGGCATACCACGTATTGCCCGTATAGCCGGCATACTGCCCGGGGGATCCCGTCGCCTGCACGGCCGTCCATTCCGAAAGATAGTTGTAGGGATTGTTGTCGGCATCGTAGACCACGTCGCCCCACGGGAAGGGGTCCTTGCGCCCCCACTGGTAGAGCGGTGCCCGGAACGATCGCGCGTAGGGCCCGTCCTCGTTGTAGATGGCCCCCAGATTGCGGTCCATCATCTGGGCCGAGCCTGCGCCGTAGGCCGTTTCGTAGGTCGAATACATCGTATAGGTCTCGGCTGCGGCCTGCAGCTGTTCGTTGGTCTGATCCGTCACCCAGATGTGCCAGCTCCAGAGTGCCTCATCGGACTGGGCGTCGGCATAGAGGCCGATCACGGCATTGCCGCCCAGGGCGGTGGGACGTTCGGTCAGCGTGAAGGAGATCCGGCCGTCGGCCCAGACGACGCTCCCCGGTTCGATCAGCCACGGCTGGCTCTGCCACAGCAGCTTCGCATAGCCTCCGCCCGAGAGATCGGCCGACAGCGTACGCCCTTCGTAACGCTGGACAGCCTGCTGGAGATCGTCGGTGATGACGCCGTTCCCGGCCACCGTGGCATCGAACGAATAGCTCTGCGACGGCACCGAAACCACATAGCAGTTGGCCGTCTCGGAGGTCGGCGAAAGGTCGACCGTGGGACCTGCCGCCGTTCCGGTCGAGACCTCCTCGGTGAGAACCAGCATCTGCGCCGCCGAAATGACCGGTCCCGAGCGCGTATAGGTGGCCGTATAGCCGTCCGTGGTGCTGACCACGGCGTAGACCTGGCCGCCGCCCAGCGAATAGTCCGCCGGATTGACCGTCAGATAGGCCGTCACGGTCTCGGAGCCCAGCACGGGCGGACGGGTGAAGGTCAGCCCGCAATAACCGATCTGCGCCGCTCCGCCCGCATAGGTGGCCGTGGCCGGCACGGAGGCCGTGAGATCGAACGTGAAGCTGCCGGTCATGTTGGCCGTGCCGGAGACCGTGCCCGACGAGGAGACCGTGGCGGCATCCGTACCGAAGAGCGTTATCGATTCGACGCTCTTGCCGGCCATGGTTCCCGACCCCGTCAGGTCGACCTCGATCACCGCAAAGGCGTGGCTGAAGGTGAGTGCCGGAAAGGCATCCGCCGTTCCGGCAACGGCCCCGGCCACCAGGAAGTCATAATCGCCCAGGTGGGAGGTATCGCCCGAGGCGGCCTGGATCTGCTGCGAGGCCAGCTGAAAGGAGAGGCTCGACGCCGAGGTCACCGAAGACGAATAGGGGTAATAGGCGTAGAGCGTCCAGGAGGAGGAACTCTCGTCGAGGGTGATCTCCCCGCTGAAGGTCCCCCCCGCGGACGGAGACGATCCCTCGAAGACAAACGGTGCATTGGTCGTCGTAAAGGTGGTGCCGCTGGTAACGAAGACGCCGATCGTATCACCCGGGCTCCAGAGCATGTTGTAGCCGTCGTCGGCCAGCTGGGTGCGGGTCGCAGGGGTAGCCGCCCGGGTCCGCGTGGCGGGAGTGGCCGCCTCGACCCGGAAGCGGCGGGTGACAAGGTGCCGCGTTTCATCCGATGTTGTCGCAGTGGGGTCCGAAGTGCAACCGGCCAGCGTTCCGGCCGCAACAAGGGCCAATAATCCGGCCGCAAACCGGCCGAAGAGCGACCGTGTGCCGATCCGTGTGCCGACAGGCCTCAACGCGGCATCCGACGGCACGAGACACTCCCCGACCTTTCCGGCCGGTGACGTGAAGTGCTCCGGGATCGCGACGATGCTCTGCAGCCTCGTCACGGGGCGTTTTCTGGTCGCGGCGGAGGCCATTGCCGCGGCGCCCTGCATCCGATTCTGTTTCATGACCACTCCTCCCGATCGAAACCTTCGATCTCTCCGTCGACCTCCGAGACGGCGAATCCGCGTTCAACGCAGACCTCCAGCACCTCGATCTCCGGGCTTTCATACGTTTGCTTTTCCATGCTGTTCGATTCAATAACGTCCAGGGATACCTGCACATATCGTACCGAAGCCCGAAACACCCGGCACAAAAAAATTCCTGCCGCTGTTGCGGCAGGAATTCGCTCTTCGGGAGCAATCCGCGCTCCCGTCCGGAATCGCCCGGACGTCTATTTCTGAAGCTCGGTGAGCGCCGTCTTGGCATTTTCGGCAGCCGCACCGGCCGTCACCTTCTGGAAAGCAGCAATGGCCTGAGCCTTCATCTCCTTGGCGTTGTAGGCGGCACCCAGCAGGTAGTACATCAGGCTGCGGTCCTCCTCCTCGGTCTGCGCATCGGCGGCAGCCTGACCCAGTTCGATCACCTTGTCGTAATCCTTCTTGTTGGCATAGGCCTGCAGGCGCACGTTCTGGAACAGGGCGCTTGCGGGATTCTTCTCGAGCTGAGCGTCGGCCAGCGTGATGATGCCGTCGAAGTCACCGGCGGTCTGCATCTCGGCCACCTTGTTGTTCGTATAGAGAGCCATCATCTCCTTGGCCTTGGCCACATCCTCGGCATATTTCGGGTGGGTCTTGGCGGCAATGGCCTCGTAGATGTCCATACCCTTCTCATATTCGCCCATCTCGCAGTAGCTCATGGCCAGGTTCAGGGCCATGGCCGTATTGTCGGGATCGGCCTTGTAACCCTTCTCGAAGATGCCGGCTGCGGTCACATAGTCCTTGTTGTTGAAGGCATCGCCGCCCTGCAGCTGGTAGATCTTGGCCACCCAGCCGTTCGATTTGGCCATCTGCGACATGTCGCCGTAAAGTTCGGCCAGTTCGGCCGATTTCGAGAAGTTCTTCAGCGCCTCGTCGTAGTTCTTGGCCTTGATGGCGGCACCACCCAGGTAGTAGTAGCATTTGGGAAGCGTCGATTTTGCGGTGGCGACCTGCGTGGCAACCTCTTCGTTGTCGATACCCAGATCAATCACCTGCTCGAACTTGGCGGCGGCACCGGCGAAATCCTTGGCATTGAATGCGGCACCGGCTTCGTTGTAGATTGCCGTAACATCCTGGGCCGAAAGCGACACGGCCGCCATCAGCGCAAGGGCCGAAACAAAAATCTTTTTCATGGTTTTCTATCGTTTTATGTTGTTGAGTTTTTTGAGGTTCCGTATTCCGCCTTCGCGGATCCATTGTTTGCCTGTACGGCACCGTATCATCTTTTTTCCGGAGTTCGTGCCACGCGTCATCGTTCTGCGGTTCGCGGGTCACTGCATCCGCAGTCCCAGCACCCGCAACTCCCCGACGTCCGATCCGTTCCCGGGCTCCCGTTCTGCACGGAATCCATTCTGCAACCCGTGCGGTCGTTGCGTTGCCGACACCCTTACGGTTCAAAGAGGCCGGCACCCGACCCGTTTCCCCGGTAGAATCCCTTCCGCAACGGTCTTCCGGCTCTCCGCACAGGATACGTTGGGGACAAAAATACAAAAAAAATTCCTCTTTTGCCAAATCTAATTCCGCAATGATGCGAAAAAAGAGGTCATCAACTCCTCGCATTCGCCGGCCAAAACACCGCTCGTCACCTCGGTTTTGGGGTGAAAAACCTGTTCGGCATAGCGGCGAAAGCCCCGTTTCGGATCATCGGCGCCCCATACGACACGTCCGATCTGAGCCCATCCGATCGCCCCGGCACACATGATACACGGCTCGACGGTGACATACAACGTACATTTGTTCAGATACTTGCCTCCGAGCGTCGAAGCCGCGGCCGTCAGAGCCTGCATCTCGGCATGGGCCGTCGGGTCGGACAGCGTCTCGACCAGATTATGCCCGCGGCCAACCACCGCACCCTGGCTGACAACTACCGCCCCGATGGGGACCTCCTGCTCTTCCAACGCTTTTCGGGCCTCGTTTAGTGCGAGACGCATGAATTTTTCGTCGATCTGCCGCTGTTCCATGTCGATTTTTCTGCAAAAAACGCGATTTTTTCCCGTATTTGCAAATCCGCAGCCCCGACCGCCGAAACGGTTCCAAGTCCAAAACTCTTTTTTTCGATCAGCCCGACTTTTTATCCGCAAAAGTTATTACCTTTGTGGGTTCGTTCAAAGATACGGACACCATCGGACATACACGGACAAACAAACCTATACGTCAATGTACAGAACTCATACCTGCGGGTGCCTCCGGGCCTGCAACGTCCACGAAACCGTCACCCTGGCCGGGTGGGTGCAGAAAGTCAGAAACCTCGGCGCCATGACCTTCATCGACCTGCGCGACCGCTACGGCCTGACGCAGATCGTCGTCGAGGAACACTCGCCGGCCGAAGCCCGCGAAACGGCCTCGCGCATCGGCCGCGAATGGGTCATCCAGGTCGAGGGCGAAGTTGTCGAGCGCCAGTCGAAAAACCCCAAGATGGCCACCGGTGACATCGAAGTCTCGGCCCGCCGCATCAACGTCCTGCATGAGGCCGAAGTGCCGCCCTTCACCATCGAAGAGGTCTCGGACGGCGGCGACGACCTGCGCATGAAGTACCGCTACCTCGACCTGCGCCGCCCGCCCCTGCAGCGCAACCTGATCCTGCGCCACAAGATGGCCCAGGAGATCCGCCGGTTCCTCTCCGACGAAGGGTTCCTCGAGATCGAAACCCCCTATCTGGTCGCCTCGACCCCCGAAGGCGCCCGCGACTTCGTCGTCCCGAGCCGCATGTCGCCCAACCAGTTCTACGCCCTGCCGCAGTCGCCGCAGATCCTCAAGCAGCTGCTGATGGTGGCCGGCTACGACAAGTACTTCCAGATCGTGCGCTGCTTCCGCGACGAGGACCTGCGCGCCGACCGTCAGCCCGAATTCACGCAGATCGACTGCGAGATGTCGTTCGTCGAGGAGGAGGACGTGCTGGAGGTCTTCGAACGCTGGGCCAAGCACATGTTCAAGACCGTGCTGGGGATCGAATTCACCGAGCCGCTGCGCCGCATGCCCTGGATCGAAGCCATGGAGAAGTACGGTTCGGACAAGCCCGACCTGCGCTTCGGCATGGAGTTCGCCGACCTGACCGACCTGGCCAAGGGCCACGGATTCTCGGTCTTCGACGATGCGGAATACATCACCGGATTCGCCGCCCCGGGCTGCGCAACCTACACCCGCAAGCAGATCGACGCCCTCACGGAGTTCGTCAAACGACAGCAGATCGGCGCCAAGGGGCTCATCTGGATCCGCATGGAGGCCGAAGGCGGCGTGAAGTCGTCCGTCGACAAGTTCTACTCGCCCGACGAGGTGCGTGCCATGGCCGAACGCTGCGGCGCCAAGGCCGGAGACATGGTCTTCATCCTCTGCGGCAAGAAGTTCAAGGTGCTGACGCAACTCTGCGCCCTGCGTCTGGAGGTGGCCCAGCAACTGGGACTGCGCGATCCGAAGAAGTTCGCACCGCTGTGGGTGGTCGACTTCCCGTTGTTCGAGTGGGACGACGAGACGCAGCGCTTCTACGCCGTACACCACCCCTTCACCTCGCCCAAACCCGAGGACATCGAGTTCCTCGACAGCGATCCGGGTCGCGTGCGGGCCAACGCCTACGACTTCGTCTGCAACGGTACCGAAATCGGCGGCGGCTCGATCCGTATCCACGATTCGAAACTGCAGGAGAAGATGTTCGAACTGCTGGGATTCACCCCCGAACAGGCTCAGGCCCGCTTCGGCTTCCTGATGAACGCCTTCAAGTACGGCGCACCCCCTCACGGAGGTCTGGCTTTCGGTTTCGACCGTCTGTGCGCCCTGTTCGGCGGCTCGGATTCGATCCGCGACTACATCGCCTTCCCGAAGAACAACGCCGGCCGCGACATGATGCTCGATGCACCGAACTTCATCGACCAGTCGCAGCTCGACGAACTCTACCTCGCTCTGCGCAAGCCCGAGGCCGGCAAGTAGCCGGTCGCGCGCCATACAAGAAAAACGGTCCGGAATCCCGGACCGTTTTTTTATGGGTTAGCGATTGACCGCCGACCGATTGTGTACCCCACCGGACGACACGGACTACAGATTGACCCCCGGCAGATTGCGTACCACCCACCAGCCGACAAACAGCAGGCAATAGGCCCACGCCAGCCACCGGTGCTGCACCACGGGCCGCAGCCGCCGGGCCAACCGTCCGTGATCGAGCGACGTCCACACCACGGCCAGAAAATAAGGAACGGCCGCAACCAGGAAGAGGTTGTATGCAACGGCCTCGGCCACACGTCCGTGCAAGAGGCTGTGCAGGGCGCGCTGCCCGCCGCAGGCCGGACACTGCCAACCCGTGAGCGCATGGAACGGACACTGCGGCAGCCACGCCGTCTGCGACGGATCGACCGCCCGGTAGAGCAGCACCGCCCCGACGATCAGGACCGACAGACCGATCCACAGCCGTTTTCGAGACACGCCGCGTACGGAATCACACGTCGATAAGACCGACCGACGAATAGGTGAGCAGCCCCAGAACGACGAAAAGCAGCAGGTAGAGCAGCCAGCAGACCACGGCCACACCGACCGATACCCACGTCCAGGTCCGGGCGCGCCGGGCCGAACGGCATGCGGCTTCGTGATTGCCCGCAAACCAGTAGGAGTCGACCTGGGTCGAATAGACAATGGCGACGATGCCGAAGGGCAGGCAGCAGAAGATCGTGCTGAGAATGGCCCACGGCAGGAAGTTGTCGGGCTTCTTCGGTTCGGGCTGCGACGGGGCGCCGGCCCACACGGCGGGACGGGCCGACGTCTGTGCGGTCGAGTCGCCGGCCGGCTTGGGATCGATAATTTCCATCGGACGGGTGAGATTGGTTTCGTTGGAACAAATATACGTTTTTTTTCGAAATTGCGTATCTTTGAGCCACCAAAACGAGCCGAACCATGCCGAACATTCCCTTAGCCGAACGTCTGCGTCCCCACACGCTCGATGACTACATCGGGCAGGAGCATCTGGTGGGACCGAAAGGCGTTTTCCGCAAATTCTTCGAGACGGGAAACGTCCCTTCGTTCATCCTCTGGGGCCCGCCCGGAGTCGGGAAAACCACCCTCGCACGCATCGTCGCCACGCAACTCGAACGTCCGTTCTTCACCCTTTCGGCCGTCACTTCGGGGGTGAAGGAGGTGCGCGAGGTGATCGAATCGGCCCGCAAGCAGCGCTTCTTCGACCAGCAGCCCCCGTTTCTGTTCATCGACGAAATCCACCGCTTCAACAAGTCGCAGCAGGATTCGCTGCTCGGGGCCGTCGAACAGGGCATCGTCACGCTGATCGGCGCCACGACCGAAAACCCCTCGTTCGAGGTCATCTCCCCGCTGCTGAGCCGCTGTCAGGTCTACATTCTCCGCGCGCTGGAGGACAGTGACCTGCAGAAACTGCTGGACCGGGCGCTGGAGAAGGACTCCGAACTGCGCGAACGCGACATCGAAGTCCGCGAAACCGGAGCCCTGTTCCGCTTCGCCGGGGGCGACGCCCGCAAACTGCTCAATATCCTCGACATCCTGGTCGGCGCCACCGACGGCAAGGTGACGATCACCGACCGATACGTGCAGGAGTGCCTCCAGGAAAACATCGCCCTCTACGACAAGAACGGCGAACAGCACTACGACATCATCTCGGCCTTCATCAAGTCCGTCCGGGGCAGCGATCCCAATGCCGCGGTCTACTATCTGGCGCGGATGCTGGCCGGCGGCGAGGAGCCGCGCTTCATCGCCCGGCGGCTGGTGATCCTCGCCTCGGAGGACATCGGACTGGCCAATCCCAACGCCCTGCTGCTGGCCAACGCCTGCTTCGACACGGTCCACAAGATCGGCATGCCCGAGGCCCGCATCACCCTCTCCGAAACGACGATCTACCTGGCCACCTCGCCCAAGAGCAATTCGGCCTACATGGCCATCAACAAGGCCCTCGCGCTGGTCGAACACGACACGACGAACCGGCCCGTACCGCTCCACCTGCGCAACGCCCCGACACGGCTCATGAAGCAGGCCGGCTATGCCCGGGGATACAAGTATGCCCACGACTACGAGGGACACTTCGCCGAGATGGAGTTCCTGCCCGAATCACTCGCGGGAACGAAATTCTACGAACCCGACACGCAGAATGCCGCCGAGGCCAAGATCGCCGAACGCATCGCGCACCTCTGGAAGGACAAATACAAATAATACGCCCGACCCTGCCGCGGCCGCAACACCGGTCGCACACACCGATACCCACTCCACGACATGAAAAAGATAGGCATCATCTCCGATACGCACGGATGCTTCGACGAGCCGCTCCGCGAATTCCTGAAGGATGTCGACGAGATCTGGCACGCCGGTGACATCGGCTCGCTCGAACTGGCCGACCGCATCGCCGCCTTCAAACCGCTCAGGGCCGTGAGCGGGAACATCGACGGCGGCATGACCCGCCGGGTCTACCCCGCGTTTCTCTCGTTCGAATGCGAGGGGGTGCGCGTGCTGATGACCCATATCGGGGGCTATCCGCGCCATTACGACCCGCGGGCCGTCGCCCGGATCCAGGCACTGCGTCCGAAACTCTTCATCGCGGGCCATTCGCACATCCTCAAGGTGATGTACGATCCGGTCTACGAGCTGCTGGCCGTCAACCCCGGCGCCGCCGGCCAGTTCGGGTTCCACCGCGTCCGCACGGCCATCCGCCTGCGGATCGATCACGGTGAAATGCACGATATGGAGGTGGGCGAATGGCCCCGCCGTCAGACAGATAGCGAAGAGGTGTCCGAATAGACGATTTCGTCCGCATAATAAACAGAAGCGTCCGTCCGTTCGTATGGCGAATTCAAACGACGACGCAACATGCAACCGAAAATCTCAAAGACGCTGGAGGGCCTCATCGCCCGAGCGGCGTTCGACACCACCCGCGACGGAATAACCCATTCGTTCAAGGATTTCCTCGCGCTCGAACTGTTGCGCGAAGAGGGATCGCTGGCCTACCAACTTCTCTCCGCACAACTCAAGGAGTGGGAGCTCCACCAGATCCGGCTGCGCATCGAACGCGAAACCGCCGGGCCGGGAGCCCCCGAAAATACCTCGTCCGAGGCCTTCTACCGCCGCTTTGCCGGCGAACTGACCGCGGCTTTCCCCACCGTAAAGAGCATCTCCACGGCTCACGCCCTGCAACAGATCGTCAACGACCGTTCGACGATCACGGCCCGCGTGCTGGAGATGTACGGCGTCCGGGCCGAGACCATCGCCGAAGGACTTCGCCGATTTGTCGCCGAAGGCGACCTGCATATCGAAATCCCGGTGGCCAACCTGCTCGACTTCCAGGAGGGAAACCGTCCGTCCGACAACGCCCGGCTGCTCGACAGGTTCGGCACGGATCTCACCCGAATGGCCCGCGAAGGGGCAATCGACGAGGTCGTGGGACGCGACACGGAGATCGAACGCGTGGTCCAGATCCTCTCGCGGCGCAAGAAGAACAATCCGATCCTGATCGGCGAGGCCGGCGTGGGCAAGAGTGCCATCGTCGAGGGGCTGGCGCTGCGCATCTCGCGCGGCGAGGTTCCCTACACGATTGCCGACAAGCGGCTCTTCGCACTGGACCTCGCCGCGCTGGTCGCCGGGACGAAGTTCCGCGGCGAATTCGAGGAGCGTCTGCAACAGCTCCTCGAAGAGATGCGCAGCGCCCGCGACACGATCCTCTTCATCGACGAGATCCACACCATCGCGGGAGCCGGCGCCACCCAGGGAAGCCTCGATACGGCCAACATGCTCAAACCGGCCCTGGTACGGGGTGAGATCCGCCTCATCGGCGCCACGACGCTCGACGAATACCGCACCGGGATCGAGAGCGATCCGGCCCTCGAACGTCGCTTCCAGCGCGTCATGGTCGAGCCGACGACCCCCGAACAGACGCTGCGCATCCTGCACAACATTGCCCCCCACTACGAACGACACCACCGCGTCCGCTACACGGAGGCGGCCCTGCAGGCGTGTGTCGCACTGGCCGAGCGCTACATCTCGGACCGCCACTTCCCGGACAAGGCCATCGACCTGCTGGACGAAGCCGGATCGCGCGTCCATCTGCATACGGCCCGCGAACCCGAAGAGTTGCGGCAGATGGAACAGACCCTCTCGGAGATCCGGCGCGAATGCCGGGAGGCGGTCGAGGCGCTGGTCTACGACAAGGCCACCACGGCCCGGATCCGTGAAATCGCCCTGCGTACGAAGATCGACGAAAGCCGCACGGCCTGGCGCCGGCAGCTCGAGGAGCACCCCGCACGGATCGACGAGGAGCAGATCCGTGCCGTCGTCACCGCCATGACGGGCATTCCCGTCGAGCGACTCTCCGACGGCGAGCAGGCCCGTCTGAAACGGCTCGGCAGCTATCTCGCACAGCGGGTCATCGGGCAATCGGAAGCCGTTGAGCGCATCTCACGCACGATACTCCGCGCACGGGCCGGTCTGAAGGACGAACGGCGCCCGATCGGCGTCTTTCTCTTCGTGGGACCTACGGGAGTGGGCAAGACGCTGCTGGCCAAGGAGATCTCACGCTGGCTCTTCGACGAGCGCCGTGGTCTGATCCGTATCGACATGAGCGAATATGCCGAGAAACACAACGTCGCACGCCTGATCGGCGCCCCTCCGGGTTATGTCGGGTACGGCGAGGGCGGGCAGCTCACCGAAGCCGTGCGGCGACAGCCCTATGCCGTGGTGCTGTTCGACGAGATCGAGAAGGCCCACCCGGAGGTCTTCAACGCCCTGCTGCAGATCTTCGACGAGGGGCACCTCACCGACGGTGCCGGACGCCGCGTCGACTTCCGCAACACGATCCTCATCATGACCTCGAACGTCGGTTCGCGGGCGGCGGCCGAACGGGCCGTGCAGGTGGGCTACGCCACCCCCTCGCAGCGCAGCATCGCTGCCGACGCCCCACAGGCGGCCTACCGCAAGGCCCTCGAACAGACCTTCACGCCGGAGTTTCTGAACCGCATCGATGATATCGTCTTTTTCCGCCGGCTGGAGATTCCCGACGTGGAGCGCATCGTCGATCTGGAGCTGCGCCGCCTGCTCGACCGTACGCAACGGCTCGGCTACAAGATCCGCATCACCGACGGCGCCAAACGCCGCCTGGCCCGCATGGGCTACGAGGAGCGCTACGGCGCACGGGCGTTGAAACGCACGCTTACCGATCAGATCGAAGAGCCGCTCTCGTCGCTGATCGTCGACGGCCTGCTCCGCAAAGGTGCCACCGTCGTCGTCGAATCGGACAAGGGCCACGGCATCCGCCTGCGCGTGGCCTGAAGCAGCGGCGCCGCTCGGACGGTCACGTCCGGAAACGCGGCGGACGGATCCCCCGACAAACGCCAAGGGGAGATCCGTCCGCCGCGTTTCCATATCCGGGCCCCTGCCCGGATACGGCGCCGTATGTCACTGCGCCAACCGTTCGAGAAGCACCGCAGCATACTGCTGTCCGACGGGAAGCGCCACGCCCCCGCGGAGCGTCACCCGGCTGCGCGTAAAGGATTCGACGGCCCCCACGGCAACGACATACGAGCGATGGATGCGCAGGAAACGGTTCTCGGGCAGAAGATCGGTCACCGTCTTGAGGTTGGTGCGCGTCAGCACATGCCCGCCCGAGCGGCGGACGATCTTCACGTAGTTGCCCAGCGCCTCGACATAGAGGATGTCGTCGCAGGGGATGCTCACGTTGTTGTACTCCTGTTTGACGACCAGATGGGCCGTTACGGGTGTACGCCGCGCCTCAATGCGCCGGAAGGCCCGTTCGACAGCCACTTCGAAACGCTCGTAGGCGAAGGGCTTGTGCAGGAAATCGACCGCGTCGAGATCGAATCCCTCGAGGGCATACTGCGCATGGGCCGTGGTGAAGATCAGACAGCACTCCGGCGGAAGGCTCTGGGCGATCTCCAGCCCCGAAATGCCGTCCATGCGGATGTCGAGAAAGACCAGATCGGGCCGTGTGCGGCGGATCGCCTCCAATCCCACGTGCGGTTCGCTGAAGGTCTCCACCTCCAGCCCGCCCTTGCGGCGGCAGAACTGTTCGATGACCAGCAGGGCCATCGGTTCATCGTCGATGGCAATGCAACGGATCGGCTTCATACTCATGACTGCGGTTCATTCAGGCGAAGGGTCAGCCGCACGCGATAGATGTCCTGCGTTTCGGAGTTCCGAAGTTCGAAACGCCCCGGGAAGAGCATCTGAAGCCGTTTGCGGCAATTCTCGATTCCGATTCCGGGCGTCTTCTCTTCCCGGCGGCGCATCACCCCGTTCTCGGTCCGGAACTCCAGCATCCCGTCGCGCAGGCGGATGCCGATGCGGATCGTGCAGTCGCGCTCGGACGACGTGCCGTACTTGAAGGCATTCTCCACGAAGGTGATGAAGAGCATCGTCGGGACCGGCACCCGATCGTCATCGACCTCCTCGTCGAGCATCACCTGCGTATGGCGGTTGAGCCGCAGCTTCTGCAGATCGACGTACTGCCGCACGTATTCGAGTTCGTCGGCCAGGGGGATCATCTCCCGGTCGGCCTGTTCGTACATGTAACGCAGGATGTTCGAAAACTTCACGAAGGCCGACTCCGTGCGGTCGGATTTCGAGAGGACCAGCGCATAGAGCGTGTTGAGCGTATTGAAGAGAAAGTGCGGATTGATCTGCGCCTTGTAGAGGGCCAGTTCGGCACGGTCGCGCTCGGCCGCCAGCTCCTGCCGGGCGAGAATCTGCCGGAAGAGTTCGAAGGTCAGCTCGATGGCCAGCGAAAAACCCGTCACCACCAGGAAAAAGAACCATACGGTCTGCGTGCGTATTCCGCGCCGTGCCGCCAGCCGATGCGCCTCGAGCGTCGAGACGTCGCCGTCGGAGATCGGGAAGCGCGTCAGCAGCGCCGTCACCCCCACCAGCACCACCATCAGCACCACCAGCCGCAGGTAACGCCGCTGCAGAAAAAGTTGTGCAGGCTTCGCCAGGCGGTAGGTGAAGTAGAGCGCATAGACATACCCCACGAGCGTGATCAGAAACGCCGTGTTGTGGACGATCCAGCGATCGACCGGCAGCAGCATGATGACCAGCGGCATGATGACCAGACAGAACAGCAGGTCGATAGATCGGGCTACGCGGGTATGTTTCATGGGTTGGAATCCTTCGACAGGACAAAGATACGACATTGCGGGCGAAAACGGAGCGTTTCCCCACGGAGTTCGTCACCACATTCGGGGCGTTGGTCACCACACGCTGCGACGTTCGGCCGAGAATCCCTAAATTTGTAAGGAGCGGCAGGTCCGGCCTCCGGACCCGTGCGGACCGCAAGGCCCGATACCGACACTCCGACAAAATCCGACATCCGATATGAACCGAAAAAAATCACATCTGCTCCTGTTGCCCGTACTGCTGCTTCTGGGAGCCTGCGCCGGCGAACAGCCGCAGCAACCCGGACAGACCTACCGCATCCTGACCCTCACCCCGGGCGACCTGACCCTCACGTCGGACTACGCCGCCACGCTGCGCGGCCGCCAGACCGTCGAGATCCGGCCCCAGGTCGGCGGCACCATCACGCGGATCCTTCTCGACGAAGGGGCTCCGGTCCGCAAGGGCGAGGTGCTCTTCGTCATCGACCAGGTACCCTATCAGGCCGCTCTCGAAACGGCCCGGGCCAACGTCCAGAGCGCCGAGGCCCAGCTCAAAACCGCCGAACTGACCACCTCGAGCAAGGAGGCGCTCCATGCCCGGAAGGTCGTCTCGGACTTCGATCTGGAGATGGCCCGCAACCAGCAGCTCGAAGCCGAAGCCGCACTGGCCCAGGCCCGGGCCGAAGAGACCAACGCCCGCAACAACCTCTCCTACACCGAGGTCCGCAGTCCCGTCGACGGCGTGGCCAGCATGATCCCCTACCGGGTCGGCGCCCTGGTGGACAGCAACATCAGCGAACCGCTGGTCACCGTCTCGGACGACGAACGGATCTACGCCTACTTCTCGATGGCCGAAAACCAGATGCTCGACCTCATCCAGCAGTACGGTTCGCTCGAGGAGGCCCGCGAGAAGATGCCCGACGTCGGGCTGCGCCTGGGCAACGGCGCGACGTACGACCTTGCGGGGCGCATCGACGCCATCAGCGGAACGGTCGACGAGGGGACCGGCGCCGTGCGGCTGCGTGCCGTCTTCCCCAATCCGCGCCACCTGCTGCGCAACGGCGGCAGCGCCACGGTCATCGTTCCGACCCATCACCGGGCATGTCTTGTCATTCCGCAGGCGGCCACCTATGAGCTGCAGAACCGCGTCTTCGTCTGGAAGGTCGTCGACGGCGTGACCCAGTCGGCCCCGATCACCGTCTACAAATACAACGACGGGCAGAACTACATCGTCGAATCGGGCCTCGCGGCGGGTGACGTGATCGTCGCCGAAGGCGCCGGACTGCTGCACGAAGGGGTCCGGATCGATACGGCCGACGCCGCCGGAAGCGTCTCTACGAAAACGGCCGACACCACCACCGTTGCCGACACCGCCGCATCCGCCGGCGAACCGACCGCCCAATCCGAAAAATAGCGCAGCCCCATGACGATACGAACCTTCATCGAACGCCCCATTCTGGCCGGAGTGATCTCCGTCCTGATCCTGATTCTGGGGCTCATCGGGCTTTCGCAGCTCTCCATCGAACAGTTCCCCGAGATTGCGCCTCCGACGGTCAGCGTCTCGGCCACCTACACCGGCGCCAATGCCGAAACCGTGCAGAAGAGCGTCGTCGTTCCTCTCGAGGAGGCCCTCAACGGCGTCGAGAACATGATGTACATGACCTCCACGGCCTCGAACAACGGTTCGGCACGTATCTCGGTCTACTTCCGTCAGGGCACCGACCCCGACATGGCCACGGTCAACGTCCAGAACCGCATCGCCACGGCCCAGGGCCAGTTGCCGGCCGAGGTGACGAAGAGCGGCATCACCGTGCGCAAGCGCCAGACGAGCAACATCAAGCAGCTGGCCGTCTACAGCCCCGACGACTCGTTCGACGAGGCCTTCCTGACCAACTACATGAAGATCAACATCGAACCCCGCCTGTCGCGTATCGCCGGCGTGGGCGAGGTCAACGTCTTCGGATACGACTACTCGATGCGCATCTGGCTCGATCCGGGCAAGATGCTCAAATACGGCCTCGTCCCCTCCGACATCTCCACCGTTCTCGACGAACAGAACATCGAGGCCGCAACCGGAACCCTCGGCGCCGAATCGCAGAACACCTTCCAGTATGTCCTCAAATACCGCGGCCGTTACGAAAACGAGATCGATTATGAGAATATGGTCATCAAGTCGCTGCCCGACGGCGAGGTGCTGCGGCTGGGCGACGTGGCCACCGTCGAGCTCGGAACCCGCGCCTACGACTATATCGGCGAGGTGAGCGGACACCCCGGCTGCAACATCATGATCTCGCAGACCTCCGGCTCGAACGCCAACGAGATCATCGAGGAGATCGACCGTACGGTGGCCGAAATCTCGAAAACCCTCCCGAAAGGCATCAAGATCGTCGATCTGATGAGTACGAAGGACTTCCTCGACGCCTCGATCCGCAGCGTCATCAAAACGCTGTTAGAGGCGATCATTCTCGTCGTGCTGGTGGTCTACGTCTTCCTGCAGAGCCTGCGGTCGACCTTCATCCCGGCCCTCTCGATCATCGTCTCGCTCGTCGGAACGTTCGCCTTCCTCTACGCCGCGGGCTTCAGTCTGAACATGCTGACCCTGTTCGCCCTGGTGCTGGTCATCGGTACGGTGGTCGACGACGCCATCGTGGTCGTCGAAGCCGTGCAGGCCAAGTTCGACGAGGGGTACCGTTCGGCCTACCGCGCCACGATCGACGCCATGGACGGCATCACCTCGGCCCTCATCACCACCACGTTCGTCTTCATGGCCGTCTTCATCCCCGTGAGCTTCATCGGCGGCACGACCGGCACGTTCTACACCCAGTTCGGACTGACGATGGCCGCCGCCGTGGCCATCTCGCTCATCAACGCCCTGACGCTCAGCCCGGCCCTCTGCGCCCTGATCATGACTCCACACCAGACCGCTGCCGAGGGCCGGCGGCTGAGCTTCTCGTCGCGCTTCCACATCGCCTTCGACGCGGCGTTCCACCGTCTGGTGTCGAAATACAAGTTCGGCGTCGGATTCATGCTGCGCCACCGCTGGCTGGCCGGCGCACTGCTCGTCGCAGCCTGCGCGGGTTTCGCCGTGCTGATATCCACCACCAAAACCGGTCTGGTCCCCAACGAGGACATGGGAACCATCTTCGTCGACGTACGCACCTCGCCCGGCAGCAGCGTCCGACAGACGCGGATCGTCATGGAACAGGTCGACAGCTGTCTGCGCACGATTCCCCAGATCGAGCTCTACTCGAACATCACCGGAAACTCGATGCTCAGCGGCCAGGGCGCCTGCAACGGCATGTTTACGATCCGCCTGAAGGACTGGAGCGAACGCACCTCGAAGGAGGATGCCATCGAGGCCGTGATGGCCGAAATCAGCCGCCGCACGGCCTTCATCTCGAGTGCCGACATCATGCCCTTCACACGTCCGATGATCCCGGGCTACGGCGTGAGCAGCGGCTTCGAGGTCTACGTTCAGGACCAGAAGGGCGGCACGACCGAGGATCTGTTGAAATATACGCGGCAGTTCCTCGAGGCGCTGAACGGGCGGCCCGAGATCGGCCGCGCCACCACGTCGTTCGACACCAAGTTCCCGCAGTATCTGGTCGAAGTCGACGCCGCGCGTTGCAAACGAAACGGTGTCTCGCCCTCCGATGTGCTGAGCACCCTCTCGGGCTACATCGGCGGCAGCTATGCCTCGAACATGAACCGCTTCTCGAAACTCTACCGCGTGATGGTGCAGGCCCCGCCCGAATACCGCCTCGATCTCGAATCACTGAACAACATCTTCGTGCGCAACGACGCGGGCGAGATGTCGCCCGTCGCACAGTATCTGACCCTCACGCGCGTCTACGGTTCGGAGGTGCTGACGCGCTTCAACCTCTTCTCGGCCATTCAGGTCAACGGCACCCCGGCTACGGGCTACAGCTCGGGTCAGGCCATCGGGGCCGTGCGCGAGGTGGCCGCCGCAACGCTCCCGACGGGCTACGGTTTCGAATTCGGCGGCATGTCGCGCGAAGAGTCCTCGACAGGCAATACGACGACCCTGGTCTTCGTCATCTGCGTGGTATTCATCTATCTGATTCTCTGTGCGCTGTATGAAAGTCTCTTCGTGCCGCTGGCCGTCATCCTCTCCGTGCCGTTCGGACTGGCCGGCAGCTTCCTCTTCGCACGCATGTTCGGTCTCGAGAACAACATCTACCTCCAGACGGGTCTGATCATGCTGATCGGTCTGCTGGCCAAGACGGCCATCCTGCTCACCGAGTACGCCTCGGACCGCCGCCGCGCCGGCATGAGCATCCCGCAGGCTGCCCTCTCGGCCGCCAAGGTGCGTCTGCGCCCGATTCTGATGACCTCGCTGACGATGATCTTCGGCATGCTGCCGCTGATGTTCGCCTCGGGCGTCGGCGCCAACGGAAACATCTCGATCGGCGTCGGTACGGTCGGAGGCATGCTGATCGGTACCGTGGCGCTGTTGTTCATCGTACCGCCTCTGTTCATCGTCTTCCAGTGGCTGCAGGAGCGCTGGATGCCCGATCGAAACCGCGACGAGGAGCCCGGAAACAACCTCGAAGCCGCATCGGGCGAAGCCACAAGAGGGTAACATACCCAACAGCAGGGTCATTCCCCGCAATAGCCGCAGGCATCCGCCCGAAAAGCGGAGTTCCGACGGATGCCGACCGGATGCAGTCGGGGCCGACCGGCTCCCGCCCCGGTAAGGGGAGAGCCCGGGCCGCGGGAGCCGTCCGCGGCGGAACCTCCGGATACGGACCGCATGTCGGGATTCTCCCGACGTTCCGCCGCGGGCCCGTCGTGGTTTTCCTTCCTCTGGAAAGAAAAACCACGGCGGCGGTCGGCCGCTGCATCTTTTCGTCCAAAAATTCGTACCTTTGCGGGCCATAAGCGAACCACGACATGTACCGTTTTTCGACCTACAAAGAACAATACCGACAGAATCTGCGCCTGGCCCTGCCCGTCGTGCTGACCCAGCTGGGACAGATCCTCACGCAGTTCGCCGACAACCTGATGGTCGGCCGCTACGGCGGAGACGATCCCACGCCGCTGGCCGCCGTCTCGTTCGGCGGTTCGGTCTTCTTCATCCTCTTCATCGCCGCCATCGGCATCGCCCTGGGCATGACCCCGCTGGTGGGCGAACGCTTCGTGCAGGGCGACCGCACCCGCTCGGCCCGGCTGCTGCAGAACGGGATCCTCTTCTACGGCGTGCTAGGCGTGGTCATGGCCGTCGTTCAATATGCGGCCATTCCGCTGCTCTACCACATGCGACAGCCGGTCGACGTGGTCGACATGGCCATCCCCTACTACAAAATGCTCGTCTGGAGCATGCCGGCCGTCATGCTCTTCTTCGCCTTCAAGCAGTTCCTCGAGGGGGTCGGCAACACCCGCGCCGAGATGTACGCCACGATCGTGGCCAACGTGGCCAACGTCGTCTTCAACTGGTTCTTCATCTACGGCCACGCCGGAGCCCCCGAAATGGGAGCCGAAGGCGCCGGCCTGGGCACCCTGCTGGCCCGCGTGATCGGCATGCTGATCATCATCGGGTACTTCTGCGCCCAAAGCCGCTACCGGAGTTATTTCGGGGAGTTCTCGATGCGGGGATTCTCCCTGGGGAGTATCCGCCAGCTCTTCCGCATGGGCGGGCCCATCTCGCTGCAGATGTTCCTCGAATCGTCGGCCTTCGTCGGCACGGGCCTCATGATGGGATGGTTCGGCAAACAGGCTCTGAGCGCCAACCAGATCGCCATGACCATCGGCAACTGCGCCTTCATGATCGTCATGTCGATCGGCGCCGCCGCGACCATCCGCATCTCCCACTGCTACGGCGCCCGCAACATCGGCGAACTGTCGCTGGCCGCCCGGGCCTCGTATCACCTCGTGGTGGCCTGGAACGCCTTCGCGGCTCTGATCTTCATCACGCTGCGGCACGTCATCCCGACGCTCTTCACCTCGAATGCCGAGGTCATCGCCATCACCTCCCAACTGCTCGTGCTGGCCGCCCTGTACCAACTCTCGGACGGCATTCAGAACGTCTCGGTAGGCATCCTGCGCGGCATTCAGGACGTACGGATCATCATGCCGATCGCCTTCGTGTCGTACTGGCTGCTCAACCTGCCGGTGGGCTACCTGCTGGGCTTCACGCTGGGGATGGGCCCCTCGGGGCTCTTCCTGGGCTTCACCTTCGGACTTTCGGCCGCCGCCGTGCTGCTCATCCTGCGCATCCGCCACAGCGTGCGACGCCTGCGCGAGACGAAATAGTCGGCGATTCAAAAATTTTTCGTATCTTTACGCAAATTATACCCGAAATGGAGATCGAAAAACCACATAACGGCGCCTGCAAACCCGAAGTGGGTCGCGGCTGCGCCTTCTGCAACTGCGGCGCCGAACCCGAAGCCCGCCTCTGCGACGGATGCTTCAAACTGCACGAAACCGCCTGGCTCGACGAATACCCCGTCAACGAACCGACGGACATCGTCGAGGTGCGCTTCAAGAACACCCGGCGCTCGTTCTATCAGAATGTCAACCACCTCGACCTCAAGCGCGGCGACATCGTCGCCGTCGAGGCCTCGCCCGGTCACGACATCGGCATCGTCTCGCTCACGGGCGATCTGGTGGCCCGGCAGATGCGCCGCGTCGGATTCAACCCCTACAACGGCGAATACAAGAAGATCTACCGCAAGGCCAAACCCTACGACATCGAACGCTGGCAGGAGGCCATCGCCCTCGAACACGAAACGATGATCGCCTCGCGCCAGATCGCCGCCGACATGGGTCTGAACATGAAGATCGGCGACGTCGAGTACCAGGGCGACAAAATCAAGGCCATCTTCTACTACATCGCCGACGAACGCGTCGACTTCCGCGAACTGATCAAGGTCTTCGCCGAACGCTTCCACATCCGCATCGAGATGAAGCAGATCGGCGCCCGCCAGGAGGCCGGCCGCATCGGCGGTCTGGGAGCCTGCGGCCGCGAACTGTGCTGCGCCTCGTGGATGTCGACCTTCTCGAGCGTGACGACCGGCGCCGCCCGCGTGCAGGACATCTCGCTCAACCCCCAGAAACTGGCCGGACAGTGTTCGAAACTCAAGTGCTGCATGATGTACGAGTACGATGCCTACGTCGATGCTCGCAAGGATTTCCCGCGGCTGCGCGAACCGCTCGAGACCGAAGAGGGACAATGGTTTCTCGTCAAGAGCGACGTGCTGGCCGGGACGATGACCTTCTCGTCGTCGAAGGAGACGATGTCGAATCTTACCACGCTGCCCGTCGCCCGCGTGAAGGAGATCCTGGCGCTGAACCGTCAGGGCAAAAAGGTCGAACAGCTGCAGCACGCCGACGACATCCAGCCGACGGTGGAGGAGCCGACCTACCGCTCGGAGGAGGACAGCATCACGCGTTTCGACCAGGCCAAACGCCGCAAACGGGGCGGCAAGAACAAGAACCGCAACAACCAGAACGGGCAGAACGCTCAGAACGGACAGCAGGCCCGCGCTCAACAGCCGGCCGCCAATCCGGATGGAGGCGACGAATCGCTGCGCGAAAACGGCCGTGAAACTCCGCAGCGCAATGCTCAGAACCGCAACAACCGCAAAGGAAAAGGTGGGGCAAACGCCAACTCCGCAAACGGTGCCAATGCCGGCAACAGCGAGAAACCGCGTCCGGAAAACGGCGCCGGGAAGCGCCGCGACAACAACCGGGAGGCACGGTCTGAAAACGGCAACAACCGGGAGACGCGCCCGGAAAACGGAGGCAACCGGGAAGCGCGGAATCAGAACGGTCAAAACGCCCGGAATGTCCCGGCCGACAAGCCCGACAACGGACAGAACGGGCAGAACGAACAGAACGGAAACACCGAGTCCCCGAACCGCGAAGGCGGCCGCAACCGCAACCGCCGCAACCATCGTCGCGGCGACCGGAACGGAGGCAACGGCGGCAACGGCGGCGGCCAAAATGGCGGCATCCGTTCGAAAGGCAGCACAGGCGAGCCGAACGGTTCGCCCGCAGCAGCCGGCAATGCCCCGGCGAAAGACAAGGAATAACAACCGGACGGTGGAAAAGACGATTCGGATGAAGGGACCGACAGAAAGACGGATCGCCTCGCGCAACCCCCTTTCGAGCAGGAGAATCCGGACGGAGAAAACTCCGGCAGAGGGATCGGTTCAGGCGGAAAAGGATGCAACGGGAAGAGGCGCTCGGACGGAGAAAACTCCGGCCGGAAAGTTGTCGACGCCACGAACCGTTCGACGGATGGTCTGGAGCGGGATGCTTCTGATCGGATGCGTCGGATGCACGTCGCCCTACCAGAGTGCCGTCACGGATGTTCCACCCCGCAGGTGGCACGAAACGGCCGAAATCCGACTGGAAAATGCCGACTCGACCACGTTGCGCGATGCGGATCTCTTTCTGCGCTGCAACGACCGCTTCGCCGAAGATACCCTCACGGTCCGCATCGCGACGCTCTCGCCCGATTCGCTCCGCTTCGAGGAGCCGTTCCTGCTGGCCATCAGCCGCACGGGCGGTCCGGCAGCCCTGATGCGCGAAGTCGTTGTCCCCTACCGCCGCCGGATCCTTCTCGGCCGCACGGGCGAATACCGGATCCAAATCACCCCGACACGCCCCGTCCGCGGGATCGAGGCCGTCGGGATCCGCCTCTGCAAAAGCAACTGATCCCCGCACGAGCCGCCCGACCCGGACGAATATGACACAACACAAGCCGCCCCGGGCGCTAACACAAATACTCACAGAGCAAAACATCCGCATGGGAAAAGACAAACTCCGCCGCTTCCGCGAAAACCTTACCTTCGCCTGCTTCGTGCAACCCGAATTCGAGGAGGTTTTCCGCCACGACCATCCGCTCAAGGGGCATTGGAATACCGATTTCTTCCACAACGACCGCCCGATCGTCCTCGAGCTCGGATGCGGAAAGGGCGAATACACCGTGGCACTGGCCGAACGCGACCCCGACCGCAACTACATCGGCATCGACATCAAGGGGGCCCGCATGTGGCGCGGTGCGAAAACCGCCACCGAACGCGGCCTGTCGAACGTGGGATTCCTGCGTACGCGCATCGAATTCATCAACGGGCTCTTCGCCGAAAACGAGGTCTCGGAACTCTGGATCACCTTCCCCGACCCACAGCTCAAGACCCGCCGGGCCAAGAAGCGTCTCACCTCGCCGCTCTTCCTCGAATACTACGCCCGGATGCTGCGCCCCGACGGGGTCATCAACCTCAAGACCGATTCGAAACACCTGTACGCCTATACGAACGAGGTGATCCGCCGCTTCGGGCTTCCGTGCGAGGTCTCCGAGCCCGACATCTACGGATCGGGATTCGCCGACGAGGTCCTCTCGGTAAAGACCGCCTATGAGCAGCGGTTCCTCGAAATGGGGCTCCCGATCACCTATACGCGCTTCCGCCTCGACGGACGCCGCAACTTCCCCTGGTTCGACTGGGAGGAGGACGAAAAACTCGAAAAGGACGCCGAAGAGGCACGAAAGACCGGGCACTGAGCCCGGTCTTTCGTTTGTCACGCTTCGCGCCGGCCGTGCGCAACGCCTCACGTCCAAGGCCGAAAGCTCCCGCAGGGACGTCTACCGCAGGTCGAGCAGCTCCATGATGCGGCGGGCAAGTTCCGAGTTCTCCATCACGCCGCCGATGCGGTCGGCTCCGGCACCGTAGAGATAAACGGGGACCATCGTGGCCGAATGGTTGCGGGTCGAAAAATCGTAACGGATCTCCGAATGGGCCCGGGTGAAGTCGGCCTCCTGCCCCGGAAGCGAAAGACCGCCCGTCTCGTGATCGGCCGTCACCACCACCAGCACCCCGGGCGTGCGATCGGCATAGTCCATCGCCTCCTGAACCGCCCGGTCGAAATCGCGCATCTCGGCCTGCATCCATTTGACATCGTTGGCATGTCCCGCCAGATCGATCTGCGAACCCTCGACCATCAGCATGAACCCCGTGCCGCGGACCGCAGCATCGTTGCTCAATATCTCCAGGGCCTTGCGTGTGGCCCGGGGCAGGAAATCCCCGCGACGCGGCGCCGGATCGAGATGCCGCTCGGCCACCACACACGCCACGCGCCCGTGCGTCAGCGTATCGGTCGCCTCGAGCCGGTCCGTGACGAAATATCCGCTGCGGCGAAGGGCGTCCAGACCGCTGCCGCCCGCAGGACACTCCTCCGCAAGCCACTTGCGGCCGCCCCCGAACAGCACGTCGACGCCACTCGCCAACAGATCCCGGGTAATCAGTTCCGTATTGTTGCGATTGGATTCGTGAGCGTAGAAGGCCGCCGGAGTGGCATGCTGCAGATAGCAGGTCACGGCAATACCCGTAGGCATGCCCTTCTCACGGGCCCGGGTCATCATCGACCGCAGCGGATGATCCTCAAGATCAACCCCCAGACGACCGTTCCCGGTCTTCACGGCCGACGACAGCGCCGTGCCGGCCGCCGCCGAATCGGTCACCCGGCTGTTGGCCGAACGCGTGCGGATCAGCGCCACCTGCTGCGCCCGATCGAAGGCCGTCAGCGTATCGCCGCGCTCCGTCTGCAGCATCGACACCTGAGCCAGGCCCATTCCGTCGCCGATCAGAAAAATCAGACTGCGAACCTCGCCGCCGTCCGCAGCCGCAACCCGCACCACCGTGCAGATCGCAGCCGCCCACATCAAAATCCTCTTTTTCATGTTACTCACTCGATTTCAATGCGAAGATAAGCGCTTTTTCCGAACTTTTTGCTACTTTTACACCACTTTAATCGCATTTCAACATGGATGTAAAGATCGCCCCGGACTGGAAGGAGATCCTCGCCCCGGAGTTCGAAAAGCCCTATTTCGCGCAATTGACCGATTTCGTCCGTCAGGAGTACGCCACCCACCGCGTCTATCCACGCGGAAGCAACATCTTCCGGGCTTTCGACAAATGTCCGTTCGAGCAGCTGAAGGTCGTCATCATCGGCCAGGATCCCTATCACGGACCGGGACAGGCCAACGGTCTCTGCTTCTCGGTAGCCGACGGCATTCCCTTCCCGCCCTCGCTGCAGAACATCTTCAAGGAGGTGGCCGACGACACGGGGCGTCCGATTCCCACGAGCGGCAACCTCGACCGCTGGGCCGAACAGGGCGTCCTGTTGCTGAACTCCGTGCTGACGGTCCGGGCCCACGAGGCCGCCTCGCACGCCAACCACGGCTGGGAGACCTTCACCGACGCCGTCGTGCGGGCCATCGCCGAACGCCGGCAGGGCATCGTCTACATGCTGTGGGGAAGCTACGCCCAGCGCAAGGGGGCCATCGCCGATCCGGCGCGTAACCTCATACTGAAGGCTGTTCATCCATCACCGCTCTCGGTCTACCGCGGATTCTTCGGTTGCCACCACTTCTCGCGGGCCAACGAGTATCTCGTCAGTCAGGGCAAGGAGCCGATCGTCTGGTAGCCTCACCATCGCCCGGCTGGCCATGACTTCCCGCCGCGAATTTGCCGAAAGCCGGTCACAACGGGCTCCCGTCACAACCTGCCGGGAAAGCAGGCGGCGACACTCCCAACCGGTCGAAAACGGCTGAAGTATCTTCTGAAACAGGCCGTAACCCGTAGTTCTCACAACAAACCGGCCGCAGCGACCGATCACTTCCACCGACAAAAAAACCGGAGGCCGCAGCCTCCGGTTTTTCCATATTCCGTAACAGGATTTTCTACCCCAGATAGGATTTCAGCAGTTTCGAACGCGACGAATGGCGCAGACGACGAATCGCCTTCTCCTTGATCTGACGGACACGTTCACGCGTGAGGTCGAACTTTTCGCCGATCTCCTCGAGCGTCATCTCCGAGCAGCCGATGCCGAAGAAGTACTTGATGATGTCGCGTTCGCGCTCGGTCAGCGTCTCGAGGGCCCGCTCAACCTCGGTCGACAGCGACTCGTTGATCAGTCCGCGATCGGCGTTGGGCGAATCGGGGTTGACCAGCACGTCGAGCAGCGAGTTGTCCTCGCCGTCGGCGAACGGTGCATCCACCGAGACGTGGCGTCCGGCCACCCGCAGCGTATCGGTCACCTTCTCCTTCGGGAGTTCCAGTTCGGTAGCCAGCTCTTCGGGCGACGGCGTACGCTCGTGCTCCTGTTCGAAGCGGGCGAAGGCCTTGTTGATCTTGTTGAGCGAGCCGACCTGGTTCAGCGGCAGACGCACGATACGCGACTGCTCGGCCAGCGCCTGGAGAATCGACTGACGGATCCACCACACCGCATAGGAGATGAACTTGAAGCCACGGGTCTCGTCGAACTTCTCGGCGGCCTTGATCAGACCGAGGTTACCCTCGTTGATCAGGTCGGGCAGGCTCAGACCCTGGTTCTGATATTGTTTGGCGACGGAAACCACGAAGCGAAGGTTCGCTTTGGTGAGTTTCTCGAGGGCCTCCTGGTCGCCTTTCTTGATTCGTTGGGCGAGTTCCACCTCCTCTTCCACCGTGATGAGCTCCTCCTTGCCGATCTCCTGCAGGTACTTGTCCAGCGAGGCACTCTCCCGGTTGGTGATGGACTTTGTGATCTTGAGTTGACGCATATCTTTATCCTAACTTCCTAAAATAGTTCCAGTTCCATTCGACACGAAACCCGCCTCCGGATCATTGCCTTACTCGACGAGCATGTAGCTTGCCGAGCGGCCGTTGGGATAGATACCGTCGATCGAACGGATCTTTTCGGTCATTCGCTGCATGTCCTGGAGCGAGTAGACCGGTTGATCGTTGATGTGGGTGATCACGAATCCCTGCTTGACGCGGGCGCGGGCCAGAATTCCGTCCGCCTTGATGCCGACCACCTGCACGCCGCCCCGAATATCGAGTTCGCGGCACAGCTTCGTACCGGCATCGGCGAATTTACCGCCGAGAGCATCGACCACGTCGACATCCTCCTTGGTCATCAATTCCGTTTTACCAGCCTTATTACGCAAAGTGACTACAAATTGTTTCACCTGACCGTCCCTTTTTACCGACAATTTAACCTTATCGTTGGGTCGGCGCTTGGCGATCTGCTCCTGGAGCGTCGAGGGCTCGGTGATCTTCACGCCGTCGATGTCGAGGATGACGTCACCCTTGCGGATGCCGGCCTCCGAAGCGGAACCGCCCTCCGTGACACTGGCCACATAGGCACCGCCCAGATCCTTGATACCGAGCTCCTTGCCCTCCGTGTCGAGGAAGTCCTGATCCACCATGCGGAACTGAATGCCCAGCATGGCGCGCTGGACGACGCCGTACTCCTTCAGGTCGACCACCACCTTGCGCACGATCGACTCCGGAATGGCGAACGAATAGCCGACATAGCTGCCCGTCTGCGACTTGATAAGCGTATTGATGCCGACCAGTTCACCGTGGGTGTTGACCAGCGCACCGCCCGAGTTGCCGGGGTTGACCGCCGCATCGGTCTGGATGAACGATTCGATGCGGAAGTCGTTGGGTATGGCTCCGAGCTGACGCGCCTTGGCGCTCACGATGCCGGCCGTGATGGTCGACTGCAGGTCGAACGGCGAACCGATAGCCAGCACCCACTCGCCCAGACGCAGCGCATCGGACGATCCGAAGGGCAGCGTCGGCAGATCCTTCGCATCGATCTTCACCAGGGCCAGATCCGTCGCCGAATCCGTACCGATCAGCTTGCCGTCGAACGTACGGCCGTCGTTGAGCTTCACGCGGAGTTTCGTGGCGCCGTCGACGACATGGTTGTTCGTCACCACGTAGCCGTCCTCCGAGATGATCACGCCCGAACCGCCGGCCCGCTGTTCACGATACTGCGGGCGTCCGTCGCCATAGCCATAGTCCTGCGGGATGCCGAAGAACTCCAGGAAGGGATCGTACGAACGGCGCGGCATCTCCACCTGCTGGATTGCCTCGATGTTGACAACCGCCTTCACCGCATTCTCGGCGGCATAGGTCAGGTCGGGATATTGTTCATTCTGGTAGGAGGTAAAGTGATTGCCCAGAGCCGGCGTACGCTCGACCTCACGCTCGACGTAGGAGACGGTCTGGTCACCCTTTCCGTCCACGGCCCATGCCGTCAGACCGCCTGCTGCGGCCGATACGGCGACAAGTCCTAAAATCAAAAATGCCTTTTTCATCGTTTTCAAGAGTTTAGTGTCTATTGATCAGAGGCAATTTCTTCACATAGGCGATGTTCTGAATTTCTTTTGTGGGACAAACGGTCGGAATCGTCCGGTTAGTATGCCGCGCGGTACAAAAAAATCGGGACATCGCTGCCGATGCCCCGATTGTCGCAATTTTCATGCACTAAAGCCCGAACTCCTTGCGGACGTCATCCACGGCATCGAGCTTCTCCCAGCCGAAGAATTCGATTTCGCGCTCCACCTCGCGGCCGTTCTCCCAGACTTTCACCCGTTTCGTGTAGGGGCGGTTGCCGAAGTGGCCGTACGAAGCCGTCGCCTCGAAGATCGGATTTTTCAGTCCGAAGCGCTTCACGATGGCAGCCGGACGCAGGTCGAAAAGTTTGCCGATGCGGCGGGCGATCTCGCCGTCGGTCATCCCCTCAAGGGCCTTCGGACGGGGCGAACCGTACGTGTCGACGTAGATCGACAGCGGTTCGGCGATGCCGATGGCGTAGCTCAGCTCCACGAGGATCTGGTCGGCGACACCCGCCGCCACGAGGTTCTTGGCGATGTGGCGGGCGGCGTAGGCGGCCGAACGGTCGACTTTCGAGGAGTCCTTGCCCGAGAAGGCGCCGCCGCCGTGGGCTCCGCGGCCTCCGTAGGTATCGACGATGATCTTGCGGCCCGTGAGGCCCGTATCGCCGTGAGGGCCGCCGATGACGAACTTGCCCGTGGGGTTGACGTGCAGGATGTAGTCGTCGCCGATCAGATCGGCCAGCTTGTCGCCGGCACGCTCCAGACGCGCCTTCACGCGCGGAATGAGGATCGTGCGCACATCCTCGCGGATGCGCTCCTGCATCTGCCGTTCGGCCTGCTTCTCGTCGAGGCCCTCGCCCGGACGGATGAATTCGTCGTGCTGCGTCGAGACGACGATCGTATGCACGCGCAGCGGTTTGTTGGTCTTTTCGTCGTATTCGATCGTCACCTGCGACTTCGAGTCGGGGCGCAGGTAGGTCATCACCTTCCCTTCGCGGCGGATGACGGCCAGCTCCTTCAGAATGACGTGCGAGAGGATCAGCGTCGCCGGCATCATCTCGCGCGTCTCGTTGCAGGCATAGCCGAACATGATACCCTGGTCGCCGGCTCCCTGCTCATACTCCTCGTCGCGTTCGACACCCTGGTTGATGTCGGACGACTGTTCGTGGATGGCCGAAAGGATGCCGCACGAATTGCAGTCGAACTGATACTCGCTCTTGGTGTAGCCGATACGTTCGATCACGCGGCGGGCCACACCCTGCACGTCAACATAGGCCTCCGAGCGCACTTCACCCGCCACAACCACGAGACCCGTGGTGCAGAGCGTTTCGCAGGCGACCTTCGAATTGGGATCGTGACGAAGAAATTCGTCGAGAATGGCGTCGGAAATCTGATCCGAGACCTTATCGGGGTGTCCTTCCGAGACAGACTCCGAGGTAAATAAAAAACCCATTTTGAACCGTTTTTTAAGGTTAAACGTCTAAAATGGGAAAAATTGGCTGTTGAAAATAAAAAATGTGCTGTTTTAGCGATTTTTTATTGTGGTTTGCAATCAGTCAAATCTTTCCACATTCCCCGCTTGACAGACGGGACCGCAAAGATAACTCCTTTTTGCGGATTGGCAATGGATTTTCCGGATTTTTTTAGACACCGGCCCCATACCTATATATAGAACGGTCTGCCCGCGAAAAAGAGGGGTGACCTTGACAGGTCACCCCTCTTTTTCGCGATATATCGCCGGCCGCTGGAATGCCTACCGGCCCAGCATCTTCTTCACCTCGGCGGCCACCGTGGCACCGTTGTAGCCGAACTTCTCGTCGAGCACCTTGTAGGGCGCCGAGTAGCCGAAGTGGTCCAGACCGTGGATCATGCCCTTTTCGCCGACCAGCCCCTGCAGGGTGACCGGAAGGCCCGAAGTCATGCCGTAACGCGGCAGTCCGGCCGGCAGCACCGTCTCCTGGTACGAACGGGGCTGATCGCGGAACAGGCCCTCGCTCGGCACGCTCACCACGCGCACGGCGATTCCCTCCGAAGCCAGCTGCTCGGCACCCTCGACCAGCGTCGAAACCTCCGAACCCGAGGCGATCAGCACGGCAGCCGGTTTGGCGGCATCCATCACCACATAACCGCCCTTGGTCACCTGGAAGGCCTCCTCGCGGCGGCTGGCAGCACCCAGCGTGGGCAGGTTCCTGATGGCCTGACGCGACAACACCAGTGCCACCGGACGATGCTCCTCGACGGCCAGTTTCCAGGCAATCACCGTCTCTTCGGCGTCGGCCGGACGCAGTACGACCATCGAACGTTCGCCGTGATGGTTCTTCAGATGCTCCATCAGCCGGATCTGAGCCTCCTGCTCGACGGGCTGGTGCGTCGGGCCGTCCTCACCCACGCGGAACGAATCGTGTGTCCAGACGTAGATCACGTGCAGACGCATCAGCGCAGCCAGACGCACGGCCGGCTTCATGTAGTCCGAAAAGACGAAGAACGTGCCGCACACGGGAATCACCCCTCCGTGCAGCGCCATGCCGTTCATCACGCAGGCCATCGTCAGCTCCGAGACGCCCGCCTGGAAGAATTTTCCCGTAAAGTCGCCTTTCGTGAAGGCCTTGGTCTTCTTCAGATAACCGTCCGTCTTGTCCGAATTCGAGAGGTCGGCCGAGGCCACGATCATGTTGTCGAACTTCTCGGCATAGACCCCCAGCACCGACGACGATGCGGCACGCGTCGCCACGTCGGGCTTCACGGCCACCTGCTTGTAATCGATTTCGGGGATGCGGCCCGAGAGGAAATCGTCCAGTTTGCGGGCCAGCTCCTTGTGCTCGCTGCGCCACGACTTCTCGACGGCAGCCTGCTCGGCGGCCCACGCCTTCAGCGCCTCGCGACGCTCGGCGAAGACTTCGCGGCTCTCCTCGAAGACGGCAAAGGGATTCTCCGGATCGCCGCCCAGATTCTTCACCGTAGCGGCGAAATCGGCTCCGGCGGCCGTCAGCGGCTGGCCGTGGGTCGAGACGCGGTTTTCATAGTTCTCACCCTCGGGACCCAGGGCACCCTTGCCCATCGTCGTGCGGCCGATGATGAGCGTCGGACGCTCCGTCTCGCTCTGCGCCGCAACCAGCGCCTCGCGGATTTCGTTGATATTGTGTCCGTCGATCGACAGCACGTTCCAGCCCCAGGCCTCGTACTTCATGGCCACGTTCTCCGTATCGACCTCGTCGACCTTCGTCGAGAGCTGGATGTTGTTCGCGTCGTAGAACATCACCAGATTCGAGAGCCCCAGATGGCCGGCGATGCGGCCCACGCCCTGCGAGATCTCCTCCTCGACGGCTCCGTCCGAAATATAGGCATAGGTCCGGTGGGCCATCCACTCGCCGAAGCGCGCCACCATGAAGCGCTCGGCAATGGCGGCTCCGAGGGCCATGGCATGACCCTGGCCGAGCGGGCCCGACGTATTCTCCACACCGCGCATCACGTCGACCTCGGGGTGACCCGGCGTCACGCTGCCCCACTGACGCAGCGACTGCAGATCCTCGGTCGTATAGTGACCGGCCAGCGAAAGCGTCGCATAGAGCATCGGCGACATGTGGCCCGGATCGAGGAAGAAGCGGTCCCGATAGGGATAGGCCATGTTGTCGGGATCGTAGCGCAGGAACTCGGCATAGAGAACCGTGATGAAGTCGGCGCCGCCCATGGCACCGCCCGGATGTCCCGATTTCGCCTTTTCCACCATCGCCGCCGACAGGATACGGACGTTGTCGGCTACGCGCGTCAGTTTTGAATTCGTTGTAGACATTGTCTTGTAGTTATTTAAGTATTGGTTGTCGTAGTGTGTCGCACACGTTGTCATCCCACCTGTTTCAGCACCGGAAGATTGGCCTTTTCGACCTTCTGGCGGGCGTAGTCGAGCGTCACGGTGAACTCCCGGGCGCCGCTCGACGGCAGCTCGAACATCGTGTCCATCATGATCGCCTCACAGATCGAGCGCAGACCCCGCGCCCCGAGCTTGAACTCCACGGCCTTGTCGACGATGTAGTCCAGCACCTCGTCGGTGAAGGTCAGCTTCACGCCGTCGAGCTCGAACAGCCGCACATACTGCTTGATGATGGCGTTGCGCGGCTCGGTGAGGATCGAACGCAGCGCGTCGCGCCCCAGCGGCTGCATGTAGGTCAGCACCGGAAGACGTCCCACCAGTTCGGGGATCAGTCCGAACGACTTGAGATCCTGCGGCGTGATGTACTGCATCAGGTTCGAGCGGTCGACCGGATCGGCATTGATGCGTCCGTAGCCCATGGCACGCGTATTGAGCCGCTGGGCGATCTTCTTCTCGATACCGTCGAATGCACCTCCGCAGATGAAGAGGATGTGGCGCGTATCGACCTGGATGAACTTCTGTTCAGGGTGTTTGCGCCCGCCCTGGGGCGGCACGTTGACCACCGTTCCCTCGAGGATCTTCAGCAGCGCCTGCTGCACGCCTTCGCCCGAGACGTCGCGCGTGATCGAGGGGTTGTCGCTCTTGCGGGCGATCTTGTCGATCTCGTCAATGAAGACGATGCCGCGCTGTGCCTGTTCGACGTCGTAGTCGGCCACCTGCAGCAGCCGCGAGAGGATGCTCTCGACATCCTCGCCCACGTAGCCGGCCTCGGTGAGCACCGTGGCGTCGACGATCGTGAAGGGAACCTTCAGCAGTTTAGCAATCGTACGGGCCATCAACGTCTTGCCCGTACCCGTGGGGCCGACCAGCACGATGTTCGACTTGTCGATCTCGACGTCGTTCTCCTTCGGAGCATAGAGCAGCCGCTTGTAGTGGTTGTAGACCGCCACCGAAAGGTAGCGTTTGGCGGCATCCTGACCGATGACATACTGATCGAGGAACTCCTTGATCTGGGCCGGTTTCAGCAGCTCCTCCTTCTTGAGGGGCGCCGCCGACGAACGGCTTTTGCCTCCGGCCACAACGTCGTTGTCGAGCAGAATGCGGTAGCCGTTTTCGATGCACTTGTTGCAGATGTTGGCGCCGTCCACACCCTGAAACATGATCTCCACTTCGGAGCGCTTGGCGCCGCAGAACGAGCAGCAGTCGCCGCCGTTCTTCGGGTTGTTATTGTTGTTGCGGTTCTGTGCCATGAAGGTTATTTCTCACGTTTGGAAAGCACCGTGTCGATCAGGCCGTACTCCTTGGCCTCCGGAGCCGAGAGCCAGTAGTCGCGGTCGGCATCCTTTTCGATCTTGCGGATCGACACACCCGAGTGGGCGGCGAGGATCTCGTAGAGTTCGCGCTTGGTTTTCATGATTTCGCGGGCCGTGATTTCGATGTCGGAGGCCTGGCCCTGGGCACCGCCCAGCGGCTGGTGGATCATCACCCGGGCATGGGGCAGCGCCGCGCGTTTGCCGGCAGCACCGGCCGTCAGCAGCACGGCTCCCATCGAGGCAGCCAGCCCCGTGCAGATGGTCCCGACGTCGCACGCGACGAGCTGCATCGTGTCGTAGATGCCCAGTCCGGCCGAGACCGAGCCGCCGGGCGAGTTGATGTAGATCTGGATGTCCTTGTCGGGATCGACCGACTCGAGGAACAGCAACTGGGCCTGGATGATATTGGCAGCATCGTCGTAGATCGGCGCTCCGAGGAAGATGATGCGGTCCATCATCAGCCGCGAGAAGACATCCATGGTAGCGACGTTCAACTGGCGTTCCTCGATGATCGTCGGCGAAACGTAAGCCGCGCTGATCGATTGGAAATCGTGCAGTTTCAGCGAACTGATTCCGCACTGTTTCCGGGCGTATTTTTCAAATTCAGACATATTCGATTCGTTCTCCTTTCAACATACATTTCGGCAGGGATATTCCTGTCCGCAGGGGACTTTGGGACGCACGCGTCACCCGGTCTGCCGTCCGGCCCCGTCAGCCACCGGCTCCAC
>CALUNE010000008.1 GCA_944321945.1 uncultured Alistipes sp.
GGCATGGCGCCCGAATCGAACCAGACGTCGATCAGGTCGGGTTCGCGGCGCATCGGCTCGCCCTTCGACGAGACGAGCACGATCGAATCGACGTAGGGGCGGTGCAGGTCGATGTTTTTCGTGGAGTAGTTCTCCTTCGACATGTCGCCGACCTTGAAATTCTTGTAGGGGTTCTCCTTCATCACGCCGGCGGCGATCGCTTTGTCGATCTCCTGCATCAGCTCCTCGATCGAACCGATGCACTTCAGTTCCGAGCGGTCCTCGGTGGCCCAGATCGGGAGCGGCGTGCCCCAGAAGCGCGAACGCGAGAGGTTCCAGTCGTTGAGGTTTTCGAGCCACTTTCCGAAGCGGCCCGTACCGGTCGATTCGGGTTTCCAGCGGATCGTGCGGTTGAGTTCGATCATGCGCTCCTTGCAGGCTGTCGTGCGGATGAACCACGAATCGAGCGGGTAGTAGAGCACGGGTTTGTCCGTCCGCCAGCAGTGGGGATAGTTGTGGACGTGCTTTTCGATCTTGAAGGCCAGTCCGGCGGCCTTCATCTTCATGCAGATGTAGATGTCGAGCGACTCGGCGGCCTGGGCGGCCTTTTCGTCATACTTGCCGTCGACGGTGAACTGCGGGTCGTAGGCATTCTTGACCCAGCGGCCCTCATACTCCTTGTAGGTGTCGACGTCGATGCATTCGCGGACGAACCGCTCGTCCAGTTCGCTCATCAGATAGAACTTGCCCGTCAGGTCGACCATCGGGCGGGTTTCGCCCTTCCGGTTGATCATGAAGAGCGAGGGGATTCCGGCGGCACGGGCCACGAAGGCGTCGTCGGCACCGAACGTCGGGGCGATGTGGACGATACCCGTACCGTCCTCCGTGGTGACGTAGTCACCTGCAATGACGCGGAAGGCCTTCTGCGAGGCATCCTTCCAGTTGCCCGCTTCGTCCATCTCGACGGGCTTGACCCACGGCAGCAGTTGTTCGTACTGCATGCCGACCAGTTCGGGGCCCTTCCACTCGCCGACCACCTCGTAGGGGATCAGCTTGTCACCGGGCTTGTACTCGTCCAGCGCCACTCCTTCGGCCTTCTTGTTGAAGTGGGCGTTGAGCAGCGCCTTGGCCACCACGGCGGTCATCTTTTCGCCGGTGTAGGGGTTGTAGCTGCGCACGGCGACGTAGTCGATTTTCGGGCCGACGCAGAGGGCCGTATTCGAGGGCAGGGTCCACGGTGTGGTGGTCCAGGCCAGGAAGACGGGCGTGCCCCAGCCCTCCATTTCGGGTTTGGGGTTGCGGATGCGGAACTGGGCCACGACCGTCGTATCCTTCACGTCGCGGTAGCATCCGGGCTGGTTCAGCTCGTGGGTCGAGAGGCCGGTTCCGGCGGCGGGCGAGTAGGGCTGAATGGTGTAGCCCTTGTAGAGCAGTCCCTTGTTGTAGAGCTGCTTCAGCAGCCACCACAGCGACTCGATGTACTTGTTGTCGTAGGTGATGTAGGGGTCGTCCATGTTGACCCAGTATCCCATCTTGCGGGTGAGGTTCTCCCACACGCCGGTAAACTCCATGACGGCCTTGCGGCAGGTGCGGTTGTACTCCTCGATGGAGATTTTCTTGCCGATATCCTCCTTGGTGATTCCGAGTTTCTTCTCGACGCCCAGTTCGACGGGCAGACCGTGGGTGTCCCATCCGGCCTTGCGGTGGACGAGATAACCCTGTTGGGTTTTGTAGCGGCAGAAGACGTCTTTGATGGTACGGGCCATGACGTGGTGGATGCCGGGCATTCCGTTGGCCGAGGGGGGACCTTCGTAGAAGACGAACGTCGGGTGGCCCTCACGGGTTTCGATGCTTTTGTGGAACGTGTCGTTGGCATCCCATTCGCCAAGCACGTCGGCGGCGGTTGCGGCCAGGTCGAGGCCTTTGTACTCCTTGAATTTCATATCGACAGGCAAAAAATTTCGTTTCTTTTTCTGACAGTTGGCAAAGATAGTAAAAAGATTGCAAAACGCCGCAATCTTCCCCGAATTCCGTCATTTGCCGTCGGGCGGAATACGAATCCGGGCCTCTCTCCTTCATGGAAAGAGGCCCGGACGATGGGGTTGAGGAGCGGTCGGCGATCAGTCGAAGGATTGCATTTCGATCAGTTTGGCATAGATTCCGTTGCGCTCCATCAGTTCGGCATGGGTGCCCTGTTCGGCGATCCGGCCGTGGTCGATGACGATGATCTGGTCGGCGTTGTGGATCGTCGACAGACGGTGGGCGATGACCACCGACGTACGCCCCTTGAGCAGGTTGTTCAGCGCATCCTGGACGAGTTTTTCGCTCTCGGTGTCGAGGGCCGAGGTGGCCTCGTCTAAGATCAGGATGTCGGGGTTCTTCAGTACGGCGCGGGCGATCGAGAGGCGCTGGCGCTGACCGCCGGAGAGTTTCACGCCGCGGTCGCCGATGTTGGTGTCGTAGCCCTCGGGGCATTCGCGGATGAAGTCGTCGGCGTTGGCCACGCGGGCGGCTTCGACCACCTCTTCGGGCGAGGCGCCGCGGCGGCCCATGGCGATGTTGTGTTCGATGGTGTCGTTGAAGAGGACGGTATCCTGCGCCACGACGCTCATGTGGGCGCGGATGCTCTCCTGCGAGTAGTCGCGCAGCGAGACGCCGTCGATCAGGATGTCGCCCGCCGTCGGGTCGTAGAAGCGCGGCAGCAGTTCGCTCAGCGTCGACTTTCCGCCGCCCGAGGGGCCTACCAGTGCGACGGTCTGGCCGTGGCGGATTTCGAACGAGATGCCGTCGATCACCTCGCGCGAGCCGTCGTAGGAGAAGTGGACGTTGCGGAATTCGATGCGATCCTTCAGACCGGTGAATTCGCGGGCGTCGGGCTTGTCCTGGATTTCGGGTTTGGAATCGATGATCGAGAAGATGCGTTCGCCGGCGGCGATACCCTGGTTGATGTTGGCGAACTGGTCGATGAAGGTTCTGACCGGGCGGGTGATCTGCGAGAAGATGGCCACGAAGGCGATGAAGCCTCCGGGGTCGAGCGATCCGGCGGCCACGAGCGAGCCTCCGAAGACGAGGATCACGCCGACGGCCGTGATGCCGAGGAATTCGCTCATCGGCGAGGCCAGCTGCTGCCGGCGGGCCATCGAGAGGGTCAACCGGGCGAGGTCCTCGCTGATGTCGTAGTATTTCTGTTTGATGTAGTCGGTGGCGTTGTAGCTCTTGATGACCTTGATGCCGGAGAGGGATTCGTCGAGCGTGGCGACCATTTCGCCCATGCGCTGCTGGTTGGTGCGGGCCGGGTGGCGGAGTTTCTTGACGATGTTGCCGATCAGCAGCGCCACGATCGGCAGGAAAAGCACCGAGAAGACGGCCAGTTCCCACGAGATGGCGATCATCATGACGATGTATCCGATGATCAGGAACGGTTCGCGGAACGAGACCTGCAGGGTGTTGGTGATGCAGAACTGTACGACGCCGACGTCGGAGGTGATTTTCGAGATGATGTCGCCCTTGCGCTGGTCGGAGAAGTAGCCGACGTTCATGTCCATGACGCGGGAGAACATCTCGTTGCGCATCTTCTGGAGCGTGCGGGTGCGCATGTTCTCCATGGTCCAGGCGCCGAGGTAACGGAAGAGGTTGCTCAGGAAGCTGATGATGATGGCGATGACGGCCAGCAGCAGCAGGACGTTCTGACGGTCGTACTCCTGGAAGAGGTGCGAGTAGGTGAAGTTGAAGAGCGTGGTCAGATACTCCTGGTTGAACTCTACGGGGGGCAGCTTGTCGACGTATTCGAACGAGTAGTTGGCGTCGAACATCGTGTTCAGGATCGGGATGATCAGCATGAACGTGAGCGAGTTGAACAGCGCGTAGAGGAGCGAGTAGAAGAAGTAGGGAATCGCGTATTTCTTGATCGGGCGGGCGAAGCCCAACAACCGCATGTAGGTCTTGAACATTCCGTAATGTTTGGAGGTTGCGCAATTTCACGCCGCAGGGAAGTCATCCGATCCGTAGGGGTGGAGCCGATCCTGGGCAGGTCGGCGGGTGGGGACGGTCCCGGGCGGAAAACAATTTCGCGCAAATATAAGCATAATTGCCCGAAAAGCGAAAAATGCACGAAAAATCGGGTAATTATCGGGCAAAAACGACGATCTGAAGGATGGTTGGCCAAGCCTTGTGCGGGGGTGTCTTGCGAGGACGGTGTTTTGGCGGGTTGTTCGATCCGGGCTTCGGGTTGTGGCGACCGGCAACATCTGTACGGGGCAGGGCGGGATCCGTCGGCGGCGATGTCCCGGTTGTCATTGACGTTTCGGCCCGGCGGCGGTGTTCCGGCCGGCGGCGGTGTTCCGGCCGGCGGCGGTATTTTGGCCGGCGGCGGTATTTTGGCCGGCGGCGGTATTTTGGTCGGCGGCGGTATTTTGGTCGGCGGCGGTATTTTGGTCGGCGGCGGTATTTTGGTCGGCGGCGGTGTTTCGGCCGGCGGCGATGGGGCGTTGGATGGGGCGTCGGCTCTCCCTCCCTCCGGGTCGGGTTATTCGGGCTGGTAGCCTTCGTCCTCCGCCCAGTGGATGCGGTCGTTGGCGGCGGCTACGGCCAGCTGGTCACAGCGGTTGTTCTCGACCGTCTCGGCGTGGCCCTTGACCCAGACGAAACGGACGTTGTGGCAGCGGTAGATCCGCAGAAAGCGCATCCACAGATCGGGATTCTTCTTGCCGGCAAACCCCTTGCGGACCCATCCGAAGACCCACCCCTTCGTGACGGCGTCGACGACGTATTTCGAATCGGAGTAGATGACCACGTCGGCGCCCTGGACCTTGAGCGCTTCGAGGGCGACGCATACGGCCATGAGTTCCATGCGGTTGTTGGTCGTAAGGCGGAACCCCCGGGAGAGTTCCTTGCGGTGGGGGCCCGAGAGGAGGACGATGCCGTAGCCTCCGGGGCCGGGATTGCCGAGGGACGAGCCGTCGGTATAGATCGTGATGGATGGCATGCTTCGCGTGGTGCGGTTGTACGGTTTCGGGTGTTACGTGTCGGGGTCCGAGTGGCCCGGGTGTGCGGCAGCCCCCTCTGCTGGCCCGGGTCGTACGGCACTCGGCCTGACCCGGATTCGGGAGGGCGCGATTGTGCGGGGGCCGAATCCCGTGTTGCCCGGGTGCAACAGGCCCCCGTCGCGAAGGCGGGGGTCTGTTCGGGCGATTGGTCGGATGCCGGCGGGGCTTTCGGCTGGGGCCGGGCCTCGCTTCCGGCCCGTGAGGGCTACTTCAGAGCGGCGAGCTGCTCCTTGAGCGCGGCGATCTTGGCCTCGGCATCGGCCTGCTTGGCGCGTTCGTTGGCCACGACCTTCTCGGGAGCCGACTGCACGAAGCGTTCGTTCGAGAGTTTCTTCATCACCGAGGCGAGGAATCCCTCGTAGTATTTCAGGTCGTCGGAGAGTTTCTTGATCTCGGCGGCGGTATCGATCTTGCCGGCCAGCGGCACGAAGTACTGCGTCGTCTTGACCAGGAAGGCGGCGGCCGTCGGATCCTTCTCCGTGACGGTCTCGATCGAGGAGAGGTTGGCCATCTTCATCACCACGGGGGCGAACTCCGCGGGGTAGTTTTCGTCGACGATGACATGCAGTGCGAGGGCCTCCTTCTGTGCCAGGTTCTTCTGGTTGCGGACGTTGCGCACCGAGGTGATGATCTCCTTCACCAGTTCGAAGCGGGCCAGCATCGCCTCGTCGACCTCGCCGGCCTGGGGCATCTGCGCCACGCAGATCGATTCGCCGTCGCGGCGCGGGGCGAGGGCCTGCCAGATCTCCTCGGTGACGAACGGCATGAAGGGGTGCAGCACGCGCATCAGCGCATCGAAATAGCCCTTCGTGGCCTCGAGCGTCTGAGCGTCGATCGGCTGTCCGTAGGCGGGTTTGACCATCTCGAGGTAGAGGCTCGAGAAGTCGTCCCAGAAGAGGCGGTAGACCTCCTTGAAGGCCTCCGAGATGCGGTACGAGCCGAAGTCCTCGTCGATCTGGCGGAGCGAGCGCGAGAGGGCCTCCCGGAACCAGGCGACGGCCAGACGGTTGTTTTCGCTCTGCTGTGCGGCGGCATCCACGGCCCAGCCGTTGACCAGCCGGTAGGCATTCCAGATCTTGTTGCCGAAGTTGCGGCCCTGTTCGCAGAGCGCCTCGTCGAACATCACGTCGTTGCCGGCCGACGAGCTGATGAGCATCGCCATGCGGACGCCGTCGGCGCCGTACTGGGCGATCAGGTCGAGCGGATCGGGCGAGTTGCCCAACTGCTTGGACATCTTGCGGCCGATCTTGTCGCGGACGATACCCGTGAAGTAGACGTTGGCGAAGGGTTTGTTGTGGCGGTATTCATACCCGGCCATGATCATGCGGGCGACCCAGAAGAAGATGATGTCGGGGCCGGTGACCAGATCGTTGGTAGGGTAGTAGTATTCGATTTCGGGGTTGTGGGGGTTGCGGATTCCGTCGAAGACCGAGATGGGCCAGAGCCACGACGAGAACCACGTGTCGAGCACATCCTCGTCCTGGCGCAGATCGGCGAGCTGCAGCGACGCATCGCCGCTCTTCGTGCGGGCCTTCTCGAGGGCCTCTTCGGGCGTCGGGGCGACGACGAATCCGCCCTTGGGCAGGTACCACGCCGGGATGCGCTGTCCCCACCACAGCTGACGCGAGATGCACCAGTCCTTGATGTTCTCCATCCAGTAGCGGTAGGTGTTCTTGTACTTCTCGGGCACGAAGCGGATCTCATCCTCCAGGACGGCCTTCGTGGCGGGTTCGGCCAGCTCCTTCATCGAGAGGAACCACTGCATCGAGAGCTTCGGTTCGATGGCCACGCCCGTACGCTCCGAGTAGCCGACGTTGTTGGTGTAGGCCTCGACCTTCTCGAGCAGACCGGCGGCATCGAGATCGCCCTCGATCCGGCGGCGCACGTCGAAGCGGTCCATGCCGACATACAGGCCGACCTTGTCGTTGATCGTGCCGTCGTCGTTGAAGATGTCGATGGTCTCCAGACCGTATTTTTCACCGAGCATGTAGTCGTTCACGTCGTGGGCCGGGGTGACCTTCAGGGCGCCCGTACCGAACTCGATGTCGACGTACGTGTCGCGGATGACGGGGATCGAGCGGCCGACCAGCGGCACGATGACGCGGGCATCGGCGGGCAGATCCTGGTAACGCGGGTCATCGGGGTTGACGCACAGGGCCGTATCGCCGAGAATGGTCTCGGGGCGGGTCGTGGCGACGACGATCGTGCGGTCGGAGCCCTCGACCCGGTAGCGCAGGTAGTAGAGTTTTCCGTGCGACTCCTTGAAGACGACCTCCTCGTCCGAGAGGGCGGTCTGCGCGGCGGGGTCCCAGTTGACCATGCGCACGCCGCGGTAGATCTTGCCCTTGTCGTAGAGGTCGCAGAAGACGCGCAGTACGCCTTCCGTGCGGATGTCGTCCATCGTGAAGCAGGTGCGGTCCCAGTCGCACGAGGCGCCGAGCTTGCGCAGCTGCTGGAGGATCACGCCGCCGTACTTCTCCTTCCACTCCCAGGCGTAGCGGAGAAACTCCTCGCGCGTGAGCGAGGACTTTTCGATTCCCTTTTCGCGGAGCATGGCGACGACCTTGGCCTCCGTGGCGATCGAGGCGTGGTCCATGCCGGGGACCCAGCAGGCGTTGCGGCCCGACATGCGGGCGCGGCGCACCAGCACGTCCTGCAGCGTGTTGTTGAGCATGTGACCCATGTGGAGCATGCCGGTGACATTGGGGGGCGGAATGACGATCGTATAGGGTTGCCGCTTGTCGGGCTCCGAGTGGAAGAGCTTGTGTTCGATCCAGTAGTCGTACCATTTGGATTCGATCTGCTGGGGGGCGTATTTGTCAGCGATTTGCATGGCTCGTAGGAGATTAAACGTTATTTCTGAAGTCGCAAAGTTATTAACATTCTGTCAAAGATGAAATAAAATCTGCGAAAAAACGTTACCTTTGCGAATTGTATATAGGAATATAGTATGAACAAAAAAGATAAGATTGAAAATGTGGAAGTGGACGATGTGAACCTCGTCCCCGAACTTCTTGACGGCAAACACCGCGTGATCCCTATCGTCACGGGCGGTGACGAACCGGTCGAGGAGGTTGAAGTCCCGGAGATCCTGCCGATTCTGACCCTGCGTTCGTCGGTGCTGTTCCCGGGCGCCATCACCCCCATCACGGTGGGGCGTGACAAGAGCATCTCGCTGGTGCGCGCCGTGAATGCCGAGGGCGGTATGCTGGGCGCCGTGCTGCAGCGTGAAAGCGAGGTCGAGGATCCCGCACCCGACGACATGTACAAGGTCGGAACGGCCGCGCGGATCATCAAGATCCTCGAGATGCCCAACGGCAACCTGACGGTGATACTCAACGGTCTGGAGAAGATCGAAATCACGGAATATATCTCCACGGAGCCCTATTTCAAGGCCCGTGTGGTGGCGCTGCGCGACTCGACGCCCGATCTGAAGAGCATCGAGTTCGAGGCCCTGGTGGACTCGATCCGCGACGTGGCGCTCAACATCATCAACGTTTCGCCCTCGATGCCCAAGGAGGCGGCCTTCGCCATCAAGAACATCGACTCGAAACGCGGCATCATCAACTTCATCTGCTCGAACATGGAGCTCACGGACGAAGACCGGCAGTCGCTGCTCGAGGCGCCCGGCCTGCTGGCCCGTGCGCGCAAACTGCTCGAGATCCTGATCCGCGAACAGCAGCTGGCCGAGTTGAAGAGCCAGATCCAGGAGCGCGTCAAGCAGGAGATCGACAAACAGCAGCGCGACTACTACCTGCAGCAGCAGATGCGCACGATCCAGGACGAACTGGGCGACGGCCCCGATGCCGACATCGAGAAGATGCGCGAGGAGGCCAAGAAGAAAAACTGGCCGAAGGAGGTCGCCGAGACCTTCGAGAAGGAGTTGCAGAAGGTCGAGCGGCTGAATCCCGCCGTGGCGGAGTATTCGGTGCAGATGACCTACCTGCAGCTGCTGCTGGAGCTGCCGTGGAACGACGTGACGAAGGACAATCTCGACCTGAAGTGCGCCCGCGAACAGCTGGACCACGACCACTTCGGTCTCGATGAGGTCAAGGAGCGAATCCTCGAACACCTGGCCGTCATCAAGCTGAAGGGCGATCTGAAGTCCCCGATTCTGTGCCTCTACGGCCCTCCGGGCGTGGGCAAGACGTCGCTGGGCAAGTCGGTGGCCACGGCCCTGGGCCGCAAGTTCGGCCGCATCTCGCTGGGCGGTCTGCACGACGAGTCGGAGATCCGCGGACACCGCCGCACCTACATCGGCGCCATGCCGGGCCGGATCATCCAGACGATCAAACGGTGCGGTTCGTCGAATCCGGTGATCATCCTCGACGAGGTCGACAAGGTGACGGTCTCGAACCACGGCGATCCGTCGAGCGCCCTGCTCGAGGTGCTCGATCCGGAGCAGAACACCACCTTCCACGACAACTACATCGACATGGAGTATGACCTCTCGAAGGTGCTCTTCATCGTCACGGCCAACAACGTGGGCAACATCGCTCCGGCGCTGCGCGACCGTATGGAGATGATCAACATCCCGGGCTACCTGATCGAGGAGAAGGTACGCATTGCACAGGATCACCTGCTGCCGAAGTTGCGCGAGGCCCACGGCATCCAGGCCGATCAGATGACGATGAGCGACGCGGTGATCGAACAGGTCATCTCGGGCTATACGCGTGAGGCGGGCGTGCGCTCGCTGGACAAGCATCTGGCGAAGATCGCCCGGGCGCGTGCCAAACAGATCGCCTTCGACGAGGAGTACCGTCCGGAGATCGCGCCGGAGGATGTCGAGAAGATCCTCGGCATGCCGAAGTTCCTGCGCGAGGAGTACGAGGTGGGCGGCATGACGGGCGTCGTGACGGGTCTGGCCTGGACCGAAGTGGGGGGTGACATCCTCTACATCGAGTCGTGTCTGACGCCGGGCAAGGGCCGCATCAGCCTGACGGGCAATCTGGGCGACGTGATGAAGGAGTCGGCGACGATCGCCCACGAGTGGGTGATGGCCCACTACCGGGAGCTGGGCATCGACCCCAAGATGTTCGAAACGAACGACATCAACATCCACGTGCCGGAGGGTGCCATCCCGAAGGACGGCCCCTCGGCCGGTATTACGATGGTGACCTCGATCGTCTCGACCTACACGGGCCGCAAGGTGAAGGAGCGCATCGCCATGACGGGCGAGACGACGCTCCGCGGACGGGTGATGCCCGTGGGCGGCGTCAAGGAGAAGATTCTGGCCGCCAAGCGGGCCGGCATCACGGAGCTGATCCTCTCGGAGGACAACCGCAAGGATATTTCGGAGATCAAGGCCGATTACGTCGAGGGGCTGACGTTCCACTATGTGCGTACGAACGACGAGGTGCTGGCGCTGGCCCTGGAAAAATAGAGAACCATGTCGCGGAGCTTCATTGCAATCATTCCGGCGCGCTACGCGTCGACACGCTTCCCGGCCAAGCCGCTGGCCCGGCTGGGAGGCAAACCCGTCATCGAGCGGGTCTACGAACAGGTGGCCGGCGTGCTGGACGACGCCGTGGTGGCTACGGACGACGAACGGATCTACGAGGCGGTACGGGCCTTCGGCGGGCGGGTCGAGATGACCTCGACGGCCCACCGCAGCGGCACGGACCGCTGCTGGGAGGCCTACTGCAAGCAGGGACGCACGTACGACGTGGTGGTCAACGTGCAGGGCGACGAACCCTTCATCCGCCGCGAACAGCTCGAGGCGGTGAAGCGTTGCTTCGACGATCCGGCGACGGACATCGCCACGCTGGTCAAACCCTTCACCGAGGCCGACGGACTGGCGGCGCTCGAGAATCCCAATTCGCCGAAGGTGGTCCTCGACGCACGGTCGCAGGCGCTCTACTTCTCGCGGTCGGTGATTCCCTACCTGCGCAACGTTCCCCGCGAGGAGTGGCTCACCCGGCATACCTTCTACAAGCACATCGGGCTCTATGCCTTCCGGGCGGAGGTGCTGCGTGAGGTGACCTCGCTGCCGCAGTCGCCGCTCGAGGTGGCCGAATCGCTCGAACAGCTGCGCTGGCTCGAAAACGGTTATAAAATAGGTGTGGGCATCACGCAGGTCGAGACCGTGGGGATCGATACGCCGGAGGATCTGGCCCGCGCCGAGGAGTTCCTCAAACAGCATCCCGAATTCAACCATTGACGCCATGATATTCATCGCAGGACCCTGTGTCATCGAATCGGCCGAACTGCTCGACGCGGTCGCCGAACGGCTGGTGGCCATCAATCGCCGCCTGGGCACGCAGATCATCTTCAAGGCCTCGTTCGACAAGGCCAACCGTACGTCGATCGCCTCGTTCCGCGGACCGGGGCTCGAAAAGGGGCTCCGGATGCTCGCCGACGTGCGCGCGAAGTGGGGACTCCGGCTCCTGACCGACATCCACGAATCGTGGCAGGCGGCACCGGTGGGCGAGGTGGTTGACGTGATTCAGATTCCGGCCTTCCTGTGCCGGCAGACCGATCTGGTGGTGGCTGCAGCCCGCACCGGACGGGTGGTGAACATCAAGAAGGCGCAGTTCCTTTCGGGGGCCGACATGCGCTACCCCTATGAGAAGGCCCGCGAGGCGGGTGCCCGGGAGGTGTGGCTGACGGAACGCGGCAACTCGTTCGGTTACAACAATCTGGTGGTCGACTTCCGCAACATCCCCGACATGCTGAAGATCGCGCCGACGGTCATCATGGACTGCACCCACTCGGTGCAGCGTCCCGGTGCCGCGGGCGGCAAGACGGGCGGCAACCGCGAATTCGTCCCGGCCATGGCGCATGCGGCCCGGGCGTTCGGCGCTACGGGCTACTTCTTCGAGGTGCACCCCGACCCGGACCGCGGGCTGAGTGATGCCGCCAACATGCTGCGGCTCGATGATCTGGAACCTTTGATCGAATCTTTGCTATGACAGAAATGACCGATACCCAAAAAACACAGGTTCTGGCGGTGGCCCGCAAGGCCCTGCATACCGAGATGCTCTCGCTCAAGCATCTGGAGGAGTCGTTGGACGATTCGTTCGTGCGGGCCGTGGAGCTGATCCTGGCCAGCCGCGGCAAGTGCATCGTGACGGGCATGGGAAAATCGGGCCTCGTGGGACGCAAGATCGCCGCGACGCTCGCTTCGACCGGCACGCCGAGTTTCTTCCTCCATCCGGGCGAGGCCTTCCACGGCGATCTGGGCATGATCTCGAAGGAGGACATCATCCTGGCGCTCTCCTATTCGGGCGAGACGGACGAGATCCTGAAGATCGTGCCGTTCATCCACGCAAACGGCAACCATCTGGTTTCGATGACGGGGAATCCCGAATCGGCGCTGGCCAAGAACTCGGACGTGCATCTGAACGTGCGGGTCGAGGAGGAGGCCTGCATCCTGCATCTGGCTCCGACGTCGTCGACCACGGCGCAGATCGCCATGGGGGATGCGCTGGCCGTTTCGCTGATGCAGCTGCGGGGCTTCACGAGCGTCGATTTCGCGCGCCTGCATCCGGGCGGAAGCCTCGGGCGCCGGCTGCTGATGACCGTGGGCAATGTCATGCGGGATCATGACCTGCCGGTCGTGGCGCCCGACTGCCCGGCCACGGAGATGATCCATGCCATCTCGAAGGGCGGTCTGGGACTGATCGTCATCTGCGAGGGCGACCGTATCGAGGGCATCGTGACCGACGGCGACGTGCGCCGCGCCATGGAGCGCCTGCGGGGCGAATTCTTCAACATCAAGGCGATGGATATCGCCACGCCGCACCCGAAGACGATCGCTCCGACCGAAAAACTGATCGAGGCCGAAAAGATGATGACGCGCAACAAGGTGACTTCGCTGCTCGTTACGGACGAGGCGGGCAAACTGGTGGGCGTGATCCAGATCTACGACATCAAACTTTAACTCCGCAGCCCTTTCGTGGGGGGGCAGGGAGATGAAAAGGCGGAACCCGTTACAAGGCGGGTTCCGCCTTTTTTAGATGCGGCACCCCCCCCCTCGCGGATCCTTTCATTCGCCCTCTTCGAGTTGAAAGACGGCCTCGACGGGCTTTGCAAACACGCGGGCGATCTTCAGCGCCAGCAGGGTCGAGGGGATGAACTTCCCGGCCTCGATGGCATTGATCGTCTGGCGGCTGACACCGACGGCATCGGCCAGCTGCTGTTGGGTCATGCGGACCTCGGCACGTTCGCCCTGGATTCTATTCTTCATGTGAAGCCTCCTTTCTCAACCGCCACAGCATTGCTCGCTCGATCACGAGAAAGAGGACGGGCAGCAGGCAGAGATTGAAAATCATGAAGTAGAGGTAGGCAAGATCATACAGCATCAGGGCGGCAACCACGGCAATGCCGATTGTTGCGTAGAGGGCTGCCAGCAATGCGTTGAGCCGGATTCGGGCAATGAGTTCGTCTTCGATGCGTTCGCGCGAGCAGGTGATCAGGAGTGATCCGAGCAGTACGCCGATCAGCGCGATGTTGTTGCACGCGGCATTGAGCGTGGGGCTGGTGGTCACGCCGTCGGCCAGCAGAAACGACGGAAATCCATTGAATCCGTCGATGGCCATCAGCAGGCCGAGCAGGACCGTAGGCAGAAAGACGATCCATCCGATCCGCTGGAAGGGATGGGGCAGGAGGATGATTCCTTTCATGGCTCTCGTTTTGTCGGTTCGTGCAGACTGTCGGAGGTGCGTACTGCTCCCGCCTGCTGCTGTAAATGTAAAATAAACTTTACAAAATAGCAAGCAGAAGCGACAAAAAAGAGGGGCATCCGTTGTTGGATGGGAACTTTTGTCCGGATTGCGGTCAGAGATGTCCGATCAGGGCGTCGATGTGGCTCTCCTCGGTGGCCCAGCTCGTGACGAACCGTACGACGGATTCCGTCTCGCCGCGCGGGCCCCACAGTTCGAAGGTCGCGAAGCGGCTCAGACGGTCAATCTCACTGTTCGGCAGGACGAAGAACTGCTGGTTGGTCGGCGAATCGATGAAGAGCCGGTATCCCTTTGCGAGCAGGGCGGCCTTCAGCTTCAGGGCCGTCGTGACGGCCTGGCGGGCGATGCGCAGGTAGAGGCGGTCGGTGAAGAGCGTCTCGAACTGGAGACCCAGCAGCCGACCCTTGGCCAGCAGGGCGCCGTGCTGCTTGACGAGGGTGAAGAAGTGCGGCAGCAGTTCGGGGCGCGTGATGACGACCGCTTCGCCGAAGAGAGCTCCGGTTTTGGTGCCGCCGATGTAGAAGACGTCGTACAGCCGGGCTACGTCGTGCAGCGAGAGCGTGTTGCTCTCGGCGGCCAGGGCGTAGACGAGACGGGCGCCGTCGAGGTAGAGCGGGATCGAGTGGCGGCGGCAGACGGCGTGCAGCGCCTCCATCTCGTCGAGACTGTACAACGTGCCGAATTCGGTGGGGTGCGAGAGGTAGAGCATCCCCGGAGCGACCATGTGGGGCCAGGTCTCATCGCGGTAGAACTCTTCGAGGTATCGTTCGACGTCGCAGGCGCGGATCTTGCCGTCGTGCGACGGGAGGGTGAGCACCTTGTGCCCGGCAGCCTCGATGGCACCGGCTTCGTGGACGTTGATGTGGCCCGATTCGGCAGCCAGCACCCCTTCGTGACGGCGCAGCAGACCGTCGATCACCGTGGCATTGGTCTGCGTGCCGCCCACGAGAAAGTGGACCTCGGCCTGCGGGGCATCGCAGGCCTGGCGGATCAGCTCCCGCGCATGAGCCGTATAGGGGTCGCATCCATAACCCGGGGTCTGCTCGAGGTTGGTGGACTGGAGGCGGCGCATCACCTCGGGGTGTGCCCCCTCCATGTAGTCGCAATCGAAATGAAGCATGGATCGAAGCGTTGGATTTTGGATCTGAATGGATTACTTTCGAATGTAGTGGGGCATCTCTTCGGGGATCTCCATCGAGAACTCCACAAGACCGCCGATTCGCCCCTCGTCGCGCCAGACGGTCTGGTAGATCAGCTTGCGGACGCCGTTTTTCTGGATGGTATAGACATTCCTGCCGCCGGTTTCGAGCAGCCGGCGGATGATTTCGCGCGAGCGGTCGTTGTGGCAGGGGAGGAGCGAGCGGCCCCTCACGTCGCCATTGACCGCCACGGAGCGGTTGTTCTGGTAGCAGACCGTGCCGTCGGTATCGCAGAGTGTGATGGCGCAGTCTGTTTCATCGGCCCACGAGGGCTTGTCGAACGGGATCATGGTGTGCGGTGTTGTTTCTTCATGGTCGATTTCCGGCAGGGCTGCATGGGGATGTCTCCTCCGGCCGGGGATGCTGCGTTGCAGGCGGCGCGGACACTCGGATCGTCTTCTCTCCGATCCAGGCCCGGCCCGTCAACGGCCCTTCTGTGGATTACTGCTGGATCTTGACCAGCTGTTCGCGGTAGGCGTTCAGAATCCGCGACTTGGAGATGAATCCCAGGTAGTGGTTCTGTTTGTCGACGACGGGCAGCATCCACGTGTGTTTGTCCTCGAACTTCTCCATGACGCCCTGGATGGCCTCGTGTTCGAGGATCTTGTCCGGCGGCGGGATCATGTAGTAGGAGATCGGACGTCCGTACTTTTCGGGTTTGAACATGTCCTCTCGCAGGTCGTCCAGCTGAACCACCCCCAGCAGACGCCCGAAATTGTCGATCACGGGGAAGATGTTGCGCCGCGCCGTGGAGATGATGTGGACGATGTCGCCCAGGGTCATGTTCTCCTTGATGCGCAGGAAGTCGGTCTCCATCAGATCCTCGAGCTTCAGGAAGACGAAGACCGACTGATCCTTGTCGTGGGTCAGCAGTTCGCCCTTCTGCCGGAGCTGCTTGGTGTAGATCGAGTCGGGGTCGAGGTAGTAGTCGACGGCGAACGAGATACAGGCGGTAATCATCAGCGGGATGAAGAGGCCGTAACCGTTCGAGAGTTCGGCGATGAGGAAGATCGAGGTCAGCGGGGCGTTCATCACGCCGGACATGACGCCGGCCATGCCGACCAGTGTGAACGAGACGATCGATACCTCCCAGTGGAAGAGCGAGTTGCAGATCAACGCCAGCGAAGCGCCCGTGAAGGCTCCGACGAACAGCGACGGGGCGAACGTGCCGCCCACGCCGCCGGCTGCATTGGTCGAGGCCATGGCGATGACCTTGAAGAACATCGTGGCGATGACGAAGAGGATGATCACCCAGTCGATGTCGCGGAAGCGGTAGAAGAGCGAGTTGTCGAACAGCTCCTGCGCGTTGCCGTGCATCAGCGAGGTGAAACCCTCGTAACCTTCGCCGTAGAGGGGCGGGAAGACGAAGATCAGAATGCCGAGGATCGCGCCGCTCCAGATCCACTTCTTGTATTGCCGGTCGATCTTCTTGAAGAAGCCTCCGATGCGGGCATTCATCGAGGTGAAGTACCAGGCCATCAGTCCGCACAGCACGCCCAGCAGGATGAAGAGCGGAATCTGCCACAGTTCGAAGGCATCCTCGGGGGCCAGCGTGACGGCCAGGATGGGGTCGAAGCCGCGGAACGTGAAGGCGATCGTGGTGGCGGTGATCGAGGCGATGAGCAGCGGGATGACCGACGCGGCGGTGATGTCGAGCATCAGGATCTCCAGCACGAAGACCACGCCCGTGATCGGGGCCTTGAAGATGGCGGCCAGGGCGGCGCCGGCGCCGCAGCAGAGCAGCAGCGTCGAGTGTTTGTAGTTGAGGCGGGCCAGACGGCTGACGTTCGAGCCGATGGCGGCGCCGGTCAGTACGATCGGGGCCTCGGGACCCACCGAACCGCCGAATCCGATGGTTGTGGCGCCGCCGACGATCGAGGTCCAGCAGTTGTGGGCGGCGATGCGGGAGTTGCGGCTCGACATGGCGTACAGCACGCGCGTGACGCCTTCGGAGATGTTGTCACGAACGATGTAGCGTACGAAGAGCGTAGCCAGGATGATACCCGCGGCGGGGTAGATCAGGAAGAGGAAGTGGGCGCTGTCGACGGGGAACCAGTTGGTCAGGCCGGTCTTGATGGCGTAGAGCAACATCTCGAAGAGATAGGTTCCCAGTCCGGCGAGCGCACCGACCACGACCGCCAGAAGCATCATCATCTGGCGGTTCGAGAGTCTGCGGGTCAGTCTCAGAAAGGCGGCGTAGATACGGTCGGCGCGGATCTCCATGCGGGGCGGAGGGGTCAGTGTTGGAGTTTGGCTGCGTACTGACGGGCCTGCTCGGCGATGAGCTCCCGATCCTCGAAGTAGTCGATCTTCATGGCGTGGCGCACTTCGGCCAGTGTTTGGGCTGCCGTGGCGCGGGCCGCCTCGGAGCCGCGGCGTAGCACGTCGTAGACCTCCTCGATGCGGGCCTCGTAGTAGTGGCGGCGTTCACGGATGGGGTCGAGCGTCTCGTTGAGGATGGCGATGAGCAGTCGTTTGACCTTCACGTCGCCCAGACCGCCGCGGCGGTAGTGGGCCTTCAGTTCGTCGAGCGAGGCGTATTCGGGCAGGTATTTGGCGAAGTGTTCCGGGCGGCTGAAGGCGTCGAGGTAGGTGAAGACCGTGTTTCCCTCGACCTTGCCGGGATCCTCCACGCGCAGGTGGTCGGGGTCGGTGTACATGCCCATGACCTTCTTTTTGACTTCGTCGGCCGTATCGGAGAGGTAGATGCAGTTGCCGAGCGATTTGGACATCTTGGCCTTGCCGTCCGTGCCAGGCAGACGCAGGCAGGCGGCGTTGTCGGGCAGCAGGATTTCGGGCATGGTGAGCGTCTCGCCGTAGACCGCGTTGAACTTGTGGACGATTTCGCGCGTCTGTTCGATCATCGGCTCCTGGTCTTCGCCCACGGGGACGGTCGTGGCCTTGAAGGCGGTGATGTCCGAGGCCTGGCTGATGGGGTAGGTGAAGAATCCGACGGGGATACCCTGCCGCTGGGCGGTGTCACCCTCGACGGCCCCTTCGGCGAAACCGCGCAGCTGGATTTCGGCCTTGACGGTCGGATTGCGCTGCAGACGTTGGACGGTGACCAGATTCATATAGTAGAACGAGAGTTCGCACAGTTCGGGGACCTGCGACTGGATGAAGAGGGTCGATTTTTCGGGGTCGAGGCCGACGGAGAGGTAATCCAACGCGACTTCGATGATGTTCTGACGGACCTTTTCGGGGTTGTCGGCGTTGTCGGTCAGGGCCTGGGCGTCGGCAATCATGATGAAGATGCGGTCGAAAAGTCCGGAGTTCTGGAGCTCCACGCGGCGGCGCAGCGAGCCTACGAAGTGTCCCAGATGGAGGCGGCCCGTAGGACGGTCGCCCGTGAGAATGATCTTTGCCATAAATGAAAAAACGATATTTTAATCACAAACATACGAAAAACCGGATGCGGGACCTAAAAAAGTTGCGGGATATAGATTTATTTTATATCTTCGTGTTGGAAAATAAACGCCTTTTATGACAATCATTCAACTCGAATATCTGTTGGCGGTGGCCAACTGCGGGAGTTTTTCGCAGGCTGCCGAGCATTGTTTCGTCACGCAGCCGTCGCTGAGCATGCAGATCAAGTCGCTGGAGGAGGAGTTGGGCGTGGTGCTGCTCGACCGCTCGAAGAAGCCCGTCATTCCGACCGAGGCGGGACTGGTGGTGCTGGAGCGGGCCCGGGAGACGATCAAGGCCTACAACTGCATCCGCGAAGCGGTGGCCGAACTGAAGGGCGAGACGGCCGGCAAGCTGCGTCTGGGTGTCATCCCGACCATTGCCCCCTATCTGCTGCACAAGTTCATTCCGGCCTTCGTGCACGACTATCCGAAGGTCGAACTGGAGATCTCGGAGATGATCACCTCGGACATCGTCGAGGCATTGAAGCGTGACCGGATCGATGCGGCGCTGGTGGCCAGCGGAACGTGCGGCGAGGGAATCCTCGAGCAGGAGCTCTTCAACGACCGCTTCTATGCCTACGTGTCGCCCGAGAATCCGTTGTACGAGCGGCAGAACATCCGCATCGAGGATATCGATCTGAAGGATCTGGTGATTCTGAGCCCGGGCAACTGCATGCGCGATCAGATCATCGAGTTGTGCCAGGCGCGGCGGACGATGCCGTCGCACTATTCGTTCGAGTCGGGATCGCTCGATACGCTGATGCGCATCGTCGACTGCACGCCGTGTCTGACGATTATCCCCGAAATGGCCATCGAGTATATTCCGGCCGAGCATCGGGATCAGCTGAAGACCCTTTGCAAGGGGGCTACGTCGCGCAAGATTGCCATTGCGGTGCGACGCACCTATGTGAAGAATTCGATCATCAAGGCGTTGACCGATACGATTCTGTCGAGTGTCGGCGACACCCGGCCGGCATAGACGCCGGGGCTTTTCCGGAGCCGATGGCCTTCGTCGGGACGAGGCGGTCTGGGACGAGGCGGTCTGGGTCGAAACGGTCGGGACGGTCGGAGATTCCGAGTGAAGCTGGAGAGAGGAAAAAAGGGAAATCCCCGATGCCAGATCTGGCATCGGGGATTCGCGTGCAATTCATCCGGCCGGTTTCGGTTGGGGCCGGGCCGTCGTTGTCAAAACGGTGCGTTCTGCCTGACCGCCGTACCGGCCCATTCCACCCGCAGCGTGTTGCCGTCGGCGCAATTCAGTGAGATGCGGATGTCGAACCGGTCGCCGTTGCGGGTGACCGAGAGTGATCCTTCGGAGACCACCTCTGCAATGGGGTCTTCGTCGTAGTCGACCGTGAATCGCTCCGAGCCGTTGCGTGCACTTATGTAAAGATAGGGCAGCGGGCGGGTTTGCGTATCGAGCGGTTGGGCCAGATTGATCGTCTGTCCGCAGAGCGACTCGGAGAGTTCGAACGAGAGATAGAACTCCGGTTCGACGGCTCCCGGGGCCCCTTCCGGACCGAGAATCAGTATTCCGACCGTCTTGCCGGTCTCGATGTCGGCCGGTTCTTCGAGATAATAGACTCCGTGGATGGTTTCGCTTCGGTCGTTGATCTGGATCGTTCCGGACGGAACTCCCGGATCATCGGTTCCCGAATCGTGCTTGTCTTTCTTGCAGGAGGTTGCGGCAAGCAGTGCGGCCACGGCTACAGCCACGGCAAAAAGTCGTTTCATGACGGATTTGCGTTTTTGGGGTGTGAGAGTTTGGTGTAAGTTCAGTCAAACAAAATTATGAAAAATACCGAAAAATCGAACGCTTGCTCCGAAAAAGAGGCTTGTTTCGCGATTTTTGACCGGTTATTTTCAAATCTCGTTCTCTTTTCATACCTTTGCAAGGTTATATACATCTATTGAATCTTATGGACAAACTGATCGAAACGATCGTCAGCGCGATTGAAGATAAGAAAGGCAAGAATATCGTATCGTTGGACCTGCGGGGATTCGACGGCGCCATCTGTTCCTATTTCGTGGTCTGCAATGCCGACTCCACCACGCAGGTGGCGGCCATCGCCGACGGCATCGAGGAGAAGGTCCTCGAGACGCTGGGCGAAAAGGTCTGGCGGATCGAAGGCCAGCAGAATGCCGTGTGGATCGCCATGGACTATGTGGATGTCGTGGTCCATATCTTCCAGACCGAACTGCGCAGTTTCTACCGCCTGGAGGAGTTGTGGGCCGATGCCCCGATGGTGAAATACGAATACGAAGAGTAAAAACCTATGGCACAGAATCAGAACAAGCATAACGGCAATCCGAAAATGAATATGCCGCGTCCCTCGCTGCTGTGGATTTACGGCGTGATTGCGGCACTGATCTTCGGATATTATCTCTTCAGCCCGTCGAACGACCGGCCCGTTGAGAGCGACTGGTCGACGGTGCGCGAAATGGTCGAGCGGGGCGAAGTCCTCAAGATCGAGGTTGTCAACCGCGACGAAGCCCAGGTCTACCTCACGCAGGAGGCGGCCGTGCGTTACCGCAACGATTCGACGGACCGTCGGTTCCGCCGTCTTCCCGAGAGCGGGGCGCAGCTGACCTTCACGATCGGCTCGGTGGATTCGTTCCGCGAGGATCTGCAGGGGGCCGAAACCCAGTCGGGGCACGACGTCCCGGTCATCTACCGCAACGAACGTAACGACTGGACCTCGATTCTGGTCAACCTGCTGCCGTGGATCCTCATCATCGGGGTGTGGATCTTCGTGATGCGCTCGATGGCCCGCGGTGCGGGAGCCGGGGGCGGCGGTGGCATCATGAACGTCGGCAAGGCCAAGGCGCAGGTCTTCGACAAGGACAACGCCAAACGTGTCACGTTCAAGGATGTGGCCGGTCTGGAGGAGGCCAAGGTTGAGATCATGGAGATCGTCGACTTCCTGAAGAAGGCCGACAAATACCGGGAACTGGGCGCCAAGATCCCGAAGGGAGCGCTGTTGGTGGGCCCTCCGGGAACGGGCAAGACCCTGCTGGCCAAGGCCGTGGCCGGCGAGGCGAACGTGCCGTTCCTGTCGATTTCGGGTTCGGATTTCGTCGAGATGTTCGTCGGCGTGGGAGCGTCGCGCGTGCGTGACCTCTTCGAACAGGCCAAGCAGAAGGCCCCCTGCATCGTCTTCATCGACGAGATCGACGCCATCGGCCGGGCCCGCGGCAAAAACGCCGGCTTCTCCGGTAACGACGAACGCGAAAATACGCTGAACCAGCTCCTGACGGAGATGGACGGCTTCCAGACCAATACGGGCGTCATTGTGCTGGCGGCCACGAACCGGGCCGACATCCTCGACAAGGCGCTCATGCGCGCCGGACGTTTCGACCGTCAGATCGAGGTGGGGCTCCCCGACGTGAAGGAGCGCGAGGAGATCTTCAATGTCCATCTGCGGCCGCTGAAGCTCGATCCGCAGTTGGACCGTTCGTTCCTGGCGCGTCAGACTCCGGGCTTTTCGGGCGCCGATATCGCCAACGTCTGCAACGAGGCGGCCCTGATCGCGGCGCGTCACAACAAGAAATTCATCTCGAAGGAGGACTTCCTGGCGGCCATTGACCGCATCGTGGGCGGTCTGGAGCGCAAGAACAAGATCATCTCCGACGACGAGAAGCGCGTGATCGCCTACCATGAGGCGGGTCACGCCACGGTAAGCTGGATCCTGGAAAACGCCAGCCCGCTGATCAAGGTGACGATCATTCCGCGCGGCCGGGCGCTGGGTGCTGCCTGGTACCTGCCCGAGGAGCGTCAGATCACCACGCGCGAGCAGATGATGGACGAACTGGCCGCGACGCTCGGCGGCCGCGTGTCGGAACAGCTGACCTTCGGCGAGATTTCGACCGGAGCGCTGAACGATCTGGAGCGCGTTACCAAGCAGGCTTACGCCATGGTGGCCTACTACGGCATGAGCGACGGGGTGGGCACGATCTCCTATTACGATTCGACGGGCCAGAGCGACATGTCGTTCACGAAACCCTACTCCGAGCAGACGGCCCAGCAGATCGATGCCGAGGCACGGCGCGTCATCGCCCAGGCCTACGCGATGGCCGAGAAGGTGCTCCGGGAGCATCAGGCGGGCGTGAAGGAGCTGGCCGAGCTGCTCCTGCAGCGTGAGGTGGTCTTCACCGAGGATGTGGAGCGGATTTTCGGCAAGCGGAAGAAGGATATCGAACGCGAGCGTCGCGAAGCCGAGGTCAAGGCTCATGCAGAACAGCCGGCGGACGGTACCTCGAAAATGTCGAGCGCGGATGCTGCCACGACCCCGGCTCCGACCTCGGCAACCGCTGCGGCTCCGGCCTCCACGCCGTCTGTAGCGTCCGAATCCCAAACCGCGGATCGAGCCGCCAAGGCCGATCCGAAGCCGGAGGGAGATTCGGGAAAATCTGCCCCTGGATCTGCGTCGGCTGACGCCGGGACGGCAAAGCCCGAATAGCGAACGAACCAACCTGAACAGCCAACTGTAACCTTCAAAACCGATGAGTGACAAAATGAAGAATCTGCTGGTCCGCACCGCGAGCGGCGTCGTGCTTGCCGTGGTGGTCCTGGGGGCCATCGCCTGGTCGCAGTGGAGTTTCGGCGCACTGCTGGCACTGCTGACGATCGTGGGCATGACGGAGTTCTATGCGCTGGCCGAGGCGCGGGGCGATTCGCCGCAGCGAATCATCGGACTGATTGCGGGCCTGGTGCTGCTGGCGCTGAATTTCGCCTTCGTCAGCGATGACATCCAGATTCTGGGCAGTGCCAGCGGAGCATTTGCCCGCGGCATGGCCTTCCTGCTGTTGCTGCTGCCCGTGATGTTCATCTGCGAACTGTTCCGCCGGCGGGAGAATCCGCTGGCCGACATCGCTACGACGCTTCTCGGTGTGGTCTATGTGGCAATGCCCTTCTCGCTGATGTGCTACTTCCCGATCGTGGCCAGCGAGACGTGGAGTCCCGGCGTGATGATGTTCTACATCTTCATCATCTGGGCCAACGACGTCTTTGCCTATCTGGTGGGCATGACGATCGGCCGCCACCGACTCTTCGAGCGTCTCTCGCCCAAGAAGTCGTGGGAAGGCTTCTTCGGCGGGGTTATCGGAGCCGTGGCAATGGGCCTTGTTGCGGCGCGCGTACTCGATGGAGGCTATGTCGCATGGGCCGGACTGGCCTTCGTGGCCTCAATCACGGGCGTGCTGGGCGATCTGGTCGAGTCGATGTTCAAACGCGCGGCCGGCGTCAAGGATTCCGGTTCGCTGATCCCCGGTCACGGCGGCGTGCTCGACCGCTTCGACGCCATGCTGCTCTCGGCACCGTTCGTCTTCGTCTATATGCTTTTTGTCATGTAACTCCTAATCGTACCGTATATGAGAATCAACAAGGAAGGATACAAGATCATCGGAATTTCGGGCGCAGTGTGCCTGCTGATCTGGTGGCTGTTCTACCGAATGCTGGTCAACGAATCGGGTGAAGCGCTGCTGTGGGGAGGTACGATCTTCCTGCTGCTCTTCTGGTTTTTCATCGTGGCCTTCTTCCGCGAGCCGCGGCGGGTGCGCATCCACGATGCCGATCTGGTCTTTGCGCCGTGTGACGGACGGGTGGTGGTGACCGAGGTGGTGCGCGAGACGGAGTATCTCCAGGAGGAGATGCTGCAGATCTCGATCTTCATGTCGATCACCAACGTCCACATGAACTGGGTTCCCGTAGGGGGCGTTGTGGAGTATTTCAAATACCATCCGGGCCGTTTTCTGGTGGCGTGGCACCCCAAGTCGTCGACCGAAAACGAACGGACCACGACGGTGGTGAAGATGCCGTCGGGACAGCGGGTGCTGTTCCGCCAGATTGCCGGTCTGATCGCCCGGCGCATCGTCTCCTATATGAAGGTGGGCAACCCCGTCGAGCAGAACAGCGTCTGCGGATTCATCAAGTTTGGCTCGCGCATCGACGTACTGATTCCAAAGGACAGCGAACTGCTGGTCGAGATCGGCGATCCGACCGTCGGCTCGCAGACCCCGATCGCCCGCCTGCGCAAGATGGAAGAAAAGGAGTAGGCCGATGAAAACGACGCCTCAGACCGTTCTGAAATTCATCGTGGGCGCGGCCATCGCCATGGCCGTGCTGTTTCTGGTCTGGTATTTCTCGTCGATCGTCGTTTATATTCTGGTCTCGGCAGTGTTGGCGGTGATGGGGCGTCCGTTGGTCAAACGGCTCTCCGATCTGCATGTGCGGGGATGGCGGGTGCCGCGCTGGCTGGCGGCCCTGGTGACACTGGCGGTGATCTGGGCCATCATCGCAGCCTGTATTTCGCTCTTCGTGCCGCTGGTCTTCAACAAGATCAACCAGTTCGCGCATGTCGATCTTACGGCCGTCGTCGAGAGCATCGGCGAACCCATCGCCCGTGTTCAGCACGATCTGCAGCGCCTGTTCGCCATGCCCGAAAGCACCTTCTCGCTCTCCGAGGAGCTGACGGCAGCGCTGCGGCAGATCATCGATCTGGATTCGATCAACCGGATCTTCTCGTCGATTGTCGGCATCGTGTTGTCGTCGGTGATCGCCATCTTCTCGATCTCGTTCATCACCTTCTTCTTCCTCAAGGAGGAGGGGCTCTTCTATGCCATGGTTACGGCCGTTTTCCCGGAACACTACCACGAAAACATCACCCGTGCGCTGGATTCGGTGACACTGCTGCTCGGACGCTACTTCACGGGCATCCTCTCGGAGAGCCTGCTGCTGATGATCGCCGTGTCGCTGGTGATGATGGCCTTCGGCATGAAGACGGCCGACGCTGCCTTCATCGGGCTGATCATGGGCATCATGAACGTCGTGCCGTATGCCGGGCCGCTGATCGGCGGCATCCTCTCGGTACTGGTGGGCATCGTGACGCCGATCGCCGACCATCCAGTCGGCCATACGGTGCTGGTGATCGTCTGTTCGCTGCTGGTCATCAAGGGAATGGACGACTTCATCCTCCAGCCGACGCTCTATTCCGAACGGGTCAAGGCCCATCCGCTGGAGGTCTTTCTGGTGATTCTGATCGCCGGATCGCTGGCCGGTATTCTGGGCATGCTGCTGGCCATTCCCTCCTATACGGTGCTGCGGGTCTTCGCCAAGGAGTTCTTCTCGCAATTCAGCCTGGTACGCAAACTGACCGAAAAGATCTGATGGAACGGGTGGTGATCGAAGGGGTGGTGGAGCATGGACGTCGTCTGGGGCGCGAATTGGGCTTCCCGACGGCCAATCTGGCGGTGCCGGCCAATCTGGGGCTCGAGGACGGGGTCTACCGTTCACGGGCACTGATCGACGGCCGCTGGTACGATGCCCTGTCGAATCTGGGGCGCAACCCCTCGGTGGGCGGTACGGAACGCCGGCTGGAGACACATGTGCTTGACTTTGCGGGCGAACTGTACGGGCTGTGCCTGCGGGTCGAACTGATCGAACGGCTCCGTGGCGAGCGGCGTTTTGCCTCCGTCGAGGAGCTGCGTGAACAGATCGCACGCGACCGCGAGGCCGTGCTGCGTCGGTTGAAGGGTTAACCGAATGAGGAACGGTGCCGCCGTGCCGCGTGCGCCGAAACGGATACAACACTTAAATTTGAAACGATATGTTTTTGGATCAATCGCTTCCCTACAAGGTAGCCGACCTGTCGCTGGCCGAATGGGGACGCAAGGAGATCGAGATCTCCGAGCATGAGATGCCGGGCCTGATGGCCGTACGGCGCAAGTATGGACCGCAGAAGCCCCTGAAGGGGGTCCGCATCATGGGATCGCTGCACATGACGATCCAGACGGCGGTGCTGATCGAGACGCTCGTCGAACTGGGAGCCGACGTGCGCTGGTGCTCGTGCAACATCTTCTCGACGCAGGACCACGCTGCCGCGGCCATCGCCAAGGACGGTGTTCCGGTCTTTGCCTGGAAGGGCGAGACGCTGCCCGAATACTGGTGGTGTACGGCCATGGCGATGTCGTTCCCGGGCGGCAAGGGCCCGCAGTTGATCGTGGATGACGGCGGCGATGCCACGCTGCTGATCCACAAGGGATTCAAGGCCGAGAACGATGCCAGCTCGCTCGAATATGCCCCCTCGTCGTACGAGGAGGAGGTGATCCTCTCGACGCTCAGGCAGGTGCTGGCCGAAGATCCCCTGAAGTGGCACCGGACGGTGGCCGAATGGAAGGGCGTGAGCGAGGAGACCACCACGGGCGTTCACCGGCTCTATCAGATGAAGGCCGCCGGCGAACTGCTCGTCCCGGCCATCAACGTCAACGACTCCTGCACCAAGTCGAAGTTCGACAACCTCTACGGTTGCCGCGAATCGCTGGCCGACGGCATCAAGCGTGCCACCGACGTGATGATTGCCGGCAAGGTGGTGGTCGTGTGCGGTTACGGCGACGTGGGCAAGGGCTGCGCCCGGTCGATGCGTTCGTACGGCGCACGGGTGATCGTCACGGAGATCGACCCGATCTGCGCGCTGCAGGCCGCCATGGAGGGCTTCGAGGTGAAGACCGTCGAGAGCGCCCTGGCCGAGGGTAATATCTACGTCACCTGCACGGGCAACTGCGACATCATTACGCTCGAACACATGCAGCAGATGCGCGATCAGGCCATCGTCTGCAACATCGGCCACTTCGACAACGAGATCCAGATGGCCCGCCTCGAAAAGTCCGATGCCGTGAAGACGAACATCAAGCCGCAGGTCGACAAGTATACCTTCCCCGACGGCCACTCGATCTTCATTCTGGCCGAGGGACGTCTGGTGAACCTGGGCTGCGCCACGGGACATCCGTCGTTCGTGATGTCGAACTCGTTCACGAACCAGTGCCTGGCCCAGATGGAGCTGTGGCAGAAGGATCTCAAGGTGGATGTCTACCGCCTGCCGAAGCATCTGGACGAGGAGGTGGCCCGTCTGCATCTGGACAATCTGGGCGTCGAGCTGACGCGTCTGACGAAGAAGCAGGCCGACTACATCGGCGTTCCGGAGGACGGACCCTACAAGGCCGAGCATTACCGCTATTGATCCCGCGGCGGATCGAACACCGCGGAATACCGAACAAAAAGACCCCGGAAGCAACGGCCTCCGGGGTCTTTTTCATCTCGGGCGGCCCGGTTCCGGACCGTCGTACGGAGAGGGGATCAGTATCCGAAGATCTCCTCCTGCGAGACGGTGGTAATGGGGCCCAACGTCTTGAGGAAGTTCATGTCGAGGTTCTTGATATCGCCCAGAATGCCGTAGGTGTAGGGGCGATCCTTGACCCACTTCTGCTGCGTGGCCTTCACGTCGTCGAGGGTCATCGACTGCACCTTCTCGAAGATCTGCCGGTCGCGGTCTTCCGTGAGTCCGAGGCGGCGCAGTGCGAGGTAGGAGTTGAGTACGTTGATTCCGGTGGTGCGGTCCGTGCGCAGACGGGTCAGAATGGCATCCTTGGCGATCTGGAAGGCGGCCGGCGATTCGGGCATCTGGTTGATGATCTCGTCGAAGGCCTCGACGGCGGTCTGCATCTTGTCGTTCTGCGTGGCGATGAACGAGATGTAGGAGTAGCTGTCATCGGCGAACGAGGGCGATGCGAGCCATGCCGACGCCGTGTAGGCCAGGCCGCGTGCCTCGCGCATCTCCTGGAAGCAGATCGAGTTCATGCTGCCGCCGAAGTACTCGTTGTAGAGCGTGATGCCGGGATCGTTCTTCACGTCGAAGGCTTCGCCGCGGTTCGAGTACTGGAAGTAGTAGAGCTGGTTGGCATCGTACTGGGCCAGGATGACGCTGTTCTGCTCCGTGAGCTGTTTCTTCGGGTAGTGCTTCTCCAGCGGGGTGAGGTGTGCGGCGGCCTTGTGGTGATCGGCCAGGCTCTTGCGGACCTCGTCCCGGGTCATCGGGCCGTAGTAGAGCACCTCGTGCTGTTTGTTCAGCAGATCACGCACGCGGGCGATGAGCTCCTCCGATCCGAGGGCCTGCAGCTGTTCATTGGTGAGCGTCGTGCGGCGGATGAACTCCTCGCCGTAGATGAGGTAGGTCTGCAGGGCGGAGAAGTTCTTTGCCTGGCTGAGTTTGGCGTCGGCGCGCGACTTGATCAGATCCTGCTTGAGGTTCTCGAGGATCGCCTCATCGGCGACGGCCCCGTTGATCAGCCCCTCGACGATCTCCATGGCCCGTGGCATGTTCTCGCTCAGACCCGAGATCGAGATGGTGCAGGTGTTGCTGCCGGCGCGCATCGAGAACGAGCAGGCGATGTCGTACATCTGCGAGGCGATCTGTTCGGCCGACATGGCTTCGGTACCCAGGTAGCTCAGGTAGTCGAAGGCCAGTTCGAGGGCGGGATCGTTCTCGAAGCCCGTGTCGAAGATGTAGTTGAGCGTGAAGATGTCGTTCAGGTCGTTCTTCTTGTAGAGGACGTGGATGCCTTCACGCACGTCGAACTGCGACATGTCGTTCTGGTAGTCGACGAAGACCGGTTCGATGGGTTTCACCTCGGAGTTCTGGATTTCGGTCAGGAAGTCGCTCTGCTTGTCGCGGTTCGTGACGATCGGGGTGATCTTCGGGGCGGCGATCTTCTGGACGTTTCGGTCTTCACCCTCGCGTTTGAAGACGATGGCGTAGCTTTCGGGGCCGAGGTACTTGTTGGCCCAGTCGATGACATCCTGCTTGGTGATCTTCGACATGCGGTCGAGCTGAGCGACTTCGTCGGCCCAGTCCGTGCCGGCGATGAACGACTGCACGTACAGGTCGGCGCGCGAACCGTTCGATTCGAGCTCCTTCATCCGGTAGAGCTTGAAGTTGTTGATCGAGGCCTGGATGAGCTCTTCGTCGAAGTCGCCCGAACGCAGCTTGGCCACCTCGCCGAGGAGCAGGTCGCGAACCTCCTCGAGCGACTGTCCGGCCTTGGGGCTGCCACCCACGATGAAGGTGCTGTAATCGGGCTGGCCCGCGTAACCGCCGTAGGCCGAGAGGACCTTCTGCTGCTGGTTGAGATCCAGGTCGATCAGGCCGGCCTGACCGTTGTTGAGAATGGCGCTGGCGATCTGTGCCACGTCGTTCGGGTCGGACGACGTGCCCGGCAGCCGCCATCCCATCTGGACGTTGGCCGCCTCCAGACCGTACACCTCGCGCACGATGGGCTCGGTGATGGGCTCTTCGGGCTTGATTTCGAGCTTCGGCAGGTTCTCGTTGGGCTGCATGTCGCCGAAGTACTTGTCGATGGTGGCAATCACCTCGTCGGGGTTCAGATCACCCGACAGACAGATAGCCATGTTGTTCGGGACGTAGTAGGTCTTGTGGTAGTTCTTGACGTTGGTGATCGAGGGGTTTTTCAGGTGCTCCTGCGTACCCAGCACGGTTTGTGTGCCGTAGGGGTGATGGGGGAACAGGGCGGCATCGAGGGCCTCCCAGACCTTGCGGTTATCCTTGGTCAGGGACATGTTCTTCTCCTCGTAGATGGTCTCCAGCTCGGTGTGGAAGCCGCGGATGACGGGGTTGCGGAAGCGGTCGGCCTGGATTTTGGCCCAATTGTCGACCTCGTTCGAGGGGATATCCTCCTCGTAGACGGTCATGTCCTGCGACGTGTAGGCGTTGGTTCCGTTGGCGCCGATGGCGGCCATCAGCTTGTCGTATTCGTTCGGAATGGCGATCTTCGAGGCTTCGTAGCTGATCGAATCGATGCGGTGGTAGATGGCTGCGCGTTCGGCTTCGTCCTCCGTCTGGCGGTAGACCTCGAAGAGCTGTTCGATCTGGTCGAGCAGGGGCTTCTCGGCGGCATAGTCCGAGGTTCCGAAGTTGGGCGTGCCCTTGAACATCAGGTGTTCGAAGTAGTGGGCCAGACCGGTGGTTTCGGCGGGGTCGTTCTTGCCGCCGACGCGCACGGCTATGTAGGTCTGGATGCGGGGCGTCTCTTTGTTGACGCTCATGTAGACCTTCAGACCGTTGGGAAGGGTGTAGATCCGCGTGTTCATCGGATCGCCTTCGACCGTCTCGTACTTGTATTTGCTGCAGGCAGCGGCGAGCAGCGCCACGACAACGACGGCCAGCGTGAGTAGTTTTTTCATAAATGAGGTTTATTGTTTAGAAAACGGTTGCAAGCCAGTTGCGCAGAGCGGGCCACGTATCGGCCAGGATATGGATGAAGATGCCGATCGAGGCGATGAGTTTGATGCCGGTTCCGACGATGAACGAGAGGAACGATCCGCATCCCACGACCAGTGCCTTGGCAAAATCCTGCCGGTTGTTGAAGAGTTCGCCGACGACAGCGCCGAGGAAGGGGCCGAGGATGATCCCGACGGGCGGCAGGAGGAAAAATCCGACGAAGACGCCGACGGTGGCGCCGATCGATCCGGCGCGTGAACCGCCGAAGCGTTTGGTCATCCAGGCCGGGAGGAAGTAGTCGGCGACGCTGACCGCCACGCAGACGGCAAGCCATACCCAGAGGGCCGTGGCGCCAATCTGGGAGTAGGAGGTGAAGCAGGCGCACAGCAGGGCGCCGTAGGAGAGAATGGTTCCCGGAAGTGCCGGGACGATGCAGCCGGCGATTCCGAGAATCGCGAGCAGAAAGGCGCTTATCGACAGAAGAATATCCATAGCGGCTTGGGGGCGGTAGTCCGATCGAGACAAAGATAGAATTTTAAATGGAAAAATCCCCCTTTTGAAGGGAGATTTTTCTATTGCTCGGCCCGACAGGCCGTTTTGGGGCGATTCGATGCTCCTTGATCATTAGCACTTCGGGACAGGCGTTTGGTCTGAGCCGGGATTGTCCGCCGCTTGGAGGGTTTCCTGCTTGCCTGCCGCTGCCCTCCATGGCACTCTTCGGTCTCCTTCTGTCCTCCTGAGGCTTCAGGGCTTTTCGGTGTCCCCTCTGTCCTCCTGTGGCTTCCTCTGCCCTCCTGTGACTTCCGGCGCTGTTCGGTGCCCTCCTCTGTCCTCTTGAGACCTCCTGTGACTTCCGGCGCTGTTCGGTGCCCCCTCTGTCCTCCTGTGGCTTCCTCTGCCCTCCTGTGACTTCCGGCGCTGTTCGGTGCCCTCCTCTGTCCTCTTGAGACCTCCTGGGGCCTCCGGTACTTTTCGGGGTTCTTCGTCTTCCTGCGGTACTTTCCACCACCCGGCCCGGCTCCGGACTATTCGATGAGGCGGTTGGTCGCCGTGTCGGGGAAGATGACCCAGGGGCGGAACTGCTTGGCGTCCTCGAAATCCATCAGGGCGTAGGAGGCGATGATGATGATGTCGCCGACCTGCACCTTGCGGGCTGCGGCGCCGTTGAGGCAGATGCAGCCGCTGTTGCGCGGCCCCTTGATGATGTAGGTTTCGAAGCGTTCGCCGTTGTTGTTGTCCATGATCTGGACCTTTTCCCCCTCGATCATGTTGGCGGCCTCGAGCAGGGCCTCGTCGATGGTGATGCTGCCCACGTAGTTGAGATCGGCCTGGGTGACCGTCACGCGGTGGATCTTCGATTTGATGACTTCGATCTGGAATTTCATTATCGGATACGGATGTTGTCGATTAAACGGATGTCGCCGGCCTGTACGGCGATGCAGCCCTGGATGCGTTCGCAGTCGTCCCAACTGTGGACCTCCTGCATCGTGCGGGCGTTGACCGACTGGTAGTAGATGACCTTGAGCAGGGGATTGCTCTCGACCTCACGTACGACCCACTCCTTCAGGGCCTGGGGATCGAGCCTCTTCGACATCTCGACGGCGCGGCGCAGCGTGGCGTAGATATGGGGAGCGGCGGCGCGGTGGGGGGCATCGAGCAGCTGGTTGCGTGACGAGAGGGCCAGTCCGTCCTCACCGCGGACGATCGGGCATTCGACGATCTGAACGGGCAGGTGCAGCTGTTCGACCATGGCGCGGATGACGGCGATCTGCTGGAAGTCCTTCTCGCCGAAGTAGGCGCGGGCCGGGCGCACGATCGAGAAGAGCCGGCTGACGACCTGGGCCACTCCGTTGAAGTGTCCGGGGCGTGTGGCTCCCTCCATGACCTTGTCGACCTGACCGAAGTCGAAGACGCGGGTGTCGGGTTCGGGGTAGATCTCCTCGACCGAAGGCATCAGCACGAAGTCGGCACCGGCATCGCGCAGCAGCGCTTCGTCGGCCTCCGGGGTGCGGGGATAGTGTTTCAGATCGTTCTTGTCGTTGAACTGCGTGGGGTTCACGAAGACGCTTACGACGACCGTTTGGTTTTCACGCCGGGCGCGTTCGACGAGCGAGCGGTGACCTGCATGCAGGGCACCCATCGTGGGCACGAAACCGATCCCGGACTGCTCCGTGCGATCGAGTTCGGCGCGAAGCTCTTTGACGCTTGTAAATACTTTCATCTCTTTTCGAATGAAAATGAATTCGTCTCACTCTGAAACGGATTGCGGGGCAAAGGTAGAAATTCCCGCAGACATAACGAAGGAAAATTTCAAAAAATGCACTATCTTTGACGGAAACTAACGCCATACTGCGCATGAAAAGGCTTTTTACCATTGCATCCATGACCCTTGTTTTACCTGTCATGACCTCGTGCGGCGACGCTTCGCAGAAGAGCGCGGCGCCGTGGATCGTCGATCGTTTCGACGACATCAAGGTTATCCGTTATGAAGTTCCGGGCTTCGAGACGCTTCCGCTCGAGCAGAAGGAGCTGATCTACTATCTTTCGGAAGCGGCCAAATGCGGTCGGGACATCCTCTTCGACCAGAACTGCGCGGCGAACCTTCCGGTGCGCCGGACCCTCGAGGTGGTCTACGAAAACTACGCCGGCGACCGCTCGACGCCCGAGTGGAAGGCTCTGGAGAAGTATCTCAAGAAGGTGTGGTTCGCCAACGGCATCCATCACCACTATTCGAACGACAAGTTCACGCCCGAATTCTCGGAGGGTTACCTTCTGGACGTCATCGAGACGATTCCCGAGGAGAAGTTCGGCGACCTGAACGCCCTGCGCAAGGAGGTCTGCCTGGCGATCTTCGATCCGTCGATGTATCCCACGCGCCTGAACCAGCGGGCGGGCGACGATCTGCTGCTCACCTCGTCGAGCAACTATTATAAAGGTGTCTCGCAGGCCGAGGCCGAGAGCTTCTATGCGGGCATGGCGGCGGCCGATGCGTCGGATCCCGAGCCGGTCTCCTACGGCTTGAACAGCCAGCTGGTGAAGGACGATGCGGGCAAGCTCGTCGAGCGTACGTGGAAGATCGGCGGCATGTACTCGGCTGCCATCGAGCGGATCGTCTACTGGCTCGAGAAGGCCGAGGCGGTGGCCCGCGAACCGCAGAAGTCGAACATCGCCGCGCTGATCGCCTACTACCGTACGGGCGACCTGAAGGAGTTCGACCGCTATAATATCGGTTGGGTGCGCGACACGGTTTCGAACGTCGACTTCGTCAACGGATTCATCGAAACCTACGGCGATCCGCTGGGCTTCAAGGCTTCGTGGGAGGCCAACGTGAACTTCGTCGATTCGGCGGCCTGCCATCGTACGGAGGCCATCTCGTCGAATGCCCAGTGGTTCGAGGACCACTCGCCCGTCGATCCGCAGTACCGCAAGAAGGTGGTCAAGGGGGTGTCGGCCAAGGTCATTACGGTGGCGATGCTGGGCGGCGACTGCTTCCCCTCGACGCCCATCGGCATCAACCTCCCGAATGCCGACTGGATCCGCAAGGAGTACGGCTCGAAATCCGTCACGATCGACAACATCACCTACGCCTACGACCAGGCGGCACACGGCAACGGCTTCAACGAGGAGTTCGTGCTGCGGGCCGAGGACCGCGAGCGGATGGACAAGTACGGCAAACTGGCCGATGATCTGCATACCGACCTGCACGAGTGTCTGGGCCACGGTTCGGGACAGCTGGCTCCCGGCGTGACGGGCTCCGAACTGCGCAGCTACGGATCGACGCTCGAGGAGGCGCGTGCCGACCTCTTCGGCCTCTACTACCTGGGCGACGAAAAGCTGGTCGAACTGGGGCTTGTTCCGTCGTTCGACGTGGCCAAGGCCGGCTACGCGCACTACGTGATAAACGGCTTGATGACGCAGCTGGCCCGCATCGAACCGGGCAAGAACGTCGAGGAGTCGCACATGCGCAACCGCAAGCTGATCTCGGAGTGGTGCTACGAGCAGGGCCGGGCCGACAACGTCATCGAGCTGGTCAAGCAGCAGGGCAAAACCTACGTGGTGGTCAACGACTTCGAGAAGCTGCGCATGCTGTTCGGCAAGCTGCTCCGCGAGGTGCAGCGCATCAAGTCCGAGGGTGACTACGAAGCTGGCCGGGAGCTGGTCGAGCGCTATGGCGTGCAGGTCGATCCGACGCTGCACAACGAGGTGCTGGAGCGCTATGCGGCTCTCCATATCGAGCCCTACGGCGGCTTTGTGAATCCCGAATACGAACTGGTCGAGAAGGATGGACAGATCGTCGACGTGAAGATCTCCTACCCGGCCAACTACGTGGAGCAGATGCTCGACTATTCGAAGAACTACTCTTTCCTGCCGAACGTCAACTGACACCGGCGGGAGGGCGGTTGCAAGGGGTCGGACGCGGGTCCGGCCCCTTTTTGCGTCAGAGACGGATAAAAAATGAGGACGCACCCCGACCGGGGTGCGTCCTGTCGTTTCCGATGATGCGGAAACTATTCGGCAACCTCCACGAACTGGTCCTTGCCGACGCCGCAGACGGGGCAAACCCAATCTTCGGGAATCTCCTCGAACGGCGTTCCGGGGGCGATACCTCCATCGGGATCGCCGACTGCGGGGTCGTATACCCAGTCGCAGACTTCACAACGATACTTTTTCATCTTTTTTCGTCTTTTAAATGGTGAATAATGGTTTTCGATATGCAAATTGACTGCCGGGATCACTCCGGCTTGTTTACGGTCTGAATGCCGGCAGCGGCGGCCTCGCCTCCGTTCTTCTCCAAAACGGCATCGGCTGCGTCGGCTGCCTGGTTTTGCGGGGAATGGCTTGTGTCGGGGAGTTTCCCGGACATTTCCCGGCCGGACGTTTCAGAAGTCCCGTCTCTCTTCTCTTCGGTTTCCTCGTCTTCCTCTTCATCCTCCTCGTCTTCCTCATCGGGCCGGTTTCCGCCGGGGGGTGTCAGTTCGGCTACGAGCCGGTCGGCATCCGTGCAGGAGACGTAGAGCCGATCTTCGTAGATGTCGGTGATCTCGACGAAGTTACGCCATTCGGAGGCGTAGATCCGCACGCGGTCGAGGCGTCTCAGATCGAGGAAGTGGCCGTAGTAGCCGAAGAATCCGTAGCCGCCGAAGATCGGGATGAGCCACTTCATGCGGCGGTTTTCGACGCGGCGGACCGAGGCGATCTCGTCACGACGGATCTCGGTAATGTCGAGCAGACAGCGGATCTCGACGCGGTCGTCCATGACGACGATCTTGCGCGGAATCGACAGGGCCATCAGGGCGATCAGCGCCACGATGAACGAGGTGAACCACGCCGAGAGATAACCGCCCTCGTAGAGGTGGTAGAGCGCCCAGCCCAGCAGGGCAAAGACGGCCAGATAGACGATCGATACGTAGATCGTCCGGCGGGAGAAGCGGTATTTGTAGATGCTCTGCATCGCGTGTTTCGGCTCTTGCGGATTGATTTCAAACGACGGATCCCGTCGGATTATTGTTTGTCGGAGAGCGTTTGTTGCCCGCACGTCGGGGCAGCCTCCTGCCCGGGGCAGGTTTCAGCGGCATGGGTTGTCGGGGCGGGTTCTTCCGTGGGGTTGTCCGCATCGCCGGGTTCGTCCTCCCCTTCGCGGGCGGCAAGGAGGGCTTCGGCGATGAGGAAGTCCTCGGGGGTGGTGAGTTTCAGATTTCCGCGTTCGCCCCGTGCCAGGAAGACGGGATAACCGGCCGCCTCGACTACCGAGGCATCGTCGGTGAACTCCGGGCGGAAGTCTTGTTCGAGGGCTTCGCGCAGCAGCCAGCTGCGGAAGATCTGCGGGGTCTGTACGATGCGCAGGCGACTGCGGTCGGTCGGATGCGACTTCGGGTCGGCGGCCTTCGGGTCGCCATCGATCTGGCGGAACGAATCGACGGGCTCCACGACGGGAATGGCGGCACCGTAGGTGAGGGCGGTCTCCGCCACGCGGCGGATCATCTCCGTGGTTCCCAGCGGACGTACGCCGTCCTGCACGGCGATCAGATCGGGATCGCTCCGCAGGGCCTTCAGACCGCAGCGGACCGAGTCGAAACGCTCCTTGCCTCCGGCTGTTACGTGGTGGCGGGCCACCTCGAAACGGGCCGTGAGGTCCCGCCAGAAGGGGATGTGCTGTTCGGGGAGGACGACGACGATCTCGGCGCCGGGCAGTGCCGCGGCGAAGCTCCCGATCGTACGGGCCAGTACGGGCTGGCCGCCCAGCAGGCGGAATTGCTTGGGAATGCTTCCGCCCATGCGGCGTCCGCTGCCTCCGGCTACGATGATGACTCCGATACGTTCCATGTGTGTTTCTTGCGGGTCGCTCTGCGGGATGTCGGGTTATTTTTCGTCGTTTTTGTCGCTCTGCGCGGCGACGGGCGTTGTCGGGGCGGGCAGTTGCAGCGAATCGAGCTGTGTGATACGCTCTTCGGGCTTCACGTCGCCGTTCAGTTCGGCGATGATGCGGTCGCGGACGAACTCGAAGAGGGGACGGTTCTCCTTTGAGATGGGTTCGGCCGGTTCCGAGGGGATCTTCAGCGGATCGATCGGCTTGCCGTTTTTCCAGATGCGGTAGTCGAGGTGCGGGCCCGTCGAGGCGCCCGTCGAACCGACGTAGCCGATCAGCTGCCCCTGCGAGACGCGCGATCCCTTCGAGATGCCCTTGGCGAAGCGGCTCAGGTGGAGGTATCCGGTCTGTAGATTGCCTGCATGCTTGATCTTGAGGGTGTTGCCACCGCCGCCGCCCCAGCCTTTGAAGATCACCACGCCGTCGGCCACAGCATGTACGGGCGTACCTTTCGGTGCGGCGTAGTCGACGCCCGTGTGGGGACGGTAGACCTTGTAGATGGGGTGTTTGCGGGCGTAGGTGAAGCGCGAACTGATGCGCGAATACTTCAGCGGAGCTTTGAGCATCTGTTTGCGCAGACTGCCGCCGTCGGCCTCCCAGTACTGGATCTTGCCTCCCTGGCGGAACGGAATGGCGTAGAACTCCTTGCCGCTCTGGGTGAACTTGGCGCCCCAGATGCGGCCGATGCCGACCGAAACGGTGTCGTCGATGAAGCGTTCGTCGTAGATCACCGTGAAACTGTCGCCCTTCTGGATGCCGAAGAAGTCGACCGTCCACTGGTAGATGTCCTCCAGATCGGCGGCCAGGGCGTAGGGGAGATTCTGCTCCATGATGGCGCCCCAGAGCGAGGAGTTGATCACGGCGCTCTTTTTCGTGCGGCGGAGCGTGTACTCCTTGCAGTCCTTGCGCACGGAGACCGAGTCGTTGTCGTGGAACCCGAAGACGACGTAGTCGGTCACCGAGGATTCGTAGACCAGCCAGTCGAGGTGGGGGGCATAGAGCGAGTCTTCGTGGATGAAGGCCGTGTACTTGTGTCCGGCGCGGATGTTGCGCAGCGGGAAGATCTCCTTGGCGGCCTTGTCCAGACGGTCGACCTGGAGGGCCGAGATGCCGTACCGGTTGAGGATTCCGCCCATGGTCTGGCCGCTGCCGACCTCGCCGGTTTCGGTGCGGTAGTTATCAACGTTGATTCCGTAGAGGAGGTTTTCGGGGGCTTCCGTCTCGGCAGTCGTATCGTTTTCGGCGGCGTGGCGGCCGCAGGCCGTGGCTCCCACGAGGAGCAGGGCGCAGAGGAGTGTTCGCAGATTCTTCATAATCGAAGCAAAGATACAAAAAAAAACGGTATGGGGATGTCGTCGTCGGCGCTTTTCAGAGGGTGAATCCGAAAAACGCACCTGGGCGCATTCAGACGCTTCCCAGAGCCGATTCCGAAGCCTGCAGGGGCGGATTCCGCTCTGCCTTTTTGTGCCGCGCGGCCAGATTTAGAGCGCCGGGTTTGGCGATCCGGAGAATAATTGTTACCTTTGAACGTGAACTGTTCAAACCGGTAGTATAATGCTCAAATGCCTGCTCGCACCTGCGGCCTTCCTCTATAAAATGGGGGTGACCATACGTCACCGCCTCTTCGACTGGGGCATCCTTAAGAGCGAGAAGTTCGACATCCCGATCATCTGCATCGGCAACATCACCGTCGGCGGCACGGGCAAGACCCCGATGGCCGAGATGGTGATCGCCTACATGTCGCAGATGCACCGCGTGGCGCTCCTGTCGCGCGGCTACGGCCGCCGTACGAAGGGCTATCTCGAGGTGCGGTGCGATTCCCACTACCGGGACGTGGGGGACGAACCCCTGCAGATCAAGCTCAAGTTCCCGGAGACACTGGTGGTCGTGTGCGAGAAACGGGCGGATGCCATCCGCCGTATCCGCGCCGAACATCCCGAGGTGGACCTCATCATCATGGACGACGGCTTCCAGCACCGCTACGTCGAACCGAAGGTCAACGTGGTGATGATTGATGCCACGCGCCCGGTGCAGCACGACCGCATGCTGCCCGAGGGAACATTGCGCGATCTGCCCGAGGAGCTGCACCGGGCCCATTACTTCGTCGTCACGAAGTGCCCCGAACACATGGCTCCGATCGACCGGCGGATTCTGAGCAAGGTGCTGATCCAGGTGGCCTACCAGCGGGTATACTTCACGCGTTTCGAGAGTTTCGTTCCCCAGCCGCTCTATGCCGACGAGGCGGCGAGCGGACAGCTGGCTCCGGGCAGCGAGGTGATCGCCCTGTCGGGCATCGGCAATCCGGGTCCCTTCCTGCGGTCGCTGCACGACCGCTACAAGGTGGTGGCGGAGATGACCCTCGACGATCACCACGTCTACAAGGTCCGGGACATGCACGCCCTGCAGGCGCTGCTCGTGAAACATCCCGGAGCGGTGATCGTCACCACCGAAAAGGATGCCGTCAAGATGACCAACCGCGCCAAGGTCCCCGAAGAGGTGCGCCGGGCGCTCTACTACCAACCGATCAATATTTCATTCATCGAGGATTCGGCAACGGATTTTCTGCAAAAACTGGAAAAAGATGTTAGAGGAAATTAAACAAACCGCAGCCTTCATCAAGGCGCATACGGGGGGCTTCACCCCCGAAGTGGGCATTGTCCTGGGTACGGGTCTGGGCGGCTTCGCCGATACGATCGACACGGCGTGGACGCTCGAATACAAGGATATTCCGGGCTTCCCGGTCTCAACGGTTCAGGGTCACAAGGGCCGTCTGATCTTCGGCCAGGTCGAGGGCCACAAGGTCGTGGCCATGCAGGGGCGCTTCCACTACTACGAGGGCTACACGATGCAGCAGGTGACCTTCCCGATCCGGGTGATGCAGCAGCTGGGCATCGGCCGTCTGTTCGTGTCGAATGCCTCGGGCGGCATCAATCCGACGTTCCGCGTGGGCGACCTGATGGTCATCACCGACCATATCAACCTGCTGCCCAATCCGCTCATCGGCCACAACCTCGACGAACTGGGCCCCCGCTTCCCGGACATGCACAACTGCTACGACCGCGATCTGATCGCCCAGGCGACGCGCATCGCCGAAGAGGAGAATATCAAGCTCCAGTACGGCGTCTATGTCGGCGGTACGGGTCCGACGTTCGAGACGCAGGCCGAATACCGCTTCTACAAGGCCATCGGCGGTGATGCCGCGGGTATGTCGACCGTTCCGGAGGTGATCGTGGCACGGCACATGTCGATTCCGGTCTTCGGCGTGTCGGTGATCACGAACTGCGGACTGTCGGACGAGGTGGGCGACCACGAGGACGTCCAGCGTCAGGGCCGCAAGGCCGGCGCGAAGATGGAGCTGCTTTTCAAACGCATGATCAAAAATCTGAAATAGACGATGGTAAACAAGGTAATTCTGATCGGCAACGTGGGCATCGATCCCGAGGTCCGCACGCTGGAGGGGGGCACGAAGGTGGCCCGTCTGCGTCTGGCCACGACCGAACGCCTCTACGACCGGCAGTCGGGCGAGACGAAGGAACACACCGAATGGCATACGATCACGCTGTGGCGGGGTCTGGCCGACGTGGTGGACCGTTACGTGCGCAAGGGCTCGCAGATCTATATCGAAGGGCGTCTGCGTACGCGCGAGTGGGTGGACAAGGATAACAACAAACGTACGTCGACGGAGATTCTGGCCGACGTGATGAATCTCTTGGGGCGTCGTTCGGACAATCCGGCTCCGAACAATCCGCAGGGGGGCTACCAGCAGGGGGGCTACCAGCAGGGGGGCTACCAGCAGAGCGGAGCTCAACCGGGCGGTTATCCGTCGGGAGGTTCCGCGCAGCCGGCTTCGGCCGGAGCCTCCTACCAGCAGCAGGCTCCGCAACCGCAACCGCAGCCGGCTTCGGCTCCGACCCCTCCGGAAGAGGATCCCGACGATCTGCCGTTCTGATCGGCGCCGCGTCTGAGAGGATCAACACCCCTGGCCAGTTTGGCCGGGGGTGTTTTCGTGAATGGCGGGTGCTGCAAGCGGCGGCGCGAGGTGTGTATGACGAGTTGCGGTTGCACCTTTCCCCGATGGATCGAATGCGGAATTGGCTGGATCGGGCACGGGTCTGGATCGCCCTTGGAGCGACCCGGAGCCGGCAGAAGGGTACGGACCGGAACGTCGGTGTGTGTGCCGGGCTGAAGGTGGACTGGGTGCGGCCCGGGGTGTTGAAGGGTTTCGGAGTGTGCCGGGCTGAAGGTGGACTGGGTGCGGCCCGGGGTTGTTGGACTACCGGTTGAGCCACTGGCGGAACTCCTGCACACGGTCGGTGCTGACCAATGCCTCCTCGCCTTCGGGCAGCGGCGGCTGGAGCTGAACCTTGATGCGGCTTCCCGAGTAGCGGATCATTTCGCGAATGGACTCGAACGAGATGATGAACCGTCGGTTGATGCGGAAGAAGAGTTTCGGCGAGAGCTTTTCACTCAGTTCGGTGAGCGTGCGGTCGAGCAGATAATCCCTGCCGTCGTGGGTCACCAGATGCAGGTACTTGCCGTCGGCCATGAAGTAGGCGACCTCGTCGACGGTCACCGATCGCATCCGGGCGCCGATCTGCACCAGAAAACGTTCCTGATAGATCGGTTCGGCGCTGTTGGCGGCCGTATCGGTCGAGGCTCTGTCGTCTGCCGTCGAACTTCCGCCCAACCGGGCGAGCAGTCCCAGCTTGTCGATCGCACGGCGCAGATCCTCGCGCCCGAAGGGTTTGAGCAGGTAGTCGATTCCCTTGTTCTCGAAGGCTTTGAGCGTGTAGGTGTCGTAGGCGGTGATGAAGATCACCGGCACGCGGATCTCCGCCCGGCGGAAGATGTCGAAGCCGTTTCCGTCGCCCAGATGAATGTCCATGAAGATCAGATCGTGGTCGACGCGACCGACGAGTTCGGTGGCTTCGGCCACCGAGGCGGCCGTGGCAACCACCTCGATCTGGGGGGCCACCTCGGCCAGCGTGTTGGTCAGTTCGGCGACCGACAGCGGTTCGTCTTCGATGATGAGGGCTTTCATGGTGCGTAAAATTACAAAAAAAAGGGCCCGGTGCAAAAACCGGGCTCTTTTTTTGTACGGGGTGGCGCGATCAGCTGTTCAGATCGGGATTGTTGTTGACGGCCGACTGCGGGAAAGGCAGCGTATAGCGCGAATCGTTGGGCTGGAGCGTGTAGGCGGAACCCTCGTACGAGTGGGTGATGGCGGGACGGGTCGTACGCCGCAGGTCGAGCCAGCGGTGGCCCTCCAACAGGAATTCCCGGGCCCGTTCGTCGGCCACTTCGCGGCGCAGCGCCTCGGCATCCAGCCCCTCGACTTTGTTCCGACGGGCCTCCATGGCTTCCGTTTTGAGCCGTCGTGCCTCGAGGTCGAGCAGATAGCCGCGCGCCTTGTCCAATTCGGCAGGGAGATACGAGCCGGCCTCGGCGGCAATGAGGTAGAGCTCGGCCGCACGGATCGAAATGCGGTCCGACGACGAACGGTTGACCCCGTAGCGGGGCTGTTCGCTGCCTTCGATGGTCTTGGACTGCAGGTAGTTGAAACGCAGGTCGTTGGCCGTATCGAAGAGACTGACGATTCCGTCCGACAGCAGGCAGGCCCGGCGCAGATCGCCGTTTGCGGCGGCGAAGGGGCGGTCGAGAGCCAGAATCGACTCGGTCGAACCGGCCTGCCAGGGAAGCTGTGTCTTGTCGCTGACGGCGTTCAGATCGACAAGCGGATATTTCGCCAGCAGCGTGACGGCCGCATCGTAGGCCTCCTGCCAGCGCTGCATGTAGAGCAGCACGCGGGCCCGGAAGGCCGTGAGGGCATCGAGCGAGAAGCGGTAGTTGCGCGTGGCGTCGGGCTGCCGTTCGAGGCTCATCAGCGCTTCGGCCCGGGCGATGTCGTCGAGGATGTGTGCGTAGACGTTCTCGACGCTCGTCGGGCGGAACTGCTGTTCGATGTCGATATGGCCCGAGAGGACGATTCCGCGGTCGGTCGAGGCCGTAGCGGGGTTGTAGGGCTGGCCGTAGAGGTTCACCAGCTGGAAATGGTTGTAGGCCCGCAGGGCGTAGGCCTCGCCGAGGATCTGCTCCATCGGCTCCCCGGCATCGTCGACGTCGGCATCCCGGATGTTCTCGATGACGGCGTTGGCGTAGAAGATCGACTGGTAGAAGAACTGGTAGGGCAGCTCCTGCATCTGACTGCCGTACTGCCACGTGTAGTTGTAGCCCAGCGGCACGACGTCGCCGGCATTCAGGAAGGCGCCGGCATCGATCATCCCGACCTCGTCGGCCAGCAGGGCCGTGTAGGACTGTGCCTCGCCGAACGGATAGGCGTAGTAACCCGTGGTGAGCAGGGCGCGGAATTCGGAGGTCTTGTGGGGAATGACCTGCCCGACGGGCTCGATCTCGAGGTAGTTGCAGCCGGCTGTCGCGAGAGCCGCCAGAAGAATATATGCTCGTTTTTTCATGTTTCGCACGTTTTAGAAGGTGATGTTCAGACCGACGGAGTAGCTTCGCGCCAGCGGTTGCGCATAGATGTTGCCGTAGGTCTCGGGATCGAAGTATCCGTCGTAGTTCGAGGCGATGACCAGCGGGTTGCGGGCCTCGAAGTGCAGCCGGAGACCAGCCATGTGCAGTTTGCGGGTGATCTTCTCGGGGAAGGTGTAGCCGAGGCGGATGCTGTTCACACGCAGGTAGTTGATCCGGTGGTACCAGATGTCGAGATTCTGGAACAGGGCGCTGGCCCCCCAGCTGTTGCTCTGGTCGAGGATCCAGTAGTAGACGCGGTAGGGGTCGGGATTCTCGCTCCAGGTGTCACCCCACTGCGAGCCGTCGGACTGCCGGTTGCCGACCAGTGCCGGGTAGATTCCCGAGGGGTTCGCCGGCGACCAGATCTGCCGGACCTTGGTCGAATAGTTCTGTCCGGGGCTGGTGGCCGTCGGCGAGTAGAAGGGGGTCTCCTTGACGAGCTGGCCGATGACGAAGTTGCACGATACGGTGAGGTCGAACCCGCCGAAGTAGAAGCGGTTGTTGAAGCCGCCCGTCAGATCGGGGTTGAGCGACCCGATGTAGGAGAGGCGGTTGCGCACGTCCGAGATGTTCTGGTCCATGACCGGGCCGTAGACGAAGTATTCGGGAATCCCGAGTCCGAAGGGGTCGGTCTGTTCGAGACGGAAGTTGACGAACTCCTGCAGCGAGACCTTCTGCCCCTCCTTCCAGAACATCGGAATGCCGTTGGCGTCAAGTCCGGCGGTGCGCAGTGCGAAGACCGCCGCCGAGGAGTATCCCTCGAGCGAGGGGCTCCAGTCCTTGTCGTTGACCAGCACGCGGTCGACGCGGTCGGTGTTGTGGGCCAGGTTGATCTGCGTCTCCCAGCGGAATCCCGGGGTGCGGATGTTCACGGTGTTGATCGAGAATTCGATACCGCGGCTCGAGATTTCGCCGTAGTTGCTCGACGTGGTGACGAATCCCGTTTCGGTGGGGATCATGCGCGAGGTGATCAGATCCTTGCTGCGGCGGCCGTAGACCTCGAAGGTGAATCCGAGGCGGTTGTCCAGTGCGGCGAAATCGAGAGCCGTGTTCCAGGTATAGGTGGTCTCCCAGCGGAGGTTCTGGTTGGGCGGCGAGCTGACGTTGATGGCATCCTCGACGACACCTCCCGGGTTGCGCGTGGTCCATTCGCCGAGGATGTAGGGCGAGGTCGTGCGGTCGATGTTGCCCTGGGCGCCGTACGAGACGCGCAGCCGCAGGTTGTTCAGCCATCCGAGGTTGCGCAGGGCGTGTTCGCGGTTGATGTTCCAGGCGCCCGAGATTGACCACATGGGGTTGAACTTGTACTTGGGATCGACACCGAAGAGGTTCGTGCCGTCGTAACGCATCGAGCCGAAGAGCGTGTAGCGGTTGTCGTAGGTGTACGAGGCCGTGAAGAAGTAGGAGAGGTAGCGGTTCTCGTAGAACGACCGCTGATACTGCCGGAAATAGGTGCTGTTGGCCAGATTGCGGCCGCTGTCGGTGGCCGGGAAGACGATCGGTTCGTTGGTCATCGTGCGGGGGTCGTAGCCGAAGCCCTTGGTGTGGACCGACGTGTTGGTCGTGGCGCGCATCTCCAGACCGGCCATCAGGTCGACTTCGTGACGTTCGGCGAACGTACCCGAATATTCGGCCTGTGCCTTCCAGGTATACTGGGCCAGGTCGGCGTTCCAGTTCTGGATGATGCCGCCCTGGGGCATGTATCTCACGCCGTCGATCACCGAGTAGAGGGCATACTTGCGCGTGAAGTAGGTATCCTCGCGGGCCATCTTCTCGGTGAACGAGTTGTCGACCTGCAGACCGAACTGCGTGAAGAGGCGCAGCCCCCGCACGGGACGGTACGAAAGGTCGAAGATCGACTTGATCGACCGCGTGCGGAGCGTGTAGGAGGTATTGGCGCGCTCCTCGAGGATGTTGAAGTCGAGCACGTTGTCGTTATCGCCCTGATAGGCGTTCATGTCGGGGTCGTAGGCGTAGCTTCCGTCGTCGTTCCAGGCGTTGAAGTAGGGGTTCACCGTGCGGCTGTAACGCGAGGGGTTGGCCAGCACGTCGGTATCCGAGACGTAGGAGCTGTTGCGGTTCTGGCCGATGAAGACCGAGGCTCCGAAGGTGAGGTTCTTCAGCAGGTCGTAGTCGGTCTTCATCGTGAGGTTGAGGCGCTCGAAGCCCGTCCCGACGGTCGTGCCCTCCTCGTTGTAGTAGCCTCCCGAGAGGTAGTAGCTGGCGCGGTTGCCGCCTCCCGAGAGGTTGAAGCTGTACTGCTGGTTGAGCGCCACGCGATAGATTTCGCGGCCCCAGTCGGTGCCGTCCGTGCGCAGGGCGTCGATTGCGCGGCGGGTTTCGGGCGAGAGGGCCCCGATGCCGCCCTGACGCAGGGCCGTGCGTTCGTCGGCCCGGTCCAGAATGCGGGCTACGCCGCCCATCGACGAGAGGTAGTTCAGACGTCCGTCGGCGGCCAGGGCCAGCTCGAAGTCGACCTTCTCGGAGGCGTTCATCAGATGGAGTTTCGAGAGGTCGGGACGGTCCGTGACGAAGAGCGACGCCGAGACGTTCACCCGCGTGGGCTGGTTGCGGGCGCCCTTCTTGGTGGTGATGATGATGACGCCGTTGGCGGCGCGGGCGCCGTAGATGGCCGTGGCGGCGGCATCCTTCAGCACGGTGATATCCTCGATATCGGAGGGGTTCAACCCGGCGATCGAGAGGTTGTAGAGGTTGTCGATGTTCTCTTTCGACGACCAGTCCGTGGGGATGTCGTTGCCCTCGAGCGGAATGCCGTCGAGCACCCACAGCGGATCGGTGTTGCCGTTGAGCGTCACCGTGCTGCGGATCTTGACCTTGCTGGCGCCGCCCGGGGCACCGGTCGTGGGGGTCGACGTCAGTCCGGCGATCGATCCCGAAAGCATCTCGCCGACACTGGCCACGCCGTCGCGCGTGATGTCCTCCATCTTGACGTTTGCGATCGAGGAGGTGAGTTTGCGCTTTTCGATGCGCTGGTATCCGGTGACGACGACGGCATCGACCTGATTCGACGTGGCATCGAGGCGGATCGTGAAGAGACTGCGGCCCGAGATGTCAACGGTTTGGGATTCATAGCCCAGGTAGCTGACGACGACCTTGTGAACGCTGGCCGGGAGGGTGAACTCGAATCGCCCCTCGTCGTAGGCGATGGTTCCCTGCGGGTTGTAATCCTTGGCCTGGGTCTCTTCGGGGGCGATGAAGACGGTGGCTCCGACGAGCGGCGAACCGTCGGCCCGGTCGAGTACCTGGCCCGTGATCTTCCGGGTCTGCTGTGCGGAGACAATGACCGGAACGATCAGCATGATGAGCGGAAGGAATCGTTTCATGGGAGTGTGAATCTATTAGTGAATTTTTCGTAAATTTCGTGTTTTTGACAGCAATTTTCGCCGTGCGGTTTCGGATCGTAAGCATCTGATGCTATCCCCCGAAGTCGGGCAAAGCCGTCTTTCCGGAGGGGAAGACGGCTTTGCGGCGCTTTCGTTACAACATTCTCAAGGCCTCCTTGAGTCTCAATTCGAGATCCCGGTAGTGGTTCCGGGTGGCGGTGTCGCCGCTCTGGCTGCGGCTCCGTACGACGGTGAGCAGCCTTCGCATTTCGGCCCGTTTGGCCGAGGTGGTCTCGCTGACCCGCTGCATGAGTTCGTAGCTGCGCTGGGTCTGCAGTCCGAGCTCCTCGGGGCGTGGCAGACGGGGCAGTTCGAGTTCCGGAGCCTGATGCATGAGGCAGCAGCCGCGACAGCCATCGTCAAGCGCGCTCGGAGCATCGTGGAGCGTTGCACCCAGCTTGGTGGTCTTCACCATGGTGAGGTTCGACGAGACGATCAGCGCATCGACGTAGTTCTTCTGGCTCATGCGTTCGTAGAGCGTCAGCGAGCGTCCGCCCGGGCGGAGGAAGACCGCCTGCGTGATGCGGTCGAGCATCTCTTCGGGGGTGAAGGTCCCGTGGCCGCGGCCCTGCCGGGCCTCGATCTCGTACATGCGGAGCATGCGGCGGTCGTCGAGCAGTTCGTAGTAGACCTTGTACTGGAGTTCGCGGGCGAAGTTGTAGGGGGCGTACTCCATCTGACCGAAAGGCGATGTGCGATGCGGATAGCAGTGGTCCCAGGCCGCGGCGCCGAAGAGCCATTCGGGCAGCTGGAAGACCTCCTCGATCAGGTAGTCGACGCTGCGGCGCTGCATCTCGGCCGGCACCGGAACGTAACGGTCGATGTCGTGGCCCGTGACGACCTGGTTGAGGTAGAATCCGCCGACGTTGGTCTTCACGTGGTCGGCGTAGGTCAGCCATTGGAAGACGATCGACATCAGAAAGCGTCCGGCTTCATATTGCAGTTCGCCTTCGCGGGCGGTCCACTCCTCAACATGGGGGATGATGCGCCGCAGATTGGCCAGTCCGTAGCGGCTGGCCCGCACGGCGTCGTCACCCAGATCCTCCGACTGTGCGCGTGGATCGATCCCCTCGCGCGACTGTTCGCCGTAGCGGTATGCGGGATCGTCCTCGTGTTCGCGCAGCCAGGCATTGAGCGTCGGCAGCTCTTCGTGGGGATCGTCGACATCGAGCCAGCGGTAGCCCCAGCGGATGGCGTGACGGTCGTAGGCGCCGATACGGGGCGTGAGCTGCGTGATGCCGTCCTCGGGCTGCGCCACGTAGTTGAAGCGGGCGTAGTCCATGATCGAGCTGGCCGTGCCGTGGGCATCGGTGTAGCTCTTCGAACGGAGCGAATCGACCGGCACGCAGTACGAGGCGGCGAAGTTGTGTTTCAGCCCGAGGCTGTGGCCCAGCTCGTGCGACGAGACGAACCGTACGGCATTGCCCATCAGCTCCGTAGGCAGCACGTTGGCGCGAGCCGCGGGGTCGACGGCACCCGTCTGCAGGCGAATCCACGAGTGGAGGATGCTCATGACGTTGTGCCACCAGATGATGTCCGCTTCGATGATCTCACCGCTGCGCGGGTCGATGACCGAGGGACCCATGGCGTTGGCCAGCTCCGAGGCGGCGTAGGTCACCACCGAGTAGCGCACGTCGTCGATGTCGAAGTCGGCCTCCTCGTCGGGCCCGACTTCACGGGCCTGGATGGCGTTCCTGAAGCCGGCGGCCTCGAAGGCCTCCTGCCACTCTTCGATGCCGCGCTTGATGTAGGGCACCCAGACTTCGGGCGTGGCGGGATCGATCCACAGCACGATGGGCTTGGCCGGTTCGACCAGTTCGCCACGCAGATAGCGTTCCCGATCCTCGGGGCGGGGTTCGAGCCGCCAGCGGTTGATGAAGGCCCGCTCTTCGGCCTTCTGCTGCGTATCGTTGAAGTAGAGGTGGCCGATCTCGAAGTAGCCCACGCGGTCGTCGGAAAAGCGCGGGCGCATCGGCTCGCGGTCGAGCAGCACCAGATTCGAGGTGATCTCGACGGTGAGCGGCGTCGGTTCGCCCTCCTCGCCCGAGCGGTTGCCGGCGAGGATCGACTTGACGAGGATGTTGCGCGGGAAGGCCTTGACCGTGCCGATCTTCGAGAGTTCGCGGTTGACGCTGCCCGAGCGCAGTGCTCCGAAGAGGTCGTTGAAGCTCTTCTCGCTGCCGTCGAAGACCTTGTTGACCTTGACGATCACCGAGGTCGAATCGGCATTGTAGGCCTCGATCGGGAACTGTTCGATGACCGATTCGCGGTAGTTGTCCTTCACCGAACGGGCGATGCGGTCCGTTGCCGGGGCCGAGATGCGGGCGTCGCGCGTCGTGACCCATACCTTTTTATAAAGGGTATCCTTGTGGAAGCGGACGAGTTTCTCGCCGAATCCCATACCCTTGTTGATCCCGGCATCGTTGAGCGCATAGGGGACGCCGGATATCTTGTTGACAACCAGGATGTCGCGTTCGAGCAGCGAGTCGGGAATCTCGAACCACAGATCGGTCCCCTTGCGGTGGACGTCGAACATGCCCCGGTCGGTCGAGGCCTCAAGGAGGATCTTCTCGTAGGGGCTCTTTTCGTTTTGGGTCGTATCGCCCGGTTGGGCGATCGCTTCGGACCGCTTCGACTTGCGCGGCTGACGCTTCCGGGCCTCGGCGGGAGCCGTGAGCAGGAGAAGCGCCGTCAGCACAAGCAGCGGCCGGATGAATCCGCGTGTATCTCTCATTTTCCTATTGCCTTTTCGTGCGGGACGAAATCCGCATGATGCAATAATAAAATTTTTTATTTAGAGGCGGAAATCTGCGGTTGTGAATGCCCGAATCGGGGGTGTGAATGGCCGATATGGGGGATTATTGCTCTTCGGGCAAGAGCGGGAGCCGACAGCGGAAGAGCCCTTGCTCGATGCTGATCGAGATGTTCTGGTCGGTGTAGAAGCGGTAGACCGAGCGGATGCGTTCGAGCCCGACGCCGAGTGATTCGGGGGATTCGTTGTCGCGCGGCGTGCAGTTGTTCTCGATGAGCAGCGTTTCGCCCTCGGTGCGGATGCGGATGCGGAGCGGATTGCGTGTGGAGATGCGGTTGTGTTTCACGGCGTTTTCGACCAGCGTCTGAAGGCTCATGGCCGGGATCCGGCGGTTGCGCAGTGCGGGGTCGATGGCCGTGGTCAGTTCGAGGCTCTCGCCGAAACGGATCTGTTGCAGCGAGTGGTATTGCCACGTGAATTCGATCTCTTCGGCCAGCGTGGCGAGGATCTGCTTGCGGCGTTCCAGCACGCGGCGGTAGACCCGCGAGAGGGTGAGGGTGAATTCGCGGGCCTGTTCGGGATTGCAGCGGATCAGCGCGTAGAGTGAGTTCAGCGAATTGAAGAGGAAATGCGGGTCGATCTGTTCGATGACCTGCTGCAGTTGCAGTTGGGCCGACTCCTGTTCCGAGAGGCGCCGCAGGGCATACTCCCGCCGCCAGCGGCGTTGTGCCAGGACGAGCAGCACGGCAAACAGCAGCACGGAGATCAGCGCCGTGAGGATGGTGTAGAGGTGAAAGTCGTCGATCTCCTGTTCGATGACCAGCCGGGGGATGCCGATTCCGGCCACCCAGCACTGCGAGCCCAGCCGAATGGGGTAGTAGATACGCTGTTCCTCGACGCCGAGGTAGTCGGAGAAGGCCTCCGTGAGGACCCTGCGACCCGTCGTCGTGGCCCTCCGAAAGGCTTCGCGAGAGGCTTCGTCCGTCAGCGTCTGTCCGAGCAGCAGGCTGTCCGGGTGGAATACGATCACTCCGTGAGGATCGAGCAGCATGGCCGAACTGCGGCTGTGCGGATGCTTTTCGGTCATGTAGGCGTAGAGTTTCGGCAGCGGGTAGTCGACTCCGCAGGTGCGTAACTGGCCTGCGGCGTTGCGGACCGTGCACGTCAGCACCCAGATGCGGATACCTTCCCGTTCGACGATCGCGCTGCGGATTCCGCTGTCGGCTTTCGGGATGCGGCCGCTTCCGGTTGTGGTGAAGGCTCCGTCGCGCGAATAGCGGCGCAGAAGTCCGTCGCCGGGTTTTGCGAACCAGATGGCGTCGGCCTTGGCATCGACCTCGAGCAGCGTGGAGGTCAGAACCCGCAGTTCGCGGTCCGAGACGTCCGTATGCGTCCCCAGAAAGCGGGCCGAGGCGGTGAGGATCTTCTCCGTGCGGTCGAGTTCGGCCTGCAGCAGCAGGCAGTGCGATTCGCTGATCTCGGTGACGATGCGGTCGCTCATCTGTCCGGCACGGCGGTTGATGATCCGTCCGGTCAGCAGCACGCCGGCCGCGAGCAGCACCAGCAGGATGGCTCCCGTGACGAGCAGACGTTCGCGATGGGTATGTTTTCGGTGTGGCATCTATTCCCGGCTTCGGATCTTCAAACGTTCCCACACCCCTTGCGGGATGGCCCTCCACAGCGCGACCAGCAGTGCATACCGGCGGTCGATGACCACCCTGCGGCGGGGGTTGCGCAGTACCTCCATGATTCGGCGGGCCACCTTTTCGGGACGCATCAGCAGGGGGTAGTGTCCGGTGGGTGAGAGTATCGGCGTGGCGACGAATCCCGGCCGGATATCCGTGAAGCGGATCGGGATCCCCTCCATGCGGGCCAACTGGGCCAGCGCGTCGATATAGGTGCTCTGCATGCGTTTGGTGGCCGAGTAGGCGGGGGCCGATCCGAGGCCCCGTGTCCCGGCGACCGAGCTGATGACGGCGAGTTGCCCGCCGCCGGCCTGGCGGAAATAGCCGAATGCTGCCGTCACCATCCGCACGAATCCCTCGCCGTTGGTGCGGAGCGTCGACAGTTCGATGTCGGGTCTCAGGTCGGTGTTGCGGCTGCCGATTCCCGACGAATGGAGGTAGATGTCCATCCCGCCGAGGCGCTCGATGAGACGGGCCAGATGTTCTGCGGCATCGTCGCGGGTGATGTCCAGCGGTTCGATTTCGACCTGCCGGGGAGCTTCGGCGCGCAATGCTTCGAGGGCTTCGATACGGCGTCCGGCGGCACCCACGCGCCAACCTTCGCGGATACAGAGACGTGCGGTTTCCAGTCCGAGACCGGAGGTGGCACCTGTGATGACGATGCGTTTCATGGCATTCCCGGGTTTGGTTTTCATCGAACAAGATACGACATGTCGGTCGAATTTGCAACTTTTGCTCCGCGATTGGTTCGAAGCGGGTTGAGGGGCGATAAAAAAAGCCCCGCAGGGCTTTTCGCAAGGGGTATCTCACCTCCCGATCTTCGTTCCGAAAACCGCTTCGGTCCGCAGGCTGCGATGAGACGGGGCCCGAGTGGCCGCATCCGGGGCAGGCCGGCAGCAGACTAACCGATTTCCTCGGGCCTGTACTGCACGCATTCGATGCCTACGCGCCGCAACAGATCGAGCCCCTCCTCCGAGCGGTAATCTTCCGAGTAGACCACGCGCTTGATTCCGGCCTGAATGATCAGTTTCGAACATTCGATGCAGGGTGCCGCCGTGATGTAGAGGGTCGAGCCGTCGCAGTTGTTGGCCGACTTGGCGACCTTGGTGATGGCATTGGCTTCGGCGTGGAGCACGTAGGATTTGGTCTTGCCGTTTTCGTCCTCGCAGATGTTCTCGAAACCCGAGGGGGTTCCGTTGTAACCGTCGGAGATGATCATCTTGTCCTTGACAATCAGGGCTCCGACCTTCCGGCGTACGCAGTAGGAGTTCTCGGCCCATATCCGTGCCATGCGGAGATAGCGCAGGTCGAGTTGGTGCTGTTTTTCTTCCTGATAACCCATGTTTTTCGGTTTGTAGGTTTTATGGAAAGGACCGGAAAGCCGCTTTCGGCGACCCTCCGGCCCGTTTCTTCCGGTCACGGGGCAACGGACCTTCCGGACCCCGTCGAAGTTCTCATCCCCCATAAAGGGGTTTTCTTAAAACCCTGGCAGGGCAACGGACCTTCCGGACCCCGTCGAAGTTCTCATCCCCCATAAAGGGGTTTTCTTAAAACCCTGGCAGGGCAACGGACCTTCCGGACCCCGTCGAAGCTTACATCCCCCACAAATGGGTTTTCTTAAAACCCTGGCAGGGCAACGGACCTTCCGGACCCCGTCGAAACTCACATCCCCCACAAATGGGTTTTCTTAAAACCCTGGCAGGGCAACGGTTCCGGACCCCGTCGAAGTTCTCATCCCCCACAAATGGGTTTTCTTAAAACCCTAGAGCCCCTTGCCGTGGCAATTTTTGTACTTCTTGCCCGAGCCGCAGGGACAGGGATCGTTGCGGCCGACCTTCTTCTCGACATGCAGCGGCATGGGTTTCTGACGCTCCTGCTGTCCGGCCTGAGCCGCAGCCTGCATGCGTGAAGCCTGCAGCTTGTTGACGTCGATCTTGGCACGGCGTTCACGCTCCTGCTGCAGGCGCTGTGCCTCTTCGGCGCTCTGCTCGCGCACGGGGATGTAGGCGCGGTCGAGGATCGAAAGCACCTCGCGGTTGACCTTGATGAGCATCTTCGAGAAGAGCCCGAAAGATTCGAACTTGTAGATCAGCAGCGGGTCCTTCTGCTCGTAGGTGGCGTTCTGCACGCTCTGACGCAGGTCGTCCATTTCGCGCAGGTGCTCCCGCCAGGCGTCGTCGATCGTCGTGAACATCACGATCTTCGAGAAGACCTTGTAGATTTCGGCACCGTCGGTCTCCTTGCAGCGGCGCAGGTTGACCGGCACGTTGTAGCCGAGGTGACCGTCCGTGATCGGGAAGTAGATGTTCGAATCCAGCTGATCCTTGCGGTCCTCGTAGATGCGCTCCATGACGGGCCGTACGGTGTCGGCCACGGCCTTGGCGCGGCGGGCGTAGGCCTCCTTGAGCGCCTTGACGATGGCTTCGACCAGCTCGTCGGGTTTGGCCGCCTTGTATGCAGCCTCGTCCATCGGCAGTTCGACAGCCACCTGACGGATCAGCTGCATGCGGAAGTCTTCGTAGTCGATGCCGCGGTTCTCCTCGACGAAGTTGTCGGCAAAGTCGTACATGATGTTGTTCAGGTCGATCTCGATGCGTTCGCCGTAGAGGGCATGGCGGCGGCGCGTGTAGATCACTTCGCGCTGCGAGTTCATCACGTCGTCGTATTCGAGCAGACGCTTGCGGATACCGAAGTTGTTCTCCTCGACCTTCTTCTGGGCGCGCTCGATGGCCTTGGTCATCATGCCGGCCTGGATCACCTCGCCCTCCTTCAGACCCATGCGGTCCATCATCGTGGCGATACGTCCCGAGCCGAACAGACGCATCAGGTCATCCTCGAGCGAGACGAAGAACTGCGACGATCCGGGGTCGCCCTGACGTCCGGCACGACCGCGCAGCTGGCGGTCGACGCGGCGGCTTTCGTGGCGCTCCGTGCCGATGATGGCCAGACCGCCCGCAGCCTTGACTTCGGGCGTCAGCTTGATGTCGGTACCACGGCCGGCCATGTTCGTGGCGATGGTCACCTGGCCCGAACGTCCGGCTTCGGCCACCACCTGTGCCTCGAGCGCGTGCTGCTTGGCGTTCAGCACGTTGTGCTTGATGCCGCGCAGCTTGAGCATGCGGCTCAGCAGCTCGGAGATTTCGACCGACGTCGTGCCGACCAGCACCGGACGTCCCTGGCCCACCAGCCGGACGATCTCCTCGATGACGGCGTTGTACTTTTCGCGTTTGGTCTTGTAGATGAGGTCCTGACGGTCGTCGCGGATCACGGGGCGGTTGGTCGGGATCACCACCACGTCGAGTTTGTAGATGCTCCAGAACTCCGAGGCTTCGGTTTCGGCCGTACCGGTCATGCCGGCCAGCTTGTGATACATGCGGAAGTAGTTCTGCAGCGTGATGGTGGCGAAGGTCTGCGTGGCGGCCTCGACCTTGACGTGCTCCTTGGCCTCGATGGCCTGGTGCAGGCCGTCCGAGTAACGGCGGCCTTCGAGGATACGGCCGGTCTGTTCGTCGACGATCTTCACCTTGTTGTCCATCACCACATACTCGATGTCCTTCTCGAACATGGCGAAGGCTTTCAGCAGCTGGATCACCGTATGGACGCGTTCCGACTTGATGGCGTAGTCGTTGATGACTTCGTCACGCTTGGCGGCCTTTTCCTCGGGCGAGAGTTGGCTCTTTTCGAGTTCGGCCACCTCGGCGCCGATGTCCGGCAGCACGAAGAAACCGTCCTCGTTGAAGTATTTCGACAGCACCTCATGGCCCTTGTCGGTCAGTTCGACCGAATTGAGCTTCTCGTCGATGACGAAGTAGAGGTCGTCGGTAATCTCGGGCATGCGGCGGTTGTTGTCCTGCATGTAGATGTTTTCGGTCTTCTGCATGAGGGCCTTGATACCCTGCTCCGAGAGGTATTTGATCAGCGGCTTGTATTTCGGGAGACCCTTGTGGGCGCGGTAGAGCTTGATGCCGCCCTCTTCGGTCTTGCCGGCGGAGATCAGCTGACGGGCCTCGGCCAGCAGCTGCGTGACGAGATTTTTCTGCAGGTTGTAGAGATGATCGATGGCCGGGCAGTACTGCTCGAACATCTGGTCGTCGCCCTTGGGCACGGGACCCGAGATGATGAGCGGCGTACGGGCATCGTCGATCAGGACCGAGTCGACCTCGTCGACGATGGCGAAGTGGTGTTTGCGCTGCACGAGGTCCTTGGGCGACGAGGCCATGTTGTCGCGCAGGTAGTCGAAGCCGTACTCGTTGTTCGTACCGAAGGTGATGTCGGCCATGTAGGCTTTGCGGCGGGCGTCGGAGTTGGGCTGGGTGTCGTCGATGCAGGCCACCGAGAGTCCGTGGAATTCGTACATCGGCCCCATCCACTCGGAGTCACGCTTGGCCAGGTAGTTGTTCACCGTGACCATGTGGACGCCCTTTTTGGCCAGGGCGTTGAGGAATACGGGGAGTGTGGCCACGAGGGTTTTACCTTCGCCCGTCGCCATTTCGGCGATCTTGCCCTGGTGGAGCACCACGCCGCCGAACAGCTGTACGTCGTAGTGGATCATGTCCCACTTGACATCGTTGCCGCCGGCCATCCAGTGGGTGGCATAGATGGCCTTGTCGCCCTCGATGGTGACGAAATCCTTCGTGGCGGCGAGTTCGCGGTCGAAGTCGTTGGCCGTGACGACCACCGTATCGTTCTGGGCGAATCGGCGGGCCGTATCCTTCATGATGGCGAAGGCCTCGGGAAGGATCTGATCGAGCTTTTCCTCGATGCGGTCGTCGATACGCTTGGTTGTATCGTCGATCTCCTTGGAGATCTTCTCCTTCTCGTCGAGCGAAGTTTCGGGTTTTTCGAGGGCGGCCTTCAGTTCGACGATGCGGGCCTCGTCGGCGGCGATGTAGTCGGCGATCTGTTTCTTGAGGTCCTCGCTGCGGGCGCGGAGTTCGTCGTTCGAGAGGGCCTCGATCGACGGGTATACGGCCTTGATTTTCTGCAGATAGGGTTCGATCAGTTTGCGGTCCTTGTCGGCTTTCGAGCCGAAGAGGGCTTTGATGATACTGGCAACTATATCCATACGGGCTTTGTAATGATTTCGTGTTTTGGTTGTAAATCCTACAAAGATACTCATTTTTCCGGGAATTACGAATAAATACGAAAAAATGGGACCCGGATTCGTTCACTTTTCTCTCGGCGGAACCCGCATGGAGGCATAAGGCGGCTTTAGGGGATGAGTGTCATGTCATTGCGGATTCGTGGCCCGGCCGTTGTCGAAGATGGCGTGGAAACTGCCGCATCGGGCCCCGGATTTCGCGTACGTGCGGCGCCGGAATTGCATGTCAGCGTGATGCGCGGATTGCGAGCCATGAACTCCTTTGCGATCTGGGCCGAGGCATCGGTCGGGACAGTCGTCGATGACGATCGGTCTGAACGCGCCGGGGCGCTCCAGGCTGGTAGATTGTCGATGCTTCCGTTCGCGAAACGCTCCGCATTGTATGGGGCATGATGACGCGGACGCGCGGGTTGGCAGAGGCCGATTTCAGGGATGGGCGGCTGGTAGGGCGGGTTGGAGGATCCGGACGGTTTGAACGGTAAACTTTTCGGCCGGGAGCTATGTTTCGGCGAAAATTTTTACCAGACGGCGCCCGACGGGACACGCCGCACACCGTTGGCGGGCGCAGTATTCGGTCGACAGCTGCAGCAGGGCCTGGCTTTCGAAGGCGTTGCGGGGACGAACGCCCGCGGCCGCCCATTCGCGGATGTAGCGGTTGTCCTCGGCCGGGAGGTTTTCGAGCAGCGAGAGGGCGCTGTCGCGCAGCCGTTCGCTGCGGGTGTAGCTTCCGTAGGCGAACTGCAGGACGACGACCAGATTGATGCCGATGATGTTGGCCTTGAAGGCGCCGATGCGTTTGGGCCGGGCGTCGCTTTCGGCGCCGGGGATGAAATGCGTGCGCCAATAGTCCGAGGCTTCGATGCCGAAGAGCGTGCGGACATCCTCCTCCCGGCGGCAGGCCATGGCGCGGTCCATGATGAATTCGTCCTGGGTGAAGAACTCAGCGGCCTGGGCCAGCCGCAGGACGGGATGGTTGGCCGGGCGGATCTCGGCCAGTTCCCATGCTGCGGCCTCCATCGGACGGATCTCATACTTGGCCGCCAGGTATTCGAAATTGCGGCGCAGATTGAGCGTATATTCGTCGTTGTGATAGAGGTCCAGCAGCCCCGAGGCACCGAACAGCATCGCCTCGACGGCATGCGGAACCTTGCGTTCCCGCAGGACGATCTTGTAGGGAACACGTCGGGCCAGTTCGAGATAGGCCTCCTGGTTGCAACGGTCGCCCAGCGTGCGGAAGTAGAGCAGGTAGAAGGTCTGATTCCAGTTGTCGGCGGCTTCCGCGCGGAGGGCCTCGACGGTGCGCATCTTGCGGTCGAGGCGGTCGAAGATCAGCGCCGTGAAGAGCTCCGTGCGCTGCAGTTCGTCGAGCGAGGCGAGGAATCCGCCGCAGGCGTGTTCGCCGGCCCGGGCCTCGAGACGTTCGATCGTCCGCCGGACAGCGCGCTCCGGGGTATCGTCCTTCGCGCCGTTCATCGTCACAGCATGTTGAGTTCGAGCAGCGCCTCTTCCGACATCATGCTCTTGTCCCAGACGGGGTCGAACGTCAGGATAACGTTCACCGACTTCACCCCCTTGACCTTGGCCACCTGTTGGTTGACATCCTCGACGAGCATGTCGGCCATCGGGCAGTTGGGGGCGGTGAGGGTCATGCGGATCGTGGCCACGCCGTCGGGCGTGTAGTCGATTTCGTAGACCAGACCGAGATCGTAGATGTTGACCGGGATTTCCGGATCGTATATGTTCTTGAGCGTCGCGACGATCTCCTTTTCGACCTCAAGAATCTCTTCGGGTGTCATGTTTTTCGTTGTATTTCATTGTTTTGCGGAATCCGCCGTCGTGCTGGGACCGGCCAGAATCCGCCGGGCGTTATTTCGACTCTTCGGCCTCGACCTTGGTCTCGAAGGCCAGCGCATAGAGGCGCATCTGCTTGATCATGGCCACCAGACCGTTGGCACGCGTGGGCGAGAGATTGGCGCTCAGGCCGATGCGGTCGATGAAGTAGAGCTCCGTGTCGAGGATCTCCCGGGGGGTCCGGCCGTTCAGTACGCGGATCAGCAGTGCGATGATTCCCTTGGTTATTATGGCGTCGCTGTCTGCCGCATAGTAGACGCGTCCGCCGTCGAGCCGGGCGTCGACCCACACGCGCGACTGACACCCCTGGATGAGGTACTGTTCGGTGCGGTGTTCCGGGGCGATCGGCGGCAGCGTTTCGCTCAGGCTGATCAGATAGTCATACTTGTCGAGCCAGTCGTCGAAGACCGAGAACTCCTCGATGATTTCGTCCTGAATTTTATCCATCTTGTACGTTTGATTTTTGATTCTTGGTGTCAGAGGTCGGCAATCTCCTCGAGGGGGGTGCCTTCCGAGGCGGCGGGTTCGCGCACGCCGGCCACGCGGGCCAGGGTCGGGGCCAGGGAGGTCATCTCCACGCGGCGGTTCACGCGCAGCGGTCCGGCGCCCTTGCCGTAGAAGACGAGCGGCACCTCGGTGTCGTAGCCGTACATCGATCCGGACATCGACCAGCATCGCTCCTGCTCCTCGATCCAGCCGGGCATCAGGTTGAGGATCACGTCGCCCGAGCGGCGTGGGTAGAAGCTGTTCTGCATCATGCGGGCGTAACCGCTGCCGAAGTAGCTCGTGCGCATGGCCGTGGCGGCCAGGGCGTGCGACACGCCGCTGAACTGCATGGCGAAGATGGCCACCTCGTTCTGCACCTCGGCCAGATTCAGCCCCCGCTCGTAGATGAGGTTATGGTTCAGCCACAGCGATTTGTCGCCGTATCCGACCACCCAGTCGCCCGTGCCGTAGCGGACGTTGAGGAATCCGTTGACGATGACCTCGAACTGCCGGCTGTTGAAACGTTCGGCCACTTCGCGTCCGGCGTCGTAGGAGGGGCTGGTGCCGTGGTCCGAGGTGACGACGATCAGGGCGTTCGCATCCTTGACCTGTGCGAAGACGAAGGTCAGAAAGTCGGCCAGATCGCGGTCGAGCCGGTAGTACATGTCCTCGACCTCGACCGATTCGGGGCCGTAGGCCTCGGTGATGCGGCGCGGCGAGTCGAGGCAGATGTTCAGCAGATCGGGCACCTCGTCGGCTCCGAGGCGATATTGGGCGATGGCCTGCTTGGCCAGCCCCAGCACGGCGGTGTTGCCGGCCGGGGTGTAGAGCAGTCGTTCGTAGTCGTTCGTGAGTTTCAGACGCTGCTGACCGTCGGTATCCTCGTCGCGTTTGGTGCGGCCCGAGAGGATGATGTCGTGTTGACGCGTGTTGATGTAGCGGCTCTTTTCGAGCAGCGAGCGCCATTCGAGGCCGATGTACGAGAGGTTGTAGCGTTCGCGGTTGCTGCGTTCGATCCAGTCGGGAAGCTGTTCGGTGTAGTAGGGTGACGAGATCCAGTCGCAGCGCGTGGAGTCGAGCCAGAAGACCTCGCCGCCGCGTCCGGCCATCACGACGGCCGACAGCGCCTCGGCGGCGATGGTGACGGCCCGGCTGCCGGGAGCCTGTTCGAGGAGCGTTTCGGCCAGCGTCGGGGCGATGCGCCGGTAGGCTCCGGGGCCCTGGCGGCCGTCGATGAGCCGGACCGTGCGGTTGGTTGTGTAGTCGACCCAGCGGGGTCCGATCACACCGTGGGTCGAGGGCATGGCCCCCGTGGCGAGTGTGGCCAGCGAAACGGGGGTTGTGGTCTGCTGGCAGTCGTAGCGGGCGTCGGTGTAGAGCGTGCCGCGTTCGGTGAGACGGCGGAAACCGTCGTCCGAGAAGTTGGCGGCGTAGCGATCCAGATCGCCGGCGCGCATCGAGCCGATGACGATTTCGATGATCAGGCGGGGTTGTGCCGCGACGGGGCCGAAGGCCGTCAGAGCGGCTATGAGGAGCAGTGTGAGGCGCGTGTTCATGGTTGCGGTTCGTATGAGCCGCAAATTTACGAATTTATTTCGATACATTGTCTGAAAAGCGTGCTTTCGGCTCGAAAATCGATTCCGGGCAGGGCGGCGATCCGTTCGAGCTGGCGGCGGCAGAAGGTGCGGTGGGCTTCGCTGCGGGGATTGCGCGGGCGGTGGGCTGCGGCGGCAACGATCGCCTCGACCTCGGGAAGCAGCCGCCGGGCCTCGTCGTCGAGCAGCGCCTCGGTGAACCATTCCCACAGATAGGCGATGGCCTGCTGAGCGGGGTGGACCAGATCGTCGGCATAGAAACGGTAGTCGCGCAGATCGTCCAGAAGGATCTCGAAGGCCGGAAAATAGACCGCCTGCGGGAAGCGTTCCGTGAGGATTTCGGCTGCCAGGCGCAGTGTGGCCTTGCTTGCGGCATTGCCCGAGAGCCCGTCGCCGAGGTGTCGCACGGGGCTGACCGTCAGCAGCGTCCGTTTACCGGCCAACGGTCCTTCGATGATCTCCGTGAGGCTTTCGACCACTTCGTCGACGGTCAGCCGTCGTCGCGAGAATTCGGCGGCGGGGCGGCGGTGACAGTTGGCCACGACGTGTCCGTCGTGTTCGTAGACCCAGGCCGTGCCGAGGGTGAGGATCAAGCGGTCGGCCGTGCGGAGTGCTTCTGCTCCGGCCTGCCGGGCGGCGTTCATGCGCTGCAGGGCCTCGTCGGCGGTCGGTGCCGAGAGGTCGCCGTGGAAATCGAAGTGGTACCAGAGCTCGCCGTCGAAGCCCAGTTCCTGACACGTGACGGGTTGCGCGGCGGCATAGCTGCGGATCGCCTCGGCGATCGAGAGCGGGTTGAAGAGGATTCCCGAGGGGTTCTTCACGACGTGGAACTTTGCCGCGGCGAGGCGGTCGGCGATGTGCGAGGCGAAGCACGATCCGATGGCGAGGATGCGGTTGCGGTAGCCGATCCGCAGATCGGTGACGAGGGGTTCGATTTCGGTGCGGAATTTCATACGGCAAAAATACGAATTTTGCGGCTCTTCCGAAAACACTGTGCCGAGTGGTGAAAATTTCGCCGGCAGAGGGTCTTTTTCACCTCTCTTTTCGTATCTTTGTGTCATGATTCTTCGAGCAAACTGCAAAATCAATCTGGGCCTGGACATCCTGCGCCGCCGGGCCGACGGCTACCACGATCTGGAGACGGTGATGTTTCCCGTGCGGGGACTTTTCGATGAGGTGGAAGTCGTGCGCACCGGAACGACGGGTGCGGAGTTCCTCACCGAGGGGCTGGCGGTGGATTGTCCCGACGAGGAGAATATCTGTCTGAAGGCCTTCCGGCTGATGCACGACCGCTACGGCGTCGACGGTGTGCGGATCCGTCTGGTGAAGCGCGTGCCGTTCGGTGCGGGGCTGGGCGGCGGCTCGTCCGATGCCACGGCGGTGGTCGTGGCGCTCGACCGCCTGTTTGCGCTGGGGCTCTCCGAGGAGGAGCTGATCGCCCGGGCTGCCGAACTGGGCAGCGATACGGCCTTTTTCGTACGCAATACGCCGCAGCTGTGCACGGGGCGCGGCGAGGTGATGACCCCCTTTGCGCTGGATCTGACGGGGATGACACTCGTGGTGGTCAAGCCCGACGAGGGGGTCTCGACGCGCGAAGCCTATGCCGGAGTACGGCCCCGGGTGCCGGTTGTGCCGTTGGCCGAACGGCTGCGGCGCCCCGTGGCGGAGTGGCAGGGGCTGGTGACCAACGATTTCGAAGAGTCGGTCTTTCCGGTACATCCCGCCATCCGGGCCGTCAAGGAGCAGCTGCTTGAGGCTGGGGCGCTTTATGCTTCGATGTCGGGGAGCGGATCGGCCGTCTTCGGGCTCTTCGCCGGGCACGAAAAGGGCGAGGAGCTGCATGCGCTCTCGCCCTTCGTCTTTGAACTCTGAAGCCGCCTTCCGGAACTCTTTGTCCGTATGGTGCCGCGAGGAGTTGTCCTTCCGGTTATCGTCGAATGCGGGGACCCGGCTTTCGTCGCGGGGTCTTCTCTGAGAGCCCGTCACGGGCTCCGGCTCGGAATTCCGAACCGACAGGCCGCTCACAAACAGGCCAATAGACCGATTCGAGTGCGCCTTCCGCCCCTTCCTCTTACCGGCCGACTATTTGCCGCTTTCGGCGGCAGGGGTCGGAACCGGAATCTTGGCGACCCGCTTCTCATGGCGTCCACCCTCGAACTGCGCCGCAAAATAGGCATCGAGCATCTGTACGGCTTCATCGTTGGTGATGAAGCGTGCCGGGAAGACGATTATGTTCGCATTGTTATGGCGGCGGATCAGCGAGGCGATCTCGGGATCCCAGCAGAGTCCCGCGCGGACCCCCTGATGCTTGTTCAGGGTGATGGCCATGCCTTCGCCCGAGCCGCACAGGGCTACGCCGCAGGCGACTTCGCCCTTCTCGACCGCTTCGGCCAGCGGATGCGCGTAGTCCGGATAGTCGACACTCTCCTCCGAGTGGGTTCCGAAATCCAGCACCTCGTAGCCCATGGCGTCGAGGTATCCTACCAGAAATTCCTTCATTTCATAGCCGGCGTGATCGCAGGCGATACCGATTTTTGTCATCGTATCTCGAATTTTTGAGTTTTGTTCCGTTTCCGAACACAAAGTTAGCGAAATATTTTTCCTGCGGCTGTTCCGAAGCGTCGAATTTGCGTATTTTTGCGTCGTGAAGACACTTTTCATGCTTCTCGGCGCACTGGCGCTTCTGCTGGGGATCGTCGGCATTTTCGTGCCGCTGCTCCCGACGACGCCCTTTCTGCTGCTGGCGGCGGCACTTTGGGTGCGCTCCTCACCGCGGCTCTACGCCTGGCTGATCGCCCATCGCCGGTTGGGACCCTACATCCGTCATTTCCGCGAAAACCGCGCCATCCCGCTCCATGCCAAGATCCTCTCCGTGACGCTGCTTTGGACGTCGCTGCTTTACTGCATCTTCTCCGTGGTCGATGGCTGGTGGTGGGCACAGCTGTTGTTGCTGGGTGTGGCGGTCGGCGTCACGTGGCACATCCTTTCGTTCGCCACGCTGCGACGGTAGGGCGTTTGCCCGGAGCGGTGAACCCCGACGGCCGTGACATCCCGCTTCGGGTTGTGGGGCCGGTGCGGCCGAACGCAACAGCCCGTTCTTGTCGCCACGGCCCTCCGCACCGCTATTCCGGCAGCCCTTCGGATGCCTTCTCCTCGTCGGAAATCAGCTCCCGCAGGTCGTATTTCACGGTCCACGAATCGTCGTCGGTCAAGCTGTTCTTCGCTTCGTCGTACACGGCGACGGGCTGGATCCGCAACCGGTATTCGTGTCCGGGCGTGAAGTCGAAGCCCTCGATCTCCCACGGGAAAGCCTGCCACTGAGCATCTTCCCCGTACCGCAGGTCCCGGATCCAGTAGGCGGCCATCTGCGCATCGGCCCGCCGGGAGGCGACCATCACCTCGCAGACGGGGCTGAAAATCAGCGGATCGATCTCCTGGGCGGATTCGGTCTGTGCGAGCTGCTCTTCCATCGTATAGCGTTCGCTGCGACCGTCGGCCGGCGGGTTGGCGATCCGGTCGATCCGCACCCGCAGGGTTGTCTGGCAGCCCGTCTTGAACGAGAAGCCCTCGATCGGGCCGGCAACGGTCTCCCATGAGGCGCTTGCTCCCTTGCGGACGATATAGGCCGGGACGTATCCGAAGCCCATGTTGATACCCGCCACGCCCTTTTCGGGGGCGACGGTCCAGATTTCGGTGCGCGAGGCATCGTCGTTGTTGCAGGCCCCCAATGCGAGGACGGCGGTCAGCAGGAGCAGTACTTTTTTCATGGTGCTTTTTGAGTGTGAGGTTTTCCTTTAAACGGTCGTCTCGGGGCAATACTGCGTCGGAATGGAAACAAAAAAACGGACCGAAGTCCGTTTTTTGTGAGTCGGGATTTGACGTTGTCCGATTGGGGCGTTGCCTTCGAATCTCCTTCGGTAGGGTGTCCTTCCAATCTCTCTCTCCTCCTCCGGTTGTGCCTTCCCCGGCCCCCCCCCACGGTCAGAACCCTTGGCCGGTCACCCCGGTCAGGTTTACCCCGGTCAGGCCAGGTAGTGCTCGGCCATGCTGATGAGAAATCCGAACAGCAGGGCGTTGAACAGAATCAGCGGAATCGACTTCTGCTCCTTGCCCGAGGCCGCGAAGAGCGTCGGAAGGGTCAGCATCACTGTCACGCCCATGCCGTCGGCCCACCACGGCAGGTAGGGCAGCTTGCCGTAGAAGACAATTACGCCGGCGAACAGGTAGATCAGAAACGACGCGATGCAACTGCGGGCCGAGAATTTCTGGAAGATCATCGGAATGACCACCAGGGCTCCGGCGATGGCACCCGTGGCGAGCGACAGGGTAAAGTGGTTCATCGTTCGAATGCGCTTTGCTGAATGTCGGGTCGATCGGTTGTCTCCGCCGGGCTATTTGGCTGCGCGTTTGCGGTCGTTTTCGTGGAGCAGGATCTTTCTCAGCCGGATGGCATGGGGCGTCACCTCGACGTATTCGTCCTCCTGGATGTATTCCAGAGCCTCCTCAAGGGTGAAGACCTTCGGCGGCACGATCACGGCCTTGTCGTCCGAGCCCGATGCACGCATGTTGGTCAGCTGCTTGGCCTTGGTGACGTTCACCGTGATGTCGTTCTGACGCGTGTGCTCGCCGATGACCTGCCCTTCGTAGACCTGATCCATCGGGCTGATGAAGAAGCGTCCGCGATCCTGCAGCTTGTCGATCGAGTAGGCGTAGGCCGTGCCCGTTTCACCCGAGATGATCGAGCCGTTGGTGCGCATCTCGATGTCGCCGGCCCAGGGTTCGAAATCCTTGAAGCGGTGGGTCATGATCGCCTCGCCGGCCGTGGCCGTCAGCATGTTCGAGCGCAGTCCGATGATGCCTCGCGACGGGATGTCGAACAGCAGCCGCACGCGTTCGCCGTCCGACGACATGTCGCGCAGCGTGCCCTTGCGGCGCGTGGTCATGTCGATCACCGTGCCGGAGTACTCCTCGGGGCAGTCGACCGTCAGCTCCTCGACCGGTTCGCACTTCTTGCCGTCGATCTCCTTGGTGATGACCTGCGGCTGGCCGACCTGCAGTTCGTAGCCTTCGCGGCGCATGGTCTCGATCAGCACCGAGAGGTGCAGCACGCCGCGTCCGAAGACGTTGAACGAATCGGCTGTCGGGCCGGGCGTCACACGCAGGGCGAGGTTCTTCTCCAGTTCGCGGTCCAGACGCTCCTTGATGTGGCGTGAGGTGACGTATTTGCCGTCCTTGCCGAAGAAGGGCGAGTTGTTGATCGTGAAGAGCATCGACATCGTCGGTTCGTCGATGGCGATCGGGGGCAGCGGCTCCGGGTTGTCGTAGTCGCAGATCGTGTCGCCGATCTCGAATCCCTCGATACCCATGATGGCGCAGATCTCGCCGCACGGAACCTCGTCGACCTTCTTTTTGCCGAGGCCTTCGAAGACCATCAGGTCGCGGATCTTGCACTTCTGCATCGTCACGCCGTCGCGCTTGGCCAGCGTGACGTTCTGTCCGGCGTGCAGTGTGCCGCGCGTGAGCTTGCCCACGGCGATACGTCCCGTGTAGGAGGAGTATTCGAGCGAGGTGATGAGCAACTGCGGCGTGCCCTCGACCTGGGCCGGCTCGGGGATCTCGTCGATGATCGTGTCGAGCAGCGGGACGATCGAATTGGTGCGTTCGTTCCACTTGTGGGACATCCAGCCCTGTTTGGCCGATCCGTAGATGGTCTTGTAGTCGAGCTGCTCTTCGGTGGCGTTGAGCGAGAACATCAGGTCGAAGACCTGTTCGTTGACCACTTCGGGGCGGCAGTTGGGTTTGTCCACCTTGTTGATCACCACGATGGGTTTCTTGCCCAGGGCCAGGGCCTTCTGCAGCACGAAGCGCGTCTGGGGCATCGTCCCCTCGAAGGCGTCGACCAGCAGCAGCACGCCGTCGCACATGTTCAGCACGCGCTCCACCTCGCCGCCGAAATCGGCGTGGCCCGGCGTGTCGATGATGTTGATCTTGTAGTCCTTGTAGATGACCGAAACGTTTTTCGAGAGGATTGTGATACCCCGTTCGCGTTCCAGATCGTTGTTGTCCAGAATCAGGTCTCCGGTCTGCTGGTTGTCGCGCAGAATGTGGCCTGCCAGAATCATCTTGTCGACAAGCGTCGTCTTTCCGTGGTCGACGTGGGCAATGATCGCAATATTGCGCAGTTTTTGCATAAATGTGTATTTTGTCGTGCAAAGGTAACAATTTCTCCGGAAAATGTACTACATTTGCTTACTTCTTAAAAAAGTTAAAGAATGAAACCCGCTTTCAACGTTCGCAACAGCAGCATGGTATATATCGGATCGGCGGCCGAATTGCTTCCCGATCTGCTCCCGGAGGGGCGTGTGGTCGTCGTTTCCGACGGTACGATCGACCGGCTCTATCATCCGTTGCTGGCGCGTTACGACAGCGTGCTGATCGGTCTGGGCGAGAGCATCAAGACGCTGCAGACCGTCGAGACGATCTATCGCCGGTTCATCGAACTGGGGGTCGACCGTTCGACCTTCGTGCTGGGCATCGGCGGCGGCATCGTTACCGACGTGACGGGATTCGCCGCCTCGACCTACATGCGGGGACTGAAGTTCGGCTTCGTCTCGACGACCCTGCTCGGACAGGTCGACGCCTCGGTGGGCGGCAAGAACGGCGTGAACATCGACGGGTACAAGAACATGGCCGGGACCTTCACCCAGCCGCAGTTTGTCGTCTGTGATCCGTCGCTGCTGCGGACCCTTCCCGAACGGGAATTCCGGGCCGGGCTGGCCGAGGTGGTCAAGGCGGCCATCATTGCCGATCCGGCGTTGTTCGCACGCCTCGAGCAGACTTCGTTCGAGACGTTGCGTCAGGATACGGATCTGCTCTCCGATCTCATCTCGGCGGCCATCCGCGTCAAGGCCGACATCGTCGAACGCGACGAATGCGAGGCGGGCGAACGCCGCAAACTCAATCTCGGACATACGCTGGCCCACGCCATCGAGAAGTCGTCGAATCGCATGAATCACGGTGAAGCCGTAGCGGTCGGCACGGCGCTGATTGCCGGAGCGGCCGTGCGGCTCGGGCTGTTGAAGGAGGAGGAGCGCCAGCGGATCGTGGCCCTGCTTGCACGTCTGGGCTTCGAACTGACCCCGCCGGTTGACATGAAACGCCTGATGAAGGAGATCGGCAAGGACAAGAAGAGCGAACGGGGATTTCTGCGTATCGTGCTGCCCGTTGCGGTGGGCGACTGTACGGTTCGCAAGATGAGCTCCGAGGAGTTTGCCGCCCTCTTTGCGTAGACCGGAGCCGCAGGCTGCAGATTGTCGGGCCCGTGCGGCTGTATTCCTTATTATTATTTGTCTTTTTCGATTTCGACGGTTTCGGCCGAGCGTCCGAACCGCTGCCGGTAGTGCTGTGGCGACAATCCGCTTTGCGCCTTGAAGAACTTGCCGAACGAGGACTGGTCCGAAAATCCGAGCCTGTCGGCGATCTCCTTGATATCCATGTCGGTACTCTCCAGAAAACGGCGGGCCTCGGCGACGAGTAGTCCCGTCAGATGGGCATAGACCGTGTGTCCGGTGGTTCGCTTGACGATGCGCGAGAGATAGGTCGGCGAGATGTGCAGCGTGTCGGCATAGAATCCGATGTCGTGACGCTGCCGGAAGTGCTCGACGGAGAGGCGTTTGAATTCGCGGAAGAGCAGATCGGCTCGTTTTACGCTGATCGGCGCGGTTGCCGAGTGGCAGTCGCGGTGGAGGATGTCGGTGACCTGGAGCAGGAAGAGCCCGCACCAGTGGCGGACGATTCCCCGCCGGCAACTCGGGAAGGGGGCCATGCCGTCGGCAAAGAGAGCGGCGGTGAGACGGAGGTGGCGCCACGCCTCCGGGTCGGGCCGGAGCCGGAGCGGACTGCTCGGATCGGGTCGTCGGGCCAATTGGCCGTACATGAGCTGTCCGTCGGGCAGCGTGTCGAAGAAGTCGGGATTCAGTCCGATGGCGAGCATGCGGAGATCGCTGTCGGCATCGGTCAGCGTGCAGCTGCGGCTCGGCGAGAGAATGAGCAGCTGGCCCGCGGTGAGAAGATGCTCTCCCGTGGCGTCCGTTTCGCGGATTGTACCGTTTTCAACCATTCCGAAAAAGAATCCGCGTTCGAGTCTCAACCCCTCGCCCGGCACTTCGGATGCCTGGATCATCCGGTATGAGACCGTTTTGGAGTGGATATCGGTCGGATTGGCCGCAAATTCGACGGGTGGGGTGGACGGTGACATGGTTCGGTCTGTTTTCGATTCCAAAGGTACGGTTTTGTTTTGGATTATACCAATTTCGGTTGCTCCTTTATGATCCGAAATTCGGAAGAAAAAACGAATTTTGCGCCTTGATACAGAATCGAAAACCCGAACATGAGAACTGAAAACAGACTGTTGCTCCGACGTTATTTGCTGTTTGTCGTGGCCCTGTTCATCAATGCCTTCGGCATTGCGCTGATTACGAAGGCCCTGCTGGGCACCTCGCCCATCACGAGTGTCACCTATGTGTTGAGTATGTTCACGCCGCTGACCATGGGGCAGTGGACGATCGTTCTCAACCTGCTCTTCATGCTGGGCGAGCTGCCCTTCATGACGCGTCAGGATCTGAAGAACGACCGCCGGATTTTTCTGTTGCAGATTCCCGTGACACTCTTCTTCGGCACGTTCATCGACTGCTCGATGAGTGCTCTTTCCTGGCTCGAACCGCAGGCCTATGCGGCCAAGATCGTCAGCCTGCTTCTGGGCTGCTTCGTGCTGGCCGTCGGCATCGCCTTCGAGGTGAAGGTCAACGTGGCGATGGCTGCCGGCGAGTACTTCGTGCGGGCCATTTCGCGCCGTCTGCACCGCGAGTTCGGATATGTCAAGCTCGGGTTCGACGTCACGCTGGTGATTCTGGCCTGCGTGCTTTCGCTCGTCTTCCTGTCGGGCATCTACGGTGTGCGCGAAGGGACGGTCACGGCGGCACTGATCGTCGGTCCGATCGTCCACTTCATCTCGCCTTTCTACCGCATTCTCGACCGCTGGATCGGTGACGGAGCCGCAGCACCCGCGGCAACCGCCGCTCGGACGGCCGATGCCTCGTCGCGTCACGTCGTCATCACCATTGCCCGCGAATACGGCAGCGGCGGTCACCTGCTGGGCGAGAAACTCGCCTCGATGCTGCACATTCCGCTCTACGACAATCAGTTTATCGGTCTGGCCGCCCGGCGGAGCGGGATGGACGAGGCCTATATCCTTCACAACGAGCAGTCGATCCCGTCGTTCTGGCTCAAATGCATCTTTGCCCAGACGAACGGCGCCCGGATGGATCACAGCCTCTCGCCGGAGGATGTGCTGTTCGTGGCCGAGAGCCACATCGTGCAGGAACTGGCTTCGCGCGAAGCGTGTGTCATCGTGGGGCGCTGTGCCGATTTCGTGTTGCGCGACGATCCCCGGGCCGTGCGGATCTTCTGCTGTACCGATCCCGAGAGTGCTCGCCGGCGCTGCATCGCGGAGTACGGCATAGCACCCGATGCGGCCGATGCCGAGGTGCGGCGTGTGAACCGCAACCGGAAGACCCACTACGAATACTATACGGGCGAACGCTGGGGTGATCCGCACCGGTTCGATCTGACGGTCAATACGGGGCGCGTATCGGTCGAGGATGCCGCTCGCACCGTTGCCGGTCTCTATCGCGAACGATTGGCGGCTCTTCCGGCCTATCCGGCCCATCCGGTGCCCGGTGCGGCCGTCGCGGCGACAGCTGGCGGGACTTCGAAAGGTTAGCCCTCCGGCCGGTTCCGCCACGGACTGCCGGGCCTCTCTCCACTTGCCCCCCCCTCGAATGCCGGCCGGGCGACGTTCCGTCTAAAATAGATAAAAAACGCAGGAATCCGTCGGAATTCCTGCGTTTTTCTGTTTCGGGTCCGGACCGTGCGCGCTCTTCTTTCCGGTGTGCAGACCCTGTAGACGGACTATCTGGCCGTAAGCTTTTTGAGTTGCTCGGCATAGGCCTCCCAGTCGGTGATCGGGCGGCGTGCGACCCCCGATTCGACGGCGGCACGGGCTACGGCCGTCGAGATGCGCGGCAGCAGCCGCGGATCCAGGGGCTTGGGAATCAGATAGCTGCGGCCGAACTCCATCTTCTCCACCCCATAGGCTTCGAGAACCGAAGCCGGCACCTCTTCGCGGGTCAGGTCGGCCAGTGCGTGTGCTGCGGCGAGCTTCATGGCTTCGTTGATCTTCGTGGCCCGCACGTCGAGGGCTCCGCGGAAGATGTAGGGGAATCCCAGTACGTTGTTCACCTGATTCGGGTAGTCCGAGCGTCCCGTGGCGAAGATGATGTCCGGACGCGAGGCCATGGCCGTTTCGTAGGCGATCTCCGGATCGGGATTGGCCAGTGCCATGACGATCGGGTTCTCGGCCATCGTGCGCAGCATTTCGGGCTTGAGCGTATCGGCTTTCGAGACGCCCAGGAAGACGTCGGCCCCCTCGACGGCCTCGGCCAGGGTCGAGATCTTGCGCGTGGTGGCGAATTCGCGTTTCATGCGATTGATGTCCTCGCGGTAGATGGTCACCACGCCGTGGCTGTCGCAGAGGATGACGTTTTCGTGGCGGACGCCCAGTGCCACGAAGAGCTTCGCACAGGCGATGGCGGCGGCACCCGCGCCGTTGACCACCACGTGCAATTGTCTCAGTTCCTTGCCGGCGATCTTCGCGCCGTTGAGCAGCGCGGCCGACGAGATGATGGCCGTACCGTGCTGGTCGTCGTGCATCAGGGGGATGTCGAGTTCGTCGCGCAGACGGGTTTCGATCTCGAAGCACTCCGGGGCCTTGATATCCTCGAGGTTGATGCCTCCGAAGGTCGGGGCGATGGCCTTCACCGCCTGGATGAAGGCTTCGGGATCGGTGGCGTCGACCTCGATGTCGAAGGCATCGATTCCGGCGTAGGTCTTGAAGAGCATGCTTTTGCCCTCCATGACGGGTTTGGCGGCCAACGGACCGATGTTGCCGAGTCCCAGCACAGCCGTACCGTTCGAGATCACGGCCACGAGGTTGCCCTTGCCGGTATAGGTGTATACGTCGTCGGGGTTAGCCGCGATGGCGCGCGAGGGGGCTGCCACGCCCGGCGAGTAGGCCAGCGACAGATCGTAGGGGGTTTGATAGGGTTTGGTAGGTACGACGCCGATCTTGCCGGGTCGACCCTCGCTGTGGTAGCGCAGCGCCGCTTCGTCGAGTTTCGATTTGGTATCCATCTGTTTGCCGTTTTTCTAAGTCTTTGTTATTTCCAAAGGTGTAATGGCAAATATAGTACAATTATCTCGATAAAAGTAAATTTTTTAGATTTTTTGAAAAATTTTTTAGAAATAGAGGCGTACTCCGCCGCCGGCATGGAACGTGAGCACTCCGCCCAGATTGAGTTCTGCGCCGTCGCCCACGTCGGGAGCGCTGACCAGAATCAACTCTCCTCCGATTTCGGCCGAGAGACCCAGCCGGCGGGTTATCATGTATTCGACCGAGACGTGTTCATGGAGCCCCAGACCGCCGCGGCTGGCGTGAGTTTGTCCGTAGCCGCGTGCGTAGCGTCCGTAACCCGCGCCGACGGCCTCGCGGAAGAGCCAGCGTCGCCCGGCCTGCTGGCGGGCGACGAATTCTGCTGCGAGGTAGTGCAGGCGGGCGGTGCGGGTGATTTCGTTGCGTCGGGCCGAGATGAAGCCTCCCGAGTAGATTACGCCCGCGCCCAGCCCCCGGCGCGAGGTCCAGTTGTAGCCGGCCGTGAGGTTGACGCCCGTGTTGAGCGACCCTTCGTCGCTTGCCTTGAAGTGGATGGTCGAGAGGTTGGTCAGATGGCCCACCGTGGCAAAGAAGGTGTGCTGAGACCGGTTGCGGGGTGTGAGGATCCGTTTCGAGCTGGGTTTGACGGTTGTTTCGCGTGGAGACAGGGTGTCTGCGGATACCTGCCGGACCGTCTCGTCGGTCGTGTATGCGGTGGCCTTTCCGGCGGTATTTCCGGTCGTGGGGGCTGTCACGGCCGCAACTGTCTGAGATGATTCCGCTGCGGGCGATGCACCCTGGAGCGAGGTGGGGGTGAACACTCCGAACAGTCCGCAGATGGCGGCGGTGCACAGAGGGCAGAGAATGCTTTGGGGGGAGCTCATGGCAATCGGAGATGAAGGGTTTTGTCGGAAGGAGGGTCAGAATCAGAAGAGGATCCTCAGGCCGCCGCTGATCGTCAGGAGGGTGATTCCGGCCGTGGAGTCTTCATCCGTGGAGAGGGTCTCCTGATTCGGGTAGAACGTTCGTAAGCAGGTTGCTCCAAGACCCAGGGCGAAGTGTTGAGAGAGCCGGTATTCGGCCCCGATGTTGAGGTGCGTGCCGAAGCCGTTGATGCTTGTCGTGATTCCGCGCATCGATTCTCCGTAGGTGGCGTATCCGAAGCCGATCGTCTCGTGCAGATCCCACCGTTTGCCGGCCTGCTGGCGCAGAACGAGTTCCGGGGCGATGTAGTGGACGTGGAGTTTGATGCGTTCGTCGCTGATGGGGTATTGGTCGTAGTTCACGCCGGAGAAGTAGCCCGAATAACGCAGTCCGACGCCCATCTGTATCCGCGAGGTCCATTGCAGGGCCGCATTGATGTTCAAACCGGAGCGTGGATTGCCGCTCATGCCGTCGAGCAGTTCCATCTTGCTGAGAATCATGCCGTATCCGGCATTGACCGCCACGGTGAAGGGCTTCTGTTCGAAGGCGAGGCCCGGTGTCGGGGCTTGGGGTTGCGGGGCGACGCTCGGCGTCGTCGAGAAGCCGTGTGCGGCCGTTGTGGTTTCGTAGGGGGTGGTGACGACGCGGCGGGCCGAGTCGCCCAGGCGCAGCATGTCGCCGGCAATCTGGTGGCACGAGCCGTTGCGCAGCGAGGGGATCAGGTGCCAGGTGATATGCAGACCGTCACCGCCGGCACGGTTGGTGGCCTCCTTGGCCAGTTGTACGACGCTCGTATAGCCGCAGTTGGTTGCCGTGCCTTCGTCGCGGACCTCGACACGCCCCAGTACTTCGGCATCTGTCGGTACCGAATCGTTCAGGTAGAAAACCTCCACCGCAGAGCCCGCCGGACGGGCCGGATAGCTCTTCTGGAGCATGGTGTAGACTTTGGGCGCACAGCCGACACTCGACAGCAACAGAAACAGCGCGGCTGTCAGGTGCGCTGCCGATCGAAAAAATGGGGTATTCATGGTTTTGATGGGTTTGTGTTGTCGTTTTTTGTGGTTCTTGGGGTGTGACCACACTATCTCCTTCCCTCTCTTCCTTCTCTCTTCCCTCTTCTTTTTTTCCTTCTCCTCGCTTTCTCCCCTCTCCTCTTCTCTTCTCCTTGTTTTCTTCTCTCCTTGCCTTCTTTTCGTCTTGCCGCTCTCTCCGGCTCCGGGTCAGAAGAGGCTTGGCGAGCCGCTTCCGGGCGGAGTGAAGCCCAGATGCTCCCACGCCAGCGGTGTTGCCTCGCGGCCACGGGGGGTGCGTTTGAGGAAGCCCTCCTTGATGAGGAACGGTTCGTAGACCTCCTCGATCGTGCCGGCCTCCTCGCCGACGGCCGTGGCCACGGTGTTCAGACCCACGGGGCCGCCGTTGAACTTCTCGATGATCGTCCCCAGAATCTTGTTGTCCATCTGGTCCAGCCCCCGCGAATCGATGTTCAGCGCCGAGAGGGCGATGCGGGTGATCTCCAGGTCGATGTGGCCCTCGCCCTTGACCATGGCGAAATCCCTCACGCGGCGCATCAGGGCATTGGCGATACGCGGCGTGCCGCGCGAACGCAGGGCCACTTCGCGGGCGGCATCGTCGTCGATCGAGACGTCGAGAATCCGCGCCGAACGGCGTACGATGCCGGCCAGCACCGGAGCGTCGTAGTACTCCAGATGGCACTGGATGCCGAACCGTGCCCGCAGCGGCGAGGTCAGCAGGCCGCTGCGGGTCGTGGCGCCGATGAGCGTGAAGGGGGCCAGCTCGATCTGGATCGAGCGGGCCGAGGGGCCCTTGTCCAGCACGATGTCGATCTTGAAGTCCTCCATGGCCGAGTAGAGATACTCCTCGACGATGGGGCTCAGACGGTGGATTTCGTCGATGAAGAGGACGTCGCCCGGGTTGAGATTCGTGAGCAGGCCGGCCAGATCGCCCGGTTTGTCGAGCACGGGACCCGACGTCACGCGCAGCTGGGCGCCCATTTCGTTGGCGATGATGTTGGCCAGCGTCGTCTTGCCCAGCCCCGGAGGTCCGTGCAGCAGGACGTGGTCGAGCGAGTCGCCGCGCATGAGCGCCGCCTTGATGAAGACCCGCAGATTGTCTACGATCTTGTCCTGTCCGGAGAAGTTTTCCAGCTCCTGCGGACGGATCTTGTTCTCGAAATCGAGATCGCTTTCGGTGTTGCGTACGATGGACATGACGCAAAGATACGTTTTTTTGGGTGAATCCGAGGCGCCGGGCCTGTAAAAAATCCGGTCCGCACCCGCCAGGGGGCCCGGACCGGATCGACTGCCTCTACGGAGTGGCTACTTCTCCTCGGGCAGATTGAGTTTCAGTTCGCGGTTGCCGTTTTCGCGGGTCGGGATCAGCAGGTTGATGCCCTTCTTGCCCTCGAGTTCGGCGGCCAGCGGCGTCAGGTCGAACGAAATGTAGAATCCGCAGTCGGGGCCGCGCGTGTCATCCCCGTCGTTGTGCAGTACCACCACGTTGAGATAACCCTCCTCGCTCTGCTGGAATTCGGTGGTGCCGGTCTTGTCGACGGCCAGCGTGAACGTGTGCTTCGAGTTGAGGCTGCATGAATAGAGGGCGCAGAAGGTCAGCCACTCCCGCGACAGATTGAAGGTCGTGAGCTGGTAGCCCGTCTTGGCATCGCCCAGCTCCTCGAGGCGCGCCGCATCGTCGACCACCTCGGACGTGCCGGTGTAGATCTCCTCCACGGCGTAGAGGGCGATGTTGTAGCGATAGCCCGGGATGGTCTGGTCGAGCAGCGAGAACCAGATGATGGCGCGCTGTTTCTGATCCCCGTCGGGTTTGTAGCCCGGCACGCGGGTCTTGTCGCTGGGGTAGAGTTTCTCGCCGTTGTCGCGCTGGAAGTAGTAGTCGCCGCCGTCGAGCGGGCAGACCGTCGTGATGAGCGGTGTGCTTTTCGGGTAGTCCCCGTCGTCGTCGTTGCAGGCGGCCAGCCCCAGCACGGCCAGAGCCCCCAGCAGGAATAAACTGAATTTTTTCATAATCTCCGTATTTTGTGTTACCTTTCGCTCTTAAAACGCGGGAGCGGGCGAATACTGCATGTCGGAGAAAAATTTTTCTGTTGCGTGCAGTCTTTCCCCCGGCCGCGCATTTAATAGGTGGAACGACCGATGCAGATGGAGGAACAGATACTGGCCGAGAGGTGCCGTCAGGGTGACAACACGGCCCGCAGGGAGCTTTATGAGCGCTATGCCGGACGGTTGCTGGCCATCTGCGTGCGTTACGTGGGCGACCGAGCCACGGCCGAGGATCTCATGCACGATGCCTTTCTGAAGATCTATGGGGCGTTCGACCGTTTCACGTTCCGCGGGACGGGGTCGCTGCGTGCGTGGATCGAACGCATCACGGTGAACGTCGCGCTCGAATGGCTCCGTTCGCGCAACCGCCTCGGAGTGGTCGAACTCGACGAAGGACGGGCTGCCGCCACGCTGGTCGAACCCGAGGCCGAGGAGGTGGCCCGCGTGCCGCGCGAGGTGCTGATGCGCTTCGTGGCGGAGCTGCCGGACGGCTACCGTACGGTGTTCAACCTCTATTGTATCGAGGGACTGTCGCACCGCGAGATCGCCCGCATGCTGGATATTAACGAGAAGAGCTCCTCGTCACAGTTGTTCCGGGCCCGGGGGCTGCTGGCCCGCCGGATCAAGGCTTATTTGGAGACGCATTGATGAAGATGAAATCACATACCGATTGGACCGATGAGGTGCGGAGTGCCCTGCGCGACGCCGAGGTCAGACCCGCAGAAGGGGGTTGGGAACGGCTGCAGCGCGAACTCGATGCTGCGGAGGCGGATGCTTCCGTAACGTCACTGCGCGGGGCGGAGGCCCGGCAGCCCCGATGGCGGATCTATGGACCGCGGATGGCTGCGGCAGCGGCCGTTGTTCTGCTCTGTCTGGTCGCCGGGGAGCTCTTGTGGCGTGCCGAGCCGGAGAGCGGGCAGGTGCCGCTTCTCGCTTCGGTGACCGATCCGGACGAATCGGCTGGCGTCCGCTCTCCGAAGCCGGGCTCTGCGACCTCGCCGGAAACTGCGGGAGAGCAGGCGGCCGGGCGCGGATCGGCAATGCCGGAGATGACGGATCCGTCGGTGAATCCGTCTCGGACGACACGGCGCGGTGGGGAATCCGAAGATCTTTCGGTACGCGAACGGCTGGCCCGGGCTACCGGCTGGTCGCAGAGCCCGGCGGCCGACGGCGAAACGGATTCACGGGCGGTGTTGATGTCCCGTGCAACTCCCCGCGGAGAGGCTTCGGAGACCATGTCCGGGAACGAAACGGGCAATCGGCTGCCGAACGTATCCACGGATCCGTCCCGGGACGGGACGACAGCCTCCGACGGCAATACGGCGGCAGTTTCCGGGTCGAAGACCGATCGCAGCGACGTGACAACGCCGGTGGCGCAATCCGATCGCGACGGGCGGGCAGATCCCTCGACGCGAGCCTCACGGAACGAATCGTCGCTTCGTGCGGCGTCGACGGCCGCGCGGAGCAAGACGGCCGTGCGGCAGACGCGTGCGTCGGACGATCCCTTTGCGGACTCTTCGACCGGACCGGCCGCTCCATCGGGCGGAACTTCGCTGGCACTCTTTGCCGGAGGCGGCATGACGGGAAATATCGGAATGGGCAACACGCCTCTGCGAAGCTACTCCGCCATGGCCAATGATGCCGTCTCCGTGATTGGCAACGGCAACAACTTGTCGCCCATGCTGCGGCGCGATTACGACGAAAGTTCGTTCCGCCACCATCTGCCGCTGAGCTTCGGCTTCACCGTCCGCAAGGAGTTCTCCCACGGATTGTCGCTCGAGAGCGGAGTGGTCTATACGCTGCTGCGTTCGGACGTGCGGCTGCGCTATTCGTCGGATGATGTCAGTCAGAAACTCCACTTCATCGGCATTCCGCTGCGGATGAACTGGCAATTTGTCGAACAGGGGCGTTTCTCGGCCTATCTCGGAGCCGGCGGAATGGTCGAGAAGTGCGTCTCGGCCAAATTCGGCAGCGAGGCGGTCGACGAGGGAACCCTGCAATGGTCGGTGGCAGCCGCTCTCGGCGCCCAGTATCGCCTGGCCGGCCAGGTCGGCCTCTATTTCGAACCCGAGACCTCGTACTATCTTACCGACACGGAGCTGCGTACGTCGCGGTCCGATGCCCCGTTGTCCCTGACGCTGCGTCTGGGAGTCCGGGTGCTGTTCTAGCCGCTTGCAGCCTGTCGCACGTGTATTGGCGGGTGTGGGAAAGATTTTTTTCCGTGTTTATATGATTTGATGGCCAAATCCCGTTTTTCAAGGGAAGCGGCGCAGTGAAATGCGTCGGTGATCGCGTTTGAATGTGCTACTTACGCGATCAAATGTGCTATTTTTTATTGTTGGTAAAAAATTTGTTATTATTTTTGTAGTTTAAAAGCGGTTAGGTATTTGCAGCCGGAGAACTCAAAACGGACAACAGAAGTAAGCAAAGACAAAAAAAGCACAGATTGGAAGATCCAAATCTGTGCCTGGTAGTCCCGACGGGAATCGAACCCATATCGTAAGAACCGGAATCTTGTATTCTATCCATTGAACTACGGGACCGGGACTGCAAAGATACAAAAAAAATTAAATTCACGAAAAAAAATGCGAGAAAAGCAGAATAATTGGCTCAGGATTGAGGCGGTGATTAAGTGGGCGAATATGTCGACCAACTATTTTGCACGTTATATCGGCCTGGCGAGGGGCGAAAATCTCTATCAGATCAAACGCGGCAACAACGGCATATCGCTCGATGTGGCCGACCGTATCGTCGCCAAGTTTCCCCAAATAGACAAACTCTGGCTGCTGACCGGCGAAGGTCAGATGTTCGCCGATGAACGGCTCCGGGGTCCTCAGATTCCCTACTATGATGTCGATGTCGAACAGGGAATCGCCCATCTGGAGCATCTCGAGGCACAATGCAACCTGATCGTGCCGCCCGCCGGGGAGTGCGATCTGGCGATGCCCTATTCGGGCCGCGCCATGGGGGCGTGCGTCCCGGCCGGAACGGTCATCCTGCTCAAGGCCGTCGACCCGGATGCAATTATTCCTGGTGAAGAATATGTGATTGTCAGCCGAAAAATTGTAACTTTGCGCATAGTTCGGTCCGCCGAGGAGGAGGGCAAAGTCCGCCTGGTGGCCGGCGACCGGGAGAATTACGATGACATTATACTGGATGTCAGTGATATAGTCTCGGTCTACAAGGTAAAGGGCAAATTGATAATCAACAGTTGATCGTATGTTTTCAGGCATCGTGGAAGGTACGGCGGAGGTGGTTGCCATCCGTGCGGACCGTCAGAACAAGGATTTCACCCTCCGCGCGGATTTCTGCAAGGAGTTGAAAATCGACCAGAGCATAGCACATAACGGCGTATGTTTGACAGTTGTGGACATCGCCGAGGATACCTATACCGTTACGGCCATGAAGGAGACCCTCGACCGGAGCAACCTCGGACTGCTCCGCGTGGGCGATCTGGTCAACCTCGAGCGCTCGATGAAGCCCGATGCGCTGCTCGACGGCCATATCGTCCAGGGGCATGTCGATCAGACGGCCGTCTGCACGGCCAAGGAGGATGCCGACGGCAGCTGGTACTTTACGTTCAAGTATGAACCCCGCGGCGGAGGACTCTGCACCGTGGAGAAGGGCTCGGTCACCGTCAACGGCGTCAGCCTCACGGTCTGCGACCCGACGCCCGACAGCTTCCGGGTGGCCATCATCCCCTATACGTTCGAACATACGAACTTCTGCCGCATCGACGTGGGGTCGGTCGTCAATCTCGAATTCGACATCATCGGCAAGTACATCGCCCGATTGATGCAAAACTACATGAAATAAAGGAAGAGTCATGGTACGCATTAAAACCAAGGAGGCAACGTCGGCCTGGATCGGGCTGCTGGCGGCGGTCATCGTCGCCGTGCTCATCACCGCCATCCACGCGCACGGATACCCGATGCGGTGGCTTCCGGCCGTCGTCATTGTGCTCGGCACGTTTGCCGTGGTGGCATTCGTGGCGCTGTTTCTCATCCGCAAGTATGTGGCCTACAAGCTCAAGCCGATCTATTCGATCGTCCTTTCGCGCGACGTCCACACCCGGGAGATCTTCTCCGAACTGCAGGACAAAAAGGTTGAGAACATCGGCGAGGAGCTCACGGCCTGGGCCGATACCAACGACAAGGAGATCGCCCGGCTGAAGGAGGCCGAGCAGTTCCGCAAACAGTATCTGGGGAATGTGGCCCATGAGCTGAAGACCCCGATCTTCAACGTGCAGGGCTATATCTCGACGCTGCTCGACGGCGGCCTGGAGGACGAGCTGATCAACCGCAAATACCTCGAACGCGCCGAAAAGAGTATCGACCGCCTCATCAACATCGTCAACGACCTCGATACGATCTCGAAACTCGAGAGCAGCATGAACAAGCTCGACATGGAGAAGTTCGACGTGGTGGCACTGGCCAAGGAGATCGCCGAGCAGGCCGAAATCGAGGCCGACAAGAAGGGGATCAAGATTACGGTCAAGGGGGCCGACAATCTGCCGTCACCCTTCTGGGTACTGGCCGACAAGCACTATATCGGCCAGGTGTTCGTCAATCTGATCATCAACTCGATCCGTTACGGCAAGGAGGGCGGACAGACGCGGATCCATTTCCGCGATCTGCTGGACAAGATCCTGGTCGAGGTCGAGGACAACGGTCTGGGTATCGGCAAGGAGGATCTGCCGCGCGTTTTCGAGCGCTTCTACCGCACGGACAAGGGCCGTTCGCGCGAACAGGGCGGTACGGGTCTTGGTCTGGCCATTGTCAAGCACATCATCGAGGCGCACGGTGAGCGGATCACGGTACGCAGCGAACCGGGCGTAGGCAGTACCTTCTCCTTTACGCTCAAGAAGGTGAATCTCCAGGACATCAAATAACCGGCCCGAGGTCCGGAGACGGGAGACCGCCGGGAGGTGAGAATTCGCGGGGACGGAGACGGGAGACCGCCGGGAGGTGAGGATTCGAGGAGCCGGAGACGGGAGACCGCCGGGAGGTAAGGATTCGAGGAGCCGGAGACGGGAGACCGCCGGGAGGTGAGGATTCGAGGAGCCGGAGACGGAAGATCGCCGGGAGGTGAGGATTCGAGGGGCCGGAGACAGAAGTTCCCGGGGAATCGGAGGCCCGAAGCTCCCGGGATGAGAGAGACGAAACCCCGGGCATACCGAAGCCTCTGGAATACCGGGGGGGGGATCCAAAGCCTGGAGGACCTGGAACCGATGAACCGAAGGCGCCGGAGAACCCCGAGACCCGAAGAGGACCGTGTTCCCGATGAATCGGCAAACCCGGGAAAAACCGAAGACCCGAACGAACCGGATTGCAGACTGCCGGATCGGATGTCCGAAACAGACCGATAAGCCGATAAATCAAACAAGACTTGAATAGATGCTACAGATACCTTTATTAATACGACCTCTTTCGATTGTATGGGATTTTGATCCGGTGTTGTTCCGGATCGGGACGTTCGATATCCGTTACTACGGACTGATGTGGGCGCTGGCGATTCTGATCGGAGCCAAATTCTTCGACAACTTCTGCAAACGCGAAGGCCTTCCGTCGAAGGTTTCCGAATCGATCTTCATCTACGGCACGATTGCCACGATCCTCGGCGCCCGTCTCGGCCACTGCCTCTTCTACGATCCGGTGGAGTACCTCTCCCGGCCGTGGACCATCATCACGGGATTCCGCGACGGCGGCATGGCCAGCCACGGCGCCGCCATCGGCCTGTTGATCGGACTGTGGCTGTTTTCGCGCAAAAACCGCCTGCCGTACGTCTGGTCGCTCGACCGCATCATGATACCGGTCGGAATCGGCGGTGCGATCGTCCGCATGGGCAACCTCTTCAATTCGGAGATCTTCGGACGGGCCACCACGCTGCCGTGGGGCTTCGAATTCGTCCGTTCGCACAAGTGGTTGACCGAGTATGCGCCGGCCGCCGTGCATCCCACACAGATCTACGAAGCGCTCTGCTACGTGGTCACCTTTATCATCCTCGTCTGGCTCTATTACCGCAAGGACATGGCCCGTCGTCATCCGGGCGTACTGTTCGGAATCGGTCTGATCGGCGTCTTCCTGACGCGTTTCTTCCTTGAATTCATCAAGACCGAGCAGGAGTCGTTCGAAATCGGCTGGGCCCTCGACATGGGACAATGGTTGAGCATCCCCTTCATTCTGCTGGGCATCTATATGATCTGGCGGGGAGCCAGAACTCCGGCCGTAACGGCCGAAATGCCGAAACAGCATGCCGTATCGGCCGCCGCCGCGAAGCGGGTGCATAATAAAAAGAAGATGAAATGAACGCCAATCCGATGACCGAACAGGTCGCCAAACTCGTGGGCAATCTGCTGGCGGGGGGCGGAACCCTCTGCCTGCCGGGGGTCGGTTCGCTGTATGTCGAACGGCAGCCCGCCCGGCGCCTCGACCGCCGACATGTCGTGCCGCCCAGCCGGACGGTGCAGTTCTCGTCGCAGGAGCGCGGCACCTCGCTCATCGACGAGATCGCCCGCGTGTTGCGTGTCAACGGTGAGAAACCCGCCGATCCGATGCCCGAAGCGCGGAAAGTCTATGACCGCTGGTTGTCGCAGGTCCGCGAGGAGAATACGCTGACCATTGTCGGGGTCGGCGTGCTGCGCTTCAAGGATTTCAAACTCGACGAGGCGTTCGACCGGCGGCTCAATCCGCAGGGACACGAACCGGTGCGGGTCCGGGCGCCACGGCGTTTCGATGCCGTGTTGTGGATCGGCGTTGCGGCCGTGGTCTGTGTGGTGGCCTTCACGGCCTGGTGGTGGTTCAGTGAGCAATCCTTGCGTGAGGAGATGCAATCGGCCGTTGCCGAGCGTTCGGAATCGGCTCCGCAGTCTGTCTCCGGGACCCTGACGGCCAATTCGCAGGGCGGGATGGATCCGACGGCAGAGCGCGTTGTCGCACCGGCGGATGACTCGCTCGCCCGAACTTCGGAGGAGCCTTCGCGTCCGGCGCCGGACCGGATGCAACCCTCCGCCGCGACCGGCGGTCAGACCTCCGCAACAACCTCCTCGACAGCCTCCGCAGCCACACCGGGAAGCGTTGCAACCACGTCGGCAACCCCCGTAACCCCGGCTGCACACCCGACTGATCCGGCATCCGGAGCGGGTGCCTCGAGCCTGGTTTCGGGGCGCAACTACGTCGTGATGGGGGTCTTCAGTACGGAGAAGAATGCTCGCAAGGCGGCCCGGACCGTCTCTGAAAAGGAGCCGGCCATCACGTGCGGCATCTATCGCTTCGGATCGAAATTCATGCTTTCGCCCTTCGAATCGGATGATGCGGAGGCCTGTCAACTCTTCATCCGTGCGCATGCCGAGCGTTTCCCCGACATGTGGACCTATACTGCCCGTTGATGCGCCTTTCGGAGTTGATCATACGCGGTATCGACCGTTTCTACATCCGCCCCGTTGCCGCAATTCTGCCCCGACAAGTCTTCCGCTATGCCGTCTGCGGCGGCTTCACCTACCTGATCTTCGACCCGGTCTGCTATTCGCTGCTCTACAACTTTCTGGTCGGATACCGCTATTTCGATCTGGGGTTTGTCGTCATGTCGCCCCACATTGCGGCGATGATTCTGGTCTTTCCGTGCACCTTTTTCGTGGGATTCTGGCTCAACCGCCATGTGGCTTTCCGCCGGTCGTCCGTGGGGGCCGGGACGCAGTTGTTCCGCTATCTGCTGTCGATCGTCGGGTCGATTCTGCTGACCTATGCCGGTCTGAAATTCTTTGTCGAGGTGTGCGGCATCTGGCCCACGCCGGCCAAACTCATCACCACACTCCTGACAACCGTATACAGCTTTCTGGCGGCCAAGTACTTCACCTTCCGTCACGCCGAAAACGGCTGATCCGCAGCCCGCTCTCCGCCGGCCGGATTACCGCCGGTTTTCCTCGCGCAGTTTCTGCAGTTCGTACATCCGGTCTCGGAATTTCGCCGCGGCCAGGAAGTCCAGCGACTTGGCGGCCCGTTCCATGTCTTCGCGGGCGCGGTTGATCAATTCGTCGAGATTCTCGCCCAGACCGGCGGCCGGAGTGCCGGCCGAGTACTCTTTCCGCACGTCGGCCGCTGCGGCGTAGTGCTCCTCCGCAATGGGGTAGGCGACCGGGACGGCCCCTTCCGCGGTTTCGCGTCCCGCCAGCAGGGCACTCTGTCCCGAACCGCTCTTCTGGGCGCGGCGCGGCAGCATTTCGTGCTCCATGTTGAAACGGACCTGCTTTTCGCGGCGGCGGTTGCTCTGCTCGATGGCGTAGCGCATCGACTCGGTGCAGGTGTCGGCGTAGAGGATGACGTTGCCCTGCGAGTGGCGGGCGGCACGTCCGGCGATCTGCGTGAGTGACCGCACGTTGCGCAGGAAACCCTCCTTGTCGGCGTCGAGAATCGCCACCAGTGCCACCTCCGGCAGGTCCAGTCCTTCACGCAGCAGGTTGACGCCCACCAGCACGTCGAACAGCCCGTTGCGCAGATCTTCCAGAATCTGAATACGTTCGAGCGTATCGACATCCGAATGGATGTAGCGGTTGCGGACCCCCACGCGGTCAAAATATTTCGAGAGCTCCTCGGCCATGCGTTTGGTGATGGTGGTCACGAGCACCTTGTCGTCGTTCTTGACGCGTTTGTCGATCTCTTCGATCAGGTCGTCGATCTGGTTGAGTGTCACGCGCACCTCCAGCGGCGGGTCGACCAGCCCCGTGGGGCGGATCAGCTGTTCGGCGATCACCCCTTCGCTCTTCATCAGCTCCCAGTCGGCGGGCGTGGCGCTGACGTAGATCGTCGTACCCTGCAGCTGCTCGAATTCGGCAAAGGTGAGCGGGCGGTTGTCCCTGGCGGCCGGGAGACGGAATCCGTACTCGACGAGGTTCTCCTTGCGGGCGCGGTCGCCGCCGTACATGGCATGGACCTGCGGCAGTGTGACGTGGCTTTCGTCGATGACCATCAGGTAGTCCTTCGGGAAGTAGTCCAGCAGGCAGAAGGGGCGCGTTCCGGCGGCACGACCGTCGAAGTAGCGCGAGTAGTTCTCGATGCCGGGGCAGTAGCCCAGCTCCTTGATCATCTCCAGGTCGTACTCCACGCGCTGTTTGATGCGCTGCGCCTCGACCATGCGGCCGGCCCGCTCGAAGAATTCGATCTGCTTGCCCAGATCGAGGTAGATCTGCTGCACGGCGGTATTGATGCGCTCCTTGGTCGTCACGAAGAGGTTCGTGGGGTAGAGTGTCAGTGCGTCGAGCGACTGGATGCGCTGGCCCGTGACGGGATCTATGGACTGGATGGCCTCGATCTCGTTATCGAAGAACATCACCCGGAAGCACTGGTTGCCGAACTCGCCGAAGGCCGCCATGATGTCGACCGTATCGCCGTTGACGCGGAACGTGGCGGGTGTCAGATCGCGCTCCGTGCGGGTGTAGAGCGCCTCGACCAGCTTGTAGAGAAAGTGCTTGTAGCTGACGACCTGTCCCACCTCGATGTGGATGGCCGTGGCGTGGAAATCGGCCGGATTGCCCGCGCCGTAGAGGCACGAGACACTGGAGACGACCACCACGTCGCGACGTCCCGAGAGGAGCGTGGCGACGGTCTGCAGACGCATCTTCTCGATGTCGGCATTGATCGAGAGATCCTTCTCGATGTAGGTGTCCGACGAGGGGAGGTAGGCCTCGGGCTGGTAGTAGTCGTAGTAGGAGACGAAGTATTCGACGGCGTTTTCGGGGAAGAAGTTGCGGAATTCGCCGTAGAGCTGTGCCGCGAGGGTTTTGTTGTGGCTCAGGACGAGGGTCGGGCGGTTCAGTTGCGCGATGACGTTGGCCACGGTGAAGGTCTTGCCCGAACCCGTGACGCCCAGCAGGACGTTGTGTTTCGAGCCGTGGCGGATGGCGCCGACCAGTTGATCGATCGCTTCCGGCTGGTCGCCCATCGGGGCGTAGTCCGATACGAGTTTGAAGTCCATGTCGCAAAGGTAGTGATAAATGCCGAAAGTTCGTCTCTGCGGGGCGCTTTTGTGGAAGGGATCCCGTTCGGCGGCGGATTTTCGGATCGGCAGCCGGCGGAGGCGGGAGCGTGCGGGACGTAAAATTTAATTCGCAATCGCTACGCTTTCGGCCGATTATTCGTACCTTTGTGGGCTATGATCGACCGCGAAACCGTAGACCGCATCTTCGACGCCGCCAATATCGTGGATATTGTCAGCGACTATGTCACGCTCAAACGCAAGGGGGTGAACTACGTGGCGTGCTGTCCGTTCCACAACGAGAAGACGCCTTCGTTCGTCGTCTCACCCTCGAAGGGGGTCTTCAAGTGTTTCGGCTGCGGCAAGGGGGGCAATGCCGTCACCTTCGTCATGGAGCAGGAGGGGGTGAGCTACCCCGAGGCGCTGAAGATGGTGGCCAAACGCTACGGCATCGAGGTCCACGAGGAGGCCATGACCGAGGAGGAGGCCCGCCGCAACGACGACCGCGAATCGATGTTCGTGCTCAACGGCTGGGCCGCCGAGTACTTCGCCAACTACCTCCACCGCGATTCGGAGGGGATCAACGTCGGGCTGTCGTACTTCCGCCAGAAACGCGGCCTGACCGACGCCACGATCCGCAAGTTCGGCCTCGGATTCTGCCCCTCGAAGGGCGACCGTATGTCGAAGGATGCGCTGGCGGCCGGCTACAAGCGGGAGTTCCTCCTCTCGACGGGGCTTTCGCTGGCGCGCGAGAGCGACGGCTCGCTCTACGACCGCTTCCGCGACCGGGTGATCTTCCCCGTACACAACATCTCGGGCCGCATCGTGGCCTTCGGCGGCCGCACGCTCCGCACCGACAAGCAGGTGGCCAAGTACCAGAATTCGCCCGAGAGCGAGATCTACAGCAAGAAACGCGAACTCTACGGACTGTACTTCGCCAAGAAGGCCATCCAGCAGCAGAACTTCGCCATCCTGGTCGAGGGGTATCTCGACGTGATTTCGATGCACCAGTCCGGCATCGAGAACGTCGTGGCCTCGTCCGGCACGTCGCTCACCACGGAGCAGATCCGCCTTCTGGGGCGCTTCACGAAGAACATCACGGTGATCTACGACGGCGATTCGGCCGGCATCCACGCCTCGCTGCGCGGTATCGACATGATCCTCAAGGAGGGGATGAACGTGCGGGTGGTGCTGCTGCCCGAGCCCGAGGATCCCGATTCGTTCGCCCGCAGCCACACCGCCGCCGAGGTGCAGGAGTACATCCGCACCAACGAGCAGGATTTCCTCGAATTCAAGGCCCGGCTGCTGCTCGAGGATGCCAAGGGCGATCCGATCCGCAAGGCGGCGCTGATCGGCGACATGGTGCAGTCGATCGCGCAGATTCCCGATCCGATCCAGCGATCGGTCTACATCAAGGAGTGCGGGCGGATCATGGACATCGACGAGCAGATCCTCATCGGCGAGGTGGCCCGCAAGCGGCTCACCACGTCGGGTGACCGCGAGACGGACGACTTCCTGCGGCGTCAGGCCGCGGCGCGGCAGCGTGAAGCGGCTCAACCGCAGGCGCGTCCCGAAACGGAGTATGTCCCGAAGGTCGAGGCCGGAAGCAGTTTTGAGGCTCTGGAGCGCGAGATCGTCAAGTACCTGCTCAAGTACGGCCATTGCTCGTTCGACTTCAAGGAGGGGCGCACGATGGTGGCGTGCAACGTTGCCGAGGTGATCTTCTCCGAGCTGAGCGACGACCAGATCGTCTTCCGCAATCCGGTCTACGCCAAGATCATGGCCGTCTATCGCGAACAGTGGGAGCAGCTCGGAACGGGAGTCGAGGTGCCGGCGCATGTTTTTCTGAACCACATCGATCCGGCGGTCTGCTCGGCAGCGGTGGACCTGCTTACCTCCGACGACAACTACGTTCCCAGCGAACTGTGGCGGCGCAAGGAGATCCACGTCGAGAGCGAAGCCGAGATGCTGGCTGTAGGGGTGCCCAAGGCCGTGACGCTCTACAAGTCGAAGGTTGTCGAGGCGCTGATCAAGGAGTTGCAGGGACGTTTGGGCGATGAAAATCTCTCCGAGACGGAGGAAAACGACGTCATCCAGCGTCTGAACAACTACAACCGCGTGAAGGTTACGATGGCCAAAAAGCTCCAACGATTGATTTTATGAAAAAAGGGGGCGGGTTTCGGGTTGTACACGCATCACTGCGCATACCGTGTGCAAACAGAAAATAAACAGAAAGATGTGTAAAACATATCAAAGATAAAAGAATTGGTTACCTTGACCGATACCCACCCCCGCGAAGAGTTTTCGCAATTTGTATGCCGTTTTTGAGTATATGAACGAACAGAAGAAGATAAATATCCGGAACAAGCGCGCGACGTTCGACTATGAGATTCTCGAAGAGTTCGTTGCGGGCATCGTGCTCGTCGGGACCGAGATCAAGTCGATCCGTGCGGGCAAGGTCTCGATGGTGGACTCGTTCTGCTATTTCGACAAGGGCGAACTGTGGATTCGCGGCGTCAACATCGCCGAGTATGCATGGGGAACGTGCAACAACCACGTTCCGCGCCGCGACCGCAAGCTGCTGCTCACCCGCCGTGAACTGATGAAGCTGCAGCGGGCCTCGCAGGACCGGGGTCTGACGATCGTCGGGCTGCGGTTGTTCCTGAACGAGCGCGGACTGGTGAAGGTGGTCGTCGGCCTGGCGCGCGGCCGCAAGTCGTACGACAAGCGCGAATACCTCAAGGAGAACGACGCCCGCCGCGAGATGGACAAGGCGATGAAAAACTTCCGGCGATGATACGGGCCGTGTTTCTCGATGTTGACGGGACGCTCATCAGCTTCCGGACCCACGCGGTGCCGGCCTCGACGGTCGAGGCGCTGCGCCGGGCCCACGACGCAGGGGTACGCCTCTTTATTGCGACGGGTCGCGCCGTGACCGATCTCGGACCGCTGGCCGGGATTCCCTACGACGGTGTGGTGGCGCTGAACGGCTGCGAGTGCGTGTTGAACGACGGTGAGGTGGTGACACGCCACCTGATTCCGCGCGAGGCGTTCGAGCGGGCGCTGGAGCTCTCCGAAACGTGGAACTTCCCGGTGGCGCTGGAGTTGAACGACGGCATCTTCGTCAACCGCGTGACGCCCGTGGTCGAGGAGCTGTCCCGGATGATTGCCCATCCGGTGCCTCAGACGGTCGATCTGCGGCGGCTGTTCGAGCGCGGCGACTGCTGCCAGATGTGTTTCTACATCGATCCGGAACTCGAAAAGCGCGTGATGGCGTCACTGCCGATGCTGGCGGCGAGCCGCTGGTGTCCGATCTTTGCCGACGTGAACCTGCGCGGAATCGACAAGGCGACCGGTGTGGCCGAACTGGCCGAACGGTTCGGCTATGCGATGTCGGAGGTCATGACCTTCGGCGACGGCGGCAACGACGTGCCGATGCTGCGTGCGGCCGGGATCGGGGTGGCCATGGGCAACGGCTGTGCCGAGGCGCTCGAGGCGGCCGACTGGGTCACTTCGTCGGTCGATGAGGATGGTATCCTTCGGGCCCTGGAGCATTTCGGCGTGATCGACGGCGCCCGCAAATAGCGGGGAAGGGCCCCGCGTGCGGGAATGCGGACCCATGGAAATGAGGGGCGGATGAGGACCCCGATGGCCGGAATTGACCGTACGGCCGTGAAGGATGCAGGCGCGGATTAGGAAAAGGCGAGGCCCATGCTTGGTGCATAGATAGGCCCCGCACGCGATAGGAAAATGGATAAAACGAAAAGAATATGTCACTGATTCTGTGTATTGAAACCGGAACGGACATCTGTTCCGTAGGTATCGCCCGCGACGGTGTGCTGCTGTCGCTGCGCGAGAGCGACGAGGGGCGCGATCACGCCCGCAAGGTCGGCGTGTTCGTCGACGAACTGCTGCGCGAAACGGGCATAGCACCCGATGATCTGGATGCCGTGGCCGTTGGCAAGGGGCCCGGATCCTACACCGGACTGCGCATCGGCGTCTCGTTTGCCAAGGGACTCTGCTACGGATTGCAGAAGCCGTTGGTGGCCGTCGGATCGCTGGATGCGCTGGTCGAGGTGGCGCGCGAGGATTATGAGGCGGGGATCATCTCGGTCGACGACTGGGATGCGGCACGGCTCTGCCCGATGGTCGATGCCCGCCGCATGGAGGTCTACGCCCAGGTATTCGATACGCAGGGGCAGCCTCTGACGGAGGTCTCGGCCGAAGTCATCACGGAGGAGAGCTTCGCCGCGTATCGCCGCGACGGACGCCCGTTCGTGATCTTCGGCAGCGGGGCCCGCAAGTGTGCCGAGGTGCTCAAGGGTGCGACGCTGGTCGAGGTGACCCCTTCGGCACGCGGTCTGGCCCGGCTGGCCCAGCAGGCCCTCGACGCGGGGCGTACGGAGGATATCGCCTACTTCGAGCCCTTCTATCTGAAAGATTTCGTCGTCACGACCTCGAAGAAGCGGCTCTTCTGACGCGGTTGTCTCCCAGCTGTTGCCATGACCGAAACGGAGCTGATCGGGGCGTTGTCCGGCCGCCGGTCGGCAGGCCTGATCGATGGACTTGCGGACCGGATCCGTCGCGAAGCGTCGGTCGGAGGGTTGTACCGGCTGGTTGCCGATCCGGCGCGATGGCCCGTCGGTGCGGATCGCTCGAGGATCCTTTTTCGCGGCGGCTGCGTACTTGAACGGATCTACTTTGCGGATCGGGCGGCATTTCTGCCCTGGGCCGGGGATTTTTGCAGCCGGGGATTCTCCGCGTGTGAGCATCCGGGGCTTCGGAGGCTCTTCGCGAAGATCATGGCCGACCTCCTGGAACGGTTGTCTCCCGATACGCAGAGCCTGGAGGAGATTGCGGAGACGGCGGCCGGATGGGCTGCGGCTCCCGGGACGAAGATTGCCGTACGGATCTGGGCGATGGAGGTGCTGAAGCGCTGCCGCGGTCGGGTGGCATGGGTGGACGACGCGTGGGAGGATCTGCTCGAGCTTCAGATGCAGGGAGCTTCGCCCGGAATCGAAAAACGGTTGCGGCACAGTTGGCGCCGATGAGTATGAAAAAAGGCTCCTGCCCCTCGGGATATGGCCTTTTGATTTTAATTGATTGATTATCAGTGTTAGTTTTACCGAATTTCCTGAAACTGTCTATGTA
>CALUNE010000009.1 GCA_944321945.1 uncultured Alistipes sp.
CCCGCCGAGTTCGACCCCCGCAAGTACCTGGGTCCGGCTCGTGACAACATGAAGAAGCTCTACATCCACAAGATCAAGGAGGTTCTGGGTTCGGACGGCAAGGCCGAATAATTCGGAGCATCCCGAAACGAAAAGCCGGAGGGTCGTCGAGAACCTCCGGTTTTTTGTTGTGCAAGCCCTGCCATACAGAAATCTGCTCCCGGCCGGAAGACTTGCTGTCATTCGCCGACTGCGGCGCCGTTTTCAAATCTGACCCTCTCCTAAATCTCCTCCCCGGAGGGGACGCGCCGTTGTACAGAGCCGGGCGAGCAGAAGCCCGGAATCGGTAAAAGATCCGTTTATTTCACAGTCACCCGGAAGCGGCACTCCGAGCCGCCGGCCAGTACCGTTGCAAGCGTCTCCACTTCAATCGTCCGCCCCGGCATCAACACCTCAAGCACATAGAGAATACTCTGACGCGAACATTCACAATGGGTCATAGCCGCCACAAACCCCGCCTCGACCTGCGGACAGAGGCAACGCGGATAACCCATCTCGTAAACCCGTCCCGGCTCTATGACATCGGCAAAGAAAAACGGGCTCCTCCCATATTTCGCATACTGCCGGTCGAGGTCGCATCCGCACTCCTCGAATTGCCGGCGCAGTTCGACCAGCACACCATCGCGGACACACGCCTCGGCACACGGCCGGTAAAGCCGCGCCCGGACCTCGGCCGGAAGCTGACCGATCGCCGCCTCAAGCGTCCGATAAAACACCTGGTTCCTGGACTGTTCCACCCTTTTATCCATTGTCATTTTCGGTATTTCAATCCTCCGGAATATACCGCCCGACAAACTCACCCACACGCCGCGTGTACTCCTCCCGCTGATCGTGATACGACATGGCGTGCGTCGCTCCCGGCACGATCCACAACTCCTTCTCGCCGGGTTTGGCGTCGTACAACGGGTAGACCATCCACGTCGGCACGTAATCGTCCGCATCGCCGTGGATGAAGAGCATCGGGAGCCCGCAACGGGCCACCTGCCTCAGCGACGAAGCCTCGCGGAACGTCCAGCCGAACTTCACACCGCACAGACCGCTGGCCACATCCAGCAGCGGAAAGGCCGGCAGGTGGAACTGTTCGCGCAACTCCTTTGAGAATTCATCCCAGACACTCGTGTAGCCGCAATCCTCGACGAAACACCGCACGTAGGGCTGCTGCACCTCGCCCGAGACCATCATTGTCGTGGCGGCCCCCATCGAGATGCCGTGCACCACCATCCGCGTCTGCCCGCCGAAGAGCGTGTTGGCCACCTCCATCCAGCGCAGCACGTCGAGACGGTCCTTCCACCCCATCTGGATGGCACGACCGGCGCTCTCACCGTGGTAATAGAGATCCGGCAGGAGGATATTGAACCCCAGATCTCGGTTGTAGAGGTAGCCGATCATCAGCATCCGCACGGCATTGTCCGTGTAGCCGTGGACGATGACCGCCGTACGGTCCGTGGGCTGCGGGGCCCGGACATAGAGGGCATGCAGGCGTTCGCCCTCCCGCCCGAGGATCGACGTGTCGCGCAGGGCCCCCACCCGGTGGAGGCTGTCGACCCACGGTCGCAGGAAGGGGTACTCCCTGTACATATATTTATAGGAGGAGGCATTCTTGGCCTCGATCGTCGCCTGCGGCTGCAGCGAGTAGCGCAGCAGGTAGAGACTGCCGCCCACGAGGAGTGCCGCGATGATCACCACCGCAAGGACGACACCCCGAAGAATCCGTCTTTTCATATTCATCCAGATATTGGTTCCTACGAAAAGACCGTCGAAGCAAATATCCTGCCCCGACGGTCCTCCGCTGTTTCATCCGATCCGCCTCCGGACACCGGTACTGCAGCCGGCCGGGTGTCAAGGCATGCCGGGCAAGCCAGACACCGCAGTCGGCCGGGGATCACAGTCGGCCGGTCGGGAAGCGACGATCAGTTCTTGCCCAGCTTGGTGCGGATATGGGAGAGCATGTCGTCGGTCATCCGCGAAAGGTCCCATTCGGGCTTCCAGCCCCACTCCTCGCGGGCGCAGGTGTCGTCCAGCGAGTTGGGCCAGCTCTCGGCGATCTCCTTCTTCACGGGATCGATGTCGTAGTTCATCGTGAAGTCGGGCAGACGCTTCTTGATCTCGGCATAGATAATCTCCGGCGTGAAGCTCATCGAGGCGAGGTTGAAGCTGTTGCGGTGGACGAGCTTCGAGGGGTCGGCCTCCATCAGCTCCACGCAGGCCCGCAGCGCATCCGGCATATAGATCATGTCCATATAGACGTCACCCGGCACGGGGCAGGTGAAATGACCGCTGCGAATCGCCTCGTAGTAGATCTCGACAGCGTAGTCGGTCGTACCGCCGCCGGGCAGCGTGACGTTCGAGATGATGCCCGGGAAGCGGACCGAACGCGTATCGACCCCATATTTGTGGTGATAGTAGTTGCTCAACAGTTCGCCGGTCACCTTGCAGACGCCGTAGATGGTCGTCGGCTGCATGATGGTGTCCTGCGGGGTCTTGTCCTTGGGCGAAGTGGGGCCGAAGGCGCCGATCGACGAAGGGGTGAAGAGGGCGCAGTGGTGCTGACGGGCCACCTCGAGCGAATTGTTCAGTGCACCCATGTTGACATTCCAGGCCATCTGGGGATTGCGCTCGCCGACAGCCGAAAGCAGGGCCACGAGGTTGAAGATCGCATCAACGTGGTAACGGGCCACGACGGAAGCCATGGCCGTTGCATCGAGGGCATTCAGCACCTCGAAGGGGCCGTCCTCTCCCAGGTTGCGGCATTCGCGCATATCGGTGGCCACGACATTCGAGCCTCCGTAAATTCCACGCAGGAAAACTGTCAGCTCGGAACCAATCTGGCCTCCGGCGCCTACTATCAGAATACGTTTCATGTGTTTTGGGTTATAATTTGGTAGTAAAGATAGAAAATATTTGTGAAAAGCGCATATTTTTTTGGTCTTTTCATTTTTCTTATGTACTTTTGCACCACTCAACGAAGGAAACTGCTGTTGTAGCTCAGTGGTAGAGCACTTCCTTGGTAAGGAAGAGGTCACGAGTTCAAGCCTCGTCAACAGCTCTCGGAGGCGCAGAGAAAGAGGTCGCCAAAAAAAGGAAAGCCTTATGTATCAGATGATATGTAAGGCTTTTTTGTTTTTGTACGGTTTTCGAGAATGCATCTGCAGACAGGCAGTCCGAGGCCAAATCGGGACCAGTTCTGCCCCGGATCGAAAACAGGCGTACGATTTACGCGCCATATTCCCGCCCCCCCGATTACAAGGAGTCGGGCCGGCTCAACGGCTTCGTTCAACAATCAGCCCCGTCCGAGGGGCTGTCCCGGCGAAGCGGAACAAATCCCGAAACAGACGGCGCTGAAATGATCCCGGTTGCGGCGGTATTTTCATCCAGGCAGGCGACTTTCGCCCCGTGCGGAGACACCCAATCGAATTATTGCGTACCTTTGTTACGATCGCCTTCAAGCCCGATACACGCATGAACCATCCGCTCTACGAATATTCGCTCTGCATCGCCCTGCCGCTGATGATCTTCTTCGGCGCCTACTTCCTGCTGGCCCCGGCCCCCGACAAGGCCATTTTCGCGAACTACCTCCGCTCGCGGCGCATCATGGGTTGTGCTCTGCTGCTTCTGGCGGCCAACTACGCGGTCCACTTCTTCTTCGAGATCCGGTTCCGCGACGTTCATGCAGCCATTCTGATGAACCTCTCGACCTACTTCCTCTGCTACTGGCTCTTCAGTTCGGCGCTCACCACGCTGCTCGACCGCTTCTACATCACGCGCCGCCGACTGCGCTTCCACCTCTCGGCATGGGTGCTCTTCACGCTCCTCTCGGGCGTCATCCTGCTGGGCCTGCCCGAGGGCGCGGCCCAGAGGGCGGGGCTGACGGTGATGGCCGTCTGGCTCGTGGGCTATGGACTGTGGCTGGCCCGACGGCTTATCCGCGCCTACCGCCGCGCCGTACGCCTCTTCGACGACACCCGCTCCGACGACATCGGCGCCTACATCCGCTGGATGTCCGTCTTCACCTACTGGGCCGTCATCTTCGGCGTCGGATGCGGGCTGCTCACCTTCCTGCCCGACCGCTACGTCTTCCTGTGGATCCTCTCGTCGGTACCCTTCTACATCTACCTCTACTGCTCCTACATGAACTACCTGCTCCTCTACGAGCGGGTCGAGCAGGCCCTCGAGGAGGAGATCCCCGCGGAGGTGGACGCCGCCGCGGAGGCTCCGAGCGATTCGGACGGTCCGGACAACAGGCCGGACTGCGAGGCACGTCCCCTCCATACCGACCTTGCCGTGCGGCTTTCCGGGTGGATTGCCGCCAACGGCTACCTCCAGCCGGGGCTGACCATCCGCGAACTGGCCGATACGCTGCACACCAACCGCACCTACCTCTCGGAATACATCAAGGCAACGTACGATCGTTCGTTCCGCGACTGGATCTCGGGACTGCGCATCGACCATGCCAAGCAGATGCTGCTCCGCTCGCCCGAACTGACCATTCTCGAAATCGCGGAAAAGTCGGGATTCCTCTCGCCGAGTCACTTCATGCGAACCTTCAAGGAGCACGAGGCGTGTTCGCCCGCCCGATGGCGTCGCATGCGGGTATTTGAGGAGCAGACTCCGGAGCAATAGATCCCCATCCGGCAACGACCGACCACATGGACACCCCGAACGGGGTGTCCTTTTTTCGTATCCGTCCGAAGCCGTTTGCCGCCCCGGAGCCGCATTGCGGCAAACATAAAAATGTGCCCAAATGACAAAAATATGCCTAAACGACAAAAACAAAAAATGCCTGTCTGACAAAAAAGTGCGATTCTGACAAATTCCGTATTCCGCAGCGAGCCAAGGCTGTGGGTTCCCGATTTTTTACCTACTTTTAACCTGCAACACCGATCCGGAGTCTGCAGTCCCTACCGCGAAACAAGTCAAATATCCTTCATTTTATGAGCAAAAAAATTCAATTCCTCTCCCTGCTTGCCCTCCTTTGGATCCCGGCGGCAGCCCAGGAGTCATCCGACTCAACCTACACCTTCCGCTTCGTTTCGCAGAAGGACATGTTCTATGTGCCGTGGAGCGACAACGGCGAGGAGCTCGACCGTCTGCTCGCCTGCATCGCGCAAAACAAGGCCGCCATCACGGAGGGCACCGTGCCCGTCTACGTGGACGGCTACTGCATCTCGCAGCCCTCGGAAACCGAAAACCTCGCCATGGCCAGGACGCGTTCAAACCGCGTGAAGACGGAGATGATTCTCCGCGGCGGGCTCACCGAGGCCTGCTTCCGGACACAGAACCACGCCTCGCAGGGCAACTTCGTGACCGTGCGCCTCGTCATCCCCGCCGGGCCGTCGGAGGCCGAGCTTGCAGCCCGCCGCGCTGCCAAGGAGGCCGAAGCCGAGCGTCTGGAGGCCGCGAAGCGCGCCGAAGAAGAGCGCCTTGCTGCCGAACGAGCCGCCGAAGAGGCACACCGGGCCGCCGCCGAAACCGAGACGGTCCCGCCCGTCCTGGAGGAGGCCCGAGCCGAAGAGCCCGAGAAGACCGAGTGCTGCGCCATGGGCCTCTCCCTGCGTGCCAACCTGCTGCGCTGGGCGACGCTGACGCCCGACCTCGGGCTGGAGTGGCACATCTCCGACCGCTGGAGCCTGGGCGTGAGCGGCTCATGGACCTCGTGGTCGTGGAACGACAAGGAGCGCCGCTACGCCCTGTGGGAGGTAGCTCCCGAGGTACGCTATTATATGGGCAGGGAGCGGCGCGGCTACCTCGGCGTGATGTTCAAAACCAGCGCATTCAACTACAAGTTCTCCGAAACAGGCAAGCAGGGCAACCTTCTGGGCGGCGGGCTGACCGGAGGCTACATCCTGCCCATCGGCAACTGCCTCTCGCTCGACTTCTCGCTCGGGCTCGGATACCTGAATGCCGACTATGAGAAATACGTGGTCATCGACGGTGTGCGCGTACGCCGCGGCAACGAGACCAAGGAGTGGTGGGGCCCCATCAATGCCGGTATGACATTGGTATGGACGCTATTCTAAGAAAGGAGATCAACGTATGAAAGCAAGACAATATATAAATATGATGGGAATGGCAGCCGCCGTGCTGCTCTCTTCCTGCGTGAAGGACACGCTCTATGACACGCCACACCCCGACAAGGGAGCTGTCACCGTCAGTCTGACGGGAGTGTCGGCAGACGATAACTATGTACTCGACATGGACGGGAAGGTGGCCGACATTACAGGCTCGCCATTCACCTATCCCGACCTGCTCAATCCGGGAACACACAGTATGGTAATCTATAACCGTGCGGAAGGTTTCACTTTCGACGAACGAATGGCACGGGTCAATGCCCACACGGACGGGACCTCTGTTATCCCCCTGCCGGGCTATCTGAAGACCGTCAGTCAGCAGATTACCGTTACAGCTGACGACACGCTGCGTGTCAATGCCGTTCCGCAGCAGCGTGTACGTGACCTGCAACTGGAACTGGAGGTGACACAGGGACGCCCCGAACTGATACAAAGCGTGACCGCCACCCTCAGCGGCATAGCCGGAGCCTTCGACATGGAGCAGGGACAGACCACGGGCGAACCAGCCTCTACGCTCTTCTCCTTCACCCGTGACGGCAGCCGGCTCACGGCCTATGCCCGCCTGCTGGGAACGATGGGAGCCGTGCAGACGCTGGTACTGGACATCGTCTTCATCGACGGCGGACGCACACAGCACACGGAAGTCGATCTGACGGAGGCCATGAAGGACTTCAACGGCGACATGACCACCGTCTACCGGGTGACCGGGACACTGGAGACCCCCGTCGGCATGGAAGAAGGCAAGGGCGAAATTACCGGATGGGAAACGGTAGAAGGTGGCGATTCCAGTGCGGAAATGTAAGACAATGAAGAATGAAGAATGAAGAATTAATAATTAAGAATGAATAAGATGAAGACAAGATTTTTTGCTTTCGCAGCGCTGGCATTGACACTTGCCGCCTGTAACAACGACAACGAGAACCTGAATGACGGCCCGGTAGCCGCCAAGTTTATCGCCGACATTACGCCCGCTACCCGCGTCAATTCGGAAGGAAACGAGTGGACCGAAGGCGACCGCATCGGCGTCACCGGCGCCGGCTTTACCAACGTGCCCTACAAGAGAGAGTACGGTATGTTCGTGCCTGACGGTACGGTCATCTATTTTGACGACACCGAAACCCATACCTTCCATGCCTACTATCCGTATCAGGCTGAGGGCGGAACGGTGACCGTCAGCACCGCAGCCGACAAACAGGGCACGGGCATCGACTTCCTCTTTGCCTCGGGAGCCACGGGCGACACCCACAACCCGGAGGTGAGCTTCACCGACAAAACCGACAAAGGCGGCCCAGACAACTCCTTCCAACACTGCATGAGTCTCATCAAGTTCACCTTCAAGGCGGGCGATGGCATCATTTTCAACGGAATGGAACCTGCCAGCTACACGTTGGGCGGGCTGAAGCACGAAGGCACATTCGACACGGCTACCGGAACGACTGCCGTAACCGCAGCCGCCAACTCGCCGATTACCATGCAGCTGGGCGGTGCCACCGCTTCGCAAGTCATCATTCTCCCGCAGGAAGTGACCATTCCTCTTGACCTGAGCGTGTCTTACAACGGACAGAGCTATACAGCCATACTGAAACTGCCTGAGACACCCACAGCCAATTTCTACACAGCAGGCTATGCCTACACCTACAACATAACGCTCAACAATAAGGACATCGAGGTGAGCGAACCCACAATTACTCCGTGGAAACCCGGCGATTCGTTCAATGCAAACTCTACGCTGTAAGTTCCACACACCGCTGCCCCGGCGCAAGCGTCAAGCCGGAGCTGCCCATAGACACTATGGTGCGACGGCCGCCTTCGCGGGCGGCGGCAGCACAAAACCGGAAACAAATAAAAAACAACCCGATATGAAGAAAAGAGATTCCATCCATGTACTTCTTGCAGCAGCCGCGCTGCTACTTGCCATGGCTGCCTGCACGAAGGACGAACTGGCGGACGGCAACCGTCTGCCCGAAGGACAATACCCCCTTGAGATAGCCTGCATCACCCTCGGCGTGGAGGGCGGCGAGGCGCAGCCCTGGGGCGCACCGCAGACGCGCGTCAGCGAGATTGCGGACGGCACGGGCAGCGTGTTCGACGCGGGCGACCGGTTCGCCGTGCAGATAGACGGCAAGGAAGAGGTCGGCACCTACACCGTGCAGGATGACCACACCGTCAAAGCCGAAACGCCCCTGTACTGGAGCGACCGCAACAACCACACCGTCAATGCCTGGTACCCCGCCACGGACGGCACCATCGACCTCGGCAACCAGAGCCAAAGTCTTGCCTATCTGCTGAGCGGTACGGGCACGGGCAAATATCCAGATCCCGTCACGCTGAACTTCACCCATGCTCTGGCGAAGGTACGCATCACGCCTTCGGACGAGGCAATCAACAAGGTGCAGAGCCTCCAGCTCTATACCTACACACAGTGTACCTACGAAAAAGGCAAGGCCGGACAAGGCTCGCAAGAGGGCTGGATAGAGATGAAGAAGTGCGAATACACCGAGAACGGCGCCACCACCACCTGCTGGGAGGCGAACGTGGTGCCCGGCTATTCCATTTCGAAACTTCGGGCAAACGGCATCGAGGTGCGCGACCTCTCCTCCGCCTTCACCCCCGAGGCGGGCAAGTTCTACAATATCACACTGAATTATGACAAGGGATATAACCTGTCTGCTGACGGCAGGACCTACGAGGTTTACAACGCCAACGGGCTGCTGGCATGGAACAAAGCCGTACAGGGCAACCTCTCGCTGAACTGCACCCTGACCGACGACATCGACCTTACTGGCAAAGAGTGGACGCCGATAGGAGACTACAATAACCGATACACCGGCACCTTCGACGGCGGCAACCATACCATCACGGGGCTGACTATCAACCAGTATGGAAGCTATGTGGGGATGATTGGCTTCCTCGACTCCGGTGGCACGGTGCAGAACTTGACGCTGGAAAACGTGAATATAACCGGCAACGTGCATATAATCTACGGCGGCGGCGACATTGTTGGCAGCGTGGTGGGAGACAACCACGGCACCGTGACCGCCTGCACTGCCTCGGGCAACGTCTCCGGCACCTTCTGTATCGGCGGCGTGGTGGGATGGAACCACGGCACCGTGACCGCCTGCTACCACGCCTCGGGCAACGTCTCCGGCACCTCCCATATCGGCGGCGTGGTGGGACGCAACACATCCGGCACCGTGACCGCCTGCTACCACGCCACGGGCAACGTCTCCGGCACCTCCAATGTCGGCGGCGTGGTGGGATACAACATATCCAGTACCCTGACCGCCTGCTACTGGAGCGGCCTCCCCGACAATGACAACGGTGGAGCCACGAAGGTGGACGGCACAACCGTTACCTGGCAGAACGCCGTTGATGCCATGAACACCGCCCTGCAGAGTGCAGGTTCAGAGTGGCGTTACGAACTCACCGGAGCATTGCCTACCTTGAAGAAACAGTAAACCGTCGGGCGGGATTCCGGCCCCGCCCGCAACCGGAACCCCGGCGCGGATCGCGCGGCGCCCCGTATCGGATGCCAAGACGGCAGCTGCATGAGAATCCGCCGACAAAAAAACGCCCGCGGATTTGGTTTTTCAAAATTTTTTAGTATATTTGTACCCAACAAGAGAGACAAACCATGAGACTTTACGGTTTTGCATATTGCTTTTATTACTTTTTCTTTTATGCCAAAGGAAAAAGCGGGAGCGTATGCATCGGGTGACACCCCGGACCGAATCGTCGAAACAACGCATACTCACATGAAAATCCCGCACGAAACCCGTGCGGGATTTTTCTTTAATCAACAACGCCATGGACAGAATCGCCATACAGGGCATCGCAGGATGCTACCACGAAACCGCCGCCCGCCGCTACTTCACCGATCGGGAGATCGAGGTGCTGCCCTGCTCGAGTTTCGAACGGCTCTTCGAACGGCTGGCCGAAGACCCCGCGCTGCTGGGCATCGCCGCCATCGAAAACACCATCGCCGGAAGCCTGCTCCCCAACCATGAGCTGCTCCAGCGCAGCCACGCCCGCATCGTCGGCGAACAGAAAATCCGCATCTCACACGTCATCGCCGCACTGCCCGGCGAGCGACTGGAGTCCATCCGCGAAGTCCACTCCCATCCCATCGCCCTGATGCAGTGCGGCGAATTTCTCAAGAGCCGCCCCGACATGAAGGTCGTCGAACGGGACGACACGGCCGGCAGTGCCCGCGAGATCGCCCGAGAACGCCTCGCCGGAACGGCCGCCATCTGCGGAGCCGACGCCGCCCGAATGTACGGACTCAAGATCCTGCAGCGCGGCATCGAGACCAACCGCCACAACTTCACGCGCTTTCTGCTGCTGGCCGACGAAAGCCGCGCCGCCGAATTCTCCGACCCACGACGCACGAACAAGGCCTCGCTCGTCTTCACGCTCCGCCACACACAGGGCTCGCTGTCGAAGGTGCTGACCGTCCTTTCGTTCTACGACATCAACCTCACGAAGATCCAGTCGCTGCCGATCATCGGCCGCGAATGGGAGTACCGGTTCTACGTCGACGTCACCTTCGACGACCCCGTCCGATACCGCCAGGCCATCGACGCGGCCCGCCCGCTGACCAGCGAATTCCGCATCCTGGGCGAATATGCCGAGTGCGGCAGTCCCGAAATCTGAACCGCCGGCCGAAACGGCGGCCCCAACCACGCATCACGAACAACAAAAAACAATAACACCATGAACGACATTCAACCCATCACACTTCCCGGGGTCGATCCCCGGCGGCCGCTGGTCATCGCAGGTCCGTGCAGCGCCGAGACCGAAGAACAGGTACTCGAAACGGCCCGCATTCTCGCTTCGGAAGGCATCCGCATCTACCGGGCCGGCCTGTGGAAACCGCGCACCAAACCCGGAGGCTTCGAGGGGGTCGGCGAACGGGGCATCCCGTGGCTGCAGCGCGTCAAACGCGAAACGGGCATGTACACCGCTACGGAGGTCGCCACGCGGCAGCACGTCGAAACGGCCCTCAAGGGCGGCGTCGATCTGCTCTGGATCGGTGCCCGCACGGCGGCCAACCCCTTCGCCATGCAGGAGATTGCCGATGCCCTGCGCGGGGTCGACATCCCGGTGCTGGTGAAAAATCCCGTCAGCCCCGACCTCGAACTGTGGATCGGCGCCATCGAGCGCATCTACAACGCCGGAATCCGCCGGCTGGGAGCCATCCACCGCGGCTTCACCTCCATCGACAAGAGCATCTACCGCAACCACCCGATGTGGGCCATCCCCATCGAGCTGCACCGCCGTCTGCCCGAACTGCCGATCTTCTGCGACCCGAGCCACATCGGCGGCAAACGCGAACTGATCGCCCCGCTGTCGCAACAGGCCATGGACATCGGGTTCGACGGCCTGATCATCGAGGCTCACTGCGCGCCCGACTGCGCCTGGAGCGACAAGGCCCAGCAGGTGACGCCCGATGCCCTGGCCTACATTCTGCGCAACCTGGTCATCCGCGAGCAGACCGTCACCACGGACAGTCTCAATGAACTGCGCGCCCAGATCGACAAGCTGGACGATCAGCTGCTCGAACTGCTCGTGCGGCGGATGCGCGTCTCGCGCGACATCGGTCAGTACAAGAAGGAGCACGACATGCCCATCCTCCAGACACAGCGTTACGAGGAGCTGCTGGCCCGCCGCGCCGCTCAGGCCGTCGAACTGGGCATGGACCGCGAATTCATGCGGACGGTCATGCAGGCCATCCACGAAGAGTCGGTCCGTCAGCAGATGGAGATCCTCGGCCGGTAAGCCCCCGGCTTGCCGGGACCCGGCCGGGAGGGCGCAAAACGGAGCGGAAAGGGCGCAAAACGGGGCGGAAGTAGTCGCAAAACGGGGCGGAAGTAGCCGCAAAACGGGGCGGTCATCCCCAACAAATCCCGTCCGGCGGCTGTTACATTTCGGTGAAAAGTCAGCCACGTGGCGTGTAACATCCGTGAATGTTGTGTAAATTTGGCGCGGATTCAAACCCGAAGCTATGGCAAAACACAAAATCCTCGTGGTCGACGACGAAGAGTCGCTGTGCGAAATTCTCCAGTTCAACCTCGAAGTCGAGGGATACGACGTCGACGTGGCCTACAGCGCCGAACAGGCCCTCGAAATGCACCCCGAACGCTACTCGCTCATCCTGCTCGACGTGATGATGGGCGAAATGAGCGGCTTCCGCATGGCCCGCATCCTGAAGGAGAACCCCGAAACGGCCCGCGTGCCGGTGATCTTCTGCACGGCCAAGGACTCCGAAGACGACACCGTCGCCGGACTGAATCTCGGCGCCGACGACTACATTGCCAAACCCTTCTCGATCCGCGAAGTGCTGGCCCGCGTGCGCAGCGTGCTGCGCCGCACCGCCTCGGCCGAACCCGAACACGAAACCATCGTCTTCGAGGGCCTCGAAATGGATCTCAAACGCAAGGTCTGCACGCTGGACGGCTCGGAACTCGCCCTCACGAAGAAGGAGTTCGAGATCCTGGCCCTGCTGCTCGCCCATCGCGGCGTGATCTTCTCGCGCGAGGAGATCCTCCACCGCATCTGGAGCGACGAGGTGATCGTGCTGGACCGCACGATCGACGTCAACATCACCCGCCTGCGCCGCAAGATCGGCCCCTACGGCAAACACATCGTCACGCGTCTGGGATATGGCTACGGCTTTGAAGAGTAGACTCTCCTACCATCGGCGGCTCTTTCTGCTGCTGCTCGCCTTCTCGTGGACGCTCGTAGCCTGCTTCGTACTCTTCCAGTACGGCCGCGAGAAGCACTTCAAGGCCGAACGGCTCAACGCACGGCTGCAGCTCTTCAACCTGCGGATGCTCGACGCCCTGGACGAGGGCGAGGATCCCGCCTCGTTCATCGCCACCCACGACGAACCCTTCGAGGAGCTGCGCATCACGCTCATCGACCGCGCCGGACACGTCCTCTTCGACAACTCGCTCGACACACTCCCGACGGCCAACCACCTCGACCGTCCCGAAGTGGTCGATGCCCTGGCCAACGGCTCGGGATACATCATCCGCCGCCATTCGGCGAGCACCCATCTCAACTACTTCTATTCGGCCCAGCTCGGCGACCGCTACATCGTCCGCTCGGCCGTTCCCTACTCGCTGACGCTGAGCGAGGTGCTGGCCGCCGACCGCGAATTTCTCTGGTTCATGCTCGGCATCACGCTGCTGATGAGCATCGCGGGCTACTTCGCCACACGGCGGCTCGGCCACAACATCTCGCGGCTGAACGACTTCGCCGAACGTGCCGAACGCGGCGAACGGATCGATGAAGTCGAACCCTTCCCGCACGACGAACTGGGCGAAATCTCGAACCACATCATCCGCCTCTACGCCCGCCTGCAGCGCACCACCGCCGACCGCGACCGCGAACACGCCCTGGCCCTGCACGAGGAGCAGGAGAAGATCCGCATCAAGAAACAGCTCACCAACAACATCAACCACGAGCTGAAGACCCCCGTAGCGGCCATTCAGGGCTATCTGGAGACGCTGCTGGCCAATCCGCGGATCGACGAGCGCCACCGCCGGGAGTTCCTCGAAAAGAGCGCCGCACAGACCGAACGGCTGCGGCGGCTGCTCGCCGACGTGTCGACCATCACGCGCATGGACGAGGCGAGCCAGCTGATCCAGAAGGAGCCCGTCGTTCTGAACGACCTGATCGACGAAGTGGCCGACGAGATGGCCCTCAAACCCGCCGAACAGCGGTTGCGCGTGAACGTCGACTTCCCGAAACAGGTCGAGATCCTCGGCAATCCGGCGCTGCTGGGTTCGATCTTCCGCAACCTGGCCGACAACGCCTCGGCCTACTCCGGCGGCCGCGACATCTACATCCGGCTGCTCGACGACACGCCCGACGAGTGCACGATCCTCTTTGCCGACAACGGCATCGGCGTCGGCGAGGAGCATCTGGCCCACCTCTTCGAACGTTTCTACCGCGTCGACAAGGGGCGTTCGCGCAAAATGGGCGGGACGGGCCTCGGCCTCTCGATCGTCAAGAACGCTGTGATGATCCACGGCGGCACGATCACGGCCCGCAACCGCGACCGCGGCGGCCTGGAATTTGTCTTCACGCTGAAAAAAAAGAGCTGAACGCCGATGTTTCACGACGTTGCAACGCGCTCTTAACCGTTTTGTAATATCTGTTTCGGACCTTTGCTCCCGGTAAGCCCAAGCCCCGGACAGTCCCCGGCACAGCGCCTCCGACCCGCTCCGCCCCCCCAACCCGGAGAAACGGTCAGGCCGCCCAGCGTCGACTTCCGGACATCGGCTTTTCCACCGGCAAATTCTAAAATCGGAACAGATATTTCACTATGTCGCCCTTGTTTACCGCCATCGTCATCATTCTGGCCATCCTGGCCGTGATGGGCATTGTCGTGGGTGTCGCCAACGACGCCATCAACTTCCTCAATTCGGCCATCGGCTCGAAAGTCGCCCCGCGCCGCACGATTCTCTGGATCGCCGCCGCCGGCATCCTGATCGGTACGCTCACCTCGAGCGGCATGATGGAGGTCGCCCGCAGCGGCGTCTTCTATCCGGCGCAGTTCTCCTTCCCGGAGATCATGATGCTCTTCCTGGGCATGATGCTCGGCAACGTGCTGCTGCTCGACCTCTACAACACGCTCGGACTGCCGACCTCGACCACCGTCTCGATGGTCTTCGGACTGCTGGGCGCCGCCGTCGCCACGGCCCTCTTCCGCATCTCGTCCGATCCGGCCTACTCGCTGCAGGACCTCTCGCAGTTCATCAACACGGGAAAGGCCATGGTCATCATCGCCGCCATCCTGCTCTCGGTGGCCTTCGCCTTCGTCGCCGGACTCATCTACATGTACGTCTCGCGGCTGATCTTCTCGTTCCGCTATGCGCCGGTTTTCCGCCGCTGGGGCGCCGTATGGTGCGGCATCTCGCTCTCGGGAATCCTCTACTTCGCCCTCTTCAAGGGGCTCAAGAGCTCGGGACTGATCCCCACGTCGGTCTCGGAGTACGTCACCGACCACGTCCTGCTCACGCTGCTGGTCTTCTGGGTGGTGGCGGCCGCCGTGCTGTGGATCTTCCAGCGCATGCGGCTCAACATCATGCGCATCACCATCCTCTCGGGAACGTTCGCCCTGGCGCTGGCCTTCGCCGGAAACGACCTGGTCAACTTCATCGGCGTGCCGCTGGCCAGCTTCGACGCCTGGCAGATCGCCCGTGACGCCGGCAGCGAGGCCATCATGATGGGACAGCTCGAAGCCCCGGCCCGCGCCAACTTCCTGATTCTGCTCGCCTCGGGTCTGATCATGATCCTGACGCTCTTCTTCTCGAAAAAGTCGCAGCACGTGGCCGAAACCGAACTCTCGCTCGCCTCGCAGCACGAAGAGGAGGAGCGCTTCGGCTCGACGTTCCTCTCGCGCAGTCTGGTGCGGCTGACGCTCATGGCCAACCACCTCTGGACGGGCATCGTTCCCCAGCGCGTGCAGCAGGCTATCGACCGCCGCTTCGAACCGCTGCCCGTCGAGGAGCGCACCTCGGCCCAGTATGACATGATCCGCGCCGTGGTCAACCTGACGGCCGCCTCGGTGCTGATCGCCATCGGCACGTCGTACAAACTCCCGCTGTCGACCACCTACGTCGTCTTCATGGTGGCCATGGGCTCGTCGCTGGCCGACCGCACGTGGGGCCGCGAAAGCGCCGTCTACCGCATCACGGGCGTGATGGCCGTCATCTCGGGGTGGTTCATCACCGCACTGGGCGGGTTCCTCATCGCCCTGGCCGTCACGGCCGTGCTGCTCTGGGGCGGATGGGTGGCCGTCGTGGCACTGACAGCCCTCTGCGCCTGGCTGCTCGTCCGCAGCCACCGCAAAACCCCCGCACTGAAGGAGGAGGCCGAAAAGGCCCTGCTCCCGCTCGAAAAGGCCGAAACCCCCGACGAGGTGCTCTGCGCCTGCATCGGCGAGGTCTGCAACACGATGCAGGAGGTCACGCGCATCTACAACCGCACGCTGGTGGCCGTCTTCAAGGAGAACCGCAAGGTCCTGAAGGAGATGGTCCGCGACTCGAACCGTCTCTACGAAGAGGCCCGCGAACGCAAATACAACATCATGCCCACGCTGCGGCGCCTGCAGCAATGCGACATCGATACGGGACACTTCTACGTGCAGGTGGTCGACTACCTCTCGGAGGTGACCAAGGCCCTGATCCACATCACGCGCCCGTCGTTCGAACACATCGACAACAACCACGAAGGCCTGTCAAAGGAGCAGACCATCGACCTGATGCGCGTGAACGACCAGGTGGAGGCCATCTTCGACAAGATCAACGACATGCTCGCCTCGAAGGACTTTTCGGATCTGGACCTGGTGCTCGAGATGCGCGACCGCCTCTTCGACACGATCGTCGAGGCCGTCAAGAGCCAGCTGCGCCGCATCAACGGCGACCCGCAGACCTCGACCCGCGCCAGCGTCCTCTATCTGACGATCCTCAACGAGACGAAGACCATGGTGCTGCAGTCGCGCAACCTGCTCAAGTCGCAGCGCTACTTCCTCGAATCGCAGCACGAGATCGCCCCCGAAAAGAGGTGATCCGCCGCTCGTGTCACACAAACGTAACGGGGCCGTCATTCCGATGAAACGACGGCCCCGTATCTTTGCAACGTGAAAACCGAAGGACGGTTTCACAAGTTGGTTTTAGGTTACATAAGTAGGTTAGTGGGAGATGCAGCGACGCGACGTCGCGGCATCTTCGTTTTTCATGCCCCTTGCCCGGACCATGCGACAGCCCGTCCGGCGGCCCGACAAACTCCTGCCCGGCAGTCCGGCAACTCCCGTCCGGCAGTCCGGCAACTCCCGTCCGGCAGTCCGGCAACTCCCGTCCGGCAGTCCGGCAACTCCCGTCCGGCGGCCCGCTATTTCTCCATGTCGCGCAGATGGATCTCCAGCGCGCGGACCGAAATCTGGATCTCGCGGAACGAAACCCCCAACGAGGCGATCAACAGCAGCAGCGCGATGCCGAATACCCAAACCGAGAGCGTAAAACACCCGACATAAATCAGAAACATCGTCACCACACAGAGAAACAGGCTCGAAACGCCGAGCGCCTGCATCGTGCGGGTGAGATGGAGCCGGCGCCGCAGGTTGTCGATCTGGGCACGTGTCACCTTCGAAGGGTGTTCGAGATGCTGCTCCTTGAGCGTGCGCACAAGCTGTGCGTAGGAGAGAAAACGGTTCGTGTAGGCCAGCAGGATCAGCGACACGGCCGAAAAGAGCAGTGCCGGCGTCGTAAGCGTAAGTTCTTCCATGATTGCAGGATATTGATTTTTGATTTTGCCGCAAAGGTAGCCATTTTCGCCGAATCCGCGAAGCCTCTCCCCCACCCGGCACAAGGTACCGAAACGTAGGTATTTTTTCAAATTTTATACGAATTTGAAAGCCCGATTCGCCGTATACGAAAAATTCGCCTATCTTTGTGCGCCGAAAGAAGACAATCTTAATCCAAAAACGAACAACAACGCATCTATGGAACTGAACAAAACCTTTATCGACGGGCTTTGGAGCAAGGAGATCAACGTCACGAGTTTCGTGCAGACGAACATCACCCCCTATCTGGGCGACGCCTCGTTCCTGCAGGGACCTACCGAACGCACCCAACACATCTGGAATCTTTGCCTGAAAGCCCTCGAGGAGGAGCGTCAGAACAACGGCATCCGCTCGCTGGACAACAAGACCGTCTCGACCATCACCTCCCACAAGGCCGGCTACATCGACCGTGAGAACGAACTGATCGTGGGCCTGCAGACCGACGAACTGCTCAAACGCGCCATCAAACCCTTCGGCGGCATCAACGTCGTCTCGCGCGCCTGCAGGGAGAACGGCGTGGATGTCGACGAAAAGGTGCGCGACATCTTCACCCACTACCGCAAGACCCACAACGACGGCGTCTTCGACGTCTACACCGAGGAGATCCGTTCGTTCCGCTCGCTGGGCTTCCTGACGGGCCTTCCGGACAACTACGCCCGCGGCCGCATCATCGGCGACTACCGCCGCCTGGCCCTCTACGGAACGGACCGCCTGATCGAGGCCAAACAGCAGGATCTGCGCAACCTCACCGGTCCGATGACCGACGCCCGCATCCGCCTGCGCGAGGAGGTCGCCGAGCAGATCAAGGCCCTCAAGGAGATCCGCACGCTGGGCGAATACTACGGTCTGGATCTGAGCCGCCCGGCCACGTCGGCCCAGGAGGCCGTACAGTGGGTCTACATGGCCTATCTGGCCGCCGTCAAGGAGCAGGACGGTGCCGCCATGTCGCTGGGCAACGTCTCGTCGTTCCTCGACATCTTCATCGAATACGACCTCTCGCACGGTCTGATCGACGAAACCTTTGCCCAGGAGCTGATCGACCAGTTCGTCATCAAGCTCCGCATGGTGCGCCACCTGCGCATGCAGTCCTACAACGACATCTTCGCCGGCGACCCGACGTGGGTCACCGAGGCCATCGGCGGCCGCTTCAACGACGGTCGCACGAAGGTGACGAAGACCTCGTTCCGCTTCCTGCAGACGCTCTACAACCTCGGCCCCTCGCCCGAACCCAACCTCACGATCCTCTGGAGCCCCGATCTGCCGCAGGGCTTCAAGGAGTTCTGCGCCCGCGTCTCGGCCGACACCAGCTCGATCCAGTACGAGAACGACGATCTGATGCGCGAAGTGCGCCACTCGGACGACTACGGCATCGCCTGCTGCGTGTCGTACCAGGACATCGGCCGCCAGATCCAGTTCTTCGGCGCCCGCTGCAACCTGGCCAAGGCCCTGCTGCTGGCCCTGAACGAGGGCCGCTGCGAGAACACCGGCACGCTGATGGTCAAGGGCATCCCGGCTCTGTCGGAGGGTCCGCTGCGCTTCGAGGAGGTGATGCAGAACTACAAGAAGGTGCTGCATGAGATCGCCCGCGTCTACAACGAGGCGATGAACATCATCCACTACATGCACGACAAGTACTACTACGAGAAGGCCCAGATGGCGTTCGTCGACACCGATCCGCGCATCAACCTGGCCTACGGCGTGGCCGGTCTCTCGATCGCACTCGACTCGCTGTCGGCCATCAAATATGCCCGGGTGACCCCGCGCCGCAACGAACTGGGGCTGACCGAGAGCTTCGACATCGAGGGCGAATTCCCCTGCTTCGGCAACAACGACGACCGCGTCGACCATCTGGGCGTCGATCTGGTCTACTACTTCAGCGAGGAGCTGAAGAAACTGCCCGTCTACAAGAATGCCCGCCCGACGCTGTCGCTGCTCACCATCACCTCGAACGTGATGTACGGCAAGAAGACCGGCGCCACGCCCGACGGACGTGCCAAGGGGGTCGCCTTCGCGCCGGGCGCAAACCCCATGCACGGACGCGACAAGAGCGGTGCCATCGCTTCGCTCTCGTCGGTGGCCAAACTGCGTTACCGCGACTCGCAGGACGGTATCTCGAACACCTTCTCGATCATCCCCAAATCGCTGGGTCCGACGCCCGAGGAGCGGGTCGACAACCTGGTGACGATGCTCGACGGCTACTTCACGAAGGGTGCCCACCACCTGAACGTCAACGTGCTGAACCGCGAGATGCTCGAAGATGCCATGGTGCATCCCGAGAAGTATCCGCAGCTGACGATCCGCGTGTCGGGCTATGCCGTGAACTTCACCAAGCTGAGCCGCGAACACCAGCTGGAGGTCATCAGCCGCAGTTTCCATGAGCGCATGTAACGGCGCAAGAGACCGCTTCCAACGGGAGGGGGCAGCACGCCTCCTCCCAATTGATCAGACGATTCCAAACACAACCGAGCGATGATCCGCGTACACTCCTATGAATCGATGGGAACGTTTGACGGGCCGGGACTGCGGCTTGTCGTCTTCCTGCAGGGCTGCCCGTTCCGCTGCCTCTACTGCGCCAACCCCGACACGATCGAAGCGGGCGGCGGCCGCGAAACCGACGAGGCGGAGATCCTCCGCATGGCCGTCGATCAGAAACCCTTCTACGGACGGCGGGGCGGCGTGACCTTCTCGGGCGGCGAACCGACGTTCCAGGCCGCAGCGCTCGTACCGCTGGTGCGGAAGCTGAAGGAGGCCGGGATCCACGTCTGTCTGGATTCGAACGGCGGGGTGTGGAATCCGGCCGTCGAGGAGCTGCTGGGGCTGGTGGATCTGGTGCTGCTCGATGTCAAGCAGGCCGATCCGGAACGTCACCGCGCACTCACCGGACGCTCGAACTCGCAGACCCTCCGTACGGCCGCCTGGCTCGAGGAGCACGGCAAACCCTTCTGGCTGCGCTACGTACTGGTCCCGGGCTACAGCGATGCCGAGGCCGACATCCGCACGCTGGGCCGGCTGCTCGGCGGCTATCGCTCGATCCAGCGTGTCGAACTGCTCCCCTACCACACGCTGGGGGTGCACAAGTACGAAGCCATGGGGCTGGAGTACCGCCTGCGCGACGTGCGGGAGAACACCCCCGAACAGATCGACCGCGCGGCCGCCCTGCTGCGCGAATACTTTCCGACGGTGGTGGTCAACTGACCGGCCGCATCCGACCAACGAAAAGACCCGGGTCCCTTAGCAGGACCCGGGTCTTTCTTATTCGTCGGATGGTGCGGCCGCCGATCCGCCGGAAGCTCCGTCCCGGGCAGCAGAACCGGGTGTCCCGGCAGGATCGGGCGTCCCGGCAGGATCGGGCGTTTCGGCAGGATCGGGCGTCTCGGCAGGATCGGGCGTCTCGGAGGTTTCGGGCGTCTCGGAGACGAAATTCTTCGGCAGCACGCCGAACTGCTTCTGGAAACACTTCGAGAAATAGGAGGTCGAACTGAATCCGACCATGTAGCAGACCTCGTTGATGTGGTAGCGTTTGTCGCGGAGCAGCTGGGCGGCCGTCTTCAGCCGTTCGAGACGCAGGTAGTCGTTCGGAGTCATGTCCAGCACCCCCTTGATCTTGCGGTAGAAGCTCGCCCGGCTCATGTGCATCATCTCGGCGATGTCGTTCATCTTGAACTCCGGGTTGTTGAAGTTGGCATGGATGATCTCCTGCAGACGGACGATGAAATCCGTATCGGCCGACGAGGTGGCCATCGTGTTGGCCAGCACGAGCGGATTCTTCGTGAAGGCCTCGCAGAGTTTCTGACGGCTCTTGATCAGATTGGCGATCACCGAAAGCAGGTAATCCGACGAGAAGGGCTTCTCGATATAGGCGTCGGCTCCGGCATCCATGCCCGAAATCTTCGACTGCAAGGTGGTCTTTGCCGTCAGCAGCACCAGCGGAATGTGGCTGTAACGCAGATCGTTCTTCACCCGCTGACAGAGTTCGATACCATCCATGCGGGGCATCATGATATCGCTGACAATCAGATTGATGTAGTTCTTTTCGAGCAGTTCGAGCGCCTCGACGCCGTTTTCGGCCGTCACGACGGCATAGTGTGCCGCGAGCTGTCGCCGGATGAAGGCGCACATCTCGGCATTGTCCTCAACCACCAGGATGCAGTAGGCATCGCCGGCGGGCTCCGGAGCCGGTTCCGGAGCGGGTGCCGACGGCTTGTCGGGGTGCGGAACGGGAGCTTCCGGCCGAGCCTGGAGATCGGCCGGAAGGGTCAGCACGAATTCGTTGACCTGCGTCGAGGGTCCCATTGCCAGCGTACCGTGGTGCAGTTCGGCCAGCGACCGGGCCAGGGCCAGTCCGATCCCCGTTCCGGGGGCCTCGTCCTGGCGGGCGTGGCGGAAGAACGGCGCGAAAATCGCCTCGCGCATCTCCGCGGGAACCACCTCGCCGTCGTTGGTCACCGTGAGCCGCCAGGCCCCGTCGGTCCGGTGCAACTCCACCCGGACCTCCGTATCGGAATACTTCAGCGCGTTGTTGAACAGATTGCTCAGAATCTTGGTGAAGGCCTCCCGGTCGATCGCCGCCCAGGCTTCGGGTTCGTCGATGTGCAGTTCGAAGCGCTTGTTCTGCTGCTTGGCCGACGAGCTGAAGCGGTAGAAGGTCTCCGAAACGACATCCGCCACATTCTGGCGGGTCAGATTGAGCGGCAGACGCTCCTTTTCGATCTTCTGGAAATCGAGCAGCTGGTTCGTCAGGTCGAGCAGCCGGTTCGTATTGCGGTCCATGATCTCAAGGTCCTCGACCAGATCGCGATCCACCTTCCTGCGGGCCAGGATATTCTCCAGCGGACCCTTGATGAGCGTCAGCGGCGTGCGGATCTCATGGGCGATATTGGTGAAGAAGTTGATCTTCGCATTGTAGAGTTCACGCTCCTTCTCGCGTTCGAAGGCCTCGATGTGCTGCTGCTGACGCCGGCGGTTGCGGCGCGTGTGGTAGACGAAGACCATCCCCAGCAACCCCACGCCCAGCAGTGCATAGACCGCATAGGCGGCTCCCGAAAGATAGAACGGCGGCGCCACCTCGATATACAGCCGCCGCGGAGGCACATCCTCGCGGTCGGCCAGCCGTACCTCGAAGAGATAGCGTCCGGGATCGAGTTTCGAATAGGTGATCGTCGACGATTCGGCCGTATAGCGTCGCCAATGGTCGTCGAGCCCCGCCATCCTGAACAGCAGCCGGTTGGCCTGCGGTTCGCGGTAGCCGAGCGCCGCCAGCTGCAGGCTGAAGGAGTTCTGGTCGTAGGTCAGCCGCAGCGAATCGCTGCAGATGATGCTCTTGTGCAGGGGCGAGTGGCGTTCGCCGACCGAAACGGGTTCGTCGAGCAGCGAAAAGTCGGTGATGTAGACCGGCGGCACGAAATCCGTACGTCGTTCGGTCAGGCGCTCGGGGTCGAACGAAATCAACCCCTCGATGCAGCCGAAATAGATGATCCCCTGCTCGGAGCGGTAGCTCGACTTGTAGTTGAACTGATTGCTCAGCAGCCGGTCGGCCACGGTATAGACCTGCCGGACCCGGGCCTGTTGCGGATCGAAGAGCACCAGTCCGCGATTGGTCGTGATCCAGAAGAGACCGCGGGCATCCTCGACGATCTGAAAGGCCACGTCGCTCGGCATGCCGTCGCAGGAGTTGTAGCGGATGAAGGTCTCGTGTTCGGGGTCGAAACGGCAGAAACCCGACCCCTCGGTCGTCAGCCAGATCTGACCGTGCGAATCCTCGCAGACACTCGTGATGTTGTCGCACGGCAGCGAGCGCTCGTCCTCGGGATCGTTGAGATACTGCCTCCAGCGGTCGTTGCGCGCATCGTAACAATAGAGGCCGTTCGAGAAGGTGGCCACCCACAGCCGTCCGTTCGAGTCCTCGCGAATGTCGTTGACCATCTTTCCGCCGTTGATCTGCGGAACCAGCTGGAAACGGTCCGTCGTCCGGTCGTAGTACTGCAGTCCGTGCATCGTACCGACGTAGATGCGGCCGTTGTTCGTGCGGCAGAGGGCGAAGACATAGTTGCTGAAGATCCGGCCCGGGGCTCCGTTGTCGGTGTAGGCCCGGATGCGGCCGCTGCGGGTGTCAATCACCCGGATACCCTTCGAGAAGGTGCTGACCCAGAGGTCGCTGCCGTCCACAAGCAGGCCGTGGACGTTGGAGAAATCCCGGCTCGGAGCGAAGAAGTCGAAGCGGCGCGTCGCGGGATCGAAATGGTAGAGACCGGCATCCTCGGTGCCGACCCACAGTCCGCCGGCGGGGTCGGGGCAGATCTCCCGCACGCGACGCCCCTGCAGGCTGTAGGGGTCGTCCGTCTGGTAGTACTTGTCGAAATCGGAGTTGCGGCGCGGCAGGTAGTTGATGCCGCCGAAGAACGAACCGATCCACAAACCGCCCTCACGGTCCTTGCAGAGCGAATAGACGGCATTGTCCGAGAGCGAATAGGGGTCGTAGTGCGAACTGCGCAGCTGCTGGTGGCTGCGGGTGCGGGTATTGTAGACCACGATGCCCGATTCGGTGCCGATCCACAGTTCGTCGGGAGCGTACTGCAGGATGGTGCGCACGAAGAGCGGCGTCGAGGGGTCGTCGGTCAGCCGCAGCGGCGTGACCCGTGCCGTGATGAGATCCACCTCGACCACGCCGTGCATCTCCAGACCGAGATACATGCGGTTGTAGTCGCTCGGGCAGATGTACGAGATGATGTCCTTGGCCAGGATCGGCTCGCCGGTGTCGGTCAGGAAGGGGCGCACGTGTTCGAAGCCGTCCTCCGTGCAGAAGAGCCCGCCGCCGTAACCGGCAAACCAGATCACCCCGTTGCGGTCGCTGCACAGCGTGCGGATGGCCCGCTTCTCGCGATAACGGTTTTCGGTCACGCCCGTACGGGGATCGTGACAGAAGATGCCGTTGGCCTCGACGACGATCCAGATACGCCCCTCGGGGTCGCAGTCCAGCACGGTGACGGGTTTGGTGATGAGCTTGCCCTCGGGATCGTAGAGCGGCAGCGCCTCGAAGCGTTCCGTTTCGGGGTCGTAGATGTAGAGCCCCGAATCGGTGCCGACCCACAGCCGGTGGCAGCCGTCCTCGACCAGACACTTGATCAGGCTGTTTCCCAGTCCTGTCTTTTCGCGCGGATTGTGCTTGAAGATCTTGAACGTCTTTCCGTCGTAGCGGTTCAGGCCGTCCTTGGTCCCGAACCACATGAAGCCCCGTTCATCCTGAAGAATCGAGGTGACGGTATTTTGCGACAGGCCGTCGTTGATCCCCAGCCGATCGAAATGGATCGACTGTGCGGAGGCGATCAGCACGCCGCCGAGGAGCTCGAGAATCAGCAGGTGAAGTCTTTTCATGGCATTTCCGGGTTGGCAAAACAAATATAGTGTTTTTCGTGCGTTCGGACAAATCCACGCCACGGGCGCGCGCATGATACATACATTGTGAATCAGTGAGTTATGCAATGATCAAATCATCTCACAACTTTGAGACGCCCAAAATTGAGATGATTTTTACATGAATAGCGACTATATTTTCTTACTCCCCGCACGGGCTTTTCTATCTTTGTGTTGGCAAAAAACGCCGTCATGAACCCTTCGAAAGAACCGAAATGAACCGACCCGACATGAAGAACCGACTTGCGATCCTGCTCGCGTTCGCCGCCATCGGCTGGAGCAGCTGCTGGAGTGCCAGCGCCGCCGACGAACCCCTTGCTGGACGCATCCTGCTCAAGACCCCCGGAAACCCGGCCACCGCCTACGACCTGCACGCCTCGACCCACGATCCGGAGCTGCTCCAGGCCGCATGCAAACTGCCGGTCGTCATCCGCCGCGAAACCGTCACCGAGGGTTCCGAAACCCGGCTCACCCTGACGCTGACCGCCTCCCAACGCATCTACTATAATATAGAACAGCTCTACCGCACGTCGCTGCCCCACGAGGAGTGCCTCTTCTACATGCCGGGCTTCTGGTACCACCGCAATCTGCGTTCACCCGAATCGGCGCCGTCGTTCCACACCTCGGACAGCTGGCAGGTCCGCGAAGACCGCCTCAGCACGCCGCTCACGGGCATCTACGACGAACGCTCGGGCGACTTCTTCACCGTGCTGCGCACCGATTCGCTGTGCGAGGAGACGCTCGCCTGCCACAACTACGGCGAAGTGATCCTCTCGGGCCGCACGTCGCTGGGCTTCACCGGATTCCGCAACGTCGACGGCCATGCCGCCCTGGTCTTCGGATTCCCCTGGAGCGAAGCCCCGAAATCCTACATCCGCAAACTGAACCTCGCCCCGCAGGTCCGCAGCTTCGAGATGCTGGAGAAGGGTGAAAGCCGCCGGCTGACGTGGGTGATCCGTCGGGGACACTGCGACACCTATTCCCGGTTCGTGGCCGACGTCTGGAACGACTCCTTCGACCGCTTCGACCCGCAGCCGCTCGATCCGCCCTACACCCCCGACGAGGCCAAGGCGCTGCTGAGCGAATACTTCCTGCAGAGCTACGTGGGCGACTACCCGCTCAAATACACCTCGGGCGTCGAGCTGCGCACGGATGATCCCGCCAGCAACGGCGTAGCCGAGGTGGGATTCGTCGGACGCGTGCTGCTGAACGCCTGCAACGCCCTCGAATACGGCGAGGCCACCCACAACGAAACCCTGGTGAACAACGCCCGATCGATCTTCGACAGCTATCTCCGCTACGGCTTCACACCCGGCGGGCTGATCCGCGAGGTGGTCGACTTCAAGCGCAACCGCGAAACCGACGTCTACAGCATCCGCCGCCAGTCGGAAGGGGCCTACGCCCTGCTGCTCTACCTGGCCTATGAACAGGAGCACGACCGCCGCCATCCGGAGTGGGAGAAGCGGGTCCGCACGCTGCTCGACCGCCTGCTGCAGCTGCAGAATCCCGACGGAAGCTTCCCGCGCAAGTTCCGCGACAATCTGAGCGTCGTCGACGCCTCGGGCGGCAGCACCTCCTCGGCCACCCAGCCGCTGACGATGGCCGCCGCCTACTTCCACGACAAGCGTTTCCGCCAGGCCGCATGCCGCACGGCCGACTACATCGAGCAGAACATCATCGCCCGCGCCGACTACTTCTCCTCGACGCTCGACGCCAACTGCGAAGACAAGGAGGCCGCACTCTACGCCTCGACGGCGATGTACTATCTGGCGATGAGTTCGCACGGCGAGGAGCGCAGCCGCTACGTCGCGCTGTGCCGCGAAGCCGCCTATTTCACCCTCTCGTGGTACTACCTCTGGGACGTTCCCTTCGCACGGGGGCAGATGCTCGGCGACGTGGGATTCCACTCGCGGGGCTGGGGCAACGTCTCGGTGGAAAACAACCACATCGACGTCTTCATCTTCGAGTTCGCCACCGTCCTCGACTGGCTCGGCGCCGAATGCCGCGACGAGCGCTTCCCGCGCATGAGCGCCGTCATCCGCAGCTCGATGCTGCAGCTCCTGCCCACCGAAACCTCGCACTTCGACATCGGCCGCGCGGGCTACTACCCCGAAGTGGTGCAGCACACCACCTGGGACTACGGCCGCAACGGCAAGGGCTTCTACAACGACATCTTCGCCCCGGGATGGACCGTCGCCTCGCTGTGGCAGATGCTGAGCCCCGAGCGTGTCGAACGCTTCTTCGCCACGTACTCCTCAGCCGGAGAGTAAGCCCCCGGAACCCGATTCATCCAAACCCGACAAACATACAAAACCGCATAAATCCGTAAGATCATGATCCGAATACTGCCTGTTCTGCTGGCGCTTCTTCCGCTCACAACCGCGGCCCGGGAGACCGGGGAACTCCGCCTGGCCCGCCAGGAGCGGCGGATTCTCTGCACGCTGACCTCCACGGAGGGCCACGGCGGCGAATTCGTCTGGAAGATGAAACGGGCCGATCAGGTCGGGGTCCGCTCCGAGCAGATCGCCTCGGCGGGGCTCGACACCCGCGACTGGCTGCCGGCCGTCGTTCCCGGCACGGTGCTCAATTCGCTGGTCTACGACAGCATCTACCCCGAACCCTACTACGGACTGAACAACAAGCTCGAATCGGGACTGATCCCCGACATCTACCGCGTCGGACGCGACTTCTACACCTACTGGTTCCGCACGGAGTTCCGCCTCGACCGTGCACAGTGCGACGGGCGGAAGATCTGGCTCCAGGCCGACGGCATCAACTACCGCTCGGAGATCTGGCTCAACGGCAATCTCGTCGGGTCGACGGCCGGCATGTTCCTCCAGCGCGTGATCGACATCACGGACAAGGTCTCGCTCGACCGCGTGAACACGCTGGCCGTGAAGGTCTATCCGGTGGACATGCCCGGCACCGTCAAGCCCAAGGGCGGCAAGGCCTTCGGCGCCAACGGCGAATTCCAGAACGGCGGAAACGGCGAAATCGGACGCAACGTCACGCAGCTGATGACCGTCGGCTGGGACTTCTACTACCTGGACGGCATCCGCGACCGCAATACGGGCATCTGGCGCGACCTGAAGATCTTCACCACGGGGCGCGTGCGGCTGCAGCACCCCTTCGTCCGCTCCGAACTCGAACGGCCCGGCTACGACGTCGCCCGGCAGACCGTCTCGGTCGAGGTCACCTACCCCGACTACATTCCGCAGGGCCGCTACCGCAAGGCCCGCATCATCGGCGAGATCCCGGGCGAGGGCATCCGCTTCGAAAAGGAGGTCTCGCTCTATCGCGGCGAAGTGAAGGAGGTGGTCTTCACCCCCGAGGAGTTCCCGCAGCTGGTCATCCGCCATCCGCGGCTGTGGTGGCCCGTCCACAAGGGTCCGCAGGAGCTCTACGACCTCTCGCTGAAGGTCGAATACGAGGGTCGGGTGAGCGACTCGATCTCGACACGCTTCGGCATCCGCGAAATCACCTCGACAACCGATACGCCCGACCGCTCGCGGCAGTTCCGCATCAACGGCAAGCCGCTCTTCATCCGCGGCACGAACTGGCTGCCCGAAGCCATGCTCCGCACGTCGGACGAACGCACGCGCGCCGAACTGCGCTACACGGCCCAGTCGGGCGTCAACCTGATCCGCTTCTGGGGCGGCGGCATCAGCGAATCGGACTACTTCTTCGAGCTGTGCGATTCGCTGGGACTGCTCGTCTGGCAGGAGTTCTGGATGACGGGCGACACGAACCATCCGGTCGATCCGGCAATCTACTTCTCGAACGTCGCCTCGACCGTCAAGCGTATCCGCAACCACCCGTCGCTGGCCTACTACGTCGCCTCGAACGAGAGCAGCGAAGTGTCGGGTACCGCCGCCCTGATCGCCCGTCTGGACCCCTCGCGCGGCTATCAGATGCAGTCCGAATGCTGCGGCATCCACGACGGAAGCCCCTACAAGCAGGTCAACGTCATGAGCCACTACGAAGACAAGGCTTCGCCGCGCGGCAGCCGCGTCAACGGCTTCAACCCGGAATACGGCGCACCGTGTCTGCCGACCGTGGAGTGTCTGCGCGAAATGATGCCCGAGAAGGATCTCTGGCCCATCAACAAGGCCGTCTGGGACTACTCCGACGGCAACGGCTTCCACCTCATGTCGAGCCTCTACACCGATCTGGTCAACGAATACGGCCCCTCGGAGAGCATCGACGAATTCGCCGAAAAGGCCCAGTTCGTCGGAGCGCTGAACTACAAGAGCATCTGGGAGGTCTGGAACTACAACAAGTTCGGATACGGCGACCGCTACACGTCGGGATTCCTCTACTGGTACCACAATTCGGCCGTACGCCAGGTGGCCGGCCGCATGTGGGACTGGTCGCTCGAACCCACCGCCGCCCTCTACGCCGCACAGAACGCCTGCGAACCCCTCCATCCGCAGTTCGACTACCTGAAAAACACCGTCTCGGTGGTCAACGACTACTACCGCAGCTTCCACGGCTATCGCGTCACGGCCGACGTCTACGACCTCGACATGCGGCGCATCGACTCGAAATCGGCTCAGGTCGACCTCCCGGAGGACGGCGTGGTGAACGACATCTTCCGGCTCGACTTCTCCGACTCGAAGACCCCCGTGCAGTTCATCCGGCTGCGGCTTCTGGACGGACAGGGAAAGCAGGTCGGCAGCAACTTCTACTGGCGTTCGGACAACGAATACCAAGGCGCCGGGACCCTGACGGGGCCCGCTACGGCCGGCTTCGAAGCCCTCGAAGGGCTGAAGAGCACGAAACTCGCCGTACGCTACACCACCTCGACCGACAACGGATGCCACTTCATCGATCTGCACGTGCGCAACACGGGCCGTACGGTGGCCTTCTTCACGCAGCTCAAGTGGCTCGATGCCGACGGCAAACCCGTGCGACCGTCGTTCTATACCGACAACTTCTTCTCGCTGATGCCGGGCGAAAGCCGCACCGTACGCATCGAAACCGCCCTCTCACGGCTTCCCGAAGCCGAATACCGCCTCGTTGTGCGCGGCTACAACGTCGCCCCGCGCGAATACCGGATCCCGATCGCGCGATAACCACACTCCGTAACGAAACCGAACCGCTGAAACCGTAACCCCGAAACCCCGACCCAAGCCATGAAACACACGCTGTCGATGCTTCTGCTGTTGCCGACGCTGCTCGTCACGGGCTGCGCACCGCGCTACGACGTGGTGATCGTGGGCGGCACGCCCGCCGGAATCACGGCCGCCATCGCCGCCTCGCGCGAAGGCCGCAGCTGCGTGGTGCTGGAGCGTTCGTCGCACATCGGCGGTCTGCCGGTCAACGGACTCGGAGCCACCGACATCGCCACGCGCGGAGCCACAACCGGCCTCTTCGCCCGTTTCGTGGAGCTGAACCGGGAATCCTATACGGAGCATTACGGGGCCGATTCGCCCCAGGTGCGCGACTGCAGCGACGGATACCACTTCGAACCGAAGGTCGCCCAGGAGAGCTTCGCACGGATGCTGGCCGAGGCCGGTCCCGGGCGGATCACCGTCCGGACCATGCGGCAGTTCGATGCCGGGGACGGCAACGTCATCAAACGCGGCGACCGCATCCGCGCCATCCGCATCGTCGACCGCACGACGGGCCGCGAAGAGCGTTACCGCGGACGTGTCTTCATCGACGCCACCTACGAAGGCGATCTGGGCGCCGCGGCCGGCGTGCCGTTCCGTCTCGGACGCGAAGGCCGGGCCGATTACGACGAGCCGTGCGCCGGGAAGCTCTACCGCTGGTGGAAACACGGCCCCGAGGGCGAAGGCTCGACCTTCGAAGGTGACAGCACCATCCAGGCCTACAACTACCGGCTCTGTCTGACCGACAATCCGCAGAACCGCCGGCCGATTCCCCGTCCGGCGACCTACAACCGCGAGGAGTACCTCTCGCTGGTGGCCGACGTCCTCGACGGCCGCAATACCGACGTCCGTTTCCGGGAGGTCACCCCCGAGCAGATGGCCCTCAACCGACGGCGCATCGAGGCGGGCGGACGCACCTCGATCCCCGGAGATCCCTGGGGCATGGCCAAGATCACGAGCATGACCCGTCTGCCGAACGCCAAGATGGATGCAAACAACCAGCATCTGGCCCTGCTCTCGACCGATCTGCCCGAGGAGAACTACCCCTGGCCGACGGCCGACTGGGCGTGGCGCGACCGATTCGCCGAACGGCTGCGCGACTACACGCTGGGGCTGCTGTGGTTCGCACAGCACGACGAGGCGCTGCCCGAATCGTTCCGCAAGGCCTGTCTGGAGTGGGGGCTGGCCGCCGACGAATACCCCGACAACGAAGCATTCCCGCGTCAGGTCTATGTCCGCGAGGGGCGCCGGCTCGACGGCATCGACTTCTTCACGGCCCACGACGCCCTGCCCGTCAACAAGGGTGGACGGCCGCCGCTCCACCGCACGTCGATCACCGCCAGCCACTATGCGCTCGATTCGCACGCCGTCCGCAAACGCGAGCCCGGACGCATCCATCTCGACGGATTCTTCAGCTCGCCGACGGCCGTCTATACGGTGCCCTACGGCGTAATGGTCCCCCGCCGGATCGAGAACCTGCTCTTCCCGGTGGCCGTCTCGGGGTCGCACGTCGGATTCTCGACCCTGCGCATGGAGCCCTGCTGGATGGCCCTCGGCGAAGCGGCCGGCGAAGCCGCCGCCCTGGCGATCGAAAGCCGGAGCAACGTGCAGACAATCGAGATCGAGACCCTGCAGCAGCGGCTGCTCGACCACGGCGCCACGCTCGTCTTCATGCGCGACATGCGCCCCGGCGATCCCGATTTCGCCACCGTGCAGCGGCTGGCGCTCGAAGGCTACTTCCCCGACTGGGAGGCCCGGCTCGACCATCCGCTCGACGAGCAGACCGCGCGCCTCTGGAGCTCGCTCTCGGGCCGGCGGATCGATGCCGACAGCACCAGGACACGCCGCGACCTGATCCGGCAGCTCTCCCGCCCGGCAAAACACTGAAAAATGACCGAACAACCAAAAACAGAACCTCATATGAAACACAAATTCTCCTATCTGATCGTCGCTCTGATCACCATGACGACGATGCTGTGCTGCCACTGCAGCAAGGACGACTCGGCAGGCGACGATGCCGGAAAGCCCTATCTGCGCGTAAGTTTCAGCGAAAAGATGGTCGGCAACTCGAGCGGTTCGCTCGAACTCTACGTCACGTCGAACACCTCGTGGATGGCCGAATCCCGCTCGCAGTGGCTCCGCACCGACCGTTCGAGCGGCAAGGGCAACCTCTCGGTGCGCATCTCCTACGACGAGAACCCCGATCCGGAGGGAACCCCCAAGCGCACGGGCGTCATCCGCTTCACGGCCGAAGGCGTCAACCCCGTCGAGGTGGTCGTCACACAGTCGGCACTGACCTTCACCAACCCCATCACCGTCGGCGGCAACATCTCGACCATGCCCGACCCCTACATCGTCAAGGACGGCGACAAATACTACGCCTGCAAGGCCAGCGGCAGCAGCATCGCCATCTCGATGTCGAGCCGGCTGTCGGTCATCGAGGCCACCACGAAGGTCTGGTCGCTGCCCTATGACAACGCGTCGAAACCCTGGAACACCAACGACCTCTGGGCTCCCGAACTCTTCCACATCGACGGCCGCTGGTACGTCTACTACGCCGCCGGCCGCAGCGACGGCAGCTACGGCGATCAGCGCACGGGCGTCATCCGCTCGAAGACCGACGATCCGCTGACCGGCGGCTGGGAGGACATGGGCATGATCTACACGGGCGAAAGCGACCAGATCCCCGCCGAAATCACGGCCGAAAACACCGAATACGCCATCGACATGACCACCTTCGTGCTCAACGGACAGCGCTACGCCGTCTGGTCGGGCAACCGCAAGACCAACAGCATCCAGCAGATCCGCATCGCCCGCATGTCGAATCCGTGGACCATCAGCTCGGGATTCAAGATCCTCTCCGAGCCGTCGAAGAGCTGGGAGAAGCTCTCCAGCACGGTCAACGAAGGCCCCTCGATCCTGTTCAACGAGGAGAAGGGCAAACTCTTCATCGTCTACTCCTGCAACGGATCCTGGACCGAGAACTACCGCCTGGGATGGCTCATGCTCGACACCGCCACGGGCGACCCGATGAATCCGGCCGACTGGACCAAATCGAACAACTACGTCTTCTGGCGCTGCGACAACACCTCGGAACCGATCGCCGGCGTCAACGGCGTGGGTCACAACTGCTTCACCAAGTCGCCCGACGGCACCGAAGACTGGATCGTCTACCACGCCATGAAGTATCTGCCCAGCGGAGGCGGCGGCTGGGGACAGCGCTATCCCTTCATCCAGAAGTTCACGTGGAACGACGACGGCACGCCCGCATTCGGCGATCCGGTCGGCTGGGGCGAACCGCAGCTGCTGCCCTCGGGCGAAACGCTCTGACGACCGACACCCCGTCCGGAAGTCGGTTCACGGCCGGCTCCCGGAGGGGAATCCCCAACAAACCCGGACTCCATAAAACCTGAAAACCGAAACCCATATCCATGAAAAAAATCACTCTCCTTGCACAGACTCTGCTGCTGATGGCCAGCTTCACGACCGCCAGCGCCCAGAAAAGCTGGGACCTGAAGAACTTCCCCGAAGGCTCGCGTCCCGAAGAGATCGGCGTCCGCCTGACCGAACGCTACCTCGAGACCCCCCATTCGCACTGGGGCGACACCCACTCGAAATACAAGGTCACGCTGATCACCTATCCCGACGTCTGCGCCTGGCTCGGCGCCCTGTGGTTCACCGCCGGAACCGGCAACGATTCGCTCTACACGAAACTCGTCGAACGTTTCGAACCGCTCTTCACCACGCAGAAGAACCTCCAGCCCGAACTCTATCCCAAGGCCCACAACGTCGTCGACTTCTATGTCTTCGGCGCCGTGCCCCTGGAGATCTACAAGCGCAACCACGACCCGAAATACCTCGAACTGGGTCTGAAATACGCCGACAACCAGTGGACGCTGCCCGAAAATCCGCAGCACTACAAGCAACTCTCCGAGGCGCGTGAATATGCCGACGACGGCTACTCGTGGCAGACGCGGCTCTGGGTCGACGACATGTTCATGATCACCGACCTGCAGGCCCAGGCCTATCTGGTCACCGGCGACCGCAAGTACATCGACCGCGCCGCGCGTGAGATGAGCCTCTATCTGGACCGCATCCAGCGCCCCAACGGCCTCTTCTACCACCACACCGGAACGCCCTTCTTCTGGGGCCGCGGCGACGGATGGATGGCCGTCGGCATGGCCGAAATGCTGCGCATGCTGCCCAAGGACAACCCCGACCGTCCGCGCATCGAGGCCGCCTACCGGCTGATGATGTCCACGCTGCTGCGCTACCAGTCCTACGACGGCATGTGGTGTCAGATCATCGACAACCCCAACACCTGGAAGGAGACCTCCTCGACGGCCATGTTCACCTACGCCATGATCCTCGGCGTCAAGAACGGCTGGCTCGACAAGAAGGTCTACGGAACGGCCGCCCGCAAGGCCTGGACCGCCTTGCTGACCTATCTCGACGAAAACTGCGACCTGCGCAACGTCTGCGAAGGAACCGGCGCCAAGAACAGCTTCGACTGGTATCAGAACCGCCGCCGGCTGACCGGCGATCTCCACGGACAGGCCGCCATGCTCTGGTGCGCCTATGCCCTCTCGTGCGACGTGAAGCCCTATAAACTTTAATTCGACAATCCGGCATGAAATGGATCTTACAGAGAATGGCAATCGCCGTTCTCCTGCTCTTCGCCGCTCTATGGCAGGCCTCCTGCGAGGAGAAGGCCACACTCGGTTCGGGCACCAAACCCAACACGGGACAGAAACCCTCGGAACCCGACGATCCGGCCACCTCGGAGGCTGACCTGATCCACTTCCCCGACGGGAAGGATCCCAAAACCGTAGGCGACGGCGTCGCCTGGCTCTTCGCCTACTGCGACAACTCGAACTGGGGCGACATGCATGCCTCGAAAAAGAGCTCGCTGACCTCCTATCCCGACGTCTGCGCCTGGCTCGGGGCCTTCTGGTATGCCGAGGCGACCGACAACCAGGATCTCTTCGACGCACTGGTGGTCAAGTTCGAGGACTTCCGCACCGAGGGGCTCCACACCCCCATTCCGCGCACCGAGGGCAATGCCGTCGACTACTACGTCTTCGGCGCCATTCCGCTGCACATCTACGCCGAGAAGAAGCGTCAGGGTGTTCCCGAAGCCGAAATCAGCCACTACCTCGAACAGGGCCTCGAATATGCCGACGGACAGTGGGAGCTCCCCTCCGACCCGAAGTACTACCGGAACATCTCCTCGAAGGCCGTGGAGTACCACAACCAGGGATACTCCTACCAGACGCGGCTGTGGATCGACGACATGTTCATGATCACCGCCCTGCAGGCCCAGGCCTATCTGGCCACCGGCGACGAAAAGTACATCAAGCGCGCCGCCGAGGAGATGATGCTCTACCTCGATCAGCTGCCCGGCGACAAGGGTCTCTACTACCATGCCGCCAGCGCCCCCTTCTTCTGGGCCCGCGGCAACGGCTGGATGGCCGCCGGCATGCCCGAAATGCTGCGCATGCTGCCCCAGGGAGCCGAATACGACCGCTATCGCCAGCGGATTCTGGCCGAATACCAGGAGATGATGGCCTCGCTGCTCAAGTATCAGTACGACAGCGGCATGTGGGGACAGCTCATCTATGCCGAGGGCCACGACGCCAGCGAAATGTGGGAAGAGACCTCCGGATCGGCCATGTTCACCTATGCCATGATCCTCGGCGTCAAGAACGGCTGGCTCGATGCCCAGACCTACGGCGCAGCCGCCCGCAAGGGTTGGCTCGCCCTGCAGAACTACCTGCTCTCGAACTACGAGATCCAGAACGTCTGCTGCGGCACGGGCATCGGTTCGACCTACGAATACTACCGCGACCGCGAAAAGCTCATCGGGGATCTCCACGGACAGGCCGCCATGATGTGGTGCGCCTACGCCCTGATCGAACTGGCCGACGAACAGCAAGAACAATAATCCCGCAAACCTGAAACTTCCGCAAGCCTATGAAACGAAAACCATTCACCGATTGACCGCCCGGGCCGGAAACCGTCAGGACGAAGGCCCTCATCCGAACGAACACTTAACCCCAATTCAAACAACTAACCGTATGGAAAATTTCTATAAGACAGCCATCGAACGTGCCCGCACACTGCGTCATGCGGGTCTCGTTCTGCTCCTCATGCTGTTCCTGGCGGTGGATACCGGCGCCGCATACGCCCAGAACAACGCCTCGGGCAACGGGAAACGGCGTATCACCGGAACCGTGACCGACAACGACGGCTCGCCGCTGGTCGGTGCCACCGTCTACATCCAGAACACCACCGTCGGAACCACCACCAACACCGACGGACTGTTCGTCATCGACGTGCAGCCCGGTCAGCAGATCACCGTCAGCTACATCGGCTACCTGTCGCAGACGCTCCCCACCGACGGCCGCAGCGTCATCAACGTCAAACTGCTCACCGATACCGACCAGATCGAAGAGGTCGTCGTCGTGGGTTACGGCAAGCAGAAGCGTCAGGCCATGGTCAGCTCGATCTCAACGGTCGGCTCGCGCGAACTGATGCAGTCGTCGTCGAGCAACCTGACGAGCAACCTCGCCGGCCAGCTCGCCGGTCTGATCAGCATCCAGCGCAGCGCCGAGCCCGGACGTGACGACGCCGAATTCTGGATCCGCGGTATCAGCACCTTCAAGGGCGGTACGGAGCCCCTGGTGCTGGTCGACGGCGTGCCCCGTGACATCAACAACCTCGAAGCCGACGAAATCGAAACCTTCAGCATCCTGAAGGACGCCGCCGCAACGGCCGTCTACGGTGCCGAAGGTGCCAACGGCGTCATCCTGGTGACCACCAAGCGCGGTACGATCTCCAAACCGAAGATCTCGTTCCGCATCGAGCAGTCGATCGCCTCGCCGCAGCGTCTGCCGGAATTCGTCGACTCGTGGGACTACCTCGAACTGGCCAACGAAGCCCGCTTCAACGACGGTCTGACCCCGAACTTCAGCGAAGAGACCATCCAGCTCTACCGCGACCGCGTCGACAACGACCTCTATCCCAATACGCAGTGGATCGACGAACTGGTCAAGAAGGCCGTCCACAGCCAGCGCTACACGCTCAACTTCCGCGGCGGCGCCGAGAATGCCAAATACTTCGTCTCGATGGCCTACTACCAGTCCGACGGCGTCTTCAAGGAGAACCCCAACGGCAAGTACAACAGCAACTTCGGCTACGAACGCTACAACCTGCGCAGCAACATCGACCTGAAGGTGAGCAAGACCACCCGTCTGAGCGTCGATCTGGCCGGACAGTACGTACACCGCCGTACGGCCAACCGCTCGGCCGACGACATCTTCTCGTTCATGCTCCACACGCCGTCGTACCTCTTCCCGGCCATCTACAGCGACGGCACGCTCTCGAGCTACGAGAAACAGGCCGACGCCAACAACCGAAACCCCTACAACATGCTCTACAACCAGGGCTACCGCCAGGAGTGGGGCACGAAGATCCAGTCGAAGATCAATCTCGAACAGGATCTGAAATTCATCACCGAAGGTCTGAGCGTGCGCGGAAGCGTCAGCTTCGACTACGACGGAAGCGCCGCCACGCTGCGCGACTACTGGCCGAGCCTCTACCACGCCAGCGGCCGCGATGCCGAAGGCAACCTGATCTTCACCACCACCTCGTCGGGTTCGCCCGAAATCGAGGACCCGGAGTTCGTCTCGGACAGCTATCTGCGCAAGATCTACATCGAGGGGGCCGTCAACTACCAGCGCACCTTCAACTACGTCCACAACGTGGGCGCCATGCTGCTCTACATGCAGAAGGAGGAGCAGTACAACGATCCGGTGCTCCCCTACCGCAAGCAGAGCGTCGTGGGCCGTGTCACCTATTCGTACGACAACCGCTACTTCATCGAGGGCAACTTCGGATACACGGGCAGCGAAACCTTCGCCAAGGACAACCGCTTCGGATTCTTCCCGGCCGTGGGCGTCAGCTACTTCATCTCCAACGAGAAGTTCTATCCCGCGGGGCTCAAGCGCGTGATGAACAACCTGAAGCTGCGTCTGTCGATCGGCCGCACGGGTAACGACGACACCGGCACCGACCGCTTCCTCTACCGCGCAACGTTCGCCACCAACGGTCACACCTTCAACCAGGGCATCGGAACCTCGGCCTCGAACGGCATGGGCGCCGGCATCTACGACCTGCGTTTCGCCAACGACGACATCCACTGGGAGATCGAAACCAAACGCAACATCGGTCTCGACCTCGGCTTCTTCGACAACGAAATCGAAATCACGGCCGACTACTTCAACAACCGACGCAAGGACATCCTGCTCGAACGCAACACCGTCCCGGGCGTGGCCGGATTCCACGCCAAACCGTGGCAGAACTACGGTATCGTCGACAACTGGGGCGTCGACGCCAGCCTGAACGCCCACCACTCGTTCGGCGACGTGCGCATCAGCGCCCGCGGAACCTTCACCTTCGCCCGCAACAAGATCATCGAATACGACGAGCTGAACCAGCTCTACGACTACCAGAAGGTCACCGGCACGCGCGTGAACGAAAACACGCTCTACATCGCCGAACGCCTCTACACCGAGGATGACTTCATCCGCACGCAGAACGCCAACGGAACCTACTCCTACGAGCTGCGTCCGGGTCTGCCGACCGTCGCCCTGCAGGGTACGCTGGGCCCCGGCGACATCAAGTTCGTCGACATGAACCACGACGGCATCATCGACAGCAACGACAAGGTCCGCGGCGTGGGTCACCCCTACAACCCGGAGATCAACTACGGTTTCGGCCTCAACATCGAGTACAAGGGCTTCTACGTGAGCGCCTTCTTCCAGGGCACGGGCAACTCGTCGGTGCTGCTGGCCTCGGGCAACAACCACTTCTGGCCCTTCAACTGGTACGAGGACAAGTCGAACTACCGCACGCTCTTCCTCGACCGCTGGACGGCCGACGACCCGCGGCAGGACGTCACCATGCCCCGTCTGCACAGCCACTACAGCTACAACGTCAACAAGGAGCCCAACACGTGGTGGCTCCGCAGCGGCAACTTCCTGCGCTTCAAGAACCTCGAGATCGGCTACAACCTGCCCAAGAAATTCCTGCGCAAGATCCGTCTCGAAACGGCCCGCATCTACATGCTGGGCAACAACCTCTGCGTCTGGGACGACATCAAGTACTGGGATCCCGAGCAGGGCAACCGCAACAACGGCATGAGCTACCCCATGTCGCGCACCTTCACGCTGGGTATCGAAGTGAACTTCTAACCAAAGGAGAGAACAACCATGAAACAGAAAATCGCAAAAATACTTTCGCTCGGACTGCTCGCCTGCACGGCCTGGTCGTGCAGCTTCCTGGACGTCTCCGACGAACTGGCCGGCGGTATCACCGACATCTCGCAGGTGTTCAGCAACGTCGACCGGACCAAGAAATGGTATTCGCAGGTCTTCAACAACCGCCCGGACTATTCGGCCGTCTTCGTGTCGTCGAGCCCGATGGGCAACCCCTGGGCGTCGATGGCCGACGAGATCTACACGCGTGAGATGGACAAGGCCGGCAAATACGTCGAGTGGAACTCGTCCAACACCAACTCCCAGCGCTGGAACACCCTCTACGAGAGCATCCGCCAGGCCAACATCTTCCTCGAGCAGGCCCACCCGATCACCGACGAGGGCGGCCCCGACGCCGACCGTCTGACCGAAGACGAAATCAAGCTCTACAAGGCCAACGTGCGCTTCATGCGGGCCGCCTACCACTACTATCTGATGGAGCTCTACGGCCCGATTCCGATCGTCGACCACTCGATGACGCTCGAGGACGACCTCGACCTGCCGCGCAACTCGCTCGACGAGGTGATCAACTGGATCGATCAGGAGCTGGAGGGCTGCATGAGCGAGATGGCCCAGGAGCCCTACCACGATCAGGAGAACCTGCGCGCCGTGCCGACCAAGGGCGCCGCACTGGCCCTGCGTGCCAAGCTGTGGGTCTATGCCGCCAGTCCGCTGTTCAACGGCGGATGGCCCGAGGCGCTGGCCCTGACCAACAAGGACGGCAAACGCCTCTTCCCCGACCGCGACGAAACGAAGCTCCAGACGGCCGTCGACCGTCTGCGCGACTTCCTCGACTACGCCGAGGAGGGCAACCGCTACTCGCTCTACAAGAAGACGGGCGATCCGGCCACCGACCTCTACAACCTCTTCCAGGAGTACAACGAGGAGATCATCTGGGCCACCTCGACCAGTTCGTGGGGCTCGCTGGGCAGCCTGCAGTTCGACACGATGGCCACGCCGCGCTGCGAACCCCAGGGTCAGGGCGGTCTGCACGTGCTGCAGGAGCTGGTCGACGACTTCTACATGAGCGACGGACTGCCGATCAAGGCCACGTCGTTCCTGCCCAAGTCGGACCTCTACCCCGACAACGAGGCCGAAATGGGAACCTACAACGGGGTGTCGGTCTCGAAGATGTACATCAACCGCGAACCGCGCTTCTACAACACGATCACCTTCTCGGGCATGAAGTGGCACATCAGCAACGACGTCATCCAGTTCTACAAGGGCGGCAACTCCGACAACTCGGTGGCCGACGGCGCCCCGCGTACGGGCTACCTGCTCTACAAGCGCATGAACCGCACGGTCTACGGCGGCAACGTCTCGGGAGCCGTCACCTCGAAGTACCGTCCCTCGATCATCTTCCGTCTGGCGGAGTTCTACCTGCTCTACGCCGAGATGCTCAACGAGGTGGATCCCACCAACGAGGACGTGCTGCGTTACGTCAATCTGGTGCGCGAACGCGCCGGAGTACCCGACCTCGAGGTGCTGAATCCCGCCATCAAGGGCAATCAGGAGCTGCAGCGTGAGGCCATCCGCCGCGAAAGCCGCGTCGAACTGGCCACCGAGGGCCAGCGCTACTTCGACGTGCGCCGCTGGATGATCGCCGACAAGGCCCCCGGCGAAGGCGGTCAGGGCGGCGAATTCACCGGTATGAACCTCGATCAGCCCGAACCCGGATACTACACCCGCACGAAGATGCAGACGCGCGTCTTCAAGAACAAGAACTACCTCTTCCCGATTCCGCTCGACGAGATCAAGCGCAGCAAGGTCCTCGTGCAGAACCCCGGCTGGTAGCCGACCCCTTACACCCTTAAAAAGAGACAATCATGAAACGATCCATTTTAGCTCTTTGCGCGGCGGCGGCCCTGCTCATCGGGGGCGGCTGCGAGGAGAACTCCGATACGGACCAGGCGAGCGTCATCACGGCCATCGCCCTGGATCCGTCGCTCAGCGGCGGCATCACGCTCGTCGTGGGCGAAACGACCAGCATCGCCGGACGGGTGACAGTCCTGCCCGAAGATGCACCCGACAAGAGCGAAAGCTACGAATCCTCCGACACGTCGATCGTCACGGTCGACGCCTCGGGCCAGGTCAAGGCCCTTGAGCCGGGTCTGGCGATGATCACCATCACCGTGGGCGGCAAGCACACCCACTTCGAAGTGCGCGTCGAGGCGCGGAAGATCCCCGTCGAGACGGTGACGCTGCCCGACGAATGGAAAGAGGGCGTCACGCTGCGGACGGGTCAGACGCTCGAACTGGCCGGCCAGGTGACGATCTCGCCGGCCGACGCCACCCACACCGCCGAAAGCTACTCGGTCGAGAAGGAGACGATCGCCCAGGTGACGGACGCCGGTACGCTGACGGCGCTGGCCGTGGGTGAAACCCGCGTGACGATCACCGTCGACGGCGTCTCGGCGTCGTTCATGCTGACCGTCGAGAAGACCCCCGTCGAGACGGTGACGCTGCCCGACGAGTGGAAAGAGGGCGTCGAAATCGCTTTGGACGGTACGCTCGAACTGGCCGGCCGCGTGACGATCTCGCCGGCCGACGCCACCGACCGCAGCGAAAGCTACGATTCGTCGGACAAGAGCGTGGCCACGGTCAGCGCCGAAGGCGTCGTGACGCCGCTCAAGGCCGGCAGGACCACCCTCACGATCACCGTCGACGGCGTCTCGGCATCGTTCGAACTGACCGTGCTGGAGGAGATTCCCGTCGCCCTCGAGAAGATCGAGATCAAGGACGGCACCACCGCCACGCAGGGTACGGCAAGCATCGTGCTGGGCCAAGGCACAACGTTCGACCTCGCGGCTCAACTGCAACTCTCGCCCGTCGACCAGAACGAAGGGGTGAAATACGTCGTCTACGGCTCGGAGGATATCGCCACGATCGACGAAAACGGTCTGGTCACCTGCAAGGGTGTCGGCACGGTGACGTTCGTCATCCTGGCCAAGAGCAACGAAAACAACGACTTCAAGAACGCCGGAGCCAAGAAGGCCTACTTCGCGCTGAACATCACCGATGCGAACGATCTCGACCGTACGGACTGGCGGGTTTCCGCCACGTCGGGCGCAATCAACGGCACGGGCGGCAGCGATGTGGCACTCTTCGACGGTCTGTTCGATCCGAGCTTCTTCGCCACGGCGAACGGCACGAACTTCGGACTGAACCGTCCGGGCAAGGGCGGCGCAGGCAGCGAAATCTGGTTCGTGGTCGACATGCAGCAGCAACAGCAGGTCAACTACGTGCGCTACAAGCACCAGTCGTGCCGCAACACCGACCGCGGATGCCGCTGGAAAGGTTTCTCGCAGATCCTGGGCAGCAACACCGGGGCCGACGACGACTGGACACTCATTGCCGAGGATGTCAACGCCCCCGACTGGGCCCTGGCCTACAAGACCGGCATCGATCCCAACGACGGCGGCTCGCGCAATCTGGACGACTACCGTGACACCCCGAACCTGAGCTTCCCGACGGCCAACTACCGCTACCTGAAGTTCGTCGGCACGGCTTCCGACTTCACGGGCAGCACGACCACCTGTCAGATCGCCGAACTCTATCTGGGTTACGAAGAGTAACGCCGACCCCTGCCGGCTCCGGACGCCGACCTGAAAACCGACGGCCGGAGCCCCTCGAAGACAAGCTTAAACACCTGATAAAACATGAAAAAGATAAGTATCTTTCTGTTGGCCGCAGCGGCCCTCACGGGCTTCGGCTGCGACGACAACGTCCCCGAACCGGGAACCCTGGATGTCCCCGTGCAGAGCGTTACGCTCGACGAATCGTTGAGCGGAGGCGTCACCCTCGAGGTCGGTCAGACGCTCGACGTCGCCCTGAAGGTGCATGTCGAACCCTACAACGCCACCGATCTGGCCGAACTCTTCTACTCGTCGAACGTCGAGGTGGCCACCGTCAGCCCCAAAGGCATCGTCACCGCCCAGAAGGCCGGCATTACGATGATCTCGATCTACGTGGGCGGCATCGAAACCTACTTCACCGTCACGGTCGTCGATCAGATTCCGGTCGACATCGAGTCGATCGCCTTCACGGCCGAGAGCCGCGAGATGACGCTCGGTGAGGCCGATCTGGATCTGGCCTCGATGCTCTCGATCCTGCCGCTCGACCAGAACGAAGGGGTCAACTTCGCCTCGTCGAATCCCGACGTGGCCACGGTCAGCGCCGACGGCAAGCTCCACGCCCTGAAGGTCGGCCGCACGACCGTCACCGCCACGGCCAAGCGTCAGTCCGAACTCTCGGCCTCGATCGAGATCCAGGTCATCCGTCTGGTCAACGAAGACAGCGACCGCAGCAACTGGTCGATGAGCTTCTCGAAGCCCTACTACAACGACACGGCCATCGGCAGCTCCGCTACGGCCGCCATCGACAACAACACCAGCACGACGCTCTCGATGGTTCGTCCGGGCCGCACGTTCGGCGGCGTGAGCGGCGGTGCGGCCACCGACGAGATCTGGTTCCAGATCGACCGCGGCGAGAACCCCGGCACGGTCAACTACCTGCGCATCAAGCACCGTCCCGAAGGCGGCGGCAGCAACAACATCCTGGTGCGCTGGTTCGGCTTCAACCGCATCGAGGGCAGCAACAACGCCGACTTCTCGAATGCCGAGGTGATCGTCAACAACGTCTCGCTGACGCCCGATCCGAGCGTCTACGACAACCTGGAGACCGACAACATCCTCATTCCCGAGACCGATTACCGCTACCTGCGTTTCGTCGGAGTGAACAACCCCGACGACACCAAGGGATTCTACTGCTCGCCCAGCCCCGGCAGCACGATTCAGATCAACGAGTTCTACCTCGGACTGCAGACCAAGATCACCGAGGAGTAGACCCGTCGTCCGCACCCCGGCCGGCCGGACCTCCCGACCGGTCGGGACAGGGCGGACTCATCCCCCAGGCAAAGGGCTCAAAGATCGATGCTTTGGGCCCTTTCGTTTCTGCAACACCCCAAAAGAAAGACAAGAGACATGATGCAAAAGAGAATCCTGACGCTCCTCGGAGCAACGCTGTGGCTGCTGACGGCCGAGGCACAGGTGACACTCCGGGAGGGAAACGCCTCGCGGAACGATCTTCAACTGGCATCCGAATCGGGATGCGCCGTCCTCTGCTGCGACGGACAGGACGCCGCCGTGGTGCGTACCGCCGCGGAGCTCTTCGCCGCCGACGTCGCCCGCGTCACGGGACATACGCCTGTCGTGTGCGACGACGAGAAGCTCCCGGAGGGAAGCCGCTACGGCGTGATCGTCGGCACGATCGGCCACAACCGCTGGATCGACCGCCTCGTCCGGGAGCGGAAGATCGACACCACGGGGCTGACCGGCGCCTGGGAGCGCGCGGCGGTCCGCTTGGTCGAACATCCGGGCAACGGGCTGCGCCGCGCGCTGGTCATCGCCGGAAGCGACCGTCGCGGCGCCGCCCACGCATTGATCGCCCTCTCGCCGATCATCGGCGTAAATCCCTGGTACTGGTGGGCCGATGCTCCCGTGACGCCCCGCAGCCGGCTGACGCTGCACGTCGAACCCTTCACCACGAAGAGCCCCTCGGTGAAGTACCGCGGCATCTTCATCAACGACGAGGACTGGGGCATCTACCGCTGGGCGAAGTACAACTTCGAGAAGGAGCTGGGCAACATCGGACCGAAAACCTATGAAAAGGTCTGCGAACTGCTGCTGCGCCTGCGGGCCAACTACCTCGCTCCGGCGATGCACGACGCCACGACGGCCTTCTACCGGATTCCGGAGAACAGGGTGATCGCCGACCGATACGGCATTGCCGTCGGGTCGTCGCACTGCGAGCCGCTGCTGCTCAACACGGCCAGCGAGTGGGATGCCAAACGCTACGGCCCGTGGGACTACGTCCACAACCGCGCGGGGGTGGACAGCGTCCTCACGGCCCGGGTGCGGACCGCCGCCCCCTACGAGAATGTCTACACGCTGGCGCTGCGCGGCCTGCACGACAAGGCCATGGCCGGCGACGACGACCTGGATGCCCGCAAGGCCACGATGCAGGAGGCGCTGATGGCCCAGCGGCGCATCCTCTCCGAGGTGCTGGGGAAACCCGCCGACGAAATCCCGCAGGTCTTCACCCCCTACAAGGAGGTGCTGGAGGTCTACGACCGCGGACTGCAGCTGCCGGACGACGTGACGATCATCTGGCCCGACGACAACTACGGCTACATGAAGCGTCTGAGCAGCCCCGCCGAGCAGAAACGCGCGGGCCGGTCGGGCGTCTACTACCACTCCTCCTACCTGGGACGCCCGCACGACTACCTGTGGATGAACACCACCTCGCCGACGCTCATGTATGAGGAGCTGCGCAAGGCCTACGACGCCACGGCCGACCGCGTATGGCTGCTCAACGCCGGCGACATCAAGTCGTGCGAATTCGCCGTGGACCTCTTCCTCGCCATGGCCCGTGACATCGACGCCTTCGACTTCGAACGGGCCGCCGACTATCGCGCCGAATGGATGAGCGGCATGCTCGGCGCGGAGTATTACGACGAATTCCGCTCGATCTGCGACCGCTTCTACCACCTGGCCTTCGTCCGCAAGCCCGAATTCATGGGCTGGGGATACCAGTGGACCACCGACCGCCACGGCCGCGAACGCAACACCGACACCGACTTCTCGTTCGCCAACTACCGCGAAGGCGACCGCCGGCTGGACGACTACCGGCAAATCGGACGCCGCGTCACGGAGCTGCTCGACAGCATGCCCGACGAGAAACGCGCCTGCTTCTACGAGGTGCTCTACTATCCGGTCAAGGGGTGCGAACTGCTCAACAGGATGGTGCTGTGCGGACAGCAGAACCGCCGATACGCCACCCAGCAACGGGCCGCAACGGACTCGCTGGCCGCCGAAAGCCGCCGCTGTCACGAAGCGCTGCAACGCATCACCGACGGCTACAACGCCCTCTGCGGCGGGAAATGGGACCATGTGATGACGATGCGGCAGGGCTTCGCCTCGGCCTATTTCGAACTGCCCGAACTGCGCAACACGACTCTCGCCCCGCAGCCCGAACTGGCGGTCCAGGTCGAGGGCGAGGATGTGATGAAGGGGACGGGAAGCTATCATCTGCTGCCGACGTTCGACACCTTCGTGCGCCGCAGCTACTTCATCGACCTCTACAACCGGGGTGTCGGGCCGTTGCAGTGGCGCATCACGCCGAGCGACGCCTGGATCCTCCCGAGCCGCCGCACCGGCACCACCGCAACCGAAGAGCGGATCGAGGTGGAGATCGACTGGGCGAAGGTCCCCGTCGGCGAACGCATCGAAGGCAGCCTGACCATCGAGGATGCCGCGGGGAGGAGCGAACGGGTTCTCGTCTCGGTCTTCAACCCCGCCTCGCCCACGCGCGAAGAGCTGCTCGGGCTCTACGTCCAGCACCACGGATACGTCTCGATCGACGCCGCGGGATTCCACCGCAAGGTCGAGAACGACGCCATCCGAATGCGCCGGATCCCGAATCTCGGCATCGAAAATGCGGCCGTACAGCTCGGCGACCCGAACCGTCCGAAACAGAACACGCGCCGCGACCGGGTACCGGCCCTGGAGTACGACTTCTACACCTTCGAACAGGGCTCGGTCGACGTCTACACCTACGTGCTGCCGACGTTCGTCATCAGCGCCGACCGCGGATATGCCGGCCACGAGGCAACGAACCTCGAAACGCAGTACGGCGTGGCGATCGATGACGGCCCGGTGATGAATCCGTCGACCTCGTCGATCGAATATGCGCAGATCTGGTACGAAAGCGTGCTGAAAAACTGCCGGGTGAACAAGACCACGCTGCACATCGACCGCCCGGGACGGCATACGGTGCGGATTCTCTGCGGCGATGCCGGGACCGTGCTGCAGAAGATCGTCCTGGATTTCGGCGGGATGAAGCGCTCCTACCAGGGACCGCGTCCCACCCGGGTCGAATGATCCAGAAGCCGTTCCGATGACGATGACGCCCCGCCGGGAATGAAAACCGGCGGGGCGTCACGGCCTCCGCAGACGACCGCGACGAAGAGCCGACACGCTGATTCCGGAATAAAACGGCCCTCCGACACACGATCCGAAGTTTCCGCAACGTTATATCTCTGCCGGTCGGAGGATGATCGGCAATGATAACGATAAAAGTGCGAATATCATGAAACGAATGCTTTTGATTTTGGCCGCACTGCTGACTGCACATACGGCCGTCGAGGCCCAGACCGAACGCCGGATCTACACCCGGGCCGAACAGACCGAAGCCCAGGATCGGGCCCTCGAAAAGGAGCTGCAGCAGGTTCAGGATTCGCTGAACTATGCCGAAGCCATGGCGTCGCTCGAAAAACTGGACTTCGTGGTCGAAGCCGACAAACTGGTCTTCAAGCACGGTGACTCGGCCTTCGTGAACTCCACGACCAATTTCGTCTCGCTCACCGACAGCCGGGCTCTCGTCCAGATCGCCCCGTTCAACGGCGGAGGACCCAACGGCATCGGCGGCATCACCCTCGAAGGCCAGGCCTCGAACATCAAACTCAAGACCGACCGCCGCGGAAACACCTATTTTACAATGAATGTCATGGGCGCCGCCCTGTCGGCCTGCGTGACCGTCTCGATGGCCAAAGGCAGCAACTACGCCTCGGTAACGGTCGATCCGACCTTCAACGGAAACCGGATCACCTTCTACGGACGGCTCATCCCGTCGAAAAAATCACGCGTCTTCGAAGGCCGGGCCTTCTGACCGGGACCGAATCCGACCCCAAGGCCGCTCCCTGCAAGGGGAGCGGCCTTTTCCATTGACAACCCCGCCCGGATCCCCGAATGTCCCGGTTCGAAAAATACCTGAAATTCGCGATTGCAACGCCCCCGCCGGAGAACTACCTTTGCACCGGAACACCCGAAAACATTCCGCTTTATCCGCCCGAAATGAATACCCAATGAATATTTTAGAGGAAAAATAGTGGAATTTTACTATTAAATTCTATATATTTGCGAAAACACCCTCAAAGACACCTCGCCTTCAAAAACAATCCGCCCCCCGCTGACGCTTCTCCCGTACGGCATTCCGCCCCCGCCAAACTCCCGTAATACGAACCAATACCCGCTCGAATGGACAAATTCTACCTCACTGTACTCCTGATCTGTATGCTGTTTCTGCCGGGCGGCGCCGCGCTGGCCCAGGATAAACCCGTAAAACAGCGCTACGCCATCTCGGGAACCGTGACCGACAACCACGGCCAACCCCTACCGGGTGCCACCGTGCGCATCAAGGGCACCATGGTGGGCACGGTCACCGATACCGAAGGCCGATACACCCTCCGCGGCGAATGGGCCATGGGAGACGTCGTCCTCTTCACGTTCATCGGCATGAAGGAGGTCTCCGTGAAATACACCGGCCAGAAGACCCAGGATGCCGCCATGGTGCAGGATGCCACCGACGTCAACGAAGTGGTCGTCGTCGCACGCCGCAACATCAACGAAATCGATATCCGGGCCAAGTCGGGTGTCGTACAGCGCGTCGACATGGAGCGTCTGAACGACAAGCCGATGATCGACATGTCGCTCGCCCTGCAGGGCGCCGTCCCGGGTCTGATCGTCACCAACACCGGCGACCTGGGATCCAAACCCCAGATCCGGCTGCGCGGCAACTCGTCGTTCCGCGCCGGCGACACCGCCAACGAACCCCTCTATGTCATGGACGGACAGGTCATCTCGTCGGATGCCTTCCTGACGCTCAACCCCGCCGACATCGAGGAGATCAAGGTCCTCAAGGATGCCGTGGCCTGCGCCCTGTACGGCGTCAAGGCCGCAAACGGCGTTATCGAGATCACCTCCCAGCGCGGAAACCCCGACGGCGTACTGAAAGTCAACTACGACTTCAGCGTCGGCGTCACCCTGCGCGGCCGCCGCGGCGTGGAGATGATGCAGAGCGACGAAAAACTCGAGCTCGAACGCCTGCTGCAGAACACCTCCACCCCCGGATACCGCTACAGCGCCGACTACTACCGCAAATACCACCCGAACGATCCGGACCTCGACGGAATGATCGCCCAGGGCGCCCGCATCCTCGATTCGCTGCGCGGCATCAACACCGACTGGTTCCGCGAACTCATCCGCCCGAACCTCTACCAGCGTCACAACCTCAGCATCCGCGGCGGCAACGAGAACACCTCCTACTTCATCTCGGCCAACTACTCGCAGCAGGGCGGCCGCGTGCCGGGCAACGACGTGCAGCGCATCTCGACGCGCATGAGCATCGATCAGCGCCTGGGCCGCTGGGGCTATCTCTCGCTGGCCAGCGACGCCGGATACTCGATCACCAACACCCCCAACGGCAGCTCCTTCTCACCGACGGACCTCGTCTATCAGCTCAACTCCTACGAAACGAAAACCAGTCCGCTGGTCTCGTTCTCGAACGAATCCTCGGAATACACCTACAGCGACCTGCTGAGCCAGTATCAGAGCAAATCGACCGACAAGCATGCCGGCGTAAGCGGTTCGCTCAACCTCCATCCGCTCGAGGGCCTGGACATCGATGCCGTGGGCGGTGTGGACTTCGTGCTGGGCGAGGGTCTCTCGCTCACCCCCTCGACCTCGATCGAGGAACGCAAGTCGGGTGCCGCCATCAACGAACGCGGCCGCCTGACCAAAAACAAGGACGTCACCACCAACGTCTCGTCGAACATCCGTGTGACCTACAACCGCGTTTTCGCCGAACGCCACGACCTGACCCTCAGCGGAAACATGGACTACTACTTCACCGATCAGGACAACGTCTCGATCACGGGCTACGGCGTCGGCACGCAGATGTCCCCGGCAGCCATTAACCAGTCGATCACCGGCAACCGCAAACCGTCGGTCGGCTCGCTCAAGGAGAAGAGCGCCCAGCTGGGATTCGGTCTGGTACTCGGTTACTCGTTTGACTCGACCTACGACCTGTTCGCCACCTACAAGGCCGACGCCTCGTCGATCCTCCCGGCCGACAAACGCTGGAACGCCGCCTGGGCCGTCGGCGTGGGCTGGACCCCGAGCCGTTACGGATTCCTGCGCGACAGCCGCGTCATCACGTCGCTCAACATCAAGGGTTCGTACGGCAAGATGGCCAATCTGGCCGGCGTATCGTCAGCCTCGGCCATCGGCACCTTCTCCTACTCGACGGACTTCTACGGCGACGCCCGCCTGCTCGAACTCATGGCCTTCTACAACACCGACCTCCGGCCCGAACAGACCACCTCGATCGATGCGGGCCTCTCGCTCGAACTCTTCAAGCGCATCACCCTCGGAGCCAATTTCTACCGCCGCGAGACGAGCGACGCCCTGTTGTCGGTGCCCATTCCGCTCTCGAACGGATTCTCGACCATGCTCCGCAACATCGGCGTGCTGCGCAACGAAGGCTACGAACTCACCGCCTCGGTGAAGGCCGTCGACCGGGATCCGTGGCGGCTGTGGCTGCGCGGCTCGCTGGCCTACAACCGCAACAAGGTCGTCGACCTCTACTACGCCGACCGCATCTACGCCAGCGCCGAATCGATCGTCCCCGACTACGAGATCGGAAAGTCCTACGACATGCTCTACGGTCTGGAATCGCTGGGCATCGACCCCATCTCGGGTCTGCCGGTCTTCCGCGGCGCCGACGGACGCGAAATCCCCGCCACCGAAACCCCCTCCAAGGAGAACATCGTCGCCTTGGGTCACAGCACCCCGCCCTACAGCGGCTCGGTCAATGTGAGCCTCTCGTACCGCAACCTCGATCTCGACATGGACTTCTACTACGTCTTCGGCGGCGTACGCCCCTACAACTACAGCTACGTGCGAACCACCGACGACGCCAACAAAAATGCCATCCGCGGCCAGGTCTCCGACATGTGGTTCAAGCGCGGCGACGAAAACAAGATCTACCACTCGCCCTTCTTCAGTTCGTCGGCCATCGCCTCGTTGAACTACCCCAACACGATGACCGTCGGCAAGAGCGACTACTTCAAGATGTCGATGCTTTCGCTGCGTTACCGTATCTCCTCGGCCTGGCTCGAGCGCAACTGCGGCGGGGTAATCAAATACGCCAGCGTGGCATTCCAGGCCTCGAACCTCTTCATGATCACCCCCTACAAGGAGTCGGACCCCGAAACGGGTTCGCTGGCCGGCACGATGCAGCCCGTGCTGACGCTCAACATCAGTCTCACCTTCTGACACGACGAACATCATGCGAACACTCTTCCGACATATCCTTTCGGGCCTCGTGGCGGCACTGGGCGCCACCTCCTGCTCGCTGGACATCCCCTACGAAAACCAGCTCTCCGACCCCTCGGCCATCACCACGGTCACCTCGGCCCGCGAACTGCTCGCTTCGGCCTACGACCGGCTGCCCAATCCCGAGTTCGACCTCTCGGTGCTGGGCGACGACTTCTCGACCACGTCGCTCATCTCGCGCAACAGCGATCTGGGCAACCTCTACAAGTGGCAGACCCAGCCCCTGACGGACCTGGCACTCACGCTCTGGCAGGGATACTACGAATCGATCGCCATTGCCAATGCCGTTCTCGAACGCACCCCGGCGATCGTTCCGCAGAACGACAGCGAACAGGCGCAGCTCAATGCCGTGAATGCCGAGGCCAAGGCCCTGAAGGCCTACTGCTATTTCGACCTGCTGCGGCTCTTCGCCCCGGACATCGCCGAGGGCGGCAACCGCGACGGCGTGATCCTCAAGGAGGAGTTCGAGCTGGGATTCCTCCCCCGCTCGTCGATCGACGCCTGCATCACACACATCCGGACGCTGCTGACCGAGGCCGTCGCCGTGGAAAACACCCCCGAAACGGTCTACTGGATCTCGCAACAGGGGGTGCGGTGTCTGCTGGCCGAGGTGGAACTCTACGCCGGAGAGTATGAAAAGGCCGCCCAGTGGGCGCGGCTCGTACTGGAGACGGCCGGCGGGTACGACGTCTTCGCGGAGACGAACTACCTGCGGCTCTGGAGCGGCGATGCCGGTCCCGAAAGCCTCTTCTCGCGCCACACGACCGCGACGTTCTATCTCGATCTGCGCTACGACACCGAGAAGGGCGATTTCCTGGAGGTGGCCGACGATCTGGCCGCCAGCTACACGGAAGATGATCTGCGCGGCAACGAAACCGTCTACCCGAAGGAGTTCCCCGGCGAAACGGTCGGCGAAACGATCACGATGCGCTGTCTGGGCAAGTACAACCGCATGAACTGGGAGGCCACGGAGATCACGTGCATCCACAAGCTGCGTATCGCCACGGCCTGCTTCGCGCTGGCCGAAGCCTGCTGTCTGCAGGGCAATCACGACGCCGAAGCCCGGCAGGCCATCAACGAATACCTCACCCGGCGCAAGGCCCCGACACTCGACGAATCGCTCTCGGGCGACGACCTGCTGCGGGCCATCCTCGCCGAAAAACAGAAGGAGTTCGCCGGCGAGGGCGAGCGCTGGTTCGATCTGAAACACTACCGCAACAACATCCTCTCGGCGTGGAACCAGGGCAACAGCGACAAGCGTATCGACGCCTCGGACTACCGCTGGACGCTGCCCATCCCCCAGGAGGAGTACTTCTACAACGAAAACATCTCCCAGAACGAGGGGTGGCCCAAGATCGAAAACTGATTCATCCGAAAGTATCATATCCAAATCATTCACCCTAAAAACACGAAAAAATGAAAAAAACCGCCTATGCACTTTTCATGGGAGGGGTCTTGCTGACGGCTGCGGCCGCCTCGACCTCCTGCAACGAAGAGAAAGCCACCGGATACTCCGGCACGAACAAGATCTATCTGACGGCGGCCGACAACAACGCCGTGATGACGGAATCGGACGCCACGCCGCTCGAAATCGAAGTGACGCTCACCTCGACGGTCGAAACGGCCACGACGCTGACGTTCCGTCTGGAGGACGATGCGCAGGAGCTGCTCCGTCTGGAGGGCAACCCCGTGACGATCGCCGCCGGTGAGAAGAGCGCCTCGCTCCAGGTCATTTCGAACGAGAAAAACCTCCTCACCGAAAGCTGCTACATCACCCTCGGCATCGACGCCGCCCAAGTGCCCGCCGGCATGGAGCTGGCCGAGGCCCTGCGGATCCGCCTCAACCCCAACCCGGCCATCCCCGAACTGACCGACGACCAGAAGGCGCTGATCGAAGGCTACAAGGAGAAGTTCGGATTCGACCTCAACGAGGTCCTCGGCGTGATGAAGTGCACGACGACGCTCGACATCCCGGGCGACGGTACGACCAACGACTTCGCAACGCCCGAAACCCGTACCATCAACGGACAGACCGTCCTGACGCTCAGCGAAGAGTCGACGGCCGACATGCCCGTCCTGAAGATGGTCGACAACCCGATGGGTCTGACCGAATACCTCTACTGGGTCTTCCGCCAGAACACCATCGACGACGACGAATACTGGACCCAGATGGGCGAGGAGAGCGCCAACCAGCGCCTGATGGACCGCATCGGATGGACGGCAACCAGCGAGGAGACCTTCAACGTCACGCTCAACGGCATCAAATGCAAGAACCTCTCCGCCTCGAGCGCCGATCTCGACATCCTGGGCGAAGTCGAGGATTCGTACGGCGATCCCTACATGATCGTACCGTTCGACTACTCGTTCTCGGCCTGGGATCGCCAGAAGAAGCTGCTCGACGCCGGTGACGCCGACATGCAGGAGATCTACGACCAGGGAGGTTTCGCCAATCCGGCCTTCTACCTCTTCTACTGCGGAGCCGATACGGACGAATACGAGTCCGGCAACTGGCTGGAAAGCAAGGGCCATATCGACTTCGAGAAGGGCGAAATGACCTTCCAGTTCGTCATCGACCACGCCTACGCCAGCGACTACACCCGCGTACACGTCACCTACACGAAATAGCGCTACAAAAGACCGTTAACCCCGAACAATCATGGGCGAACGTATTCGGAAAATCGTCCGGAACACGGCTGTCGGCATGCTGGCAGCCCTGTTTCCGGTGTTGTTACAGGCTCAACCGGACACGCTGACGCTGGCCCCGGGCACCTGCGAGGGTGTGCTGCCTAACGGCTTGCACTACATCCTGCGGCAGAATCCCGTGCCGGAATCACGCATCGAATTCCGCCTCGTATGGCGGATCGGTTCGGTTCAGGAGCTGGATCGGGAGAAGGGTTGTGCGCATTTTCTGGAACACGTCGCCTTCGGCGGTTCGCGCCACTTCCCCGGGAAATCGATGCAGGGCTATCTCGAATCGCTCGGCATGAAGTACGGCGTGGACATCAACGCCTTCACGGGTCAGGACCGCACGATCTACCTCTTTGCCGTGCCGACCGACTCCGGGCGTGAAGGGGTCATCGACAGCGCCCTGCTCATCCTCCACGACTGGATGGCCGGCCTGGAGATCAACCCCCGCCGCGTGGAGAACGAGCGCGGCATCATCCTCGAAGAGCTGCGCGGATATGACGTCGGCGACGATTTCTATGACCTGAAGATCGGCGAAGGAATCTATGCCCGCCGCATGCCCCTCGGCACGGCGGACGACATCCGCCGCATCACGGCCAAGACGCTGGCCTCGTATTACCACCGCTGGTATGTACCGTCGCTGGCCACGATCGTGGCCGTGGGCGATCTCGATCCGGCGGAGATGGAGCGCCGCATCCGCGAACGCTTCTCGTCGCTCCCGGCACGCAAGGCCCGCGGCTACCGCCGCTATCCGCTCACGTACGATCCCGGCACACGGGTGGCCGAGGTCCGCGATTCGCTCTACGACCATACGCAGATCGAAGTGATGATCCCCCACCCGGGCATCACGGTCCGCACGTTGGGCGATGCCGTGGAGAAGGCCCGCGAAGAGCTGCTGGTCGATGCCGTGGCGGCCCGGCTGCGCGGCCGGGGCATCCGCTCGTCGGTCTCGGACACGTGGTATCTGAGCGACAAGAACCACTTCACGGTGACCGCCGAAGGGCATAACCGCGAAGAGCTGCTCGGGAATCTCGCCGGACTGGCTTCGGCCCTGTATGACCTGGCGGCCAACGGTTGGGACGAAGAGGAGCTTGCCGACCTGCGCACGCGCCGCTGCGAACGGATGGCCCGCTACGAGGTCGATGCGCCGCAGTGCTCCTCGGCCTGGTGTGAAGACTTTGCCGACTATATCATCTCGGGCGACCGCACGATCCGCGACACAGCGCTCTACCGTCGTGTGATCGATTCGCTGGCGGCAACCCCCGGCCCCCTCCTGCAGCAGATGCTCCGCCAGCGGCTCGACTGCTACGAACAGTCGGCACGCGTCGCCTGCCACAGCCATCCGGGTCTGGGCGCGGAGCTGCGCGCCGAGGAGGTCGACGAAGCCTGGCACCGCGGCGCCGCAACCCCCTGCGAGGCGTATCTCTACGAATCGCGCAAGAGCGAGGAGGAGCCCGTCGAGATCGAAACCCCGGCCTGTCTGGCCCAGTGCCCGGCGTTCGACACCACGGCCATCGTCTCGATCCGCGACTACCCGACGATCAAAGTCCGCGAGGCGGTGCTGAAAAACGGCATGCGGCTGGTCATGCGCCCCACACCGGGCGGAGGCCGCGTGCTCTTCACGCTCGTCGCCCCCTACGGCACCTCGTCGATTCCCGATCAGACCTATCCCCTGCTTGAGGGCGTGGCCGGATACATGGAGATGGGCGGTATCGCCAAGGTCGACAACCAGCACCTCTCGGAGTATCTCTACCGCAACGACATCGCCCTGGCCGTCACCATGGAGAACCATTGGCACGGTTTCATGGGCATGGCCCCCGAAAGCGCCCTGCAGCCCTTCTTCAACCTGATCCGCGAAAAGATCTTCGACCCGGAACTCAAGTACGACGAGTTCGAGGAGCTGCGCCGCGAAATGGCCGAAGAGGAGCAGGAAGAGTCGATCCTCAGCCGCATGCTCCAGCGGGCCGCCGACCGTCAGCTCTCGGCCCGCATGAACGAGCTGACCGGCGCCACCGTACCGCGTCCGGCGACAACGCTCTCCCGGCTGGAGATCGCCCGACGGCTCGATCTCGACTCGATCGCCGACTTCTACCACCGGCTCTACACCCCCACCGAAGGGAGCTGTGCCGTGGTCACGGGCGACTTCAACCCCGACACGCTGCTGTGCCGGTTCACGGCGGCCTTCGCCTCGATCCCGACCCGCAGCCACGGCCCCGAATTCGGGTACAAGACCGGCCGGATTCCCGACCATCGGATCATCGAACGCTTCGACAACGACAACCCGACCCAGACGCTCTTCGACTGCCTCTATCTGGGCCACTACGAACCGTCGCTGCGCAGCAGCCTGAAGCTCAAGCTCATGCGCGACGTGCTGCGCAACCGGCTGATCTCGATCCTGCGCGAACGCGAATCGCTGGTCTACTCGCCCTTCATCTCGCTCTTCTACGAGGGGATTCCCGACCGTACGTTCTGCTTCGACATCAACGCCTCGGCCGACAACCGCAACATGGGCGCCATCGACACGCTGCTGCGTACGATCATCTCCGATCTGCAGCGCCGTCCGATCAGCGACCAGGAGCTGGCGAACCTCAAACGCTCGTTCCGCATCGCCAAACGCGAAACCCTCACCGACGACGCCGCATCGGACTGGCGCAACATCCTGATCGGCGTTATCAAAAACGGAGAAAAACTCGAGGATTTCGACAACTACGACCAGGTCCTCGATTCGATCTCCAACGAGGAGCTGCGCCAGGCCTTCGCCACGCTGCTCGATCCCCAAAAATATGTTTTGTTGTACATGAGCCAAGAAAAACTGAAAGATGACACGTCCGACCGTTAACCTGCTCTGCAGTCTGATTCTGCTGGCCGCGACCCTTCCGGCCGCCGGCTCCCCGCTCCGGCACGTTTCGGAGGCGGCTCTTGCCCGTCCCGCCGGCGAAAGCACCGAAACCACGGCCGTCTCCGCCCGGGAAACCGCGGCCGACAAGGGGGACAAGGCCCCGAAATACAAGAAACGAAAAGGCGAACTGCGGGCCTATGCCCTGTTCGACAACACGGGTGCCGAGATCACGTTCGAGGAGCTGATCGAACGGCTCGCTCCGGCCGATGCGGTCTTCGTCGGCGAGGTGCACAACTGCCCGATTACCCACTGGCTCGAACTCGAAATCTCCCGGGCCCTCTATGCCCGCCACGGCAAACGGCTGGTCATGGGCGCCGAGATGCTCGAAAGCGACACGCAGCTGATCCTCGACGAATACATGCAGCGTCTCATCTCACCCGAACGCTTCGGCGCCGAGGCCCGGCTGTGGGACAATTACGAAACGGATTACCATCCGATCGTCTTCTTCGCCAAGGAGCATGCCATTCCGTTCGTGGCGACGAACGTCCCGCGTCGATATGCCAACAGCGTGCGCAACCACGGTCTCGGGATCCTCGACTCGCTCTCCGAAGAGGCCAAACGATACATCGCGCCGCTGCCCATCCCCTTCGAATACGACGAGGAGCAGAGTCAGGCCGCATTCGGCATGATGGCCATGCTCGGGCACGGCGGCGATACGCGCCGTCTGGCCGAGGCCCAGGCCGTGAAGGATGCAACGATGGGATGGTTCATCGCCCGCAACCTGAAGGAAGGCGGCCACTTCCTCCACTTCAACGGCAACTATCACTCGGACTTCAAGGGAGGTATCATCCCCTATCTGGAGCGTTACCGGCCCGGAACCCGCGTGGCGACGATCGCATCGGTGCGTCAGACCGAAATCGACCGTCTCGCCGAAGAGCAGTACGGCCGCGCGGACTTCTACATCTGCGTCCCCGAGGAGATGACCAATACCTACTGACCCGGTTCCGGAACAAAATACGAAAATACGAACGGATCCTTCGCTCCAGGAGGCGCGTTCCCGGAAAGCGGCATAATTACTACCGGTCTTAGAACCGCTGATGGCAAGCAGGAGGTTCCCGATATGCTGCGGGAACGTTCAGGCCGACACTCCGCCCGCTTGCCGGGAGACGGCCGCCGCAGCCGGCAGGATCGTCGGGTCAATTTTTCGGACAACAACCCGGAGCCGGCGACCCCGAGAACCTTTCGAACAATTTGCAAAAAAATTTCAACAAAATTCAGGATCCCGGAACAGCGGACACAAATGCCTATCTATAAATGCATTATACGTAAAAAGAGCCCTGCGGGGCTCTTTTTTTCGGCTATTTCGGAACTCCTTTTTCCCCTATCGGAATCTTTTCTGTATGGATTTCTGGTTTTTTTGTATTATCTTGTAACTGCAATCACCCTCTTGGAACAAAAAAAATAGACACGTATTTCCTGAAACTGCCCCGAAATCCCCTCTTTCCATCCAGGAAAAATCGGACAAAAAGCAGCATTACCTGTCTGCAGGCATTTGGCCCGAACGGCCGAAATCACCTGTAGACGGGAGAGGTCTTTTTTATTCAACGCCGAACGTTGCCAGATCCGGTGATTGCCCGACAAACGAAATTGGGTTGCACCGAAATAAGTCAATGTTTAATGTAAAAAGATCTCATTCGAATGGAAGCAAGAAAATTTTACTTTCGATGGCAGGTCGTCGCCGTTTTGTGGCTGCTGATGGCATTCCCCGTCTCGTTCGCCCATGGACAGGATGCCGCACCCGCATCACAAAACAGTACGACGGAAAAAGGGATACAGGTGATTACGGGCCACGTCTGCGACAAGCAGGGCATACCGATCATCGGTGCGAGCATCGCCTGCCAGCGAACCGGGGCCGGCGTGGTGACCGACGTGAACGGTGACTTTACGCTCAAACTGAAGACAACCCGCGAGCAGGAAACCCTCGTGATCGCCTATCTGGGCATGAAACGCCAGAATCAGGTCATCCGCTTCGCCCAGCTCAAGCAACCCCTCAAATTCGTCATGGAGGAGGATGCAACCTCGATCGACCAGGTGGTCGTCACCGGTATCTACAACCGTACGAAGGAGAGTTTTACCGGCTCGTACGCAACCTATGACGTCAAGGAGCTGAAAAAAGCCGGCAATATCAACATCATCCAGAGTCTGAAAACCATCGACCCGTCGTTCGCCGTGCTCGAAAACAACTCCTTCGGTTCGGATCCCAACCAGTTGGCCGATGTCGAAATCCGCGGCAAAACCAGCATCGTCGGCTTCAAGGAGGTCTTCGGCGAGGATCCCAACCAGCCGCTCTTTATCCTCGACGGTTTCGAAACCTCGCTCCAAACCATCATGGACCTGAGCCTGGACCGCGTCGCATCGGTCACCGTGCTGAAGGATGCCGCCTCGACGGCCATCTACGGCGCCAAGGCCGCAAACGGCGTGGTGGTCGTCGAAACCAAAAGCCCCGAACCCGGAAAACTCCGCGTCTCCTACAGCGGAAACTTCGACGTCTCGTTCGCCGACCTGAGCGACTACAACCTGATGAACGCCCGCGAAAAACTCGAGTTCGAACGCCTGGCCGGCCGCTTCGAGTCGAACCTGGTGGCCAGCGAAGGCATGCTCCAGCAGCGTTACAACGACCTGTTGGCCGAGGTGGAACGCGGCGTGGACACCTATTGGATGTCGGAACCGCTGCGTCTGGGTCTGAACCAGCGCCACAACCTCTACGTCGAAGGCGGCGACGACCGGATGAGATACGGCGTCGGCCTGAACCTCAACAACCAGGAGGGCGTGATGAAAAACTCCAGCCGCAGGGTCTTCAGCGGCAACGTCGACCTGCTCTACCGCGTCGGCAAACTGAGCTTCTCGAACAAACTCACGATCGACGCCACCAAACTGAGCAATCCGGTCGTGCCCTTCTCCGAATACGCCGAGGCAAACCCCTACTACCGCAAGTACAACGAAACGGGCGGCATCGACCAGTGGCTCGAAGCCCGTACCTACACCAATCCGGCCAATGTCGGATATACCGAAATCTGGGTCGGAAACCCCATGTGGAACGACTCCCAGAACAGCTACGACCGCGGCGACGGCCTCTCCGTGCAGAACAACTTCCAGATGGAATACCGCCCGCTGGAGTTCCTCTATGTCCGGGGCCGCTTCAGCGTCCGGAAAAGCATCGACGAAACCGAGGCCTTCACCTCGCCGACCGATACCCAGTTCGATGGCGAAGACATCCTGATGAAGGGCTGGTATCAGAACGAATCGGACAAGGGCATCGACTACAACGGCGACCTGACCGTCACCTTCGGTAAGATGATCGGCGAGAAACACCAGGTCAACGCCGTACTGGGTGCCAGCATCGCGGAATCCACGAGCGTCACCAAAGGCTTCGAGGCCATCGGATTCCCCGAAGGCGACTTCACCACCCCGGCCTTCTCGAACCAGTACTCCGAAGGCGGAAAACCCAGCTACTCCGACTACAAGAAGCGCAGCGCCAGCTTCTACTTCAACGGCAACTACTCCTACGACAACCGTTATCTGCTGGATGTCAACCTGCGGTCGGACGGCTCGTCGGTCTTCGGATCAAACAAGCGCTTCACCACCACGTGGGCCGTGGGTCTGGCCTGGAACCTCTACAACGAGCCCTTCCTGAAGCGCCTCACCGACGCCTTCACGATGTTCAAGCTGCGTGCGTCGATCGGTAACCCCGGTAACCAGAACTTCGGTTCGTTCACCTCGATCACCACCTACCGGTTCAACAACTGGATGATGAACAACTTCGGCACAGGACTGCTGATCAACAACTTCGGCGACCCGGATCTCGACTGGCAGAAGACCGTCAACCTCAACTACGGTATCGACCTGAGTATCCGCAACCGCCTGCACCTGACCTTCGACTACTACACCAAGCGCACCGACCCGCTGCTGGCCAGCGTCGGCATTCCGCTCTCGGTGGGCACCTCCTCACGCCTGATGAACATCGGCCGGCAGGTCAACAAGGGTTTCGACGGCAGCATCCGCTATGCCATCCTCTACAACCCCGAACAGCGCATCAACTGGACCGTGGGCTTCGACTTCCGCCACAACACGGCCTACTACGACGGTATCGGCGACAAACTCTCGCAGTACAACGCCGAAAACCAGACCAAAAGCCTGATGCGCTACTACGACGGCGGCAGCCCCACGGCCCTCTACGCCGTGCGCTCGGAGGGCATCGACCCCGCTACGGGCCGCGAAATCTTCCTCACCGCCTCCGGCAAACGGACCTTCACCCACAGCTACAACGACGAAGTGCTCATCGGCGACACGAACCCCGATCTCGAAGGCACGTTCAACAGCTCGCTCTACTGGAAGGGCTTCTCGTGCAGCTTCTACATTCGTTACAGCTGGGGCGCCGACCAGTTCAACTCAACCCTCTACAACAAGGTGGAAAACATCTCCGAAGAGGGTCTGAAGGTCAACCAGGACCGCCGCGCCCTCTACGACCGCTGGCAGAAACCCGGCGACATCGCCCAGTTCAAGAGCATCTCCCTGACCGAATATACGCCCATGTCGTCGCGTTTCGTGCAGAAGGACAACTACATCACCCTCGAATCCGTGCGCATATCGTACGAATTCCAGCAGCGCTGGATGAGCAAGGCGGGTATCTCGGGCCTGATCCTGAGCGCCTACATGAACGACATCTGCCGCTTCTCGACCATCGAGGATGAACGAGGCACGAGCTATCCCTTTGCCCGAAGCGTATCTCTGGCGTTGACCGTTAACTTCTAAACAAGAACTCGACCATGAAAAAACATAGACTTTGCATAGCTGCCCTGATGGCTCTGGTTCTGGTCTCGTGCGCCGACTGGCTGGACGTCCAGCCCAGCGACCAGGTCTCCGAAGAGACCGCCTTCGGCTCGGTAGCCGGATTCAAACAGACCCTCAACGGCGTTTACGTCGAACTCAACTCGGACAACCTCTACGGACGGGCCCTCTCCTGCGGAATGATCGAGGTCCTCGCCCAGCGTTACGACATCAGCGAAGAGTTCACCCGCTACTACCCCCTGACCGAATACGACTACACGGGAGCTACGGCCCAGGATCAGATCTCCAGCATCTGGGAAACGGCCTACAACCTGATCGCCAACCTGAACAAAATCCTCGAAAACTGCGAAAAACGCCGCGGAACGGTCCTCTCCGACGAGTATTACCACCTAATCAAGGGTGAGGCCCTGGCCCTGCGCGCGCTGCTGCATTTCGACCTCTTCCGCCTGTTCGGTCCCGTCTACCAGGGCAACGAATCGCAGGTCTCGATCCCCTACTACGAGACCTTCTCGCTGAATGTCGCCCCGAGCCTCCAGGCCTCCGAATTCATGCAGAACGTCATCACGGACCTCGAAAACGCCCTGGTCGAGCTGAAGGACGACCCCGTCATCGAAAACGGAATCAGCGGCAAACCCGGCGATACGTTCCTCGCCTACCGCAATCTGCGCATGAACTACTACGCCACGGAGGCCCTCCTGGCCCGGGCTTCGATGTATGTCGGCGACACGGAGCGGGCCGGCAAACTGTGTCAGGAGATCATCGACACCCACAACCGCCGCAACTTCTTCCCCTTCGTCGAGAGCAGTCAGGTCCTCACGACGGAACCCGACCGCGTCTTCTCGACCGAAGTCCTCTTCGGCCTGCAGAACCTGAACGTCGATCTGCTCTATTCGTCGATGTTCGACGCCACGCGCCTGAAGGCCGAGAGCCTGCTGGCCCCCAATGCCGACGTCATCGCCGAACTATACCCCACGGCCGCACGCGACGACTACCGCTACCGCACCTCGCTCAACAAAACGGCCGAAGTCGGCGGAAACGACTATGCCGTCTTCCAGAAGTATCTCGGCGGCGATTCGCTCTACTCGCAGCTGATCCCGATGCTGCGCGTCAGCGAAATGTACTACATCAAGGCCGAAATCCAGATGAAGCAGGGGCTCAACACCGAAGCCATGCAGACCCTGACGGAGGTGATCACCCATCGCGGCCTCGCCTCGACCAGCATCAACTCCCCGCAGGAGCTGCTCGACGACGAATACCGCAAGGAGTTCTTCGGCGAGGGCCAGCTGTTCTTCTACTACAAGCGGCTGAACCGTTCGTCGATCGACAACGCCTCCGGATTCGGCACCACCTCGCTCGGCAGCGCCCAGTATGTCCTGCCCATCCCGGACGGCGAAACCCAGTACAATTAACCCCCCACGCAAATACCTGTCAGCAATCATGAGACGAATCATAACCATCCTGTTTGTCTTCGCATTCTTCTGGACGGGCTGCCAGAAGGATCTGGCCACCTATCAGGGCGAAAGCGGCATCTATTTCGACCACATCGAAAACCAGAACCTGCTGCGCGCCGATACGCTGCCCTTCGCCTGGGGGCAGATCGACGGCGACATCCGCGAGGAGAAAATATCCCTGAAGATCGATCTGATCGGCAACGTGGCCGACCACGACCGCAAATTCCGGGTCGACGTCGTCGAATCGATCGTCCCGCCCGAACTGAAGGACGAAATGCAGGTCGCCGTCGAGGGCGTCGACTACCTCCCGTTCGAAAACGAATGTATGATCCCGGCCAACGCCGCGAGCACGAACCTCGAAATCACGCTGCTGCGCACCGAGGCCCTCCAGACCGAAAGCCGTATCCTGACCGTCGCCCTGAACGAAACCGACGAATTGAAGTTCCTCTATTCGCGCGAGGTCTCCGACGAGCAGAACAACCGCCGCCGCATCGATCTGCAGCGCGTGATCGTCATGGACGAGACGCTGCCTCAGCCCGACTGGTGGTGGGGCGACATCAACGACATCTTCGGCGACTACTCGATGAAGAAGGCCATCACGATCTGCAACGTCATGGAGATCGACCGCGCCGAATGGATGAGCAGCGATTTCGGTAACCGCCAGGCCTATCTGTCCTTTGTCGGGCAGTACATGCAGCGCTGGCTCGACGAACAGAATCCGCCCATCTACGAGGAAGACGGTGAAACCCTGATGGAGATGGGCCCCGATTCGCAATATTAACCCCCGCAAAAAACGATGCGTATGAACTTCCACATATTACACCGGATCACGGCTGCCTGCAGCCTGACCCTCCTGCTGCTGACCTCGTGCTACGGCGATCAGGGCAACTACGACTACAAGCCGATCAACGACATCACGATCGGCGGCATCGACCGCGAAAACGTCTACGTGGCCTACGCCTACCAGACCACACTGGAGATCACCCCCGAAATCACCTCGACGATGGGCGACGAGGCAAATTACGAATACACGTGGCGGATCATCCCGCGCGATGCCGACACGAACAAGGGCGCCTCGCTCGACGAATTCATCGTCAGCCGGGAGCGCAATCTGGTCTATCCCGTCCAGCTGTCCGACGGCGACTATACGGGCTTTTTCGAGGTGAAGGACCCCTCGACGGGCGTCACCTGGATCGAGGACTTCTACCTGCAGGTCATCAGCCAGGGCAGCACCGGATGGCTCGTCGCCTGCCGCGAAGAGGGCCGCACGCGTCTGGATCTGATCGGAAAGGACAGCAAAGGCGAAAACGACGTGCTCTATGCCGATCTGTGGAAAACCGTCGACTTCGACATGGGCGAACCGCAGCACCTCTTCTTCGTGGGCGACAACTTCGCCGCCTACCTCGGATTCCCGGTGCTGGTCACCGACAAGGGCAGCTATTCGATCAACGGAAACGACTTCCACATCGGCGAGGACACCGACCTGAAATGGTACTTCGGCACGGTCAGCGACCGCATCCTGATCGCCAACAGCACCATCGAACTCTACACCACCACCTGGGTAGCCAACTGGTGGGTCATCAGCCAGGAGGGGCAGATCTACTCGACCGAATGCACCGACCGCGCCTTCTTCTCCTACCCGATCAACTACGCCAACGGCCAGACCGAATTCCAGGCCGCACCGTTCGTCGGCGTCAGCTACACCTACAACGATACGGACGAGGACTATAACTACAACTACGCCACGATCTTCTACGACGCGCAGGGGCGCCGTTTCATGGCCAAGTACGGCGAGAGCTACTACCCCGCGCTGATGCAGTGCAGCGGACGGCAGCTCTTCGACGTCGAGACCGGCCGCGACATGGTCTTCATGGACTCCCACTACGAAATCGACGGTCAGGTCGTGGCCGTCCTCAGGGAGCCCGACAGCCCGCGCTACTTCCTCTACGGCATGATGCTGGGCTACGCGAAGATCGAGCAGAACTACTACGGCGAGATCGGTGGTCCGGCCGCCGACGCACGGTTCTTCGCCCTGCACCCGAGCTACAACGTCCTCTTCTACGCAACGGCAAACAAGGTCTACCGGGTCAACCTGGCCGATCCGGAGACGGCTACCGAGGTCATTTCGCTGGACGAGGGTGAGGAGATCGCCGCCCTGAAGTTCAACAAGATCCTCAATCTGTGGGGAACTCCGGGCGCGGATGTCTACATGTACAACCTGGTTGTCTGCTCGAACAAGAAGAACCCCGCAGCCGGCGAGCAGAACATCGGCACGTTCCGCCTCTACGAGGTTCCGGAGCTCGCCAACGGAAGCGTCACGGAAAAGACCCGGATCGAGGGTCTGGGAGAGATCGTCGACGTGGTCTACAAGGAGAAGGGCCCCGAAAACTGATCGGAACAGGCCCGGGAGGTGCGGTCCGCCCCACGATGGAGCTCCGCACCCCCCGGGACACCCGACACCAAGCCGAGGAAATATAACAGCATATTTTGAGCATATGATGAAACGAGTGGTGACGGCAGGCATGCTCCTGCTGTTCGGTGCGGCCTGCAACCGGCCGCAGACGTATGAAATTACGGGGACGATTCCCGGAATGGAGGAGGGAACAGCCATCGAACTGACCGGATTGGATGCGGATGGCAAGGATTCGCTGCTGACGACGGGAACCATAACCGACGAAACGTTCGAGATTGCGGTCGACAGGAATTGCGAAATGGCCTGTCTGCAGCTGCCGGAGAGCAAACGGAAGATTCCGGTCTTTTTCGAGCCGGAGGTTGCGGACTACCGCCTCGAGGCCGACACGTCCGGCCGGATCCGGGTCGAGGGCGGCGTTCTGCAGAATCTGTGGAACGAATACCGGGCCGGCAACGAGGCCTTCGAACGCCGCAAGGCGGTCGTCGAGGCGGCCTATCGGGCCGCGGAAAAAGCGGACGATCTCTTCGCAAAGATGCACGAGCGAGCCGTCTATGCCGATCTCGAAACGGCGCAGGAGCAGTTTGAAGACAGTCTGCTGCGGGCGAACGACAACATCGTGGCCGCCACGATCGTATGGATGCGCAACCGGGCGCTGGCAGCCGGTGACCGGATCGGCGAGAAGGTGGCCCTGCTGGGGCCGAAAGCGTTGCAGACCGCTCCGGGACGGGCCGTCAAACGGATGGCCGACGCCATGATCAGCACGGAAAACGGCAGCATTGCTCCGGACTTCACGCAGGAGGATCCGCAGGGGAATCCCGTCTCGCTGTACGGAATCCGGGCGCGGGTGAAGGTGCTGGATTTCTGGGCCTCGTGGTGCGGTCCCTGCCGCGCCGAGACGCCCAACGTGCGCCGCATCTACGACAAATACAAGGACAAGGGGCTGGCGATCATCAGCGTCTCGCTGGATACGAAACGCGAAAACTGGCTGCAGGCCATCGAAAGCGACCGGATGGAGTGGATCCACACGTCCGACCTGCAGGGATGGGACAACGCCGTGGCCCGGCTGTACGGCGTGAGAAGCGTACCGGCCATCTTCGTGCTGGATGCCGACAACCGGATCGTCGGCCAGAATCTGCGCGGGCAGGAGCTGGAGGAGACGATCCAGAAGCTTCTGAACGAATAAGTCTGTCGCACCGCGGCGGGTTGAGCTCCGGTCGTGAAGCGACCAGCCCTCCGGGACCTTTGCAACAGACCGACCGCCTCTTCCGAGAAAAAGCGAGGCATCCTCCGTGGAGGATGCCTCTTTTTATGCCGCTCCGGAAAACCCGACAGGCCCGGACAGGGCAGGATCCATCCGCCGTGCAGTCCCGAAACGCCATCCGGCCGAAACAAAATCCATCCGGCGAGGTCCGAAACCGTTTCTCATGCCGAAAGGGATCAAGCGATCAAGAGGTAAAGAGTTAAAATGCCGCAACCGCTCGGGCCCGGTACTGGTTGAACTTGCTGTAGTAGTCCAGGTTGCCATAGGGGAAGTTGACGAGCCATGCGCTCGTGGAAATGTACTCTGAACTCGACCAATACCAATTCTCAAAAAACGACCCTCCTTCAAAAAATGGCGATCCTCCAAACTTTTGAGCCTGGGCAGAAAGATAATCTCTATTCTCGCATAACTTTTCCAACTCCTTCCTGGCCGGCAAATACCAACCCTCTCCCAACGCAGCACATGCGGCAAAGACCGGATACTTCTCCCGCCAACCGGATATTCGTCGTACCGCCTCCATATTTTTCATGCCATCCTGTTCATCAAAAGCTCCGATATTACCACATTCCTCTTTTGTACACCACGACAGTTGGTCCGGCAAATCGTGCATGGCCATGATCTTGCCGTGACGCCCCGCAGCATCCACTTCGAAGACGATACCCTCCTTGCCGTTTTCGTGGTAATAATCCCCGACCTTGTAGGTTTTCGGGAGGGCCGATGCCGTTTCCGAAGCAACGGATCCCGAAGCGGCCGGCGGGACCGATTCAGTCTTCGGTTCCGTCGAAACGGGACGCCCGAGAAAACGCTCGGCCGCCTCGACCAGTTCGCCAAATCGCGCCTCGGCGTCGGGATAGGCCTCGATCCAGTGGGTCTGATTCAGAATCAAGCGCATGGCTCCTTTCAAGGGGGTCTCGTCAATCCGGTAGGGAATGATGATTTTCCGCTCGGTAAAGGCCAGGTTCAACTCCCCCTTGACCCACTGCGAAAGGGCCGCCGGCCCGGAAAAGACCAACACGAACAAGCGACAACCCACAATCGCTTCGTCGATCACATCGCCGTAATCGGCTCCGGGCGGAATATCACGCGGAGCCATCCAGCATCGGATCCGGTGTTCCTCCAATACGTGACAAATGGCCAGGGCCGTCGTTTTGTCCCTGCTCGAATAACTGATAAAAACGTCGTGATTCATAAAAATTACCTATCTCCAGATCATTTCGATTCGGCCACAAGCGGCAGACACTCCGAGATGCAGCGGTCGTAATCCTTCGTCCCTTCGGCCAACTCGCAGTAGGGGCGAATGTCCGGGTGGATGAAGCGTTTCTCCTTGTACTCCTTGCGGACGGCCTTATCCCGACAGCGGATCTCCTCCTCGGGGGTCGGCTTGCGGTATCCCAACAGGAGTTTCTCCATATTCCAGCGGTTGTGCTCTACTTCGGCCATCAGTTCGATCTGTTCCTTGGTCAATCGCATGGGCGGTGTCGCCCCGAAGCCCAGCGAGCGCAGCTTTATGTCGACCGAATCGGCGCAATAGAAGTTCGACCACTGAAGTGCTACGGGCAGTTTGTCCCATGCTTGCTGCAGCTCGTGGTCCGAAGGTGTTGCCGACGGACTTGTGCCGTATGTGCCTTTGTAATCGTAGATGTAGTTGACGAGTTGTGCCCGGCGCATGTTGCGGCGGTCCAGGTCGAACGAGTTGGCCAGCATCCCGAACGGGAAGACGTGCGAATAGCGGTTCAGCGGCTCCTTTTTACGGCGGTTGTTGAGCAAATCGAGCAAGGCACTCGATGTCTCCTGCCGCACGAAAACCGGGATATTGCGCGCATAAATCACGTCGGGCAGGTAGAGCCCCATGGCCATCGCCTGCGGCGGGAAGTTCAGGCAGATGGCGATCGACAGTTGCTGTCTGGGATCTCCGGCCCACTCCGCCAATAGCTGTTGTACGGCAGGAGTTTCGGCGCGACCCTTGATAAACTCAAACTCCACGTCGAGAAAATCCGTCCGGGAGCCGTAATCCCAGTTCGGCGGCAAAACACGGACCTCCTCGGGATGTTCCATATCACAATACAAGCTCGGCGCCAGGTCGAAATAGTGGCGGTAGCGGCCCCGGAAGAAGTTCATCTCCTCGTCGGCCGCAGCGTCGATGAAGGTGATCCGGCTCTTCAGCCGCCGGTCGCGGCAGAAGTTCGGGAAGTGGAGCAGCTGCGCCGCCTCGACTCCCAGAGCCACGCCCATGCGGCTCATGCCGATGATGACCAGATGAACCGTCTGGTCGTTCTCCCGCGTGATCGGCTCGCGATCCAGGGCCGGGTATTCGACCTTTGTAGCTCCCTCTTCGTAACACCGCTTCACCAGCAGTTTCTTGGCCCACTCCTCGTAGAAGTTGAAGGGATGGAAGTCGATCTGCTTGCGCCACCCCTCGGCCAGGTCCGAAATCTGGAACGCGGCGTAGGTGGTCTGGTACTCGAACAGCACCGAGACCGGGATGCGCGGGCAGCTGCGCGTCTTGCTGTGGATCTCCACGATTTTCTGCAGTGAGTCGATGTTGAGCGAATCGTGGTCGTACTCGTTTGCCTCGCCGATCAGGAAGATCTCGCGGGCACGGGTCGTACAGAGCTTTTCCAGTTCTTCCGTGGAATTTCGCTGGGCGTGCAGCACCAGGATGCGCCGCTCCTGCCGGGCATCGAGCACCGTGTGGATGCGGTTGCGCACTTTGTCCGCAGGTTGTACGCTTTGGATCAGGATATAGCAGTTTCCGTAGCGGGGTTCCGAGCAGATTTGCCGCACGAGCATCGGCACCATCTCGTCGAAGCCGATGACCACGACATGATTCTCGAGCGGATAGGCGATCTCGCCTTCGCGGTAGCGCTCGACGCGACGTTCCAACATGTTCGATACCACCGAGATCAGAAGGCCCGTGACAAGCACCAGCCCCAGAATGGCCACTCCCAGCGAGAACCAGCGCAGTTCGGGCGTGACGTTGGCCACGCTGCCCGGGTCGATAAACAGGCAGATCAGTTGCAGCAGGCGCCCCATCGGGACATCGCTGCCGCCGGCGCCCTGCAGCGAATCGGGCGTTGCTGCGTCCGAAGGCTCCGGAAAGGTGAAGAACCAGCTGACCAGATAGATCACCCCGAAAAAGAGCAGCAGAATCCCGACCAGCCAGGCAAACTGCTTGCGGCCTCGGCCCGAGAAGGCCCGGTCGAAGCCCAGTGTAAAAAATCGTTTCAGCGAGTTCTTCATGGATAGCTGCTTGGGTTGACCAATGAATTACTTGAGGCCCCGGAGCTCCTTTTCCAGCTTGGCCAGCTCGACCTCCTTGCGTTTCGCTTCAATATCGGGATCCGGCTGGACCGTCTCCCGCTGTTTATCCTGAATCGCCCGTTCGTGGCGGACAGCCTCCTGATAGAGCGTCAGCTCGGTCTCCGAAAACTTCTGGCGGCTTTCGGAATAGATCTCCAGCAACCGTTTGCAGCAGTAGCCCAGCCAGCACAGGGCGCACACGGCAACAAGAGCCCAGATCACGAGGACAAGCACACCGAAGCAGATCGGCTGTTTGTGGCCGAAGATGGCATAGCAGACAATGCCGGCCAGCGCCACCAGCGCAACGGCCAACAATCCGTAAAGGGCCTGTTTGAACAGCCGGGTCACGTTTTCGGGCCGTTCGATAAATTGGGGTGCATTCGATTCCATAGGGACGGTTATTTGTGGATCTTGAATCCGAGTTTGAGAATCAGTTTGAGGGTCTGCACGGCGGTCTGACGGTCGTATTCGCGTTCGGCATCGGGCAGCGCCTCATAGGGCACCAGGCAGGGGTGCGTCTTGAGTTTGTCGTCGCGCTCATCGCCATAAGTCCAGCCTTCGGCCATGCGGCCCTGCGCCCAGACATCATGGACATTATGGGCCATCCGTTCGATCAATTCATCCAGCTCCTTCGGCAGTTCAATATCCCGCGTATCAAGCGGGACGGGGGTATACGTTTGGTTCATCGCCTGGTTTGTGTTTTCGCAGATGCAAGTTACACATTTTTATCCGATTTCGGAACGATTGCACGACTTTTCCCGCGCCGGCAATGCAACATCCCGCCGACAACCGGATACCCCGGATCTGCACGATACAACCCCATTCATGGATCCGAATCCGGACCGGAATCCGCCCAAACCAACCGAGGAGAAGCAAAAACGCCCGAGGCTCGCCCCCTACAAACCCAACGAAAGGCAAAAAATGCTATATTTGCAAAACCGGGACTGTCTCAGATCAGACATCCGATCCCGACCGATTCACCCTTTAACCCTGTACCGTCATCATGAAACCGCGCCATCAACTGCTGCTGATTCTCCTCCTCTGCCTCGGCTGCTTACAGGCCGCTGCCCAACACCTCCCCAACTATCCGATCCCCCAGTATCCCGACACGCTGCGGATTCTCGGCGTCGGCAACAGCTTCACCGACGACGGCATGATGTATCTCCCCGAACTGCTCGAGGCCGCAGGGATGCGGAACGTCGTGCTGGGCCGTCTCTACATCGGTGGCTGCTCGCTCGAACGCCACTGCCGGGAATATGCGCAGAACAACCCCTCGTACATCTACTACAAATCAACCGGCAACCAATGGAAGACCGTCTCCAAAGAGGCTACACTGGTCGAGGGCCTGACCGATGAACCCTGGGACATCGTCGTGCTGCAACAGGCTTCGGGGCAATCGGGACAGTATCCGACCTACGTTCCCTGGTTCGGACGGCTGGTCGAGATCGTCCGGTGGCACTGCCCCAATGCCGGCGCCTGCATTGCCTGGCAACAGACCTGGGCCTATGCCCGGAAATCGGACCACGGGGACTTCGTCCGCTACGAAAGAGACCAGCAAAAGATGTTCGACGCCATCGCAGCATCCGTCCGACAGCTTCAGAAGGATAGTTCCGTCGAAATCATCATCCCTACAGGCTCAGCCATCCAAAACCTGCGCAACAGCGAATTGTGCGACTCTCTGGATCTGACACGCGACGGATACCATCTTTCGCTGGACAAGGGGCGTTATACGGCAGCCTGCACCTGGTTCCAGGCACTGGTGGCTCCGGCCTTCGGCACCAATGTCGCGAACAATCCCTGCCGCCTGGAGGGAACCAACCATGTACTGACTCCCGAAGAGGCGGAATGTTGCCGACAGGCTGCCCGAAAAGCCTGCATCCGAAGATATGACGTCTGGAAAAGCAATCTCGGAAATATTCCCGAAGAGGGTTCATCCCGCTGAGAAGACCAGCCGAGGGGAGGGGCCGGACCGGAAAGGCGTATCGGCCGCAGGGATTGACCAAAAGCCAGTCCAAAGGCGCGGTTCCGGTATATCTGAATAAATCAACGAAACCGGAGCCTAATCGTGACCTATTTTCGGTCCGAGCAAAAAGGTCACGATGAAGGCCTGAAATACTTGCTGCCTTTTGCGTCAACAGGAGTGGGGCAATAAAAGAAAAAACCTTGTATACCGCTGATATACAAGGTTTTCCAAGATTTGGCCAGATTTCTGTTCACCCTCTTTTTCTGACCCGGAGAGCGGAAAACGGATTTCCGACCCAAGCATATTCCTCGTTCACAATCAGCGCATTACATGAAGTATTTTCTTCGAAGGTCACTCCTGTGATGCGGTCATCATGCACTCGTTTGCATCCCAATGCTTTCGACAAAGATACGAATTATTTTCACACAATTCAAGGACGCTATTCCAGTTGTTTTCTGTATACGGAATCCAGTGTGTTTCCATCCTTGTCTTTCCACAAAGTCCATCCATTTGAGGATCGCCCCATGCAGAAATCGGAGGCAGTACTGGGACTGGAGAAAGTCTTGTCGGAATCCATCGTCCAAACGCCCTTGTCAAAGGATGCATATTCGCGAACCATCTTATCCCGTTTTTCTTTCCAGGAGAAAGACGGCGTGCAATCATTGGCAACCACACTCCCTGCAAGCACCGTAAAGCCGGACGAATTATAGAATCCTTTTGCATCGCATCCACGACCTTTGGCAAAGAACAGATGCTCCTCCTTGGGTCGGGATATTTCGAAGATATTACAGCCTATAAACGATGCCAGGAACTTGATATCCTCAAAAAATTCATCCATGGCGTCCCGTTGATGTTCGGGGAGGTTGGGCGCTTTGGGAATCTGTTTATTTTCGTTCAACACAAACGAGTTCGACTGCCTGGCTTCGGCAATCGCGCGATATTCCAGATATTGCACGTCGGCCTTGGTCATATCCTCGTCCTTTGAGACAAAAACAAGCGCTTTCTGCCAGAATGCCTTTTTACTGTCGTGATCTTTTACCCGCTCCTTAAAGTTCTCGGTCTCTCCGATATAGGCCTGCGGCTTTGTCACCTCATCTTCTCCAATCAGAATATAGAACGCCGGCTTGTGCAACTTCTCCTGCTCATTCAGATAGGCCAGATTCGAGCGCGGAATCACAAACATCTGGCAAATCTTGTTGCTGATGAAAGAGTATTGCGTACCCTTCGGATCACCGTCAATCAGATATGTGGTAACAGTCTTGCCCATATTACCGAATTTATTAAAATAAGCAACCGATCTTCATGCTTGGTTTGAATGTGGATAATCCCGTGATTACAGCACGAACATTGTCTCATCTCCGCAAATATTGCGGATCATCATGCGCAACGGTTTGTTGTCACATCGAATGCATCCATCCCAGTATTCAGCAGTCTTCACTCCGTTTCTGATCACATAGCCCTGCTTGTCGATCTTAATCTCACTGTCGCTGTGCCAAGGAGCGGTCTTTTCGGCCGTCGAACAATCCAGACTTATCCATTCGATGGTTTCCAGCCCTTCATCACTGACATGAATCGGGACGTACGTCTTATTCTTGCCCTTCGCATTCTGCTGCAAAACCTGCAACTGGTTCTTTTGGTTGAGCTCGTCAATCTTGCGAAGAACCCGGTCACTCTGGAAATGCGTAATCTCCACCTTCCAACCATTGAACAGGTTGTCAGAAACCTCCGACAGAGTCCATTCGGCCGCATCCTCAACAACCATGTCGTCGAGAATCTGTTTCAGATCCCGCAGTTCAATCTCAATCAGCGGATTTCCCTCTTCCTTGATAAACTGTTCGATCTCCTCGCGATTGTCGATGTCGATATAATAGACAATCACCCGTTTGGTGCCGTCCGGGAGATCGGGCATGGCTTCCCGGATGATCCGGTTCATCAACGGTTTGTCCAATACCCGGGTACCGCCATCCATCAGATTGGGGAGATAAACCGGAGTCATTCCGTATTTGGTATCGACAATACTGCCTTCCCAGAATTTATCCAGCGCATCCTCATTCCTCAAACCGGGAATCAGTTTTTTCAGCCGCTCCATGGTCTGCACGGGGTTGCGATACAACGACACGCCGTCCTTTATCTCCAGCACATCGAATTCCGCATCGGCCGCAACCAGCCGGTCGCGCGTAGTCTGAATGCTGTTGATGTTTATGTCGGCATGGATAAATTTGCGTCCCAGTCGGTTGGCCACCGCCGCCGTCACGCCGCTACCCCCGAAGAAATCGGCCACCACCATTCCTTCGTTGCTGCTGGCCTTGATAATACGTTCCAGAAGGGCTTCGGGCTTTTGGGTGGCATAATCTTCTCGTTGTGAATCAGTAGAAGCAATATATGGAATTGTCCAAACATCTTTTATTTTCTTTTCAGTCGAAACCTCATAAATAATCTTTCCATATTCATCACGAGCCCTCATGTTTTTCCCATTCACTTTTACTCTTTTACTCTGCATAATGGGCTCTTCTCGATCTTCTGTTATTGAATTAAAATAATAATCATTAGACTTGGAATATCTGAAAATCGTATCGTGTTCACAAACAAAATCATGGGGACTTATTGAACCACTCATTTTATTTGTGTAATGCCACACTATTTCATTCCTAAAATTATCCTCACCAAAGATCTCATCCAGCAGAATCTTGACATAATGGCCAATATGCCAATCCAGATGGACATAAATGCTTGCCGTATCGCTCATCACGGATTTGATTGCCATCAGATTCTCGTACATCCAGTTGAGATAGTTCTCCTTGTTCCAGATATCGCCGTACATCTTCTCCTCGAACGACCGCAGTTCCTCGATATCCAGTTCGCTTTCAGCCTGACGAATGGCCTCGGCGACCTTGGGGTTGCGTCGCAGATAGACCTTCTTGGCATAATCGGCACCGCTGGCAAAGGGCGGATCAATATAGACCAGATCCACGGTGATTCCTTTGTCCTTCAGATAGGCGCAGGCCGACAGACACTCTCCGCGAATAATGAGATTGCCGTCCGCATTGTTTTTCCGGCGCTCTCGAAGCTGGGCCTCGTAAAGCGGCAGACCGCGTTCGATGCGCTCGATGACCTGATCGTTGTCGCGATAGCGAAGCAGCCGTTTGGTGCGTACAAAATTGTCGAGAACAGCCTGACCTTCCAGCGTGTTCGGGAAATAAGGGATGTATTTGATTGCCATAACCGTATTCTATTTATCAATTGTTGAAAAATTCCTGTATTGCCTGGATGGTCCGTTTTTCACGCTCCTCCTTGCCGAGTCCCTCTTCAAGGTAGAGGAACCGAAAGCGCTCATAACCAAAACACTCGTTGTTCCTGTGAATAAATTCCGTCTCCATGAAGTGTCGGCGATCGGCGAATTTGGCCGCATATCCTTCACCTTTCGTTTCAATGATGATGATGCGATCAATGGTACCGTCCTCCTTGCGGCTAAGCAACAAGAAGTCGGGGACATATTTGCCGATATATCGCCACTTGCCACCCACTTGTTTGTAACAGTCGATCTTGAAGTCCGTCAGCGTATCGTCTCCGTTGAAATAGATCTCCAGCGGCCATTGGTTCTCCTGCAGAATCGGAACGATCGAATTCCTGAAATACTCGTATTCCAGTCCGCTGTCAAAACGATACGGAAGATAGTGGTAGGTCCGCGCCCGTTCGGGATGAGGATCGGCGGGCTCGGGAATGGAGTATCCCTTTTGCTTCATGCTTTCAAGGACAGCCAGCTCCTCGGGTGTCAAAGATTTGTCCCGGGCATTCTCGTCCCAGTCGAGAATCGTGCGAACCTCCTCCCGCGACGGGAAGAAAGAGTGGTCATCCTCAACAACCAACGGAGAGATCAACCGTTCGATTTGAAGCAGACTCACCTGACGGGGGACAATCTCCTCCTTCACCGAAAAACCGCGCTTGCAGACAAAGGCTTTCCGAATGGATGAACGAATCGCCTCCTGATCATATTGATTGTCGTAGCAGGTCTCGCCCCGTTCGTTGATGGTCGTTATGCGATGGAAGATACGTTCAAGCGCGGATAGATGGGGCCGCAGATCCTCCAGGGTCAACGTATGGAAACTCTCCTTTACAATAAGATACAACCACGGATGGAACGAGACCATCTCCCCGTTCTTTTGAGTCTCCAGATAATGGCCAAGCGCCTTCCCGGAGAGATCCTGACGGTGAATAAGTGTCACATCGGCTTTCTGGAGAAGTGACTCGCTGGCAAGCTTTTCAGCCGTATGGGGATGCTCCTCCGTAATCAAAGTCTGATAGGAAACCTTCAATTGGTAAAAATCGACAGGCGGAACCCGCAGACGCTCCATTCTGGAGAAACGCTCCACCTCTACGTTTTTAGGGTGGCTGCTGTTGTTAAACTCCTGCAACGAGATATTCTGCTGTTGTTTCAGCTGCTTGTTAAGCGTGTCCGCATTGAACTTGTTGAGCCAGATCAGGGCGGTCTCCCGGGCATTTCGCGTAACCTGTCGCAAACACCTGCAACTGGTTTGCAGAACCATATTGGTCGGACATACACCCTTTTGCGGCAAAATAACCCCGGTCAGACTCTTGCAATCCCAACCTTCCTTGCCAATCTGCACAAGCAGGACAATGCGAATCCGGGAAAAATCCATGTCAAGAGAGGCGAATTCCGTCTCTGCACCTTCCGGCTGTGGATAGGTTTTGTTGCCGCCATGATATTTTAACAGGACCTCGGCCGGATCCAGACCATATTCGGATAAAATACGGGCGACCTGGGGGTAGATCATCTCCTCCAGGGTTTCGATCTGTCCGCAGTAAATTGCCAATTTGGCACAAGTCCCGTTCTCATAGACCGTATCCCGATACTTGTCAAGAAACTCCCGCACCCCATTTCGGACAATTGTTTCGGTATCGTTGTCCGCATATTTCACTTCTGGAATCTTCAGGAAATTTCCTAAACCTTCGATCAGCGGATAATAATAGACGACATTCGATAGTTCGGTGTTCTTTATGGCAAAGTTTTCTGACAGAGCCACGCTCTCCGTCTTATCAAGATACGGAGTTCCGGAGAAGCCCAGCACTCCGCAGAAAGAGTGTCCTTTAGTCCACTCCCCGACGACCTGGCGTAATTTAATTTCACCATCGGCCGCATGGTGTACCTCGTCAATAAACACGGCCAAATGAGGAATCTTGCCAATAATATTGCGCAATTCATTGGCCATTCGAATTCTTGCCTGTTCTTCCTTGTCGAATAATTCAAGATCTTCACTCTTCCCGGCTCTGTCCAATATGACCTTCTCCGCATTGGTGATGGCCACCAATCCCATAAGATCCTCCAACGGTTGATGGTTGTTAATCTTCTGCGCATTGGGATTTCTCACCAGATTGCTCTTGCGGGCGGACTTCTGCTCATCCAGAATCTCAAACTTGATCATCCGCTTCAGTTGCGAAGCCGTCGGTTCGGGAATAACCCATGTAGGATCGAACGACTGAATATTTTTCAAACTCGGGACAATGGAGGATTTCAATCCGGAAGGAGCCAATACCATGAAATTATGGGCAAATGCCGGGTTCTCGGGCTCATTTTGTGCAAAATACAAATCCAGATAAATGAAAGCCGCCATCAAATACGTTTTACCGGCCCCCATCGGCAGACTGAAAAGATAGTCCGTATAAGTTACACCATAGAATATCTTTTGAAAAACAGCTCCATAATCGATTTGCGCGCCCCGTTTCTTCAGAAACTTCTCCAGCTCTGGCGCGATCTGATCCCCGTTCTTATCTTTCAATAAAGAATATTCCAGCAGGGCTGCAGCCCCCTTATTCGAAATGAAAAGTTCACGCTCTTCAAGGGTCAGTGCCATGGCATTCAAATCCAGGCTGTTAAATATACCTTCACTGAACAATTGCCACAAAGGTTTGTTCCCGCATACGATCTTAAGGTAGAGATATATCTGAATTGCTTCAATCTGAGCATCGCGCATTTTGTTTTGCGCGTGAATATATTGAATCAACTCACGAATGGTACACTCGGACGAGCGCAACCATTCATCGCATTTCTTTTTTATGAGTTTATAGAACATGGATTACTTGTTGCTATCAATAAGTTCTTTAGGATCTACTTGAAGGATACGGGCTATCTCGAAAAGTTGTTCGAGACTTGGCTGACGGCGATTGCAAACGTAGGCGTTTACGATGCTGAAACTTTTACCGAGTTTCTCGGCCAGCCAAGTTTGTTTAATTCCCTTCTCTTCAAGGACTTCTTTTATCCGATTCATGTGTTGTGTCATACTGATCGCATGAAATTTTCCATAAAGATATGAAAAAATCCGCGATATAAAAATGAAATTACCGTAGATTCTTTAAGGTAAATTACTATTTTTGTGTAATTCTCTCCGCTCCACCATCCCTTTCCACCCGATAGCGACCAGCCCTAAACTTGGCGGTGTCGGATGCAAGGCCGTCCCCGTGGGACGCTCCGTACAGTCTTGCAGCCGATGCCGGCAAGTCGGATCTTTGCGGACGGGTGGAAAGGGCAGCTGATTGCCTTGTAGGCCTTTTGTAGATAGTAAACTTATGCGTACCTTTATCAACAGATTAACATCTTTTACCAAACAGAATCATGCCGTCGTCATTGTTAGTCATAGGGGCAGGAATCCTCCTTGTCGCAATTGCCGTCCTTGCATACCGCCGGATTCACCTGTCCAGGGATTTGGATGAACTGACCGCAAAAATAAGACAGGCTTTTGCCGAAGCCCCAAAATCCGCGCAACCAGAAAGCAGCACAACCAGCCTCGACGAAAATCTGGCCATGCGTTTTGAAGGTCAGGTGCTGACCGCAGCGTTGCAGGAGGCTTTCACCAACCGTTTTGCCGCACTCTACAGGGACGCCTGCAAACTGGCCAAGCGAGCCCAAAAGGGACACGTTCCCCTCCCGGCTGTAATCCGGCATTTCATTCTTGATTTCGAAGCAATTCCAGACATCGTCCGGAATCACAACGAAAAGATCTTCGGTGATTTGCTGGATCGGCACAAGACCTTTTTCGACCACTGTCTGAAATATCCGCTTGACAGGCAGCAACGACGCTCCATCCTTTCAGAGGAGGAGAATTGTCTGGTGGTGAGCAGTGCCGGGAGCGGCAAGACCTCTTCCATCGTCGGGAGGGTCAAATATCTAATCGACATCAAAAAGGTTGCGCCGGAGCGTATTCTCCTCATCAGCTATACCAACAAAGCGGCCGCCGAACTTACGGAACGCATGGGAATTCCCGGTCTACGCGGATATACCTTTCACAAGCTGGCAATCGATCTGATCGGACAATATACGGGGCGCAAGCCTTCAATCTGCGACAACACGGATGCACTTTTCATTCAAGTGTATCGGGATTTGCTGAATGACGTGGCATTTCGCAAGCATGCAATCGAATATTTCGTCGATTATCAGGCGCAGGACGCTGATTGGGAACGGAAAAAGCAGGAACGTCGCCAACAGTTAAGTGAACAAAAGACGCTACGATTGAGAGCCTTGCTCCCCGATATGGACGGCAATTCCATCTATGTTCGCAGTGAACAGGAACAGAAAATCTGCTTTGTCCTCTCGTCGCTCGGCGTCAGGTTCCGTTACGAGGAGCCTTACGAGCATCCGGTAGCCGACGAGATGCATGCCCAGTATAAACCGGATTTCTCAATCTATTTTGAACAGGGCGGACGCCGGAAGCGCATCTATCTGGAGCATTTCGGGGTCGATGAACACGGGATGGTTCCCGCCTGGTTTGCAAAAGATCGGAATATCTCCTATGAAGAGGCGAACAAGCGGTATAACGACGGTATTACCTGGAAAAAAGCGGCTCACGAGAAGTTCGGCACCGTGTTGCTGACCTCGTCAAGTGCGGATTTCTATTACGCCGATATCCGCGAGAAATTGAAACGGCAGCTTGAAGAGGCCGGGGTTCCGATCCAGGAACGTACCGACGAAGAAATGTTCGAATCGATCTTGCCCAAAGGGGGTCGTCAGGAGAAGGCCTTTATCCGCTTGATGGCGACGTTTACAACATTGCTCAAATCGAGTTGCCGATCGTTGAATGAGGTATTGCGGCAAGTCGAACAGGAGAACGACGAGAGAAGCCGGTTTGTGATCCGAAAGATTTTCCGCCCCGTTTATGAACGCTATACGGAGATGTTGCAACAGAGCGGACAGATTGACTTTACGGATGCCATTCTGCAGGCTACGGACATCTGCCAGAAGGCGCACCCCGTCTCTTTCGACCATATCATCGTGGACGAGTTTCAGGACATCTCCGTAGACCGATACCGGTTTCTGAAGGCTTTGCGCGAGAGTACGCCTCCCGCCAAACTCTACTGTGTCGGCGACGACTGGCAGTCGATCTACCGTTTCTCGGGAAGCGACATGGCTCTTTTTAACAGCTTCCCCGAATTTTTCAGCCCGACCGAAATCAACAAGATCGAAACGACTTATCGCTTCGGAGAGCCCCTGGTCAGCCTGTCATCCCGGTTTATCCAACGCAATGCTGCCCAAATTAAAAAAGAGATTCATCCCTTCAATGACCGAATACGGACCGATCTGTCGTTCGAAGCATACGACCGAAATGAGTATTGCCATGTGATTGCACGGCTGGTCGCCTCGGTTCCTGCCGACCAATCGATTTTCCTGCTGGGCCGCTATTCATTCGATGATTATTACCTGTCGTTCATGTATCAAAGCATGAAAGAGGGTAATCGTTTCTATTATCTGATCGGCAATCGCAAGGTCGAGTTTCTGACAGTTCACAAATCCAAAGGGCTCGAAGCCGATTATGTCATTCTGTTGCAGTGCAACAAGGACACCTACGGGTTTCCTTCGCGCGTAAGCGACGATCCGACATTGCAATATGTATTAACCAAGAGCGATCAATACCCTTACGGTGAAGAGCGTCGGCTCTTCTATGTGGCAATTACCCGGGCAAAAGTCCACACATGGGTGCTTTATGACCGACGATTCCCGTCTGTTTTTGTCGATGAATTTCTCCATCCGGAACGAGTCAACGAAGAGAGTTATGCCAAACATCCGAATGCCAACAAGCGATGGACCCGTCGAGCCGATGAATATCTGCTCACACTTCACCGTGAGGGGAAAAGCATCCGCTACATTGCAGAGAAGATGGGCCGAAGCCAAACCTCCATTGTCATGCGTCTGGGAAAGTTGAAAGAGGAATAACGTTTTGAGTCCCTCGACGAAATTTCTCTAAAATTATTTATTCTTTACCAACCAAAGGAGATACGATGGATTTTCTTTAACGTTTTCTTTGTAATCGTTGTAATCTTTGTATCCTTTTCCTAATGCAATAGCAATTGCCAATAAACTAAAGCCTCCTGTAGCAAAACCGCCAGCGAGTCCCCCCAATGCAATTAAGGAATTGACAAATACTTGCTTATGCAAATGCTCAATTTTTTGCTTGATTTTTTGAAGTTGAACATCGTATAACTCGTGAAAAATATTTTCTGTTTTGTGTTTAATCAAAACAGGGTCATCTAAAGTTCTTAATTCTCTGAAATTTCTTTCTAACTCTAATCGGAAATTAGTAAATACATCCGCATCATATTCTCTGACCATCATTAATTTTTGAGTGTTAATATTATCAAGAAAAGGCAGATCGAAGTTTATTATATTAGTAGCGGTATCCGTTTGAATAGTTTGCTTATTCCCAAAATTTCGAGTAATTAAATTATACGTGAAATTATTATCGCACAAATAAGTAGAATTTAGATTGGATGCGATAATATTTTCATCAAACACCTTATCATAGAATGTTCTAGAGGCAGAATTAATCGATTGAGTAACCCAGGCCTTAAAAGAATTAATCTCCGGCGGTGTATTTGGTAAAGTTTGTTTAAATTTTATCAAACTTGTCTTTTGATCATATTTCAAAAATTGCATTTCGAATAAATGATAGATCATCCTAAAATTAGGATCGTCCTCGAAGCCCACCATAATACTTCTACATGGATGCAATTCTTTTTCATTTATTTTCCAACCTCCGGTCTCAACTTTTTCCATCGACCAAACCGATACATTCTCCCGAAAAAAGTTAAGTATCTTTTCAGGAAGTATTTTATTGTAATAATCTTCAGGTAAATATATTGGAGTTTGCTTAGGCGCTTCAAAATAATAACTTAATGGAAAAATTTTCACATAATCCACGGCAACCATCGGAGTAATGTCTTTCAAAAACAGCGCAGCTTTCTTAAGTGCTTTTCTATCAATACATTCATTGTTTTTATACCCTAAATATTGCGCTGTCATATTGGAGATCTCAGGCGTCCTCTCTGTCAATTTAAATAATGGATCTTGAATGATAAACTGATCAACATATAATGCCGTTTGCTTTAGAAGTCCCAAAGAGGTTTCTTCTGAAGAGGAAAATACTTTTAAGAAAGAATCCCGTTCTACAATTTCTTTTATCAATTCTCCATAATTTTGTATGCAGTGATTTCTGTAATTTTGCAGTTCTTGTTGTATTCTTTCCTCGCTTTCATTTGCAAAGTCATTTGCCAAACTGTTTTCATTAAAAAACAGGCTATCTGCTAAGAAATCATATATTACACTTCCCATAATTGTCAGTCATCTTAATTTCAGTATAAAATCTGCAATAAACATTACAAAAATAAAAAAATCTGATATGAGAGATTATACTAAATCTAAAAATTGGCACAACCATTAACTTCTATCATAGGAACTCTCCTTATCGACTCGGGCCGCGCGATTTCTTCTTCGGGGAGATGAAGCGTCGTGGCCGGTCCTGCTGCTTTTGAGTTTGGGCTGG
>CALUNE010000010.1 GCA_944321945.1 uncultured Alistipes sp.
CTGAAAAACTGTCTCACGGCCATATTGTTGGAGAAAGTACACCTCTCTCTTCAATGTGTCTTGGAGGTCCTGAATCACATCGATAATGAGCAGGATCGGGGACCTCCGCGATGAAGTGTGACCATGGCCCCAAGTCGAGGCGTTGAATCTCCAAATGCGCTTTATCTCGCGGAATTTGTCCGGAACTTTGCATCGTCAACCTCCGGGAATCGTCCGTAAACGCCGCGTCAGAGAATCTGGTTTGGGCGATATGCCAGCACGTCTCCTCTTCAAAAGGGCAGGATCTGCCCTGTCCCTTGGCGAAGGTGTCTCGAATGTCCTTTGACGGTCGATAGTTGGGTTCGTGTGCCAAGACCAGTTCCAGACGATGCCGGTAGTTTGATTGTGGCAATTACTCCATTTTATGTAGGTCTGCAGCAAATGGATAATTGCCGGACTTCGAATATGCCTGTCAAATGCCCGTCGAAACGGCTATTGAGCCGGATAATGGCCTTAATCCGCAACGCCGTCGGACCCGATCTCCGGCATACAGACGGAGATCGGGTCCGATCTATTTCAAGAAGAATCCGGCCGTGTCAGTCCGTCGGTCCGGTCTTCCCGAGTGCCGCGGGATAACGCATCCGCACCTGCTCGACATAGCGTTCCGTCTCCGGATGCCTGAGCAGCCGCAATGCCTCGATCCGCAGGCCGCAGAGCGACGCTTCGGCCTGCGGATCCCCGCCGATCAACAGATCGATGACAAAGAGGGCACGGACCCCGTCACCGGCATCGAGCGCATGTCGCACCGCCTGGGGCGTGAGTTCCAGATCGCCGTGCAGGTAGTCGACCAGAAGGGCCGCCTCGCGGGCCTTGGAGGCCGACCAGCCGTTGCTGTGCCAGCGGATTACGTCCCGTTGCTGTCGTGGGCGATGTACTCCGGGGTGACTACACGCCGATGAAGACCGGTTCCGCGGAGACGGCGAAGATGGAGACATGGCGGATCGGCGTCAGCCGCTGCGGATGTTGATTTCGATGCGTATCCCGTTGATGATGGAGCGCATCGAGACGGAGGCCGCTGTAGAAAATCCGACCTGGTTTGGCTCTGCGCAAAATATGGCAGTTCAGCGACAAAAACGCGAATTCGGTGGAGATAAATGGGGTGGTTTTATCTCCACCGATTGCTCCACCAAAAGGTGCCGAAAACCGCTGGTTTTTGCGTTGCCGACAAAAAGAGAAAACCCTGATTTCGTTTGGAAATCAGGGTTTTGCAACTTTTTGCTTCTCTTCAAAGTGGTACCACCAGGAATCGAACCGGGGACACAAGGATTTTCAGTCCTTTGCTCTACCAACTGAGCTATGGCACCATCCTGCGATAGACCTTTTGGTTTTATCGTGGTGCAAAGGTAAACAAAAAAAATCATTCTGCAAATCTTCCGGTGAAAAATGTCGATTTTTTTCATCCCAACCCTCCGATTTCATCCCCGAAGGCCCCATGCAGAGATGCTTCCCGGAAATTTTCGATCCATGTCCCCGCTCTCCGACAACCTCCCGCCCGATCCCTCGAGGTCGAAATCTCGAATTATTTCTTCCGCACGGCGTTCGCGGGGCGCTAAATTTGTTAACTTTGTCTCTCTGAATGCGTGAACATGAAAGCAAACATGAAGAAATTTTGGATCATTACGGCCTCGGTGGTCATCGTGGCGCTGGCCTTGTTTTTCTATTTCCGTTTTTATTTCGTCTTCGGTGAAGGGGTCAAGAGCGGCGAGTTGAACTATGTCGTCTACAAGGGCGTTCTCTTCAAGACCTACGAGGGAAAGCTCATCCAGGCGGGAATCCGCTCCAAAACGGCCGGCGCCATCCAGTCGTACGAATTCGAATTTTCGGTCGAGAACGAGGCGCTGGCCCGCGAACTCATGCTGCTGGGCGGACGCACCGTCGAACTGCATTACAAGGAGTATTTCGGCGCCTTGCCCTGGCGCGGATTCACCAAATTCATCGTTGACAGCATCGTGGCCAAACAGCCTGTGGCGGCTCTTCCTGCCGAAGGTGCTGCCGACATTGTCGCCGAGTGAGCGCTTTTTGCTTCGTATTGCTCCATCGAAATCTGTCGAATCCTCGGCCGATTGGTCTGGAACGGGTTTTTCTGTTTATTAATTCCATACAAGTGTGTAGTAACTTTTGAGAATAGAAATCCGCTTCTTTGTGGCATGAAACGACAGCGACGAAATGATATCTTGGTGGAGCAGGTGGTGGAGCGTTTGAAATCGATCCGTCGCGCCCATGGTTTGACCCAGGAAAACGTCCGTTTTGATACCGATCTGAATATCGGACGCATAGAAAGCGGACGGCACAGTATTTCATTGACCACTTTGGCCGATTTATGCGACTATTACGATGTCTCGCTTGAGGATTTCTTCAGGGACATCGTGACGCGCAAATAGGTCTTTTTGAAACACATGTCGGCATCCGGCTTGCTAAAGGCAGGCCGGATGCCGTTTTTTGGGCCGGGCAGTTCCGGAACGGGTTGGGTAGGATGCGGTTTATTTTCCGGAATCGATCCGTTTCTCGAAGGCTTCGCGTTCTCCGCTGCGGTAGACAACCTTGCCGCAACGGGTAAATCCATTTTTGGAGAGGATGTGCAGCATGCGGAGGTTGTCGAAATTGGTATCGATCCGGAACGAACCGATGCCGCGCCGACGGGCGAGCTGTTCGGTGCGGTTCAGAAATTCGGTTCCGAGACCGTGGCCCAGGGCTTCGTCGGCGACGGCCAGCCGATGGACGACGACGTAGGGGCTGTCGGTGAGCCATGTGCCGTCGAGAGCTTCGTAGGCGGGTTCGCCGTCGAAGACGATCGCGCCGTATGCGAGGATGGTTTCGACGGCCGGGTCCGGGTTGCCGTTTGCGTCTGGATATCGTTCGTCCGGCGAATCCTTTCCGGCTGTCGCATTGGCCGGTACAAGCTTCGCGGCCTCATCCTGGCCTCGCTTCGGGGTGTCCTGCCCGGAGCGGCAGATCACATGACCGTAACCGTGCGCCAGGTCGGAGGCGATGTTGGCGGGAGCGGGGTAGCCGTCCTGCCATTGCAGGCTGCCGGCCGCCGCCATGCGGCGCTGGGCCTGGCGGATGATCTCGAGAATACGGGGCATATCGGCTGGTGTAGCCGTACGGAAGCAGCGGTTTTTCATGGACTTCTTGGGTGCAGACGGGAGTGGGTGTCGGGCCGTTGGCACGGCCGGTGACGGGCGGAGTGCTCCCGTGTCGCACCGCCTGTCCGCAAAGATACGCAAAGATTGGCAAATGAGCTCTTCGTTGGGCGTTTTGCAGGAAGATGATGCCGTTCTGTCAGCCTCCGATTGCTGACTTTTTGTCACTCTTTGTCACAAAATCGGACAGTTTGTGACAAGAAGTGACAATTTTTTGATTTTTAGCTCATGGCACAGGATTTGATCGGATAGGGGGTGAAACCGCTTCGAAAGAGGCGGGGACGAATGAAAAAAATGTTAAACTAAATAAACCAAGGAGGACACAATTATGGTACCTGTAAGACGTAATCAAAACTGGTTGCCGAGTATTTTCAACGATTTTTTGAACAACGATTGGTTGATGGATCGCCGCAACACGACTGCTCCGGCTGTGAACATCATCGAGAACGACGACGAATATAAAATCGAAGTTGCCGCACCTGGTATGACCAAGGAGGACTTCAAGGTTCATATCAACGAGGACAACGAGCTGGTCATCTCGATGGAGAAACACAGCGAAGAGAAGGAGGAGGACAAGAAGCATAAGGGAACCTATCTGCGTCGGGAATTCTCCTACACGCAGTTCCAGCAGAACCTGTTGCTTCCGGACAATGTCGAGCGCGAGAAGATTTCCGCGAAAGTGGAAAATGGTGTGATGAGTATCGACATTCCTAAGAAGAAGGAGACGGAAGCGTCCGCAGTGGCTCGTCAGATCGAAATCAAATAATCGGTCGGCAACCGGCCTTTGAGGGCCCCGCGAGAGCGGGGCTCTCTTTTTTTGTGTCGTTGCGGGCCGTCGCGGCGTGCATGCGCCCGCTCGCTCGAAAAGAGCCGCTCCGGGGAACAGCGAACCGAAAAAACGGCTATCTTTGCCGGGTGTCCCGACACGCCTGCGTGTGCCGGGACGCCAGAAAATACACCCAACAAAAACGTAAAGAGTACGGAAAACGAATGAAAGTCGGATTGTTCATTCCCTGTTATATCAATGCGGTCTACCCCGAGGTGGGACGCGCCTCGTACGAGCTGTTGCAGCGTGTCGGATGCGAGGTGGACTACCCGCTGGATCAGACCTGCTGCGGCCAGCCGATGGCCAATGCGGGCTTCGAGAAGGATGCCCGGGCCCTGGCCGAACACATGAACGAACTCTTCGCGCGATATGATTATGTGGTGGGGCCGTCGGCCAGCTGTGTGGTCTTCGTACGCGAGGGGTACCCGCGTCTGCTGCCCGATTACCGGGAGCATGCGTGCGTCGATGCGCGGATCTGGGAGATCTGCGAATTCCTCCACGACGTGGTGCGGCCCGCGCGGCTCGACGCCCGCTTCCCGCATCGCGTGAGCCTGCACAACTCCTGCCACGGCGTGCGCCACATGGGGCTTTCGTCGCCCAGCGAGCGGCAGATTCCCTATCAGTCGAAACTGCGCGATCTGCTCTCGCTGGTCGAGGGGATCGACGTGGTGGAGCCCGAACGCAGAGACGAATGCTGCGGATTCGGCGGGATGTTCTCCGTCGAGGAGAATGCCGTGTCGGTGGCCATGGGCCGGGCGAAGGTCGGCCGTCACATGGACACCGGTGCGGAGTACATCACCGGAGCCGATTCGTCGTGTCTGATGCACATGCAGGGGATCATCACGCGGGAGAAGCTTCCGATCCGGACGATTCATATGGTTGAAATTCTGAATTCGAGGTCATGAGTACGCATTCCAAAGCCGCAAAACGATTCGTTGCCGATGCCGAACGGCTGGCATGGCACGACCGCGCGCTGTATGCCGTGCGGGAGAAGCGCGACCGCATGATGGCGACCGTCCCCGAATGGGAGGATCTGCGCCGGATGGCGTCGGAGATCAAGCTGCACACGCTGAGCCGTCTGGGCGACTACCTCTGCGAATTCGAGCGCAACGCCACGGCCAATGGCATGCAGGTCCACTGGGCCGCGGATGCCGCCGAGATGAACGAAACGGTCTGGGAACTGATCCGCCGTCACGGCGGCCGCCGGCTCGTCAAGAGCAAGTCGATGCTGGCCGAGGAGTGCGGCATGACGCCCTACCTCGAGGCGCGGGGTGTCGAGACCGTCGAGAGCGACCTCGGCGAGCGGATCATGCAGCTGCTGCACATGCCGCCGAGCCACATTGTGCTGCCGGCCATTGCCGTGCGTCGGGAGGAGGTCGGAGCCCTGTTCGAACGCGAGATGGGTACCGAGCCGGGCAACAGCGACCCGACCTATCTGACCCATGCCGCGCGCCGGGCCCTGCGGCCGAAATTCCTCGAGGCGGATGTCTCGATGACGGGCGTCAACTTTGCCGTGGCCTCGACCGGGGCGCTTGCCGTCTGCACGAACGAGGGCAATGCCGATCTGGGCACGTCGTTCGCCAATCTGCACATCGCCATCATGGGCATCGAGAAGGTGATTCCCGACATGGAGGCGCTGGGGGTCTTCACGCGGCTGCTGGCACGGTCGGGCACGGGGCAGCCCGTCACTACCTACACGTCGCTCTACCGGCGTCCGGCCCCGGGGTGCGAGATCCACGTGATTCTGGTCGACAACGGCCGTTCGGAGTGGTTGGCCGACGAGGCGCACCGCAACATGCTCAAGTGTCTGCGCTGCGGCGCCTGCATGAACACCTGCCCCGTCTACCGGCGTTCGGGCGGGTACTCCTACTCCTATTTCATCCCCGGACCGCTGGGCATCAACCTCGGCATGCTGCGTTCGCCGAAACGGTATCACGGCAACGTCTCGGCCTGCTCGCTGTGCTATTCGTGTTCGAACGTCTGCCCGGCGATGATCGACCTCGGCGAACAGATCTACGAATGGCGTCAGCGGCTCGACACGCTGGGACTGGCCGACCCGATGAAGAAGGCGGCCGTCAAGGGGCTGGATTTCGTGATGGGCGGACGCCGCCGCTTCTATGGAGGCATCGCAATGGGGCGTTTGGCCGAAAAATTGCCGCGTGCGGTGCTCGAGAACGGGTTGAACCCCTGGAGCACTCCGGGACGGGCCATGCCGCCCTTTGCGCCGCGGAGTTTCAACGCATGGTGGAAAAAAGAGATGAAAAGGTAAGATGAACAGCAAGGAGAAGATATTGAAACGGCTGGCCGGGGACGGAATGGAGCCTCGGCCGCGTCCCGAGATGGACTTTGTGCCGCAGCGTTTTGCCGATCGCGAGCAGACCTTCGTCGAACGGCTCGAGGCGGGCGGCGGCTGTGCCGTGCGGATGGAGGCCGGCGAGACGCTTGACGAGGTGATCCGGCGTCTCTACCCCGAGGCGAAGAGCATTGCCTCGACGATGGACGAGGTGACCTCGGCGACGATCAATCCCGACCGGGTCGAGGATCCCCGCCAACTGGTCGACGTGGATCTGGGCGTGGTGCGCGGGTCGTTCGGCGTGGCGGAGAACGGTGCGGTGTGGATCGCCCAGGAGATTCGCCACAAGGCGCTCTATTTCGGCGCTACGGCGCTGATGATCGTCATCCCGCGCGAGGCGATTGTCGATACGATGCACGAGGCCGTGGTACGCCCCGAGGTGGACGACTTCGGTTACGGATGTTTCGTGTCGGGACCCTCGAAGACGGCCGACATCGAGCAGGCGCTGGTCTTCGGCGCCCATGGGCCGATGTCGGTGACGGTGGTGCTGCGCTGACGGCCGGTGCGAAGAGCTGAAAGGCCCGGATACTCCTGCAAAGGGGTATCCGGGCCTTTCTTTGTTTGGGCGGCCGGGCCTTTACAGGAGGGTGACGGGCTCCTTGCGGCGCGAGAAGTTGCGGGCCAGCGCATCGGCAAAGGGGGTGTGGAACGTGCGCGCACCGACCGGGCACCCCTTGACGCAGGCGCAACAGCGGATGCAGCGTGACGGATCGGTGCGGGTTTCGTCACCGCGCGGAATGGCCTGCACGGGGCAGATCGCCGCACAGCGTCCGCAATGGGTGCATGACGCCGGGTCGCCTTCGGGCACTGTGATGCCCGGATGGCGCCGTTGGCGGATCATGTAGCGGATGGCGAAGGCGATGAACCGCAGCATCGGTACGAGTGGCGTGGGACGCTCCTTGAGCCGCGAGGCGTCGACCGGTGCGGGTGTGCCCCGGTCGATTTTCCGGCGGACGCTTTGTCCGAAGGCCTCGGCCGCCGCCAGATCCGCCGCGTCGGGGCGTCCGGCGGCTATCGGCGTCGACGGTGTCGAGTAGGAGTGTTCGCCGACGAAGGCCGCCGCCGCAATCGGGTTGAAGCCCTGCCGGCGGGCCAGTTCGGCCAGCTCTCCGGCGGCGTGTTCGAAGGCGCGGTTGCCGTAGACGACCACCACAACGGCCGGACCTCCCGCGCCGTGTATGCCCTCCATCCGTCGTGAGGCCGTCGGAGCCACATGTCCGCCGTAGACCGGTGCGGCCAGGATCGTGACGGTGCGGCCGTCGATTCGTGCCGCGGGGTTTTCCTCGTGGGTGAGGTCGATCTCCCGGATGGAGCTTTCGGAAGTTTCGCGGGTTGGGGCCGCCACTCCCCGGGCAATGGCCCGGGCAATCTTTTTCGTGGTGCCGGTCGGCGAGAAGAAGAGGGTCTGGATGGATGTGAATTCGCTCATGTCGAGGTGTTTTTGTCGTTGGTCAGCGGATTGCGGATCCGTCGGATGATTCGTTGCCGGGTTCCTTGCCGCAGACCGGTGCATCCTCCGGCGCGGGGTGCTCGGCGAAGTAACGCCACAGCGGTGCGGCCATCAGCGCCTGGCGGATGCGGTTCGTGCGGAGCAGTTCGAGCACCTCGCGGCGTGTCATCAGGTGGACCCGCAGATCTTCGGTGGGGTCGAGATGCTGGTCGCCGAGGCGCTCGACACCGGTGGCCAGGAAACAGTGGGTGAGGTTGTTCTGCGTGGCGGGATTGGGCGCCACGACCGTCAGCAGCTGCCATTGGCCGCCTCCGTAACCGGTCTCTTCGGCCAGTTCGCGCTGCGCGGCAGCCAGCATCGAGGCGTCGGTTGGCTCGGAAACGCCGGCCGGAATCTCATACGAGGTCTCGCCCAATCCGGGACGATACTGGTCGATGAGCACGAAGTGACCGTCGCGCGTGATGGCCGTGATGTTGATCCAGTCGGGGTATTCGAGGATGTAGTAGTCGGGCACACGGCGTCCGTCGGGCAGTTCGAGGCTCTCATGCCGCACGGTGAGCCACGGCCGTCGGAAAAGATACTCGCTCGAGAGTACCTTCCATTTGCGATCTTCGGGGTCTTTCATACTGCGAAAATAGGGAAAAAATAGTATCTTTGTTTTCGCTTAAACCCAAATAAAGTATGCTACCTGAATCTGAACGCAAGCAAATCATCGATTTGATCCATCGCGAGGTGATCCCGGCCATCGGGTGTACCGAGCCGATTGCCGTGGCCTTGTGTGTGGCGCGCGCAACGGAGACGCTGGGCACCGAGCCCGAACGGATTGCCGTGAGACTGAGTGCCAATATCCTGAAGAATGCCATGGGAGTAGGCATCCCCGGTACGGGGATGATCGGACTGCCGATTGCCGTGGCGCTCGGAGCGCTGATCGGCCGTTCGGAGTACCAGTTGGAGGTGCTTCGCGATGTGACGCCCGAGGCCGTGGAGCGTGGCCGGAAGATGATCGACGAGAAACGTATCACCATCGCGCTGAAGGAGGGGATTTCGGAAAAACTCTATATCGAGACGGAGGTCGAGGCGGCCGGCCACCAGGCAACGGCCGTTATTGCAGGCGGACATACGACGTTTGTCTATGTCGATCGTGACGGCGAGGTGCTGCTGGACAAACGCGGCGGCGGGGCTTCCGAGTCCGAGGAGGAGGGCGTCGAACTGACACTGCGCCGGGTATGGGACTTTGCGATGACCACACCGCTCGACGAAATCCGCTTCATCCTCGAATCGCGGCGTCTGAACTGGGCGGCCGCCGAGAAGTCCTTTACCGGCGAATATGGCCACTGTGTGGGCCGTACGCTGCGTTGCGACCGCGAACGGCGGGTGATGGGCGACAGCATCTTCACACGGATTCTGTCGTACACGTCGGCGGCCTGCGACGCGCGGATGGCCGGAGCGATGATTCCCGTGATGAGCAATTCGGGCAGCGGCAACCAGGGTATTGCGGCTACGATGCCCGTGGCGGTCTACGCCGAGGAGATCGGTGCCACGGAGGAGCAGACGATTCGGGCGCTGACGCTGAGCCATCTGACCGTCATCTATATCAAGCAGAGTCTGGGTCGGTTGTCGGCCCTGTGCGGCTGCGTGGTGGCGGCGACGGGTTCGAGCTGCGGCATTGTCTATCTGATGGGCGGCGGTTACGAGCAGATGGCGGCGGCCGTGAAGAACATGATTGCCAATCTGACGGGCATGATCTGTGACGGAGCCAAGCCGAGCTGTGCGATGAAGCTCACGAGCGGCGTCTCGACGGCCGTGTTGTCGGCCATGATGGCCATGGACGGACGTTGCGTCAGTCCCGTGGAGGGAATCATCGAGGAGGATGTCGACCGCTGTATTCACAATCTGACGGCGATCGGCCGCGACGGCATGAACGAGACCGACCGTCTGGTGCTCGACATCATGACCCACAAGAGTTGATCCGTTCGGGAACGGATACGACAGACGGGACAATCCGGATTCGGATTGCCCCGTCTGTCGTTTGTCTTCGATAGGTATTCTTCTCCCGATGGACCTGCCCCCCCGCGGCCGTTATTTGGGAAAGATGGTCTTGACGATGATGTTCGTGGCCCCCTGGTGACGGGTGGTGTAGTCCTTGGCGATCCGGCGGGTTTTCTGCAGGAACTCTTCGTTGTCACGCAGCGGGATGAACCAGCTGCGCAGCTCTTCGTAGGAGGTGACCGCCCGCGCGGCGCCGAGTGTCACGAGGTCGCGTGCCTCCTTGAATTTCTGATAGTTGGGGCCGAATGCGATCGGAAGTCCGAAGGTTGCGGCTTCGAGCGTGTTGTGGATGCCGACGCCGAATCCGCCGCCGATGTAGCTCCAGGTGGCGTATCCGTAGACCGACGACAGCAGCCCCACCGTATCGAGAATCAGCAGCTGACGCGTGCCGTAACCCGTCCGTGAGGTGCATTGCGTATAGCGAAGCGCTCCGCCTTTGGTCTCGGCGATGAGCCGTGCAATGCGGGTTTCGTCCATTTCGTGGGGTGCGATGACAAACTTCACGTCGGGATTGTCGTTCATCAGGCGGATCAGCAGCTCTTCGTCGGGGCCCCAGGTCGACCCGGCCACGAAGAGGCGGTCGTCGGCCTTGAAACGTTCGACGATATCGACGTGTTTGGCCGAGCGGGCGATCTCGGCCACGCGGTCAAAACGCGTGTCGCCGGCGACCAGTACGTTGTCGAATCCGAGCGTGGCGAGAAGCTTCTTCGACTCTTCGTTCTGGACGAACATCACGTCGAAGGTCTCCAGCGCCTGACGCCACATGCCGCCATAGGGGCGGAAGAAGACCGAATTGCGGCGGAAGATGGCCGAGACGATATAGGTCCGGATCTTGCGTCGGCGGAGTTCGCGCAGCAGGTTGAGCCAGTATTCGTACTTGACGAAGACGGCGACTTCGGGGTGGGCCGCATCGAGGAACCGGCGGGCGTTGCGCGGGGTGTCGAGCGGGAGGTAGAAGATGTAGTCGGCGCCTTTGTAGTCCTTGCGGATTTCGTAACCCGAGGGGGAGAAGAAGGTCAGCAGGATCTTGTATTCGGGGTGGGATTTGCGGATCTGTTCGATGATGGGACGTCCCTGTTCGAACTCTCCGAGCGAGGCGACGTGTATCCAGACGATACGGGCCGCAGGGTCGATGGTTTCGCGCATTCTGCGGAAAAGGTCTTTGCGTCCTTCGAGCCAGAGGTGGGCCTTCCGATGGCGCGGAGCCACGAGGCGGATGGCCCATTCGTAAAGCAGCAGACCGAAATTATAGAGCCACATCAGCAGTCTATGGTGTTGAAATTTTTCATTTTTTCCTTGTCGCACCAACCCGTCCCACCATCCGGAACGTTCCGGTATCTTTCAGTCAGGCAAAGATAGTACATTTTGTCGTAAAAGCAAAATCACCAGTTATACTCCCAGGCGCTTTCGATCCATTCGATGTGCATCGAACCGTCGGCGGCCATCTCTACGGCCGCCACGTCGAACTGAACGTCGCCCGTCCAGTGCGTGAGGCGGATGTAGGAGGCAGCCGCGCGGGTCAGGGCCCGGAACTTGCGGCGAGTGGCGGCGGCTTCGGGCGGTGTCAGCGAGCCCGCATGGCGGGTCTTGACCTCCACGATGTGGAGGATCTCTCCGCGGAGAGCCACCACGTCCAGTTCGTCGCGACCATGCCGCCAGTTCCGTGCCAGGATCGAGTACCCCTCGTGTCGGAGGTATTCGGCTACGGCCTCTTCGCCGGCCCGACCTGTTTCGGCGGTCGTCATCAGTGGATGATTCTTTGGATGGAGTTGGCGCGCTCGATGGCCTGTTTCAGCCCCTCGGCGTCGTCCCGCTCGAGCATCTTGCGCAGGATCTGCAGCTGGTGGATGTGTTCGCGCAGGACGTCCAGCACGTTGTATTTGTTGCGCAGCAGGATCGGCACCCACGTCGAGGCGGAGCTCTTGGCCAGGCGGACCGTGCTTTCGAAACCGCCGCCTGCCAGATCGAAGATGTGCCGGTCCTCGAGCTCCTTTTCGAGGACGGTCAGCGCCAGGGCGAACGACGTGACGTGGGAGATGTGCGAGACGTAGGCCGTGTGCAGGTCATGTTCCTCGGGATCCATGTAGACGGCCGGGCATCCCAGCGTGCGGAAGATCCGTTCGATGCGCTGCAGGGCGTCGGGGTCGCTGTGCGCCGTATCGCAGAAGACGACGTTGCGTCCCGTGAAGGCGCCGCGCTGGGCGGCCTTCGGACCGCTGTACTCGGTGCCCCACATCGGATGCACGGCCACGAAACGTCCGCGGTGGGCATGCATCGAAATCACCTCGCACAGCTCGCCCTTGATCGAGCCCATGTCGATGACCACCTGACGGTCTCCGACCCGGTTGAGAGCCTTGACGGCCAGCAGCGGAATGGTGTCCACGGGGGTGGCCAGCACGATGAGATCGGCTTCGGGGATTCCTTCGTCGAATGAGACGATGCGGTCGGCCAGTCCCAGCCGGAGGGCCTCCCGGGCGTGTTCTTCGGAATTTTCGACGCCGAGGATTTCGTTGGCCAGGGCGTGGTCGCGCAGTGAAAGGGCGAACGAGCCTCCGATGAGGCCCAGTCCGACAATCATGACTTTCATCGATATTGCAGGTTATGTCGTTGTCGGGGAGGGTAGCCGCCGGCCGCCAGGCCCGATACCTATTTATAATAAAAAGGAGAGATCGTCGCCGGGTGCAACTTCGAAAGTCTCGACGCCTTTGCGGAAGAGACGCATCGGACGGTTGCCGATCAGTTCGAGCTTTTGGTCCGTGAGGCGCAGCATGCACCCTTCGCGAAGTCCGACGACCCAGCGCCGCGGATTGGCTTCGATGTACTCCAGAATGCGCTGCTCGCGCGTTTCGCCGGCATGGCCGGCGGGGTTGGCATCGAGGTAATGAGGGTTGATCTGGAACTTCACGGCACCGATGGCGCGGAACGATTCGGGCTGGACGATCGGCATGTCGTTCGTGGTCGAGATCGTGGGACAGGCGACGTTGCTGCCGACCGACCAGCCGACGTAGGGCACACCGGCGCGGATGCGTCGCAGAATGGCCGACATGAGCCCCTGCTGCTGCATCCTGCGCGCCAGAGCGAAGGTGTTTCCGCCGCCGACGCAGACGGCTTCGGCCGTGCGGATCATCGCCGCGGGATCCTTGGCCCGGTGGACCGAGCGCACGCGGATGCCCAGCTCCGAGAAACGGGCCTGTACCTTGCGTTCATATTCGGCATAGGAGAAGGTTACGGCGGCGTAGGGGACGAAGGCTATTTCGTGGATTCCGGCGAGAAAACGACCGATTTCAGGCATCGGATAACGCAGGTATTCCTCGCCGGAATTGGTCGAATTCGAGATCAGAAGCAGTTTCATAATATTCTGTTTTTTAGATTGTTATATCTGTTTTTGTGCTAAATGTCGAAAAAGTTGTGAATAAAAAATCGCGCTCTTTTGTCAAAAGTAATAAAAAAAGTGTTACTTTTGCGCAAAATTACCCTGGAAATGTACTGAACTGTTTCCAATAATTGTTTAACTAAAAACTTAAAGTTATGTCAGAAGTTCAATCAAAAGTTGTCGCGATCATCGTTGACAAACTGGGTGTTAAAGAGTCGGAAGTAGTGCCCGAAGCCAGCTTCACCAACCACCTTGGCGCAGACTCGCTCGACACCGTGGAGCTGATCATGGAGTTCGAGAAGGCTTTCGATATCCAGATCCCCGATGAGGACGCTGAAAAGATCGCTACCGTAGGTGACGCTATCAAGTACATCGAGGAGCACAAGAAATAATTTTTTCCGAAATAGTAAATTCGTTCACGGCATTTAAGCCTTAAATTTATGACTGAAAGAAGAGTAGTAGTTACGGGCATCGGTACGATCAACCCGCTCGGCAATAATATTGAAGAGTATTTTTCGAATCTGGAGAAAGGCGTCAGCGGTGCCGCACCCATTACTCATTTCGACGCAGAAAAATTTAAGACCAAATTTGCCTGTGAAGTAAAAAATTACGACCCGGCACAGTATTTCGACCGTAAGGAGGTCCGCAAGTATGACCTCTTCACGCAGTATGCCCTGATCGCCGCCACGCAGGCCGTGGAGGATTCGGCCCTCGATCTGGAGAAGGTCGACAAGGAGCAGGTCGGTGTAATCTGGAGCTCGGGTATCGGAGGACTTAAATCGTTCTTCGACGAGTGTCTGGGCTATGCCGCTGGGGGAGGAACCCCGCGGTTTAGCCCCTTCTTTATCCCCCGCATGATCGCCGACATCGCTGCCGGGTTCATCTCCATGAAGTACGGCTTCATGGGCCCGAACTACTGTACGGTCTCGGCCTGCGCATCGTCGAACCACGGCATGATCGCCGCATTCGACGCCATCCGCTACGGCAAGGCCGACGTGATGGTGGCTGGCGGATCCGAGGCTGCGGTCAACGAACCCGCTGTCGGAGGATTCAACTCGATGCAGGCACTCTCGACGCGCAACGACGATCCCCAGCACGCTTCGCGTCCCTTCGACGCAGACCGTGACGGTTTCGTGATCGGCGAAGGCGCCGGAGCCCTCATTCTCGAGGAGTATGAACATGCCAAGGCCCGCGGCGCGAAGATCTACTGCGAGATCATCGGCGGCGGTGCATCGGCCGACGCCTACCACTTTACGGCTCCCCATCCCGAGGGAAAGGGTGCCATCAAGGCCATGCGCGACGCCCTCAAGGATGCCGGCATCCGTCCCGAAGATATCGACTACGTCAATGTTCACGGAACGTCGACGCCTGCCGGTGACCTTCCGGAGCTGAAGGCCGTCGCCGAGGTGCTGGGCGACCACGTCTACAACGTCAACATCTCGTCGACGAAATCCATGACGGGTCACCTGCTCGGAGCTGCCGGTGCCGTGGAGGCTCTGGCCTGCATCTTTGCCATGACCCACGGTGTCGTACCTCCTACGATCAACTGCGAGAACCTCGATCCGGCGATCGATCCGAAACTTAACCTTACGCTCAACGTGGCTCAGAAACGCGACGTGAAGTGCGCTCTGAGCAATACGTTCGGTTTCGGCGGTCACAACTCGACGGTGATTTTCCGCAAGCTCTAACCCCCCAAACGTCCGCGCAGTGATCGATTTTCTCTTGCGTCCGCTACGGCGGAATTTCGGACGTGACCGGGCGTATTACAAAATGGTCGACGACCTGTTCGGATTCATTCCGCACAACGTCGAACTTTACAAGCTGGCTTTGATTCACAAGTCAGCTTCTTTGGTTTTGGAAGACGGCCGTCCGATCAACAACGAACGCCTCGAATATCTGGGGGATGCGGTGATCGAGGCCGTGACTTCCGACTACCTCTTTATCGAATATCCCGATCGTGACGAGGGGTTCATGACCCAGTTGCGCTCGAAAATCGTCTCGCGGCAGTCGCTCAATGCCCTGGCCGTAGACTTGGGGCTCGATCATTACGTGATCTCAAACGGCGGGGCGGGCATTGCCCAGAAACACATCTACGGCGATGCCTTCGAGGCGATGATGGGGGCTGTGTACCTGGATCAGGGATATGACTTCGTCAATCGTTTGCTCATCAACCGGATCTATTACCGGCATCTGAATCTCGAGGAGCTGACCGAATCGGAGACCGACTTCAAGAGCCGCCTCATCGAGTGGGGCCAGAAGAACCGCCATCGGATTGTCTTTCAGACTGAAACCGAAAAGGGCTCGTCGGCCAACCATCCGGTTTTTTATAGCAAAGTGATGGTCGACGACATGGAGGTGGGCCATGGTGCCGGAGATTCGAAAAAGGAGGCCGAGCAACATGCCGCCTACTCGGTTTCACAGGCGTTGACCGATGAGCAGTGTGCTTCATTGCTCGATAAAATTGATCGTCTCTCGCATTGACGGCGGCTCGAGAGCAGGGCGTACACGAAGTGCGGGAGCGGAGGCGCGAAGGAACGAGGGGCCGGGAACGGGGCTGGGGCAGAAACGAGACCTGGCGCGTAAAGAGTGGGGCCGGGAACGGGCGGGAGCCAGAAAAGAAATCCGAAACAGAATCGCCAAATCGCCGGAGCGTAAAGAGCGGGACCGGGGGTGGGCCCGAAACGTGACTTGAAACCGGAGCGGTCCATGTAGATCAAATACGGGTATTAACCGTTGTCAATCATGCAGAACATACGCAATAAGATGACTTCGCGGGGTGTCGAGGCTCTCGACGACCGGGAGTTGTTGTCGCTTCTGCTCGAGGATGAACAGTTGGCCGAGGTGCTTTTGTCGACCTATGGAGGCTCGTTGTCGCGTTTGACGTCGGAACCCGAGGCTCGGTTGCGTATGGTCGGCGGTCTGGGGCTCAAACGGGCCCGGATGTTGCTGTTGGCGACGGAATTCGGACGTCGGGTGGCGGCGGCCGGTGCGGCGGAGTCCGATTTCATAGCGACGAGTGACGATGTGGTGCGGATCTTTCGTCCGCAGTTGGAGCGCCTGTCGCATGAGGAGTGCTGGGCGGTTTATCTTACGGCGTCGAACCGCGTCATCGAGCGTCAGCGTGTGAGCCAGGGCGGCGTGACGGGTACGGTGGTCGATCATCGATTGATTGTCAAACGTGCGTTGGAACTTCTGGCCACACAACTCATTTTGGTTCATAACCATCCGTCGGGTACTCCTGAAGCCAGCGCACAGGATCGGGCCTTGACCGAGCGCATTGCCAGGGCGGCGGCCCTGTTTGACATCCGGCTGTTGGATCATGTGATTATCGCCCGTGGCGGTGATTATTTTTCGTTTCGCGAGGGCGGTATGATTGGCTGACCGTGGAACCAGGTGATTGACTGACTGCGGACCCTTTGGATGAATGGGCTCCTGAAGATAAAAAACGACGGCTTCGCGCATGGAAGCCGTCGTTTTTCGTGTTACGGTTGTCGGGATCAGATCCCTTCGAAGGTCAGCACATAGCGGTATTGCCCGCCTTCGCTGCTGTCGAGCGTGATCTCCATGCCGTCGATCTTCTCGCCGGGCTGCCAGCCGTCGAGTGAGTTGTACTGGTAGGAGAGGGTCTCCGTCACGGGTGATCCGTTGGGCCATGCCGAGACCACCTTGACGGGCAGCAGATCATCCGTTTGTCCGAGCATTCCGAGGCTTCGCAGCATGTCGGATTCATAGATGAAGCAGAGCCCGGGATTGAACCCGCGAAAGCCCTCGAAGAGGCGTTGATGTTCGTTCGAGTGGCGCGAAAACCGCTCGTCATAGGTAAAGGTTTGGGTCAGACCGCTGTTTTTCCAGCGGATCTGGGTGCAGGTGTTGCTGTTGTCGTAGACCAGATGAATCTCCTCCTGCGACGAGAGGCCTCCGTCGTAGTAAAAGTCCTGATAGCAGTCGGTGATTCGGTCGCCATCGTATTCGAACCCGTAGATCCGGGTCGATTTCGGATCCAGCAGGTCGGTCAGGGTGGCATGGTTGATGGCCGCAAAGCCGTTTGCGTTCTGGAATCCGCCGCCCTCGCACTCCCAGACACGACCGTAAGCCGGCGTCTTGTCGTAATACGTTTCGGTGATGGTGACCTTCGAGGAGTTGTTGGGGTCGTAGGCGAATTCCCAGGACATATAGGGATCTGTGAAGACCGCATACGAAAAACCCTTGATCGAGAGGAGGCGTCCCTCGTCGTCATAGGCGAGGTCCATGTAATACTCCGCCTTGCCGTTGTCATACTCGGTGATGCGGACCGGGCGGCCGTTCGGCAGGCGTCCCTGCGAGTTGTCGTCCTCATCCGGGTCGCTGCCCGAGGCCTTCTGCGTGATGGAGATTTCGATCTGCGTCGCCCCGCAGGTGATCGTGATGAAGGCCGTGCGGGCCTCCGATCCGGTATTGGGCTGCAGGGTGATTTCGACGGTGTAGCTGCCGGCCTGGTCGCCGTGGTCGGGCGAGATCGAGATCCAGTCGGGAACTCCGGTGCCGGCATCACGGATCGAGGCGCTCCATGCGGCCAGGGCGGTGAAGCGGACGCTCGTAGAGCCTGCTCCGGCTTCGGCCATCTGGGCCAGCTGCGAGACGTCGGGAACCTGGATCTCGCCAAAGTCGCCCGACTGTGGCTTGTCATCGTCGCTGCAGGCTGCCATCATGAGCGCCGAGACGAAGAACAGCATGAAAAGTGAAACGTGTTTCATCCTCTTGAGTTGTTTTATGGTGATAAGTCTTCGAAAAAGTCCCCTCGCAGGAATATGCATTCTAACAAATATACGAAATAAATCGGTACGGGCTGCGGCATTTCTGTTTTATTTTGTATTTTTGCCATTTAGAATAACGAACAGGCAAATCAGTAAAAACAAAATACGATGACTCAGGAAGAACTTTTCAAGAAGCTGGTCGCTCACTGCAAGGAGTACGGATTCGTATTCCCCTCGAGCGAGATCTACGACGGTCTGGGTGCGGTCTACGATTACGGACAGAACGGCGTCGAATTGAAGAACAACATCAAGCGCTACTGGTGGGATTCAATGGTCAAGCTGCACGAGAATATCGTCGGTATCGACGCGGCGATCTTCATGCACCCCAAGACGTGGGAGGCTTCGGGTCACGTGGCGGCGTTCAACGACCCGCTGATCGACAACAAGGATTCGAAGAAACGCTATCGCGCCGACGTGCTGATCGAGGACTGGATCGCCAAGCAGGATGAAAAGATCGAGAAGGAGGTCGAGAAGGCCCGCAAACGCTTCGGCGCCGACTTCGACGAGGCCAAATACCGCGCTACGTCGCCGCGTGTGGCCGAGACCCAGACCAAACGCGACGAGGTGCACCGCCGTTATGCCGAGGCGATGAATGCCAACGACCTGGCGGCCCTGCGTCAGATCATCCTCGACTGCGAGATCGCCTGCCCGATCTCCGGCACGCGCAACTGGACCGAGGTGCGCCAGTTCAACCTGATGTTCTCGACGCAGATGGGCTCCACGTCCGAGGGCTCGTCGACGATCTACCTGCGTCCGGAGACGGCTCAGGGTATCTTCGTCAACTTCCTGAACGTGCAGAAGACCGGCCGCATGAAGATCCCGTTCGGTATCGCACAGATCGGCAAGGCGTTCCGCAACGAGATCGTGGCGCGTCAGTTCATCTTCCGCATGCGCGAGTTCGAACAGATGGAGATGCAGTTCTTCGTCCGCCCGGGCACCGAGATGCAGTGGTGGAACGAGTGGCGCAACACGCGTATGGCCTGGCACCGTGCGCTGGGCTTCGGCGACGACAACTACCGCTTCCACGACCATGAGAAGCTGGCCCACTACGCCAACGCCGCAACCGATATCGAGTACAACTTCCCGTTCGGGTTCAAGGAGGTCGAGGGTATCCACTCGCGTACGGACTTCGACCTGGGCAACCACCAGAAGTATTCGGGCAAGAAGATGCAGTATTTCGACCCGGAGACGGGCGAAAGCTACGTGCCCTACGTGGTCGAGACCTCGATCGGCGTCGACCGCATGTTCCTGCAGGTGATGTCGGCCGCCTATACCGAGGAGAAGCTCGAGGGCGGCGATTCGCGCGTGGTGCTGCGCTTCCCGGCGGCGCTGGCTCCGGTGAAGGTGGCCGTTCTGCCGCTTGTGAAGAAGGACGGCATGCCCGAAGTGGCCCAGAAGATCGTCGATCAGCTCAAGTACGACTACAACGTCGTCTACGACGAGAAGGATTCGGTGGGCAAGCGTTACCGCCGTCAGGATGCCATCGGAACGCCGTTCTGCGTGACAGTCGACGGACAGACGCTCGAGGACGGTACGGTGACCGTCCGTCATCGCGATACGATGCAGCAGGAGCGCGTGAAGATCGAGGCGCTGCACGCCCTGGTCGACGAGGAGTGCTCCTACCGCAAACTGTTCCGGAAACTGAACCTGTAGCCGCACGGCGGACGCATCCGACATGGGACGGATTCTGGCCATCGATTACGGCACCAAACGCACGGGGATCGCGGTGAGCGATCCTCTGCGGTTGATTGCCGGGGGGTTGGTGACCGTGCCGACCCACGATCTGGAACGCTGGCTGGCGGACTATTTCGCGCGCGAGGAGGTCTCGACCATCGTCGTGGGCAAACCCGCGCGCATGGACGGAACGCCGTCCGACACGTGGCGCTTCATCGAGCCTCTGGCAAGACGTTTGCAGCGCACGTGGCCCGACAAGGAGGTCGTCTTCCACGACGAACGCTTCACCTCGGTGCTGGCCCACCGCACGATGCTCGAAAGCGGCATCGGTCGCATGGCCCGCCGCGACAAGGCGTTGGTCGACAAGATCTCCGCGACGATCATTTTACAAAGTTACATGGAATTCAACCGATGATTTATCCGATCGTGATCTATGGAGACGAGGTGCTGCGCAAGGCGTGTGCGCCCGTCACGCCCGATACGCTCGACGTGAAGAAGTTCGAGGAGGACATGTTCCTGACGCTCGACGAGGCCGGCGGCGTAGGGCTTGCCGCCCCGCAGGTGGGCAAGAACCTGCGCTTCTTCGTGGTCGACTGCACGCCGTGGGCCGAGGAGGACCCCGCCTGCGCCGACTACAAACGCGCCTTCATGAATGCCGAAATCTACGAGTACTCCGACGAAACGAAGACCTACAACGAAGGCTGCCTGTCGTTTCCGGGCATCTATGCCGACGTGCAGCGCTCGCTGCGGATCCGGATGCGCTACCAGGATACGGACTTCGTCGAACACGACGAGGAGTTCACGGGCCTCAAGGCGTGGGTCATCCAGCACGAGTACGACCATATCCAGGGCAAGGTCTTTACGGACCGGATCTCGCCGCTGCGCCGTCAGCTGCTCAAGAGCAAACTGTTGAACCTGGCCAAGGGAAAGTTCCGTTGCGCCTACAAAACCCGATAGCATGAAAAAATTCTTAATCGGAGCATTCGCCGCCGCAGCCCTGCTGATGACGGGATGCGTGAAGTCGCCGGTGACGGGCTTCGCCTATACGGACATCAAGGACGGCATGGCCGTCACGGGCAATGCCGGTTCGAGCAAGGTCGGTACGGCCGAGGTCAAGGGGTATGTCGGGCTGGTGGCGCTGGGCGACGCCAGCATCCAGACGGCGGCCCGCGATGCCGGTATCACGCGCATCCATCACGTCGATTACCAGGTGAAATCCTATGTCGGCGTCTATACGATCTACACGATCATCGTCTACGGTGACTGATCGGCGGCTCACGAGGTGGTTGGCCGGGGGAATTCTTCTGCTCGGCATGTCGCTGCCGGCTGCGGCTCAGGAGATCCGTTCGCATTACGTCTCGAAGGCCGAGGCGGACGGCGTGATCTATCACACCCTTCCGGTGACGCTGTTCGAACACCCCGAGGCGGGTGATCTGACCTTCGACATCACCTACAAGGAGCATCGCGGCGGGCATGCGACGCTGAATTTCACCTGCCGCATGCCGCGCCCCGAAACGGTGGATTCCGTTCGCTTCGTTTCGGGGGGTGCAATCCTCTCCGGACCGGTCTGCAAACTCTATCTCGAGCCCGAAAAACGGGGCTGGAAACACCGTTATACGTTCGATCTGGATGCTTCGCGGTTGTGTGCCTTCTTCGACGAGACGCAGCTGCCCGAGGTGACGCTCTATATCGACGATCAGCCGTGGATCTATCGGGCAAAACGGTCGGCATGGCGCTCCTATGCCCCGATCGGCTACCGGATCTTCGAGATGATCCGCGTCAACGAGGCGCATTGATCCGCGCAAGGATCGCCCTGCCATGAGGCCCGTGCGGTCCTGCTTCAGCGGAATGCGTCCGGGCGGTTTGCCTCTTTTTGCCGCAGGCCGGCGGGGGCGGTCCGGTTTGGCCCGGATTGGTTTACTCCCGGCGGCTGCCTGTCTTGAAACGTACAATCGAAAACCCCGACTGTCGGAAGACGGTCGGGGTTTTTCAATATGCGTGGTCTGTGATCAGAAGCGATAGCAGGCTCCGATGCTGATAGTCACGGGATTTTTGCGCACATCGTCGAACATGGGCTGCCATTTGAGGCCGGCCGTGAGATCCCAGTCGCGGGCGACACGGTAGTCGAAACCGCCACCGATGTTCAGACCGGCAGCCCAGCGGCCGATGTCGTTGGCCGTGAGACCCACAGCGGGATAGATCTTCCAGTCGTCACTCAGATGGAAGACATATTGTACGTCGACATTCAGATCAATCGAACATTGGTTGTGCAACAGGGCGATCATCGACGGTTCGATCCGCCAATTATCCGTAAAGCTGTATCGTGCGAAGCCTCCCAGACCGACCACTCCGTCTCCGGTATTCGTGTAGATATTCATACGCGGGCCAATTGCCCATTTGCCTGCATCTTGAGCCGATGCTGCCGAGACCACGAAAAGTGCAGCGATCGCGGAAAGAAGAATTTTTTTCATGACCAGTTGTTGTTTGATGAACGAACTATTCAAAAACTTTACCAAACAAATATAAGGAAAAAGGGAATCTGCCGCAAATAATTTCAACCAAACCGATACATTTGTCAACATACGGAAAATCCCGCAGCCAAGGCTGCGGGATTTTGGCGAATCGGAATCGGACGGGGTGTGAGCCCATCCCGCATCCGGAGTCTATTTTTCGTTCAGCGCGGCGTGGGCGGCGGCCAGGCGGGCGATGGGCACGCGGAAGGGCGAGCAGCTCACGTAGTTCAGACCGGCATAGTGGCAGAACTCCACCGACGAGGGTTCGCCGCCGTGTTCGCCGCAGATGCCGCACTTGAGAGTCGGACGTGTGCCACGGCCCTTGAAGACGGCTTCGCGGATCAACTGGCCTACGCCGTTACGGTCGAGGATCTGGAACGGGTCGTTCTTCAGAATGCCCTTCTCCAGGTAGACGGGCAGGAACTTGCCGATATCGTCGCGCGAGAATCCGAGGGTCATCTGCGTCAGGTCGTTCGTGCCGAACGAGAAGAACTCGGCCACTTCGGCGATCTGGTTGGCGGTGACGGCTGCACGCGGCACCTCGATCATCGTGCCGACCATGTATTCGATACGGTCGTTGCGCTCGTTGAAGACCTGTTCGGCCGTTGCGTCGATAATCTTCTTCTGGTAGCGGAGCTCCTTGTGGTTGCCCACCAGCGGAACCATGATCTCGACGTGTACGGGGATGCCCGTAGCCTTGACGTTCATGGCCGCCTCGATGATGGCGCGGGTCTGCATTTCGGTGATTTCGGGATAGGTGTTGCCCAGACGGCAGCCGCGGTGACCCAGCATCGGGTTGAACTCGGCCAGCGACTCGACCTTCTCGACAATCTTGTGCAAGGGCACTCCCATCTCTTCGGCCATCTCCTTCTGACCCTTCTCGTCGTGGGGCACGAACTCGTGCAGAGGGGGATCGAGCAGACGCACCGTCACGGGGTATCCGTTCATGACCTTGAACAGCCCTTCGAAGTCGCCGCGCTGCATGGGGAGCAGTTTGGCCAGAGCGACGCGGCGTCCGGCCTCGTCATCGGCCAGGATCATCTCGCGGATGGCCTTGATGCGGTCGCCCTCGAAGAACATGTGCTCCGTACGGCAGAGGCCGATACCTTCGGCGCCGAAGGCGAAGGCCTGTGCGGCATCCTTCGGGGTATCGGCGTTGGCGCGCACCTTGAGCACCGAGTATTTCGAAGCCAGCTCCATGAGCTTGCCGAAGTCGCCGCTCAGATCGGCGGCCTTCGTGGCCACCTGACCCAGGTAGACTTCACCCGTCGAGCCGTTGAGCGAGATCCAGTCGCCCTCCTTGACCGTAAATCCGTTGACCTGGATCGTGCGGGCCTTGTAGTCGATCTGCAGTTCGCCGGCGCCCGAGACGCAGCATTTGCCCATACCGCGGGCCACGACGGCGGCGTGCGAGGTCATACCGCCGCGGGCGGTGAGGATACCTGCGGCGTCGAGCATACCCTTCAGGTCTTCGGGCGAGGTCTCGATGCGCACCAGAATGGCTTTCTGACCCGTCTTTGCGAAGACCTTTTCGGCATCTTCGGCGAAGAAGACCACGGGACCCGTGGCGGCGCCGGGCGATGCGGGCAGACCCTTGGTGATGACCTGGGCCGAGGCGATGGCCTTCTTGTCGAAGACCGGGTGGAGCAGTTCGTCGAGTTTCGAGGGCTCGCAGCGCAGCACGGCGGTCTTCTCGTCGATCAGACCTTCGCGCAGCATGTCCATGGCGATCTTCACCATGGCGGCACCCGTACGTTTGCCGTTGCGGCACTGCAGCATCCAGAGCTTGCCGTCCTGGATCGTGAACTCGATGTCCTGCATGTCGGTGAAGTACTGCTCCAGGTGGTGCTGGATTTCGTTGAGCTCCTTGTAGACTTCGGGCATCACCTCCTCGAGCGAGGGATATTTGCTCTTGCGCTCCTCTTCGGAGATGTTCTGGGCCTTGGCCCAGCGTTTCGAGCCCTCGATGGTGATCTGCTGCGGGGTGCGGATACCGGCCACGACATCCTCGCCCTGGGCGTTGATCAGGTATTCGCCGTTGAAGATGTTCTCACCCGTTGCGGCGTCGCGCGAGAAGGCCACGCCCGTAGCCGAGTTGTTGCCCATGTTGCCGAATACCATGGCCTGTACGGAGACGGCCGTACCCCACTCCTGGGGGATGTTGTTGAGTTTGCGGTAGAGGATGGCGCGTTCGTTCATCCACGATCCGAAGACGGCGCAGATGGCTCCCCAGAGCTGGTCCCACGGATTGGTGGGGAAGTCCTCGCCGGTCTGCTTCTTGACGGCGGCCTTGAACTCCTTGACCAGCTCCTTGAGGTCATCGGTGGTCAGGTCGGTGTCGTTCTTTACGCCGCGTTTGGTTTTCAGGGCATCGATGATCTCCTCGAAGGGGTCGTGATCCTCCTTCGAGGCGGGTTTCATGCCCAGCACGACGTCGCCGTACATCTGGACGAAACGACGATACGAGTCCCAGGCGAAGCGGGGGTTGCCCGTACGTTTGGCGACGGCTTCGACGGCCTGGTCGTTCATGCCGAGGTTGAGGATCGTGTCCATCATGCCGGGCATCGAGGCGCGGGCGCCCGAGCGTACCGATACGAGCAGGGGCATCTCCTTGTCGCCGAACTTCATGCCGGTGAGGGTTTCGATATTCTTCATGGCCTTTTCGACCTCGGGCTTGAGGAGTTTGATGACGGCCTCTTTGCCGTGGCTGTAGTATTCGGTGCACACTTCGGTGGTGATGGTGAATCCCGGGGGTACGGGGATGCCGATGAGGTTCATTTCGGCGAGGTTGGCACCCTTACCGCCGAGCAGCTCCCGCATTTTGCCATTTCCTTCGGCCTCTTTGTTACCGAAGGTGTAGACTCGTTTAACGTCTGCCATAGTTTTTGATTTTAGAATTGTATCGTTAAAAATAAAAAAAATTTCACAAAATCAGCCCCTTGGAGCCGAAAAAATCGCGGTGACGAAATTCGGCCGCGTCAAAAAAAGGTTATTTTCGCTCGGAGGGATTGCGAAAATAGGAAAACTTTTCTGAAATTCCAAATCTTACGGGCGGATATATACAAAAACGGGCAACGAATATCCAAAACCGCCCTGATAGCGTCCGCGCGAGAAGGTCGGGCGGGGGTTACCGCTCTTTTGGTCAACCAGATAGCGCCGGACGAAGACGTCTGCTCCGAAGGCATGCAACGTTGTGTCGACGAGTATCCGGTCGCGCATCTCCCAGCGGCCGGCCCGACGGATGGTGCCGCGTCCGGCCTTTTCGGCGCGGGCCGTGGCATCGACGAGACCGAACGTTGCGGCGGGCAGTTTTCCGATGCGTCCCAGCACGACGAGCGGAATGCCGGGGTGTTCGTCGCGCAGGTCTCCGATGAGCCAGCGGGCCGTTGACTCGTCACCGCACAGGGCCAGTCCGACGATCCGTCCCTCCAGTTCACCCTCGACGTAGAGGTAGCGTCGTCCGACCTCGACATCCAGCGGATAGAACCGGTCGCCGTAGTAGAGCAGGGCAAAGTCCATGCCGTCGAGCGTATTGAGCGTGCGGTGGAGGTAGGAGTATTCGCCGCGGCAGGCCGTCGCCAGATCGCGCACGACCTGTTCGTTCTCGACGCCCCACAGCGCCACGATGTCCAGTGCCATGGTATCGATGACGGCGGCCGTGTTTCGGATCTTGCGTTGATAACGCTCCGTGTTCCAGCGGTAACGGCCCTGGGGCGTATGCTCTTCGTCGTTGTAGAACAGGGCGGGCAGGGTGTCGTAGATGCGGTCGACGTCGTAGAAGGCCACACCGACGGGCCGGCGGCCGAAGGCGGCAAGTCCCGCCAGCATCAGCGGCACGAGGATCGACAGCAGACGCATCATGGCCGGCCTGAGGGGTTAGAGGGGTTTTTCGGGCAGGAAATCGCGCGGCGAACAGCCGAGAAACTTGGCAATTTCGTTGATATGGTGAGGATTGTATTTGATGTCGTATTTGGGGCTCTCGACCTGCCCGATGAAACTTTTAGATACACCGATTCCATACGCCAGCATGGATTGAGAGATGTTCTGGCGTTTCCGTTCTTTACGAACAGCGTCGATAATATATTGATCGATCGGGTATATCACAAGTTGCTTGTTTTATCAGGTAAAACTAAGCAACTTATTCTTCGGAACGCTTGTGTATACACAAGCGATGCTCAGTGATAACTGAGCATCCTTTCGAAAGAGTGCAGGTCTCCTCTCTTTTTGGCCAGGTTGCGCTCAATTGCTACAGAATTCGCTGAGGCCCGGCCTTTTCTGGAGATTACGCCTCGATGACCCCCGAACCGACCAACTCGTCGCCGTCGTACCAGGCGGCGAACTGTCCCGGGGTGATGCCCCGCTGGGGTTCGTCGAAAAGCAGATAGGCCCCGCTCTCACGCAGGTAGAGCCGTGCGCCCTGTAGCGGCTGCCGATAGCGGATGCGGACCGAAAAACGCTGCACCTCACCCGGTTTCATCTCACGCGTAGGATTGACCCAGTGGATGTCCTGCGGCAGGATGCGCAGTGCCGGACGCCACAGCCCCGGATGCGAATCGCCCTCGCCGACGTAGATCACGTTCTGCACGGTGTCCGTCGCCAGAATGAACAGCGACTCCTTGCGGCCGCCGATGCCGAGCCCCTTGCGCTGACCGATCGTGTAGAAATGGGCGCCGTTGTGTTCGCCGATCTTCTTGCCGTCGCGCACCGTATAGTGCCACGGTTCGGCCAGCGCAGCGAGCTGTTCGTCCGTGGGATCCTCGTCGGGGGCCGGTCGTTCGGCCTTGCGGGCATATTTGGGCCACGAGGGGAGAATCTCGTGGACATTGCCCCGCTTCGAGGCGAGTTTCTGCTGGAGGAAGACCGGCAGATCGACCTTCCCGACGAAGCAGATCCCCTGCGAATCCTTCCGACGGGCCGTAGCCAGCCCCTGCTCGGCGGCGATGCGCCGCACTTCGGGCTTCAGCAGTCCGCCGACCGGGAACAGCGCCCGGCTCAGCTGCTCCTGCGACAGCTGGCACAGGAAGTAGCTTTGATCCTTGTTGGGGTCCGAACCGGCCAGCAGACGGTAGATGACGCGACCGTCTGCGAGGGTCTCCTGCTCCTTGCGGCAGTAGTGGCCCGTGGCGACGTAATCGGCTCCGAGCTTCAGCGCTTCGCGCAGGAAGACGTCGAACTTGATCTCGCGGTTGCACAGCACGTCGGGATTGGGCGTGCGGCCGCGTTCGTACTCGGCAAACATGTAGTCGACCACGCGTGTGCGGTAGTCGGCCGAGAGATCCACGACATGGAGCGGAATGTCGAGCTTTTTGGCGACCAGTTCGGCGAACAGCCGGTCGTCGTGCCACGGACAGTCGCCTTCGAGCGTGCCGGTGGTGTCGTGCCAGTTGATCATGAAGAGGCCGATGACCTCATGCCCCTGCTGCTTGAGGAGCCAGGCGGCGACCGACGAATCGACGCCGCCCGAGAGTCCGATCACTACGCGTGCCATGTCATTCGAGCGTTAGGAGGCCTTCGGGCAGGACGAGGTGCATCGTGCGGCCTTCGAAATCGATATGGGCGATGAACTCTTCGGCGGCCGGGACCAGAATGCGGCGGCCGTCGATCTCCACCTCGAAGAGGGGATTCATCTCGTTGTCGTAGAAGTCGGTGACGCTTCCCGAGTGATGTGCGGCGGAGCCGGCCTCCTCGATCTGGGCGCGGAAGCCGATGAGGTCCTCCAGATAGAATTCGTCCTCCTCGTCGCCGGGGGCTTCGATGCGGAATTCGAGCCCGACGAGCTCCTGCGCGCGGCGTTCGGTGTCGATGTCGGCAAAGGTGGCCGTGGCGCCGGAGATGCCGCGGCGTTCGAAACGATCGCACCAGAGCGGAACCTCCAGGGCGTCGATCGTTACCAGGAGCGGCATGGTTGCCGGGTCGAAGTCGTCGGGGAAAGCGGGGTAGAGCGAGAGCATCAGGCCCCCGTCCGTCCCGAAAAGTTTGTTGATGCGTCCTGCAGTTGCAGCCATGAGACTTAATTTAACTGCCCAAAGATAGTGAAGCGTTACGAGAATTTCAAATTTATTATACAGAGAGTTATTCTTCTGGTGAGTGAATATAATTCGATAATATGGACGTAATTGTTTGGTATATGATGGTAAAATGACTATTTTTGTCTAATCAAAGACCGTTTTGTTGCCTCCAACGGTATTAAATGAATAATTGCATCTTTGGAGGTGGATGCTATACCTAAACTTTTTATGGAATGAAACATTTATTCTATCTTCTCTCCTTGTTTGTGTTGAGTGCCTGCGCTTCGTCGGAAGATGGTGACACCGGCAATCCGAATCTTCCGGGACCTTTGCAGACGGGCCGTCAGGTTTCCGAGATTGTCATGCATTATACACCGTATGACGTTCCGGCACATGATGTAAAAGTTGTATTTCATTATGATGCGGATGGACGTGTTTCCAGAATGGATCTGACCAATACGATTCCGAGCGAGGATGTTGAGCAAAGTGGCCAATTCGATTTCTCCTACGAAGGAAATGTTGTGACGTGTGAGGCATCCTACAATTATGATGGAGAATATACGAAGACGGAGTTGAATGGAATTCTGGGGGATCAGAGCCAGCTCCTTGTGGGATCAGTCAAGGAGTATTATTTCGATGGAGAGACAGAGACTTTCGTCGAGGAGATCAGTGAAAGTATTCAATATGAGGTGATCTACGATGCGCTCGGCTACATGAGCAGCACTACTTGCTTTTACAACGCGGATGCGGATGCCGGTATTGCGGCTCGTGAAGTCAACAATCAGTTGAGATGGGAAAATGGAAATCCGACGGAGTTAACGTGGGGAACCAAGGGTGACGATTACTTGATTCTTGATTGTGCAGAATATGGGAATGTGCAGAACAAGACAAATCTTGATCTTTCATGGTTGCTGTTGACTACGGAGGGTTGGTCCTTTATGGTAGGTGATCCCTCGAATTTCTTTGGACTTGCGGGATACTACGGTAACAGATCGCGCACGATGCCCGTTAAAATCTATTACAGATCCCCTGCCTCCTCCGATAATCCCATTGATTCTTTTACCCAAATTACCTATCAACTCGATGATGAGGGATATATCGAGAAAATAACGGAGAAGTACGTGGGTTCGGACTACGAAGAAACCACGGTTTATACGATTTCGTACCGAAATTAGTGTCGTATATCGGCGGCAAGAGCCGGAGGATCCTTCTTGGGGAAGTCGGTTCACGGAACTTGTTCGTATGGGAGATCTTCCTTTTTGTGGGGAGATCTCTTTTTTTGATGGGGAGGCTGGCTGCGTACCATGAGAAAAAGAGAAGGGTCCGTCATAACGGACCCTTCTCTTTACTTATTTGACGCAGCTCTATTCGGCGGCGGGAGCCTCCGGAGCAGCCTCTTCGGCATTTGCAGCCTCGGCAGCGGCAGCTTCTGCGGCCTCGCGGGCAGCAGCTTCAGCGGCAGCCTTCTTCTCGGCGATGGCAGCGGCGCGGTCCTCCTTGATCTTGGTCTCGGCAGCCAGACGGGCCTTTGCGGCCGATTTGGCGTCGGTAGCGATCTTGTTGGTCTTGGCCTCGATTTTGCCGGTCTTGGCCTCCATCCACTTGTTGAAGCGGGCCTCGGCCTCGGTCTCCGAGAAGGCACCCTTGGCTACGCCGCCCAGCAGGTGTTTCTTGTAGAGTACGCCCTTGTACGAAAGGATAGCCCGACAGGTATCCGTAGGTTGTGCGCCTTTGAGTAACCAATCCAGAGCTTTCTCGAAGTTCAGATCGATCGTAGCAGGATTCGTGTTGGGGTTGTAGGTACCCAACTTCTCGATGAATTTACCATCACGTGGCGCTCTGCTATCTGCGGCAACGATGTGATAGAAGGCGTAGCCCTTCTTACCATGACGTGCCAGACGAATTTTAACAGCCATTTGCTATAAAATTTTGTTTGAATAATAAAAACGCTCACCCGGTTCGGGCTTTTAAGCGTGCAAATTTAGGGAAAAAATTCCGGTTGGCCAAATAAAAGGGCGAAAAAGCCCCGTGAAAGAGAAAAAAAGTGATCCCGGCGCGGCTCGAACGCGCGGCCGGCAGATTAGAAATCTGCTGCTCTATCCAACTGAGCTACGGGACCGACTTTGCGTAAATCGGTGCAAAATTATAAAATAAATCCTCAAATGCAAAGCGATTGTCGGCGGAAATGCGTACGGCGGTGGCATTTTGTCCGCAAGGATGGCTTTTTCCATCCTGACGGGATCCGTTGGAAATCTGTTCCGCACCGGGCGGAGGTCCGGGTGGAACGGGTGCACGGGCGGGATCAGCGGTCGAGCGGGCGAACCGTCCCTTTGGCGGTTCCTTCCGCTACGTCGCGTTCGGAGCGGAACTCCAGGAAGGCCCGGTCGGAGTCGTGGAAGAGGGTCACCAGACAGGAGCGCCTTCTCTGTTGCCATCCCCACCGGCCGTGGATTCGGAACTGAATATCCCCGTTTCGTTTCGTGCCGATCTTCTCCAGACGGCCCTGTTCGTCCGAGGTGCGCAGTTGGTCCATCTGTTGAGAGGTTCGCGGGCTGAAGAAGTCGGGGGCGAAGCTGACCTCGAGCTGCGACCCCTGCATGCTGACGTAACTCTGATGGGTGTCCAGACGTTTCCCTTTTCGGGTGTAGACCTCGTCGATGTTGATGACGAATCGTTGCGATTCGAGAGCGGCAAGTGCCGTTTGGTGGGCTGAGTTGCCGGAATCCGCTGCGGCTGTTGCTTGTCGTTGCGAGGCGCATCCCGACAGCAGGGCGGCCAGCGGCAGCAGCAGAAATGTGGAGATTCTCATTTTCACAGGTTTTTTACGGGTGTGGCTTCCCCATGACAAGATACGAAAAATAATAAAATCATGCAACGTTGAAAAAATATTGATACCTTTGCACGCGGTATCCGGGAGAGGACCGCACGTTCGCCGAAGTCCCGAAGAGTGGCTGAATGCGGTGCGGCTCGGACATTCCGAACGGCATCTCCCTGCATGAGGCGACCCGAAGATTGGTTTGGCGCGGGTTTTGATCCTCGGACCGCAAACAACACCTTATAAAAAATAACGATCATGAAAAAAATGCTTGCTGCCGCAGCGCTTCTTTTCGCCATGACGGCCTGCTGCTGCTCCCAGAAGAATCTGCCGCTGGAGGGCACCACGTGGAAACTCACCCGGATGGATTCGATCCCCGCTTCGGCCATCACGGCCGAGGAGGATGCCTTCACGCTGCAGTTCAATGCCGCCGACATGCTGGTGGCCGGACGCACCAACTGCAACCGCTTCTTCGGCCCCTATGAACTCAAGGAGAAGAGCCTCAGCTTCGGGGATCTGGGCATGACCCGGATGGCCTGTCCCGATCTGCAGTATGAGGATCTCTTCGTACGGATGCTCGATCGTGTAAACGGATTCGAGATCAAGGGATCGGATCTGAAGCTGCTTGACGGAAAGCAGGTTCTGGCCGAATTCAAGGGGACGCAGGCTGCCGCCGAATAACCTCTTCCGGGCCGAATCGCTGACATGGTCGCGACAAAGTCTTCAGGGCCGTCCAGCAGGGCGGCCCTTTTTATCTTTTATCGACGGATGCCCGCTTGGCCACCTCTCCCGTCCGCCGCGGGAGATCTCTCTCCGCAACGGACCGGGGTATCTTCTGCCGCCATGAAACCGCCGGGCCATTCTCGATGCGGCCTCTCCCCTCACCGGAATCCGTCTCTGGAATCCCGACCGAGGTCCGGCATCCTCGTTCTTTTTTTGCGGAGAGCCCTCCCCGTACCGATCTTTCCGTATATTTGCGGGATCAAACATCGAGCAAGACATGAAAAAATATCTGTTGTTGGTTGTGGGGGTGCTTGCGATGGCATCCTGCTCGGAAACTCTGACACCCGAAGGCGAAATTGTCGATCGCAAAATCGAGATGCCCGATGCGGTTGACCGCATTGAGGTAGGCGACGGCATGACACTTGTCCTCACGGAGGATGTCCCGGTAGGCGAGGTTCTGATCCGGACGCATGGCAACGTGCAGCCCTATGTCGGAGTTGAGATCGATGCCGACCGGGTTGCCTTCACGATTCAGGCCAGGCGGTTCAGAAATCTCGACGTAACGGTCGAGGCCTCGCTGGATCAGTATCGGGCCTTTTCCGCTTCGGGCGGAGCGAGCATATCCACCGACGGACCCTTGTCGCTTTCAGAGGCCGTATTTACGGTTTCGGGCGGATCGCAGGCCGTTTTTTCGGGAACATGCACTTCGGCTCGGATCGATTGCTCGGGAGGATCCGTCTTTCACGGTTACGGACTTTCGGCGGGAGTCGCCGAGGTCGTGAATTCCGGAGGGAGCCGCCTGGAGATAACCGTCACGCAGGCGCTTGCGGGCGAGAACTCCGGCGGTTCGGTCCTGCTGTACAGAGGGGAGCCTTCGATGCTCAACGTGGACAACAACGGAGGTTCGCAGACGATACGCGAGGAGTGATTGCCGGCTTTGCGTTCCGGTCTGCAGAGAGGGGCTTCGGATCCGGTATGAACGCGTAAAAAACGGCCCCCTTCCGTCGGAAGGAGGCCGTTATCGTCTTTCGGGAGAGGGACTACTCGCTCAGCGGCGTTACGCTGACATACGATTTGCCTTCGCCTTTCTTGCAGAACTCGACGGTTCCGTCCACGAGAGCGAAGAGCGTGTGGTCCTTGCCCATGCCGACATTCAAGCCGGCATTGTGTACCGTTCCGCGCTGACGAACGATGATGTTGCCCGCCTTTGCGAACTGACCGCCGAACAATTTGATGCCGAGTCGCTTGCTTTCCGACTCACGGCCGTTCTTCGAACTACCTACACCTTTCTTGTGTGCCATGATGCTTCAGTTTTTAAAGGTTTATGCAACGATTTCTTCCACGAGGATCTGGGTGAGGTACTGGCGATGGCCGTTGCACTTCTGGTATCCGGTGCGGCGCTTTTTCTTGAAGACCAGAACCTTGTCATCCTTCAGATGCTTGAGGATCTTGCACTTTACTGCGGCGCCTTCAACTACAGGTGCGCCGACTTTGACCTGACCGTCATTGTCTGTGAGCAGGACTTTGTCGAAACTTACGGACGAGTTTTCTTCGCCCTGAAGACGGTGAACATAAAGTTTCCGACCTTTTTCAGCTTTGAATTGCTGACCTGCGATCTCTACGATTACGTACATTCTAATGTATTTGAATGAATTCGGGATGCAAATATACGGATATTTTCCGATAAACCATACGCTGTCGGGAAATTTTTTTCGTGCAGCCATCCGGGCACGGTTTTCGAAGGGCGAAGTGGCGTTTTTCGGATCGATCGTGTACTCTTTGACGGGAAGTCGAGGCGGCGGGATGCGAAAAATTTTCCGGTCTCGTAAATTCTTGTTACCTTTACCATGGCAATAAAAATAGAAGTATCCGACCCTAAATTACGAGTGACGATGATTAACGACAAGGTGCGCATGTATCTGCTGCCGCCGCTTTTCAATGCAGCAGTCAGAGCCGGAGCCTCGATCATGCAGGTATACAAGAACTTCGACGACTACGATATCAGCCTCAAGGCCGACTGTACGCCCATCACGCTGGCCGATCGCCTGGCCCACCGGACGATCCGCGAATTCCTGGGGCCGACGCGCATTCCGATCCTTTCGGAGGAGGGGCGCGAGATGCGTTACGACGAACGCCGCAACTGGGAGCTCTACTGGCTGGTGGATCCGCTCGACGGCACCGTCGAGTTCATCAAGGGCAACAACGAATTCACGGTCAACATTGCGCTGATGGAGAACAACGTCTGCATCGGGGCGGTGATCTACGTGCCCTATTTCGAGAAGATGTACATCGCTGGGCGTGATTCGGGGTCGTACCTGAAGGAGCATGTGACGCCGGATGCCGCGGCGAACTACTCTTACGAACAGATCGTCGAGGGGTGGACGCGGCTGCCGCTGGCCGGTGAGGCGCATCACGAGCATCTGCGGGTGGCGCTTTCGCGGTCACATCAAACCCGCGAGACGCACGAAGCGGTCGAACGGCTCCGGGAGCGTTATCCCGATCTGGAGATCGTCGAGCAGGGCAGTTCCTACAAGTTCTGCCTGCTGGCCGAGGGGCGTGTCGACTACTACGTCCGCACGACCCACACCTACGAGTGGGATACGGCGGCCGGCGAGTTGATTCTTGCCGAGGCGGGGGGCTCCACACGGTCGCTGCCCGACGACCGGGAGTTGCGTTACAACGAGGAGGATCTGCACAATCCGTGGTTCTGCTGCCGCTCGAAGTACTGTCCATTCTGAAAGGGGGATACCCTAATATATTTATAGGGGATTCCGGCATGTTTCATCGTAGATCCCGGCCGCCGAGGGGTGTGCCGGGATTTTTTTTGCGGCGGGCTCCCTGATGCGCGGCGATTCAGACGGCAGGGACCGTTCGTGAGGAGTTTTGCAGAGGCGGCCGGTTGGAGATGATCGATCGGAACTTGTGGGTGATAACCCCGGATATGGACGGAAGAGGGGGCTACCGGGTGGTCTTGTGTTCGATGTCGCAGGCGCCGCAGTTCCCCGAACATCCGGCTGCGGAGTGGCTGTCGGCGCAGTCAGCCGTACCGTCGGCCTCACGGGTCTCCTGTACGGCGCATTTGATGCCGAGTCGCTGCATGTCCTTGTTGGTGGAGATCTCCGAGTCGATGTGATGGCCCTTGATCATCAGCGTCAGGGACATTCCGACGACGAAAAAGGCAACGGCGATGACGGCGCAGAGCAGAACGATTAACCAGGCGGGCATGGCGGTGTGTTTTTGTGAATTGAAATTTTGGCTTTCGGGGACAAATGTATATATTTGTAGGATAAATTGCAAGAATGTTGCCCGGAGGTTTCGGGCGAGGGGCCGCTTCGGCGTCAGGCTGCGTGAGAGCCCGCAAAATGACCGGCAGGTCATCGGACGGGAGCCGTCGGGTCGTGGAGTCATGACACGCCCGGATCGTCGTGAAAGGGTGGCAGATTGCAGAAGCACAGTCCCGGAAAATCAAATGCGCAGGCGGATATGAAAATCGTAATAGCGGGAGCCGGAGAGATGGGCAGCCATCTGGCACGCATGCTCAGCGGCAACGGACACGACATCACGGTGATTGACAGCGATCAGAAGCTGCTGGCCGAGGTGGGGGCCCTGGCCGACGTAATCACGGTCGAGGGGGATTCGACCACCTTTGCGGTGCTGCGCCGTGCGGCGGTCCGCAAGTGCGACCTGTTCATCGCCGTCAACCACGAGGAGAATGACAATATCGTGGCGGCGATGCTGGCCAAGAAGCTCGGGGCGCGGAAATCCATCGCCCGCATCGACAACAACGAATACCTCGAACCCAACAACAAGGAGATGTTCATCGACATGGGCATCGACTACCTGTTCTATCCCGAGAAGGTGGCGGCCCGCGAGGTCATCAACCTGCTGGGCCATACCTCGACGACGGAGTACGTCGACTTTTCGAGCGGCAAGCTGTCGCTGGTGGTCTTCCGGCTCGAACCGGCCTCGCCGCTGGTGGGGCAGGTGCTGTCGGGATTCGACGACGACCAGGCTCCGTTGAGCTACCGCACGGTGGCCATCACGCGCGGCGGGCAGACCATCATCCCGCGCGAGGGCGAGGAGTTCATGGAGGGCGACATGATTTACGTCATCGCCCGCCAGGATGCCGTCCACGAGGTGATGGAGTTCTCCGGACAGTCGAACATCGAGATCCGCAACATGATGATTCTGGGCGGATCGCGCATCGGCATCCGCGTGGCCACGGAGCTGCAGGACGAGGTGAACATCAAACTCATCGACTACAATGCCGAGAAGGCCTACCGACTGGCCGAGATGCTGGACAAGACGCTGATCATCAACGAGGACGGCCGCAATACGGACGCCATGATGGAGGAGGGTCTGTCGAACATGGACGCCTTCGTGGCCGTAACGGGCCGCAGCGAGACGAACATCCTGGCGGCGATGCTCGCCAAGCGGATGGGTGTCAAGAAGGTGATCGCCGAGGTTGAGAACCTGAACTACATCAACCTGGCCGAGTCGATCGGTATCGACACGATCATCAACAAGAAACTGGTGACGGCGTCGAACATCTTCCGCTTCACGATGTCGACCGACGTGCAGGCGATCAAGTGCCTGACGGGCAGCGACGCCGAGGTGCTGGAGTTCATCGTCAAGCCCAATTCGCCGGCAACCAAGTGCCGGATCAAGGATCTGGGGCTGCCCGAGGATACGATCATCGGCGGCATCGTGCGCGGCGACAAGGTCTTCATCGCCGTGGACAACATGGAGATCAACCCCTACGACCGGGTGGTGGTATTTGCCATGCCGGCTTCGGTGGGCAAAGTGGGATATTATTTTAACTGACGGGGAGCGGGCGCGAACGGCTGCCGGGCTGAGCAGAGGCCCGGACCGCAAGCCGGACGATGCTTCGGCCCCATGCTGGAAAAATGTCTTTGCGAAATTTCATACTCAGAGCGTGGTTCTCGCAGCGCGAACGGTCGATCGACCGCTTCCGCCGGCATCCGGTCGAGACGCAGATGCGGATGTTCCGCCGGCTGATTCGGCGAGGCAGCATCACGGAGTTCGGCGAACGCTACGACCTGCGGCATATCCGCACGGTGGAGCAGTTCGAGACACTGGTGGCGACGTTCGACTACGAGACCTTCAAGCCCTATATCGAGCAGATGCGCGCCGGGGCATGGAACGTGACGTGGCCCGGACGGGTGTCGCTGTTCGCACGCTCGTCGGGCACGACCTCCGACCGCAGCAAATACATCCCGGTGACGGTCGAATCGCTGTGGTGCAACCATACGCTCGGCATGCGCGACGTGGCAACGGTCTACGCCGCCAATTATCCCCGCAGCCGGGTGCTCGAGGGCAAGACCCTGACGCTGGGCGGATCGTGCGTGGCGGAGGGGCGCAACCTGGTGGGCGACCTCTCGGCGCTGCTGATCCACGAGACGAAGTTCTGGAGCGGCTGGTTCCGCGCGCCGCGCATCGAGACGGCGATCATTCCGGATTTCGATGCCAAGTGCGAGGCGATCTGCCGCGAATGCACGGGCGAACACATCACGGCCTTTGCCGGAGTTCCGTCGTGGAATCTGGCGCTGATGCGCCGCGTGCTGGAGTACACCGGGCGGCGGAATCTGCTGGAGGTGTGGCCCGATCTGGAGATGTTCGCCCACGGCGGGGTGGAGTTCACCCCCTATCGGCGTTCGTTCGAGGAGCTGATCCCCTCGCCCGAGATGCACTACATGGAGACCTACAACGCCTCGGAGGGCTTCTTCGCGCTGGCCGACGATCCGTCGCGTGACGACATGCTGCTGATGTTGGACTACGGCACCTTCTTCGAGTTCCGCCACGGCGAGACGATCGTTCCGCTCGAGGGGGTCGAGTGCGGCAAGGTTTATGCCGTGCTGATCACGTCGAACAACGGCCTGTGGCGCTACGAGATCGGCGACACGGTGGAGTTTACCTCGACGAATCCCTACCGGATCCGTTTTGCGGGGCGTACACGTCAGTATATCAATGTATTCGGGGAGGAGCTGATTGTCGACAACGCCGAGCGGGCCCTGGCCATGACGTGCCGGCGGACGGGTGCCGTGGTGAGCGAATATACGGTCTCGCCATGCTACATGTCGCTGCGCGAGCGGGGGGCTCACGAGTGGATCGTGGAGTTCGACCGCGAGCCGGATTCCATGGAGCACTTCGCCGCGACGCTTGACGAGGAGTTGCGGGCCGTCAATTCGGACTACGATGCCAAACGGCGCACGACGCTCGAGCGGCAGCACGTGTTGTGCATGCCGCGCGGGGGCTTCCTGGCCTGGATGCGGGCGCGGGGCAAGAACAAGGTGCCGCGCCTGATGAACGACCGCCGGGTGGCCGACGATGTGAAGGCCTTCGCGGGGATCGGTGGCGAAAACACGCCCCGGTAAGTCGGCTGTCGTCCCGGAAGAGCCGGACCCGGGGCGGAAGCCGTCGGGTTGACGACGGAGGGGGCGGAAGCAGGCGGTTTGATGACGGAGAGGTCGGAAGCCGTCGGGTTGACGACGGAGGGGCCGGAAACGGGCGGTTTGATGACGGAGAGGTCGGAAGCTGTCGGGTTGATGACGGAGGGGCCGGAAACGGGCCGTATTGTTGCCGGACTGTTGCCGGAGCGGAGACCGGAAGCGGGCGGTGCTGTCGGCGGGCCTGTGGGGGGCGGAGAGTTCCCGACCCTTGAAAAAATAGAGATTAATCCATAAACCACATACGGTCATGTACATAGCCATTGCAGGAAATATCGGGAGCGGCAAGACGACGCTGACCGAGATGCTGACGCAGCGTTACGATGCCAAGTGCTATCTGGAGGAGTGTGACAACCCCTACATCGGCGATTTTTACGAGGACATGAACCGTTGGGCGTTCCATCTTCAGATTTCGTTCCTCGGAAGCCGGATCCAGCAGACGATGGACATGCTCTCGGACAACAAGTCGGGGGTGATCTTCCAGGACCGCACGATCTACGAGGATGCACACATCTTTGCCGACAACCTCCATGAAATGGGGCTGATGTCGACGCGCGACATCGAGACCTACATGAAGATCTTCCGGCTGGTGACCTCGTTGATCCCGCAGCCCGATCTGCTGATCTATCTGAAGGCGAGCGTTCCGACGCTCATCTCGCAGATCCGCAAACGGGGCCGCGAATACGAGATGAACATCGATGAACTCTACCTCAAACGCCTGAACGACAAATACAACCACTGGATCGACGATATCTACCAGGGCGAGGTCTATGTCGTGGACAAGGATCATGAGGATTTCGTTTCGGATCCGCAGGTCTTCGAGCGGATCTGCGCCCGTCTGGATGCCCTCAAAGCCGGTCAACAGCGATGAGTCTGCCCGAACGATTTGTCGAGCGTCTCCTGCGGGACCTCGGCCCGGAGGAGGGGCGGGCGCTGTGTGAGGCGCTGGAGAGGGAGGCTCCGACTTCGGTCCGTTTCCATCCGGCCAAGGGCGGTGCGGAACCGATCTCCGGTCCGCAGGGAGCAGCCGGGACGGCCGATCCGGTGGGGACTGTTGTTGTCGGGACGGCTGAAGTGGCCGATCCGGCCGGGACGGCGGGGTTGTCCGTCGGATGTCCGCATCTGCCGCTGTCGGAGCGTGTGCCCTGGTGTGACGCGGGATGGTACCTGCGTGAACGACCGTCGTTTACGTTCGATCCCGACTTTCATGCCGGCGCCTATTACGTGCAGGAGGCTTCGTCGCAGTTTGTCGGTTACCTGCTTCGGGGAATGCTTCCCGCGGGGGCGCGTCTGCTGGATCTCTGTGCGGCACCGGGCGGCAAGACGACCCTCTATGCCTCGCTGGTCGGATGCGACGGACTGGTCGTGGCCAACGAGATCGACCGCCGGAGGGCCTCGGTACTGGCCGACAACGTCCGCAAGTGGGGAACGGGCAACGTGGCCGTGACGTGTTGCGATGCCGCCTCGCTGGGGCGCTTCGAGGCGTGGTTCGACGTCGTGGCGGTCGATGCCCCCTGCTCGGGCGAGGGGATGTTCCGCAAGGATCCCGCCGCACGTCAGGAGTGGAGCGAAGCGAACGTCCGCCTGTGTGCCGCGCGGCAGGACGAGATTCTGCGCGAGGCGTGGCGAGCTCTGAAACCGGGTGGCGTGCTGTTGTACAGCACCTGCACGTTCAACCGCGACGAGGACGAGGGTTCGTTGGAACGGATGCTGGCCTGGGCCGGCGACGAGGTGACGGAGGCGGATCCCGAGGCCGTCGATCGGTCGTGGGGGATCTGTTGCGGAGAGGTGGGGCCGTTCCGCACCTACCGGTTCTATCCTCACCGGGCATGCGGCGAGGGCTTCTTCGCAGCCGTGGCCCGCAAGTCGGCGGAGGCCGATGCACGGATGCGGACCCCGCGGGCACGGCGGAGTGTCGTGTCGGCCGTCGACCGGAAGTGTGTCGCAGAGTTGTCGCGCTGGCTCCGCGAGCCCGGAGAGATGCGTTTCGGCATCGTCGGCGATACGTATTATGCCTGGTATGCCGGGCAGGCCGAGGAGGTGCGGATGCTCTCCGAGGCACTGCCGGTGATCGGTTCGGGAGTGGCGCTGGGACAGCTCTTCAAGGGGGTGCTGAAGCCCGATCCGGCGCTGGCCTTCTTCCCGGGGCTGAACCGGGAGGCTCTTCCCGTGGCCGAACTGGATGAACAGGAGGCACTGCGCTATCTGCGACGTCAGGAGATCGCGGCCGGAGCACTGGCCGAGGGAATGAACCTCATCACGGTGCGCGGCCGCGGACTGGGCTTTGCCAAACGGATCGGTGGACGGGTCAATAACCTGTACCCCAATTCATTGCGAATTATGAAACAATAGATATGGCCGAACGAATTTTTTATACGATGGGCGAAGTGGCCGAGATGTTCGATGTCAACACCTCGTTGATCCGCCACTGGGAGACGCAGTTCCCGATGTTGCGTCCCAAGCGCAACAAGAAGGGCAACCGCCTCTTCACTCCGCAGGATGTCGAGTATCTGAAGATGATCTATCACCTGGTCAAGGAGTGCGGCATGACGCTCGACGGGGCGAAGAAGGCGCTCCGCAAGGGGAGTTCCGCGAAGGGGCTCGAACGCGACATGCAGCTTATGGAGCATCTGCAGCGGATCCGGGCGATGCTGGTCGAGGTGCGCGAGGACCTGAAGGCATCGGAGGGTGAGCTGGTTGATGACGATGAGGATCTGCAGCCGGTTTCGGAGATGGTCTCGGTGGAGGCGTCGGCTGAAATGCCCGTGGTGACACCTGGGGAGGTGTCGGATGAAGGATCGGAAGCATCGGCAATTGTAGAACCCGAAGGGGAGAAACTTCCCGAAGTGTCGGTCGAGAATCCCGTTTCGCCATTGCATCCGGAACCGGACGTTGAGGAGGCGTCCGTTGAGGAACCGTCCGTTGAGGAGGCGTTCGTTGACGGGGAAGCTGTGGAGGAGGCGGTTGTCGGAGCGGATCCCGTGGCGGGGGAGCCCGTTGCGGAGGCATGTGCCACGGATGAACCTTCGGTAAACGAGGTTGCCGGTGAGCCTGACGTGAAATCCGAAGCGGCTCCTGTTGCCGGATCCGCCGGGACGATTCCGACGATGTTCCCCGAGATGCCGGTGACGGAGAAACCGGCTTCCGAGGCGGCTGATGCGCATGATGCCGGGCTGCCGGAGGAGGGGAGCGGTCAGCCTCCCCTGCGTACGAGCCGTAAGCCGCGCAGGAAGAGGGACAAGGAGGAGGTCGAAAACAAGGAGCTGTTCGCCTTCTACGAGCAGTCGCTCTTCTGAGCCCGGACCGGAAGGTGCGTGGTCGGTAGAGATCGACAAATCGGTACAGAGCTGAAAATTCAACTGCAGCGGGGCGTGCGGAGCGATCGTGCGGCTGATCGTCCGGCTTGGTTCCCGAATTATGCTAATAAACTGTTTGCTATGAAAATCAAGGAGATAACAGATGTTATCGAACGCTTTGCTCCGCTTGGGTGGCAGGAATCGTATGACAATGCGGGACTTATCGTCGGATGCGAAGACGATGAGGTCCATCGGGCGCTGCTGGCCGTGGACGTTACCGAGGAGGTTCTCGACGAGGCTCGGGACGAGGGGTGCGATCTGGTCATCACGCACCATCCGATCATCTTCCACGCCCTGAAGCGCTTCAATTCGGCCGATCCCGTGCAGCGGTGTGTCGAACGGGCCATCCGCGACCGCATCGCCCTCTATGCCTGTCACACGAACCTCGACAGTGCTCCCGACGGTATGAGCTGGCGTCTGGCCGACATGTTGGGAATCACCGCGCTGGAGGTCCTGCAGCCCGCTCCGTCGGGCGACGGCGTCGGATTCGGGGTTGTGGGCGATCTGCCCGAGGCGGTCGATATGGTCGAGTACCTGCACCGGGTCCGCCGGCGCCTCGGGGTGGGGGCCATTCGTCACAGTGATATCGTCCGCCCGACGGTGCGCCGTGTGGCCCTCTGTACGGGTGCCGGCGCCTCGCTGATTGCCGATGCCCGCCGCGCCTGCGCCGACCTCTACATCACGGCCGATCTCAAGTACAACGATTTCATGACCCCCGATCGGGACCTGGTCGTGGCGGATGTCGGTCATTTTGAGAGCGAATATTGCGCAATTCAGCTATTATTTGATGTTTTGTCGAAAAATTTACGTACCTTTGCGGTTCGCAAGAGTGAACGCTCGCGCAATCCGGTGAATTATCTGATGTAAGTCTAAACTATACAGTACATTATATGGCAACACAAAAGAAAACTTCCGACGTTGATTATTCGATGCAGGAGAAGATTCTGGCACTTTACGAGTTGCAGAAGATCGACAGCAAGATCGACCAGATCAACAAGGTGAAAGGTGAACTGCCTCTCGAGGTCCAGGATCTCGAGGATGAAATGGCCGGGATGAAGACCCGTATCGACCACATCAACGCCGAGATCGAGGAGCTGAATGCCCTGACCAAACAGCGCAAACGTGAGATTGATCAGGCCAAAATCATGATCGGCAACTACAAGGAGCAGCAGAACAACGTCCGCAACAACCGGGAGTTCGATGCCATCTCCAAGGAGATCGAGTATCAGGAACTCGAGATCGAACTGGCCGAAAAACGCCTCAAGGAGTATGCTGCCGGCATCAAGGCCAAGAAACTCCAGCTGGAGGAGGCCGAAAACCTCTCGAAGGACCGCTCGGCCGATCTGGCCGCCAAGAAGAGCGAACTCGAGGGCATCGAGGCCGAAACCGCACCGCAGGTAGCCGAATACGAGGCTCAGCGCGAACAGGTCAAGGGCAAGATCGACGAACGCCTGCTGGCAGCCTACGACCGCATCCGTCGCAACGTCCGCAACGGTCTGGCCGTGGTGACGGTCAAGCGTGACGCCTGCGGAGGCTGCTTCAACCGCATTCCGCCCCAGCGTCAGGTCGACATCCGTCAGGGCAAGAAGATCATCGTCTGCGAGTATTGCGGCCGCATTCTGGTGGCCGATCCCGAAGCCGCCCAGGAGTAATACCGGGCGCTGCAGCCGCCGTTTCGGCGCCTATGGGGGGGTAGAGAGATGGAGTGATAGAAGAGGCGCCAGGAAGATAGGAGGCGCCAGGGAGAGGGGAGGAGACAGACGGAGATAGAGGCCGAATGCCGAATATAGAGAGGGCGGTGAAGGACTGAAGACCGAAGCTGGAGGCCCGAAACCGAAAGAGCTTGCCATACTCCGGCCGAAATACGTCGACCGAAATACGTCGACCGAAATACGTCGACCGAAATACGTCGGCCGAAACACGTCGACCGATCTCCCCGCCGACCGAAAAAGGCGTTTCGAAAGGCGGCGGATCCTCCGAATCGTTCCGACCGAAACAGATCGGACTGACCTCCTCGCCGGCCGGCATGGATGGCTGCGGAGAGGGTGAATTTTCAAAACGACAGACGCTCGGAAACCGCCTGCGAAGAGTTGCCTGGCGGATACATACGTGTAATGGAAACGGGATTCCGGAATTGTCCGGGATCCCGTTTGCGTATGCGGTGATTTTTTAAGATTTTTTTGTAACTCGCTATGTTAATTTATTAACACTGAAAAGTTTTCCGAGTTTTGCAAATAATCCTTAAATTTGCCGCGATGGATTCTTCCGACTTAAATTACTGCCATGAAAATAGCCATAGCCCAGTTGAACTACACGATCGGCGATATCGAAGGCAATACCTCGAAAATCATCGATTCCATTAACAAAGCAAAGGCCCAGCATGCCGATCTGGTCATTTTCGCCGAGCAGGCCGTGAGCGGTACTCCGGCGTTCGACCTCCTTCGGAAAACGACTTTCCTCGAATTGTGCGAAGACGCCCTGGTGGAGATCGCCTCCTGTTGCGACGGAATCGCCGCCATCGTCGGCCTGCCGATTCTCACCTCCCAGGGTACGATCAGTGCCGCCGCTCTCATCCAGGATCGCAAGGTCCTCCGCTACGTGGGCAAAAAATACATCTCCGCACGTCGCGAAATGGGATTTCTCGTCCCCTCGAAGGGCTATGAATACGCCACCGTCAAGGGGCACAAGTTCGCCATCGTCGTGGGCGACGACCTCAGCCGCGAACACGACTTCGACCAGTCGGTCGAGACCATCCTCTCGATCAACGCCCGCCGCTATGGCAAGGGTACGATGATCTACCGCTACGAAATGATGCGCAACCTGGCCTTCGTCGAGGGCAAGAATCTCGTCATGGTCAACCAGGTGGGCGGTTCGACCGAGATCGTCTACGACGGTACCTCCGGCGCCCTGAACAAACGCGGCGAACCCGTGCTGATGATGAAGAACTTCGAGGAGGATTTCCAGATCTTCGATACCAAGGCCGCCGACAAGATGACGCCCGTGGTGATCCCCTCGACCTACAACGACCGCAACCGGCTGGTCTATGAGGCCGCACGCTGCGGTCTGCGCGACTTCTTCCACAAGAACAACTACGAAAAGGCCGCCATCGGATTGTCGGGCGGTATCGATTCGGCCGTGGTGGCCTGTCTGGCCGTCGACGCCCTCGGGGCGAAGAACGTCCGGGCGCTGCTCATGCCCTCGCAGTTCTCGTCGAACGAATCGGTCGAGGATGCCAAGATGCTGGCCCGCAACCTCGGCATCGAATACAACGTCATCCCCATCTCGGAGATCTACACCAGCGTGGTCAATACGCTCAAACCCGCCATCGGCGTGACGGAGTTCGACTCCACGGAGGAGAACATCCAGACCCGAATCCGCACGGTGCTGCTCATGGCCCTGCAGAACAAGACGGGCTACATCCTGCTCAATTCGTCGAACAAGAGCGAAAACGCCCTGGGCCTCTGTACCCTCTACGGCGATACGGCCGGCGCGTTCAGCCCGACGGGCGACCTCTACAAGAGCGAAATGTACGATGTGGCCCGCTATATCAACCGCCGCTTCAACAACGTCATCCCCGAAAAGATCCTGACCAAGGAGCCCTCGTCGGAACTCCATCCCGGACAGAAGGACAGCGATATCCTGCCCCCGTACGAGGTGGTCGATGCCATCCTCTTCCGCATGATCGAGGAGGGGCAGCACCGCGAGGAGATCGTCAATGCCGGATTCGATTCGGCCGTGGTCGAGAAGATCCATTCGATGATCATGCGCAACGAGAAGAAACGTTTCCAGTTCCCGCCGGTGCTGCGCCTGTCGTCGTGCTCGTTCGGTCACGAACGCCTGATGCCGCTCACGAACAAATACGGAGATTGAGGCGTGGACAGCGGGATCATCGAACACGAAGGGATCGTGGAGAGCGTCCAAAAGGACGGCGTTCATGTGAAAATCACCTCCCGAAGCGCGTGCGGAGCCTGTCAGGCCCGGCAAGCGTGCGGCATGGCCGAGGCGCAGGAGAAGATCATCGTCGTCCCGACGTCCGATGCCGCGCAATATCTTCCGGGGGAGAACGTCCTGGTCGGCGTACGGAAAAAGGCCGGGCGCATCGCTGTTATGCTGGCATATGGCGGTGCGCTTGTCGTTTTGTTGGCGGCGCTCGTCGTGTCGATCGTCGTTCTCGGAGCCGGCGACGGGGTGGGACTGGTCGCCGCACTGGGCAGCGTGGCGGTCTATTACCTGCTGTTATGGCTCTTCCGCCGCAGAATCGAACACACAATTCAATTTACAATAACTAAAATCTGATGGAAGTATTACTTTACACGATCCTGACACTGTGTGTGTTGGGAGTGCTCGCGGCCGTCATCCTCTACTTCGTGGCCCAGAAGTTCCGCGTCGAGGAGGATCCCCGGATCGACGAGGTGGAGAAAATGCTGCCCGGAGCGAACTGCGGTGGTTGTGGATTCGCCGGATGTCGCGGTATGGCCGATGCCCTGGTCAAACGCGACGACATCTCCGAACTCTTCTGCCCGGTCGGCGGCAGCGACTGCATGAAGGCCATTGCCGGTTATCTGGGCAAGGCCGCGGCTGAAAAACAGCCCGAAGTCGCTACGGTACGCTGTGGCGGCACGTGCGAGAAACGCCCCCGCACCAACGAGTACAACGGAGCCCGGTCCTGTGCCGTAGCTGCGTCACTCTATGTCGGCGAGACGGGTTGTGCGTTCGGCTGTCTGGGTTTCGGCGACTGTGTGGCCGCCTGCGCCTTCGACGCCATCCACATGAACCCGGCGACGGGTCTGCCCGAGGTCGATCCCGACAAGTGTACGGCGTGCGGAGCCTGTGTGAAGGCCTGCCCGAAGATGGTGATCGAGCTGCGCAAGAAGTGGCCCAAGAACCGTGCCGTCTACGTGTCGTGCGTCTCGAAGGACAAGGGTGCCGTGGTGATGAAGGCCTGCAAGGCCGGATGTATCGGTTGCGGCAAGTGTGAGAAGGTTTGCGCGTTCGGGGCCATCACCGTTACGAACAACCTTGCCTACATCGATCCGCAGAAGTGCAAACTCTGCCGCAAGTGCGTGAACGAATGCCCGACGGGAGCCATCAAGCTCGTGGGCATGGATCCGCTGCCCAAGGAACCCAAGGCTCCGGCCGCTCCGAAGACCGCCCCGGCCGCCGCAAAGGAGGCTGCCAAGGAGGCGCCGAAGGCTGCTCCGGCCGAAAAGTCCGCCAAGGAGGTTCAGAAGACCGCCCCGGCCGCCGCAAAGGAGGCTCCGAAGGCCGCTCCGGCCGAAAAGCCCGCCAAGGAGGCTCAGAAGGCTGCTCCGCAAGAGCCCAGTCATGAATCGTAAAAAAACGTCAGCAGAGATATGAAGACATTTCCAATGGGCGGAGTTCATCCGTCGGAAAACAAATTGAGCAGCGCCAAAGCCATCGAGGTGCTTCCGCTGCCCGAGGTGGTCAACATCCCCCTCGCGCAGCACATCGGAGCTCCGGCCGTGGCCAAGGTGGCCAAGGGCGACAAGGTCCTTACGGGGCAGCTCATCGCCGAGGCCGGCAGCTTCATGTCGGCAAACATCCACTCCCCGATCTCGGGAACAGTGACGGCCGTCGATCAGGTGGCCAACGGGCAGGGACTGCGTCAGATGATGATCACCATCAAGCGCGAGGGTGACGAATGGGCCGAGGGCATCGACCGTTCGCAGACCCTGGTCAAGGAGTGCAACCTCTCCGCACAGGAGATCATCGCCCGCATCAAGGCCGCCGGTATCGTCGGCATGGGCGGTGCGACGTTCCCCACGCACGTGAAACTCTCGATTCCGGCCGGCAAGAAGGCCGAATGCGTGATCATCAACGGCGTCGAATGCGAACCCTATCTGACCTCCGACCACCGCATGATGCTCGAGCACGGCGAGGAGCTGGTCGTGGGCGTCACGATTCTGATGAAGGCCGTGGGGGTCGAAAAGGCCTATATCGGCATCGAGAACAACAAGCCCGATGCCATCGCCCATCTGCAGAAGATCGTCGCCTCGTATCCGGGCATCGAGGTCGTGCCGCTGAAGGTCCGCTACCCGCAGGGCGGTGAGAAACAGCTGATCGCCGCCGTGACGGGACGCCAGGTTCCGCCTCCGCCGGCCCTGCCGATCGATGTCGGCGCCGTGGTCTGCAACGCCTCGACGACCTATGCCGTCTACCAGGCCGTGCAGAAGGGCATGCCGCTCATCCAGCGCGTGGTGACGATCACCGGCAAGAGCATCAGGGAGCCCAAAAACCTCCTGACGCGTATGGGTACGCCCGTCTCGGCACTGATCGCCGCCGCGGGAGGCCTGCCCGAAAACACGGGCAAGGTGATCAACGGCGGCCCGATGATGGGTCGTGCGATGGTCAACCTCGAATCGCCCGTCACGAAGGGTTGCTCGGGTATCACCGTGCTGTCGGAACACGACGCCCGCCGGCATGTGGCCTCGCAGTGCATCAAGTGCGCCAAGTGTGTGGCCGCCTGCCCGATGGGTCTGGAGCCCTACTACCTCTCGAAGATGACCCAGAAGAAGAACTGGGACGAGGTCGAGGCCCGCATGATCACCTCGTGCATCGAGTGCGGCTGCTGCCAGTCGACCTGCCCGGCCTATCTGCCGCTGCTCGACTGGGTACGCCTCGGCAAACAGACCGTCATGGGCCGCATCCGCGCCCGTGCCGCAGCCGCCGCTCCCAAAAAATAGACCGCGGTCCGTAGAATCGAAAATTAAAAACTTACGATAACCCTTATGGCAAACAAACTTATTGTCGCTCCCGCACCGCACGTCCAGACTTCGCAGTCGACGGCCCGCATCATGCGCGACGTGGTGATCGCCCTGATGCCCGCGCTGGTGGTCTCGACCATCGTCTTCGGGGTCGACGTGCTTCGGGTGACGGCCCTCTCGGTCGCTGCCTGCGTGGTGTTCGAATTTCTGATCCAGAAATACGTGGTCCGCGGTCCGCTGACCATCTCCAACTGGTCGGCCGTCGTTACGGGCGTACTGCTGGCCTTCAACCTCCCGGCGTCGATTCCGTGGTGGATCGTCCTTATAGGCGCCTTCGTCGCCATCGCCATCGCCAAGATGACCTTCGGCGGCCTGGGCAAGAACCCCTTCAACCCGGCACTGGTGGGCCGTGTCTTCCTGCTGATCGCCTATCCCGTGCAGATGACCACGTGGCCCATGCCGGTCAACGGCGGCGCGTTCGACGCCCTGTCGGGGGCCACGCCGCTGGCTGCCGTCAAACACGGCCTGGCCAGCCCCGACGCCCTCGGCGTGCAGGATCTGCTGCTGGGCAACATGCCCGGATCGATGGGTGAGGTGGCCGCACTGGCACTGCTCGTCGGATTCGTCTACCTGCTCTGGCGCCGCGTCATCACGTGGCACATTCCGGTGACGATTCTCGTGACGATGGCCCTGTTCGCCTTCGTGGTGGCTTTGTGCAAGGGTGAGTCCGGTGCCCTGCTGTGGCAGCTGCCGCTGTTCCACGTGCTGGCCGGCGGTGCCATCCTCGGTTCGGTCTTCATGGCAACCGACTACTCGACCTCGCCGATGACGGTCAAGGGCGGCGTGATCTTCGCCGTCGGTATCGGCGTCATCACGATGCTCATCCGTCTGTGGGGCGCCTATCCCGAGGGCATGTCGTTCGCCATCCTCTTGATGAACGCCTGCGTGCCCCTGATCAACAAGTATGTCAAACCCAAACGCTTCGGCGTAAAATAAGGAGGAAGGATCCATGAAAAGTACACTTGTCAACATGACTGCGGTCCTCTTCGTCATTACGCTCGTGGCTTCGGCCTGCGTCGGCGTGGTGAACATGATCACCGAGGAGCCGATCGCCCTGGCCAAGGAGGCTGCCACGAAGGCCGCCCTGACGGAGGTGCTCCCGGCATTCGATACGACCGAGGAGCAGACCCTGACGATCGATGAACTGCCCATTACGGTCTATACCGCCACGAAGGAGGGCTCCGTAACCGGCTATGCCGTGCAGACGATGACCAAACAGGGCTTCAACGGCGTGGTCCGGCTGATGGTCGGCTTCAAGCCCGACGGCGAGGTGGTCAACGTCAACGTCCTTGAACAGTCCGAGACCCCGGGTCTGGGCACCAAGATGGCCGATGAAGGCAACCCGCTGCTGGGGAGCATTCAGGGCCAGAAACTCGAAAACAAGAAACTCGTCGACGGCAAACTCGCCGTGACGAAGGATGGCGGCGACGTCGATGCACTGACCGCCGCCACCATCTCGTCGCGGGCCTATGTCGATGCGGTGAACCGCGCCTGGATGGCCTACAAGAGCGTAGCTACGGGCGTCGAACCGACGGATACCGCTTCGGGTGCCTCGAACCCCGCAGCCGTAGAAACCAATGAGCCCGAGGCTCAGGAAGGAGGTCAAAATGAATAAACTGAAAATCGCCCTGAGCGGCATCATCAAGAACAACCCGACGTTCGTGCTGGTGCTGGGCATGTGCCCCACGCTGGGCACCACGACGTCGGCCGAAAACGGCATGGGCATGGGCCTGGCCACGACCGCCGTGCTGATCATGTCGAACCTCGTCATCTCGCTCATCAAGAACCTTATCCCGGACAAGGTGCGCATCCCGGCGTTCATCGTCGTGATCGCCTCGTTCGTGACGGTGATCCAGATGCTGATGCAGGCCTTCGTGCCGGCACTCTACGCCTCGCTGGGCGTCTTCATCCCGCTGATCGTCGTCAACTGCATCATCCTGGGCCGCGCCGAGGCCTTCGCCTCGAAGAACTCGCCGCTGGATTCGATGCTCGACGGTGTGGGGATTGGCCTGGGCTTCACGCTCTCGCTGACGGTCATCGGATCCGTGCGCGAGATCCTCGGCAGCGGTGCCATCTTCGGCATCAACCTCGGATTCTCCGACTACACGCCGCTGATCTTCGTCCTGGCCCCGGGCGCCTTCCTCGTGCTGGGATATCTGATGGTTCTGTTTAACAAATTAGCCAAGAAGTAGTCATGGAGATCTCCTATTTCGCAATCATCATCGGCGCCATCTTCGTCAACAACGTCGTACTGGCGCAGTTCCTCGGCATCTGCCCCTTCCTGGGCGTCTCGTCGAAGGTCGAAACCTCGATGGGCATGGGTGCCGCCGTGACGTTCGTCATGGCCCTTACGGCGCTGGTGGCATGGCCCATTCAGACTTACATCCTCGTGCCGCTGCACATCGAGTACATGCAGACGATCGTCTTCATTCTGGTCATCGCAGCCCTGGTGCAGATGGTCGAGATCATCCTCAAGAAGGTTTCGCCCTCGCTCTATCAGGCACTGGGTATCTTCCTGCCGCTGATCACCACGAACTGCGCCGTGCTGGGCGTGGCCATTCTCATGATCCAGAAAGAGTTCAACCTGCTGCAGAGCGTCGCCTATTCGGTCTCGACGGCCCTGGGCTTCGCGCTGGCGCTGATTCTGTTCGCCGGCATCCGCGAGCGCCTCGATTTCGAGGATGTTCCGAAGGCCTTCAAGGGAATTCCGATCGCGCTGATCACAGCCGGTATTCTGGCCATGGCCTTCATGGGATTCTCCGGTCTGGTATAGTCGTCCGGCGGGGTCGCGGAGCCGCGGCCCGGCAGCCGTTCTGCAAACGGTCCGAACGCCCTTCTGCGCAATGCAGGAGCGTTCGGACCGTTTCTTTGTAAAAAAATGGAACGATTCTTCGTTTCTTGACGGCAATTCGCTATTTTTGCACTATTGTAAACACAACCATCCCCAAAAATTCCCGAACTGCAATGGAGGATATCATAAAACTTCACGACAAGAAGTTCAAGATCATGATCCCCGCGGCCAAAATCGACCAGGCGGTCGAAGCCGTCGCCCGGCGGATCAATCACGATTATGCCGACAAGGAGACCCCCCTGTTTCTGGGCATTCTCAACGGTTCGTTCATGTTCATGAGCGATCTGATCAAGAAGATCGAGTTCCAGAACGAGCTGTCGTTCGTCAAGCTCGCCTCCTACGAGGGTACCGAATCCACGGGTCAGGTCCGCAACCTGATCGGCCTGACGACGCCCATCGAGGGACGTCACGTGATCATCGTCGAGGACATCGTCGATACGGGCGAATCGATCGACCACATGATCCGCGATCTGGAGGCGCGCAAACCCGCCTCGATCGAGGTCTGCACGCTCTTCTTCAAGCCCGCCTCCTACCGCAAGACGCGCCCGATCAAGTACCGCGCCATGGAGATCGGCAATGAATTCATCGTCGGATACGGCTTGGACTACAATCAGTTGGGCCGCAGTCTGAAGGATATTTACGTGGTGACAGAGTAATGGCCCTGACGATTGATCCCGCGATGTTCGACGGGGGACGGCTGCTGCCCCTGGTCGAGGATTTCTATACCATTCAGGGCGAGGGCTACCACGCCGGCAAGCCGGCCTATTTCATCCGGCTGGGCGGTTGCGACGTGGGGTGCCGCTGGTGTGACGCCAAGTATACGTGGAATCCGAAGCTCTATCCGCCCACCGATGTGCGGACGGTCATCGAACGGGCCACGTCCTGTCCGGCGCAGGCCATCGTCATTACGGGCGGCGAACCGTTGCTCTATCCGCTGGGGTTGCTGACCGACGAACTGCGCGCCCGGGGGCTGGAGATCTTCCTCGAGACCTCGGGGTCACACCCCTTCAGCGGGGTGTTCGACTGGGTGTGCCTCTCGCCCAAGCGGCAGCAGCCGCCTCTGGACGAGGCCTACGGCCGGGCCGACGAGCTGAAGGTGATCATCGAATCGGAGGCCGACCTGGCGTGGGCCGAGCAGAATGCCGCCCGGGTGCGACGCCGCTGCCGACTCTATCTGCAGCCTGAGTGGAGCCGCTCGGAAGAGGTGATGCCGCTGCTGGTCGAGTATGCCAAGGCACATCCCCGCTGGAACATCTCCATCCAGACGCACAAATACATGCATATTCCGTAGGGCCGATGAAGATTCAACTCGGGCGCCGTTTCTGGATCGTCTTGACGGCGATCATCGTCGTGTTCTCGGTCTTCGTGATCGGGCGCAATGCCCTCCATGCCGTGAAGATCAAGCGGCAGATCAATGCTCTGGAGCGTCAGCACGAGTTCTATGTCGGGAAGATTGCGCAGGACAGCACGCTGCTCGAACGGCTGCGTTACGACGACTACCTCGAGGAGTATGCCCGCGAACATTACCACATGCAGCGGCGCAACGAGGATGTCTACATTCTCGAAGAGTAACACCCCGCATGCTTGAAATAAGACCGGACCCCTTTCCTGACGGAGAGGGGTCCGGTCGTCTTTTGGAGCGGTTTCCAACCACGGGACTTGCCCGGGCAGGGGCGGTGCGGATGGAATGCGGGCTTGTCGAAACCGGTTGTTTGCCGGTTCCGGAGGCTGGTTCCGGAGACTGTTTTCGGAGGCATCCGGCGGATCGGAGCCGATCGAAGGGATGGCTTTGAGCCTGCTTCGGGCGCTCCGCGGGGGGGCATCACGCGCGAGACGGGGAACGTCAATAGTGGGTGAACCCGTGCCAGTCGAGTGCCTCGGGCTGCCCGTTGCGGAGCCAGGTGAGGCCGTTGCCGGTCGTGATGCGGCCGATGGGGTAGAGCGGCGTGCCGAATCGGGCGTGGAACGCTGCGGCCAGGCGGTCGGCCGCTTCGGACGCGGCCGTCAGCAGCAGTTTGTAGTCCTCACCGCCGCAGGCCGCCGTCTGCAGATCCGATCCCCTGGCCACCGGGATGCTCTCGAGATCGATCTCGGCCCCCGCGTGCGAAAGGTCGAGGATATGGCACAGATCGGAGGCCAGTCCGTCCGAGAGATCCATCATGGCGTGCACCTCCTGTCGGGCGCCGAGCCAGATCCCCTCGTCGACCTGCGGAGCGGGGTTGCGGTGAGCGTCGGCCAGCGGCGTATGAAGCCTCCCGGCGAGGATCTCCCGAAGCCCGGCCCCCGAGGCGCCCAGTTCGCCCGCCACGAAGATCCGGTCACCCGGACGTGCATCGCGCCGGCGTTTGAGGTGGTCGATCGGGGCGCGGCCTATGGCCGTGACGTTGATCGTGATGCCCGTCTCGGAGCGGGTCGTGTCGCCTCCGACGAGCGGCGTGGCGAAGCGTGCCGAGAGTTCGCGGTAGCCCTCCATGAACTCCAGCGCCCACTGCTGGGAGGCATCCTTCGGCAGGGCGATCGAGAGCAGCGTCGCTGCGGGGCGCGCCCCCATCGCGGCAACGTCGCTCAGATTGACGGCCAGCGACTTGCGGCCCAGTTCACGGGCCGATGTGGCATGGCGCAGGAAGTGAACCCCCTCGGTCAGCAGGTCTGAGGTGAAGACCAGTGCCTCGTCCCCGTCGACGGGCAGCACGGCGCAATCGTCGCCGATGCCCTCGAATCCCTGGTCGGGAAGCGTGGCGAAAAGTCGGCGTATCTGTTCGATGAATCCGAATTCGGTCATGTTTTTGTGGTGGCAATCGGGCAAAGATACCGATTTTTCGGCGAAAATAACTACCTTTGTTACCGAATTGCCCGTCATACGGCGAGGCGTTCGGATTTTTAACCCTACGACACATGAAAATATTGATTCTCAACGGCCCGAATCTCAATCTGCAGGGACGCCGCGATCCTGCCGTCTACGGCACGCAAACCTTCGAGAGCTTCTACGACGAACTCCGCAGGCGTTATCCGGCGGTCGAGTTCGAGTATCGGCAGTCGAATCACGAGGGGGTTCTCATCGACACGATCCAGCAGGCCGACGGCCGCTTCGACGGCGTGGTCCTCAATGCCGGAGGCTATACCCATACGTCGGTGGCGCTGCGCGATGCCGTGGCGGCCGTGCGGGTGCCGGTCGTCGAGGTACACATCTCGTCGATCCTCGCCCGCGAGGAGTTTCGCCATACCTCGCTGCTGGCCCCCGTGGCCATGGGTTCGATCATGGGCTTCGGCCTGGATTCCTACCGGCTGGGCGTCGAGGCGCTGCTGCAGTCGGCCCGATAGTTGAGCATCGCAAGTCATAACCGAAAAACAAAGAGTACCGCTATGTATCGCATGAAAAAAACAAAGATCGTCGCCACCATGTCGGATTTCCGCTGCACGGAGGAGTTTGTCCAGAAACTCTTCGATGCCGGTATGGACGTCGTGCGCGTCAATTCGGCCCACGTCACCGAAGAGGGCGCCACGAAGATCGTCGAGACCGTTCATCGGGTCAATCCCGCCATTCCGATCATGATCGACACCAAGGGTCCCGAGATCCGTGTCACGACGATTGCCGACGAATATGGCAACAGCATCCGCTTCCAGGCCGGGGACCGCGTGGCCGTTCGCGGCTCCGACGGTTCGGACCTCACCACCCGCAAGGTCGTCTACATGAACGTCCCCACGATCGTGCGTGACATTCCGGTCGGTGCCCGCATGCTGATTGCCGACGGCGAGCTGGAGATCCGTGTCGTGTCGAAAACCGACGAGGAGCTTGACTGTGAATTCGTGGTCGGCGGCGCCATGCGCTCGCGCAAGAGCGTCAATGTCCCCGGCGTCTCGATCGACCTTCCGTCGGTGACCGAGAAGGACCGCCGCTTCATCGAGTGGGCCGTGCGCAACGACGTCGACTTCATCGCCCATTCGTTTGTCCGTTCGGCTCGCGACGTGCAGGCCGTGCAGTCGATCCTCGACGCCCACCACAGCAATATCAAGATCATCTCGAAGATCGAAAACCAGGAGGGACTGGACAACATCGACGAGATCATCGAGGCGTCGTACGGCATCATGGTGGCGCGCGGCGACCTGGGTGTCGAACTCCCGGCCGAGGCCATTCCCAATGCGCAGCGCCGCATCGTCGAGAAGTGTATCTGCGCCAAGCGTCCGGTGATCATCGCCACGCAGATGCTCTATTCGATGGTCAAGTCGCCGCGCCCGACGCGTGCCGAGGTCAGCGACGTGGCCAGCGCCATCTACGAACGGGTCGATGCCGTGATGCTGAGCGACGAAACGGCCATGGGCGACTATCCCGTCGAGTCGGTCGAGACGATGGCCCGCGTGGCCCGCGCCATCGAACGCGACGAGGAGCACTTCCAGCCGATGATCGACATGAACATGGTCTCGGTCAACCACGAAATCACGGCCCAGCTGGCCCGTTCGGCCGTGCGGGCCTCGACCAATCTGCCGATCAAGTACGTACTGCTCGATACCAAAACCGGTCGCACGGGGCGTTATCTGGCCGCCTTCCGCGGCCGCAAGACCGTTATGGCCGTCTGCTACTCGCGTCATGCCCAGCGGATTCTGGCCCTCTCGTACGGCGTGGTCCCCATTCTGCGCAATCAGGAGCTTTCGGACCGCTACCACTTCCTGATCGATGCGCTGGAGTTCATCGATCAGTATCGCAAACTCGACGACGAGGATCTGATGGCCATCGTCGGCGGCAGCTTCGGTCCCGACGGCGGAGCCTCCTACGTCGAGATCTCCAACGTGCGGAACATTCGTCGCCGCAACGACGAGATCAAGGCCCGTCACAACGGTTAGACCTTGGCCGGAGAGCTCAAAGAGAAGGTCGCGCGGGGCGTTGCGTGGAGCATGGCCGAGAAGATCGGTTCCATGCTCCTCACGATGGCCGTACGGTTCGTGATCCTGCGCCTGCTGACGCGTGAGATCATGGGCTACATGGCCATCCCGACGGCCATCGTCACCGTACTGCTGGTCCTCATCGACGGCGGCTTCTCGCAGGGGCTCATCCGCCGCAAGGACCCCTCGGATACCGACTACAAGTCGGTCTTCCTGTTCAACATGAGCGTTGCGACGCTCTGCTACGTGCTGATGGTGGCCACGGCGCCGCTGGTGGCCCGCTGGTACGACATGCCGGTCATCGCCGAAATCGCTCCGGTCTTCTATCTGCTGCTGCCGCTGACGGCTCTGTGCGCCGTGCAGAACACGATCTTCATCCGGCAGTTCCGCTTTGCGCTGCTCTCGAAGGTGACCTTCCTCGCGTCGCTCGTCGGCGGACTGGCCGCCATTGCCTTCGCCGTGGCCGGGTGGGGAATCTGGAGCCTGGTGATCGAACGGGTCGTTTCGGTGGGGCTGCGCACGGCAATCCTCTGGTGGCTGAGCGACTGGCGTCCGCGGGGCCGCTTCTCGCGACAGCCCCTGCAAGAAATGTCGAAATTCGGCTGCAGCCTCATGGCTACGGACCTGATCTCGAACTTCTACAACAAGATCCCGCAGTTCTTCCTCGGATCGCTCTATCCGGCTTCGACCCTGGGATCGTTCGACCAGGCCGTCAAGATCAAGGACATGCCCGCCACGACCGGCATGCAGGCCGTGCAGAACGTCACCTTCCCGGCCTTCTCGAAGATTCGCGACGACCTCCCGAAACTCACCGAAAGCTATCGTCAGGTGGTGATGATCGTCGCCTACGTCATGTTTCCCGTCATGCTGGGGCTCTCGGCCGTGGCCCACGATCTGTTCGGCGTGCTCCTGTCCGAGGAGTGGATGCCCACGGTGCCCTATTTCGAGGTAGTCTGCCTGGCTGGCCTCTTCTCGCCCGTGGCCGTCATCTCGATGAACATCCTCAAGGCCCGGAGCGCCGGTCCGCTCATCGTGCGGCTCGAAATCCTCAAGAAGGTGGTCATGACGGTGATCTTCGCCGTGACAATCCCCCGCGGCGTCATGGCCGTAGTCTGGGGGCTGGTGGCCATCGCCGCCTGCGAGATGGGGATCAACTTTGTCGCCACGCTGCGTTTCACCGACCTTACGATCGGGCGCTTCCTGCGTACGCTGCTGCCCGTGGCACTTCTTTCGGCGGGGATGTGGCTGGTCGTGCGCGGCGTCGGGGCGCTCATTCCGGGCAGCGACATCCTGCGGCTGCTGGCAGAGTTGGTGGTCGGTTTTGTCTTCTATGTCGGAGGATCGGCGCTGTTTCGTTTCGAGGCTTTCCACGAGGTGTGCGACATCCTCAAAAAACAGATCGCCCACAAGTCGTAGGCGATCCGTCTTCCATTTGTTTGCGATTTTTGTCTCCCGCTATTTGTAGACCTTCGGTGTGACGATCCCCCGCAGGACGACCAGTGCGTTCTGCACCAGCGCCTCGAGTTCGTTCTCGCCCGCATAGACCGTCACCGGCGCGATGAACGAACAGTGGTTGCGGATGTACTCCACGACCGGTTCGTTGTAGGCGATGCCGCCCGTCAGCAGGATCCCGTCCACCCGCCCTTCGAGGGCGGCGGCCATGGCTCCGATCTGTTTCGAGATGTTGTAGCACATGGCATCCAGCACCTTGCGGGCCCGTTGATCGCCCTTGTCGATGCGTTCCATGACCTGGATCACGGAGTTCGTACCCAGATAGGCGACCAGTCCGCCCTTGCTTGAAACATACTTCAGCAGCTCCTCGCGGGTGTATTGCCCCGAAAAGCAGACTTTGATCAGTTCGCTCGACGGGATACTCCCGGCCCGGTCCGGAGCAAAGGGCCCGTCGCCGTCCAGCGCGTTGTTGACGTCGACGATCCGACCCTGCCGGTGTGCGGCGACCGAGATGCCGCCGCCCATGTGGGCCACGATCAGATTGGTCTGTTCGTAGATCCGTCCGCTCTTTTCACAGTGCAGACGGGCGATGGCCTTCTGATTCAGGGCGTGGAAAATCGGTTTGCGCGGGCACATCGGCATGCCGGTGATGCGGGCCGTGTCGTCCATTTCGTCCACCACGGGCGGATCGGCAATGTAGGCCTTGACCTTGGCCATGTGTGCAATTTGTGCTGCGAGCAGCCCGCCCAGGTTGCAGGCATGCTTCATCGTCGCGTTGCGCAGGTCGTAGCGCATCCGCGAATTCACCTCGTATACTCCGGCCGGAATCGGGCGGATCAGTCCGCCGCGGCCGATGACGGCCGACAGTTCGCGCAGCGGGAAGTTCGCTTCGCGCAGGGCCGAAAGTATCAATCCTCTCCGCCAATCCAACTGGTCGATGACATCGGTGAAGCGTTGCAGCTCCTCCGTCGAGTGGCGCAGCGTCAAATCCAACAAAGGCCGCTCTTCCTCGTAAAGAGCGACCTTTGTGGATGTTGAGCCGGGATTTATCGCTAAGATTTTGTAGCTCATAAAGTTCTCGGTTCAGTCAGGTTAGGTGCGGCTATCCCGCCGCAAAGGTCATTTCTTCACGGCCAGGCAAGCCAGTGCGATCGAGTAAAGCTTCGTGAGGCTGGTATCGCCGCGCGAAGTCAGCACGCAGGGAACGTTCGTACCCATCACCATGGCGGCCAGTTCGCCGCCGCAGAGGTGCGTGGCGCTCTTGAAGAAGACGTTTGCCGACTCGAGATTCGGGAAGAGCAGGCAGTCCGGATCGCCGGCCACCGACGAACCCTTGACCTTCTTGTGTTCGGCGACATCCTTGTAGAGGGCCACGTCGAGTGACAGCGGGCCGTCGACGATGACGTTGCCCAGCTGGCCGCGGTCGCCCATCTTGGCCAGAATAGCCCCTTCGGTCGACGAGATCACGCTCGTGAGCACCTGCTCCGACGGGGCGATGCAGGCGATCTTCGGGCAGTCGATGCCCAGCAGCTTGGCCGTCTGGGCCAGGTAGCCGATCTGCTTCATCTTCTGCTTGAAGTCGGGCAGCGGAATAACGGCCACGTCCGAGATGATGAGCAGTTTGTGGTAGCAGGGCATTTCGATGATCGAGACATGGCTCAGGACGCCCTTCGGCGGGAAGAGGCCGGCATCCTTGTTCAGGATTCCGCGCATGTACTTGTCCGTCGAGACCAGACCCTTCATCAGCACGTCGGCATTGCCTGCCACGACGGCCGCAACGGCCTGCTGGACGCACTTCACGTCATTGGGTTCGTTGACGATGTTGAAGGCCTTGATGTCGATGTTGTTTTCGGCGCAGACCTGTTCGATGACGGCCTTGTCGCCGAAGAGCGTCGGCTCGACAAGTCCCTCCTTGTAGGCCTCGTAGACGGCCTGCAGCGTGTGCGAATCCTGGCCGTAAGCTACGGCAAGGCGCTTTTTGCCCCGTTTTCTCGCCTCTTCGACGATCTCGGTAAGATGCTGAATCATGATGTTTGAGATTTTATGGGATTGTTGTATCCGTTGTTTCTATTTGACCAGGTTGTAGGTGTCGGTGGCGATCATCAGCTCCTCGTCGGTGGCGATGACGGCGACCTTGACCTTCGATTCGGGCTTCGAGAGGATCTTGTTCACGCCGCGCGTGCCGCGGTTGGCCTCCTTGTCGAACTGGACGCCCATGAATTCGAGCCCCGAGCAGACCGATTCGCGCATTTCGCTCGAGTTCTCGCCCACGCCGCCCGTGAAGACGATCAGATCCACACCGCCCATCTCGGCGGCATATTCGCCGACGAACTTCTTGATGCGGCGGTAGTACATGTCGCGGGCCAGAATGGCGCGTTCGTTGCCTTCGTCGTAGGCGTGGTCGATGTCGCGCATGTCGCTCGAGATGCCCGTCAGGCCCAGCACGCCGGACTTCTTGTTCATCATCGTCTCGAGCTGGGCGTAGCTCATGCCCTCCTTTTCGCCGATGAAGGTGATGGCGCTGGCGTCGACCTGGCCGCAGCGCGTGCCCATGACCAGACCGTCGAGCGGCGAGAAGCCCATCGACGTATCGAACGACTTGCCGTTGAGCACGGCCGTGACGGAGCCTCCGTTGCCGATGTGGCAGGTGACGATCTTCGAGTTTTCGAACTCCAGGCCGGCCAGTTCGGCGCCGACGCGGGCCACGTATTTGTGGCTGGTTCCGTGGAATCCGTACTTGCGCACGCGGTATTTTTCATAGTATTCGTACGGCAGGGCGTACATGTAGTTGACGGCGGGGATGGTCTGGTGGAACGACGTGTCGAAGACCGTCACCTGCTTCACGCCCGGGAGTACCTTCTCCACGGCGTTGATACCCTCCAGACTGGCGGGATTGTGCAGCGGGGCGATCTGGCACAGCGACTGGATCTTGGCCTTGACATCTTCGGTGACGATGCAGCTGGCGGGGAAGAATTCGCCGCCGTGAGCCACGCGGTGGCCGACGGCCTTCACCTCGTCGAGCGACGTGATCACGCCGTGCGTGGGGTCGGTCAGTGCGTCGAGGACCAGTTTGATGCCGGTCGTGTGGTCGGGGATCGGCTGGTGGAGTTCGAACGGCGTCTTGCCGACGGGTTTGTGGGTGAGGTCGCCTTCGGGCAGCCCGATGCGTTCCACGAGACCTTTGGCGAGCAGTTTGCCCGTCTTGCCCTCCATGTCGATCACCTGGTATTTGATCGACGAAGAGCCGCAGTTCAATACGAGAATTACCATAATGCGTTATTTTTTAAGTTTTTGTATGATCTTTGTTGTCGGGATATCGTCCAATCGTCTGCGGTTGATGGGATGTGCCCGATCGTCTTGTCCGTCCCTCTACGCACGGGTCTGCGATCCGAGGAGCATGCCCAGAGCCGTGAATATCAGGCAGACGCATACACTCAGCACCACATACCAGACTGCCGGTCCGTAATCGCCGGCCCGCAGCAGGCGAACCGTATCGGCCGAGAAGGTCGAGAAGGTGGTGAATCCTCCGCAAAGTCCCACGACGAGCAGCCAGCTCCAGGTCGAGGAGGAGAGCGTCTGGAGCAGGAAGCCGATCAGAAGCGACCCGACGGCGTTGACCGTAAACGTTCCGAGCGGGAACCCCAGCAGCAGTTGGCCTCCGAGCATCCATGACGAAAGCGCATAGCGGGCCATGCTTCCGATAGCCCCGCCCAGTCCCACGCAGAAGAGTTCACGAATCATAAGTAAATGTAGGTATTATTTTACGGACTTGCAAATTTAAGTAAAAAATGATTACGGATTGTTTCATTTTTTACCCGAAAAGCGGGATTTTTTATCCGATCGGTTACGAGGTGCGGATCTGGCCGTCGCCCGTGACGATGTATTTGTAGGTGGTCAGTTCGGGGAGGCCCATCGGACCGCGGGCATGGAGCTTCTGGGTTGAGATGCCGACCTCGGCGCCGAAACCGAACTGTCCGCCGTCGGTGAAGGCCGTCGAGACGTTGACGTAGAGGCACGCCGCATCGACCCGCCGGGTGAAGATGTCGGCCGTGGTCGGATCTTCGGTCACAATGGCCTCGCTGTGGTGTGACGAGTAGCGGGCGATGTGGTCCAGCGCCTCGTCGAGCGATCCGACGCTGCGGATGGCCATCTTGTAGTCGAGGAACTCCGTGCCGTAGTCGTCATCGGTGGCTGGACGAAGCAGTTCGGCGGGGTAGTGGTCCGTGAGGGCGGCGAGGGCCTCGCGGTCGGCGTAGAGCGTGACGTGATGCTCGGCCAGCGGGGCGCACAGTGCGGGCAGATCGCCCAGCCGGTCGCGGTGGATGATGAGACAGTCCAGCGCGTTGCAGACGCTCACGCGCCGCGTCTTGGCGTTGCAGATCACCCGCCGGCCCTTCTCCACGTCGCCGGCCGCATCGAAGTAGGTGTGGACGATCCCGGCGCCGGTCTCGATCACCGGGACCCGGGCATGCTCGCGCACGAAGCGGATCAGCCCTGCGCCGCCGCGCGGAATGACCACATCGACGTAACCCACGGCGTTGAGCAGTTCGCCCACGGCCGCGTGGTCCGACGGCAGCAGCGTGAAGGCCGCCCGGTCGATCTCCGCCCGGCGGAGCGCTTCGTGGAGGGCGCGGGCGATCGCTTCGTTCGAGCGGCGGGCGTCGCTGCCGCCCTTCAGCACGCAGGCATTGCCCGTCTTCATGCAGAGTGAGAAGATGTCGGCCGTGACGTTGGGACGCGCCTCGCAGATCATCCCCACGACGCCGAACGGCACGCGCACCTTGCGGATCGTCATGCCGTTGGGGCGGGTCCAGGCGTCGAGTGTCTCGCCCTGTGGCGAGGGGAGCGCCGCCACGGCCTCCATGTCGGCGGCAATAGCCTCCAGACGTTCGGGCGTCAGCCGCAGCCGGTCGCACAGCGGCGACGAGGGATCCATCGCGGCCAGATCCCCGGCATTGGCTGCTAGGATCTCCGGCGTATGGCTGCGGAGCATGTCGGCGGCCGTGCGGACCGCTTCGGAGAGCCGTTCGGCGGGGAGATTGCCCAAGGCGGCTCCGGCCTTGCGGGCCGCCTCGAAGAGGGATCGGTAATCGGTTTCCATGGCCACTATTCCAGATAAAGATAATCGCAGTGAATCAAAGGTTTGAGTCCTTTTCGGCCCAGATTGCGGCGGGCCGTGTCGCTGTCGCACGAGATGCGTCCCACGCCCAGCTGGGTGCCGTCGGGCGAGAGGATCCGCACGATGTCGTCGCGTTCGAATTCGCCCTCGACCCCGGTGACGCCCACGGCCAGGATGCTCGCCGCCTGGCTCCGCCGCACTGCCTCGACGGCTCCGGCATCGAGCCGCAGCGCCCCCTTGGCGAAGCCTTCGCTGCTGGCGATCCACTTCTTGACGCCCGAAGCGCTGTGCGGAGCCGGTTCGAAACGCGTGCAGACCACGTCGCGGTCGGTCAGCACGAGGTCCGTCAGGATGTTGTCGCGGCGTCCGTTGGCGATCACCACCTCGATGCCCTCGCCGGCCACGCGGCTTGAGATGCGGCTCTTGGAGGTCATGCCGCCGCGGCCGCGCGACGAACGTGTCGTGTCGATGTACTGCGAGAGGTCGCGTCCCGGCGCCACACGGCGGATGACCTGCGAGGCGGGGTCCGACGGCGAACCGTCGTAGATGCCGTCGATGTTGCTCAGAATCAGCAGCGCATCGGCTCCCATCATCGCCGCCACGAGCCCCGAGAGTTCGTCGTTGTCGGTGAACATCAGCTCCGTGACCGAGATCGTGTCGTTCTCGTTGACGATCGGGATCACGCCGGCGGCAAGCATCGCCTCCATGCAGTTGCGCTGGTTGAGGTACTGGCGGCGGGTCGAGAGGCTCTCCTTCGTGGTGAGGACCTGTCCGCAGGTGATGCCGTATTCGTTGAAGAGGTCGTAATAGCGGTTGAGCAACTTGACCTGTCCGACGGCCGAATAGAGCTGGCGCGCCGAGACCGTGTCGATGCGTCCGACGCGTGATTCGAGCAGGCTGCGTCCCGAGGCCACGGCACCCGACGAGACGACGATCACCTCGATGCGGGCCCGGTGCAGGCGGGCGATCTCGTCGACCAGTGCCGAGATGCGTGTCGTGTCGGGACGTCCGTCGTCGCGCGTCAGCACGTTGCTGCCGATCTTGATGACGATCCGGCGGTATTTTCCCTGTTGTGTCATGTCTTGAACCTGTTTAACCTAACCTGTTTTCGTTTGCCGGGGCTCTTCCCGGCGCTCCGATTCGCATCGTCTTGCGGTCCGTCGCGTGCCGGATCAGGGCTCGTACTTGTAGCCGACGCCCTTGACCGTGACGATGCGTTCGTCGCCGATCTTCTGACGCAGCTTACGGATGTGGACGTCGATCGTGCGGTCGCCCACGACCACCTCCGTGCCCCAGATCTTGGCGTAGATCTCCTCGCGCGGGATGAGCTTGCCCGGCGAGGAGTAGAGCAGGTCGAGCAGGGCGAACTCCTTGCGCGGAAGGCTGATCTCCTCGCCGTCGCGGATCACCATGTAGCGTTCGCGGTCGACGGTGATCCCCGGAGAGGAGCTCTTGGCGGGGGCCTCTTCGGCGTCGATGCGCTTGAGGATCGCCTGCACGCGGCTGACCAGCAGTTTCATCTTGATCGGCTTGGTCAGATAGTCGTCGGCCCCCACGCCGAAGCCGGCCAGCTGCTGCTCCTCCTCGCCCAGCGCCGAGAGGAAGACGACCATCGTATCCTTCAGTTCGGGGTTTTCGCGGATGGCGCGGCACGTCTGCGCACCGTCCATCACGGGCATCATCATGTCCAGCAGGATCAGATGCGGATGGCACTCGGCGGCCATCTTCAGCGCCTCGGCGCCGTTCTGGGCCGTGAAGACCTCGTAACCCTCGCGGACGAGGTTGTAACGGACGAATTCGAGGATATCGACCTCGTCGTCCACCAGCAGGATGCGATGGCTCATTGTCGTCAGATTCTGGGACGGCGGTGCGGAATCCGCCGTCGGGTGGTTCATTTTGCGAAGTTACGAATTTTTTTCCGGAATGCCGCCGCTTTTTCCGACGGATCGGCTCTTCGCCGGGCAAGGATCGGGTATGCCGGGCCGGGTTCGGAGACTTGATGCAGGTTTTGTCAATTTCTTTTTCGGGTTCCGCATAAAATGGTTATATTTGCGAGATTTATGTACTCCCGCTTGTCGGGAAGCAAAAACCTCTACTGTGATGGCTACTGAAAAATCGACACTTTCTGCTCCCGAGGAGCAAGTCAGCCCCCTGGCTGAAGATGCGCAGACGTCTCCCGCGGCAACTCCCGCGGCAACCTCCGAACATTCAGAATCCGCGGCTCCGGCCGATGCGGCAACTCCGTCGGTGACGGATGCCGGAGCGCCTGCCGGAACTCCGGCCCAAACCTCCGCCGAAGAGACTGCCGCAACCTCCGTTGAGGAGGCTCCGCTGGCGAGCCCCGAGACTGAAGCCGCTCCGGCCGGCGAAGCTGCCGCCGCCACCACGGAGCGCCCGGCCGATGAGGCGCAGACGGCCGTCGCAGAGGAGGAGACCCCGCGTCCCCGGCGTGTGCGGATCAAACCCGCTGCAGAACCCGTGTCGGATTTCGACGAGGAGAGCGCTCCGGCTGATGTACGGGTCGATTTTGCCGATGAGGAGGCCGCTCTGGCCGCTCACGACGCCGGTCTCGAACTGGGCGACGAAACCGCCGAGGAGGCCGAAGCCGATCAGCTCGCCGGAGAGAAGAACACCGCCGAAGAGAAGTTCGCCGGAAAGAGCAAGGAGGAGCTGGTGGCACTGTTCGCTCGGATGCTCGACGAGCAGCCCGTGCAGTCGATCCGCCGCGATGTCGAGGCCCTGAAGATCGCCTTCTACCGCATTCGTCGCGCCGAGGTCGAGGCCGCACGCCGCCGTTTCCTTGAGGAGGGCGGTGCCGAGGAGGATTTTGCACCCGCAGTCGACGGCGCGGAGATTCAGCTCAAGGAACTTTTCAAGGAGTACCGCCGTCGCCGCGACATCTTCATCGCCAACCTCGAGGCCGAGAAGGAGGCCAATCTCAAGGTCAAACAGCAGATCATCGAGGAGCTGAAGGAGCTGGTCAATTCCGACGAGACGCTCAACCATACCTTCACCAAGTTCCGCGAGCTCCAGCAGCGCTGGCGCGATACGGGTCCCGTTCCGCAGCAGTATATCAAGGATCTGTGGGAGACCTACAACCTCCATGTCGAGAACTTCTACAACTTCATCAAGATCAACAAGGAGCTGCGCGATCTCGACCTGAAGAAGAACTACGAACAGAAGGTGGCCCTCTGCGAACAGGCCGAGGCGCTGCTGCTCGAGCCCTCGGTGGTCGAGGCCTTCCACAAGCTGCAGAAGCTCCACGACGAGTGGCGTGAGACGGGTCCCGTGGCCAACGAATACAAGGAGGCCCTTTGGGAGCGTTTCAAGGCCGCGTCGAGCCGCATCAACAAGCAGCATCAGGAGCATTTCGAGGCTCTGAAGGCCGAGCAGGTCAAGAACCTCGAACTCAAGACCGGACTCTGCGAGGCGACCGAAGAGCTGGCCTCGCAGCCGCTGACCACCCGCAAGGAGTGGAACCGCGCCAGCGACAAGCTGCTCGAAATCCAGAAGACCTGGAAGACCATCGGCTTTGCCCCCAAGAAGGATAACAACCGCATCTACGAACGCTTCCGTACGGCCTGCGACAAGTTCTTCGAGGCCAAGCGCCAGTTCTACGCCGGGCTGAAGGCCGAGATGGAGCACAACCTGCAGCTGAAGAACGAAATCTGCGAAGCAGCCGAATCGCTCTCGGGCAGCGAGGACTGGAAGAAGACGACCGATGAACTGATCGCCCTCCAGGCCCGCTGGAAGCAGATCGGTGCCGTATCGCGCCGCCACTCCGAGGCGGTCTGGAAGCGTTTCCGCGCCGCCTGCGACAAGTTCTTCGAGCGTAAGGCCGCCCACTTCGCATCGGTCGACGGCGAATACGAGGAGAATCTCCGTCGCAAACAGGCCCTGCTCGACGAGATGGCTGAGGCCGATGTCCGCACGGGCGGCTACGAGGTGATCCGCGACTTCCAGCGCCGCTGGAGCGAGATCGGATTTGTGCCCATCAAACAGAAGGATGCCATTCAGAAGCGATACAAGGCTGCCGTGGATCAGCTCTTCAACGTGCTGCGCGGCTCGGAACGCGACCGCTCGATGGGCCGCTTCCGCGAGAAGATCTCCTCGATGAAGGGTGCGGGCGACCGTCGCCTGCGTTCGGAGCGCGACCGCCTCTACAACAAGGTGCGTCAGCTCGAGCAGGAGATCGGCCTGCTGGAGAACAATATCGGATTCTTCGCCAAGTCGAAAAACGCCGAAGCCCTTGTGGCTGACGTGCGTGCCAAGATCGAGCGGGCCCGCGAAGAGATGGCCGCCACGATCGAGAAGGTTCGTCTGATCGACCGTCAGGAGACCGAAGACAAGGACAGCAAGGACGGCAACGCCTGATCCTTGTTGTCGGATTGCGAGCAGACCGATAAGCTCCTGCCGGCCCCTTTCCGCGGGAACCGGAAGTTCGGGCGGGGCGCACGAGCCGTCGGGCACACGAGAAGCCGGGCACACGAGAAGCCGGGTACACGAGAGGCGGGGTGCACGAGAAGCCGGGCGCATGAGAGGCCGGGTGCATGAGAGGCCGGGCGCACGAGACCGGACCGGCGGTTACTCCGTTGAAGAAACAGGTGAGCAAATGTCCCGGAGTATCCCGTAACCTGATTTTCGCAATCCGAAGCCGGACTTCGTTGTAAGTTGAATTTTGAGAACAGACCAAAAAGACAAAAAACGACAGATCAAATCAAATAAAGGAATGAAACTGACCAAACCCAAGTACATATTCGTGACGGGCGGTGTAGCATCTTCGCTCGGCAAGGGTATCATCTCCGCTTCGATCGCCCGGCTGTTGCAGGCCCGGGGCTATTCGGTGACCATTCAGAAGCTCGACCCCTACATCAACGTCGACCCCGGAACACTCAACCCCTATGAGCACGGCGAGTGTTACGTTACGGAGGACGGTGCCGAAACCGACCTCGATCTCGGTCACTACGAGCGCTTCACGAATCATCCCACCTCGAAGGCCAACAACGTCACCACGGGCCGCATCTACAAGAGCGTCATCGAGAAGGAGCGCAAGGGCGAATACCTGGGCAAGACCGTGCAGGTGATTCCCCACATCACCGACGAGATCAAACGCCGCATCCAGCTCCTGGGACAGACCAAAAAGTACGATATCATCATCACCGAAATCGGCGGTACGGTGGGCGACATCGAGTCGCAGCCCTTCATCGAGTCGGTGCGTCAGCTCCGCTATTCGCTCGGATACAGGAACACGGCGCTGGTCCATCTGACGCTGATCCCCTACATGGCGGCTTCGGGCGAAATGAAGACCAAACCTACGCAGCATTCGGTCAAGGCGCTGCTCGAGAACGGACTTCAGCCCGATATCCTCGTTCTGCGTGCCGAACGCCCCCTGACGACCGCTCTCAAACGCAAGGTGGCCCTCTTCTGCAATGTCGACGCCAATGCCGTCATGGAGTCGATCGATGTCCCGTCGATCTACGAAGTGCCGCTGATGATGCACGCCCAGCACCTCGACGAGGTGGTGCTCGACAAACTGAACCTCCCGGCCGACAAGGAGCCCGACATGACCGCCTGGCGCGCCTTTGTCGAGAAGGTGATGCACCCCTCGAAGAAGATCGACATCGCGCTGGTGGGCAAATACACCGAACTCCACGACGCCTACAAGTCGATCAGCGAATCGTTCATCCATGCCGGCGCCGTCAACGACTGCCATGTCAAGCTCCACTACGTCAATTCGGAGAAGATCACCCCGGAGAATGTCGCCGCACAGCTGGGCAAGATGGCCGGTATTCTCGTAGCCCCCGGATTCGGCAACCGCGGTATCGAGGGCAAAATCGAAGCCGTACGTTTCGCCCGTGAGAACCGCATTCCGTTCCTGGGTATCTGCCTCGGCATGCAGTGCGCCGTGATCGAGTTCGCGCGCGACGTCCTGGGTATCGCCGATGCCAACTCCAGCGAAATGGAGCAGACGGCACATCCGGTCATCGACCTGATGGAGGAGCAGAAGGGCGTGACGGCCAAGGGCGGAACGATGCGTCTGGGCGCCTATCCCTGCGTGCTGCGCAAGGGCTCGAAGGTGGCCGCCGCCTACGGCAAACTCAATATCTCGGAGCGTCACCGCCACCGTTACGAGTTCAACAACGACTATCTCGAGCGTTTCGAGGCCGCCGGCATGAAGGCCGTGGGCATAAACCCCGATACGAATCTGGTCGAGGTGGTCGAGATCGAGGATCATCCCTGGTTCGTCGGCACGCAGTACCACCCCGAATACAAGAGTACCGTCGAGAGTCCGTCGCCGCTCTTCGTGGCCTTCGTCAAGGCCGCCCTCGAGTACGACGAGGAGAAGAAAAAGAAGTAACGGACCTCGCCCGGATGATCGAAACTTCCCCGAAACTATCACTCACTGAAAACAAGCAACAACGTTTGAATGGATAAGAAATCGTTTATCGGTATTGGTGTCGTAGCGCTCCTCTTCATCGGATTCGCCTACTTCAGCAGTAAGGATCAGCAGAAACAACAGCAGCGGCAGGCAATCTATGACGCCTACGTGGATTCGCTGGCACGGGTCTCGCACGCCGCCGAGGCGGCCGATTCGGTGGCCGGATCGGAGGCCGTATGGGCGGATTCGCTCACGGCCGATTCGCTGGCCGCCGCGGCGCATCAGCGTCAGGTCGAGACGCTGGGCGAGGCCCTGACCCGGGCCCGCGAGGCACAGCCCGAAGAGTTCACGGTCGAAAACGACCTGCTCTCGATCCGCTTCTCGACGCTCGGCGGTCAGGTCAAGGGTGTCACGCTGAAGGATTACACCAAGTATGCTCCGCGCGACGAACGCAACCAGCCTGTCGAACTGATGGATCCCGCCACGTCGCGCTTCGGACTGTCGTTCTACGTCAAGAACGGGCTGCGCAATGTCCCGGTCAACACGCTTGACTATGTCTTCGAGGCCGATCCGGTCACGACCGCAGCCGACGGAGCCAAACAGGTGGTCATGCGTCTGCGCATGGACGAATCGTCGGCCCTGGAGTATCGATACCTTATATATGATACGAAGAGCCCCGAGCGCGACTATCTGGTGGATTTCGACGTGCAGATGGTCGACATGGCCCGCGCCATGGCCAACCAGACCCAGATCCTGATCGACTGGACGAACGACACCTATCAGAACGAACGCGGCTTCCAGAACGAGAACATGTACACGACGCTGGCCTACCGCTTCCCGGGCGAAAGCTCGATCGAGGAGTTGGGCATGAGCGAAAAATCGAAATCGAAGGAGGTCTCGTCCCAGGTCAACTGGGTGGCCTTCAAGCAGCAGTTCTTCTCGTCGGTCTTCATCGCCCCCGAAAATGTCACCTATGCCAACATGGCCTTCACGACGGCTGCTCCCGAATCGGATCTGCTGAAGAGTTTCTCGGCGCAGATGGCCGTGCCCTACACGCCGCAGACGGAAAGTTACGACTTCGCCTTCTATTTCGGCCCGAACAAGTACTCGATCCTCAAGAAGGTCGAATTCCCGGCGGGTGAGGATATCCACCTGGAGCGTCTCGTGCCGCTGGGCTGGGGAATCTTCGGATGGGTCAACCGCTGGTGCGTGATCCCGGTCTTCGACTTCCTGCGCAACTACATCTCGAATTTCGGCATCATCATCCTGATTCTGGTTATCCTGGTCAAACTGGTGATCTTCCCGTTGACCTACAAGAGCTACGTCTCGATGGCCAAGATGCGGCTGATCAAGCCCCAGGTCGACGAGCTGAACAAGAAGTATCCCAAACAGGAGGATGCCATGAAGCGTCAGCAGGCTACGATGGAGCTCTACAAGAAGGCCGGCATCAACCCCATGGGAGGATGTATTCCGATGCTGATCCAGCTGCCGATTCTGATTGCCATGTTCCGCTTCTTCCCGGCGTCGATCGAGTTGCGCGAGCAGCCGTTCCTGTGGGCCGACGACCTCTCGTCGTATGACAGCGTGCTGAATCTGCCCTTCTCGATCCCGTTCTACGGCGATCATGTCTCGCTGTTCGCCCTGTTGATGGCCATCTCGCTCTTCGGCTATTCGTGGTACAACTACCAGCAGACGGCTTCGTCGCAGCCCCAGATGGCCGGCATGAAGTTCATGATGGTCTATCTGATGCCGTTGATGATGCTTTTCTGGTTCAACAGCTATTCGAGCGGTCTGTGCTACTACTACCTTCTCTCGAACCTCTTCACCATCGGTCAGACGCTTGTCATCCGCCGTATGGTCGACGACGAGAAGATTCATGCCATCATGCAGGCCAATGCCGCCCGGAAGTCGAACGGCAAGAAATCGAAGTTCCAGCAGCGTTACGAAGAGCTGCTCCGTCAGCAGGAGGCTCAGCAGCGTGCCAAGCGCAAGTAACGGACGTTGAGGCGGCATCCGATCGGACTGGCGACGGATCCGCATGGTGTCTCGGGCCGCTGGTTGAGACTGGCGGACGAGAGGATGAAAAAAGGCCCTTCCCGATCGGGAAGGGCCATTTTGGTTGGGAGCCCGGGCAGAAAGGCGGCAGTCGTCTGAGGACCGGAAGGAGGCGATGCGGTGCCGGGGCGTCTCTGTGCCGACCCGCTTATTGGCCGAACCCGATCGAGAAGAAGGTCAGCGCATCGGGAAGCACCGTCTGCCAGTAGCGCCACGAATGGATTCCGTCTCGCATCCGGTACTGAACCGGGATGTTGTGCTCGCGCATGAGCGCATAGAAGTCCACGTTGCTTTTCCAGAGGAAGTCGTCGTCGCCGCAGTCTACCCACCAGCGGACCGTGCGCACGGCTTCCAGTTGTTTGTCGGACATGTTGCGCAGCAGGGCTACCGGCGAATTCTCCACCACGGAGCGCATGAAGGCGTTGTCATAGTCGCGCGGCCCCGGGAAGAGATCGAGCAGACCGCTCATCGAGCAGGCCGATCCGAAGAGTTCGGGGTGATGCAGTGCATAGGCGGCCGTACCGCCTCCGCCCATCGAGAGGCCGGCAATGGCACGATGCTGTTTGTCGGCCAGGATCCGGTAGCGGCGTTCGATCTGGGGCATGAACTCCTCGAAGAAGAAGCGTTCGTAGGGCCACCCTTCGACATCGAAATAGCCCATGTGTTCTCCGGTGTGGCGTTCGCCCTCACCCGAGGCATCGGGCATGACGATCACCATCGGCGAGGCCAGTCCCGCAGCGATCGCTTCGTCGGTGATCTGACGCATGTTGCCCTTTTCTGTCCAGGCCGTGTAGGTATCGCTGGCACCGTGCAGCAGGTAGAGTATCGGATAACGGCGATCCGTGTCGCGGTCGTAGCCGTCGGGCAGGTAGACCATGCAGGTCTTCTCCGCGCCGAGCAGACGGCTGGGGATCGTCACGGTTTCCAGACGGCTTTGGGCCGTCAGCGGGGCGGCGAGGCTTACCATCGCCGCAAGCATCAGCAGACGTTTCATGTTGGGCTGTATTTAGGTTGTGCTATTCGACGTAGAGAACCAGCCCTTTGAGGTATTCGCCTTCGGGGTGATAGATGTTGATCGGATGGTCGGCCGGCTGGGTCAGCTGGTGCAGGATCCGGACCTTACGCCCGGCGATGGCCGCTGCCGAGAAGACCGTCGTGCGGAACAGCTCCTTCGATACGGCCTGTGAGCACGAAAAGGTAAAGAGAATGCCTCCCGGGCGGATCTGCGACAGGGCCCGTGCATTGAGCCGCTTGTAACCCTGCATGGCGTTGCTCAGCACCTTGTGGTGTTTGGCGAAGGCCGGCGGGTCGAGGATGATCAGATCGTAGCGGTCGCCGATCTGCTTGAGGTACTCGACGGCATCGGCCGCGAGTTCCGTATGGTTGTCCGTTTGGCCGAAGTTCAGCCGCATGTTCTCCGTCGCCAGCTCCACGGCCCGCTCCGACGAATCGACCGAAACCACCTCGCGGGCTCCGCCCGAGAGGGCGTAGACCGAGAATCCGCCCGTGTAGCAGAACGTATTGAGGACCGTGCGGCCCTTGGCATAGCGTTTGACGAGTTCGCGATTTTCGCGCTGATCGAGGAAGAAGCCCGTCTTCTGGCCCTCCTCCCAGTTGACGAGGAACTGTTCGCCGTTTTCGAGCACCACCTGCGAGGCACATTCGGCATGGCCCCACAGATAGCCGTCGACGGCCCCCAGATTGGCCTTGAAGGGGAGTGTCTGCGACGATTTGTCGTAGATGGCCGACAGGCGGTCGCCGTAGGCCGTGCGCAGCGCCTCGGCAATCTCCATGCGCGAGCGGTACATGCCCACCGAGTGGCACTGGATGACGGCCGTCGAGCCGTAGAGGTCCACCACCAGTCCCGGCAGTGAATCGCCTTCCCCGTGAATCAGCCGGTAGCAGGTCGTGCGGGGATTGTCCGTCAGCCCGAGTGCCTGGCGTACGTCGCGGGCCACGGCCACACGGCGGTTCCACCACGCCTGATCGATCGGTTCGCGGTCGAACGACAGCACCCGTACGGCGATCGATCCGACCTGGTAGTGTCCCTGGGCGATGAATTCGCCCGAGTGGGTGTAGACTTCGACCAGCGCGCCCTCCGCGAAATCCTCCTCCTCTTCGGCCCGGATGTGATCGATGGCCCCCGAGAAGATCCAGGGGTGGCGGCGCAGGAGCGACTCCTCCTTGCCTTTGCGCAGAATGACTTGTGGTATCATGGACGTAACGGTTTTTTCGGGGTGCGGAGCAGTGTTTCGTAGATGCGGATGCAGACCCAGGCATCCGTAGCGGCGTAGAGCTGCTGTTTGTCGGTCAATGTTGTGGCCTCCCAGTTGCTCAGCCGCTGGGCCTTCGAGACGCGCTGTCCGAGTACGATGGCCGAGAGTTTGCGCAGGCTCTTTTCGCCGATGCCCCACTGCGGGGCGATCGACTGCAGATCGATGAAGCCCGCGTCGCGGAAGTGGCGGATCTGGTGCAGCGAGCGCAGGTCGCCGGCCACGTCGGCGCCGATCTTCATCACCTGTTTGTTCTCCAGCAGCTGGATGATGGGTTTGGCCAGCGGGATTTTGTTCAGCCGGAAGAGGTAGCAGACCCGGGGGGTCGAGAGTTGCAGAAGCGATACGCGGAACGTTACGCCCGGACGGAACGAGGGGCGGGTTTCGGTATCGAATCCGATCATGGGTTCGGCGGCGAGGATTTTGCAGGCCTCGGCGATGTCGCGTTCCTGATCGATGATGCGGATCTCGCCTCCGAACTCGATGGCCGGAAGGCTGGCTGCATCCTCATTGCTGATTTTGTCCGTAAAATTGTTGACTGTGGTCATAATGTTAGGGCAAAATTACGGAATAATTTTCAATATCCCGCCCTCGTCGCTGACGATTTTGCCTTCGGCGAGCAATTCGCGCAGGGCGGCGGCCACGCGTTCGGGCGAGGCGGGGCAGTCGGCAGCCAGTTGTCGGGGGTCGGCCGGCGCCGAGGCAAGCCGTTCGAGCAGGCGGGTGCGGAGCGTCTGGTCCGACCATGCGGCGGCCGGTTCGGTCGTGGGCGCAGGGGTGTGGCCGGCGGCTTTCGGGGAAGATTCTCCGCTCGGCCGGGCCGCCGGACTGTCCGAAACCGCCGCGCCGGAATGTGCCGGACCGGGGATCGTCGCGCCGGAATGTGCCGAATTGGGGACCGTCGCGCCGGAATGTGCCGAATTGGGGAACGTCGCGCCGGAATGTGCCGGACCGGGGACCGTCGCGCCGTCGGATGACCCTTCGTGAGCATCCGGAGGGGTGCCGTCTCGTGCGGCCTGCGCCTTGGCGGCCCGGCGGCGGGCCAGGCAGACGTCGCAGATACCGCACGGCTCGGGCGCCTCGGAACCGAAGTAACGCTCCAGAATCACGCTCCGGCATTCGGTGTCGTTCTCCGCGTAGGCCAGCATTCGCTCGAAGCGTTCGTGCATCAACTCCTGGCGCCGCCGGTAGGTCTCCGGCGCGATGTAGAGGTCTTCGCGCGGGAGCCGCTCCTCGTTCAGGAAGAGGATCGGCGAGCGGTTCGACGGGATGTAGCGGATCACGCGCAGCTGCCAAAGCTCCTTGAGCAGCTCCTTGACCCGCTCGACCGTATAGCCGCTCCACGTGGCCAGTTCGCCCTCGTCGATGGGGCGGAAGTCGGTGAAGATGCCGTTGTAGAGGCGCAGCATCGTGCGGATGAAGGGATCCAGCCGGTCGCGCTGCAGCCGCAGCCGGTAGAGGTCGTCGCGGCTCACGCAGAACATCACCCGTGCCGGATTGTCCTGCATGTCGGTCAGTGTCATGTAGCCGTTCTGCTGGAGAAGCTTCACGGCGCTCTGCACCGTCCCCGCATAGAGATGTTCGCGGGCGCAGAAGTCGTAGAGGTTGAACAGATGGCTCGTCTCGCCGCCTTCGCCGATGCCGATGCGCAGGTAGGAGCAGATGCGTTCGTAGATCTCCTTGATCTTCTCGAGCGGCGGGAACTCCTGGTCGAAACGGCGGGCGATGCGGTCGCCGTCGTCCGAGGCCACCAGCAGCAGGGCATAGGCCCGTCGGCCGTCGCGACCGGCGCGTCCGGCCTCCTGGTAGTAGCTCTCCAGCGAGTCGCACATCGCGTAGTGGACCACAAAGCGGACGTCGGCCTTGTCGATTCCCATCCCGAAGGCGTTCGTGGCCACCATTACCCGCACCTGGTTCTGCAGCCACTCCTCCTGACGCCGGGCGCGGTCCGCATGGCCCAGACCTCCGTGGTAGGCTGCGGCGGTGATTCCGGCATCGCGGAGCTGTTCGGCGAGCTGTTCGGCCCCTTCGCGGGTCCGCGTGTAGACGATCCCCGAGCCGGGAACGTTGTGCAGCAGCCGCAGCAGCTGACCCAGTTTGTCGTCCGTGTGGCGGACGCTGTACGAAAGGTTCGGGCGGGCGAAACTGCTGCGGATAATGTGCGGTTCGGCGAATTTCAGGTGGTGCATGATGTCTTCGGCCACGGGCTTCGTCGCCGAGGCCGTCAGTGCCAGCACCGGTACGTCGGGGAGTTTTTCGCGCAGTTCGGCAATGCGCAGGTAGGAGGGGCGGAAGTCGTAGCCCCACTGCGAGATGCAGTGGGCCTCGTCGACGGCCAGCAGCGTCACGGGCATCCGCACGACCCGCAGCCGGAAGGCCTCGGTGGCCAGCCGTTCCGGCGCCACGTAGAGAAACTTCGTGTCGCCGTAGACACAGTTGTCCAGCGCGATGTCGATCTGCCGCGGCGAGAGTCCCGAGTGGATTGCCACGGCCGGGATGCCCATCCGCCGCAGACGGTCGACCTGATCCTTCATCAGGGCGATGAGCGGTGTGACCACCACGCAGAGCCCCTCGCGGGCCATGGTCGGCACCTGATAGGTGAGCGACTTTCCGCCGCCGGTGGGCATCAGCGCCAGCGTGTCGCGCCCCTCCATCACCGAACGGATGATCTGCTCCTGTACCGAACGGAAGGATGTGAAGCCCCAATAGCGTTTGAGTGTCTGAAAGATTTGGTCCGTGGCGGATTCCATATCCACAAAGGTACGAAAAATTAGGCGATCTGCGGAATTTTTCCTACATTTGCCCTCGGACAAGTCGCAAGCATGATGAAGATCCGTTCGGAATACAGCCTTCGCGAAATGGCCGGAGAACACGTCGTCGTGATCCCCGGAGGCGGCGAAACATCCGCTCCGACGCGCATCGTCGCACTCAATCCGTCGGCCTGCTATCTGTGGGAGAGCTTCCGCGGACGGGAGTTCTCGGCCGACGATGTCGCTCGGGCCCTCGAGGCGCGTTACGACGTGGAGCCCGGGACGGCCCGGCGCGATGCCCGCCGCTGGATCGATCGACTTGCCGACTGCGGGATCATCGAGGCATGAAACTCAAACGCTATATCGCTCTGGTGCTTTGCGCCCTCTACATCGCGGCCACGGCCTCGGTGTCGCTGGCTTCGGTGACCTGCAAGTGCCTGGATATGAAACGCGCCGTGACGGAACATCGCTGTCCGACGTGTTGCGTGATGCATGACCTCACGCCGGACAATGGCTGCACGGGCGGGCAGATCGGCTCGGACTGTGACTGCGACCGCCATTCCACCCGAATCGATCTCTACACGTCGTCGCATTCGAACGACAACGACAAATTCATCAAGTGCATCATCTCCGAACTGCCGCCTTCGCTGACGGTTGAATGTCCGCCTGCGGCCACTCTTCTTGTCGCAGCGCGCGGTGCGGCATTGCGTGCGGAAGCACTCCCCCGCGATGTCGTGGCGGAGTGTGCCGGACGAAGGGCTCCTCCCTCCCGGGGCTGATTCTGCAAGGACGGAGCCGTGTGTCCGCACCCGGTTCCGTACGGCAGATCCGCCGTCGGCCTCCGCTGCCCGCCGACAGACAATTACTGTCGGCATCTCCTCCTTTTTCATGGCAATGAATCCGATTGCCGGGGCTGCAGGGCTTGCGGCACCTCTTTTCCCGGACCGAAATCCATCCTCCCCGCTGTGGCGGAGAGACCGGGCCCGGGTAATCAACCCCTTATCACGGGACAGAGTCCCGATGGCCGGTCGGAACGCTCATGCGCTGCCGAAGCAACGGTTTGCAATCCGGTTGCAGGAGCGTTGCGTTACCTTTGCCGGCGAAACAAAACGGAAAATCTCACATGATTCGCAAAATTTTTCTCATGACGGCGTCGGCCGTTCTGGCCGACATCGCGATTGTCGGGGCCCAGGACCTGCGCGGCGTGGTGCGTGACGCCGACCTTCAGCCCCTCGTCGGAGCCTCGGTCTACTGGGCCGGTACGACCATTGGCGCCAGTACCGATGCCGAGGGCGGTTTCCTGCTCCACCGCGTCAAGGGATACGATCGGCTGGTGGCCTCGTATCTCGGCTATGTCAATGATACGATCCGGGTCGACGGAGGTGTCGGCCAACTTGAATTTAGGCTTCGTTCCGAAGGCGTCGCGCTCGAGGATGTCGTCGTCGAGGGGGCCGTCAGCGGCAACTTCGTCAAGCGTGACGGCATTGTCAAGGGCGAGATGATCTCCTTTGCGGGGCTCTGCAAGATGGCCTGCTGCAACCTGGCCGAATCGTTCGAAAATTCGGCCTCGGTCACCGTCGGGTACAGCGACGCCATCTCCGGCGCCCGGCAGATCAAGATGCTCGGTCTGGCCGGCACCTACACCCAGATTCTCGACGAAAACCGCCCGATCATGCACGGTCTGAGCGCCCCCTACGGCATGAGCTACACGCCCGGCATGTGGCTCAATTCGATTCAGGTCTCGAAGGGCGTCGCCTCGGTGACGGCCGGCCACGAGGCCATCACCGGGCAGATCAACCTCGAACACCGCAAACCGACCGACGAGGAGCGTCTCTTCCTGAACGTCTATCTCGACGATGAACTGCGCCCGGAGGTCAACCTCTCGTCGGCCTTCCCCGTCTCGAAGAACAAGAAGCTCTCGAGCGTCATCCTGCTCCACGGTTCGGGCGATACGGATGTGCGCCGCATGGACCACAACGACGACGGATTCCATGATCTGCCTGTTTCGAACCAGATCAACGTGGCCAACAAATGGCTCTACGCCGCCGACAACGGCATGCAGATCCGCTGGGGCTGGAAGTTCGTCCAGGAAAACCGTCTGGGCGGCATGATGGACTACAGGAACACGGCGGCCATGCGCGAGGCGATGCTCAACGACTGGAACTGGCAGGCCGAGGACAAACCCATGCCCCTCTACGGATCGCACATCCGAAACCGCAACGTCAACGGCTATTTCAAACTCGGCATGCCCGTCGGGCCGTCGGTTTACGATGCCGACGAACAGGACGAGATGCGTTCGAATCTGGCGTTCGTGGCCGATTTCGACCACTTCAACGAGGATGCCTACTTCGGGTTGAACAACTACGACGGCAATCAGAACTCCGTGGCGCTGAACCTGATGTACAACCACTACTTCACCTATCGTTCGTCGCTGATCGTCGGCGGCCAGCTCCATCTGGACTACTACCGCGAGGGGCTGCTGAACCGTACGCCGTGGATCGAGCAGCTGGCGCAGGCCGATTTCAATCTGGACCGCAACGAGCGTGAGGCGGGTCTCTATGCCGAGTATACCTACGCCGTCAAGGAGCGGTTCTCCATCGTGGCGGGCATTCGGGGCGACTACAACCACTATTACGACCGCTTTTTCGTGACGCCGCGCGGCCACCTGAAGTGGAACATCACCCCGTCGACCACGCTCCGTGCCTCGGCCGGTCTGGGCTACCGTTCGACGAACCTCCTGACGGACAACATCGGTGTGCTGGCCACGGGCCGCGCCATCCGTCCGGTGACCTTCGAGGACGGCCTGCCCGTCGACGCCTCGTTCCGCGATGTCGACCGCATGGAGAAGGCCCTCACCGTGGGCGGAAGCCTCACGCAGAGCTTCGGACTGGTCAAGGCCGAGGATGCCACGTTGAGTGTCGACTACTTCCGCACGCAGTTCTACAATTCGGTGGTGGCCGATCAGGAGATGTTTGCCGACCGGATCGTCTTCTACAGCACCGACGGCCGCTCCTATACCGATACCTATCAGGTCGACTTCTCGTGGTCGCCCGTCGAGCGTCTGGACATCTTCGCCACGTTCCGCTACACGGACAGCGAGATGACGATCCGGCGTGCGGACGGTTCGCCGGCCCGGGTCGAACGACCGCTGGTCAGCCGTTACAAGACGCTGCTCAATATCCAGTACGCCACGAAGTTCCGTCGCTGGACCTTCGATGCGACGGCCCAGTTGAACGGTCCGAGCCGGGTGCCTCTCTTTGTCGACAACGGTGCCGGAGTGCTCATTCCCGACTATGACAACTATTCGCCGCGTTATCCGATGTTCTATGCGCAGGTGAGCCGCAAGCTTGGCAAGTTCGATCTCTACGTCGGTTGCGAGAATATTGCCGACTACATGCAGAAGGAGCCGATCGTGAATGCGGAGAATCCCTACTCGGCGGCATTCAACTCGATGAATGTCTGGGGACCGCTCATGGGCCGCAAGTTCTATATCGGCATGCGGCTGAACCTGTATTGACCGGCGGTGGTGCAGATGCCGATATAGAACCGAGCCGACAAACCCTCCAAACCTCCCTTTGAGAAGGGAGGCTTCACGGATGAGCAAACGTTTCGATGATCGGCATGCGGCTGAATCTGTATTGACCGGCGGTGGTGCGGATGCCGATATAGAACCGA
>CALUNE010000011.1 GCA_944321945.1 uncultured Alistipes sp.
GCCTACATCCGTGCTACGGCCGCTCTCGAGGGCATGAAGGGCGACAACGAGGATCAGACGACCGGTATCCAGATCGTTAAGCGCGCCATCGAGGAGCCGCTGCGTCAGATCGTGGCCAACGCCGGAGGCGAAGGCTCGGTGGTTGTCAACAAGGTGCGCGAGGGCAAGGGCTCGTTCGGCTACAACGCCCGCGACGACAAGTACGAGGATCTGCTTGCAGCCGGTATCATCGACCCGACGAAGGTATCGCGTGTCGCATTGGAAAACGCCGCTTCGATCGCCTCGATGTTCCTGACGACGGAGTGCGTGCTGGCCGAGAAGAAGTCCGAGCAGCCTGCACCTGCGATGCCGGCCGGCGGTATGGGCGGCATGATGTAGCAATCGGCCGCTGTCGCCTGACAGCATAAATCAAAACCGGGACACTCAATGATGAGTGCCCCGGTTTTTTTGTGTCGGAAGCCTGCGTCGGAAGCCTGCTTGCCGGCTGCTTCCCGGAGGTGTCGGTAGCGGCCGAATGTCGGCGACCGAAACCACGGGACAGCCGTTTTCCCCGGGTGAAGTGCTCTACTTCGGGTCTCCGGGTCCTGGATCCGTCGGGCTGGATCCGCCGCTTCGGCCCCAGACTACGGCTTCCAGCGGACGATTCCTTCGACGGGGTGTGCCTGCAACCAGCCCTTGAGCTCCGTCCGGTTCCGGACACCGCCTTCCAATACGGCCCGGTAGAGAACAATCCCCGGGATCTTCGCTTCGTCCGGTGTTTCATCCTTCAGCCGCAGGATCGTTTCGCGCGTTTCGGGGGTCAGCACCGCCGCAATGCGGTCGGCCACCCGTTCGAAATAGCTGCCCACGGCGAACCCTCCTCCATGTGGATCATGTCGATCTGCCAGAGCCGACCGTCGTCATCTTCATAGTGGACGTGCCACTCCAGACACCGGTCCTCGGCGTCGAGCAGGTTGACAAACTCCACGCGCCGGATCCCTGGCCGGGCGACAATCCGTGCCAGTGCCGCAAAGCTCTCCTCCGCGCGCAGCGGAGCCGGCGTGTAGACGTGCAGATCGATATCGAGGTGCTTCATGAGCAGCCCCGTGCGGAGCGAACCGACCACCTCTGCCCTTGCACCGATCGCCTGCCAGGCTTCGTGCAGATGCAGTTGGCGGATGATTTCGCGGGCCCGTTGCTGATTGGCTGCGGCCCGGGCGAGCCTCTGGTTCGTGTCGTTCATGGTTCTCGGAATGAATGGGGGCGGGGAATTGTGAACCGTCCGAAGCCGGTCGGCCGCTCCCTGTGCACCGGTGTATGAAAATCCCCGGAGAGCACGGCTCCCGGGGATCGATCGGTCGGGTCCGGCCGCCGTCACCTCCCCAGCAGAATCCGGGCCTGGGCCACGGCTGCCTGGGTGATCTGTGCGCCGGAGAGCATCTTGGCAATCTCGGCAATGCGGTCGTCGTCGCTCAGACGGGTGATCTCCGTACGGCCGTTGCGCTTGTAGACCACGAAGTGGGTCGAGCCCTTCGAGGCGACCTGCGGCAGGTGGGTGATGTCGACAACCTGCATCGAGGCCGCGAGCGATTCGATGATCTCGCCCATGGCGTCGGCGATGCGGCCCGAGACGCCCGTGTCGATCTCGTCGAAGATGATCGTCGGCAACTGCATCCGCTTGGCCAGCAGTGCCTTCAGGGCGAGCATCACGCGCGAGAGCTCACCACCCGAGGCGATCCGCTCGACGGGTTGCGGGGTCATGCGGGCGTTGGCCGTGAAGAGGAACTGCACCTGATCGCGGCCCGTACGGTCCAACTCCGCGCGGGGCGTCAGCTCCATCCGGAATACCGTCTCGGCCATCCCCAGCTTGGCCAGCGTCTCCAGGATCTCCCGTGCAAATCCTGCTGCGGCCTTTTCGCGGGCCTTGTGCAGCCGGTCGGCCAGCGCATCAGCCGCGGCAGTCGCCTCTTTGAGGTCTTTCTCTGCCGCGGCGATCTCCTCGTCGCTGTGGACGATGGCAGCCAACTGGGCCGCACTCTTTTCGCGCAGGGCGATCAGTTCGGCCTCGTCGGCGACGTGGTATTTCTGTTGCAGGGCGATCAGCAGGTCGAGACGTCCCGAGAGCTTGGCCAGCCGTTCGGGGTCGGCATCGATCCGCTCCGAGGCGTCGGCTGCCGAGGCGTCGATATCCTTCAGTTCCTCCAGTACGGCGTGCAGCCGGTCGGCATACTCACCGGACGTGGGGTAGTGGTCGCGCAGGCGGGCGAGGTTGTTCTCGGCGTTTTTCAACTGCACGAGCACGCCGGTCTCGTCGTTGTCGAGCGTGTTACGCAGCTCGGTCAGCGTCTCGCCGATGCTCTCGGCATGCTCCAGGAGGGCCAGCTCCTCCTCGATCTCGCTCTGTTCGCCGTCGCGCAGTGCGGCGGCCGTCAGTTCGTCGGTCTGGAAGCGCAGCCACTCCTCGTCGCGTCGTCCCCGTTCGGCGGCTTCGCGCAGTGCGGTCAGCCGGCGGCGCAGTTCGCACATCCGGGTGTACTGTTCGCCGTAGCGGGCCAACAGCTCGCCGTTCCCGGCTACGGTGTCGAGTGCCGCCGTGCGGTACTCCTCCGACGAGAGGATCAGGTTCTGATGCTGGGAATGGATGTCTATGAGGCGTGTCCCCAGTTCGCGCAGCTGCGCCAGCTGTACCGGGACGTCGTTGACGAAGGCACGGCTCTTGCCGGCCGGAGTGATGATGCGCGTCAGGGTGGTCTCCTCCGCGTAGTCGAGGTCATTCTCCGCGAAAAAGGGCTCCAGACCGCAGCCCGTCAGGTCGAACGTTCCCTCCACCGTGCAGTTGCGGGCGGCATCCTTCATGGCCGAACCGTCGTTTTTGGCCCCCAGCAGCAACCCCAACGCCCCGAGCAGGATCGATTTGCCGGCACCCGTCTCACCCGTGATGATGTTCAGGTGAGGGTCCAGCTCCATTTCGAGTTTGTCGATAAGCGCGTAATTTTCAACCGACAGACGACGCAGCATAGTTTTTCGGAATTGATTGTTCAGTGATTGGCTATCGCGGGAATCGGCCGTTAGCGGGTCAACAGCCCCTCGATGCGGTCGGCGATGCGGTCGGCCACCTCGCGTTTCGACATCAGCGGAAGCTCCTCGCTGCCCGCACGGTCGATGAGTGTCACCTTGTTCGTGTCGCCCCGGAATCCGGCTCCGGCATCCCGCAGCGAATTCAGCACGATAAAGTCGAAATTCTTCTTTTCGAGTTTCGACTGGGCATGGGCCTCCTCGTTGTCGGTCTCCAGTGCGAATCCGACCAGCAGGCGGTTGCCCTTGCGGCTGCCCAGTTCGGCGGCGATGTCGCGTGTGCGGCGCAGACGGATGTACATCTCGCCGTCGCCCTTCTTGATCTTGGTCTGCGAAACGCTTTCGGGGGTGTAGTCGGCCACGGCGGCACACATGACGGCGCCGTCCGCCGTATCGAAAGCCCCCACCGTTGCCTCATACATCTCGTCGGCCGAGAGGACATCCACGCGTTTGACGCCCGGCGGTACGGGAAGTGCCGTACGCCCCGAGACGAGCGTGACCTCGGCGCCCCGCGCAGCCAGTTCGCCGGCGATGGCGTAGCCCATCTTGCCCGACGAGTGGTTCGAGATAAAGCGCACGGGATCGATGGCTTCGATCGTGGCACCGGCCGTGACGATCAGCCTCTTCCCGGCGAGAGTCTTTCTGCCCCCGTCGAGCAGCTCATTGACGAAGGCCGCGATCTCCTCCGGTTCGGCCATGCGGCCCTTGCCGCTCAGACCGCTGGCCAGTTCGCCCGTGCCGGGTTCGACGATCCGCACCCCGCGTCGGGCCAGCGTGCGGAGATTCTCCTGTGTGGCCTCGTGGGCATACATGTCCAGGTCCATGGCCGGGGCCACGACCACCGGGCAGCGAGCCGACAGATAGGTCGTCAGCAGCAGATTGTCCGCCACACCCGTTGCCATCTTGGCCAGCGTATTGGCCGTGGCCGGGGCGACGAGGTAGCAGTCGGCCCATTCGCCGAGCGATACATGGGAGTTCCAGGCGCCGTTCTCCGGGTTGAAGAACTCCACCAGAATGGGGTTCTTCGAGAGGGTGGCCATCGTCAGCGGGGTGATGAACTGCTTGGCCAGCGGGGTCATCACCACCTGGACCTCGGCACCAGCCGTCTTCAATAAACGACACAGCATGGCAGCCTTGTAGGCCGCTATGCTGCCGGTAATGCCCAAAAGGATATGGCGTCCCGCCAATGCGGCGTACGCAGCCTTTTCGGAAGCCATCGTGATGGAGGAATTAGATCTCCTTGAACGTGTCGTCCTTGCCCTCCTTGTAGACCAGCTCGTGGTCGAGGAACTCCTCGGTCGCGATGATCGTCGGTTTGGGCAGACGCTCATAGTAGCGCGAGATCTCGATCTGCTCGCGGTTCTCGAAGGTCTCCTCCATGGTGTTTTCCGAGGGCGACGAGAAGTCGGCGAGTTTGCGATTGAGTTCGTTCTTGAGTTCGGTAGCGATCTGATTGGCGCGGCGGGCGATGATGTTGATGCTCTCGTAGACGTTGCCGGTCTCCTTGTCCAGATCCACCAACTTGCGCGTGATGGTGTTGTTGGGAATGTTCTTCTTGATTTCCATCTTATATGTTGTTGTCCTTGTTGTTGCGGTCGAGGTAGTCACGGGCGTGCTGGGCCATGCGGTCGAGCTCCCGGATATGGGTCGATTCGGGGAACTCCTCCTTGAAGGAGAGGTACGAGTCGAGCATGGCCAGGTAGCGGTCGGTCTGTTTGTCGGCGATCGAGTTGCTGGCGAAGCGGTAGCTGGACTCGACGATCAGATACATGATCTCCTCGCGGTGTTTGCTTTCGGGGTACTCCTTCAGGGCGTTTTTCAGTGCGGTGATGGCCGATTTGTATCGGCCGATCTTGTAATAGGTGTAGGCGTTCAGATAGGCCTTCTCGTGGAGCCGTTCGGTGAGTTCGGCATTGATTTTCTTGAACTCCTCGACGCGGCTGCTTTCGGGGTAGCGCGAGATGAACTCGTTGATGGCGATCAGGGCGTGGCCGGTCATGGTCTGGTCGCGCGAGGGGGCCGGCGAGAGAAAGTAGAAGCAGAGGGCGTACATGCCTTCGGCATCCTCGATGAAGGCGCTGCGGCCGAATTTACGGCGGAAGTCGTCGAGCTCGGACGAAGCGGTTTCGTAGTCGCGGTTCTTGAATCGGCAGCGGGCCTTGTAGAAGGTGACGGTGTCTTCGCGCGAGGTGCCCTGGTAATAATGTTCGACGCCTTCGAAGAGTGTGATGGCGCGCTGCCATTTGCCCTTGTCGTAATACTCCAGCGCCTTGCTGTAGATCAGTTCGGGCTGCCCGCTTTTCAGCAGGGCGTTCATGCCGGAGCATCCGCTCAGGAAGAGCGCTGCGGCCACCATGCACAGAGCGTATGAGAAAGTCTGCTTCATTTGAGAATCTTTTACGGCGCTTTATCGCGCAAAGTTACGCATAAATTAACGATTTGCCAAAAAAATTATTGCCTTGGCGGCGGTCGGAATCGGACTGCAGGTGTGAAAAGCTCCGAAGGAGGAGTTCGTCGGTCGGATTCTGCCGTGAGTGGCGTTTTTGGGGGCCTTTGCAGGAGGTTGCGGCCATGGTCCCGGGACGGGTTCGGTGCCGGAAAGTTTTGCCGGCAAAGATTTGGAAATATGGATTATCCTTCTTATCTTTGCCTATATGACAAAACTGAGTTCTGGCCTTTGCGGGCCAGGATTCTTATTTTTTATGTTTTATTTTTTGGGAATTCCGTCCGCGACGGGCTTCCCGGAGAATTTTCAATTATGGCAAAAGAGACTATTTATCTGACCGCCGAGGGTTACAAGAAACTCAAGGACGAACTCGATCACATGCGTTCCGTCGAGCGCCCGGCCATCTCGGCAGCGATTGCGGAGGCCCGCGACAAGGGTGACCTCTCGGAGAACGCGGAATATGATGCGGCGCGCGAGGCCCAGGGGCTGCTCGAGATGCGCATTGCCAAGCTCGAGGACACGATCGCCAATGCGCGGGTCATCGACGAGTCGAAGATCGACAAGAGCAAGGTGCAGATCCTGAGCAAGGTGACGCTGTTGAATCACAACAACAACAAACAGATGACCTATACGATCGTCGCCGAACACGAGGCCAACCTGCGCGAAGGGAAACTCGCTATCGGAACACCGATTGCCAAGGCGCTGCTCGGCCACCGCAAGGGCGACCGTGTGGATGTGGATGTTCCGGCCGGAACGATCCATTTTGAGATCCTCGACATTTCGATCTGATCCTCCGGGGCCGGGGAGCCAGGGGCCGAATCCGGGGCCGAATCGGGATCCGGGGAGTCAGGGGCCGAATCGGGATCCGGGGAGCCAGGGGCCGAATCGGGATCCGGGGAGCCAGGGGCTGAATCCGGGGCTGAATCGGGATCCGGGGAGCCAGGGGCCGAATCCGGGGCTGAATCGGGATCCGGGGAGTCAGGGGCCGAATCCGGGGCCGAATCGGGATCCGGGGAGCCTGCCGGAGCCGAACCCGATCAAGACATACGACCTACTCATTGTTAGGTATTTTTGCTGGGACCGCTTGCTGCGGTCCTTTTTTTTCGTACCTTCGTCCCCGATGAAGATGCACCTCCGACACCGACGCCTTACAGCCGTGTTCCTGCTGTTCGTCCTGCTTGCTGCGCAGGCGGGGCAGAAGGTGCATATCTACCTCGAGGATCATGCTCACTTTGCGGCCCATTGCGGCGATCTGCTGCCCGACAATGGGGCCCGGCACCAGGTGGTCGAGCATTGCCCCGTCGACAACTATCATTTCTTTCCGTATCTTTCGGCGAGCTGTCCGGTTCCGCATTTCCATGCCGAAATGCTGGCCGTGCTGCAGCCCGAGGCTACGCGGTGCTGCTGTGCACAACCCGCGACGGTCCTTTCGCTGCGGGCTCCTCCCCGGCGATGATTCCATGCCCGTGACCGGAACAACGGATCTTGTTCCGGAGACGCTCCTTGTCCGTGCGGGAATCGGGGATCGTCGTTTGTCAACGGACCGAACTGCCGCTGTCTGCGGCCGGACCGGAATCATTCATCCAAACCATTGACTTTATCATGAAACAACTTGTTTTGTCGGCACTGCTTGCGCTGTGCCTGACCACCTTCGGCGTGCAGGGTGCCGAAGTTCCTCCGAAAGCCACCGATGCAAACCTTTTCGGTCATGTCGTCGACCGCGTGACCCATGAACACATTGCCTATGCCGCGATTTCGCTGGTCGGCACGGCTCTCGGCACAACTACCGACGCCTCGGGCCACTATTTCCTGAAAAACCTGCCCGAAGGAACCTGGACCGTCGAGGTCCGGGCCCTGGGCTACGCTTCGCGGCAGATTTCCGTCACGCTGACGCGCGGAGCGACCCGCGAACTGAATTTCGAAGTCGAACAGAGCGGCATCTCGATGGACGAGGTGGTCGTCTCGGCGAGTCGTTCGGCGACGCTCCGACGCGAGGCTCCGGCACTGGTGAGTGTCCTCGATGCCGGGCTTTTCGAGCGTGCGAATGCCTCCTGTCTGGCCCAGGGGCTGTCGTTTCAGCCCGGCGTGCGGGTCGAGAACGACTGTCAGAACTGCGGTTTCACGCAGGTCCGCATCAACGGTCTCGACGGTCACTACTCGCAGATTCTGATCGATTCGCATCCCGTTTTCTCCTCGCTGACGGGCGTCTACGGACTGGAGCAGATCCCTTCGAACATGATCGAACGGGTCGAGGTGCTGCGCGGAGGCGGTTCGGCCCTCTACGGGGCGTCGGCCATCGGCGGGACGATCAACGTCATCACCCGCGAACCGACACGCAGTTCGGCGCAGTTTTCGCACTCGCTGCACTCGCTGGGCGGCAGCAACTCCTACGACAACACCACGATGCTCAACGCCTCGATCGTCTCCGAGAGCGGGCGGGCCGCCCTGGGGATCTACGGCCAGAGCCGCCACCGTTCGGGCTACGACCACAACGGCGACGGCTTCACCGAACTGCCGCTGCTCGACAGCCGCTCGCTGGGCATGCGTTCTCACTTCCGCACGGGGGCCTATTCGCGCCTCACGGCCCAGTATCACCATCTGAACGAGTACCGCCGGGGCGGTGACCGCCTGCGACAGCCTCCTCACGAAGCCAATATCGCCGAGCAGGCCGATCATACGATCGACGGTGGCAGCCTTTCGTTCGACTTCTCGACGCCCGACCGCAGCGACCGCTTCAATGTCTACGCCTCGTTCCAGAACACGGCGCGCAAGAGTTACTACGGCAGCCGGCAGGATTCGCTGGCCTACGGAACGACGCGTGATCTGGTCGTGGCGGCCGGCACGCAGTATGTCCATGCCTTCGACCGGTTGTGGTTCATGCCGGCGGAGCTGACACTCGGGGTCGAGTACAGCTTTGACGATCTGCACGACCGTTCGATCGGTTACGACATCAACACCCTGCAGCAGGTGCACATCGTCGGGGGGTACCTGCAGAACGAGTGGAAGACCTCCCGTTGGTCGCTGCTGCTCGGCGGACGTCTGGACCGACACAATCTGGTCGATCATCTGATCTTCAGCCCGCGGGTCAACGTGCGCTTCAACCCCACGGAGGCGGTGAATCTCCGCGTGAGCTACGCTGCCGGATATCGGGCTCCGCAGGCCTTCGACGAGGATCTGCACATTGCCATCGTCGGCGGCGAACGGCGCCGGATCCGTCTGGCCGACAATCTGCGCGAGGAGCGTTCGCACAGCGTGAGCCTTTCGGCCGATCTCTACCGCGACTTCGGCCAGGTGCGGACCAACCTCCTCGTTGAGGGGTTCTATACGCGTCTGGTGGATGTCTTTGCGCTGCGCGATCTTCCCGGCACGGGCGGCCAGGAGGGACTTCAGGAGCGTTACAACGGTTCGGGAGCCACGGTTGCCGGAATGAACGTCGAGGGGCGTGCGCTCTTCACGCGCTGGTTCGAACTGCAGGCGGGCATGACCTGGCAGCGAAGCTGCTATGCGGAGCCCGAGGCGTGGAGCGAGGATCCCGACGTGCCTCCCGTGCGTCGGATGTTCCGCACGCCGGATCTCTACGGTTACTTCACGGCCTCGTTCAAGCCCTGGCGCCGCCTGACGGCCGACGTGAGCGGAACCTGTACGGGCGAGATGCTCGTGCAGCACAAGGCCGGTTCGGGGGTTGCCCGGGATGTGGCGGTGACGACGCCGGCCTTCTGCGACGTGAACCTCAAGGTGGCCTACGACTGGCGTATCTATCGTGAAATTACCCTGCAGCTCCATGCCGGCGTGCAGAATCTCTTCAATGCCTATCAGCGCGATTTCGACCGCGGTGTGGAGCGCGATTCGGGGTATATCTACGGTCCGTCGCTGCCGCGCAGCTGGTTTGTGGGGGCGAAGATCAGCTTCTGACCGACGGCCCGGTTTCCGAGGCCGTTACTAACAAAAAGGGCTCCGACTTCAAGTCGGAGCCCTTTTTGTTGTTTCTGTCAGTCGGAGACTGTTGGCGGCTACGGCCGGTGTCGGACCGCACCGCACCGTGCGGGTTACAGCGCGTTGATCTCGTGCAGGACCCGGTTGGTCTTGTGGACGGCTTCGGCCGAGGCGGCGAACTTTTTGGCCTCTTCCGGGGTCAGATCCACCTCGACGATCTTTTCGATACCCTTGCGGCCGATGATCGCCGGTACGCCGATGCAGAGATCCGATTCGCCGTACTCGCCTTCGAGGTAGCACGAGCAGGGGATCAGCTTCTTCTGGTCGTGGAGGATCGCCTCGACCATCATCGAAGCGGCAGCTCCCGGGGCATACCAGGCCGACGTACCGATGAGTTTGGTCAGCGTGGCGCCGCCGACCATGGTGTTCTGGACGGCTTCCTGAAGTTTCCGTTTCGAGGCGAACTGCGTTACGGGAACCCCGTTGACCGAGGCCTTTGACAGCAGCGGAATCATCGTCGTATCGCCGTGGCCGCCGATGACCATGCCGTCGATGTTGTTGATGTTGGCACCGGTAGCCTTGGCCAGGTAGCACTTGAAGCGGGCTGAATCTAATGCGCCGCCCATACCGATGATCCGGTTTTTGGGCAGTCCCGAGGCCTTCAGAGCCAGATAGGTGAGCGTATCCATCGGGTTGGCGACCACGATGATGATGGCGCGCGGCGAATAGCGGATGACATTGCCGATCACCCCTTTCATGATATTGGCGTTGGTACCGATGAGCTCTTCGCGGGTCATTCCCGGTTTGCGGGGGATTCCCGACGTGATGACCACGACATCCGAATTGGCGGTTTTTTTGTAGTCGTTGGTTGCGCCGACGAGTTTCGTGTCGAAATCCATCAGCGTGGAGGTCTGGTACATGTCGAGCATTTTTCCTTCGGAGAGGCCCTCCTTGATGTCGACGAGAACCACTTCGCTTGCCACCTCGCGGCAAGCCATCACATTCGCACAGGTTGCACCTACGGCTCCTGCACCTACGACGGTAACTTTTGTCATGGCTGTAATAGTTTGAATGGGTTGATCGATTTGTATTTTGGGGGTCGGAGTCGTCCGCTCTGCGACGGTCTCGACGCTCAATCACTCATTGTTTCATGCTCTGCTTTTCAAGCTCCCGGTACATTCTTTCCCTTTCGGCCATTCACTGCTCACACTCAATCCTTCTTTCCTCACCTTCCAATCCACATTCAGGCGCACATCTCTCTCTCAGGCCGTTCTTCCGCACAGGTCCATCTCACGAATTCACCTCTCCACGTGTCGAGCCGTGCATCCTTCACACGTTGTCCTCGAGCGCGTTTCTGTCCGAATCCCGTGATGTTTCGGTTTCCGGGATATCCGGGTCGCATTCCCGCAGTACGGATCTGCGGACGGATTCCGTTGCCGCACTTCGTATTCGGGAATCGGTGTTGCACGTACGTTTCTCTCTCCATCATTTCCAGCATACGTCCTTTTGCCTCTCCGCTCGCTCGTCACGTTCGGTCATTGCCGCTTGTCTTCTGCGGAGAGCCGGGCCTCTGCGGGCCGGGTTTGCGGACGTATTTCCGGGACACGTATTTTTTCTCCCATTCTCTTTCTGCACGTCTCGCAAGGCTCCGAACACCGGGGTTCGGAATGCCCGCGGGGTTCTCTCTTCCCCGGGGCAGCGATTCGGACGTGTCGTATCCCGGCAGCGGACTTCTCCGCCCCCATTTGAAATCGATCCGGGTCTTACCCGATGAGTTTCTCGTAGTCGGCCGGGCTCAACAGCTTTTCGTAGTCGGCCGGGTCGGACATGCGGACCTTCACCAGCCAGCCTTCGCCGTAGGCATCCTTGTTGACGATCGAGGGATCGGCGTCGACGGCTGCGTTGAACTCGAGGACCTCACCGCCGACGGGCAGGAAGGCGTCGCTGACGGTCTTCACGGCTTCGATCGAGCCGAAGACTTCGCCGGCGGCCAGCGTTTCGCCCACCGTCGGGACGTCGACGAAGACGATGTCGCCCAGCTGGCTCTGGGCAAAGTCGGTGATGCCGATAACGGCAACGTCGCCCTCGATGCGGCACCACTCGTGGTCGTTCGAGTATTTCAGATTTGCAGGTACATTCATTGTATTTTGCTTTTTTGTTTGTGAAACAGGGTTATTCCAATGCAAATATAACTGTTATTTTTGTAACAGCAAGAGATTTTGTTATAAAATTCACACAAAAGTGGCAGAAAGATTCAGGCCCGGACGGGATGGGGCCTGAACCTGTACGGGGTTCCGGTACGGTTATTCGGAGAGGGGGTGGTGCGGCAGGACGAATTCGATCTCCTTGAAGAGGTATTCGCCGAGTGAACCGTCCTCGTGGCGCAGGATCAGTTCGCCCGAGGGGCGCACACCCTGGATGGCGCCGCGGAGGAGCGAACCGTCCGGACGTCGGAACGGCCGCATCTGCCCCAGGGCGTACATCCGTTCGCGGTAGATGTGCTGGAGCGATTCGCGGTCACCGTGTTCGAGCTGTTCGTAGCGGGCGAGCATGCAGCGTTCGAAGGTTTCGAGCACCTCGCGGCGGTCGTAGCGGCGGCCGGTGAGCTGTGCCATCGAGACGGGATTCGGCAGCGAGGGGTCGAACTCCGTCTGGTTGACGTTGATCCCGATGCCGAGCAGCGAGCGGGAGAGGTTGGCTCCCGAACAGTTGTGTTCGATCAGCACACCCTCGAGCTTGCGGTCACCGGCATAGATGTCGTTGGTCCACTTGATGCGGGTCTCGATCCCGAAGGATGCAAAGGTGTCGGTCAGGGCTACCGAGAGCGCCTCGCAGAGCAGAAACTGTTGGCCGACGGGCAGGAAGCGCGGTTCGACGACCATCGTGAAGGTCAGATTTTCGCCTTCGGGGCTGATCCATTGGTGGCCGCGCTGTCCGCGGCCGGCGGTCTGGTGTTCGGCCCAGACGATGTCGCCGTGACGGTATTGGGGGTTGCGGGCGTCGTCGTTGGTCGAGGTGGTGGTGTCGAGGTGGTGGATCATGGCTCGGACGGATGGCGGGTTCGGAGGGGTCAGATCGAGACGCCGAAGTCGCGCAGGGCGTCGTTCAGCGAGGTTTTCTTGTCGGTGGACTCCTTGCGGCGGCCGATGATCAGGGCGCACGAGACGCTGTATTCGCCGGCCGGGAACTGCTTGCGGTAGCTGCCGGGGACGACCACCGAGCGGGCCGGAACATACCCCTTGTAGGTGACGGGTTCCGGGCCGGTGACGTCGATGATGTGGGTCGAGCCGGTGATGACGGTGTTCGAGCCCAGGACGGCTTCGCGGCAGATGTGGGCTCCCTCGACGACGATCGAGCGTGAACCGATGAAACAGTTGTCCTCGATGATGACCGGAGCGGCCTGCACGGGTTCGAGCACGCCGCCGATGCCGACGCCGCCCGACAGGTGGACGTGGCGTCCGATCTGGGCACACGAGCCGACCGTGGCCCATGTGTCGACCATCGTACCCGTGTCGACGTAGGCGCCGATGTTGACGTACGAGGGCATCAGGATGGCACCCGGAGCGATGTAGGCACCGTAGCGGGCCACGGCGTGGGGCACGACGCGCACGCCCAGCTGTTCGTAGTCGTGCTTGAGCTCCATCTTGTCGAACCACTCCAGCTCGCCGGCCTGCATCTTGCGCATGGGCTGGATCGGAAAGTAGAGCAGTACGGCCTTCTTGACCCATTCGTTGACCTGCCACTCTTCGCTGCCCTCGGCCACGGGCTGGGCCGTGCGCAGCTGGCCGCGGTCGATGAGGTCGATCACCTGACGGATCGTCTGCCGGTAGCTTTCGTCGTGGAGCAGTTCGCGGTTCTCCCACGCCTGCTCGATGCGTGTCTGGAGTTCGTTATGATTGTCTGTCATCTGATTCGGTATTTTTCCGGAGGACAAATTTATGGAAAATATCGAATTTTTCATAACTTTGTCCCAATATCACCCAAACGTTCCGATTTATGACAGGTTCCATTTGTAAGGCGGCCGTGCTGGCGGGTGCGGCGGCTCTGGCGACCACGGGTTGCAACAGCATGAAACAGATAAAACACGATCCCTATCCCGAAACGGCCCGCGGCGAGGTGGTGGACAACTATTTCGGCACCGAGGTGCCCGATCCCTACCGCTGGCTCGAAGACGACAATTCGGCGGAGACGGCCGCGTGGGTGGCCGCCGAGAATGCCGTGACGAACGCCTATCTGGAACAGATTCCCTTCCGCGGAGCCATCCGCGAACGCCTCACCGAACTGTGGAACTACCCGAAGGAGGGGGCCCCGGCCAAACACGGCGACTGGTGGTATTACAGCTATAACGACGGTCTGCAGAACCAGGCGGTGATCTGCCGCACGGCCGAACCCGGCCAGGCGGGCGAGGTCTTCCTCGACCCCAATACGCTCTCCGAGGACGGAACGGTGGCCCTGGCCGCGATGTCCTTCTCGAAGGACGGACGCTACTTCGCCTATGCCGCCGCGGCATCGGGTTCGGACTGGGTCGAGATCCGCGTGATGGATACCGCCACCGGGCAGCTGACCGACGACCGCATCGAATGGGTGAAGTTCTCGGGCGCGGTGTGGGCCCCCGATTCGAAGGGCTTCTACTACAGCGCCTACGATGCCCCGAAGCAGGGCGTCTATTCGTCGCAGAACCAGTTCCAGAAGGTCTACTACCACACGCTCGGCACGCCGCAGTCGGCCGACCGCCTCATCTACGAGGACAAGGACCATCCGCTGCGTTACTTCGCGGCGTGGCCCTCGGACGACGGACGGTGGCTCTTCGTCTCGGGTTCGGAGGGTACCTCCGGCACGGAGATCCTCTACCGCCGGGTCTCGGAGACGAAGTTCCGCACGCTGCTTCCGGGCTTCGCCAACGACTACCGCTTTGTCGACTGCCGGAACGACCAGCTCTATTACATGACCAACGAAGGAGCATCGAACTACGCCCTGCGCCGCATCTCGCTTACCGCCCCCTCGAAGATCGAAACGGTCATTCCCGAACATGAGCGGAACCTGCTCGAAGGGGTGACGACGGCCGGCGGCTGCCTCTTCGCCACCTACCTGCAGGATGCCCAGAGCCGCATCTCGCAGTACGACTACGACGGCAAACCGGTTCGCACGGTCGAACTGCCGGCCATCGGTACGGTGGGCGGCTTCGACGGCGGCAAGGAGGACTCGGTGATCTACTACACGCTGACCAACTACACCTCCCCGGCAACGATCTACCGTTACGACATCGCTTCGGGCGAATCGACCCTCTACAAGGCTCCCGAGGTGGCCTTCGACCCCTCGCTCTACGTCACCGAGCAGGTTTTCTACCCCTCGAAGGACGGAACGCAGGTGCCGATGTTCATCACCCGCCGCAAGGACCTGAAGCTCGACGGCAAGAACCCCTGCCTGCTCTACGGCTACGGCGGTTTCCAGATCAACCTCACGCCGGGCTTCAACCCCTCGGCGCTGATGTTCGTCGAGCAGGGCGGCATCTACTGCGTGGCCAACCTGCGCGGCGGTTCGGAGTACGGCGAAGCCTGGCACAAGGCCGGCATGTTGGAGAACAAGCAGAATGTCTTCGATGACTTCATCGCGGCGGCCGAATACCTCATCGCGCAGAAGTACACCTCGAAGGAGCGGCTGGCCATCAACGGCGCCTCGAACGGCGGCCTGCTGGTCGGTGCGTGCGAGGTGCAGCGCCCGGATCTCTTTGCGGTGTGCCTGCCGCAGGTGGGCGTGCTGGACATGCTCCGCTACCACAAGTTTACGATCGGCTGGGGATGGGCCGTCGAGTACGGTTCGTCGGACAACGCCGAACAGTTCCCTTATATATATAAGTACTCGCCGCTGCACAACATCCGCGAGGGGGTGAAGTATCCCGCCACGCTGGTGATGACGGCCGACCATGACGACCGGGTCGTTCCGGCCCATTCGTTCAAGTTCGCCGCCCGGATGCAGCATGCCCAGGCGGGCGAGGCCCCGGTGCTGATCCGCATCGAGTCGAAGGCCGGACACGGCGCCGGCAAACCCACCTCGAAACGGATCGACGAGGCGGCTGACATGTATGCGTTCCTCTTCCAGAACATCGGCGTGCCGTATCGCCCGGTCGCAAAGTAGGGGACTTTTGAAACGACACCGGACGGGGCGTCGCACGGACGGCGTCCCGGTACGGTCTATTCGAGAAGGTTAGGTTAAAAGGAAAAATATGAAGGTCTACAAATTCGGAGGCGCGTCGGTGCGGAATGCCGACGGGGTGAGAAACCTGCGCCAGATCATCGACGACGAACAGCATCTTTTCATCATCGTCTCGGCCATGGGCAAGACGACCAATGCCCTGGAGAAGGTCTTCGAAGGGCTCCAGAAGGGTGACAAGGAGCTGTCGATGGAGCATATCGGTCAGTTGCGCGAATACCATGCGCAGATCATCGACGACTTGTGGCACGAACCCAAACGTCTGGAGCGTGTCGAGACGCTCTTCGACGAACTGACGCGCGTCGCCACGCAGACCCTCTACCGCCCGGAGGATGCCGAACTGTGGTACGATACGATCGTGGCCTACGGCGAACTGGTCTCGACGACGATCATCTCCGAGTATCTGAACTATGCCGGCGTTCCGAACCGCTGGATCGACATGCGCCGCTGCTTCGTCACCGAGCAGCGCCACAAGGATGCCGGCGTCGACCTCGAGGCCTCAACACCGCTGCTGCGTGCGGCCGTGGCCGGGGGGCCGGAGACGATCTTCATCGGTCAGGGCTTCATCGGCGGGGCACCCGACGGAACGACCACCACGCTCGGCCGTGAGGGTTCGGACTACTCGGCGGCCGTGGCGGCCAATATCCTCGATGCCGAATCGATGTCGGTGTGGAAGGATGTCGACGGCGTGCTGAATGCCGACCCGAAGATCTTCCCTGATGCCGTGCAGATCGCCGAGCTGAACTATCTCGATACGATCGAACTGGCCTACAGCGGTGCACAGATCATCCACCCGAAGACCATCAAGCCGCTGCAGAACAAGAATATACCGCTCTACGTGCGGCCGTTCGGCGACAAACGCAAGCCGGGGACGGTGATCCGCGGCATGTCGGCGCCGGTCGACGTGCCGATCCTCATCCTGAAGAAGGATCAGGTGCTGCTGACGATCCGTTCGCGGGACTTTTCGTTCGTACTGGAGGAGAAGTTCGCGACGATCTTCTCGCTGCTGGAGCGTTTCCGCATCAAGACCAATCTGATCCACAACTCGGCGGTGAACCTGAGCCTGTGCGTAGACAACTCGTGGCACATTGACGAGGCGGTCCGGGCGTTGCGCGAATCGGGCTTCGACGTGATGAAGACCGAGAACATGGAGCTGTTGACCGTACGCGGTTATACGGATGAGTTGTGGCGGCGTTATGCCCGAGGTCCGCAGGTCTTCATCCGTCAGGCCACGCAGGCAACCGTGCGTATCGTCCGCAAGAAGCAGGGTCAGTATTGATCCTCCCGGGCCCGAGGGGCCGAGAGACTGAGGAAGAAGGAATCGAGGGGCCGAGGAAGAGGGGCCAAAGGAGAGGGGCCAAAGGAGAGGGGCCGGAGGAGAGGGGCCGGAGGAGAAAGGACAAAGGAGAGGAACCGGAGAAGAGAGACCAGAGACTGGAGAAGACCGGGTTGGCTGAGGAGCCGGTTGGCCGGGGAGCTGGGGAGACTGAGGGGGATCAACGCCCCTTCCTGCTAAAAGACGCCCTGGCGCAGACGGTGGAGAATGCCCACCACGGAACGTTCCTGAATCTCGCCGTTGCGTTTCATGTTCCAGATCGTGCGGGCGATGTAGCGCTCGATGTCGCGCTGGAGGCTCTTGTAGAGCGGACACTTCGTGTAGTTTTCGTTGTCGAGCAGCACGTCGCGGATCGACCGCAGCGAATTCGTATAGTTTGACATTTCGTTTTTCAGCGCCACGCCCTGCTTCTGCGAGGCCGTGATGCGGGCGATCGACAGGTCGCGCAACTTCTCGCAGACGGTATTCAGCAGCACCATCACCACGTTGTCCATCAGCGTGTGGCCGTGCATGAAGAGATAGGTGTTTCCGGGCTCCACGCCGCGCTGCTGCAGCTGTACCTCGAACTCCTTCATCGGCTCGATCATCTTCGGGTTGCGACGCCGGAGCAGCTCCTCGCGTTTGGCGACGTTGCGGCGGAGCCATTCGAGGGTGCGGTCGCCGTTGTCTTCGAGTTCGAGGTAGCCCAGACGCACCGAGGCCTTGAAATCGGCGAGCGGGAAGACATTCTCCGAGGAGAGCTGTGCCGAAAAGGCGTACCAGAGGAAGAGCGGGTAGATGATGCGCGAATATTCATGCATGAAACGCACGAAGTCGAAGATCCGCGTGTCGTTCTTGGTGGCCTTGACGCAGACGTTGTGCAGCGAGGGGGCGTAGCAGAGGTAGTTTTCGGTGGCGTAGGCGTAGGTGTGGAACATGAAGCGGGCGTCGGCCACCTGACGCGACTGCTCGGTGCGTCCGGCAAAGAGGTAGTCGAAGTCCGAATCGACGCAGAGGATCATCTCCTCGGACGACTGCGGGATCATCCCCAGCAGGACCTTCTTGCCCTTGGGCAGGTCGCCGCGGTCCGGCACCGAGATCTCGAACCGCAGGTAGGGGTTCTGGAAATGGTCGAAGATCCCGCGCCAGAAGGCCACATCCTCATACCCCTCGACATAGACCCTGACGAGTCGTTGATCGGGGTTGGCCGGCAGGGGCCTGGGCAGCTCTTCGAGCCGCTTCGGATGTGCGGCTACGTCGGTTTTGCGCGGTTTTTGGGGAAACTTCCTGGCCATACGTTTACAAAGATAAATAATTTCGTATTTTTGCGCAAAATAAAGCACCCGTTTCGGCGTTTTATTTTCACCTTCCGAACACGATTTATGGCAGACAACGATTGGAAATCCCGCCTGGGAATGGTCTATTCGACCAATCCCGACTTCAAATACGAGACCGCCGAAGAGCCCGAGGCGGAGACCCTTCCGCCGCAGCAGCAGGAACTGCGCGTGTGGCTCGACCGCAAGCAGCGCGGCGGCAAGGTCGTCACGCTGGTGCGGGGCTTCGTGGGGCGCGACGAGGATTTGCAGGCGCTGGCGCGGCTGCTCAAGACGCGTTGCGGCGTCGGCGGCGCGGCCAAGCAGGGCGAGATCATCATCCAGGGCGACCATCGCGACCGGGTCGTCGAACTGCTCACCCGCAGCGGTTACCGCTGCAAAAAAGCCGGCTCCTGACGTGCGCCGGCTGCTGCTGTTCTTCGTGTTGCTCACGGCGCTGCTTTGCGGCACCGAGCGGGCCCGGGCCCAGTATTATACGTGGGGCTCGGATCCTCCGTTGAAGTGGTCGACGATCCGTACGCCCGACGTGCGGATGATCTACCCCGACACGGTCTCGGAGCTGGCCCGGCGGACGCTCTTCTACATCCGCACCGTGCAGCCCGACATCGCCTACGGCTTCCGCCATGGCCCGATGCGCATCCCGTTCGTCATGCACCCCGAGAATTTCCAGTCGAACGGACTGGTCATGTACCTCCCGAAACGAGTCGAATTTCTCACCTCGCCGGCCATCGACGGCTATTCGATGCCGTGGTGCAAGCAGCTCGTGGCCCACGAATACCGTCACGCCGTGCAGTACAACAACCTCGATCGGGGGTTGATCCGCGTGTTGAGCTATCTGCTCGGCCAGCAGGGTTCGACCATCGGTCTGCTGTGCATGCCGATCTGGGCCATGGAGGGGGATGCGGTGATGTCCGAGACGATGATGTCCTCGTTCGGACGCGGCCTGCAGCCCTCCTTCTCGATGGCCTACCGCGCGATGGGGAGCGTCGGACGCGACCGCCGCAACATCGACCGCTGGTTCTGCGGCTCCTACCGCGACTACATCCCCGACCACTACGAACTGGGTTATCAGATCTGTTCGTACGCCTGGGAGCGTTACGGCGAAAACATCTGGGACCGCGTGACGTGGTACGGTTCGCGCAACCCCTACGTGCTGGCCACGACGCGGGTGGCGTTGGAGAAGTATTACGACACAAATGTCAGCAAACTCTTCCGCGAGACGTTCGATGAACTGGAGCGCTTTTGGGATTCGCTGCCCGCCGAACGGAACAGCGCCCGACAGCTGGTTGACCTCCCGGCGCGCAACCATACGCAATACCAGTGGCCGCTGGCCCTGGGCGATACGGCCGTTCTGGCGGTGAAGACCGACCTGGCGCGCGTGTCGCGCTTTGTGGTGGTGGACCGTCGCACGGGCCGCGAGCGGACGATCGCCTCGACGGGAATGATCTCGACACGCCCGTCGCTCGGAAACGGACGCGTCTGGTGGACCGAATACCGCCGTTCGGCCCTCTACGAACAGCGGGTCAATTCGCAGCTCTGCTACATGAATCTCGCCGACGGACGCCCGCGCACGGTGGGCCCGGCCCGGCGAGTGCTCTATCCGACCTCGACACCCGAGGCCATGGGCTGGGTCGAATATGCACCGGACGGGCGTTATACGGTGGTCGTGCGGGCGGCCGGCGGCGAGGAGCAGCGCTTCACGGTGCCCGGACGCACGGAGTTGCACGGGCTGGCGTGGGACGATCTCACGCGGGCATGGTACGTGCTGGTGACCGACAACAGCGGCATGTGGCTCGGACGCATCGACGCCGAAGGGCTGCACGCCGTGACCGAGGGGGCCTATATCACGCTGTCGGACCTGCGGGCCGGTGGCGGACGCCTCTACTACGGCTCGATCGCTTCGGGTAAGGACGAGGCCCATTGCTACGATCTGCTGCGCGGCCGCGAGTATCGGATTACGACCTCGGCCTATGGGTCGTTCGACCCTTCGCCGGCGGGCGACCGCGTGCTGCTGACGACCTACGACCGCCGGGGATACCGCCTGGCTGAACAGGCGGCCGACAGTGCGCTGATTCCGGTTGAGGCTTCGCGGCTGCCGGTCAACCGGGTCAATCCGCCGCGGCGGCGCTGGGAGGTGGTCAATCTCGATACGGTGCGCTTCACGACGGCGGATTCGACGCTTCAGAGCGAGGACTTCCGCGCCCGGCGTTACCGCAAGGTACCCAATCTGGTCAATGTTCACAGCTGGATGCCGCTGGCTTTCAATCCATTTGCGCTGGTCGAGGAGCAGTCGATCGATCTGAATGCCGGTGTGACGGTCATCTCGCAGAACCTCCTCTCGAATACCGAAGCCTACGCCTCCTACGGCTGGAACCGTCACGAGGGTTCGCTCTTCAACCTCGGTGTGCGCTACTTCGGACTGGGCGTGCGCTTCGATCTGGACGCCTCCTACGGCGGCAACCAGCTCTTCTACTCGCTCGGACAGTACAACTCCCAGACCGGGAAATACGAATATCAGTCGCGTCCGGCCCCGGACAAGTACTACTCCGTGGGGCTGACGGCCACGCTGCCCGTCTACCTGCAGCGCGGCTACCATACGCGGCAGTTCTCGGTCTCGGCCGGCTGGAACTACTCGAACGGCATGGTGGCCGATCTGGGTAAGATCGAGTGGGGCAGCAACGGCGGGATCACCAACATCCAGCACGTCGGGTTCCGCAAGGGGCTGCAGCGCATCGCTTTCGGCGTCGGATTTGTCGATCAGGTGCGTATGGCCCATCGCGACTTCGCCCCGCGCTGGGGCTACACCCTCTCGGCCAGCTACACGTTCAACCCGTCGAACCGCTACTTCAGCGATCTGATCCTCCTCTACGGCCAGGCCTATCTGCCGGGCGTGGCGGCCCACCATTCGCTGTCGGTGGCGGCGACCTACCAGACGTCGGTCGGCGGCTACAAGTTCCCGGGCGGCTACGCCCCGTTGAGCTACAAGTCCACGCGTCTCATCCCGCGGGGCTTCACCTCGGCCGACATCGTCTCGGACAACTACTCGGCCGGCGAGATCAACTACCAGCTGCCGGTGTGGTATCCCGAGGGGGGCATCGGCTCGGTGATCTACTTCAAGCGCATCCGGCTCAACGTCGGGGGCGACGTGGCGCGATTCCGGCGCCCGGGCCGCGGCGAGTTGATGTGGCGCAACATCTGGTCGGCGGGCGGCGACGTGGTCTTCGATTTCAACCTCTTCCGACAGCCCGCTTCGGCCACCTCGACCTTCACCCTCTCGTGTTATCACCCCTCGAGCGGCGGAGTGTGGGTCGGAGCCTCGCTCGGACTGCCGTTTTAGGGAATATTTTGTATCTTTGCTGCAAAATTCGGTCTTATGGCACAACGTAACAAGTCGGGGATCAGTCCCAGGACGATAAAATGGATCTGGGGCGTGGCTTTCGCCCCCTTCGTGCTGCTGGGCATCCTGCTGCTGCTCACCACGCTCGGGGTCTTCGGACGGCTGCCCTCGTTCGAGGAGCTGGAGAACCCGCGCAGCAATCTGGCTACGGAGATCTACTCCGAGGACGGCAAGGTCATCGGCACGTTCTTCGTGCAGAACCGCTCCTACGTGCAGTATGCCGACCTCTATCCGGCCGACTCGACCCTCCACATCCGCCTCGACGGCCATGAGGTGCCGCCGATCGTTGCGGCGCTCATCGCCACGGAGGACGCCCGCTTCCGCAGCCATTCGGGCATCGACATCCCCTCGCTGGCGCGTGTGGCCATCAAGACCGTGCTGCTGCAGAACACCTCGCAGGGCGGCGGCTCGACCATCACCCAGCAGCTGGCCAAGAACCTCTTCCCGCGCGATACGGCCCGCAACCGCAGCAGCATTGCCCGCAAGGCTAAGCTTGTGACGGCGAAACTCAAGGAGTGGATCACGGCCCTCAAACTCGAATACAACTACACGAAGGAGGAGATCGCCGCCATGTATCTCAATACGGTGGAGTACGGCTCGAATGCCTACGGCATCAAGTCGGCGGCCCATACGTTCTTCAACAAGGAGCCCCACGAACTCAACGTGCAGGAGGCGGCGGTGCTGGTCGGCGTGGTGAACGCCCCGACGCGCTACTCGCCGGTGCGCAACCCCGACAACGCCCTGGCACGCCGCAATCTGGTCCTCTCGCGCATGGAGGAGGCCGGTGCCCTGACGCGCCGTCAGCGCGATTCGATCGCGGCGCTGCCCATCGTGCTGAACTATCGCCCCATCTCCCACAACGAAGGCACGGCCACCTATTTCCGCGAGATGCTGCGCCTGGTGATGAATGCCGACCGCCCGAAGCGCAGCCAGTTCTATACGGAGTGGGACTACGAACAGGCCGTCAAGGAGTATGACGAAAACCCGATCTACGGCTGGTGCCACAAGAACCGTAAGGCCGACGGTTCGCCCTACAACATCTATCGCGACGGATTGAAGATCTATACGACGATCAACTCCACGATGCAGGCCTATGCCGAGCAGGCCGTGCAGAAACAGATGGAGACGGTCATCCAGCCCAAGATGGATGCGCAGTACCGCCGTACGAAAGTGCTCTTCCTCGATACGGACCGCGACGAGCGCGAGCGGATCATGCGCCAGGCGATCCGTTACTCGGACCGTTACCGCGAGATGAAGAGTGCCGGATTCAGCGACCGCGAGATCACGGCTTCGTTCGACAAGGCCTGCCCGATGCGGGTCTTCACCTACAGGGGCGAACGCGATACGGTGATGACGCCCCGCGATTCGATCCTCCACCACAAGCGCATCATGCGTGCGGCGATGGTGGCGATGGATCCCCGCACGGGGTATGTCAAGGCCTACGTCGGCGGGCCGAATTTCCGCTACTTCAAGTATGACATGGCCAAGCAGGGCAAGCGTCAGATCGGTTCGACGATCAAGCCCTTTGTCTATACGTTTGCCATCGACCACCTGGGATTCACCCCCTGCACGATGGTCCCGAACCTGCCGACGACCATCGAGACGGCCAACGGCACGGCCTGGTCGCCCAAGGAGGCCGGCAAGGTCGAATATGACGGCGTGCTGCATCCGCTGCGCTGGGGACTGGCCCGCAGCCGCAACAACTATTCGGCCTGGATCATGAAGCAGGCCAAACAGCCCGAAGCCGTAGCGGATTTCATCCACAACATGGGCATTCGCAGTTATATCGATCCGGTGCCGGCACTGTGTCTCGGCACCTCGGAATCGAACGTCTTCGAGATGGTCAGCGCCTTCTCCACGTTTGCCAACGAGGGGGTGCATACCGACCCGATCTTCGTGACGCGCATCGAGGACCGGCAGGGCAACCTCATCGCCTCGTTCATTCCGCAGTCGCAGGATGCCATCAGCGAACGTACGGCCTATACGATGCTGACGATGCTCGAAGGGGTGGTCAATGCCGGTACGGCCGGGCGTCTGAAGTGGCAGTTCGGCCTGACGGACATGGAGATCGGCGGCAAGACCGGTACGTCGAACAAGAACCGCGATGCGTGGTTCATGTGCGTGGCGCCGAAGCTGGTGGCCGGCGCATGGGTCGGCGGCGAGGATCAGTCCGTGCATTTCATCTCGGGCGGCGAGGGCAGCGTGGCTGCCCTGCCGATCGTGGGCGAGTTCCTCAGGCGGGTCTACGATGACGGACGTCTGGGCGTGAGCCGCACGGATCAGTTCGTGCGGCCGGCGATGATGCCTCATTACGACTGCGAGGATGAGATGGATGCCGTCGGTCCCGAGGAGAGCGACGACGAAGAGTTCTTCGATTGACGGGTGGCCGAACCGGGTGGCCGAACCGGGTGGCCGAACCGGGTGGCCGAACCGAGGGGCCGAACCGAGGGGCCGAACCGAGGGGCCGAACCGTGGAGAATTGGTTTCGAGGCATGTGATCCGCTTTTTTTCACCGGTTACCTGTTTTCTTCACCGGGAGCTTGATTTCTTAAAATTTTTTACTATTTTTGTCCGCAAGGCTTGACGCTCAAGCCGGTATATAAAGTTGACGAAGATGAAAATTGCCATTGTGGGCGCCAGTGGCGCCGTGGGACAGGAGTTCCTGAAAATTCTCGAAGAACGCGATCTGAAGATCGACGAATTGCTGCTGTTCGGTTCCGAGCGGAGTGCCGGACGAACCTATCGGTTCCGGGGCAAGGATCTGACGGTCAAATTGCTGCAGCACAACGACGACTTCCGCGGGGTGGATTACGCCCTGACGTCGGCCGGAGCCGGAACGTCGCGCGAATTCGCCGAAACGATCACGAAATACGGCGCCGTGATGATCGATAACTCGAGTGCCTTCCGCATGGATGCCGACGTGCCGCTGGTAGTCCCGGAGGTCAACCCCGAGGATGCGAAGAACGCGCCGCGGCGGATTATCGCCAACCCGAACTGCACGACGATCCAGATGGTCGTGGCGCTGAATGCCATCGAGAAGCTCTCGCACATTCGCCGCGTGCACGTCTCGACTTATCAGTCGGCCAGCGGTGCCGGAGCTTCGGCCATGACCGAACTGGTCAATCAGTATGCCGAACTGGCCGCCGGCAAGGAGCCGACCGTCGAGAAGTTTGCCTTCCAGCTGGCTTACAACGTTATTCCGCATATCGACGTCTTCACCGACAATGACTATACGAAGGAGGAGATGAAGATGTTCAACGAGACGCGCAAGATCATGCATTCGGACATTCGGGTTTCGGCAACGTGCGTACGCGTGCCGGTGATGCGGGCCCATTCGGAGAGCATCTGGCTCGAGACCGAGCGCCCGGTGTCGGTCGAGGAGGCCCGTGCGGCCTTTGCCAAGGCTCCCGGTGTGGTGCTGATGGACGATCCGGCCAACAAGGTCTACCCGATGCCGCTGTTCATTGCCGGCAAGGATCCCGTCTACGTGGGACGTATCCGCCGGGATCTTACGTGCGATAACGGATTGACGTTCTGGTGCGTGAGCGACCAGATCAAGAAGGGAGCGGCACTCAATGCCGTCCAGATCCTCGAGACGCTGCTCTGATAGGGACGAACGCTAAAGGAGACGCGGCTTCCGAATCCTTCGGAAGCCGCGTCTCCTTTACCGGCGGGTGGATTTCACTCGTTGTTGTGTACATAGTAGTCGACGTTTTCCTTGATGAGGATGTCGACGGGTGTGTAATTGATCATCTCGCCCTTTTTCCCGAACAGTTTGTATTCAAGAATGGTCTTGATCCCCGAATACCCCTGTTTGTCGGGCCTTTCGGAGAGGAGAAAGGTGATGTATCCCTCCTTGAGGCTGGCTATGTTTTTGGCGATGACACCGTATCCGACCAGATTGATTCCCTGGATTTTCTTTTGTTTCAGATAGCTGGCGATGATGTGCGCCCGCGAATTGAAGACTACGATTCCTCCGATGTTGGGATGTTCCTTGAACAGGTTGTCGAACGTCTCCGCGTTTTTTTCGTTGTTGGATATTTCGTAGGAGACGTCGTGGGCCTTGATTTGCGGGTAGTGTTCACGGATGTAGGCCAGGAATCCGCTTCTGCGGATGATGCTGGTCGTGGAGGGTTCATCCCCGATTCGTCGGGTCCGGAGCATGACGACCTCTTTGTTCTTGTCCATCGATTCGATCAGCAGTTTGGCCTGAATCTGCCCCAGGGTATAGGAGTCCGGACCGAAAAATGCCAACGGATTGGCATTGGCGATGGGGACGTCGACAAAGACGTAGGGAATTCCCTTTGTTTCCAGCCGATAGGCGAACTGCAGGGTTTCGTCCGTAAAGGTCGGACCGATCAGAACAGCATCGCAAGGCGTATTGAGTGCCTGGCCGTAGATTTCGCGGCAGGAGAAGAGATCGAACTGGTCGTAATGCAGGAATTTGATCTTCAGGCTGATGTACGAGAATTCATACATGGCGTGCTTGATTCCCTTTTCGATCTGTTCCCAATAGCCGCCCGGTGTGAACGACGGCAGGACGACCACGATCGAGATCTTTTTCTTGACACCGATCGATGAAACGTATAAATTGGGCTTGTAGTCGATCTGAGCCAATACGGCCTCGATTTTTTCCCGGCTTTTCGGAGAAACCTCTCCGCGATTGTGCAGGACACGGTCTACCGTACCGGCCGATACTCCGGCCATTTTGGCAATATCCTTGATCCGATACTGTTTAACGCTCATATTTTTTCTTGATCTCTTTTAGCGGGACGATATAAGCCTGGGGCACTCCCGGCGTGTTCCGGTCCGAAGTAAATGCCACATAGTTGCCCGAACGACTGAAGAGCGGGTGTACGTGTTCCGTCTGGGTGTTTTGGGTCGACGGCTGGCTCTGGTTGGCCCAACAGATGATTTCCGCTTCGCCCGTGGTCAGATTCAGCAGAAAGAGCGGATTCGTCTTGGGACGCTCCACGTCGCAGATAAAATATTTACAGTCGGTCGATGCAATTCCGTGGCTCAGTTTGAAGACGTTGTTCAGGTAGTGCGTTTGCTTGTCGTTGCCCTGTTTGTCGATGGAAACGACGCTGATTTCCCAGCCTTTGGTCGGATCGTCGTATCCCGGGCGGTGCAGCTTGTCGAAGTAAAACAGCCGTTCGCCATCCTTGCTCCACGTTTCGTGAGTGGCCCGGTAGTAGCGTTCGGACATGACAAAAGGCTGGACACTTCCGTCATCGGTGTTCAGCAGCAGGCCCCGAGCCCGTTCTTCCTTGCTGAGGTCGTACATCTTTCGTTTATCCGGTTTTGGAACAAAGGTAATCAAATTTGGGTAAACTGGATTGATCATCGGGTGAGAAAATCCTTGTTCTGAAGTATATACCTTTTCCAGACGACCGGTCGGGATGTGCAGTCGGTAGATCGAGGCGCTGTGATCCGGATTGGTTCCCGTGATGATGGTATAGGCGCCGTCGTTGGTGAAGAGGGCGTTCAGGGCGATTTCGGGTTCGGTGACGACCGGATTGGCGTCGAACAGCACTCGTTCGGTGTGATTCTCGACCTGTACGGCGTAGACGATCCCCTTCTCCATGAAGACCACTTCGTCTCCCGTTGTGTAGATCGAGTAGGATCCGTTCACTTCCCGATCGCTGATTTGCCGGACCTCTCCGGTTTCGATCGAGGTGGAGAAGAGTTGCCAGATTCCGTTTCGTTTGCTTCTGAATACGGCATAGCGGTCGTCGTAGGTGAAGGCCTGGGCTTCGAAATAGGGCATCAGACTCATCGAGTCGCCCTGCGATACCTGCCAGACTTCATTGCCGGTCCGTTCGTCCTGAAAAATGATCCGTTCCGATTGCGTTGCACGGCATCCGAAGGCGGTGCCGGCGAGCAGTAACAGCAGTAGTTGTTTCATGGTTTTGAGTTTTGGGTATGATTCATCAGTTGTTGTTCGAGCGTCGATATCTCTACGGCCGCCGTGAAGATGGCTCCCAGTCCGCGGGGGTCGTTGTCGGCCGTTGCGCGGGCGGCATAGGCCGAGGGATCGTCGTTGATGGACATGCTGCGGCAGATTCCGTGGACGACGCCCCGGGGTGCGAATTTCCCGGTGAGCCCTCTCCATCCTGCAAGGGCGTTTCGGGCGAAGCGGCGGTCGATCCAGCCGTTGTTTACGGCACGGGCCATTGTCAGTACGAAAATGGCGGTTGCCGAACTCTCTTCGTAGGTGGTGGAATCGTCGAGCAGCTGGTGCCACATGCCGCTTGGGGCCTGGAACTCGGCGAGAGCTTCCAGATGCCGGCGGTGTATCTGGCGGATGGTTTCGAACTGGGGATGCGAGGCCGGCAATCGGGCGAGGACTTCCGATACGGCCCATGCGAACCATCCGTTGGCCCGTCCCCAGAATGCTCCGACGTGGCGCTTGAGCGAATCGTTCCAGCCGTGGTACATCAATCCGCTTTCGGGGTCGCGCAGATAGCGGTCATAGGCTATTACCTGTCGGACTGCCTCTTCGAGGTAGGTCTGGTCGTGACTCAGGGCTGCATAGCGGACCAGGAATGCCGAACTCATGAACAGATCGTCGCTCCAGACGGTCCATCGGGGTTCCGGTCGGACGAAAGTGCTGTCCGGCAGACGGAACTGTTCCTGCATGACGAAATCGGCCATCGATTTGAGCAGTTGGCGACCCGTGGTGTCGGTCGGATCACGCAGTGCCAGTTCGACAAACGGCAGGGCCGGAGCTGATGTGTCGTCGAGCATGGCCCGTCGGAACATCCGGTAGTTCTGGGTGCGGAGCGATCCCATTTCGTAGTATTGTCTGGCGAACAGTTCTCGGTTTTTGAGGGTGTTTTCACAGAATCGGCGGACATGCGACGTGTATTTTTCTTCCCGGACGGCATCGGCCAGGTTCAGAAGTCCGAGCAGAGTTGTTGCGTTGGCATAATGCCATTCGGCGTATGTGTGTTTCTGAAATGCCGCCTTTCCGGGAATTGTATATCTTTTCTCAAATTCTTGTTCCACAGGACCGTTTTCGAACACGATATGGCTGATGTCCGGATCTGCCAGATCCATGCGGGTGACAAATCCGATCGAGGCGGTGCGGTTTACCCGGAAGCGGATCTGATGTGGCCCTTTTTTCAGGTTGACCGACAGGTAGTTTTCGAACAGATAGGTGTCATAGGCAATCTCCTGCGGATAGCGTTTCGTTCCGCTTGTCGTGTATGAGATGCTGTCTATCTGGATGGATGCGGCCCCTTCCGAGGCAACGCCGAGGCGGTACTCCTTGTCGCATCCGGCTATAAATCTGATCGTAGATCCGGATTGGCCCCGGGGGCTGCACGGGGTGATGATGAGCGGAAATCCGACTTCTCGGACGGGAAGCCGGTGCAACTTGAACGAAGTGTCCTCGATCAGTCGATCGGCGATTGGTTTGACTGCGTCCAGCGGCGGTGATGCCAGGCTGTTGGTGTGGCACGCGCAGATGGCGAAAATCGATAGTGCGGCTATTTTTTTTATCATTTTGCTTGTTTATTTTGATTTTATATCTTATTTTCGTGTTCGAACACGGAATGGATGTATGGTGCGTTCGATCTGTAAAAACATCATTATCAATATATTGTATGTTGTTTTGTGCGTCTGTTCGTCCGAAGTACTGATACAAATATATGAAAAATAAGTAAAATTATACGGTTTACGACAAAAATAAGGGACAATGAAAGGGTGGTTTCATGAGAAAAGTCTTGCGATCTGGAGCTCTGTTTCGACAGGAATCTTTTTGATCGGATATAATATCGGAACCGGAAGTATTACGGCCATGGCTTCGGCTGGGGCCGAATATGGTATGTCGTTAACTTGGGCTTTGTTGTTGTCCTGCCTGTTCACCTATAGCCTTATGATTGCATTCAGCCGCTATACGATGGTGACGGGCCAAACCGTACTTCACGGGTTCAGGACCCATTTCGGCGCTCCGGTTACACTTTTTATTCTGGTTTCGCTGCTTTCGGCCGAGGTGATGTCGAGCATGGGGCTGATGGGAGTCGCGGCCGAGGTGATCGGAGAGTGGTCTCGTCCCCTGACGGCGGATGGTGAAGGGTTCAACCAACTGGGAGTGGCTTTGTTTTTCGCCGTATTGCTGGGATTCGTGTGCTGGCAGGGGAAACAGTCCGTCTTTGAAAAGGTGCTCAGCCTCTTTGTCTTTATCATGGGGCTTTCGTTTCTGGCGACCCTGTTTGTGGTGACTCCTTCGCCGGAGGTGATTTTGCGAGGTCTCAAGCCGTCGATTCCCGACCATGGCAATGCCCTGATGGTCGTATCGAGCATGGTCGGGACCACGATGGGGGCGATTCTGTTTGTCGTGCGGTCCATTCTGGTGGCGGACAAGGGGTGGACCATGGCAGACATGCGGATGCAGAAGCGGGATGCGGCGGTTTCCGTAATCATGATGTTTGTGCTCAGTTTTGCAATCATGGCCTGTGCGGCGGGAGCCATGCCGGGCGAGAAGATCGAAAACGCCATCCAGATGGTCAAACTTATCGAACCGTTGGCCGGTCGGATTGCTTCGGCCGTATTTGTCGGCGGCATCGTGGCTGCGGCTCTTTCGTCGTTGTTCCCCATTTTGCTGCTGGCACCGTGGCTGATTGCCGATTATCAGGGGAAGAAATGCGACATGACCTCCACTCAGACCCGTTTGCTGATTCTGGCGGGTTTGCTGTGCAGCCTGGCGGTGCCGCTGTTCGGAGGTCGTCCCGTACGGGTGATGATCGCCTCCCAGACGCTGGCCGTAATTGCTACGCCGCTGGTGGTCCTCTTTATGACCATTCTGCTGAACCGGCGCAGGATCATGCATGAAAACCGGCCGAAAATATGGCAAAACGGCATCTATGTGCTTGTTTTCCTGTTCTCGGCGATGATGGCAGTCTTCGGAATCGCCGCAATCGGACAGAATATCTGACTTAAAACTTCTTATACATGAAACGATTGACCGTATTGTTGATGCTTTTGCTGGTTTGCGCGGGGAGTGTCCAGGCCCGGCCCTCGAAGGAGGAGGTGCGTCGAGCCATCGAAGAGTGTGCGGATTATGCGATCCGCGTGTTGCTGGATGACGAAGGAAAATCGCGCTGCGATTACAACATGACGCTCGGGAAGTGGTTCCCGTATGAAGAGCCGTGGCACACGGGACAGTTGATCCTCGGCTTGCTCGATGCCTATCGGGTGACGGGAGACGATGCCTGTCTGCAGGCGGCCCGGCATGCCGGAGACTGGTGGCTGTCGCTTGAGATCAAGGATAATCCGGCGATGCAGGGGATGGTCGGCGCTACGCATGGCGATGCGATCGGCAATGACCACATCGTCTTTGCGACGGTCAGCGACGGAACCCCCGGAATCTTTGAATTGAGTCGTGTGACCGGAGATCCCCGCTATGCGGCCCTGGCGACATCGTCGGCTGCCTGGATGCTGGAACATCTCTATTTCCCGGAAAAGGGGGTCTGCTACGATCTGGCCGATCTCCGGACCGGAGAGGTTCTCACGTTGAACAGTCCGTTCCATCGCGAGAAGCCCGATCAGCGGCTTTTCGATGTTTCGCGCCCCAATACGGAGGGGTCGCTGTTCAAGGATGCCTACGAATTCAGCGGGGAGGAGCGTTTCCGCGAGGCCTATGTGCTGTTGTGCGATGCCCTGCTCAAATACCAGGATCGATGGGGGCTGTGGATGGACTTCATGCCCAACGACCGAAAGGAGGGCTCGTTCCACCCCCGGTTCAATCTGTGGTACGCCGAATCGCTGCTGGAATGCTACGATCTGACCGGCGATCGCCGTTATCTGGAGGCTGCCGCCCGTACGGCCCGGACTTATGCGAAGGCGCAGCGTCCCGACGGTACGCTCTATTATGACAACTATGTGGACGGACGTTACGACAAGGGTTCCGTGTGTGGTTCGGCCGTGGCCTTTGCGGGGATTCTCTGGATGCGCCTGGCCGGGTATGGTTATGAGGAGTTCGTTGCGAATTATGAGCGGAGTGCGGACTGGCTGGTCCGGAACCGTTATGCGGCGGATCATCCGGATCCGAATCTGCGCGGAGCCGTCGTCAATACACGCATGCGCTCCCGCAAGGGCATCGTCTGGTTGACACAGCGCGATGTGGGCACCTCGTTCGGTCTGCGATTCCTGTCGGCTTATTATCAAAAGTTCAATCAATAACAAACAACATGGATCAGTGTTTACGGCAGTTTCAGGTAGATAAACTGCATGTTTTTGTCTATGAGACGCGGCGTGAGATGGCCCGGGCGGCGTATGAATTTTATCGGGCCCGAGTGACGGACCGCCTGCGGCGGGCCGAACGTATTCGGGCAATTTATGCGGCGGCCCATTCCCAGGATGAGTTTCTCGAGTGCCTGGTCAACGACCGGACGATCGATTTTACACGGATCGAGGCTTTTCACATGGATGAATATTTCGGGCTGGGACGGGAGGCTCCGCAGAATTTCGGCTCATTCCTCTCCTGCCGGCTGTTCGACCGGAAGCCTTTTGCGCGGGTGAATCTGATTCGGCCCGATGCTCCGGATATCGAGGCGGAGGCCCGCCGTTATGAAAAACTGCTGCGGGAGGCCCCGATCGATATCACCAGTCTGGGTATCGGCGAAAACGGCCATATCGCTTTCAATGATCCGCACGAGGCCAATTTCGCGGATCCGCGCTGGGTTCGGGAAACGACGCTCGACGAGCGCTGCCGTCAACAGCAGGTCAACGACGGCGAGTTCGCCTCGCTGGATCAGGTGCCGAAAAGCGCCTACACGTTGACGATTCCGGCGTTGATGTCGTCGGCGACGCTGGTCTGCATCGTGCCGAACAGCCGCAAGGCGCAGGCCGTTTACCAGTGCCTGACCGGCCCCGTTTCGGAGTCGTGTCCGGCCAGCATCATGCGAACGCACGACGATGCGACTCTCTTTCTGGATCGGGATGCCGCCGGGCTGCTGTGAGTGGACAATCAACCTAATTAACTACTAATACTGGACAATTATGAGAAACTTCTTCAAATTTTACATGCTGGCAATCGTCGGGTTGCTGTCGGCCGTGAATTTGTGGGCACAGAGTTCCGGATATGGAAATCTGCGCGGAGTTGTGAAGGATGGCAGCGGCAATATCCTTCCCGGAGCATCGGTTCTCATTGGCGGGTCCACGCGTGGAACCTCGACCGATATCAACGGTGCGTACCTGTTGCAGGGGATTCCGGCGGGATCCCGACAGATTGTAGTCAGCTATCTGGGGTATGAGAACGTGACCACGACGATCAACATCGAATCGGGCAAGACCCGGATTTATGACGTGGTGATGAAGAATCTGGCTCAAAGTATCGAGCAGGTGACCGTTACGGCGATCATCGACGGTCAGCAGCGTGCGTTGAACCAGCAGAAGATGGCGGACAATCAGATGCAGGTCCTTTCCGCCGATCAGATCGGTCTTTTCCCGGATCTGAACGTGGCCGATGCCTTGAAGCGTGTGAGCGGCATTACTTCCGACGGAGAGAAGATCTCGCTGCGTGGAACGCCGAACAACTTTACGAACATCAACATGAACGGGGAGCAGATGATCGGTACGAGCGAGGGCGGTTACCGTGCACCGTCGTTGCAGTTCATCCCGTCGGATGTTCTGGCGACGATGGAGGTGCAGAAGACGCTTCTTCCGTCGAATGACGGCGATGCCATCGGCGGCGTGATCAATCTGCGTTCGAGTGAGGCGCGTTCGTTGGATCCCCGGGTGAACGTGGATCTGGGTCCCGGTTACAACTTCCTGCGCAGCAAGATGATGTACAACGGCAAGATCGGTTATGAACAGCGTTTCCATCCGACCGACAAGAACCCCTACGGCGTGTTCGGTATCTCGGCCAAATACAGCTATTACAACTCCTGGTCGGGATACGACCGGCTGGATGCCAATGCGTGGAAGGAGGTCGATCTGATGACGGGCGGACCGCAGGGCGAGACCTCGGAAAAGGCCTATATGCCGAGTGATTTCCGCTACCGTTACGTGGAGACGAACTCGATTCGTCAGGGTGGTTCTCTGGTTCTGGACTGGGCGCCTTCGATCAATACGAAATTCGTCCTGATGGGCAGTTTCAACTCCTATGACAACAAGTCCGACCGAAATCGGAACCGGGTCCGCTTCCGCGGTGACTATTGGGACCTTTCGGGGTGGACGGCATCCGATTTCTCGTCGGTGTACGATCCGGAGCTGATCCCCGAACAATTTGGCGATCATGCAATCGGTACGGACCGTATCTCGGAGATGGTGCAGTATACGGACGTGCGGGAGAAGACGACCAACTTCAACGTCAATCTGAGCGGTGAGACCGTGCTGGACAACTGGAAACTCGATGCCGCCGTCTCCTATTCGAAGTCGAAGACCTCCTATGAAAGCATGGCTTATACGTTCTCGACGCCGGATTTCCGGGCCAACAACAAGGATATTGCCGGAACGGGATCTCCGGCCATGATCCTGCCCAAGAAGACGATCGTCGGCTACATTCCGGACGTGACCAGCCCGTATCTGGCGATGAACTATCTGGTTGCCCCCAACAACGGCTACGAAGGACGGGGAATGAAGGATGCGCAGAATTTCGCGTTGACGCTGGTCGAGACCTGGAATCACGTTACGGAGGGTTCGAACCTGACGGCCCGGGCGAATGCGGTACTGAGCCATCAGATCGGTGGAAATGCCTCGACGTTCTCGTTTGGCGTGAAATTCAAGATGATGCGCAACAACGGCTATGTGCCGGCACATGGCGCCGATGCTTTTGCATATTCGTTTGCCAAGGGCGAATACGGCGATGCCGCTTTGTCGCTGACCAATTTCCTGCGGACGTCGCTGTTGAGCAACGACTATCTCGATGGGCACATGCAATATACCTATGCCGTGGATCGGGATAAGATCCGGGCTTTCCGCGACAGAAATTACGACGGCAAACTGTCGCACAACGCCTATTCGTCGAACGAGAGTGTGGATGCCTACTATTTCGATGCCCGGGAAAATGTCTACGCGGCTTATCTGATGGAGAAGGTCCAGCTCGGCAAGTTGATGGTTCTTGGCGGTGCCCGTATCGAAGGCAACCGGGTGAAATATGAGGCCAATACGATTTTCAGCTATGACGGGGATGTCGATCTGGAGACCAATCCGTCGGGCCAGAAGCCTGAAAATCTGCTGCCCGATTCGGACGGTCCGGTCTATACGGCCTATACCAAGACGCTGAACCGGGAGACGATCAAGTACTTGAAGGTTCTGCCCAATCTGCAGTTCAAGTATGATTTGAATTCGTCGGCTGTTTTCCGTCTGGCCTATACGACCGGCTATGCCCGTCCGAATGCGGCGGATCTGGTGCCGAAGATCAACAAGAATATCGATGCCGGTGTCATCACGATGGGTAATCCCGATCTGAAGCCGTCCTATTCGCACAATCTGGACGTGCTGGGCGAGTATTACTTCAAGAATGTCGGTGTATTGTCCGGCGGATTCTTCTACAAGAATATCAGCAAGTTCCAGTATCTGTCGCAGCAGGCTCTCCCGTCCGACAACCCGTATGCCTACCAGGATTCTCCCTTCACGCTGATGCGTATGCAGATGAACGGCGAATCGGCTTCGGTCTACGGTGTGGAGATTACGTTGAACAGCCCGCTGTCGTTCCTTCCCGGTTTCCTGAAGAATCTGGTCTTTACGGGAAACTACACCTTCGTACATTCCGAGGCGACGGTTGAGCGTATGGGTGAAACGTCGTCCGAGCAGACCGTGATCGACCGTCTTCGGTTGCCGGGTCAGGCCAACCATACGGCCAATCTTGCGCTGGCTTATTCCTGCAAGCGGTTCACCCTTCAGGCCTCCTACAACTACATCGGCGAGTATATCATGTCGCTGGGAGCCAATCGCAACATGGATATCTGGAACAGCGGCCGCTGGCAGCTGGACCTGAATGGCAGCATCAATATCTATAAGGGACTGTCGTTCTACGTCGAGGCGCAGAATGTGCTGAATGATAAACAGTTCCAGTATATGGGCGACAAGACGTGCGTGTATGAACTCCGTTACACGGGAGCTACGGCCCGTTGCGGTTTTACCTATAAGTTCTGATTGTCGGCCGGCACGACAACCGGGTCGTGCCGGCCGTTTTTTTTAAGCATTGGACAATGAGTCGATGGAAGACCATTCTGCTTTTGCTGCTCGTCGTTCCATGGTCCGTGTCGGGAGCGGCCCCATCCGGGTTGCCGATCCGGGAGAAGGCGTTGGGACTGGTCACACGGATGAATGCCAGCCTCGTGCAGCTGCAGAATACGGACCGAAAGGATCCCGACCGGGGCGGCATCTGGTGCCCCGCCTGCGGGCTGTATCATACCCGGGCCGCCGAGGCGATGTATCCGCTGGCCCTTGAATTTTCGATGACGGGAAACCGGCAGCGTCTGCGACAGGCCATGGCTGTGGGAAACTGGTTGATTCGACAGCAGCAACCCCAGGGCGAGTGGCAGGAGACGCCCGAAACCTGGACCGGAACAACGGCCGATCAGGTTTTGATGATGCTGTTGACCTATCCGATCGTCGAACCCCATTTGACACCGGCCGAACGGGAGCGTTGGCTGCATTCGATGGCTGCGGCGTCGGATTATCTGACCCGTGTGATGAGCAATCGTTTCGCCAGCATCAACTATTGTGCGACGACGGCTGCCGCATTGGCCGAGGCGTACGGACGTTTCGGCAAGGCGGAGTATGCGGCCAAGGCCCGAATGTTGGCTCGGATGATCGTGGCCAAGATGAATCCGGAGTGGTTTGTCGAGGGCGAGGGGGCCCGTGTCGGCGACTACAAGTACGGGGTTGATCTCGGTTACAATCTGGAGATGACGTTATGGGGGTTGGCCCGATATGCGAAGCTGCTTGACGACGAACGGGTTTGGACGGCGGTCTGTCGCAGTGCCGCCAATCACCTGTGGTTTGTCTATCCGGACGGAATGCTTGATCTGTCGGCCGGGATTCGTTCGAACAAGTGGATCATATGCGGAAGCGGAACCTCGGACGGATGTCATCCGTTGTTTGCTCTTCTTGAGCGGGAGGATGCGGCCTTCGGGGCGGCTTCGTACCGCAACATGGAGTGTCTCGAACGGCAGTTCTCCCGTTCGGGGCTGTTGGGTTTCGGCCCGGATTACGATTCGGTGTTCGAAACGCCGCCCTGCATCTATCCGACGTTTGCCAAGGCCAAAAGTCTGGCGATGGCTTTGGCCTGGTCGCGTTCGGATCGGATTCCGGCAGTCGTTCTGCCGACGGATCGGGATACGTGTCGGTGGTTCAGGACCCTGAATACGGCCGTGGTTCGCCGGGGAGGCTTCTGCGGAACGGTGACGGCTTATGGCTACAAGGCTCGCGAAGGGGCTTCGTCGAAGTATATGCACCGGCCGACCGGTGGGGTGATGAGTGCCTTGTGGCTCGAAGGCTGGGGACTTCTGCAGGCATCGTCCCAGACCGAATATCATCGCTGGGAACCGATGAGTTTCCCGCAGATGCCGGAGGTTTGTCCGCTGACGCCGCGCATCGAGATGCGTGCCGGTGGGGATGTCTACACGAATCTTTACGAATACGATGCCACGTTTGATTTTCATCCGACGGCCGATTCGATCGTCTGTACGGCCTATGGACGTTTGTGCGACCGGGACCGGCGGCCGTGCGGCATTGCCTACGGGTTGACCCATGTCTTCGGAGACGGGATGCTGGAGAAACGCTACGAGATTCTGATACAGACCGAGCGGGAGCCCGTCCGGATTATCGAACCGATTGTCTGCCGGCCGGGGCTCGAGATTCGGGTGGTGGATGCCTCTCGGATCGACTTCGTGTGTGGAACGGAGGTCCTGACGCTGCAGGCCCGGGGCGGATCGTTGCGCCTGGATACGGATGATGCGGCAAAATACAGACAGCCCTATCCGGCCTTGACGGCCGTTCCGGTGGTGATCGACATTCCGCACGATGCCGAAGGGGCCCGGACGCAGGTCTCCTTGATTTATCAGTTGAAGCATGAAGAACGTTAGTTGTTTTCTGATGCTGCTCCTGGCGCTGTGCTGCGGCTGGAGCGCGAAGGCCGGGGAGTATCCCTGCGAATGGCTCTCCCTCGGCGTCACGGAGGATCCCTCCTCCATACAGCGGGTTGTCTGGCGGACTTCGGTCGATTGGCCGGTTGCCGTGGCGCAGATCGCACCGCAGACGGGATCTCCCGATCTTGTCTCGCGGGCCCGTTGCGGAACGGTGCTTTCGCGCGAGTATGATGATTATGGCATTCGGAAGATCTATCATGAAGCGACATTCGATGGACTGAAGCCTGCCACGGAGTATCTTTACCGGATTGGCGATGGCGGCAAGTGCTGGAGTGAATGGTTCCGTTTCCGCACGGCCGAAGCGGGGGAGGCCCGGTTTTCGATGATCTACATGGCGGATGTCCAGGAGGGGATGCTGGACCAGTATCCCCGGGTGGTGGAACGTGCTTCGGCGATCTGTCCCGAAGCCGCCTTGTGGCTGTTTACGGGTGATTTGACCAACGATGCCCGCGACGATCAGTATACGGCCTTTTTCAGGGCACATGGGCGGGTGTTGGCCGAGAGAGCGGTGGCCGCCGTGCCGGACAATCATGAATATCACAGGAACGAAGCCGGGCGACGCGATTCGCTGGCCACGACGTGGGGGCATCTTTTCGGCCGTCCCTGCAACCGGACGCCCGTTGAATTGCGCGCGTTGGGGAATGATTGTTTCGATTACCAGGGTTGTCGTTTTATTCTGTTGAACAGCCGTCAGCTGGAGGCCCGGGACAGCGTTTATACGGCTTCCGTTCTGCGGTGGACGGAGGAGTGTCTGCGGGAAAATCCGAACCGTTGGACGATTGTGGCCATGCATCAGCCGTTTTATCCGATTGCCGAAGGGCGCAGTTCGTCGCTGATGAGGCGTCTGTTTCAGCCTCTGTTCGAGCGCTGGTCGGTGGATCTGGTCCTTTCGGGGCATGATCATGTCTACAGCCGCATTACGACGCCCGACGGCCGGAAACGGACCACCCCGGTTTATATCACGTCGAATGCCGGTTCGCAGACCTACGCTCCGGCCTATCATTCCTATACGGATCGGATTGGATCGGATCTGCAACTGTTCCAGGTGCTGGATATCGGGCCGGAACGACTGCTCTTTTCCGCCTACGATGCCGGCGGCCGGTTGTATGATCGGATCCGGATTGAGGCGAAGCGCGGCGGCAAGCGTCTGTTTGTCGAACCGGTCGCCGTAGAGGAGGCCATCGAACTGCCGTCCGGTCGTCGGCGGAAATATACCGATGAGCAGTGGCTCGATCTGGAGCAACGCCGGGATGGTTATTGGAATTTGAAAAATCAACAGTTGAAAAAATGCGAAAAATAGGATGGTTGCTGCTCTTCTGCACCGGATGTGCGGGGGGCGGTGTCAATGAAACGGATGTCTGGAGCCAGGTGGGTGAGATCGAGAAACAGATCGTGGCTCCGCAATTCCGGGATGTGGATTATTCGATTGCGGATTACGGGGCTGTGGCAGACGGCCAAAGCGATGCGCTGCCGGCCATCAGATCGGCCGTGGACCGATGTTCGTCCGACGGCGGAGGCCGGGTTGTCATTCCCGCCGGCCGGTTCTTCTGCAAAGGGCCCGTGGTCCTGAAAAGCAATGTCAACCTGCATTTTGAGACGGGTGCCGAACTGATCTTCAGCGCCGATGAGGAGGATTATCTGCCCGTAGTGCTGACCCGCTGGGAGGGCACCGAGGTATACAACTATTCTCCGCTGATATATGCCTACCAGGTGAAGAACATTGCCATTACCGGCTCGGGGGTGATCAATGGTCAGGGTTCGCTGAATTTTGCCCGTTGGAAACCCCTTCAGAAGCCCGATCAGCGACAGCTGCGGGCTCAGGGTACGGCCGTTGTTCCGGTCTGTGAACGGGTGTATGGGCAGGGCCATTTCCTGCGTCCGGCGCTGATCGAGCCCGTAGCATGCGACAATGTCCTGATTGAAGGGGTGAAGATCGTGGATGCCACGTTCTGGTCCATTCATCTGATTGCCTGTCAGAACGTGATCGTGCGGAACGTGACGGTCGACAGCACCAATCTCAATAATGACGGCTGCGATCCCGAATCATCGCGGAACGTGCTGATCGAGGGCTGTTTCTTCCGCACGGGCGACGATGCCATTGCCATCAAGTCGGGACGGGACAACGATGCCTGGCGGATCGGTCAGCCGACGGAGAACGTCATCATCCGCAACTGCGTCTTCGATACGGAGGTGAACGGTCTGTGCATCGGCAGCGAGGTCTCCGGAGGCGTGCGGAACGTATTTGCCGAGAACATTCGGATCAAACATGCCGGCAACGGCCTCTATTTCAAGTCGAATCTCGATCGGGGCGGCTATATCTCCCGGGTTTACGTGCGGAACGTGACCGTCGACAGTGTCTCTTCGGCGCTTGTCCGGTTTGAACCCGACTACAAGTCGGAGAGCCGGGCCGATTATCCGACGCTGTTCCGGGATTTCCTCTTGGAGGACATTACGGCCAAGCGGGCCGACGGGTGTGGTATCGATGTGGCTGGATTCGATGCTCTTCCCGTTCAGAACGTGACGATTCGGCGCTTGACGCTGGACGAAACTCCGGTTCCGCTCCGGATTCGGAATGTGTCGAATCTGTTGCTCGATGAGGTGATGATCAATGGGGAGAGTTTCGATCGTGAGGTGAAGTAGAGCGTCAGTCCCGTCGGGTAAAAGGGCGGCCATCCGGATTCCGGATGGCCGCCCTTGTCACGTCGGAGACGGAGGTTCAATATTCCCGGTAGATCCGGATGGCATTGAGGAAGGGCTCGCCCTCGAGGGGTTGGAACTCGAGACGCAGCCCGTCGCCGTTTTCAACCTGCACCTCGATCTTGATGCATACGGCGCGCAGGGCCCCGAACTGTTTGGCAATGTCGACGTCGTGCAGGATTTCGCGGCCGTTGGCCGTCAGGTTGAACCGGCGCTCTTCGTAGGTGGTGTGAATCGGGCCGTTTCCCAGGTTGTAGACCGACTCCTTGCGCGGGTCGACCGTGTTCAACTCCGCAAAATGGAGGTAGACCGCGTATTGTCCGTTCGGAACGTCGGCCCGGAATTCCCGGATCCCTTCTCGACGGGTTTGGTAGATCGGGTCGTTCCGCGTGCCGAGAATTTCGGCATCCGAGGCGGGTACCGAGCCGCGACGCATGAGCGTCCGGTAAACCTTGCCGCCGACATATCCCCAGGAGCCGGGGGTGTAGGGCTGTTCGGCGGCCCAGGTGGTCCCGCTTTCGGGATCTTCGAACATGCGGTTGGTGCCGAGCAGCATGTTGAGGGAGGTCAGTTTGTCGAACGAGGGGTTGCGGTCGTTCCGGTAGGTGCATCGGTACAGATCACGGACCTGGCGGCCCGGAGTCGGATCGCATACGGCCAGTCCGTTTTCGCCCTCGGTGAAGGTGATCTCGAAGCGGGCGATGTGATCCCGGACGGGATATCGCCCGATCGAGTCTCCGTTCATGCGGACCTCGATTTCGCTTGCGTTGGTGTAGCATTTCAGGGTTTGGGTCGGAGCTCCGCCCCGGAGTTTCCAGTCCGAGGAGCAGATGTGCAGGACGGGGTGCTCGCACAGGGTGGCCTGATAGAGATAGTAGGTGTCCTTGCGGCTGCGGTCGAGGCCCGTGAGGCCTTTGTTGTTGACATGGGGAACGGCTTCGCCCCGGTCTTCCGAGTAGAAATCGTTGAGGTTCCAGACGCTTGCGCCGGCTACGTAGTCCGTCCGGAGAATAACGGGCAGGTAGTGCTCGTGATAGAGATTCCCGTATTCGCACGAGAAGTCATAGCGCTCGGGTTGGAAACTGTGTATGCGGGGGTCGACGTCGGCTCCATATTCGCTGACGAGGAGCGTCTGGTTCGGAAACAGTTCATGCAGCATGGCCAGGCGTTTTTCGAAATGATCGAACGTCTCCCGATACCAGCCGTCATAGATGTTGAATCCGAGAATTTTGGGCAGCGAAGCGATGCCCGATTCGATGTAGGTCTCCTGCATCGAGTGGCAGGGCAGCATGGTGTAACGGGTCGGATCCGTGGTCCGGAACGTGGTTTCGAGCGCCGAGGCGATGCGGAAAAGCCAGTCGTAGTAGCGTTTCTTGGCCGCCGGATCGTTCGGATCGAAAGGCGGTTTGAGCAGGACCTCGTTCATGTAGCCCCAGATTGCGACGGACGGGTAGTTGTAGTTCTGGTAGATCATTTCGAGAGCCATCCGGAGGCAGTTTTCCTGAAAGGCTTCACTCTCGGTGATGGCATTGACGATGGGAATCTCGACCGATGTGACGATGCCCAGACGGTCACACATCTGCATGACCACCGGGTCCTGCGGATAGTGGGATACCCGCAGGAAGTTGCCTCCCATCTCCTTGAGCAGCCGGACGTCCCGTTCGTGCATGGCATCCGGCAGCGCGTTTCCCAGGGCCAGATAGTCCTGGTGGCGGTTGGTCCCGATGAGTTTGACCGGGCGTCCGTTGAGCTGGAATCCCCGGTCGGGCGAGAATTCGAAGGTCCGGATGCCGAGCGGTGAGACGATCTGATCCATCTGTCCGTCCGGCAGTGTCAGGGTTGTGTATACCCGATAGAGTGTCGGGGTTTGAATGTCCCAGCGGGAGATGTCGTTCATGCGGATCGAGGTTTCGCAGGCTTGGTTGAGGGCCCCCGGGCGGAGGGTGATCCTTTGCTGTGACTGGGCGACTGTTTTGCCCGATTCGTCTTCGATGCGATGGCGCAGGATGGCGGAAACGGTTTGTCTGCTGGCGTTGGTCAGCATGGTCGTGGCCGAGATGCGGGCATTCCGGCCGTCTGTCTCCTGCGTGCGCAGATAGACGCCTGACGAGGCGTAATGGGTGGTCGAGATATGTACGGCGGGGGTATAGGTCAGGTAGACATCCCGGTAGACGCCGCCGTAGAAGGTGTAGTCGGCCGACAGGGGTGGAATATCGGGGTTGTGCGAATTGTCGACCTCGATGACGAAGAGGTTGTCTCCCGGCGAGACGCGGTCGGTGATGTCGAACGTGAATGCCGTATATCCGCCGGTGTGGCTTCCGACCGGTTGCCCGTTGATGTAGAGGGTTGTTTGTTGGTTGGCCCCTTCGAACTGGAGATAGATGCGTTGTTCGGGGAACTTTTCGTCGATTCGGATCATGCGCCGGTACCAGCCCTTCCCGCGGTAGTAGCCGGGAGTTTCGTCGTCGGTATCCAGCGCGTTCCAGGTGTGCGGAAAGGTGACGGTCTCCCAGAGCCGGTCGTCAAGATCCGTCGCGGAGGCATCCTGCTCCTGAAGTTGGAATTTCCAGGTGTCGTTGATCGTGAAGCGGATGCGTTGGGCCATTCCGCCCTGGGAGACGAGGGCGAATGCAAGTAACAGGAGGATTCGTTTCATGGTGTCAGTTTCGGTTGGTGGTCAGTGTGTATTTGTGTTTGCGGGAGATGATCGGCGCGTCGTCGACAATGGCCGAGAACATCCACTCCGGGAAGAGCTGTTTCAGCCCGATAAGCAGGTGGTTGACTCCCGGGTGCAGATGGAGCGTGATTTTTTGTTGGTCGGGTGCGTACGAGTTGCAGATCGAATCGTCGATCAGCAGTTCATCGTTGCATCGGCAGCTCAACGCCCCGACGTGCCCGATCTGCAGTTCGGCGGTACACTCCTCCGCGGCGATGATCTGGGCATAGGCATAGGCGGTGCCGTCACCCGTACCTCTGTAGAAGTTGTTGAAATCCAGGCATAATCCATCCGTACTCTCTGTTTTGGTCCACTTGTATTCCGTGCCGGCCAAAGGGAAGCGTTTGCCCGGAGTGGGGGGATCCGCCGTCAGATGGCTGAAGGCCTGACGGGCGTGTTCCCCGGTGCGCTCTCCGGTGAAATTCCCCGTCGTCAGCCAGAAGCACATGTAACCGTTGATGCGATCCTTCACCTCGAAGCCCGCTTCGGACGCCGATAGCGGCCGTTGCCGGTTTCCGATCCGGTCGAGGGCCTGAATCAGACGGTCTTTCAGATGGTTCACCTCGTCGATCTTTGCCTCGTAGAGCTGCATTCCCCGGTCGTAGGAGTGGCGCTGATTTTCGTACAGCCATAATTCGGAGAAGACCTGCTGCAGCCGCTGCAGCTGTTCCGTGAGCGTGTCGCACGAACGGATGGCCTCATGCAGGGCCTGTGGGGTGTTTTGCCCGTAGAGCGCTGAGATGCGGACCATGGCCCGTCGCGATCCGACCATGAAGTCGTATGCATCGAGTATATGGAGCCAGGCCCGGGCCTCCTCCGCATTGCGGAGTGGCAGTCGGGCGGGGCGGAGGGCCCGGCACTTGGCAAGCAGCGTGTCGGCAGCCTTCAGTTGCCGCAGATCGACCGTGAGCGGTTTGCCGGGCTGGGGTGTAAAGCGTTGGTAGAAGATCCGGTCGTTCATGCCGTTGAACATGGGGAGGTTGTCGAGATCCATCATTCGGTTGTAGAGCGCGGTCAGGCCCGTGACGGAGTCGAACCGAATCAGTTCGTAACGTCGATTGAAAGCATCGTCGGCCGTTGTCCGATCGGTATCCCACATGGTTTCGGCGGCTTGAGCGATCCCGTAGCAGAGATGGGCATGGAAGTGGTAGGTCGATTCGTCCCACGACGTGAGCAGGGCTCCCCGGGCTCCGGCCCGGTAGCCCTGTGTGATGAATCGGCGATTGCCTTCCGCCGCCTTCATGTCGGGGAGCATCCGGTTGGAACTGTGTACGCCGGGGCAGACCAGAAATTTGCGGCCGGCGAAGGGGGTGATCCACTCGGAAAAGTCGTCTCTTGAGTCGTAGTTCCAGGTCAGAATGGTGATGTCCCGCGGCAGCGTTTCGAGCAGTTCGGGGTATTTGAGCAGCATGTCGCCCCACATCATCATCTTTTTCCCCTTTTGGGTGAGGATTTCATGCAGGAAGAGCAGGTGCTCTTCGTAGAAGCGGGCGGCGCCGATTTTCCGGACCCTTTTTTCGGATTTGCCTTTTCCGATATCCCAGGTTTCGTCGCAGTTGACGTTGAAATATTCCGAGGGGAAGCAGTCGCACAGTTCGGAGAGTACCGTACGCAGGAATTTGCGCGCACGGTGCGTTCGGGATGAGATCATGGATTCCGTATCTCCCAGGTTCCGGTAGGCCGGCAGGGCCAGAATTTTCTCGAAGTGGCCGAAGCTCTGGAAATTGCCGATCAGCTCGATTCCGTAGGATTCGGCGTAGCGGGCGAATTCACGGATCTGGTCGAGGGTGAAGCAGCCCTCCGGCGGTGTGAAATCCGGGTAGACGGCCGAGCGGATCGTGTTTTCGACATAGAACATGGCGGCGTTGTACTTCAATTCGGCCAGATCGCGGATTCTGCTTTTGACCTGTTCGGGCCGGGGAACGGCACCCCGGCTGATGTCGTCCATAAAGATTCTCAGGGGCAGATGGCTCCAGTCGGCAAGGAGAAGATTCCGGGGATAACCGGCTCTCAGAAGTTGCTTGAGGGTCTGCAGGGCGGCAAAAGCACCGTGTTCGTCGACCGTGTACAATCGGGCCTTAAGGCCTTCGAGGCGCAGAAAGTAGAGATCGTGGGGGGAAGTCTCCGAAGAGGGCGGGGTCAGACCGGCTGCGGCAATGGCCTCGTACAGCCGATCCGGCGACAAACGGGTCAGTTGGATCTGGAGTGTGTCCTGCGCATCGGGCGAAGCGAGCTGCTCGATTTCCCCGCATACGGCCCGGTAGGGGCGCATGGCGCAGCTGTCCTCATAGAGAATTCGCGTGAACGACCGCGGGGCCGGATCCCCTTTGTCGAGATATTGCTTCGGGGCGGGCAGGACGGGCAGGAGCGGCTCCGAAAAGCAGGGCGGAAGATGACACAGTACGGCTGCCGCCAACAGGAGGAGGCCTCTATTCATGGTCGAAGAGGTGATGTTTCTCGATCAGTCTTTCGAGAAATCCGGCCGTCTCGAGATAGGCGGAATCCAGATCTCCGAGTTCGGTTTCGGCGCCTCCGACGTCGATGCTGAGCTGACCTTTGAATCCGATTTGCCGGAGTGTGTCGAACAACGGGTCCCAGTCGATGTCTCCGTGCCCGGCCGGGAGATGTTCGACCTGTTTGCCCCGGTTGTCCGAGATGTGGATATAGTCGAGTTCGGATCCGAGTTTCAGGAGGGCCAGCGACAGATTCTCGCGCATGTAGTATTGGTTGGAGAGGTCGCAGTTGAATTTCAGATTCTCCATTCCGACGGCATCTTTCAGGCGCAGGAATCCATCGGTTGTTTCCGTCAGGGAGCCGCAGCAGGGGTGCAGGTAGTATTTCAGACCGTATTGAGCGGCGATCGAGCAGGCTTGTCCGATTGTCTCCACGAGATCGTCCCAATAGGTTTTCCAGTTGAAGGCACGGGGCAGACCTACGCGTCGCAGCAGTTCGGGGGCGTAGTGGCGGGAGACGGGAAGATCGGCCGGAAAGTCGTAGGGTACCAGCGGACCGTTGTCCAGTACGGCCGGAGCTCCGAGCTGGACGGCAATTTCGCAACCTTCCCGAAAGTTCTCCAGCGCCTGTTTGCGAAGGGCGGCGTGGACGGATCCCAAATGGGGAAGCACCGTGCAGAAAACGGCGAGTGACAGACCGTTGTCGGTGAGGGCCTTGCGGATGACCGGTATGTTCCGGGCCGTTTCGCGGAGGTGATCCTGGCCGATACCCTCCAGCTCTGCGGATTGGAATCCCAATTCGGCCATTTCCTGGAGATACTCGTCCATTCGCCGGGCGTCGGGTGGATAACCGTAACGGGTGATGGTATAGAGGAAGGCGCAAGTGATGTGGGGATGAATTTTTCTATCCATGGCTTGAAGTTTTTGAGGCGTTCTGTTCGGGATTTCGTGTAATTCCGTGCGTTGGTTATTAAATTGATCTATATATGTTCGGGTGTTTTTGATTTATTACATTGATAAACAATGCTTTGCCAATTCATTATATTCCGTGTACGAATACAAAAATATGGATATATTATTGAAAAACAAAAATAAAATGTCTTTTTATCGTATTCCTATCCGTATTTCATGGACTTGTGTAAGGATGTAATAGGCTGATTTTCCGGGATTGTTTTTGTGCGATGCGTTTTGGACTTCTCTTTTCGGGTTCCGTGTACGAACACGTATTTGGGGCGAAGCCGGATTACATATGGTCGGAAGACTTTTGCATCAGGCTGAAAACGAAGGCCCCTGCCCGGATTCTCCGCGGCAGGGGCCTCGTTTGTGAGGACGCGAGAAGCCTTATTGTACGGGCAACTCCCAGTCGTCGGTGCGGAACGACGACGCCGGAATGCCGAAGGTGTTGAAGAGCGATGCCTCGGCGTAGTTGCGGAAGGCGTAGCGCACGGCAACCGGTACGGCAACTTCGTCGCTCCAGACGATCAGCCGTCCCTTGCCCTGTTCGATTTTGGCCTTGGCCGGGTGGAAGACACGGTCGGCGCCGGCCACCTCGAATCCCGGGAGCTCGTCACCCAGCGGAGCCAGCGTGCTGCGGCCCGTACGGAAGGTCAGCAGCGCCCGGTTGCCCTCGACGGTCATCGATTCGTAGATCGGGGCGTTGGGCTCGAAGCCCTTCATTCCGTAGTCGTTGGCCAGGGCAAGCCAGGCCAGCCGTTCGCCGACCTGGGCCTTCTGTCCCGGGTGGATGCAATTTTCGTTGCCGATGTCCATCGTCACGGCCATGCCGCTCGACGGAATCTCGTCGACGTTGCGCATCTGGGCCTCACGCAGCAGGGCCGAACCGCCCGTCAGGTCGGAATTGCCGTAGCTGTAAGGGGCAATCTGCACATAGTAGAAGGGCAGCTCCTTGCCGCCCCATTTTTCGCGGAGCATCTGCACGAAAGCCGGCATCAAGCGCTGGTATTGTGCGGGGCGGATGCGGTTAGCCTCGCCCTGGTACCAGAGGAAACCCTTGACGGTGTAGGGCACCAGCGGGGCGATCATGGCGTTGTAGAGCATCGTGGGGCGGTTCTGGGGATTCTTGATCTGCTGATTGCCGTCGAGGAACGCGAGGTCGAACTCCTCGAAGGCTCCCATTGCCTGGCGGTCCATCCACGCCTCGACGGGCGTACCGCCCCAGCAGGTGATGATGATGCCCACGGGCACGTCGAGCGTCTGCTGCAGGTTGCGGGCGAAGTAGTAGGCCGTGGCGCTGGCTCCGGCGACGGCTTCGGGTGTGTGCTGCAGCCATTGGGCCGAGCAGGAGGCCTGCGGAGTGCGGGCCGTGGCGCGTTTGACCGTGCAGATCCGGATCGGGGTCGAGGTCTTGGCGCCGACGATCAGCTCCGTGGCACCCGTGACGGGCTGGTTGTTGAAGCCGCGCATCGGCATCTCCATGTTCGACTGTCCGGAGCAGAGCCAGACTTCGCCGATCAGTACGTCGCGCAGCGTCAGGCGCTCGCCGTCACTCAGTTCGATCGTGTAGGGCCCGCCGGCCTGCGGCGTGGGGACGTCGGCCTGCCAGCGGCCCTCCTTGTCGGCGGTCGTCGTGACGGTCTGCGAACTCCACGACGGGCGGATCGTCACCTTTTTGCCGGGCGATGCCGTACCCCAGAAGCGGGCGTCGGTCTGTTGTTGGAGCACCATGTTGTCGCTGAAGAGGGCCGGCAGGGTGATCTTTGCCTGCAGGCCGAAGGCCGTTCCGAGGGCGGCCAGCGTCAAGAGAAGTTTTTTCATTTCGGTGATATTGGGTTATTGGATCTTTTCGAGTTCGACGGTGAAATGGCGCAGGATCGGGGCCTCGAAGGTGATGCGGTATCCGGAGGTGATTTCGGCGCGGCGTTCGTAGATGTTGCGGCAGGCGGCGGCGATGACGCGGATGTGGTTGTCGGTGTAGACGCGGCGCGGGATGGCCAGACGCAGCAGTTCGAGGGCCGGATAGCGGTTTTCGTGCGTTTCGGGGTCGCGGTCCGCGAGGATCGAACCGATCTCCACGCCGCGGATGCCTGCCTCGAGGTAGAGTTCGACGGCCAGCGTCTGGGCGATGAACTGCTCCTTCGGGAGGTTGGGGAGCACCTTCTTGGCGTCGATGAAGATGGCGTGGCCGCCGGCCGGACGCTGATACGGCACGCCGTACTCGTCGAGCAGGTCGCCCAGCAGCTGTACCTGGCGGATCCGGGCGTCGAGCTGCCCGAATTCGGTATTTTCATCGAGCCCCACGGCCAGGGCATCCATGTCGCGGCCCGACATGCCGCCGTAGGTGACGTAGCCTTCGTACATGATGCAGAACGACATGGCCCGCGTGAAGAGCTCCTCGGAACGCATGGCCAGCAGTCCGCCCATGTTCACCATGCCGTCCTTCTTGGCCGACATGGTCATGATGTCGGCATAGGAGTAGATTTCGCGGGTGATCTCCTTGATCGAACGGTCGGCATAACCCTCCTCGCGGGTCTTGATGAAGTAGGCGTTTTCGGCGAAGCGGGCCGAATCGATGAGCAGCGGCACCCCGTAGCGGCGGCACACCTCGGCCGTCTGGCGGATGTTGCGCATCGAGACGGGCTGGCCGCCGGCCGTGTTGTTGGTGATGGTCAGCACCACGCACGGGATCTTTTCGCGCGGATTCTCGCGCAGCACCTTCTCCAGTTTGTCGATGTCCATCTCGCCCTTGAACGGGAGTTCGAGCTGGGTGTCGGCCGCGGCGTCGATCGTGCAGTCGACGGCGTGGCAGCGGCGGAACTCGATATGGCCCTTCGTGGTGTCGAAGTGCGAGTTTCCGGGGACGATGTCACCCTCGTGGAGCAGGGCCGAGAAGATGACGTTTTCGGCGGCGCGGCCCTGGTGGGTCGGCAGGAAGTAGGGCATGCCGAAGAGGCGTTCGACCATGGCCTTCAGGCGGAAGTAGGACGAGGCGCCGGCATAGCTTTCGTCGCCGGTCATCATGGCGGCCCACTGCCGGTCGGACATCGAGCCCGTTCCGGAGTCGGTCAGCAGGTCGATCGTCACCTGGTCGGCGCGCAGTTTGAAGAGGTTGTAGTGGGCCTCCCGGATCCACGTTTCGCGTTCCTGGCGGGTGGAGGTGCGGATGGCCTCGGTCATTTTGATGCGGTAGGGTTCTGCGTAGGGTAGTTTCATGGTTTCAGGTTGAAAAAAAATTCTTTCAAAAATACGTAAAAAATCGGGATTCCCGACTTTCGGGCACTCAATTTGTTGAGAAAACGGATGGGGCCGGGCCTGAAAACACCAAACCGATGTTGACAATTTTGTTCATAACGCTTTTTTTTCGCATGATGACGACCGCTGATCCGGCCACCGACGGGCGTTACGCCGTTCGGGAGCTGCCTTATGATTACGGAGCGCTTGCGCCCGTCCTTTCCGAGGAGGCGATGCGCTTCCACCATGACAAACACTATGCGGGCTATCTGGCCCGACTCGAAGAGCTGCTGCTCGATTCGCCGCTGGCCGGTCAGCCGCTCGAAGATATCGTTCTGGCGGCCGACGGCGCGCTGTTCAACAACGCCGCGCAGGCCTGGAACCACGAGCTCTATTTCGAGCAGCTTTCGCCCCGGCCCGCCCGTGCGCCGTCGGCCGAACTCGCCGCTGCCATCGAACGCGATTTCGGCTCGCTCGAGGCGTTGCGCACGCAGATGAACCGTGCGGCGGTCGGGTTGTTCGGTTCGGGGTGGGTGTGGCTCGCCGCCGACCGGGAGGGACATTTGGCGATCTTTGCCGAGCCGAATGCCGGCAATCCGATTCTGCGGGGATGGGTTCCGTTGCTCGGTATCGACGTCTGGGAGCACGCCTATTACATCGATTACCGCAACCGGCGGGCCGATGCCGTTGCGGCACTCTGGAACGTTGTCGACTGGGAGACGGTGAGCAGCCGCTATGCGCGACGTCGGTAGTCGGAACGTCTTGAACCGGAAAACTGGCGGCCGTACGGACTTGTGCGGAGCTTCCGCTGCCGTTGTGAAAAACGCTCGTCCCCGCTGCTTCGACAGGAAGCGGCGGGGACGATTCTGTTTGACGCGGCGGATTCGCGCGGCGTACGGTCAGCGGATTCAGAAGTAGTAGTTGAATCCGATCGTGGCGCCGAGGTTCAGACCCAGCGAGAAGTTCCGGCTCGAGGTCTTGTTGTCGCTGTCGGCCTTGACGGTGCGGGTCTGATAGCCCAGATTGCCGGCATTGAACATGATGCCGATGTGCTCCGATGGCCGGAATTCGAAATTGAGCAGGTTGAGGCCCACCTGGAACATCGAGGTGTCATGTTCCGAGACCTCCGTGGCGCTGGTCTCCGACTTGTTCTTGCCGAAGCCGACGCCCACGTAGAAGCGCGGCACGTAGAAGAACTTCTCACCCAGCATGATGTAGTAGCTGACCATCGGGCGGATGACGAACAGCCCGCTCTTGTCGAAGAGCTGGTCGTCGGCGGCCATGCGTCCGTTGGGATCCTTCGTGAAACTGTAGCCGATGGCTCCGCCGACCGACAGCCGGTCGATCACGAAGTAGTGGAACTGGGGCAGGATCTCGAAGCTCCGCGAGCCCTTTTCGGTGGCGGAGGTCGAGGCTGCGGTGGCCTTCGTGCTGGACGAACTCCAGGACAACGATCCCGAAACGAGCATGCTGCCCTGCTCCTGGGCGCACAAGGCGGTGGTCATGCCGACCAAAGCCATGCAAAGGAAGAGTTTTTTCATGGGTGTAGTTTTGGGTGAATGATGTTTTTCGGTTCTCTTTTCCAAAGATACGATTCTTTTTGGCTTGAAGATAGAAAAAAAGGACCTTTTTTGCGGAACTTGACCGCAGGGCCGGGGCTGACCGCGTCGGAGGGCGTTCTTGCGCATGTTGCCGCCGGCGGACAGAGCCCGGATACGGAGCCTGCAAACGCTTTTGGGAAGAAGAAAATCGACTTTTTAAAAAATTTTTGCCCCCGGGACTGTGTTTTCTGCGCGAAAGAGCGTATCTTCGCAGCGCGAAATGCCGCTAATCCGATGGTGGAGAGAATTCAATACTTGCTGATTCTGTTGCTCTTCGTGCTCGCGGGGAGTCTGGATGGTGTCTCTTTCCGGGACGGGGCACACGGTGTACAGCCCGTGCTGACCCGGTCGACGGATTCCGACGCGTCCGATACGGTCCGCAATCAACTCTCGGCCTGGACCCATTCCTGTGACTTCGCGGCCGAAACGCCGGTTGTCTCCTTCGATCACAAATACGTCGTACGCCAGCGGGCTGCGGTCCGCAGTGCCGTCGAGACCGTCTTCGGGGTCCGCATCGCATCGTCCGGCCACTCGGAAGTGTCGTCGGGCGATGCGGTGGATTACTACGTCTTTTCGCTTGGGCGCATTCTGATTTGACACGCCCCGGTCCGTCTTCGCCGATGTCGGTCGGGCTCCGGGGCCGGGTGCCGCATCGCCGCGACGGATCTGCGCGACTGACCCGCGGATCGCCCGATCTGCGGATCGCCACGACTGTCGAATCCATAAATTTAATTATATATGTATTTCACGCTATTGGTGGTCGTCATTCTTACGGCCATTGCGCTGGTTGCAGTCGCGTTGGGCATCGCCCGCGCCATCTCGCCGCGCTCGTACAACCCCCAGAAGGGCGAAGCCTACGAGTGCGGTATTCCGACGCGCGGACGTTCGTGGATGCAGTTCAAGGTGGGTTACTACCTCTTTGCCATCCTCTTTCTGATGTTCGACGTCGAGACGGTCTTCCTCTTCTCGTGGGCCGTCGTCGTGCAGGATCTCGGTCTCTACGGACTGGTGAGCATCCTGTTCTTCCTGGTCGTATTGATTTTGGGCCTGGCCTATGCCTGGCGGAAAGGAGCTTTGGAATGGAAGTAGGAAAACCCCGCATCAAGTCGATGAAGTACGAAGACTTCAACGACAACGAGTACATCGAATCGATGATCCGCGAATTGCGCGAGAACGGCACGAATGTCGTCGTGGGCTGCCTCGACGAGGTGATCGAGTGGGGCCGCAGCAACAGTCTCTGGCCGCTGACCTTCGCCACGAGCTGCTGCGGTATCGAATTCATGGCCGTGGGCGCCGCGCGCTACGATTTTGCCCGTTTCGGGTTTGAAGTGGCCCGCGCCTCCCCGCGTCAGGCCGACTTCATCATGGTTGCCGGTACGATCACCCACAAGATGGCTCCCGTGCTGAAGCGTCTCTACGACCAGATGGCCGATCCGAAATATGTCATTGCCACGGGCGGATGCGCCATCAGCGGCGGTCCGTTCAAGAAGTCGTACCACGTGGTCAACGGCGTGGATCAGATCCTTCCGGTGGATGTCTACATTCCCGGCTGCCCGCCGCGTCCCGAAGCGATGCTCTACGGACTGATGCAGCTGCAGCGCAAGGTCAAGGTCCAGCGCTTTCTGGGCGGCGTGAACCGTCAGATCAGCGAAAAGGAGTATGACGAACTGATGCGCCGCGACCTGACGGCCGAAAAGAACGAACTCAACGTAGAAGAAGCAGAATCGAACCATGAACAGTAATCTGAAAGATAAAATCACGGCCTGGGAACCCGCGGCCGTATGGTCGGAGAGCGGCGACGGGTTGTTCACCGTGCCGGCCGACCGCTTCCGCGCACTGGCCGAACGGCTGCATGCCGAGGGCTTCGACTTCCTGCGCAGCCTCACCGGCATGGACTGGGGCGAAGAGGGCTTCGGGGTGGTCTACCATCTGGAGGCCACGTCGACGGGCGAGAACGTCGTCCTGCGGACGCTGACGCCCGATCGCGAGAATCCGGTGCTCCCGTCGGTGTGCGACCTCTGGAAGGGGGCCAACCTGAACGAACGCGAGGCGTTCGACTACTTCGGCATCCGCTTTCTGAACCATCCCGACATGCGCCGGCTGTATCTGCGCGACGACTGGGTGGGATACCCCCTGCGCAAGGATTACGACCCGGCGCAGAACCCCCTGCGCATGAGCAACGAGGTGGCGAAGGACAGCACCGCGTCGTTCGAACTGATGCCCGACGGCAGCATCATCCGCAAGCGCAACGTCCTCTTCGAGGAGGAGGAGTACGTCATCAACATCGGCCCCCAGCACCCAGCCACCCACGGCGTGCTGCGCTTCCGCGTCTCGCTCGAGGGTGAGATCATCCGCAAGCTGGACGCCCACTGCGGCTACATCCACCGCGGTATCGAGAAGATGTGCGAGGAGCTGACCTACCCGCAGACGCTGGCCCTGACGGACCGTCTCGACTACCTCGGCGCCTCGCAGAACCGCCATGCCCTCTGCATGTGCATCGAGAAGGGACTCGGCATCGAGGTGACCGACCGCGTGAAGTACATCCGTACGATCATGGACGAGCTGCAGCGCATCGATTCGCACCTGCTCTTCTTCTCGTGCCTCTGCATGGACATGGGCGCGCTGACGGCCTTCTTCTACGGTTTCCGCGACCGCGAAAAGGTCCTCGACATCCTCGAGCAGACCACCGGCGGCCGTCTGATCCAGGCCTACAACACCATCGGCGGCGTGCAGGCCGACATCCATCCGGAATTCGTGCGCAAGACCAAGGAGTTCATCGCCTACATGCGGCCGCTGCTGCGCGAATACCACGAGGTCTTCACGGGCAACGTCATCGCCCAGGAGCGTCTGAAGGGCACCGGCGTGCTGACGCGCGAGGATGCCATCTCGTTCGGCGCCACGGGCGGTACGGGACGCGCCTCGGGCTGGGCCTGCGACGTGCGCAAACGCCATCCCTATGCCGCCTACGACCATGTGAAGTTCGACGAGGTGCTCTTCACCGAGGGTGACTGCTTCGCCCGCTACATGGTCCGCATGCGCGAGATCGAGCAGAGCCTGAACATCATCGAGCAGCTGATCGACAACATCCCCGAGGGCGACTACCAGCTGAAGATGAAACCCGTGATCCGCATCCCCGAAGGCAGCTACTACGCCGCCGTGGAGGGCAGCCGCGGCGAATTCGGCGTCTTCATCGAGAGCCGGGGCGACAAGTACCCCTACCGCATGAAGTTCCGCTCGACGGGCCTCCCGCTGGTCGCCTGCCTGGACACCATCGCCCGGGGTGCCAAGATCGCCGACCTGATCGCCATCGGCGGTACGTTGGACTATGTGGTTCCCGATATTGACCGTTAAACGCAAAACCCGAAGATATGTTTGATTTCAGCATAATTACAAGCTGGGTCCACGGACTGCTGACGTCGTGGATGCCCGAGGGCCTGGCGATCTTCCTCGAATGCGTGATCGTTGGCGTCTGCCTGCTGTTGATGTATGCCGTGATCGCCATCGTGATGATCTTCATGGAGCGCAAGGTCTGCGCGGCCTTCCAGTGTCGTCTGGGCCCGATGCGCGTGGGACCGTGGGGCACGGTGCAGGTCTTCTGCGACGTCATCAAGATGTTGACCAAGGAGATCATCACCATCCGCCATTCGGACCGTTTCCTCTACAACCTGGCCCCCTACATCGTCATTCTGGCCTCGGTGCTGGCCTTCGCCTGCCTGCCCGTGTCGCGGGGGCTCGAGATCCTCGACTTCAACGTCGGCGTCTTCTTCCTGATGGCCGCCTCGTCGATCGGCGTGGTGGGTATCCTGCTCGCCGGATGGAGCTCGAACAACAAGTATTCGCTCATCGGCGCCATGCGAAGCGGCGCGCAGATGATCTCCTATGAACTCTCGATCGGATTGTCGATCCTCACGATCGTCGTGCTGACCGATACGATGCAGTTCTCCGAGATCGTCGAGCGGCAGGCCGACGGCTGGTTCCTCTTCAAGGGGCACCTCCCGGCGCTGATCGCCTTCGTAATCTACCTCATCGCCGGCAATGCCGAGGTCAACCGCGGCCCGTTCGACCTCCCGGAGGCCGAATCGGAGCTGACGGCCGGTTACCACACCGAGTATTCGGGCATGCACTTCGGACTGTTCTACGTGGCCGAGTTCGTCAACCTGTTCATCATCTCGGGCGTGGCGGCCACGATCTTCCTCGGAGGCTGGATGCCGCTGCACATCTCCGGCTGGGAGGGCTTCAACACGGTGATGGACTACATCCCGGGCTTTGTGTGGTTCTTCGCCAAGGCCTTCTTCGTGGTGTGGCTGCTGATGTGGATCAAGTGGACCTTCCCGCGGCTGCGTATCGACCAGATCCTGACCCTCGAATGGAAATACCTCGTGCCGATCGGACTGGTGAACCTGCTGCTGATGGTCATTGTCGTCGTATTCAAACTGCATTTCTGATTATGAGCTATATCAAAGGACTTTTCCACGGTCTGGGAACCCTGACTACGGGTATGAAGGTCACCTTGCGGGAGTTCTTCACGCCGAAGGTGACGGAGCAGTACCCCGAAAACCGGGCGACGCTGAAGATGTACGACCGCTTCTGCGGCGAACTGACCATGCCGCACGACGCCGAGGGCCACAACAAGTGCATCGCCTGCGGGCTGTGCCAGACCAACTGCCCCAACGGCACGATCCGTCTTACGACCGAGATGGTCACCGACCCCGAAACGGGCAAGAAGAAGAAACGCCTGGTGCGCTACGAATACGACCTGGGGTCGTGCATGTTCTGCCACCTGTGCGTGAACGGCTGCCCGACGGGTGCCATCCGCTTCTCCACGAAGTTCGAACATGCGGTCTTCACCCGCGAAAAACTCGTCAAACAACTCAATCGTTAAGCCATGGAGATAACTCTCGAACTGATCGTTTTCATCATTCTGGCGATATTCATCTGCGTGAACGCCATCCTGGCCGCGACGACCAAGCGTATCCTGCGGGCTGCGACCTATCTGCTCTTCGTGCTGTTCGGTACGGCGGGCATCTACTTCCAGCTCAACTACTCGTTCCTGGGGGCCGTACAGCTGCTCATCTACGCCGGCGGTATCACGGTCCTCTACGTCTTCTCGATCCTGCTGACGTCGAGCGAGGGCGACAAGGCCCCCGAACTGAAGGGTTACAAGTTCGTCGCGGGTCTGATCGCCACGGTGCTGAGCCTGGGCGTGTGTCTCTGGGTGATGCTGCGCCACGACTTCCTGCCGCAGCACTTCGAACACGGCGAACTCAACGTACGTACGATCGGTCATGCGTTGATGAGCGTCGACAAGTACGGTTACGTGCTGCCCTTCGAGGTCATCAGCGTGCTGCTGCTGGCCTGCATCGTCGGCGGTATCATGATCGCCCGCAAACGTTAAAAAAAGTACGGCTATGATCAAAATGGAATACTATCTCGTCGTCTCCACGATCCTGATGTTCGTGGGATTCTACGGCTTCGTCACGCGCCGCAACCTGCTGGCGATGCTGATCTCCGTGGAGCTGATCCTCAATTCGGTGGATATCAACTTCGTGGTCTTCAACCGATTCCTCTTCCCGGAGCAGCTGGAGGGATTCTTCTTCACGCTCTTTGCCATCGGCGTGAGCGCCGCGGAGACCGCCGTGGCCATCGCCATCATCATCAACATCTACCGCAACATCCGCAACATCGAGGTCAAGAACCTGCGGGAGATGAAGTGGTAACCACCGTGTACGCAAGCTTATGGAATATACGATTCTGATCCTGTTGCTGCCCTTTCTGAGCTTCCTCTTTCTGGGGCTCGCGGGCATGAAACTCCGCCCGGTGGTGGCGGGGGCCATCGGTACGGCGGTGCTGGCCGTGGTGGCCGTGTTGAGCTACATGACGGCCTGGGAGTACTTCTCGGCCGGGCGCGATGCCGCGGGGGTCTTCCCGACGCTCATCCCCTGGAATGCGGTCTGGCTGCCCATCGCGGGTGACCTGCACATCGATCTGGGCGTGCTGCTCGACCCGATCTCGGTGATGATGCTGGTGGTGATCTCCACCGTCTCGCTCATGGTCCACATCTACTCGTTCGGCTACATGAAGGGCGAGAGGGGCTTCCAGCGCTACTACGCTTTCCTGTCGCTCTTCACGATGAGCATGATGGGGCTGGTCGTGGCGACGAACATCTTCCAGATGTATCTCTTCTGGGAGTTGGTGGGCGTCAGCTCCTACCTGCTGATCGGTTTCTACTACACGAAGCCCGAGGCGATCGCCGCCTCGAAGAAGGCCTTCATCGTGACGCGTTTCGCCGACCTGGGCTTCCTCGTCGGCATCCTCGTCTACGGCTATTACGCCGGAACCTTCACCTTTACGCCCGCCGCTTCGACGCTGGCTGCCGCCGGTGTGATGATTCCGCTGGCGCTGGGTCTGATGTTTGTCGGCGGTGCAGGCAAGAGCGCCATGTTCCCGCTGCACATCTGGCTGCCCGACGCCATGGAGGGCCCGACGCCCGTTTCGGCGCTGATCCATGCCGCGACGATGGTCGTGGCGGGTGTCTACCTCGTGGCGCGGATGTTCCCGCTCTTCATCGGCTACGCCCCCGAGGTGCTGCACTGGACGGCCTACATCGGCGCCTTCACGGCGCTGTATGCCGCCGTGGTGGCCTGCGTACAGAGCGACATCAAGCGCGTGCTGGCCTTCAGTACCATCTCGCAGATCGGCTTCATGATCGTGGCGCTGGGCGTCTGCACGTCGAACGACCCCCACGCGGGCGGTCTGGGCTACATGGCCTCGATGTTCCACCTCTTCACCCACGCGATGTTCAAGGCGCTGCTGTTCCTCGGTGCCGGCGCGATCATCCACGCCGTGCATTCGAACGAAATGTCGACGATGGGCGGTCTGCGCAAGTACATGCCCGTGACGCACATCACGTTCCTGGTGGCCTGCCTGGCCATCGCCGGTATCTGGCCCTTCAGCGGCTTCTTCTCGAAAGATGAGATCCTGACGGCCTGCTTCGCCTTCAGCCCCGTGATGGGGTGGGTGATGACGGCCATCGCCGGTCTGACGGCCTTCTACATGTTCCGTCTCTACTACGGCATCTTCTGGGGCCGCGAAAACCGCGAACTCCACGCCGAGCATACGCCTCACGAAGCTCCCTTTACGATGACCCTGCCGCTGCTGATTCTGGCTGCGGTGACCTGCGTGGCGGGCTTCATCCCCTTCGGAAAGTTCGTTTCGGCCGACGGCCTGGCCTACACGATCCACATCGACGGCCGGGTAGCCGCCCTGAGCCTCTGCGTGGCCGTCGCGGCCATTGCGCTGGCCACGTGGATGTATGCCCGTGAGAAGCAGCCCGTGGCCGATCGGCTGGCCGAGCGCTTCAGCGGCCTGCACCGTGCGGCCTACCACCGCTTCTACATCGACGAGATCTACCAGTTCATCACCCATCGCGTGATCTTCGCCTGCATCTCGACGCCGATCGCCTGGTTCGACCGTCACGTCGTCGACGGATTCCTCAATCTGCTGGCCTCGGCCACGAACGGCACCGCCTGGCTCATCCGCGAGATGCAGAGCGGCAGCGTGCAGCGTTACTGCATCTGGTTCATGGGCGGCGCGCTGGGCCTGACGATCCTCATTCTTATCATCTGCTAATTGGAACACGTTATGAATATCTTATCCCTGTTTCCTGCCGTCCCCCTGGTGATGATGCTGGGGCTGTGGCTCTCGAAGTCGCGGCGGCAGATCCATACCGTGATGGTGGCGGGATCGACCGTGCTGCTGGCACTGGCCATCTGGCTCGTCTTCCACTACCTCGGTCTGCGTGAGGCCGGTGAAACGGCCCAGATGCTGATGACCGAAAGCGTCATGTGGTACGCTCCGCTCAACATCCACTACGCCGTGGGTGTCGACGGCATCTCGGTGGCCATGCTGCTGCTGTCGGCCATCATCGTCTTTACGGGCACCTTCGCCTCGTGGCAGATGCAGCAGGACGTGAAGGCCTATTTCCTGTGGTTCTGTCTGCTGAGCGTCGGCGTCTTCGGATTCTTCATCTCGGTCGACCTCTTCACGATGTTCATGTTCTACGAGGTGGCGCTGATCCCGATGTACCTCCTGATCGGCGTCTGGGGCAGCGGCCGCAAGGAGTATTCGGCCATGAAGCTGACGCTGATGCTCATGGGCGGTTCGGCCCTGCTGCTGATCGGCATTCTGGGCATCTACTTCGGCGCCGGTGCCACGACGATGAACGTGCAGGAGATTGCCGCCCTGCACAACATTCCCGTTCAGCTGCAGCGGATCTGGTTCCCGATGGTCTTCATCGGCTTCGGCGTGCTGGGGGCCCTGTTCCCGTTCCACACGTGGAGCCCCGACGGCCACGCTTCGGCCCCGACGGCCGTCTCGATGCTCCACGCCGGCGTGCTGATGAAGCTCGGCGGCTACGGCTGCTTCCGCGTGGCGATGTACCTGCTGCCCGACGCGGCCCACGAGCTGAGCTGGATCTTCATCATCCTGACGACCATCTCGGTGGTCTACGGCGCCTTCTCGGCCTGCGTGCAGACCGACCTGAAGTACATCAACGCCTACTCGTCGGTGTCGCACTGCGGTCTGGTGCTCTTCGCCATCCTGATGATGAACACCACCGCTTCGACGGGCGCCATCCTGCAGATGCTGAGCCACGGTCTGATGACGGCCCTCTTCTTCGCCCTGATCGGCATGATCTACGGACGTACGCACACGCGTGACGTGCGCCAGCTGAGCGGTCTGATGAAGGTGATGCCCTTCCTCGCGGTGGGCTACGTGATCGCCGGTCTGGCCAACCTCGGTCTGCCGGGGCTGAGCGGCTTCGTGGCCGAGATGACGATCTTCAACGGCGCCTTCATGAACGACGATACGTTCCACCGCGTGGTGACCGTCATCGCCTGCACGTCGATCGTCATCACGGCGGTCTACATCCTGCGCGTCGTGGGCAAGATCCTCTACGGCACGTGTGAAAACCCCGAACATCTGAAACTCTCCGACGCCACGTGGGACGAACGCTTTGCGGTCATCTGCCTGGTCGTGGCCGTTGCCGGACTGGGACTGGCCCCGCTGTGGGTGAGCGACATGATCCGCGGCAGCGTCTCGGAACTCATTGCACACATCTTGAGCTGATAAGACCATGGATTACACCTCGATATTTCCGCTGATGCGGGCCGAACTGACCCTCACGGCAATCCTTGTCCTCGTCTTCCTGTATGACCTGATCGCCGGCAAGCGCGGTCACCGCTGGTTCTCGGCCGTGACGTGCGGACTGCTGCTCGTGCAGGTGGCGGTCAACCTCGTCCCGGGTCCCGCGGGCGAACTCTTCGGCGGCATGTTCCGCACGGTGCCGATGGACGGCGTGGTGAAGAGCGTCCTCTCGATCGGTGCGCTGATCGTCTGCCTGCAGGCCGACCGGTGGCTGCAGCGCGAAGACACGCACCACAAACAGGGCGAATTCTACATCCTGACCCTCTCGACGCTGCTGGGCATGTACTTCATGATCTCGGCGGGCCACTTCCTGATGTTCTTCATCGGACTGGAGCTGGCTTCGGTGCCGATGGCCTGCCTGGTGGCCTTCGACAAGTATCGCCACCACTCGGCCGAGGCCGGTGCGAAGTACATCCTCTGCGCGCTGTTTTCGAGCGGTCTGATGCTCTTCGGCATCTCGTTCCTCTACGGCACGACCGGCACGCTCTATTTCGACGACATGGCCGGCCGTCTGACCGCCACGCCGCTCGAGATCATGTCGCTGGTCTTCTTCTTCTCGGGTCTGGGCTTCAAGATCTCGCTGGTGCCCTTCCACCTGTGGACGGCCGACGCCTACCAGGGGGCTCCGACGGCGGTGACCTCCTACCTCTCGGTCGTTTCGAAGGCATCGGCGGCATTCGTGCTCTTCACGACGCTGGTCAAGGTCTTCGCTCCGCTGATCGAGCAGTGGCAGACGCTGCTGTGGATCGTCACGGTGTTGAGCATCACGGTGGCCAACCTCTTCGCCCTGCGGCAGAAGGATCTCAAGCGCTTCATGGCCTTCTCGTCGATCTCGCAGGCCGGATACATCATGCTGGCCGTCATCGGCGGCAATGCGTTGGGCATGACCTCGCTGGTCTTCTACGTGCTGGTCTACATGGCGGCCAACCTGGCGGTCTTCGGCGTGCTGTCGACCGTCGAGCAGCACAGCGGCGGCCGCGTCTCGCTCGAGGATTACAACGGCTTCTACCGCACCAATCCGAAGCTGGCCGTAATGATGATGCTGGCACTCTTCTCGCTGGCGGGCATTCCGCCCTTTGCGGGCTTCTTCTCGAAGTTCTTCGTCTTCGCATCGGCCTTCAAGGCGGGCTTCTACGTGCTGGTCTTCATCGCCCTGCTCAATACGGTCATCTCGCTCTACTACTACCTGCTGATCGTCAAGGCGATGTTCATTACGCCGTCCGATGAGCCGATCGCCACTTTCCGCAGCGATGTCGGTACGCGCATCAGCCTGGCGATGTGCATGGCCGGCGTGCTGCTGCTGGGTGTGGTAAGTGCCGTCTACGACGGAATCAACGCCCTCTCCTTCGGGCTCTGATCCCGGAAGAACCGGTGAAAGAGGCGCAATCCGACGGGTTGCGCCTCTTTTTTGTACGGCTGAAGATCGGATTTTGTCCGGGAACGACCGGAAATTGCGGATTTTGACCTATTTTTGCTCCACAAAACTGCTTGAAACCGCTCGAAATCATGCTGCTTGACCTCTTCCGACGGATCTCCGCACGGCAGATCCTTTTCGCGGGATGCCTCGTGACGCTGCTCTACGCCCTCTTCAGCCAGGGGGTCTACCACTCCGACGAACACTACCAGATTCTGGAGTATGCCCACATGAAGCTCTTCGGCACCCCCACGGTGGAGCATCTGGCCTGGGAGTACCCGTTGCAGATGCGCTCCGGCGTACAGCCGTTCGTGGCGTGGTGTGTGGGGCGTGGACTGCTGGCGGCCGGAATCTGGTCGCCCTGGCTGACGGTGAGGATTCTCCAGCTGCTGAGCGGATTGCTGTCGGTGGCTGTGCTGTGCTTCTTCTACCGGACGGTGCGTCGGGAACTCGATTCCGAGAACCGTTGCAAGTGGTTCCTGCTGACGGGGCTGTGCCTCTGGTTCATGGCCTATCTCCACGTCCATTTCAACGCCGAGATGCTGGCGGGCAATCTGATGTTGCTGCTGGCGGCCCTGACGATCCGCTGCCAACGCCCCGAATGCCGGCCCGACGATCCGCGGGAATTCCTCCGCGGAGTGGTGCTGGGCGTGGTGGCCGGGGCCCTCTTTGTCGTGCGCTTTCAGACGGGATTCGCCCTGTTGGGCTACGGTATCTGGCTGTTGGTCTTCCGGCGCAGCTGGCGCCTCTACGCGGGGCTGGCGGCGGGTGTCGCGGTGATGCTGATGGTCGGTCTGGCGGCCGACTGCTGGCTATACGGCGAGTGGACCTGCACGCCGTGGAACTACCTGCGCGAGAATATTCTCCATGCCCGTATGGATCAGTTCCGTCATGAACCCTGGTGGTACTACCTGACGGCTCCGATTCTCGACGGCGGCCTCTTTTTCGGACTGCTGCTGCTCGTGGCCACGATCGTCTTTTTCTGGCGTCATCCGAGGCACGTCGTCACCTGGATGCTCATTCCCTTTCTGCTTGTCCACTTCTTCCTGGCGCACAAGGAGATCCGTTTCTTCTTTCCGGCCCTCTTCTTTGCTCCGTGGTTTCTCGTGGAGCTGTTCCGCGGCTGCGGCGAGCGCTTTACGCGCAGAGGCTGGCAGTGGGCATTGGGTGTGCTGGCGGTGATGAATCTCGGCGCGATGGTCTACAACCTGACGCAGACAACTCCCGATATCAGTTTCTACAAGGTCATGCGCGACTATTGCCGCGGCAAGGGGGAGGTCGTGGCGCTGAATCTCGCCCACGAGACGACCTATTACAGCCGTCTGCAGAACTTCTCGGGCGAACCCCGTGTGACCGAGGCCCGTTTCTACATGCCGGCTAATCTCGACAACCGGCATTGTGCGACGCCCGAAGAACTCGCGGCGACGGCCCGGCGTTTGACGGCCGAAGGGGTGCAGGTCGTCGTGCTCTCCGAGGATCCCGATCTCGGAAAAAGCAGTTTGCTGCCGCTGCGCAAGGTGGTCTGGAGCCCCTATCCCGCGTGGGTGATGCGCTATTTCAACTTCAACGACTGGACGCGCTATGCCGTCCGTTCGAAAAATATCTACGAATGGGAGGCTCCCGCCGGTCCGGACGCTGCAGCAGCCCCGGCCGGGACCGTTGTGTCGTCTGAAAATGCCGTTCCGGCCGGGAGTGCCGGATTCGGCGAGGCTGCATCGGAGCGTTCCGTTTCGGAATCCGGTGCCGCCGAATAGCGGCGTTCAAGGGCCAGCAACTGCGCCTTGATCCCCACTCCGGCGGCATATCCCGTGAGCGAACCGTCGTTTCCGATGACCCGGTGGCAGGGGATGACGATGGCGATCGGATTGCGGTGGTTGGCCATGCCGACGGCCCGGCAGGCTCGTGGATGCCCGATCTGACGGGCAATCTCGCCGTAGGTGCGTGTCTGGCCGTAGGGAATGCTCCGCAGCGCCTTCCAGACCGCCTGTTGAAAGACGGTGCCCCGGGGCGCGAGCGGCAGCGTGAAGTCGCGGCGCCGCCCGGCAAAGTACTCGTCGAGCTCCGCGGCGGCCCGCAACAGCAGCCGGTCGGCTTTCGCGTCAGGTGTCACTTCCCCGCCGGCGCTTCTTTTTTCGTCTTCCGCAGGGGCGGTTCCGGCGGCCGGTTTTCCGTCGGGGGCCCTTCGTCCGAATTGCAGGGCGACGATCGCATCGCCCGTGGCGGTGATGTGCACCTCTCCGACGGGTGTCTCAATCTGAAGCGTGCGGATCCCCTCCATTTGGATCACAGGTGTTCCAGCGTGTAGTCGATCATCTTCTGCCGGACGTGTCCCGTGGCATTGGGCAGCATCGAGTGGTTCTGGTCCGGATAGACCATCATGTCGTACTGCTTGCCGGCCCGATTCAGCGCACGGGTCATCTCGACGGTGTTCTGGAAGTGGACGTTGTCGTCGGCCGTGCCGTGGATGATCAGCAGCCGCGTCTTCCGGTCGTCGAGCATCCGGGCGAAGTGGATCGGCGAGTAGTTGTCGTACCCTTCGGCATTGAACTGCGGGAGGTTGTTGTAGATTTCGGTGTAGATCGTGTCGTAGAAGCGCCACGAGGTGACCGGTGCCACGGCAATCGCCATGCGGAAGAGCCCGCACCCCTTCAGCGCACAACTCAGAGCCATGAATCCGCCGTAGGACCATCCGTAGATGCCGATGCGTGCGGGGTCGACCCACTCTTGGGCGGCCATGTAACGGGCCAGCGAGAGCTGGTCCTCGACCTCCAGGGCGCCGAGCCGGCCGTAGGTCTGTTTCTTGAATCGTTCGCCGCGGAATCCCGTGCCGCGCCCGTCCGCGCAGACCACGACGTAGCCCCGCTCGACGAGCGCATCCTCCCAGTCCATCGACCAGCGGTCGACGACCTGCTGCGATCCGGGACCCGAATACTGCGTCAGCAGCACCGGATAGCGTTTTGCCGGATCGAAGTCGCGCGGCAGCATCCGGTAGGCGTTGAGCGTGTCGCCGCGTTCGGTCGTGAAGGTGAAGAACTCCTTCACGGGGCGCTGCGAGGCGGCGAGCTCGTCACGCAGCGCGCGGCTGTCGGCCAGCGTGCGCAGCGGCTGTCCCGCGGCGTCGCACACCTCGGTGAGGTTGGGGGTCGAGGCGTTCGAGAAGGTGGTGATGAAGTAGCGCATGCCGGTGCTCGGAGCGACCGTGTAGTAGCCTTCGCCCTGTGTCAGACGCTGTTTGTCGCGGCCGTCGAGGCGTACGCTGTAGAGGTTGCGGCGCAGGGGCGAGGTTTCGGTCGAGAGATACCAGACCCGTTTGCCGTCCGTGCCGACGATGTCGGTCACCTCCCATTGGCCCTTGGTCACCTGTGCGAGCAGTCCGCGGCGCAGGCTGTACAGATAGAGGTGCATGTAGCCCGTATGGCTCTCCTGCCGGACGAGGAAACGGTCGCGGTCGACGAACGTCACCGTCTTGTCGTCGACCCGCTCGACATACTGCTGCGTGCGCTCCTCGTAGACGGTGCGCTGGGCTCCGTGGGGCTCGCAGACTACCATCTCGAAGGTGTTTTGGCGGCGGTTCAGCCGGAAGTACCACGGACGTCCGTCGGGGGTCCAGCCGATGCGGGGGATGTACTGGTCGGTTTCGGGACCCGTGTCGAGCCGTCGTTTGGCGCCGGTTTCGAGATCGGCGACCCACAGCTCGACCGTCGAGTTGGTTTCGCCGGCCTTGGGGTATTTGAACGAGTAGGCCCGGTTGTAGAGCTTGCCGTCGTAGCGCATCATCTCCATCAGCGGCACTCGGCTCTCGTCGAAGCGCAGGAAGGCCAGCTGCCGGCCGTCGGGCGAGAAGGCGTAGGCTTTCGTCGTGCCGAACTCCTCCTCGTAGACCCAGTCGGTGGTGCCGTTGATCACCTCGTTCCAACGTCCGTCGTCGGTCAGGCGGCGGGTGCGCTGCGTCTCGATGTCGTAGGCGTAGAGGTCGTTGCGGTCGGAGTAGACGATGCGGCGGCCGTCGGGCGAGAAGCTTGCGTCGCGCGGTGCCTCGGCCTCGCGCAGAATGGCCGTGGCGCGTCCGTCGCGGATGAGCGTGTAGCTCGTGGTGAAGGAGTGGCGGTAGATCGGGTGGCGTCCCGAGGCGACGAGGATCATCCGTTCGTCGGGCGAGAGCGTATAGTCCGTGATGACGAGGTTCGGGGCCGGTGTCGGCAGCAGGCTCTCGCCGCGGCCGGCCGTGGCATAGGCGTAGCGGCGGATGTCGTTGTTCTCGAGCGTGGTATAGTGTTCGCCGTCGTTCATCGAACGGATGCCCCGCACGCTCTGGTTCAGCGATTTGAGGCGTGCGATCTCCGCATATTCGTTGCCGGCTGCGGCGCGTCCGGCCGTGAGGAGGAGCGTCGCGCCCAGCAGCACTCCTGCTGCCTGTCGTGCGCTCCGGCGTGTGGATTGTTTCATCGTATCGGGAGGGTTTCTCGGTTCGGACTGCGGAATCAGATGTCCTCGACGTCGAAGTCGTAGCCCAGCCGTTTGCCGGTGACGAACTTCGAGTTGTCCATCTTGGTGTTGAACTGGTCGACGGTCACGCGCTTGTTCTCTTCGTAGGGGGGCATCAGCAGGTCGAAGTTCAGCGAGAAGGCGATGGCCGCCTCCAGCACGTCGACCAGCGCATCGCGGTCGATCTCCGACTTGCCGAAGTTCATGGCCCGCATCGAGGTCTGCTGTTTGCCCTCGACGAAGTAGCGGCGTTCGCGGTTGATGAAGATTCGGCCGATGAGGTACCCCTCGTCGGAGTTGCGGTTGAACTTGAACGAGTCGGAGAGGAAGTTGTAGATGTTGATCAGTCCGCAGTAGGAGTTCTCCTCGTCGGCCTGCACGTAGGGGTTCTGCCAGATGAGGTGGTTGGCGTCGAATTCGAAGACGTCGGTGTGCATCTGGAAGATCAGCAGGTCGTTGGCCACCTGCAGCTGGGCCTCGAACTTGCCGCGGTCGCGGTATTCGAGCCGCACGCGGCGGTCGAGTTTGCCGTCCAGTTCGTCGTCCATTTCGGCGGCGATCTCCAGCAGGGTCTCCTTCAGCAGATTGAAGGCGGCAAACGTATTGTCGAAAACCTTCTGTTTGAGGTTCGATTTACGGATGATCGTGTCGAGAATCTTGGCTCTCAATGGGGTTGTTTCCATAAGGTATGGTGGTATGTCGTTGGTCTCTGTTTGTTTGCGGTATGATGCGGACGCCGGCTCCCTGATGTTCCGTCTTGCTCCGGCGGCCCCGTCGCAGGGCGGTTACTGGATGCGCAGCTGGCGGCCGGCCTCGAGCTTCTCGCCGGGCTTGAGTTTGTTCATCCGTTCGATCGAGCGCATGCGGATGGCATAGGACTGACCCACGGCATAGGCCGTTTCGCCCGGGCGGCAGATGTGGTGCTGGGCATTGCCCTCCCAGCGGCGCTTCTTGCGTTCGATGTAGACCACTTCGCCGGTCATCGGCTGGGCCTTCTTGTCCTTCAGATCGTTGAACCGCCGCAGATTGCGGGCCGAAATGCGGAACTTGCGCCCGATGTTCTCATAGGTGTCGTTCTCCTTGGCCGTGACGTAGTGCACGCCGTTGGTCATGTAGACGTTGTAGCCCTCGTGGGCATTGATCGTCACGCGGTAGTTGTCCGGATCGACGGCCGCTTCGGTGCGGGCGATCTCCTCGACGCTCGACTGCGACGAGAACCACTCCTCGGGGTTGCGTTCCAGACCGAAGCGCGTGGCGTAGAGCCGTTCTCCGTCGGGGCGGTCGAGCAGGTAGAGCTGGCTCTCCTCGATGATGCGGATCAGCCGCTGGGCGTAATCGGGGGCCGTGGCATAACCGGCGGCCTTCAGCCCGCGGGCCCAGCTCTTGTAGTCGTCCGAGGCATAGGCGAACAGCGAATCGTAGCGGGGCTGCGAATCGAGGAACTCGGCGTGGTCCTCATACGAGGCCTCGACCGTGGGGTAGGCCCGGAAGCATTCGCCCCGGGCATCGTCGTCGTGGTAGACCTTCTGCCCCTTCCAGCCCGTCTTGCACTTGATGCCGAAGTGGTTGTTCGACTTCATCGACAGCAGGCTGTTTCCGCAGTCCGACTCGAGGATTCCCTGCGCCAGGGTGATGCTGGCCGGGATTCCGTAGCGTTCCATGTGGGCCACGGCGATGTGCATGTATCGGTTGATATACTCTTCGCGGGTCTGGCGCATCTGGGCCGAGGCGTGGAGCGTGCCGGCCAGGAGGATTGCCCCGAGGAGTATTGCTTTTCTGGAAATATTCATTATCTTTGTTTGATGATTACCGACAAAGGTATAACTTTCCGTTGAAAAACGCAATAATCCCATAAACCCGAAGCTATGTTTACCGAAAACGCGAACCGCATTTTCAACCGTTCCATCGAGGATTACCACCGCTGGGACGATGTGGACCATCCGATCGAGAATCCCTACGAGCCAGGAACGATCGACCACCTGCTCTACCACAAGAACTGGATCGACACGGTGCAGTGGCATCTGGAGGACATCATCCGCGATCCGGCGATCGATCCGGCGGAGGCGCTGAAGATCAAGCGGCGCATCGACAAGTCGAATCAGGACCGTACGGACATGGTGGAGTATATCGATTCGTACCTGCTCGACAAGTACCGGGATATTCGCCCGGCGGCCGACGCGCGGCTCAATACGGAGACTCCGGCGTGGGCCATCGACCGGCTGTCGATCCTGGCGCTGAAGATCTACCACATGGCGCGGGAGACCGAACGCACGGATGTCGACGAGGCGCACCGCGAGGCCTGCCGCCGCAAGCTCGACGTGCTGCTCACCCAGCAGGTCGACCTTTCGCGGGCCATCGAGGAGCTGATCGAGGATATCGAGGCGGGACGCAAGTACATGAAGACCTACAAGCAGATGAAGATGTACAACGATCCGTCGCTGAATCCCGTGCTTTATGGGCAGAAAAAGTAACGGTGCGCTGCCGCGTCATCTGCTCGTGCTGCGCACCTCGGCCATGGGCGATGTGGCGATGGTGCCTCATGCCCTCAGGGCCCTGTGTGCGGCCTATCCCGATCTGAAGGTCACCGTAGCCACGCAGCCGCTCTTCCGCCCCTTCTTCGAGGGGCTGCCGGTCGACTTTCTCGACGTCGACACCCGGGGCGCTCACCACTCGCTGCGGGGAATGTGGCAGCTGGCGGCCGAGGCCCGGCGTCTGGGGGTGGATGCCGTGGCCGACATCCACGACGTGCTGCGCTCGAAGGCCTTCCGCCTCTCGATGCGGCTCCACGGCATTCCGACGGCCCATATCGACAAGGGCCGCGCCGAAAAACGCCGTTTCATCCGCTCGGGCGGCCGCGGCATGAAGCCTCTGCGGCATACCGTGCTGCGCTATTGCGACGTCTTCCGCCGGCTGGGCTTCGTGTTCGACGATCCGGCGCCGGCCGCACACCGCACGCTGGAGAATCCTTTCGGGGAGAAGCGGGGCCGCTGGGTGGGCTTTGCCCCCTTCTCGGCCCACCGGGGCAAGACCTATCCCGAGGCGCAGAGCCGCGAACTGGTGCGGCTTCTGGCGGAGCGTTATGAACGGGTCTTCATCCACAGCGGCGGCGGATCCGAACGGGCCTTTGCCGAGGAGATGGAGCGGACGTATTCCAACGTGACGGCACTGGCGGGCAAAGTCCGCCTGGCCGGCGAGATGGCGCTGGTGTCGAATCTCGACTGTGTGGTGGCGATGGATTCGCTGGTGATGCACCTCGCCGCACTGGTCGGTACACCCGTGGTGTCGATCTGGGGCGCCACCCATCCCGGACTGGGCTTCCTCGGCTACGGAGTGCCGGAAGCGGGGATCGTGCAGGTCGATCTGGAGTGCCGCCCCTGCTCGGTCTTCGGCAACAAGCCGTGCCGTTACAGCGACTGGCATTGTCTGACGGCCGTCCGGCCCGAGACGGTTGCCGACCGGGTCGGACGACTGATCGGCGGGCGATAGCAGTCCGGATGCGAGTGGTCTGCCCGGTGCGGATTTGAAAAAACCGTTGCAGTTCAGACTGCAACGGTTTTTTTCACAGGACGAGGGTCGATCTACTTTCCGGCCGGGACGGACGCTCCGGCCGGCTCTTCGGGCGTCTCGACAGCCGTCGAATCGGCCTTCGCGGCCGTGTTTTCCGATGAATCGGTCGTTGAAACGGCCTGTGGAGCCTCCTTCGTAAAGACGACGCGGGTCCCCTCGATCGTCAGGGTGCAGTTCCCGGCTGCATCCTTGGCGAGGATACCCGTCTGCGAGAAGTCGAAGCTCTCGCCGTTGCCGACGCTGCGGCCCTTGAGCAGAATCCGGTCCGCCTCGTCGAGCAGCTCCCAGCCCGTGTAGAGCAGCGACGCCGAATTGATCGAGACGGCTTCGCCCTCGACGCGGATTTCGATGCCCATCGACTGCTCGGGATGCTCCTCGTCGTGGAGCATCCAGGTGCCGACGGCCTCGGCATAGGTCGGATTGGTCGAGACCTTGACGGCTTCGGCGCCGTTCTCGAGGCGCCCGCGGTACTCCACGACCACCGGTGCTCCGACCAGCAGCCCGTAGGCTTCGCTGCGATCGGCCTGGTCGAGCGAGAAGACGTAGGTCTCTTCGTTCGAAAGGCCCTGCACCGTGACCTGATTCATCGTGGCGTCGGTGATATATCCCGTAAAGGTTTCGGGTTCCCGTTCGCCGCAGGACGCTGCGCCGAGCAGCGCCGCAAGGGCGATCCACATACGCTTTTTCATGTCATCAGACGTTTTGAATTTTCGGCTGCAAAAATAGCGAAAATTCCGCATCTTGTCACTCGAGCCGCTTAAAGCGAGCGGATGTATTCGTCGATGGCCCGTGCGGCGGTTCGTCCGGCGCCCATGGCCAGGATCACCGTGGCGGCACCCGTCACGGCATCGCCTCCGGCGAAGACCCCCTTTCGGGTCGTGGCGCCGTGTTCGTCGGCCGAGATGCAGCCGCGGCGCGTGGTTTCGAGCCCCTGGGTTGTCGAGGCCAGCAGCGGATTGGGCGAGGTGCCCAGCGCCATGATCACCACGTCGCACGCCATCTCGAACTCCGAACCGGGTTTCACGACCGGCGACCGGCGGCCGCTCTCGTCCGGTTCGCCCAGCTCCATCTCCACGCAGCGGATGCCGCGCACCCAGCCGCGCTCGTCGCCCAGCACCTCCGTGGGGTTGGTCAGCATCCGGAAGCGGATGCCCTCCTCGCGGGCGTGGTGGACCTCCTCGGCGCGGGCCGGGAGCTCCTTCTCCGAACGGCGGTAGACGATCGTGGCATCGGCGCCGAGCCGTCGGGCCGTGCGCACGGCATCCATCGCCACGTTGCCGCCGCCGACGACCACCACGCGCTGCCCGACGTAGATCGGCGTGTCGTACGCCGCGTCGTAGGCGTGCATCAGGTTGGCGCGCGTGAGGAACTCGTTGGCCGAGACCACGCCGTTGAGGTTCTCGCCCGG
>CALUNE010000012.1 GCA_944321945.1 uncultured Alistipes sp.
GGGAAATGCGGCGAGGCTGTGACGCATAAAGGAGACTTCTCAAGCCGGCTTCTTGTGGCCGTCCAGTCCGGTTTATCGCACACGACGATGCGAGACACGATGAGGGTATGGCGCATAAAAGAGGCTTTTTAAGCCTCCTCGGGAAATCCCTGGGCCTTCAGCTTGATCTCCTGGCCATCGGGCGTTACGAGATAGGCGCCGGTCGATTCGGCCGTGATGTGGCCGATCACGTCCACCAGCCCCAGCCGCATTACCTGTTCCTGCAGAGCCAGCGGCACGGTGAACAGGAGTTCGTAATCCTCACCGCCGTTCAGCGCCGCTACCACCGGGTCGAGATGCATCTCTTCGGAGAGGGCCGTGGTCTGCTGGGCGATGGGAATGCGGTCGAGGTAGATCCGGGCGCCGCATTTCGACGACTTGCAGATCTGCATCAAATCGCTGGCCAGCCCGTCCGTGATGTCGATCATCGCGGTCGGGACGATCTTCTCCTCGGCCAGCACCTCGATGATGTCCATCCTCGGGCGAGGTTTCAGATACTTCTCCAGCAGGTATTCGTATCCCTTGAACTGCGGTTCGGGGTTCTTCACGTCGGCCAGGACGCGCTTTTCGCGTTCGAGCAGGTGGAGCCCCATGTAGGCGGCGCCGAGATTGCCCGTGATGCAGATCAGATCGTGGAGCCGGGCTCCGCTGCGGTAGACGATCTCCTTCTGCGGGGCATGTCCCAGCACGGTGACCGTGATGACCAGTCCGGTCATCGAGGCACGCGTGTCACCGCCCACCAGGTCGATCTCCAGCTCCTTGCAGGCAAACGCAATCCCGGCGTAGAGATCCTGTAGCGCCTCGACCGGCAGTTTGGCCGACACGCCGAGCGAAACGGTGATCTGCGACGGGCGGGCATTCATGGCCAGAAGGTCGCTTACGCCGGCCGTCACGACCTTGTATCCGAGGTGCTTGAGCGGATAGTAGGTGAGGTCGAAATCGACCCCTTCGTAGAAGGAGTCGGTGGTACACAACACCTCCTCGCCGGCCGGCGGCGTGATCACCGCGGCATCGTCGCCGATGCCCTTGAGCGTCGAGGCCTGCTGCACGGGGAACTCCCTGGTCAGGAGGTCGATCAATCCGAATTGTCCGAGTGTCGAGATTTCGGTGCGTTTTTTGGGCTCCATATTCTTGAGATTTTTTACAAATTTAGCCAAACATTCTTGATTTGGGCAAAAATAACGTATTTTTGTCCGATTCAAATCTTAAAAACGGGTCAGTTATGTTAAATATCGTCTTATTCGGGGCACCGGGTTGCGGCAAGGGAACCCAGGCCCAGCGTCTGAAGGAGCATTACGGTCTCGACCACGTCTCGACGGGTGAGGTCATTCGTGACGAAATCCGTCGCGGCACGGAGCTCGGCCGCAGCATGGAATCCTACATCAAGGAGGGCAAACTCGCTCCCGATTCGATTGTCATCGGCATGATCGCCAACTACGTGGCCGACCATCTCGATGCCAAGGGTTGCATTTTCGACGGCTTCCCCCGTACGACGGTCCAGGCCGAGGAGTTCGACAAGATTCTTGCCAAGCACTCTCTGAAGGTCGACATCATGGTGGACATCCACGTTCCGGAGGAGGAGCTGGTACACCGCCTGCTGCTGCGCGGCAAGGATTCGGGACGTGCCGACGATGCCTCGGAGGAGGTGATCCGCGAGCGTCTGTCGGTCTATCACCAGCAGACGGCTGTCGTGGCCGACTACTACGCCGGTCAGGGCAAGTATGCCTCGGTCAACGGCGTCGGAACGATGGACGAGGTCTTCGACCGGATCGCCACGGTGATCGACGGACTGAAGAAATAGTGCATCCCGCTGCCGGATGCTGTGCCGGTTCGCCTTCGGGCGGACCGGTTTTTTTGTCTGCATTTCGGCGTCGGGTGGTTGCGAACGGGCTCGATCTGTCGTCTGTCGGGAGTTGCGGGGTAGCGGTTGACTGCTATCGGAGGCTGGTTGCGGCGGTTGATTCAGTCTGCAATGGGGCGCCGCCGTGTTCTCTTCGGGGTGCCGCCTCCCGGTAGGGTGTTTTCGTTCCGCGCCAGGAAAAGACAAGGCCCGGACTTTGCGGTCCGGGCCTTGCTGTTGTTGCTCAAGAATTTAGAGGGAGTTCACGTGGAGCTGGATGGCGCTCTTCAGGTTGCCTGCCTTGTTCTTGTGCATGATGTTGTGCTTGGCCAGTTTGTCGAGCATTGCCGTTACCTTGGGCAGCAGAGCCTCGGCAGCACTCTTCTCCGTCGTGGCGCGCAGGGCCTTCACGGCGTTACGCGTCGTCTTGTGATAGAGACGGTTATGAGCCCGTTTCGTCAGCGTCTGACGAATACGTTTCTTGGATGACTTATGGTTTGCCATAATCCGTTGTTGATTTATTTTTTACTTTTTCAGTTCGTTGTGGTTGAACGGCCTTGGCCGCTTTCGGATAGACCTTGCGGTCCGCTCCTGAATGGTTTGTCACCCGTCAAGGCTGTCGGATGGTTGCGGAATTGCGCGGGAACGTTTTTGCCTCTCTCTCTTCCTTCTCTCTCTTCGTTTCTCTTCTCTCTCTTCCTCCCCGGCCCGGTCCCAGTACTTTCGCCCTCTCCTTTGGCCCCTTGGTAGCCCATAGCAGAATCGAACTGCTCTTTCAAGAATGAAAATCTTGCGTCCTAACCGATAGACGAATGGGCCTCTACCACTATCGCGCTGCCCGAAATGGGGCGCTTTAGCGGTGCAAAGGTAAGTAAAAAAGTTTCTTGTGCAAAAAAAATGAGGAAAAAATGTGAAAAAAATGAGAGGCCCGTTTTGAAATCATCTGAGATTCCATCCGATAGGCCGTGGGGACTATCGGATGGACGTTGACTAACGCAGACGGACGCTGCGGGTTGTCGGATCGAAACAGGCACTCCGTCCCGAAAAGAGGCGTTCGAGCAGCCCGCTGCCGACCATCTCGTCGGCGGGCAGGCTGTGGAGTTGCGGCGTGTCGATCAGCGCCACCCGGTCGCAGAGCGAGAGGGCAATGTCCAGATCGTGGGTCGAGAAGAGGATGCATTTGCCCTCGTCGCGGGCCAGACGCCGCAGCAGTGTAGCCAGTTCGTAGCGGTTCGGAAGGTCGAGGAAAGCCGTGGGTTCGTCGAGCAGGATCACCGGAGTGTCCTGGGCCAGCGCCCGGGCGATCATCACCCGCTGGCATTCGCCGTCCGACATGCGGTCCATGGTCTTGCGCGCGAAGGCCGACATGCCGACCAGCCCGAGCGAATGTTCGACGATGGCCCGGTCGTCGTCCTGCATGCGTCCGATCCAGTTGGTGTAGGGGGCGCGGCCCAGCGAGACGACATCTTCGCACGTGAGGTTGGCGATGCGCACCTTGTCGGTGGTCACGAACGAGACGGTTGCGGCCCGTTCGTGCGGCGAGAGCCCTGCCAGCGGTCGCCCGCACAGTTCGACGGTCCCCGCCGTGACGGGGCCCAGTCCGGCGACGGCCCGCAGCAGGGTGCTTTTGCCGGTTCCGTTGCGACCGATCAGGGCCGTCAGCGAACTCTGCGTGAAGTCGGCGCAGACGTCGGCAAGCAGTGTGCGGCTGCCGTACGAGAGGGTGATATGGTCGAGGCGGATGCTCATGGCGTTCAGAAGAGGTTTCGGTTGCGGATGACGACGAAGATCACGACCGGGATGCCCATCAGCGCCGTGATGGTGTTGATCGGCAGGGTCAGCGTCTTGGCCAGCAGGTCGCAGATCAGCAGCAGGGCCGCTCCGGCGAGCATCGAGGCGGGCATCAGAATGCGGTGGTCGGCCGACGCGAAGATCATGCGGGCCAGGTGCGGGACGGCCAGTCCGATGAATCCAACCGGGCCGCAAAAGGCTGTGACGCTGCCGGCCAGCAGCACCGTCGAGAGGAAGATCAGCGTACGCGTGCGCTGGACGTTGAGTCCCATCGTGCGGGCGTAGTTCTCGCCCAGCAGCAGCAGGTTCAGGGGTTTGATGACCGCCACGGAGAGCATCAGACCCGCCGCAACGGCCGGCAGCAGCAGGGCCAGCCGGCTGCCCGTCACGTCGCCCAGCGACCCCATGGTCCAGATGACGAACGACTTGAGTGCCGCTTCGTTCGAGAGGTACTGCAGGATCTCGACTACCGAACTGACGCCCGAACTGAACATCATGCCCAGGATGAGGATGACCATGATGTCCTTGATGCGGCGGCTGACGGCCATGACGATGGCCAGCACGAGGGCCGATCCGATCCAGGCGGCGCCGGCGATGCCGAGCGACTGGACGAACGAGTGCCCGGCGACGCCCAGCAGCGGGGCTCCGAGCAGGAAGAGTGCCACACCCAGCGAGGCGCCCGAACTGATTCCCAGTACGTAGGGGCCGGCCAGCGGGTTGCGGAAGAGGGTCTGCATCTCCAGACCGCTGGCGGCCAGCGCACTGCCGGCCAGCAGGGCCGTGAGGGCCTTGAGCAGGCGGATCTTGAGGATGATCGTACGGTTGGTCGGATCGCAGTCGCCGCCCGTGAGTGCGGCCCAGACCTCCCGCAGGGGGATGTCGACCGATCCGACGGCCAGATCGCCGACGAACAGTGCGGCGGTGAGCAGTGCAAGCAGCGTGAAGAGCAGGGTCGTGCGGGACATCGGTATCGGCTGTGGTTTCGGTTCCGCCCTATTCGAGACGTTTATAATAAAAGGTCGAGTCGCTGCCTCCGCAGAGGATCGTGCGCAGGTCGCGCAGGATGAGGTCGGGGTGGACGACGCCCGATTCCCAGAAGTCGGAACCTCCGGCCGGGGTCTGGCGACGGTTGTTGTTCCAGACGCAGCGGTCGACGACGGTCGGCACCTCGGCGAATTTCGGATTCTGGGCCGTCAGCTCCTCCAGCGTGTTGCAGGCCCCGACGTTGATCCAGAAATCGGCGCTGTTGGCCAGCAGGTAGGCCTCCTCGAGATCCACGGCCACCGAGGCGTTCGACTGGTTTTTCGTGTAGATGTAGCTTCCGCCGGCATCCTCGATCAGACGGACCATGTAGCTGTGGCTCGAGGGCATGAACCACGTGTCGCGGTAGGGGGTGTTGAGCATCACCTTCGGGCGGGCGTCGGCCGGATCGAGGCGTGTTCGGAGGGCGTTGTAACGGGTGGCGATGCGGCGCAGGGTGTCTGCGCCGGCCGGGCGCAGATCGCACAGTTCGGCCGCCGCAACCAGCCATTCGGCCTTGCCCAGCGGAGATTCCTCGACATAGTCGCCGATATACAGGTAGGGGATTCCCAGTTCGCGGAGTTTGCCGGTGATGGTGGTATTTTCACCCGAGATGCCGTAGAGCAGGATGACGTCGGGGTGGAGGGCGGTGAGCAGTTCGAAGTTGAGATTGGTGTCGTAGCCCACGTCGCGGACTTCGCCGCAGAGGCGGCGTTCGCGGATGCGGGGGTTCATGATGTAGTCGAGACCCGACACGCCGACGATCCGGTCGGCCTGCCCCAGGGCATCGAACAGAGCCACGTGGCTCGAGGACATGCAGACGACGCGTTGGACGGGGGCGTGGACGGCCTGAATTTCCGCATTGCGGGGGGCTTTGGCCTTTCCGCGCAGCAGGATCAGGTGTTGTTCAGCGGTATGGTCCCCTTGCCAGGGGTTGTGGACCGAGAGGAGTGTGGAGGCATCCTTTTCGGTGCCGCGGATGTCGAATCCCGAGGCGTAGGTTGGGGTGTAAACAATTGTCGTGAAGTCGCTTAGGTTGCGCTCCGCGGAGCCCGAGCAGCCCGATGCAAAGGCTGCTGCGAGGGTCATGATAAGAAGGGCCAGACGTTTCATTTCTGCAAAAGTAGAAAAAATAATTGCAGAAAAGTGTTGTTTAATAAAAAAAGTGTGTATATTTGCAGTCCCAAAGCGAAGGGTTTTGGCCCGGAGCGAACGGAATCGGGGCGTAGCTCAGTCCGGTTAGAGTACACGTCTGGGGGGCGTGTGGTCGCTGGTTCGAATCCAGTCACCCCGACTGATGAAAAGGCTTGACAATCTGACGGTTGTCGAGCCTTTTTCGTTTCTGCACCTGCCCTTCGCCCCAGCCGTGGAACATAAATGGAACATGGAAGGCTGCGATTGGAAATTCCAGAATTCGCTAAAAGGTTAAGGCGCTATTCTGTCGGAAGATGAATCAGTAATAACACGGAAAGAGTATTTCCGGAGAGTTTTGTGTCCGCATTACAACCCCAGACGATATTGGCTGATGGCATGGAATTGTGGATGATGGTTAAAAGTTGCACAATGATATTGTAATTCAATTCGGAGTGTGGGGTGTGACATACTTTTAATGCAATGTCACAAGTCGTGTTGAGAGGTAAGATGTCCGTCAGTTCTGAGCGAAGTTGTTGCATTATGGTTGTAATTGATCCTTTGAGGAAAATCAATCTACAGTGCGTTGTGTCGTTCAGGATACGGTCGAAATCTTCCCGTGTTATTGAATCCGGATTATTACCCATTGTTTCCCAAACTGAGTTTAGGTATTCCCTGATTGTTTCGTTGTCTTTCATCGTGTTTGTGCTTTAATGACTCCTTGTAAAGATGAATACGCAACGTGGATGCAAAGCCAGAGATTTTATCTTGTGCACTGGATCGGTAATTTTCAATAGAAGGCCTATACATTGGCCCCAATTAGGCGGTAAATAATTTTTATTGAGTCTGGGGTTATATGAGCTGTAATTGCCCCTGAAGCGCCTCTATCGGGATTTAACAAAACGACCTGCCGAGTGGCGGCAGGTCGGAGAACGGTCGGGATAAAAGTTGAATGAGGCGGGTGGATGGATAACAACTTACAACTATGGTTTTATCCGCGACCGGATTTGTATACGAAAATCGATATTAATATAGATCGTATTTGCAATTCTAATTTAACGAAACTCATCAAAATAAGTCGACATAACGCTGAGCTGCTTGCTCGTCTGTTAGATTATCGGTTTTTATACGAGGAGACAGAGGAACACTATAGGCTTGACCGTTGGCTCGCCACGTCGCTGTATTTTCCCCATTGACCAAAGCTTTCATAACAGCGACCTCTCCAGGGGTATTCTTTTCCTCAAAAATGGCTATAAATTGGTCGATAAAACTTCTGACTCCCAAAGCCTGAAGCGCACCATCCATGGTGATATCCTTTTCACTGAACGATGCAACAATCTCTTTTGCATTAGGCCGAGATCGAAGATCTTGGATTTGCTTTCTCATAGTTTGGGCAGCATGAGGAATATCTTCTTTGTTAAGCCGCGATAGAGAAATTTGGAGATTCTGCTCTTTTTGATCCATGTAGTTCTGAAGAACTACTTCCATTGTGTGCACGGCATTCATTCCACTGGCAAAATGCTTGACGGCAAGAGACGCCATAATGCTGGCGGTTATTACCATGACGATTATACATCCGATCAGCCTGAAACTCCATTTCTTGATTGTGCTTTTATGGGGAGCGAGTTTGTTCGCTACTTTGTTGGAAAGAATAGCCATCCAGCCATTGGGATGAACTGAATTGTAGTGCTTAATAAATAGCCGCAAATAGAAATAATAGAATACCCATGCAATAGGAGACCATAAAGAGGCGAGTAACGGCTCGTCTCCGATGGATAAGATAATTAGGGCTGCGAAAAGTAGAATAAACCAGGGCGCTATGGATATGAGGAATCCGAGTGCTATATCTTTCACCCAACACCAAACAACCGGAGATTCAGGTTTCCCCTTCATCCGTCTGGAAAGATGGCGGTAGTTGGTTTCCATATACCAGCCAAGTAGAAATACAAATGGAGCTAGAATAAATGTAATAGAAATAATTGAAACGGTCATAATGTCTGAGTTTTTAGATGGTTAAAAGTTAATAGAAGGTTCGGTTAGTTGTATTTCTGTTTTTCCATCCGGAGAAATGGCGGCTTCGTACCAGTGGCGGCCTCCTTCTCCTTCGATAAAACAAGATTTGGTGACTTTGAGAAATCCGATATGCGGTGAATCTAATATTAAACCTTGGAAGATCCCGTCCGAGAGACATGTTATTTCCCCGGATGGAACATCGCATCGGTACACCCCGTATGAACTGACCGAAATGCTGCCACAGGTGAAGAAAACTGCATCCGATTCGAGACTCCACTCCAAGTTCGTGATATAATTGCCGATATCCTCACTGCCTGGAATGACAAGCTCCTCAACCTGCCCGGTTTGTTGATCAATCAAATTGATTCCGTTAATGTATTGGGGCCCTTCTTTTGTGTATGTGCCTTGAATGATCTCTTGCTGAACATACGGATCAAGAGCCTTTGAAATATAGGCCGCATAGTTCATGTCCGGAGAGAAAAATCGTTCCGCATTCTCATTGTCCGCTTCTGCTTGTGCGTTCAGCTCGGCAATATACATTTCGGCTTCCGGTGATGCATTTATGCAGAGTTGTTTTTCTCCGCTACTGTCCGGAACAATTGGTGGGGAGAGTTGGGCTTGTTGGGCCTTGATAACGGCTTCTATTTTCGCTTTTTTCTTTGCGTACTGTTTGGCAAAGGGATCGCCCCGAAATATTATGTCGAGTAATAGCAATAGTGCGATTGTCCCCAGTACGATCTTGACACTCTGTTGTTTCATCAGTACCATATTACAGATCCTTGACCCTCGTTTGAGGTGTATTCCGTCAGTTTGCCGTTTACGAACGTATAGGTGTTGACGGGCGTGATTACGGCGGCGATCAACGCATTTTGAAATCCTCCATAGGATAGAACCGTGATGCGTTTGTTGTCGGAAACGTAATGCTGAATCTTGCCTTTCCCTTTTATGGCTTGGACCATTTCGACACTCATCCCCAACTCGATCTTTCGATTCAATACGGCATTCCCGTATTTGCTGCCGTATAAGCGGACATAATGATTCTGTGCAGTTCTGTAAGCGCGATCTCTGTCCGAAACCAGCCAGAGCGGACTCATCGGGAAGGCGTACATGGTGGATGAATAAGCGTCACACGCATAATAAGTATCCGTTAATTCCTTGGGATAGTTGAATGTATCGTCATCCGTATTCCAGTAGCTCGGATTATTGGTCCATTTAATTCTTCGAGAATACAATACCTTTTCTCCACCCTTGCTGGTGCATTTTATGACCATGAGTCCTTTGTCCTTGTCAAATTGGATGTCTTGGCAGGTATAAATTCCGTCCTGCCATCTCACGCTTTTCCCGATGAATAATTGAGATATTTTAGTGACAGCTCCCGAGAATAAATGCTTGTTGGTGTCCGGCGTAATGGAATAGCTGTCGTCCAAACGGGATTGCACGTACTTTTCAAAGGATTCGAGTTCTTTCTTTTTCTGAATAATAGTTTGCGCCCGGGCGATCGAGTCCTTTTGCCGTTCTCGGATTAGATATTCGCTCGGGGACAATCCGTCCCGCCATTTCCCGGTTTCGCTTCGTCCCGTGGCGGCATAAATCATGGTCCCTTCGTCCGGCGCTCCATTGTGGAGTTGCCCGATGAACTGATCGCCGACGTTATTGGTGATTTTCATGTCGACCGTACCTGAAAAGGAGAAAAGATCTCCGTCGAAGGTACATCCGGCAGGGAGCGTCCATCGGTGATTCGTCTTGGTTATGTTCGTAATGCTTCCGTAGCAATATTTACCACTTGCCGGTTTGTCGGATAGGAATTTTCCTTCGAAACTGTCACCATTGGCATATTTGATTTCGCCTGACTCAATATGTCCATGGGATATTTTCCCGGAAAAACGGTCGCCGTCTCGCGTTGTCAGAGTACAATCAAAAGAACCCGTATAAGGTTTTTTGTTTTTGATTGTCCCTATAAAACAGCAATTATCGGGGTAGTGCCATGTTTTATAGCCCAGTATAATGGATCCTTCGTTTGCGAATGTTGCTGAGCCTTGGTAGTATGTGGCATCCTCGTGGTAGGTGATTGCGCCTTCAAGGATATCGCCATTTGTAAACCGATAAATACCTCGTACGCATTTGTCATTACGCCAGTCTCCGTTCAGTTGATCTCCGTTTGCATAATAGAGGATGCCGTTCCCGTGTTTGAATCTTTTGACGCCGGCAACAATCTCTTCTTTGAGGCATTTTCTTGTTTCTCCGATGTATTTGTCTCCATTCTTATATTTGATGGTGGTTTGTTTAGCCTTGACTGCTTGAGCCAGACTGTTGGGTGTAATAAACAGTAAACCGATCAGGACTGCAATGTGGAGTACATGTTTCATGGCGTGTAGGGGTTAAGTAATTTGAATCACTTATTGGTATACGAATTCCCTTTCAGGGATGATGCTCATATTGTCCTTGAGCCTATAGACGGTAAATACCATGTTAGCGAAATAATAAGTATTGCTGCATAAAACCTGGCTCTGGGGTGGTTGGGGGAATACTTTCCATAATTGTGTTGATTTTTGGGGTCGATTATTTAGATGCTGTCTTTTTCCAAAGAGAAGAGCGAGACGTTTTCCCGTTCATATTGGAGGATGTTGCATCTCCGATTTTTTCGATTTGTAATGCCTGACTGTTTAATCTGAGATAATTCCCAATCTGATTTGCTATGGCAAAATGAGGGTCTTGGATGTTTCCTTTGTTTGCAAGAGCGTTCAACATCCGGTCGTAATACGTTTTGAAGTCCTGAGAAAAGCGGCTGGTGATGCGATGCGAATCGAAGATCGGTTCGGCAATGTTCTCGTAAATGTATTTACGCAGTCGGTGATTGCCTAATTCTTTGAGAATACGGTAAGTTTGGGTCATAGCAACAAAGGTTGTTGCCATTCGACTCCGGTATGGCGGGATTTGTACAAAAAGAAAGTGTGGAGTCGTTAGTTTATCTATGCAGAGGCTCTGGTAAAGCCCGAATGTAAATAAACAGATACAATACCCCACACCTGTATAGTATGGGATGACATATCACATACCAATACAGATGATGAGTGTTGTAGCAATCCTTACATTCAGTGAAATTTACCAGATTTCTGCATAAGGATAAAAGCTAAACACTTTCATCAAATATGTACGTCGCCTGCGCGACATACAAAGATAGAAAATGTTTTTTAAACAACACTCGTTGGATGGGGTATTGTGGGCATCAAAGTTAAATGATTGATAAATGTTATACTAAAAGTCGTTTCCCATTGATACGACAGCTGTGATAAGTATGTCAAACAAAACCCTCTTCGAAGCATTCCACGTGAGGTATCAGACAAAACTTATCGAGGCTACCTGGGGAATGGACTATAAGCCACATTCTCGGGGTCTCTTTCCATGCTGCCTTGTAGCCTGCTTCATACGGATACTCTTTCATGAATTCTGTCTATTTTATTCTTGTTTTGTTGATTTCTGGAGCAAAGTTATTGTTGGTGTGTGCTGAAATTTTGCGTACATGGCTGTGCCTTTACGAAAAAAGGATCGACTATTGCCGATCCCTTGAATGAATTTGTCCGGAGATTATTTGAATGTAATGCCATGTTTCAGACAATAGTAGAAAAACGTACTGATTCCCACAGAGTCGTGATGAGACATGCACCAATTAAACATTTCGTCGCATTCTGAACCATAATAGTCCGGATATTCCATGCTCACCAGATGAAAAAGTCGTCGGCCTTCCTGTACTCCAAACTCGCTGGCCAAAGCCTGTCCGATTGCACGCCATGCACCATAGTCCGAAGTGATGTCGATCCTCAAGGTGTTTATTTGTGAGATGCAGACACGAACTCTTGCTCGTGTCTTGATGTCGACATGTGCAGATCTTTTGTCCCAGCGAGGCTCCTGGCAGCCATTTAATCCCAGAAGAAAGTAAGGTTTTGCGTTGGGATTAAAAATCGGGTTGGGATCATAGCTTGCGACTCGTAATCGGGTAATGTCGCAGCATGAGGTATCGGCGATCAATCCGAATTGCATTTGAAGTTCATTGACGAGTGCGCAATATTGGCTTTTGTGCTTTTCTGAGTATGCAATTCGGAAGACAAGGCATAGTCCATTACCTCCGATGGAGAGTCCCGCGTAACTCAGACAGCAGAACGCATTAGCCAATTCCTGTTTGACGAGTTCCCATCGCCCGTTGATTTGGGGATTGGCTGTACCGTCAATATCGATACAGACATAGTGGCTGTGCCGTTCGATAAGCCTTTTGGGACTTCGAGTATCAAAAACCCCTGAGACCGTTACGCAGGGAAGTCTAAACTTTTTTATCTTTTTGCGAGTTTCAGGATCTTGTGTTTGTCGATATCTGGTAACCTCGTCTTTGTACCTCGAACTCAGTAAAAACTCCCATAGAGATACTGTTCTTACCGGGATCACGTTGACCATATTCTCGAAAAGAGATACTTGGGGAGATGGAATTCCTTCGGGAATCCTAACAACGGTGTTTGTCATTTTGTTTTCTATATTTAATAGATTTCTATATTGATATTGCACGCGATTTTTGTTCCCATCTTTCTGATTTGTAATTGATTATTTTTTAGTTTGTGTTCACTTCTTGCCTACTTTCTGCTTGTTGCGTGTCCTGCTTTTGCTGTTTTGTGGTTTGGTTTCCTGTCCATTGTCAGCAGGTGTTTTGCTGGCAAAGCGGTCGTTCTTCCGCTTGTCGTATTTTTTTGCATCAGCGTCAAGCAGCCGTTTCCATCCAACAAAGGATTGCATGATGCGTGACGGCGTATTTTCGGGTGGCAACTCTCTGAAGAAGGCGTAATGTAACAGGACCTTCAAGGCTCGAAACCGAAGACGTTGAGGCATGAGTTTGATAGCTTCGTAGTAGGAGATGAGAAATACAAAGCCTTCTCTCATCGGCCTTCGTGGATGTTGTCCAAAATTTGGAGCTTGCTTGTCGCAGTATTCTTGCAATTCTTCTTCCGACATATCTCCTAGCATGTGTAATGGATCGTAATTGTCCATGATATTAGGTATTTTATTATTTGACATGTTCGTTACAATATTGTTCGATGGTTGAGGATGAATGTCGTTGCATCCATTCGAGAATCTCTTCCCGGTTGAAAAAGAGGCGACGACCGCCGTGTTCCGGTTTGTGAAACGGAATCTTGCGTTCGCAGGTGAGTTTATACACTGTGGCTGCGCTGTAACCCGTTAGCCGCGTAACTCCTTCCACGGTCAAAACCTCGTTCTCCGGATTGCGAACCGATGCCGGGTTGCCCAGCGTGCGGTCTATGGATAGAATCTGTTTCAGTTGCCCCACTGTTAACATGGCAATTGGGGTATCATCTGTAATTGTTTTCATCTTTTTATTTGTTTATAATAGTTTCTATCCATATTTATAATGAGCGAACTTTCTTGTGACCGGGAATGAAAATACCCCTTCGAAACCGCAATTTCGAAGGGGTATTTCCTGAAAATGATGAATCAGACTACCGGATTTCGCCTGTATGGGTCAATAGCAAGCCTTGGGGACAGAGCTTTTCAAGGAATGGTTTGAAAATGAGTTCACAGAAATTCATGTCGTCTATCTCTGTGCTCTCAAAGAGTTTCTTGAGGGTTTTGTATATCCGGCTTATGGTTTGATCCGATGTGGCTCCGATGGCTCTTTTGATGGATTGGATGGAGAGTAATCGGCGATTCGGGATTTGCTGGAGATGTTGTTTGCAGTAATAGAACAGACTGCCGATGTAGAGCCAGTAGCGAATGTCCGCGCGTGTCCCTTGGAAAATAGTTCCCGTAAAGATTGAAGCGGTTCTCCCACAATCGGGACATCGCAACAGCAATGGGTCTGTTTTCCTTAAAGGATTGTGAAGAACTTCGTTGCAATTGGGGCAAAAGGTGGTATGCTGTTTTTTGTAGAACGCAATTGCGGATTCTCTGTTGGGGTATGACCTCAAGAGAGTTTGGTAGCTGAAAGGGACTTTCATAGGATGTGTTTTTTCGTGCATATAGAATGCAGGGTTATGTAATAGCTGATTTTAGAGCACTTTTGCGGCTTCGTCGATAACCTGGTTGTCAAAACTGTCGAGATAGACATTGGTGGTTTCCAGGTCGGCGTGCCCGAGCATTTGCGAAATGACTTCACGCGGAACATGATTACGCTGCAAAGTCATGGCTGCCGTATGGCGGGAGACATAACTCGTCAGGTGAAATGTGATTTGCAACTCCTCTGCGAGCATCCGCAGGTATTGCTGATACTTGCCGTAACGCCCCCGAATGTGCATATAGAGTTTCTCATCCGTATATTCCGATCGGGTAATGATCGGTAGCAGATAATTATCTACGGTCGGAGAACCCGCCTGCAGGCTTTCGATCAGTTGACGGATGGCAGGCGTTATTTTGATTGAGATCGGTTTCACATTCTTTTGTCGCTTGATCTTTTGCCGTTTATAGACAATGTAGTCTCCGTCCTCCATATGTTTGATGTGGGAAGTGGTGAGCAGAGCCATGTCGACGAACGAAATCCCATAGCAATAGTAGGAAAAGAGAAACAGTTTGCGGGCATATTCGCATCGTGGATCACAGGCAGAGGCGTTTTTCAGTTTCAAAAGTTCGGTGGCGGGCAGATACCGTTTGTCGGTGGTCTCTTCAAGTTTGGAGATTTCGAATCCACCCCGCCCGAATGGATAGGTCGCCTCGGAACCGACTCCTTCGGCATTGGCTCGATTCAAAATGGCCCGCAAGGCCTTGAAGTAGAATTTGCGGGTATTGCCCCGGCAACCTCTTTTCTGGAGGAATGCGTCGAATCCCCGGACATAGCGTAGATCAATATCCGAGAAAAGGCGTTGATCCAGTTTCCGGTCATACAGTTTCAACATATCCTGTGCCTGCTCGTAGGTTTTGGCATTGCCAATGTGTCCGGTCGCATGCAACTCTTCGATACGGGCCGTGAAATAATCGTTGAATCGTCCCTGCCTGGAGGTGTTGAGAAAGGCGTCCTCAAACTGATTCAGCGTCCAGTCGATGCCTTCCAGTTCGAAACGGTCGATAATCTCACGGGCGCGGACCTTGAATTTGGCCAAGAGTGCGTTGTCGGCTTCACGCTGTTTGTTTTCGGCCTTCTGTTCGGCCCCTTTCAGATTACGCAGGATGATGAATTGTTCGCCGGCCTCATCCCAATATTGGGGCAGGACGTAGAGATTGAGTGCGATGTATTTGCGCCGTTTGTCTTTAGTGATACATAACCGGATGGCATAACGGCCATTTCGGTCAGAAATATCGCGTCGGCGAGGAAAGCGGATGGAATAAGCCATAGCTATGTACTGTGTTTTTCGTATTCGAGGGTGATTCTCATACTGTCTACGAAGAACGGATGAGGAAACATTATCTCAGGTACAGAAGCGATGATCTCATCTAACTTGTGAGATAACTAATAAATAGGTCATCTGTTGCAGACGGAACAAAAATAATGGAACGATAGGCCGGTTTTAAAATTTTCGGAAGTTTTAATTTCTGACCTACTGTTTTCGTCGCGGCTTTAAACAACGTATGTTCGCTTTTTCATAAAAGCGATATAGCTAAGGGCCCAAGACGAGTTTGCCCCCGTGGAACACAAATGGAACATGCAAAATCGAAATAGATCCATATAACGACAAATTGCATGTGACAGGATGTTCGATGAATCCATTGTAAGATAAATCATTACATTTACCTGCAAAATAGAATTTCAACCCTGGGGGGCGTGTGGTCGCTGGTTCGAATCCAGTCACCCCGACTGAAGAAAAGGCTTGACAATCTGACGGTTGTCGAGCCTTTTTCGTTTTTGCGCCTCTCTGCCGAACGGGCGGTTGACGCCACGGTTGATGCGAAAAAGTCAACCAGGAAGTCAACCCAAACCGATGAAAACCTGTGTCTCCGTCGTTTGTTACAGGTACAAGGTACTTGCAAATGGAGAATCCCCGCTGATGATGCTCCGCCTTCCCAAAGAGGACCGCCGCACGATGAAAAGCCGGAGTTACTGGTTGATCTGTCCGGCTGGAGCTCTTTTTCACCACTGCCACTTGTCGATGTTCGTATGATCCGTTGTGTATTTGTGGACATGACTATGAAAATGGCAAATACAAAATTGTATATTCTCGTATTTTTTCCTATTTTTGTTCTTACCTGAATTGACACGAAGCCCGGGATCCCACGGAAATCCCTCTCGCATGTTTCTGATTCTATGCGGGTGAATCCGTGATTTCCGGAGGCTTCCCGGCTTTTCGGCCGGGATTGTGGATGGGGTGGCAACGGACGGGACCGCTCGTTCGGGAGAAGGTGGAATTGGGTTTCGTGGTGTCCGGGAACTGGTTCTTTTTCTTTGGCGAAACTCATTTTCTCTCTTTTTTCAAACTTAAATTAAAAACCATGAAGAAAGTTGCTTTATCCCTGTTCGTTGCCGCTTTTGCAATGACATCCTGTTCGACCGTCTACAAGACGGCGTCGACACGCAATGTGCAGGCCCCTTTGGTGGCCGCTGTGACCGGAGATCTTGAGGTCTCGAACCACAAGGTTACCTATACCTATGTCCCGCCCAGAGAGGTGCGCAAGGGCGGGGTGCAGAACTGCATCAATTCGGCTATTCGTGAAGTCCTGCAGCAGAGCGGTGATGCCGATGTCTTGGTCGAGACGCAGAAGGCCATTGTTCATAAGCAGGGGCTTCTCAGACTCAAGGTCAAGTCGGTTACCGTTACGGGTTATCCGGCCAAATACCGGGATTTCAAATCGGTGGACGACAAAACGTTGAAGAACTGTTTGATCGAGGGCAGTTTCTCGGATCGCCCTATTATCATCAGGAAATAGGATAGATGGAAATACGAAAAGAGGTCTGCGGCTGCAGACCTCTTTTCGTATGGTATCCCCTTCTGTCAGAATTCCGAGGTGAAGTGGAAGCGGATCTCCTTGAAGTTCTCCTGGGCCAGAGCCAGCGCATAGCTTGTGTCGGCCAGGAAGACGTCGCGGCCGTGTTTGTCAACGGCCATGTTGGTATGTTTGCGGCGCTTGAAGTCGGCCAGCTGTTCGGCGTTGTCGCTTTCGATCCAACAGGCCTTGTAGATGGAGATCGGTTCCCATCGGCACGCCGCGTTGTATTCATGCTCCAGACGATACTGAATCACCTCGAACTGCAGGGCGCCCACCGTGCCGATGATCTTGCGGCCGTTGAGCGATGAGGTGAACAGCTGCGCCACGCCCTCGTCCATCAGCTGGTCGATGCCCTTGGCCAGTTGCTTGAACTTCATCGGGTCGGCATTCTCGATGTAGCGGAACTGTTCGGGGGCGAACGACGGGATGCCCGTGAACTTGAGCTTTTCGCCCTCGGTGAACGTATCGCCGATCTTGAAGTTGCCCGTGTCGTGCAGACCCACGATGTCGCCCGGATAGGCGAAGTCGATCACCGACTTCTTTTCGGCCATGAAGGCCGTCGGCGAGGAGAATTTCATCTGCTTGCCGCTTCGTACGTGGAGATAGTTCTTGTTGCGTTCGAAGATGCCGGAGCAGATCTTCAGGAAGGCGATGCGGTCGCGGTGGTTGGGATCCATGTTGGCGTGGATCTTGAAGACGAAGCCCGTCATTTTGGGTTCGGAGGGCTCTACCGTGCGGGTTTCGGTCTGCGAGGGGCGGGGCGAGGGGGCGATGCGGATGAAGCATTCGAGCAGCTCTCTGACGCCGAAGTTGTTGACCGCCGAGCCGAAGAAGACCGGAGCCAGTTCGCCGCGCAGATAGGCTTCGCGGTCGAATTCGTCGTAGACGCCCTCGACCAGTTCGACATCCTGGCGCAGCTGGTCGGCATATTGTTTGCCGACGTGGTTGTCCAGCACTTCGGACGCGAGATCCGAGATCTCGACCGTCGAGGCGTCGGCCGTGAGTTTTTCGTCCGAGGTAAAGAGTGAGAGGTGCCGTTCGTAGAGGTTGTAGACCCCCTTGAAGGTCGGGCCGTTCGAGATCGGGAAGGTCAGCGGACGCACGCGGATGTGCAACTCCTTCTCCACCTCGTCCAGCAGGTCGAAGGGCTCCTTCGAGGGGCGGTCCAGCTTGTTGATGAAGACGATCACGGGCGTCTGGCGCATGCGGCAGACCTCCATCAGTTTGCGGGTCTGGGTTTCGACGCCCTTGGCGCCGTCGATGACGATGATGACCGAATCGACGGCCGTCAGCGTGCGGTAGGTATCTTCGGCGAAGTCTTCGTGGCCCGGCGTATCGAGAATGTTGATCTTGCGGCCCTCGTATTCGAAACCCATTACCGACGTGGCGACCGAGATGCCGCGCTGGCGTTCGATCTCCATGAAGTCGGAGGTGGCTCCCTTCTTGATCTTGTTGCTTTTGACGGCTCCGGCCACATGGATGGCGCCGCCGAAGAGCAGCAGTTTCTCCGTCAGGGTGGTTTTACCCGCATCGGGGTGTGCGATGACGGCGAAGGTCCGCCGCCGGGTGATCTCTTCCTGTAAGGTCATGTATTATGCTTTCGGGTAATCCATATTGTAGTGACAGCCCACCGACTCCTTGATCTCGCGGCCCTGCTTGATGATCAGGTAGGCCACGGCGATCATGTTGCGCAGTTCGCACAGTTCGCGGTTGGGCTTGGTTTTGCCGTAGAGCTCTTCGGTCTCCTCGAAGAGGATCGACAGACGGCGCATGGCGCGTTTGAGCGAGAGGTTCGAGCGCACGATGCCCACGTAGTTCGACATGATCTGCTGCACCTCGCGTTTCGACTGGATGAGCATCAGCATCTCCTCGGTGTGCTGCGTGCCTTCGAAGTCCCAGTCGGGAATCCCCTCCTGGAAGTTGACCTTGTCGACCAGCTGGGCCGTGTGGCGGGCGGCCTGGTCGGCGTAGACCACCGCCTCGATCAGCGAGTTGGAGGCCAGCCGGTTGGCGCCGTGCAGTCCCGTGCAGGAGGTCTCGCCCAGGGCATAGAGGTTTCGGATCGAGGTTTCGCCGTTGGTATCGACCTTCACTCCGCCGCAGCAGTAGTGGGCCGCCGGCGTGATGGGGATCCAGTCCTTGGTGATGTCGATGCCGATCGAGAGGCACTTCTCGTAGATGTTCGGGAAGTGGCTGCGCACCGAATCGGGATCCTTGTGCGTGACGTCGAGGTAGACGTAGTCCATGCCCAGACGGGTCATTTCGCGGTAGATGGCGCGGGCCGTCACGTCGCGCGGGGCCAGCGACTTCATCGGGTGGTACTTGTCCATGAACTCCGTGCCGTCGGGCAGGCGCAGGATGGCCCCGAAGCCGCGCATGGCCTCCGTGATGAGGAAATTGGGCTTTTCGCCGGGGTTGTAGAGCGTCGTGGGGTGGAACTGGATGAACTCCATGTTCTCGGTGATGGCCTTGGCGCGGTGGCACATGGCGATGCCGTCACCCGTAGCGACGATCGGGTTCGAGGTCGACGAGTAGACGTTGCCGCAGCCGCCCGTGGCGACGATCGTGAATTTCGAGAGAATGGTTTCGATTTCGTTCGTGTCGAGGTTCAGCACGTAGGCGCCGAAGCAGGCCAGGCCGCGCGTGTGGCGCGTGACGAATTCGCCGAGGTGGTGCTGCGTGAGCAGATCGATGGCGAAGTGGTGTTCGAGAACGGTGATGTCGGGGTGTTTGCGGACCGACTCGATCAGTGCGCGTTCGATCTCGGCGCCCGTAAGGTCCTCGTGGTGGAGGATGCGGTGTTCGGAATGACCGCCTTCGCGGTTGAGTTCGAAACGTCCGTCGGGGGTCTTGTCGAAGCGGGTGCCCCAGGCGATCAGGTCGGCGATCAGTTCCGGAGCGCGGCGTACGACCAGCTCGACGGCCTTCGGATCACACTTGCCCGCGCCGCAGACCAGCGTGTCGTGGATGTGTTTTTCGAAGGTGTCGGGAGCGTACGTGACCGAGCAGATGCCGCCTTGCGCGTAGTTGGTGTTGCACTCATTCATTTCGCCCTTGGTCACGATCGTAACGTGTCCGTGGGCCGCGGCTTTCAGCGCGAAGGAGAGACCTGCGGCGCCGGAACCGATTACCAGGAAGTCGGTTTTCATCGTTTTTGAACATTAAGCGTCGCAAAGTTACAAAAAATAGTAACTTTGCCGCATAATTACGGGCAAAAATGGAAAGACACATCGACATAAACCGATTCGATTACGACCTTCCGGACGAGCGGATTGCCAAATTTCCGCTGGCCGAGCGCAGCGCCTCGAAGTTGCTCGTCTACCGCCGCGGAGAGATCTCCGAGCGCCACTTTGCCGACATCGGCGAGGTGCTGCCCGCGGGCGAGATGCTGGTCTTCAACAACACGAAGGTGATCCGTGCGCGGATCATCATGCACAAGCCTTCGGGGGCGCGCATCGAGGTCTTCTGCCTCGAACCGCACCGTCCGGCCGATTACGAGCGGGCCTTTGCCGTTCGGGGCGAGTGCGAGTGGTCGTGCATCGTGGGCAACCGCAAGAAGTGGAAGGAGGGCTACGTGGAGATCAACTTCGAACACGACGGCCGGGCCGAATACCTCCGGGCGTGGCTCACGGAGGATCGCGGCCGCGAGTGCACGGTGCGATTCGAGTGGACGGCGCCGATGACCTTCGGCCAGTTGCTCGAACATCTTGGGCGCATTCCGATTCCGCCCTACCTGAACCGCGAAAGCCAGGAGATCGACAATACGCGCTACCAGACCGTCTATTCGAAGTTCGAGGGTTCGGTGGCGGCACCTACGGCCGGGCTGCACTTCACGCCCGAACTGATCGACGCAATGAAGGAGCGCGGCTTCGAGTTCGAGGAGGTGACGCTGCACGTCGGGGCCGGGACGTTCCTGCCCGTGAAGGACGAGGATGCCGCCCGTCATCCGATGCACACCGAACACTTCGAGGTGTGCCGTCGGACGGTGGACCGGCTGCTCGAACGCTGGGGCCACATCACGGCCGTCGGCACCACTTCGGTACGGACGCTCGAATCGCTGGCAGCGCTCGGATGGCGCATCCGCACGGGCGGGACGCCCGATGCCGACCGGGTGATCGGACAGTGGGAGCTTTACGACATTCCGGCCGACTATACGGGGCGTGAGGCGCTGGCGGATCTGTCCGGCTGGATGGAGCGCGAAGGGGTCGACCGTCTGAAGGCCGCAACGCAGATCATGATTACGCCGCTGGGCTACGTGTTCCGCATCGTCCACAACATCGTCACGAATTTCCATCAGCCCAAGTCGACGCTGCTGCTGTTGGTTTCGGCCTTCGTGGGCGACGACTGGCGGCGCATCTACGACTATGCCCTCGCACACGACTTCCGTTTTCTGAGCTACGGCGATTCGTCGGTGCTCATGCGGTAGGGGCAGATGCCCGATGGCCTCCGGTTGCGGGTGCTTCCCGGTTTTTCGGAGGGACTGCGGGCGAGGAGCTCTGAGGTGGCGGGTGGAACCAACGGGTGGAACCGGGGACGGGCGGTACCGGGGACGGATGGCCGGGCTGTGACCGGGTTGAGGCCGGGCAACTCGATGGTGGCCGGAGGGTCCGGCGACGCGACGGGGTGGCTGGAGGGTCCGGCGACGCGACGGGCTGCAACGGACGGTCAGAAGTCGTATCCGACGGCGATGGTGAAGCTGCGGCCGTAGAGGCTGCCGATGCCTGCGGGCAGCAGCGGCGTCTGGGCGTCGGGTGACGCAAACTGGTTGCACAGCCCGGCATCGAAGGCCCCCTGGATGCAGATCCGCCGGATCGAGACTTCGAATCCAAGCCGGGCGTTCAGATCGCTGCGGCGCAGGAATCCCGCCGCCCCGAACAGATCGCCCCAACCCTCCGCCGTGCGGGCCTTGCCGCCGATTCCGACGCCGTACTCGATGCCGGCAAAGGGGCGGATCCAGCACCGTTCGCCAAGCCGGAAGCGCCATGTGAGCAGGGCGGGAATCTGCAGGTACATCGGCCGGAACGACGTCTCCCCGAACCGCCCGCCGCGGCTCGAAAAGTGGACGCCGGTCTCTATATATAGAGGTATCCGGTGCCACAGCAACACTTGGTCCGAAACTCCGAGCCGGAATCCGATACGCGGATCGGTCGTGCCGTGCACCTGTTCGCCCCGGGCCCGGATGTATGCGATTTCAACCCCCGCCCGAACACCCAGCAGGTTCTTTTCAAGGGGCTGAGCCTCAGCGCCGAGAATCGTCGCGAGACCGAACAGCAGGAGCAGGATTCGTCTTTTCATCTGGATGTCGATTCTTTTCTGATGGGTTCGTTGGGGCTGAAGACCCGGAGGCCTCTGCCGGCAAACCGCCGTGTTCCCGAGCCCAAAGATAACGGTTTTGGTCGTCATCTCCAACCGCCGGCTATGGGTTTGGCCGCTTTTCCGTCGCCGCGGGCCCGCCGGCGTGAAAAAATTAACAATATTAAAACAGCAATTCACAATTATTTTGTACCTTTGCGGTGCCATTGAAAGGGAAGTATTTTCAAGTACATATTACTCAAATTATTACAACTATGCAGATTGTAGAGATTCACGCAAGAGAGATCCTCGACTCGCGAGGCAATCCGACCGTTGAGGTCGAAGTTCGTACCGTATCCGGTGCTTTCGGTCGTGCAGCCGTTCCGAGCGGCGCATCGACGGGCGAGAACGAGGCCCTGGAGCTCCGTGACGGCGACAAGAACCGTTACCTGGGCAAGGGCGTACTCAACGCTGTCAAGAATGTCAACGAGGTGATCGCTCCGGCCATCATCGGCATGAACGTGGCCGATCAGGTCGGCATCGACAAGGCCATGATCGCCCTCGACGGCACGCCCACCAAGTCGAAGCTCGGCGCCAACGCCATCCTCGGCGTATCGCTGGCCGTAGCCCGCGCCGCCGCCGACTACTTCGGAATGCCCCTCTACCGCTATATCGGTGGTGCCAACGCCAAGACGCTGCCCGTGCCGATGATGAACATCATCAACGGCGGTTCGCACTCCGACGCTCCGATCGCTTTCCAGGAGTTCATGATCCGTCCCGTAGGCGCATCGTCGCTCAAGGAGGGTGTCCGCATGGGCGCCGAGGTCTTCCACAACCTCAAGAAGGTGCTCCACGAGCGCGGTCTTTCGACGGCCGTAGGTGACGAGGGTGGCTTCGCTCCCGCACTCAACGGTACGGAGGACGCTCTGGAGTCGATCATCAAGGCCATCGAGAAGGCCGGCTATGTTCCCGGAAAGGACGTCATGATCGGTATGGACTGCGCTTCGTCGGAGTTCTACAAGGACGGCGTTTACGACTACACGGTATTCGAAGGCGAGAAGGGTGCAAAGCGCACCTCGAAGGAGCAGGTCGAGTACTTGAAGGGCCTGGTTGCCAAGTACCCCATCGACTCGATCGAGGACGGTATGTCGGAGAACGACTGGGAAGGATGGCAGCTGCTGACCGCCGAACTGGGCGGCAAGTGCCAGCTCGTGGGTGACGACCTCTTCGTTACGAACGTCAACTTCCTGAAGAAGGGTATCGAAATGGGCTGCGCCAACTCGATCCTGATCAAGGTCAACCAGATCGGTACGCTGACCGAGACGCTCGACGCCATCGAAATGGCTCACCGCGCCGGCTATACCAGCGTAACGTCGCACCGCTCGGGCGAGACCGAGGATTCGACGATCGCCGACATCGCCGTGGCTACCAACTCGGGCCAGATCAAGACCGGTTCGATGTCGCGTTCGGACCGTATGGCCAAGTACAACCAGCTGCTCCGCATCGAGGAGGAGCTCGGCGACGAGGCTATCTACGGCTACAAGAAGATCTACCGCAAGTAATTCTTGCCGGGGGGGGGCATGACCGCGGCCGGACGGGCCGGCGGGAGTGAAGAGGCGAAGATCGGCGCAAGGTGTCTTGCACGTATCGCGGAACCTCGAATCCCGGGCTTTTGAAGGCTCGGACAATCCCCGAATCCCCGATATGTCGGGCGGGAGGATGAGAGAATCATCCTCCCGCTTTTTTTGTCCGGGTGGCGTCGGCCTGCGCCGGACTTCTGAGGCCCACCTCCGATGCGGCTTTTCGTGTCCGAAACTCCGGCTTCGCTGACGCTTTTTCCCGCCAATCCCGCTCTTGCCGGACAATTTCCGCTCTCGATACCGGCTCCGGCGACTGTACGAAATTCCCGCACGGATCGTACGTTTCTGCCAGCGAGTGAAACAAATGTACCAAAACGTGAAAAAATCGTATAAAAACACGTCATACAGGGGATAATGCGATGGGTTTCTGGAAGTTTGGATTAACTTTGTATGTCTTATCAACTACCAACCTGAACGAACATGAAAAAAATCTTTCTTGCTCTGCTGTCGCTGTGCGTGAGCGCCGGAGCACAGGCCCAATGGCAGGATCTCTTCAACGGTAAAAATCTCAAGGGCTGGAGCGTGGCTGCCGGTACGGCCACCTATAAGGTCGAAGATGGCGCCATCGTCGGAACCAGCCGCCTCGGTACGCCCAACACCTTCCTGAAGAGCGATCGCACGTACGGCGATTTCATCCTCGAGATGCTTTTCAAGGTCGACGACGGACTGAATTCGGGCATCCAGTTCCGCAGCCATGTGACCGATGGCCGGGTCCGCGGCTATCAGTATGAAATTGACCCCTCGTCGCGTGCCTGGTCGGGCGGCATCTACGACGAAGCCCGTCTGGGCTGGCTCTATCCGCTGACGACCAATCCCGCGGCACAGCGTGCCTTCCGCCCCGGCGACTGGAACAAGGTACGCGTCGAGGCCGTCGGCAACCGTATCCGGACCTGGATCAACGGCGTCCCGGCTGCCGACATTCTCGATGCGCAGGATGCCGAGGGGTTCATCGCCCTGCAGGTCCATGCCATCGGCAATCCCGAACTCGAAGGCAAGCAGATTCGCTGGAAACAGATCCGGATCATGACCTCGGGACTGGAGTATGAGCTCTCGCCCGAGACGGGCATCGCCCAGTTCAACTGCATCCCCAACACGATCTCCGAGCGGGAGGCGGCCGAGGGGTGGAAGCTCCTCTGGGACGGCCGTACGACCGAGGGCTGGCGCAGCCACAAGGCTCGGCAGTTCCCCTCCAAGGGCTGGCACATCGAAGAGGGCATGCTGGTGGTCGAGAAGGCCGACGGCGCCGAATCGGGCAACGGCGGCGACATCATCACCACGCAGAAATATCGCAATTTCATCCTTTCGGTCGATTTCAAGATCACGCCGGGGGCCAACAGCGGCATCAAATACTTCGTCAATCCGGAGATCAACAGCGCCGAGGGCGGTTCGGCCATCGGCTGTGAGTTCCAGGTGCTGGATGATGAGCGCCATCCGGACGCCAAACTCGGCATCAACGGGAACCGGACCCTCGGGTCGCTCTACGACCTGATCCCCGCGCCGAAGGACAAACCCTTCCGCAAGGGCTTCTTCAACCGGGCGACGATCGTCGTGCGCGGCAACCACGTCGAGCACTGGCTCAACGACGTGAAGATCGTCGAGTATGAGCGCAACAACGCCATGTGGAATGCGCTGGTCGACTGCAGCAAGTACCGCAACTGGGTGAATTTCGGTAACTTCGAGAGCGGCCACATCCTCATCCAGGATCACGGTGACCTGGTTTACTACAAGAATATCAAGATCAAGGAACTCGACTAAAACCGGAACGTATGTCAGAGAAGAAGATGTCGCGCAGGCGTTTCCTGCAGAATGCCGCCCTGATCGGAGGGGCGGCCATGGTGCCCTCGCTGGTCATGGGTGGCAACTCGGTCAACGGAAAGAAGCGTAAAAGCCCTTCGCCGAAGGTGATCGGGGCCAATGAAAAGGTCGATCTTGCGCTGATCGGCATCGGCAACCGCGGTGCCGAGGTGGCCAAGGAGTTCTACAAGACGGGACTGTGCAACGTCGTGGCGTTGTGCGACGTCGATATGGGGGCGAAGCAGACCCGCGAAATCGAGGCCATGTTCCCCGGCGTGCCCCGCTACCAGGATTTCCGCAAGCTGTTCGACGAGATGGCCGACCGCATCGATGCCGTGGTGGTGGCGACGCCCGACCACAGCCATTTCCCGATCTGCATGGCGGCCATGCGCGAAGGGATCCACGTCTATGTGGAGAAGCCGCTGGCCCGGACCTTCCGCGAGTGCGAACTGCTCATGGAGGCTGAAAAGAGATACGGCGTGGTGACCCAGATGGGCAATCAGGGCCATTCCGAAGCGAACTATTTCCAGTTCAAGGCCTGGAAGGAGGCCGGCATCATCCGCGACGTGACGGCCGTGACGGCCCACATGAACAATCCGCGGAGGTGGCACGGCTGGGATCCCGCCATGGACCGCTGGCCCGCGGCCGAGCCCGTCCCCGAGACGCTCGACTGGCAGACGTGGCTCTGCGCCGCGCAGGAGCACGCCTACAACCATGATTTCCACAACGGGCAGTGGCGCTGCTGGTACGACTTCGGTATGGGCGTGCTGGGCGACTGGGGGGCTCATATTCTCGATACGGTGCATGAATTCCTTGACCTGGGGCTTCCGACCGAGGTCGAACCCCTCTATCTGAAGGGTCACAACCGCTTCTTCTACCCGATGTCGTCGACGCTGCGCTTCCACTTCCCCGAACGGAGCGGGATGCCGGCGGTGGATATTACCTGGTACGACGGTCTGGACAACATCCCGCCCGTACCGGACGGTTACGGCGTCTCGGAACTCGATCCGAACATTCCGAGTGTGGCCGGCGGCAAGATCCAGCCCGCGAAGCTCAATCCCGGCAAGGAGATCTACTCCCGCGAACTGACCTTCAAGGGCGGTTCGCACGGCAGCACGCTCTCGATCATCCCCGAGGAGCGGGCCCGCGAGATGGCCGGCCGGCTGCCCGAGGTGCCCAAGTCGCCGTCGAACCACTACGCCAATTTCCTGTTGTCGGTCATGGGGCGCGAGAAGCCCCGTTCGCCGTTCTCCGTATCGGGACCCCTGAGCCAGGTCTTCTGCCTGGGCGTCATCAGCCAGTGGACCGGCGAGAAGATCTGCTTCGACCGCACGACCCGGCAGATTGTCAACAACCCGCTGGCCAACCAGTTGCTGTGGGGCATCATCCCGCGCGACGGTTGGGAGGAGTTCTATCGGTTGTAGTTCCTGAACAGTTCCTGTCGTGAAGGATACGATCATAACGGCCCGTGCCAAGCGTCGCGAACTGTGGGTGGCGCTCGGATGTTTCGTGGCGGCCTTTGGGGTCAATCTCGGGGCCATCATCCACTATGCTACTCCGTGGTACGAACTCTTCTCGCAGCTGGGCTATGTCGTGTGTCTGGCTCTGGGGTTCTACGTCCTGACGTGGATCGTTCGGGGCATCGTGCGGATTTTCCGCCGCCGGTAGCCCATGGAGTTCGAGTACAGCCGGGCCAATCCCCGCGTGACGGTGGCCTTCGCCTCGTTCGAGGCGATGCACACCGTGCTGGAGGGGGTGGTGACGGACCTGGACGAGCCGGCGGCCCGACAGCTTTTTGCCTCGATCGAGACGCGGGTCCGCGAGATCGAATCCCGTCTGAACCGCCACGATCCTGCGAGCCTCTTTGCGCGCATCAACGCTTCGCGAGGCCGCGAGGCCGTGCCGCTCGATGAGGGGACCTACGTGCTGTTGCAACTGGCCGAGCTCTTCCGCCGCACGACGGACGGTTACTTCGATCTGGCGGCCCTCTCCGACCGTAGCGTCGGGAGCGTAACAGGGTCCGGAAGCGTAACAGAGACCGGCGATATGGCAGGGTCCGGAGGCATGGCAGGGTTCGGAGGAGTAACGGGTGTCGGCGGTGCAACGGGACCTGAAGGCGTGGCGGGGCCCGGCGACAAAACGGGGCCCGGAGGTGCAACGGGAGACCGGCGAGGCGCAGCATCCGGTGCTGCGGCGGGTGGTAAAATGGCCGATACGCCGGGGTGCGTGCTGGACCCGGCGACGCGGAGCGTACGATTGACGGGCGAGGGTGTGCGGCTCGATGCCGGAGGCTTCGGCAAAGGGTATGCGCTCGAACGCATTCGTCCGCTGCTCACCGAGGCCGGGGTCCGGCGTGCCCTCTTCAACTTCGGCGACAGCTCGGTGATGAGCGTGGGAACCCATCCGCTGGGCGATTGCTGGCCGGTGGGTGCTGCGGCCGGCGGAGAACCGTTCCGGCTGGTCGGGAGCTCGTTGTCGATCTCGGGTCTGCATCCCGACGGCCGTGCGCACATCGTCGACCCGATGAGCGGCCGATGGGTCGGCCGTCGGACGATGGTGGCGGTCGAGGGGCGTTCGGCCTTTTTGTGCGAGGTGCTTTCGACGGCCCTGTACGCGGCGCCCGAGGAGCGTCGGGCCACAATCGCGGCCCGCTTCGAGGGGTATCGATATACGGAAATCGAAATGTAGAGACGGATAATGGACAGACGTGAATTTTTGAAACGAATCGGCACTCTGAGTGCGGCCGGACTGGCCTTGTCGGCCGCTCCGTGGCTCGAGGGCTGCACGCCCGAGGGGCAGGCGACGATCCGCGGCGGCAAGGTCCGCTTCGGAATCATCGGCCCGGGCTCCCGCGGCCAATACCACATGCGCAATCTGGCCGCAGTCCCTCAGGCGGAGATCGTGGCCCTGTGCGACGACTACCCGCCCAATCTCGAGGCGGCGGGGCGTCTGGCTCCCGCGGCGAAGCGTTACGACGATTACCGGCAGCTGCTCGACGATCCTCAGGTCGATGCCGTCATCATCGCTACGCCGTTGCATCTCCACTGCCGCATGACGCTCGACGCGCTGGCGGCCGGCAAGCACGTCCTGTGCGAAAAGGCCATGGCCTATACGATGGAGGACTGCCGGACGATGTACCAGGCCGGACGCCGTTCGGGGCGGATCTTCTTCGTCGGACAGCAGCGGCTCTTCGACCCGAAATACATCAAGGTGATGGATTCGGTGCGCAAGGGGGAGTTCGGGCCGGTGGTCAACGTGCGTAACTACTGGTTCCGCAACAACGACTGGCGGCGCAGCGTTCCGTCGCCCGACCTCGAACGCCGGATCAACTGGCGCCTCTACCGCGCCTATTCGCGGGGGCTGATGACCGAACTGGCCTGCCACCAGCTGCAGAACGGTACGTGGGCTCTCGGAATGCTCCCGGTGCAGGTCATGGGGGCCGGCGGCTATGTCTACTGGAAGGACGGTCGCGAGGTCTTCGACAGTGTCAGCACGATCTATACCTTCCCCAACGGCGTGAACATGACCTTCGAGTCGGTGATCTCGAACAAACATTTCGGTATGGGCGAGCAGATCCTCTGCAAGGAGGCGACGATCGATCTGGCCGGCGGCCGTTATTACAGCGAGACGCCGCGTCCGCGGAGCGGAATCCGGCAGCTGGTCGGGGAGATCGAGCAGGGGATCTTCTCCAATTCGGTCTTTGCCGGGACGAGTTGGGCGGCCGAGAGCGGATCGTCGGATCCGGGTGTGGCGGTCATGCCCGGGGCCGAAGGTGACGGCTCGCTCGAGATGCTCGAGGCTTTCTGTCATGCCATTCTGACCGGCAAGCAGCCGCCGCATGTGTTGGAAGAGGCCTATTATGGGGCGGTGTTCTGTCTGTTGGGGGACGAGGCGCTCCTTCGCAACGAGATTTTGACCCTCCCCGACGAACTGCGCATCGATTATCTCTGACCAGTCTGCGGTTTGCGGTCACCAGTCTGCGGTCTGCGGTCTGCATTTGCGGTCTGTGGCCGGCGGCCGGCGTTTGCGGTCTGCGGCCACCAGTCTGCGATCTGCGGCCAGCGTTTGTGGTCTGTGGCCGGCGGATCGATCCGGGTGCTCCCGCCCTGCGGCAGGAGTGCTCCTGCGGGAGTGCGGGCAGGCGGCGGAGCCAGACTTCGGGCCGGTGAGGGCCGGGGCGTTCGCCGCAGCCGGGAGGCTCAGCGTTGGGCCTCGATCGTATAGGTGAAGCTGTCCGCGCGGTAGTAGCCGATGTTGTACTCGACCGGAACGTCGTTGACGTCGTATACGAAGCGCTTGCGGATCAGAATGGGATCATTGGCCGCAATCTCGAGCTTCTCGGCAATGAAGTCTCCCGCCAGCCGGGCCGAAATCTCCTCCTTGCTCGTTTTGACCACCACGCCGTACTGCTTCTCGAGCAGTTCGTAGAGCGGCATCGTGAAATCCTCCTCGCCCGTCAGCGGCAGCTTCGGATTGAAGTACGAGATGAAATAGACGAACGGATACTCTTTCTTGCCCCGGACCCGCTCCAACACGACGCAGCGCTGGTCGGTTTCGTCGTCCAGGTTGAAGAAGTTCCGAATCTCGGGACCCGGGGCCTTGAAGCTGATGTGCAGTTCGAAGTTGCGGATCGCGATGCCGAGCATCTTCATCTCCTGCGAGAAGCTCAGCCAGTTCTTGACCCCGCCGACGATCCCCTTGCGGACGACCTTCGTCCCGACGCCCTTCTTGCGGATCAGCAGCCCTTCGAAGACCAGTTTGTTGATGGCCTGCCGCAGCGTGTTGCGCGAAATGTGCAATTGTTCGGACAATTCGATCTCGTTGGGGAGCAGTTTGCCGTTCTTGTATTCGTCGGATTCGATCAGCCGGCGCAGAATCTCTTCCGCCTGGAGATGCAGAGGTTTGCCGCTGCTGTGGTCTATCTTCAACATATCTGTTTCAAGATCAAAAGGTAAAGGTCGTACAAATTTACAAAAAATACGGAAAAAAGTTTCATGACCCGGATTTATTATTTATATTTGCACAAAATATATATGTTCAAACAAATATAAATCTGACATGAGACGCGCCAATTACGATAAATTCCCGGCCACGAAGATCTCCGGACCGGTGGTGCGGGGGTGGGAATCCATCCTGTCCGAATTGAAGCGGGCGACGCGGGGCGAACGGGCCCTCGCCGTGGAACTGTACACGGGAACCTGCGAGGAGGAGATTCTGGGTGCCTTTGCCGGAGCATTCCCCGAGGTGATCCATACGCGGGATCTGATGATCCCCGAGGCCGAGGTCCGCCGTATGACGGAGCGGTTCATGACCGACGACGTGCTGTTCGGTCATGTGACGGTGCTGGATCTGAACGACTACTTCGACCCCTCGAAGCTCGCCGAAGCCCGTCGTCGCGTGGCTGCCGACCGGAGGATCGTCGTCGTCGGCACGGGCGCCTCGCTCGTGGCTCCGGATGATGTCGTGCTGGCCTACGTGGACATGGCCCGCTGGGAGATCCAGCAGCGTTTCCGCCGCCACGAAGTCCGCGCACTGGGCATCGACAACCGCCAGGATCCGGTCTCCATCCAGTATAAGCGGGGCTACTTCAACGACTGGCGCATCTGCGACCGGCACAAGGATCGGCTGCTGCGCCGCGTGAACTACTGGATCGACACCCATCGGGCCGGTGCGCCGAAGATGATCGGTGCGGAGACGTTCCTGGCCGGACTTGAGAAGACCGCTTCGCAGCCGTTCCGCGTGGTGCCCTTTTTCGACCCGGCACCGTGGGGCGGACAATGGATGAAGGAGGTCTGTGATTTGGACCGCAGCGTGACGAATTTCGGCTGGTGTTTCGACTGCGTGCCCGAGGAGAACAGCCTCTATCTCGACGTGGACGGCGAGCGTTTCGAGATCCCCTCTGTCGATCTGATCCTGCTGAAGAGCCGCGAGGTGCTCGGCGAGCCCGTTGAGGCGCGTTTCGGCAAGGATTTCCCCATCCGCTTCGATTTCCTCGACACGATGGGCGGCGGCAATCTGAGCCTGCAGGTCCATCCGACGACCCAGTTCGTTCACGAAAACTTCGGCATCGCCTACACGCAGGATGAGAGCTACTACCTGCTCGATGCCGGCAAGGATGCCACGGTGTATATCGGTCTGAAGACCGGCGTCAATCCGCAGGAGATGATCGACGACCTGCGCCGGGCACAGCGCGGCGAGATCGTCTTCGATGCCGAGAAGTACGCCAACAAGTTCCCCGCCCGGAAACACGACCACTTCCTGATCCCGGGCGGTACGGTGCACTGCTCCGGATCGGAGAGCATGGTGCTGGAGATCAGCTCGACGCCGAACATCTTCACCTTCAAGCTGTGGGACTGGCAGCGGCTGGGTCTCGACGGCAAACCCCGTCCGATCAACGTCGAGCGCGGCAAGGAGGTCATCGACTGGAAACGCGATACGGAGTATGTGAAACAATGGCTGTACGACCACTTCGAACCGGTTGCCTCGGGCGAGGGATGGTCGGAAGAGCGTACCGGGCTGCACCGGAACGAATTCATCGAGACGCGCCGCCACCGTTTCACGGCTCCGGTACTGCACGAAACCAACGGCAGCGTCCATGTCCTGAATCTGGTCGAGGGCGAGGAGGCCGTGGTCGAGAGCCCCGACCGGGCCTTCGAGCCCTTCGTGGTGCACTATGCCGAGACGTTCATCGTCCCGGCTGCGGTGGGCCGTTACACGATCCGACCCTGCGGCGAAGCGGCCGGCAAGGAGTGCATGACCATCAAGGCATACGTGAGATGCTGAAAACCGACCTTTTGTAAAGATACTGACCTATGTATGAACAGGACCAAAGAATCGTGATGACGCTGGATGCCGGCGGGACCAATTTCGTCTTCTCGGCCATGCAGGGAGGATGCGAAATCCTCGCTCCCATCCGGCTTCACGCCGTCGCCGACGATCTGAAGGGGTGTCTCGACGTGCTGGTCGACGGCTTTACGCAGGTGAGACGGGCCGTCGTGGGCGACCCCGCGGCCATCAGTTTCGCCTTCCCGGGACCGGCCGACTACCGCAACGGCATCATCGGCGATCTGCCGAACTTCCCGGCCTTTCGGGGCGGGGTGGCACTCGGGCCCTATCTGTCGCGGCAGTTCGGCCTGCCGGTATTCATCAACAACGACGGAAACCTCTATGCCTACGGCGAGGCCCTTTCGGGCATGCTGCCCGAGATCAACCGGATGCTCGAGGCGAGCGGAAGCCCCCGGCGGTATGCCAATCTGATCGGCATCACGCTCGGTACGGGGTTCGGTGCCGGGGTGGTGGTGGACGGCCGCCTGCTGACCGGTGACAACGGCTGCGGCGGGGATGTCTGGCTGATGCGCAATGCGAAATATCCGGAGCTGATGGCCGAGGAGAGCGTCAGCATCCGGGCCGTGCGGCGCGTCTATGCGGAGCGTAGCGGCGAAGATGCCTCGGCGCTTTCACCCAGGGATATCTTCGACATTGCCGAGGGGGTGCGGCCGGGAGACCGCGAGGCGGCCGTGCGGAGCTTCGAGGAGCTGGGCGAGGTGGCCGGCGACGCCATCGTGCGGGCGCTGGACATCGTCGACGGACTGGTCGTCTTCGGCGGCGGAATCTCCGGTGCGGCCCGCTACATCATGCCGGGCATGATCCGCGAAATGAGACGCTCGGTGGGGACCTTCTCCGGGGCGTCGTTTCCCTGTCTGCAGGCCGAGGTCTACGACCTGTCGGATCCCGGGGGGCTGCGGGCCTTCCTCGAGGAGAAGGACCGCATGGTGAAGATCCCCGGCTCCGACGAGGAGGTGCACTACGCCTGCCACAAGAAGACCGGCGTGGCCCACAGCCGTCTCGGTGCCAGCCGGGCCATCGCTCTGGGGGCCTACGCCTATGCGCTGTCGCAGCTCGACGGTGGGGCGGATGCCGCTGTAAAGGCCTGATCAAATTCGAATAACGAACCTGAAGAGACCGACAATCATGAAAATCAGAACTTTCCTGTGGCTTCTCCTGCCGATGCTTGCCCTTTCGTGCGGAGGAGACGATTCCGATAATGCGGCTCCGCAGACTCCCGATACGGATCAGGGCGAAAAGCCCGACCGGCCGGATCCGGACGAGGGGCCGGACGAGGAACCGGAGAATCCCGACGGGATCTCCTACGGCCAGCGGGGCCTCGAGTTTTTCGACCTCGTCAACCGCTACTACCGAATTCAGAACGGCTCGGCCGCCGGGCTTTACGTCGAAAACTACAACGGAACGACCGGCAGCTCGCCCTCCTATCTATGGGGCTACGACGGCCTGATCTCCGGCGTCGCCACGCTCCATGAACTCGGTTACGAGGTGAACTACGAGGCGATGGTCGACCGCTTCGAGGCCTATTACCGCACGAGCGGCGCCGTGAATGTCGGCGGCTACGGCTCGGCAACGGATGGACGCTACGGCTCCGGCGACCGGTATTATGACGACAATGCGATCGTGGGGCTCGATCTGGTCGAGGCCTACGAACTCACCGGCGAGCAGAAATACCTCGATCGGGCCAAACGCATCGTCGCATTCCTCCACTCGGGCGAGGATGACCTGCTCGGCGGCGGGCTCTGGTGGAACGAAAGTCTGAAAAACAACCCGAACGACGGCAACTCGAATAAACCGACCTGCTCGAACGGCTTCGCCACGCTGTTTCTGCTGCGCTATTATGCCCTCTGCACGATGGAGGAGAAGGTCGATGTGCTGGCCTTTGCGCGGCGGCTGTACGAGTGGCTGGTGGCCAACCTGCGCGACCCTTCGGACGGCTGCTACTGGAACGACAGGTCGGCCGCCGGAGTGATCAATCCGACCAAGTGGGCCTACAATACCGGCGTGATGATCTCGTGCGGCGTGCGGCTGTACCGGATCACGGCCGATCCGGCCTATCTGGATCTGGCGCGTGAGTCGGCCGACGGTGCCTACCGCTGTTTCGTGGGACCGGCCGGAGGTCTGACGCAGGCCTATCCCGATCACGACCCGTGGTTCACCATCAAGCTGGTGCGTTCGTTCATGGATCTGGCCCCCTATCACGAACCGGCCAAGGAGTATATCGATCTCTTCATCCGTTATCTGGACCACGCCTGGCAGTATGCCCGCACGCCGGAGGGGCTCTTCTACGAAAACTGGACCGGCGTGAGCCCCGGCCGCAGCGAACAGCTGCTCATGCAGGGTGCCGCGCTGGAGTCGCTGGGCGCCGTGGCGCTCTACCGCGGGGAAACCGCTCAAAAGTCGATGTAGCATGAAACGAGCCGGATGGATCCTGCTGCTGGCGTTCTGCCTGGCCGGCTGTCGGCAGACCCCCGTGGCCACGCCGAACCGCGATCGCGCCGCGGAGATGTTCAAGCGCGTCTGGGAGCTCTACCGCGTGCCGCAGTACGGGCTCTTCTCGGAGTATTACCCCAACAGCTACCGCCCCGATCTGACCTATTTCAACGACTCGACCCGAAAGGCGCAGGAGGTCTCGTTTCTGTGGCCGATGAGCGGTGTCTTCTCGTCGGCCGTGGCCCTCGCCTCGATCGACCCGGATTTCCGGCCCTATGTCGATTCGATGGTCATGGCCGTGGAGCAGTACTACGATACGCAGCGGGTGCCGTTCGGCTATCAGGCCTATCCGGTCCGCTTCGGCAAGGTCGACCGCTACTACGACGACAACGGTCTGGTGGGCATCGACTACGTCGAGGCCTACCGCGTCACGAAGAATCCCGTCCACCTGGAGAGGGCCAAACAGGTCATGACGTTCATCCTCAGCGGTTGGGACGACCGTTTCGACGGTGGCGTCACGTGGCTGGAAGGGGTTGGTGACCAGAAGCCGGCCTGCTCGAACGGCAAGGCGCTGGTGCTGGCGCTGAAGCTCTACGAGGCCACCGGCGATCTCTATTATCTCGAGACCGGGCGGCGCTTCTACGACTGGATGGACCGGTATCTGAAGGATCCCGAACGGGACGTCGTCTGGAACTCCTGGCTGACGGACGCCGGCGGGAAGGTCCATCCCGACCTCTATACCTACAACACGGGTACGCTGCTGCAGGCTGCCGTGGCCCTCTACCGCTTCACCGGCGAGCCGGAATACCTCGACAATGCCCGGCGGCTGGCCGAAGGGAGCTATCGGGTCTTTTTCCGGACGACGGACCGCGGGGTGCCCTATATCGATGATCTGCCGTGGTTCAATCTGGTGCTCTTCCGCGGCTACCACGATCTGTACAACGTCACGGGCGATTCGAAATACGTCGACGCCCTGATCGAGAGCCTCGACTACGCCTGGGACCATGCCCGTGACCGCGCCGGACTGCTCTATCACGACTGGACGGGCCGCACGGACGAGAGCCGCCGGCCGAAATGGCTGCTCGATGCCTCGTGCATCCCCGAATTCTATGCCCGCATCGCGCGGATCAAACAAGAAATCTAAATCCTTCTCCTGCCATGAAAAAAACAATCTTGTCTGCCCTCCTGACGGGTCTGGTTGCACTGACCGGCTGCAACGACGCGTCGAGCGAGGATTTCAGCCGGTACGTCAACCCCAATCTGGGGTCGGTGCACAGCCGGTGGTTCTTCTATACACCGGCGGCCGTGCCCTTCGGCCTTGCCAAGCTCGGTGCCTCGACCAACGGAACTTACGGCAATGTCCAGGGATGGGAGGCCGTCGGCTACGAGGATTCCCACACCTCGATCGACGGATTCCCCTGCCTGCACGAGTTCCAGATCGGCGGCATTGCGCTGATGCCCGTCACCGGAGCGCTCAAGACCGTGCCGGGCCGGCTCGAGGATCCCGATGCCGGATTCCGCTCGCGCTTCGACAAGCAGGATGAAGAGGCCCATCCGGGTTACTATTCCGTGCTGCTCAAGGACTACGGCGTCCGTGCGGAACTGACGGCCACCGAACGCGTCGGCTTCCAGCGTTACACCTTCCCGGCCTCGGCCCAGGCGCGGATCCTCTTCAACATCGGCAACCGTCAGGGCGAGAGCGGCCAGGTGAAGGATGCCTGGATCCGCCTCGACGGCAATACGGTCGAGGGATACGTCGTGACCGAACCGGAGTATGTTAAGAAATACCAGGCGGGTGCCACCGTGACGATGTACTTCTACGCCCTCGTCGACCGGACGCCCGATTCAGCCAGCGTCTTCTGCCAGGGCGGCGACCCGGCCGAAGGTTCGGAAATCAAGGGGCCGGGTGCCATGATGAGCCTGAACTACACGACGTCGGCCGACGAGGTGATCAACGTGAAGATCGGCCTTTCGTACACCTCGGTCGAGAATGCGAAGCTGAATCTGCTCACGGAGGCCGATCGTCTCGATTTCGACGGAGCGCATGCGGCCGCCGTGAAGAAGTGGAACGAGGCGCTCGGCCGCATCAGCGTCTACGGAGGTACGCCCGAGAGCCGCGTGAAGTTCTATACGGGGCTCTACCATGCGCTGCTGGGCCGGGGGCTTGCCAGCGATGTCAACGGCGCCTATCCGCGCAACGACGGCTCGGTGGGGCAGATCCCGCTCGACGGGAACGGCAAGCCTCGCCACAACCACTACAATACGGACGCCGTCTGGGGCGCCTATTGGAATCTGACGACCCTCTGGGCGCTGGCCTATCCGGAGTATTACAACGACTTCATCAACAGCCAGCTGCTTGTCTACGACGATGCCGGATGGCTCGGCGACGGCATCGCCACCAGCAAGTATGTCTCGGGCGTGGGCACCAACATGGTCAGCATCGCCATCGCCGGAGCCTACAACAGCGGTATCCGCAACTACGACGTCGAAAAGGCCTATGAGGCGGCTCTGAAGAACGAAATCGGCTGGCAGAACCGCATCGAGGGGGCCGGCAAGATGGATGTCCGCCAGTTCGTCGAGCTGGGCTACGTGCCCTTCGACGACAGCGTCCATTTCGGCGTGAGTCCGAAGGGGGCCTCCTTCTCGGCCTCGCATACGCTCGAGTACAGCTTCAGCGCCTATGCCGTGGCCCGGATGGCCCGGTCGCTGGGCAAAACCGAGGATTGCGAACGGCTCATGAAGCTCGCGTCGGGATGGGAGCGGCTGTTCGACGATTCGCTGAAGATGATCCGTCCGCGGGTGCCGGGCGGTGCGTTCATCGACCGCTTCAATCCGCTGGAGTCGTGGCGGGGCTTCCAGGAGGGCAATGCCATGCAGTACACCTTCTTTGTCCCCCATCAGCCCGAAAAGCTGATCGAAAGGATGGGGCGCGACACGTTCAACGCCCGTCTCGATTCGATCTTCACCGTGGCGCGCCGCAGCATCTTCGGCGGCGGCAAGGTCGTCAATGCCTTCTCCGGCCTGCAAAGCCCCTACAACCACGGCAATCAGCCCAGTCTGCACATCTCGTGGCTGTTCAACTTCTCGGGGAAACCCTACCTTACCCAGAAGTGGGTGCGTCTGATCTGCGACGAGTTCTACGGTACGACCGGCGAGCACGGTTACGGATACGGTCAGGACGAGGATCAGGGGCAGCTCGGCGCCTGGTACGTGATTTCGTCGATGGGCCTCTTCGACGTGAAGGGCGGTACGGACGAACGCCCCGAATTTCAGATCGGCAGCCCGCTCTTCGACCGGATCGTCATCCGTCTGAGCCCCGAAAACGCCACGGGCAAGAGCTTCGTCATCGAAACGGAAGGCAACGCCCCCGATGCCTGGTACATCCAGTCGGCCACGCTCGACGGCAAACCCCTCGACCGTTGCCGGATCTACCGCGACGAACTCTTCAAGGGCGGTAAGCTGCATCTGAAAATGGGAACACAACCTAACGAAAACTGGGGAAATGAAAAGTAAGTCCAATTCGCTGACGGGGCTGCTGCCGGTCCTGTTCGGTTTTTTCATCATGGGGTTCTGCGACATCGTCGGCATCACGTCCGACTACGTGCAGAAGACCTTCGGGTGGTCTTCGACCATGACGGGATTCGTTCCGTCGATGGTCTTCATCTGGTTCCTCTTCCTCGGCATCCCGGTCGGAAACGCCATGAACCGCTGGGGCCGCAAGAATACGGTGCTGATCAGCCTCGGGGCCACGATCGTCGGCATGTTCCTGCCGCTGGTCGTCTACGACGGCGTCACCTGCATGATCGCCTACGCGCTGCTCGGAATCGGCAACGCCGTGCTCCAGGTCTCGCTGAATCCGCTGCTGAGCAACGTGATCTCGAACCGGAAACTGTTGACCAGCAGCCTGACGGCCGGTCAGGTCATCAAGGCCGTCTCGTCGCTCGTCGGGCCCGAATTCGTGATGCTTGCCGTCTCGCTGTTCGGCGAGCAGAACTGGCACTACTGCTTCCCGATCCTCGGGGCGGTGACCATCCTGTCGGCCGTATGGCTGATTCTGACGCCGATCCCGAGGGAACAACCCTCCGAAGGCGGCATTTCGTTCGGCGAAACGTTCGGCCTGCTCAAGGACAGGACCATTCTGCTGCTGTTTTTGGGTATTCTGTTCGTCGTCGGCGTGGATGTGGGCACCAACTTCCTCAGTTCGAAACTCATGGCTGTCCGTTTCGGCTGGAGCGGCGAGCAGGCGAAGTTCGCTCCGCAGGTCTACTTCTTCAGCCGGACGGTCGGAGCGTTGCTCGGAGCGGTGCTGCTTTCGCGGATTTCGGGCGTGAAGTACTTCCGCATCAACATCCTGTTGTGCCTGCTGTCGGTGCTTGCGATGATGCTCTCCGGCAACGACATGGCCAGCCTGATCTGCATCGGAGCCGTCGGATTCTTCGCCTCGTCGATCTTCTCGATCATCTATTCGGCCGCACTGACGGCGCGCCCGGAGGCTGCCAACCAGATTTCGGGGCTGATGATCACGGCGGTGGCCGGAGGCGGCATCGTGACGCCGGTCATGGGGTTGGGAATCGATCTGGCCGGCATGACGGGCGGGATCGTCATCATCCTGGTGTGCGTGTTGTACCTGGCCTTCTGCGCCTGCCGGATCAAGGCGGCATAGAGCCGCCGGGCGTGTGGCGCGAATCTTCCGGAATCCCGGGACTGCCCCTCCGCTGCCTGACGGGAACGGAGAGTGCCTTTGTCCGGCGACCGGCGGTCGGCCCGACAAAACCGGCTCGTCCCGTGAGGCGGGCGGTAGCGACAAAAAGCGGTCCGCAACCTCCAGACAGGTTGCGGACCGCTTTCATTGTGTCCAAAGTCGTTGGGAGCTCCGGCCTACCAGTCCTTCAGACCTCCGCCAAAGTAAGATCCATAGGCCAGTTTATTGGGTTCAAAACCGCCTTGCGAAGCCAGACCTTCCACTTTGCTGTTGCCTTCATGCAAGGGTAAATTACCCCAGTTCCGGCATAACCCGGGTGCGGCGCCTTCCGTAAAATCCTGCCGATGAGCCGGAATGTCAAGCCAGACACAGATCCGATACTCTCCGGCATCGTAGTGCTCCTGTGCTTCCATCGAGCCTATTTCCATGATTATGTTTTGGTATTCCGGGGTGTCTACCGTCAAGACCGAAAGGGGGCTGAAACGGTCGGTCGGCAATCCGATGATCGGCCGGACCTCTGCCTCTCCGGTTCCGAGCGTGCATTTCACATTCTCGGTACTCCACCATGCATAGTCGAGGTATTCGCCGGCCTGCAAGCCGTCGTGCGCCTCGTAAAGCGCCGCATCTTCATCGGCATCGTAGCTCAACAGGATCAGTCTGTCCGGCCCAAGAGCCTCGCGCAGCGCCTTCAGGAATTTCGTGAAGGAGGCTTTGTCCACCGCCGGAGCTCCCTCGGCCGCATAGTTCGCCCCCTTGTCGTTGAGCGCCACGCCGTCGAGCCCGTATTTCTTCACGAAATCCGCAATCTGCCAGACCAGTGAAGCCCGGTTTTCTGCCGAAAGATTGCACAGACCGACGGCGGATTTCGCCAGGGTCTCGATCGATACGCAGATCTTCATGCCTTGCCTGCGCTGCGGATCGACATAGCGCTCCTGATGGGTCAGCACATACATCAGGTCGGGATCGGCCTGCAGAGCGGCATCCTGCGTCGCGGCATCCCGCGCGATAAAGAGCGGACGCAGACACTCCACATCGAAGAAGGGCCAATACTGGAAGTTCCTCGTCTTGCACCGCCGATCCGTCGGCTTCTCCTTGTAAAATTCGAAGACCGAATAGTAGGCATTCAGCACCAGTTGCGGATTGATAACCCGGCAGTCGGCGAAGGCAATCCCGTAGAAGGGCGAATTCTTCTTGGCATCGGCCATACCCATCTCCACCGGCTCTCCGCTGATATAGAATCCGTAATCGGCCGGACGAATTCCGATTCCGAGCATCTGATCCTTAACGAGCGGAGCGACCGCACCCTCGATCCGGTCGACACGCAGCGGAAGCATCCACGGTTGCAGCATCATCCCGAAACGTCCATTGAGCAGCGTCTCGTCGTAAAGGATCTCGACGGCAAGCGGCTCCGATTCGGTCTTGCCCTTCGGAACGGTCAGTGTCAGCGATGCGGGCAATGCGTAGTTGCTCTCCGGCAGCAGTTTGTAGCGGTCGCATCCGCCATTGGGCTGATTGGTGATGTCCACCAGCCCTTTGGCATCGTTGTAGGCGTCGACATCCTCCTGCGTGCCGACCGAAAGGGTGACCGTAACGTCCTCCTCAGCCGGGAAGTCAAGCCGGTAGACCACCGGAACGGTCCGTTCTTCATCCAGTGCATATTCCGTCAGCTCGGGGTTGTAGGTGCCCTGCACGTAGAGAGCCCCGGTGGGTGTATCGCCGGCCGGCAGGGGCATCTCACCGCCGTCACGCACGAACTCCTCGCCCTCGCAGCCCGCAAGCAGCACCGCCGCCGCGCCCAGCAGGCTGAGGCCTGCCGCGCGAAGTCGTATTCTCAATTCATTTTTCCGTTTCATAATCGTTCGTTTTTTATTCTTGCTGGTTGAGCATCGGAATTTCGATGGCATTGTTCCACTTGAGCGTCCCCTCCGTGCGGTCGCCGTACTCCATGTTGTTGGAGCCGGTGAGGCAGACCGCATCGTTGCCATACATCGAGTAGTCCTTCGCCGTGTTGCCCGAACCCTCGTTGAATTTCCAGTAGGCCCGCAGTTCGGGTTTCGAGGCCGGGTCCGTAATTTCGTACATGTCGCGGAAAATCTCCTCCTCGCTCCGCGCCACGGACCAGATCCGGGCCTCGGAGACCATGCCGTTCAATGGGCGGAAGGGGTTGTAGGAGTAGCCGATCAGGAAGCGGTAGGCCGTGTCCTCGGAGCCGCCCTTCGAGACCTGTCCGATGTCGAACGTCTCGGAGTCGCACGCCAGACGGTCGGCGTAGGCCAGCCGTCCGTTGACGTAGATGCGGCCCACCTCCTCCTCGATGTCCCACGTGAAGGCGATGTGGTACCACTCGCCCGGATCGACCGTCAGCGCCGGAATCACGTTGTTCTCACCTCCCTCCGGGAAGTGGACGTCACCCACCTGCAGCTGGATCTGCTGGCGGGGGTACCCCGAGTCGCCGATGCGCAGCAGGCAGTGCTGCTCGACGCCCATGACCGAAGTGACATTGATCGTACCTTGACCCGGAATCGAAGTTGTGAATTCCGGCACGTTGACCAGAATCTCGTAGGTCATGGCCGTCAGCCCCATGATGGGGGCCTGCCCCTCGGAGGTTTCGAACGTCGGCACCCACATGTAGCAGTCGGTAAGGTCCGCTGCCGTCGTGATTGCCGAGGAGCGCTTCACCAGGTAGTAGAGCGTCTCCGACCCCCGGAGCAGCCCCAGTCCGTTCGATGTCGAGGTGAGCGACACCGGCAGCAGGTATGTCTCGTTCATCTCCAGTTGGTCGAGCCCCTGGAAATGGATCGTCACCGGATCCGATTCGACCTTTCCGGCCGGGATCTCCGCCGATTGCTGTGCAAGCCGGTAGTGAATGGCCTCCAGCAGCCCATAGGAGGTGCCGTGGCGGCGGTTGTATTCCGCGACCGCCTCGGCATCGATGCGGAACTCAACCGCAATCTCCTCCGACAGCGGAGAGACCAGTTTTACGGAAAATTCCCGGTCGAGCGTCTGGACCGTACGCTTGAAGGTGACGGGGGCATCCGGCGTGGTCTCCGCAGCCCCGATATAGGCCGTGTTGGCGACCGGCGTCGTGCCGTCGTTATAGTCCTCGGTTTTGCAGCCTGTGGCGGCCGCCGAAACGGCAAGCAGCGCCAAAAGGATATGTTTCATGGTTTTCATGGTCGCGGATTTTATGGATGTGCAGGATTCAACAGGCTGATCGCCGCACGCAGGCGCGAATAGTTGCCCGTCAACGAATAGTAGTCGGCCGAAACCTCCTCGAAGGCCATGCCCGCCAGCGAACGGGACTGGACCGTTTCGCAAATCTTCGTGGGGGCCGGTTGCGAATTCCCACGCTCGTCGGCAATCGTTCCCGCCAGCGAAACAAGCGGAAGAATCCGGCCCGGCTCGATGCCGTAGTAGCCCGTCAGGTAGTCCACGCTGCTTTCGACGCCGTAGATGTCGCTCGAAGCGGTCGCATCGAGCAGGTAGATGTCATACAGTCCGCGGTTCGCGGCTCCCACGAAGGCGGCATTGCCTTCGAAAATCAGCGTCTTGTCCGTCAGGGTCCCGAGGCGCCGCACGATTTCCGGTTCGACGGCCGAGGCCTCGGCCGTGACGGCCCCCGAATAACGGACCACGACACCGTCCAGGTCGGACGACGCGATCTCCTGCAGCGTCGCGTCGAGCCGCTGCAGGGCTGTCGCCGGGTCGGAGCACTCCGCCGTGGCCAGCACCCGCGTATGGCGCTTGCGCAACTCGGGAAGATCCTCCCGGTCGAAGTCCGAAAGCGGATTGCGCAGAATCACCGCGTCGAGCGAGTCGGGCAGCGAGCGGATGCAGTCCTTTTCCGATTCGATCCGTTCGGGTGCATTGTCAAAGCAGGCGTACGTCAGATAGTGGTCGCCCGCCTTGTAGACCCGGAGCCCCTCGGCGTAGGCCGCCCATTCGGCCGCGTTCCACGTGTCGAGTGCCCGGACCTGCTGGTCGATCGGCTCGATGCCCGCATCGCAGGCCGCCAGCGCCAGCACCCCCAATATTCCTGTCAGTCGTATGAGTTTCATAGATTCGTGCTTTTTAGTTCAAGGTTCGTTTGTCCCACCAGACCCGGCTTCCGAAGGTATCCGTGCCCTTCAGCTCGCCCGCCACGGCTGCCGTGACGTTCGCCCGGTTCTCGTTGTACTCCTCGGTGGGGTATTGCAGGCGGCGGGCCCCCCAGCGCGACGTAACCGTCCCGCCCGACATGTTCCCCGCATCGGGAACCGGCATCAGATGCGGATAGCCCGTGCGGCGGTACTCGCTCCACGCCTCGTTGCCCAGCGGGAAGATCGCAATCCACTTCTGTGTGATGATCCGTTCGAGAGCCGTTGCCGCATCGTCGGCGTCGTTCCACATCGGCGTGATCGTCGACTGCGCCGAAAAATCGTAGCCCGTGCCCAGCGGATCCACAAAGTCCGCCGGTCTGGCTTCGGTTGCCAGGTACTCGTCGGCAGAGCCCGCGCCCCACTGTTCGAACGACAGGGCAACCCCCTGGCGGTAAAGATTCCCCGCTTCGGCAACCGAGCCCCAGCGAAGTTCCCACTCGGCCTTCAGGAAGGCAACCTCCGCCGCCGTGAGCCAGATGATCGGATCACTGTCGACGATATCCGGGTGTGAAAGCTGCGTCGTGGCCGCATCCTTGTCCTCGGGCGTCGTACCGATGCGCTGCCCCCGGTACCCGTCCTTCGTCACCGTTACGGGCTCCTGCGTCTCGGGATTCAGGGTCGTCTCGGTGATCTTCACCGACGTGAACATCTTCCCGCGGCGCGGATCCGCATAGCCGTTCATGTAGCTGTCCAGGTCGGCCGAGATCGGGTGCTGTTTCCATTCGCTGAAGCAGATCGCCGTGCGGTTGACCGTCGGCTTGAACATCGCATTGTCGGCATTCGTCGTGATGACCCCCGCCGCAAGGGCTTCGGCCGCCTTCGTGCGGGCCATCGCCGCGTCGACCTCCGTCAGACGCATCGCCATGCGCAGCTTGAGCGAATTGGCGAAGAGGATCCACTTCGTCAGATCCCCGCCGTAGACCAGATCGTACTCTCCGAAGGCCTCGGTCGACAGCGTCCGGTTCTCGTTCAGCACCGAAACCGCCGCATCGAGCTCCGCGAACATCGTTGCGTAGACCTCCTCCTGCGTATCGTAGGCCACGGCCAGCGAGTTCTTCCGGTCCTCGACCACCTTCGAGTAGGGGATCGGACCGTACTGGTCCGTCAGCCGGTGCATGATCGCCACGCGCAGCAGCGAAGCCAGTGCCAGCGGCACTTCATCCTCCGTGGCGGCCAGAATCCCGCGGTAGGGTGCATAGGTGTCGGTCATCAGCGTCACGAACGGAGCCTTGAGCCAGTCCGCCGTGGGGTTGAAGGTCGAAAACTTGCCCGTCCACGTCGGAATGGCCTCCGAATAGCCTCCGTAGGCCATGCCGGCCAGGATCTCCGTGAACTGGTACAGGTGCTCCTGCGAGGGAATCACCTCGTTCTGCAGCTGGAGCAGTTTGGCGCCCACGTTGTAGTTGTCGCGCTCCAGTTCGCTGTCGGTCGTCTCGTTCGGGTTGTGGTTGTACTCCTCGAAATTGCCCGTACAGGCCCCGGCCACCGTCACAAGGGCGGCTGCCACAAGCAGACGCAGCGTATTTATTCCGTATCTTGTCTTCATGGCGGTCAGAATTTAATGTTTACGTTGAAACCGATGTTCCGGGTCGAGGGCATCATGAAATAGTCCATCCCCGTATAGAAATTCTCGGTCGAGGCGACACTCTCGGGATCGAACGGCGCCTTGCAGTACATCATCCAGAGGTTGCGGCCCACGAGCGACACCGTGATGTCGCACACCTTGAGCCACCTGCGCGGAATCGTATAACCCACGGACAGCTCCTGCAGGCGCACGTTCGTCGCGTCGTAGGTATAGTACTGCGGGATGCCGGCTCCGGCACCGATCGTCGTGTACCACATCTCCGGGTCGACCATCGCCCGGCCGTTAACCAGCACGCCGCCTGCATCGCGCGCCGCAGCCGAGCTCTCCGAAACCCCGTACAGGTCCAGATTGGCCTGCGTCGCCGAGTAGACCACGCCGCCGATGCGTGCCGCGACGAGGACCCCGAGGTTCACACCCTTCCAGCGGAAGTCGTTCCGCCACGCCAGGTTCGCCTTCGGAAAGACCGAGCCCAGTTTCATGTCCGGGAGGTTGTTCTCCACGTAGACGTTGCCCGCCTCGTCGATCTCGATCCGGCCCTTGTCGTCGCGCCTCAGGTCCGAGTTCGAATAGATGTCGCCCATCGAGCCGCCCTCTTTCAGGATGAAGCGCACCTGCCCGAGTTTGTTGATCTCCAGCCGGTCCTTCGAGATGACTTCGCCCGAAAGCGGATTGTACCAGTCGCGCATCAATTCGCGGATCTCGTTGCGGTTGCTCGACACGGTGAGGTTCGAATTCCAGGTGAAGTCGCGCCACGTGTGCGAATAGCCCAGACTTGCCTCGATACCCGTATTGCGGACGTGTCCCGTCTGCACGTACATGTCGGCATAGCCCGACGAGGCCGAAACCTGCGGATTGAACGTCTGGTTGTAGGTGTCGGCCAGATACCACGAGAAGGAGAGGTCGAAGCCGTTCAGGAAGCGTGCGTCGAAGCCCAGTTCCCAGGTCTTCGTCCGTTCGGGGCGCAGTTCGCCGATCGGGTAGTTGGTCTTGTCGTCCCACGTCTGGCCCGTATGGTCGTAGGGGTGGGTGGCATAGGTCAGCTCACGCGGAAACGGCGTACCCACCGAGGCCCACGACGCCCGGATCTTCAGATAGGGAAAGAGCTCCGGAAAGTCGAAGGTCGCCGATGGAAGCCACGAAACGCCCACCGACGGATAGAAGAACGACGACTGCGGCGATCCGGCCAGTTGCGAGGCCCAGTCGTTGCGGCCCGTCACCGTGAGGAAGAGCTGCGACGCCCAGCCCAGTTCGAGCGATGCGAACAGCGACTGCGTCTGTTCGTGCCACCCCGAGCGCGTCACCTTGCGTTTCGTCGGGTCGATGGCCTCCGGGTGGAAGATGTTCGACGGCTTCTGCAGCGGACCGTTCAGCTCGAGACCCTGCAGGCGAGTGTCGTTGAGCGAGGCTCCGGCATGCGCCGCCAGCGAAAAATGCTCGCCGAACGTCTTGTTGATATTGACCATCACGTCGCCGTACGTCTGGCGCGACTTCTCGCTCAGCTCCGTGTAGTGCCCGTACTTGCTCCCTTCGAGCAGCGTGGAGTTGGTCGTGGCGTAGAGTTTCTGCGTGAACGACCGGTCGGTGTTGTCGATGCGGATACGGCCCGAGACATCCAGCCAGTCGAGGATCGAATAGCTGGCCGAGGCCGACAGCAGGTAGCGGTGGCGGTTGTTCTCACGCGGGTTGCGGTAGGCGATCCAGTAGGGGTTCTGCATCTCCAGGTCCCCGGCGCCCTGCGGCCAGAACTGCGCGTAGATCTTCCGGGCCGGATCCCAGCGCTCGAACGTGCGGACCAGATCGAAATTGTCGCCCCGCGGGAAGAGATAGGCCGATACCAGCGGGTTCGAATAGACACCCTGGTTGGTCATGTTGCGGTCCTGCTGGATGATGTACGAGGCCGAGGCGTCTAACGTCAGCCGGTCATCGAGGAAATGCGACGTATTGCGGAACGTGAAGTTGTAACGGTTGTACTCGTTGTTGGGAATCAGTCCGTCGGAATTGACCGCCGCAGCCGAAAAGTAGGTCTGGTTGCGCTCCGTGCCTCCCGAGACGGTCACGGAATTGGTGTAGACGTGGCCCGTTTCGAGAAAATCCTCCGGCGTGTAGCCGTAGCGGGCACTCTCCGAAAGGCGCGGGCCCCAGCTGTGGATCTTCGAGCCCGAGGTTTTGCCCTTGCGCCCCGTGCCGTAGCGGTTCTGGAACTCCGGAAGCCAGAGCGGCTCCAGAAACTCGATGTTCGTCGAGAGGGTGACCTTCAGTTTCCCGGCTTCGCCGCGTTTGGTGGTGATCAGCACCGCACCGTTTGCGGCCTCCGAACCGTAGAGTGCCGCGGCGGCAGCTCCCGTCATCACCGACATCGACGCAATGTCGTCCGGGTTCAGATCGGCGATGGACTCCGTGGCGCCCTTCGAGTCGAACTCCATGCCGCCCTTCGACGAGTTGTTGAACATCGGGATACCGTCAATCACGTACAACGTGTTCGACGACTGCATGATCGACTTCATGCCGCGCATGACAACCTTCGAGACGCCGCCTACGCCCGACGACGAGGCGTTGACCACGGCGCCGGCCACCTTGCCCGAAAGGGCATTGATGAAGTTGGCATCCTTGACCGTCGTCAGCTCCTCGGGGGCAACCTGGGCCACGGTATAGGCCAGAGCCTTCTCGGAACGTTTGATACCCAGAGCCGTGACCACTACGCTTTCGATCTCCGAGGTGGCTTCCTGCAGGGTGATCTCGAATCGGGTGCGGCTGCCGACCGGCAGCGTCTGGGATTCGCAGCCCAGGTAGCTGAACTCCAGCCGGGCCGTCGCGGGGTTCGGAACGGTCAGGGCGAAACGCCCCTCGGCATCGGTCGAAACGCCGTTTGTCGTCCCTGCAACCAGCACCGTCGCGCCGATGATCGGACGGTTCGAGGCGTCACGCACCACGCCCGACACCTCGGCGGAAGGGGTCTCCGGACGTTTCGACAGGGTGATGGTCGTTGTCGATTCGATGATCGTATAGGTGTAGGGTGTCGGGGCCAGCAGGCGGTCGAGCAGCGTGCGGATCGAACTGGATTCGGCTCGCAGGCTCACCCGGTGTTCGAGATTCACCTCCGGACTTGGCACAAAACGATATGCGGACTGTTGTTCGATGGCCTGTATGGCCTCTTTCAGCGGTGCCGCTTCGAGGTCGAGGCGGATTTCCCGCGTCTGCGCATGTCCCGCAAAGGGCGCCTGCAGCACGAAAACAAAGAGTGCAAACGCCATAAACGCTTTGATTTGCGCATATTTATTCATACTTTTGTGAATTAAGGTTTAGGTTACTTCGATGAATAGCTTGAACCCGGGTCTGCGGAGTGCGCTACCACTGCTGCAGACCTCTTTTTTATATACGGGGGTTCAAAATACCGTTTCAGGTCGTACAAGGGGAAAGGGATCGGATTATCTCATAGGCAGGTCGGTTTTCTGGGTTGGATGCATCGTTTATCGGTTGCGCACGACGATCGTACGCTGTTCGGGGTCGAATTCGTAGGTGATGGGGTAGATCGTCTGCAGGACCTTCATGGCGTTGTCCACGCCGTCCTGGATGTGGATCTTGCCCCACTGGAACTTCGTTTCGGGGATCGTTACCTCCTCCAGCCGGATCTTCACACCGTAGACCTGCCGGTAGCGGTCGATGATTTCGCGGAAGGTGTGGCCCCGGAAGTTGATATACCCTTCGGTCCAGAGGTAGTCGTCCGAGTTCTCGATTCTTCCGACGGCCAGGTGTGAGCCTTCGAGGCGCACCGTCTCGTTGGGGCGGAGCCGGACGGTCTGGTCGGTTTGGCGGTTGCGGACCTCGACGCTTCCTTCGAACAGGGCTGTCGAGAAACTCCCGCGCTCGCGGCTGGCCGCCACGTCGAACTCCGTGCCCAGCACCCGCACGTCACAGGTGTGGGTCTCCACGACAAACGGGCGGTCGACATCGTGCGTCACATCGAAACGGGCTTCGCCGTCGATCCGTACGCGGCGCTCGGCGGCGGCAAAGAGCGCCGGGTATTCGAGCCGGGTTCCGGCGTTGAGCCACACCTCGGTGCCGTCCGGGAGCGAGATCCGCAGATGCTGCCCGGCGGGAACATCCAGGGTGATATTCCGGGCGCCGAGGCGTTCGAGCATCCGGCTTTGGTGGTAGTAGTAGCCCCCGAAGAGGAGGAGGGATACCGCGGCAGCGGCCGAAAGTCCGGCCACGGCCCAGCGGCGCACCAAGCGGCGGACGTTGTTTTTCCGGTCGCGGTCGTAGAGTTCGTTGATGAGCGGGGCGCTCAGGGCGGCCAGATCGTGACGACGATGGACCTTTGCGAGCAGGCGTTCGTGTTCCGGGTCGGCATTCAACCAGGCAAGGATCTCCTGCTCCTCTTCCGGGGTGGTTTGGCAGCAGACGTAGCGATATAAGAATTCTTCAGTCATTTTTTTTCGGCTTGTTTCATTATATTATCACTTGAGCGGGGCAAAATCGTGAAAAATCCGACCGCCGGATGCAAATAAATATCTTTACGAATTTCTTCAGATTTTTCACGAATGTAAAACGGATAAAATCAGTATGTTGCTTATCCGATAGGTTTCGGGCGAGACGTGGCGGCGGGGAGAAAAAACGGACGGGCAGCGGCCGTATGACAGTGACGGTTTCGGGTGGAACGGGCGGCGGAGCCGGTTCGGACCGGACGAGGATGATCGGTGCTCCGGGTGGGGCCGCTGGCGGAGACGGTGGGGCGACAGGGCAAGGCTGAGGAGCGAGAAGACGAGGCGGTGGCGGCAGGACGAGGTTGAGGGGCGAGAGGGGCGAGAGGGGCGAGAGGGGCGAGAGGCCGAGGCGGCGGGAGTGGCGGGATGAGACTGCGAAGCCGGAGAGAGGCCGGCGGCGGAATCAAGGATTCACAGGAAGGGGATGAGCCATGCGGCCATAGGAAGATAGTCCTTCAAGGCTACCCGGAGCATCCTCTTTGCGGCCCGGATTTCGTAGTCCACCTGGCTCTCCGTGAGCGAACAGATTGCCGCAATCTCCCGGTAGGACATCTCCTCATAGCGGTAGGCAATGAAGACCCGACGTCGTACCGGCGACATCCGCAACAGCTCCTGCTCGATGATATGCAGCGCCTCGTCCAGCAACAGTTTTTTGGGATCGTCGGCCGTCTGTCGCAGCACGTAGTCCGAGAGGATGCGCAACTCCGTCCGCTGGAGGTTGTCGTGAGCCCGCAGGTGTTGCTGACGGTCCCGAAGCCAGTTGCGGCACTTGTTGATGATCACCGTGTAGATATAGGCCGGGATGTTCCGCTCGTCGAGGTCGCGACGATTCTCCCAGAAAACCACAAAGCTGTCGGTCACGATATCTTCGGCCGCCATCCGGTCACGCACGTACGAGAGGGCGATCCGCACGAAATAGGTCTTGTATTTCGCGTAGATCTCCTCGAAGCCGTGGGGCAAAGCGATGGTTTTCGGCTGCTTTTCCATATCGGTCCGCTCTCCAACAAGAGGTAAAGATAGTATTTTTCGGATGGGATGACAAATTTTCGGACCCGGATTTACCATCGGCAGCGCGTTCGGCCCCGCCTTCGCCAGCGGCACCTTAACGTCCGGACTGGCCATGGTTGTAGGGGATTCTGTCTGGCGGCAGAGGCTCCGCATGGTGGGGATATGTCGATGCAAGGCGTTGTTGGAGAATGTCTTGCGTGTAAATCGCAATCTGTCTTCGGCCCGGGCGGAACGGGTCGCTATTTGGCCTCGGACACGCTGCCTGAGAATGCATTTTCAGGCAGCGTGCAAAAATGAAAAAGCCTTACATATCATTGATACATAAGGCTTTTTGCTTGTTTGTGCGCTTTCTTGTCCACTCTTTTGGGCATCCTTTCCTGCGCCCTGGGGTGGAAGAAGGGGCTCGAACCTATGATTATTTACCTCTATATATCAATGTGTTGTAGCTGATTCTCCGTTGTCGGGTCACTGGTTTGTTAGGGCCATTTTACGTTCCAATACTTTCCCTTGCTACAAAGCAAAGATATGAAATTTGTTGTAAATTCTGAAACCTGGATTGTTTTTTGGTGATTATGGAATCCCGGAGGACAACTGTTGTGGTCAAAAAGAACCCCGGCAGCATATTTCTGCCGGGGATTCTGACTGTCGGAAGATTTTGATGATTATTCGGGAATTACCGGGATCTCCATGCTCGCGGATTTTACACCCGGGGCCGAGACGGTGAATCGCACCGTGCCAGGCGTTCGACTCGACCGTACGATCGCTGTGGCTGCACCACTGAATAATTTCATCCGCGGCTCCTGGAACGACATCGTACAAGTCGGATCCCCGTTGGCCGTGGCCTCGAAGGTCCCCGCCCCCTCGACCCGGAACGTCACCATCCGCGTGTCGGCCGGAACCCGGTTACCGTTGCGGTCTTCAACCTCCACGGTCACATACAGCAGGTCGTCGCCCGTCGCGGCAAGCCGTTGACGGTTGGGAGTCACGGCAAGGCGGTAGGCCTTCCCGGCCGTGCGGACAACTCGCTCCTCGACAGGCCGGTTCTCCGTATCGTAGGCCACCACGCGGATCTCTCCGGGTTGGTACTTCACATCGTTCCACATCAGCCGGTAAAGCTGCACGGGATCGCCCGACGACGCCTTCTCGCAAACGCCCTGACTCTCGCCGTTGACAAAGAGTTCGGCCTTCGGGTAGGAGGTATAGACAAATACCGGCGTTGTCTCCCCCTCGCGTCCCGGCCAGGTCCAGTGGGGCAGCACATGGAGCGTCTCCTCGCGATCGTTCCACTGCGAACGGTAGAGCCAGTAGCGGTCCTTGGGCAGCCAGGCCAGGTCGATGATCCCGAACAACGAGCTGTGGCTCGGCCAGGCATCGGTATCATAGGGCGAGGGCTCCCCGAGGTAGTCGAATCCCGTCCAGACAAACTGTCCGAGCACCCACTCATGGTCATCATCGCGCGCGAAGTCGAGGTCCGGAGTATTGGACCACGAACAGGATTCGTTGTCGTAGCTCGACGACTGATGGTCGGGGTGCAGCACCACGTTGTGCTCGGCGAACGTAACGGGGAAGTGGTAGACGCCGCGCGACGAGACCGTCGAGGCGGTCTCCGAGCCGAGGATCAGCCGCTGCGGAAGGCATTCGTAGGCCTCGTCGTAGTATTGCGGTTTGTAGTTGAACCCCGGAATGTCGAGGGCTGCGGCGAATCCGTTGTCCAGTACGGCGTCGATCTGGTCCATGCCGCAGGTGACCGGGCGCGTCGGGTCGAGGCGGCGCACCAGATCGCGCAGCATCACCAGCTCGTCCATCCCGTCAGGGCCCCACTGCGAGGGTACCTCGTTGCCGATCGACCACATGACCACCGAGGGTGCATTGCGGTAGGCGCGGACCATGTTCGTCATGTCGCGTTCGGCCCACTCCGCAAAGAAGCGTCCGTATCCGTTGGGCGATTTGGGACGGAAGCCCCAGTCGTCGAAGGGCTCGACCATCAGCATCATGCCCATCTCGTCGCACAGCTCGACCAGTTCGGGGGCCGGCATGTTGTGGGCCGTGCGGATGGCGTTGGCGCCCATCTCCTTCAAGAGCTCGATCTGGTAGCGGAGCGCCGAACGGTTGACGGCAGCCCCTAGCGGCCCCAGGTCGTGGTGATTGCACACCCCCTTGAATTTGGTCGGACGCCCATTCAGGAAGAAGCCCTTCTCGGGAACATATTCTATCGTGCGGATGCCGAAGCGCGTTTCGTACTCGTCGAGCACCTCGCCGTTGCGTTCGATCCGCGTGCGGGCCGTGTATAGCGTCGGCGACTCGGGCGACCACAACTGCGGTTCGTTCACCAGAAAGTGCTGCGTGAAGCGCTGGCCGCGGTAGACATAGCGGTTGCGGGCCGTGGTGACCGTGTTGCCTGCGGCATCGAGGAGGTCGGAGACCAGGTCGACGCTCTGATGCTTCGCAAGCCCCTCGACCTCGATCTCCAGAGCGACGCTGGCGTAATCGTCGTGGACCGTAGGCGTGGTGATGCGGGTCCCCCAGACCGGAATATGAACCTTGTTTGTGGAGATCAGATGCACGTTGCGGTAGAGACCCGCTCCGGGATACCAGCGCGAAGCCTTTTCGAAGTTTTCGAGCGACACTTCGATCCGGTTCTCACCGGGTACGGCCACCGGGGTGATGTCCACAAAGAACGAGTTGTAGCCATAGGGCCAGTAGGCCACCTCGCGGCCGTTCACCCGCACACGGGCATTGCTCATTGCACCGTCGAAGAGCAGCACGTGGCTCCGGTCGGTGGTGTCGGGAATCGAGATTGTCCTGCGGTAGCAGCCTTTGCCGAGGAAGGGAAGACCACCCGTGCGGCCGGTCTTGACCGTAGCGACCTGCTCGCCGTTCTGTTCGACGGCCACCTCCTGCAGGTCGTTGTCCCGCGAGAAGGGACCGTAGATGGCCCAGTCGTGCGGAATCCGGACCATTTGCCATTGTGAATCGGCGGTCGCCTCTCCCCGGGAGAACTCCCATCCTTCGTTGAGAGTCACAACCGACCTCGGAGAGGCGGCGTGACAGGCCGCGACCCCCGAAAGGACCATGGCCGTACACAGGAATAAGATACGCTTCATCATTGTTTCTGGGTTTTGAAGGCGTCGAGCGCCGAAGTCGGCGCACCGTTGTCAAAACAGCCCATATTATACCCTCCGTTGTAGCCGTTCGGTGCTTCGGGCTCCCAGTAGAAGATTCCCTCGACGTCGGCCGTCATCATCTTCTCGATGAGCTGCCGGCACGCCTCGGCCTGGTCATAGGGCATACCGATTTCGCAGATCATGACCGGCTTGCCGTAGGTCTCCCGCAGGTGCTCGATGTTGGCCAGACAGTCGTCGGCGACCTTTTCCCAGCCGCCCGTTTCCCCGGCCTGCTCCGCCCAGTAGGGATAGACCGACATGCCGATCATGTCGTAGCGCCCGCCGTAGTTCTCCAGAATGCCGAACATCCGGTTGTAACGCCACTGGTCGTTGCCGCCGTCGAGATGCACGATTACCTTCGCGTCGGGGCAAACCTCCTTGACGGCGTCGTATCCGGCGTTGTTCAGCGCCACGAGTTGTTCGGGGGTCTCGACCGAACCCATCGGGAGCAGCATGCCCGGCGTCGTTTCGTTGCCGATCTGCACCCACTCGGGGGTGACGCCGACGGCCGAGAGGGCCTTCAGCGTCGTGGAGACATGGGCGGCGACGGCCTCGCAGAGCTCTTCGAGCGCGAAACTGCTCCATGCGGCGGGAATCTGCTGGTTGCCGGGATCGGCCCAGGTGTCGGAGAGGTGGAAGTCGATCATCGTGCGCAGTCCCAGCCGTTCGGCGCGGCGGGCCTTCACCACCACGTCGTCCACGCCGCACCAGCCTTCGGCCGGATCGACCCACACGCGCAGACGGATGGCGTTGACGCCGCAGCAGTCGCGCAGCAACTGCATACACTCCATCTCCTCGCGGTTCTCGCCCGGGGTGTAGAATTTCAGCCCTTCGGACTCCATCTGCGTCAGCCAACTCACGTCGGCACCGCGGGCAAAGCCGGTCTCTTTTTCGGGAACGATGATCTCCTCCTGGCGCGGATTGGTCACGGGACCCTCTTCCGTGCAGGATGCGCCCAGCAGTGCCGAGCAAAACAGAATGGATGCTATGGTTGTCATTTTCATGGGTTATGCGATTATTTGAGCGTATAGGTATAGGTCTGTTTCCCGAGGTCGACGGTCAGCAGGTAGGTCTGGCCGATCTCCAGGTCGTTGTCGCCGTCGAAGCCGTTCGTGGCATCCGAGTGTCCCAGAAGCAGCGTTCCGCTGCCGCCTCCGAAGAAGAGTCCCCAGTCGTGGTTGATCAGCACCTTCACGCCCCACGGGGTCTCCTTCTCCTTGACAAACTCCCCGACGAAGACCTCGGGATTCTCTTCGGATTGTGTCATTTCGTGCTCCGACCAGTCGTCGTTCAGTCCGGTGAAGGTCACCGATTCGACGGCCGTCAGGGTATAGGTCAGGTTCTTCATGCTGAAATCCATGACATAGAGACCTGCCTCGGGAGCCGGAATGTTTGCGTCGGATTCGGCCAGCATCAGCGTGCCCGAGAGCCCGGTCGAGCCGGCTCCGGCGTGGTAGGCGGGATCCCACTCCTGGGCGGGATAGACCCGGTAGCCCCATTCGGAGTCGATCCAGTGCGCTCCGCCGTAGCTCAGCGACGGTTCGTCGTAGAGCGTCAGATACTCGTCAGGAACGCTGCCCCAGGTGACGAGTCCCGAGAAGTAAAGTAGGGTGGCTATTTCGGGCTCCTCGGCCGCCTCGCCGGTTGTGAGCGTCCAGCATTGTGGGTCGGAGAGGTCGAGGATAAGGGTGCTTTCGCCGGCCGGAACATCGACGCTGATCGTTGACCCCGTTTCACCGAACTGCAGGTTGTCGCTCGCACCGCTGAAGGCCACGCTCTGTGCAATGGCGGGCCCCATGTCGGTCGTTTCACGGTTGTAGAGGCTGCCGGCTCCCGAGATCGTGATGCTGGCGGTCGTTGCGGCCGAAAGGTTGACGGGAAGCGTCCACTGCAGGGTCTTGCGGTTGAACTCCATCTCGCCCGAGAGATCGCCCGCAACGGTCAGATTGCCGATGTGGAGTCCGCTCCACCATCCTTCGACCGTATTGAGGGTCGTGTAGTAGCATCCTGCAGGTTCCGGGAACCAGAAATTCCAGTGGCTGTCATCCGACGAAGCGTAGAAGGTCTTGCCGTCCTCGCCGAGGTTGCCCCACACCACGTTGTTCGCCTCGCGGAACCACCAGTTCTCCCATCCGGCGACGCCCATGAAGCCCGTATAGATGCCGTTCTCCTCGGGCGATGCCAGACGCATCGAGGTCTCACCCCAGTTGCTGTCCAGCACGGTGCCGAGCACCAGGCTGATGCGGTAGATCTGCACGTTGACCTCCAAAACATTGGAGTAGGTCGGGTCGATGTTGGCGCCCAGCACCGAACGGATTCGGATATAGAGGGGTGCCATCCGGTCGGCTTCGTATCCCAGCCGACCGAGCAGGGCGTTCAGATCGTCGTTGAGGAACTGGTACGAACGGGCCTCCTTGTCGAGTGTGATTTCGAGCTTGTTGACAAACTCGGCGTCGCTCGCCAGCTCGATGATCTGTTCGACATAGTTTACGGGGGCCTGCAGTTGCGGGTCGCTCAGCGAGATCTGTCCGTCACCGCTCCAGTAGAGGGTCAGAACAAGGGCATCCGGGGTGTCGGGACTCAGCGTGATGTCGTGCGATCCACCGCCGAGTGAGATGTCGTCCGTCGGTTCGATGTAGACCGGGTCGATGTCGCTTGCGCAGGAGGCAACTCCCAAAAGCGCGGCGCAGAGCAGACTCCGGCAGAGGATGGATTGAAATATGTTTTTCATGGTTCGGTTCTAGTAAAGCGGGTTCGAAAGGTTGGGATTGGCCGTAAGATCCGTGTCGGGGATCGGGTAGATGTTGTAGCGGGCGTTGACCGCGCGTCCGTCCAGCACGCCGCCCTTCCACTGCCAGAGGTAGCTGTCCGTCGTGAAGCGGTCGAAGCGGATCAGGTCGGTGCGGCGCACCGATTCGAGATAGAGCTCGCGGCCCCGTTCATCAAGCAGGAAGTCGAGTGTCAGGTCGGCATCGGCGATTTTGCCGCTCTCGTCCTGCCGGTAGGCGCGCAGCCGCACCTGGTTGACCAGATCGAGCGCTTCGCTGCGCGACAGTCCCGCACCGCCGCGAAGACAAGCCTCGGCTGCCATCAGATAGACGTCGGCCAGGCGGAACAGCGGGTAGTCGGTCGAACAGCCCGTGGCTGCAGAGTTCGAAGCCGCCTCGCCTTCGTCGGTCAAGTTGGTGAATTTCTCGAAGAAGTAGCCTTCGGCCTGGTTGTCGATAGCTCCCGTGAAGTATTGGGCCTGTCCGTCGGTGTAGAACATCGCGCGGCTGTCGGCTGTCGCTGCCACGTCGCCGAACTTCCCGACGATTTCGCCCCGCGCCCGGAACATGCCCCAACCGTTGGAAAGCCCGTATTTTGCGGGATCCTGCGAGCTGGAGTTTCCGCACGACCCGCAGACGAGGTAGGTGCCCCCGCCCCACGTGACGGAGGTGGTGGCGTCGCATACCATGGCAAAGAGAATCTCGTGGGTCCGCTTGTGGTTGTCGGCATTGAAGAGCTTCGCATAGTCCGGCTCCAGGAAGAAGGACGGATTGCCGATGATCTCTTGGCAGGCTGAGATGCACTTCGTGTAGTATTGCACGTCGACGCTCCCGCGGTAGACGGCGCTGTTGAGGTAGAGGCGTGCCAGAAGCGCCCAGGCAACGGGTTTGCCGGCCCGGCCGTATTCGTTCGTGTCGGGGAGAGCCTGTCCCGAGGCGTCGTCGACAAGGGTGGTCAGCTCCGACTCGATGAAGTCGAACAGCCCGGGACCGTCGAACGCTTCGGGAATGTAGCCGCTGACAGGGGTATTTTCATCGACCTTGGGGCCCTGGCGGTAGAGGTCGAGCACCATCCAGTAGCTCAGGGCGCGCATGAAACGTGCCTCGGCGCGGTAGGTGCGGATCTCGGACTGCTCCGAGGCCTCGAAACGGGCGATCTCGCTCTCCGTGCAGTGGCGCAGGAACTCGTTGCAGAGCGAAATGTTGAAGTAGAGCCAGTAGTAGGAGTCCGAAACCCACGAATCCTTCTCGCTCCAACTCATGTAGGTCAGATCCGAGAGGTTGTTGCCCGAGAGCCACGTGTTGGCCACTTCGTCCGTGGCGGCCTCCTGCAGGTTGAAGTAGCCGCGCGAGAAATCCTGCCCGTTGATCGTCGTCAGGTCGCCGTCGGCTCCGCCCTGACCCTGCCCGGCAAGGACGTATGAGGCGTAGATCTTCGCCAGGACCATCCGGTAGTTCGAGGCTTGTGCGTAGACCTCCGAGGAGGTGGTTTCGGTCGTGGGCATCTGGTCGAGGTCGCCGACACACGATGCGGTCAGCAGCCCCAGCCCGAAAAGTGCAGTATATAGAATGGTTCGAATTTTCATGGTTGTAGGTTTAGAAGTTGAGACCGATTGTCAGCGAATAGATGCGCGGACGGGGATAGATCGAGGAGTCGACGCCGTTGGCCGTTTCGGGATCGACGCCCGTATATTTCGTAATCGTAAAGACGTTCTGCACCATGGCCGAGACCTGCAGGTTGAGATGCTTGCACACCTTTCCGAAATCGTAGGTCAACTGCAGGTTGTCCATCTTCAGGAACGAGGCGTTCTCCAGGTAGTAGTCGCTTAGATACTGGCGCTTGGTGAAGCGCGTGTCGAGGAAGCTGCGGCTGAGGTTGTTCAGCTGGTAGTCGTTGTAGCTCATCGTCTCCCAGGCTCCCGTGTTCATCGCCATGCCGTTGAAGATGTATCCGCCGAGGTTGGCGCGCAGCGAGGTCGAGAGGGTCCAGTTGCGGTACCGAACCGAGGTCGAGAATCCGAGGATCCAGTCCGGGGCCGGCGAGTGGCAGTGGTAGCGGTCGTTGGTCGTGATCTCCCCGTCGCCGTCCAGATCGGCGTACATGCCCTCGATCGGGCGTCCCGTCTCGGGGTCATAGAGCTGCTTGTAGAGGTAGAACGAGTAGGGGGCGTAGTTCGTCGAGAAGACCTGCATCTGGTAGGCATCGATCCACGGTCCGACCTCCGTGTCGGGGCTCGGAGCCCCGGGCGTCAAGGTGAGGTTGCGGATCCGCACCTGCTGCCAGGCGGCGTTGGTGCTGGCCGTCCAGCTCCAGTCCTTCGTGTTGAGGATATGAGCCGTGACGGAGAGCTCGACACCCTGGGAGTCGACGTTGCCCACGTTTTCGAGCATCAGTTTGTCGAAGTTCGTACCTGCGGGAACGGGCACCGTCGCCAGGAGGTTCTCGGTCTTGCGCGTGTAGTAATCCGCCGAGAAGGTGATCCGGTTGTCGAGCAGTGCCAGATCGAGGCCGTAGTTCCACGCCTTGGTCGTCTCCCACTTCAGCTCGGGGTTGTAGGCCTCGGGGCGGTAGGTATAGACGGGGTTTCCGCCGAACTGGTACTGCGCACCGTCGAGTCCCGGCGTGTAGACGGGAATGTAGCCGTAGTTCGTGATGCCGTCCTGCTGACCCGTCACGCCGTACGAAACGCGGAGCTTCAGGTCGTTGACCACCCGGCGCAGCGGTGCGAAGAACTCCTCCTGCGAGATGCGCCAGGCAAGGGCTACGGAGGGGAAGGTACCCCAGCGATTATCCTTCGAGAAGCGCGATGAACCGTCGCGGCGCATGGTGACCGTCAGCAGGTAGCGGTCCATCAGGGTGTAGTTCAGACGTCCGTAGTAGGAGATCAGGGCGTGCCGCTGGTCGGTGGCCGCCGTCGAGGATTGTTGTACGCCGTCGACGTTGAGTTCGGCGTAGAACGGCGTCGTGTACTTCCAGAACTGGTAGTCGTAACCGACCGTCAGGTCGATGTTCGAACGGATGGCCTCGATGTCGCGGTTGTAGTTGGCATAGAGGGTCAGCAGCCGGTTGTAGTTACGCTGCGGACCGTAGTTGTAGTTGCGACCGCCGGTCGTATAGTAGGCGTAGGCCTCCTTCGGTACGTAGATGTGCCCCTCGCCCTGCGACCAGTCGTAACCGCCGGTGGCATGGAGCCGCAGCCCCTTGACCCAACGGACGTTCCAGTCGATGTCGACGTTTCCGACCACGCGGTAGACATCCGACGTGGATTCGTATTGATTCAACCGTCCTACGGCGTTGGCCAGGGCGCCCGTGACGGGTGCGCCGTTGTTGTCGACCGCCTCGGTGTAGCCGCCGAAGGCGTCGCTGCCCGAATAGACGGGGATCGTCGGGTTGAGCGTCGCACCGCCCCAGATGGCCGAGGTGTCGGCAAAACGGTTCTTGGAGTAGGCCCCTTTCAGACTGATGTTGAACCGGAGATCGTTCTGGAAAAAGGTCGGGCTGAGGTTCAGGTTGCCCGTGAATCGGCGGGCGTTGTCGGTCTTGAGGATACCGTCCTGATAATAAGCCCCGGCCGAGACGCGGAAGGGCAGCCACTTGGCCGCGCGTCCCGACAGGCTGAGGTTGTTGTCCGTGCCGAAGGCCAGCTGGTAGATCTCGTCGTTCCAGTTGGTGCGGGCCGTTCCCAGCAGCGATTTCTGACGGTCGGTGCCGTACTGGTTCACGATGGAGATGAATTCGTCGGTCGAGAGCATGTCGGCCGTGTGGGTCTTCGTGGAGAGGGAGTTCGTCGTCTGGAACGAGAGCTTCAGGCCGTCGCCCGAGCCCTTCTTCGTCGTGATGATGATGACGCCGTTCGAGGCGCGCGATCCGTAGATGGCCGTCGACGAGGCATCCTTCAGCACCGTCATGCTCTCGATGTCATTGGGGTTAATCAGACTCAGGAAGTTGCCGCTTCCGGAGACCGAACCGCCCACTTCCATCGGCACACCGTCCAACACGATGAGCGGGTCGTTCGAGGCGTTGAGCGAAGCCCCGCCGCGGATGCGGATGGTCGATCCGGCCGTCGGCGAACCGCCTCCGTTGACGATCTGCACACCGGCGATCTTTCCGTTGACCAGTGCCTCGGGCGAGGAGATCATACCTTTGTTGAAATCCTTCTCGCCGACCGAGGCCACCGAACCGGTCAGGTCATTCTTTTTGCGGACGCCGTAGCCGATGACCACGATTTCCTCGACACTCTGGGCGTCGGTGCGGAGCGTAATGTCCATGACATCGGCGGTGATGTCGACCGTCTGCGTGACATATCCAACATAGGAGACGATCAGTTGTGCTACAGTCGTCGGGACGTTCAGTTGATACGCGCCGTTTAGATCTGTTGCGGTTCCCACGGTGGTGCCGACCACCTGGACCGTAGCGCCGATGAGCGGCATCCCGGAGTCGTCGGAGACGGTGCCCGAGATCTTTCTCGTGTTTTGGGTAAATGCGTCTGTCGGGCAGAGCAGCATTGCTGCAAGCAGGATCCACATGCAGCGCCACAGGATTTGCACCTTCCCGACCTTTTGCCGTCGGGTCGGAACGGGTGAGTGCGATGCCATCGAATGGGGCATCCATGCGATGAGTTTAGGTTCAGTCATACTTCGTGACTTTTCGGTTGGTTAGTGAATAGGTTGGACGGGCCGGAGGTCATCCCGGCCGTCATCACAAAATTACCGAACCCGAACGAGCCCGTCTCGCACAAAAAAGACAAATCATGCAACATATGGGACGTCGATCCGCATGTGTGTCTGTGCAAGGGGCTATTTGTCAGGCGTCTCCGAATATTGACTCGGTTTGCAGCCGTATTGGGCGATGAAACATTTGGTGAAGTACGACGGGGTTCCGAAGCCTACCATGTAGGCGATCTCGGCGATGGTGAACTTGTGCTGCGACAGCAGTACGACGGCCTGCTTCATGCGGATCTGGCGGATGTATTCGACCGGCGTGACGCCCGCATATTTCTTGATCAGGCGGCCGAGCTGCTTGTTCCCGATTCCGGTTTTCTCGCAAAGCGACTTCACGTTCAGTTCGGTGTCGTCGATATGCTCCTCGATTGTGCGGGTCACCAGGTCCAACAGGCGTTCGTTGCCCGATTCGGCGACGATCGGTGCGACGGAGGTGATCTGCTCGATGCGCAGCGACTCCCGGACCGCGTCCTTCACCTGCAGCCGCTGCTCCACCAGAGCGCGCAGCAAGGGCGCCTCGAAGGGCTTCGAGAGGAACGTGTCGATGCCGAGGCGTGCCGCCTGCGTCTCCGTTTCGTTGTCCTCTCGGGCCGTCACCATGATGATCGGGGTGGATGCAAAGGCCGGCATTGCCTTGATGCGCCGGCACATCTCCATCCCCGACATGACGGGCATCATCTCGTCGGTGAGGATCAGCTCCGGGCGGAACGTCGGCAGCAGCGCGAGGCCCGCCCGGCCGTTCGAGGCAATCTGGCACTCGCAAAGCTCCGAAAGGATATCTCGGATGAGTTCGGCAACGGCCCGGTTGTCCTCGACGATGAGGATCCGGGGCCTGGCCAGATCCGGGCTTGCCTCGTGGGTCGGGGCTGCGGATGCCTCGGGTGCCTCGTAGGGGAGCCGGACAGTGAAGGTTGTGCCCATGTTCTCGCAACTCTCCACGCCTATCTCGCCGCCGTGCATCTCGACATAACGCTTGACCAGATAGAGCCCGATGCCGGTTCCATTCTTCAGCTCAGCGGTCCGCGACGAGCGGAACAGCCGCTGGAAGATCAGCTGCTGCTCCCCGGCGGGAATCCCCACACCATCGTCCGAAACGCGGATCTCGATCGAGTTGCCGACCCGGCGGATGGAGCATCCGATCGTGGCGTCCTCCTTCGAATACTTGCACGCATTGGAGATGAGGTTGTTGAAGACGGATTCCATCTTCACGACATCCCACTCTGCCGTCAGGGGTTCGTTGTCCGCCGTGAAGACGAAATGCACCGACGGCCACGCTTCGGCGTAGGAGTCGAAGATGCTCCGGCAGAACTCCGTGACATCGACCCGCGAGCGGATGATCGGGGCCTCCGTTTCGAGGTCTACCCGGTCGATCTCGACGGTCTTGTGCACCATCTCGTTGATCCGGACGGCGTTCTTGTGGATCACGTCGAGCGTGTGGCGCATCTTCTTGTCCGTGACCTCCTCGCGCAACTGGCTCACCGGGCCGAGGATCATCGAAAGCGGGGTTTTCAGTTCGTGCGAGATGTTGGTCAGAAACTCCATCTTGTGACGGATGCTCGACAACGTCTGGTCGCGTTCGCGCTGTTCGAGACGTTTGCGGTCGCGGCGCCGCAGCAGGACGATCGTCGAAAGCGTCGCCCCGCCGAGGATGAGAAGGTAGGCGCAGATGGCATACCAGCGCGCATACCACGGCGCGAGCACCTTGATCTGCAGCGTTATCGGCGTCGCCCCGGCGGCGTAATGCTTGATGAACAGTTCGTGGGCCCCGGACGGCAGATGCGGGACGGAGAGGGTGTTCTCTCCCGGAGGCAGCACTACGTAATCATCCGTAATCCCGGGAATGTGGTATGCGTAGCGATAGGTCATTACCGGGTTGCAGTCGAGCGAACTCAGCTCGATCTTCAATTCGTTGGAGGCGGACTTCAACGTGATGGCTGACAGCTCGGTCCCCGCGAGAAACGGCGTCGACGCAACCTTTCCGTCGACGATTGTCCGCATGATGTTCACCCTTTTCTCCCGGATGTCGTCGACAATCCATCCGGGGTTGACCTGAATGATTTCGTCGATGCTCCCCAGCAGAACGCTTCCGTCCGCGGGGTCGAGGTAGATGGAGGAGTACGATCGGTCGGGAACGGGCAGCAGGTTGACCTCGCCCGAATCGGTGTCCAAGGTCCATACGCCCGTCGAGGTGACAATCCACAGGTCGTCGCCGACCTTTTCCAGGTCGATGATGTTGTCGCTTCCCGATCCGCTGGCCGGAAGCCGGTATACGCGGGTCTGGTCCATCGCCTGCGACACCCGCAGGAGTTTGTCGGTGGCTCCTACCCAGATCTCGTCGTCCGGGGCGATGTAGAGTGTGTTGGGGTAGTTGCCGGTCAGCTCCTTAACGCTGATGCGCTGCAGGCTGTTGTTGCCGATCCGGATCAGGGTGTCGTCCCGGAAGAGGATGGCCCACAGGGTCCCCCGGCTGTCCAGGGCGATCCGGTTGACCAGATTGTTGGGCAGTCCCGTCTCCGTATTGATCGCCTGCTGTGCCCGGCATACCTCGCCGGCTTTCAGTGTTGCGGGGTCCACGGCCATGATGCCGCCCAGGTAGCTGCCCACCCACAGATGGGCGTCGGCATCCTCGACAATACTGTAGCACCAGTTGGCGTTGTATTTTCCGCTGGCATCCTCGATATGGAAACTTTCAAATCGGTGGCGGCGTTTATTGAACCGGTTCAGCCCGCCGTCGGTCGCCACCCAGACCGTTCCGTTGCGGTCCTGGAAGATGTCCCGGACCCGGTTGTGCGAAAGTCCGCTGTTCGCATTCCCGGGCAGGAACCATTCGGTCTCCTCGTCCGCCGTGCGGATGATACCGTTGGGCCCGCCGAGCCACAGGGCTCCGTCCGTGTCGCGCAGCATGGAGGAGATCTGGTTGCCGTCGCCGCGTCCGGTCAGGGCGCTCAACTGGATGATGTTCAGACCCGAGGTGGTGTTGGTGATCGAAAGCCCCGTATCGGTTCCGGCCAGCAGGTTGCCTTCGGCATCGACCCTCAGCGACCAGATGATGTTGTTGGCAATGGAGCCCGGGAGGCGCGAATCGTGCCGGTACAACGTCGTGCCCTGCTCCTTGGTGAGGAGATACAGCCCGTTGTCGGTCCCGGCCAGCAGGCCTTCGGCGCAGAGCTGCAGGGATTTGATCGAATTACCCTTCAGGGTTTCGGACACGACGCGCTGCGCCGACAGGTCATAAGTAAGCAGGCTGCCTTCGGTGCCGACATAAAGGATCCGATTTTCGGGATCGAGGGCCAGGGCATTGACAAAAATCGAGGATTTGTCCGTTCCCCGGTATTCCAGCCTGATTGGTTCGATCCGGTTGCCGGAGAGGTCGTATCGGCACAGTCCGCGGTAGGTCCCGACGTAGAGGCGTTCCCGGTCGTATAAAAGGGCATATACGGCGTCATGGGGCAGATTCAAGTCGCATTTCCGTAATTCGTCGGGCTGAAAATCGTATTCGTACAGCCCGGACAGGGCTCCGATCCACAATTTGTCCTCCACGGAGATCATGGCGCGGATTTCGGAGGGGTTATGTGTCGTAACCGGGTATCGCACCATCCCCGATTGGGTCTCCAGAATCTGCAAACCGTTGTTCGTGCCGAGGTAGAGCGCCCCTTGGCGGGATATGACTCCGTAGATCTGGCATCCGGGAAATCCGTTGTCGGGACCGTAGCCGTATATTTTGTATCCATCATAACCGAAAAGGCCGTAGTCGGTTCCCAGCCAGGTCAATCCGTTTTCGGCGCGCGTGATTGCATGGACCGCCATCGGCATATTACCGACGGAGATGTTTTTCCAGAGCAGGTGTTCCGCGGCTTGTGTCTGGATGCAAAAGACAAGGATAAGGAGTATGGATGTCAAAAATCTTTTCATGACTTTGTCGCCTAAAAGCTTCAATATGCATTGAGCGGATGGTCGTGTAAACAAAATTAATTTATTTTCTCGAGAAACGCTATCGAAACAATTCGATAAACTTCGTTTGGGTCCGAATTATCTGTGTTTATTATTCAGAAAAGATTGGCGGAATAAAAATTCTGTGATATGGCACTAAAAAAGTTGAATAGCCTCCTCTCCTGGACCGAGAATCTGACACGGTGGATACCTTCGAAGCGCTCGGCAAAGAGTCGTTTGACGATGAACCGGCTGCGGTTGTGCTTCAATCCGGCGGCAGCAAGCATCTGCCGGAAGCGAATCTCCTGCTCCTCGTTGAGCCGGAACGAGTATTTGTAACTCGGGGTTTGAGATAGAGGGTTGTGTTTTCGCTGATGGGTCATTCGATGGAAGATTTGGGGTTCGACTTGGGAGAACACCGCCCGCCTCGCAGAGCGAGGACCTTTGTCGGACAAACCGCCGGTTGTCGGACAAAAACACAGCTCGCTCCCGTCAGGCGACGGGTACAGTTCCGGCATCCAAAAAGAGCATCTTCGCTCTTGAAAGAGCAACGTCGAAACAAAAAAATACGGGTAGATTTTCCGCTGCAATATTACAAGGATCTTCAGGGATTAAAAAGCGCGGTTGTCGGCCATGCAAGGTCTCCGGAGGACACCGGGTCGGGAATCAGGTGTTTTGTCGTATCTTGTGGCGGAAACTCTCCATCAGTTCGTTTATTCATGTGAAGAGGCCGAAATGAAAACATGCGAGAATGGTGTTTTGAGAAGATCCGTACATGAAATCAACCGTCTATGAATGGATGTAGCCAATCTATCGTTTCATTTTTAATATTTGTACTCATGAACCGAACCAAGCAAACTTCAAAGCCGACATCCAAACAAAGTGCACATAAGAAGACTTCTATTGATGAGGCCTTTGCGCAGCTTCTCCCGAATCTCCTTCCCGTAACGATAGACGCTGTGCCGGCAAAGGCAGCTCCGAATGATGCGAATCCGCTCTCTTCAGAAGTTGCAACAGGTGGGGCGACTTTGCCCCACGGAGAAAAGATAGCCGCCTCCGGGCCGGATGCGGTGCCAACGGCCACCCGTCGAAAACGTATCCAGCTTCCCGATTTCCAGGAGACCTTTTTCAAACCGGTTCGATGCGGTTGTGAACGTTCGGCTATCTATGTCAGCCTTTCGACCAGACGACGGGTGATGGCAGTCCTCCACCTGCTGGGTGGGGACGGCGCGAGGTTGACGGCACTCGTGGATAACATGTTGTGCTTCGTACTCGATCTGTATGGTGATGAATTGAACGATCTTCACGAAAAGAAGAACTGTCGCCGGATGTTTTAACTACCCATCCTCTGCACGGCTATGCAGTCGCAGTGGCTGGTCTGAAAACAATCGGGCGGAAAGGAACCAGTCCAGTTCCTTTCCGCTCGGTCCTTTACCGGTATCAGACCGTTAGGATTTTCCCAATTTTTTGCATCTCCCGACTGATATTCGCTTCGGATATTTTGGCATAATGACGGGTCATGTTGGTATTCGAGTGACCGAGGATCTTGGCGATTATATCAATTGGCATCCCGTATTCGATTGTCAGGGTTGCGAACGTATGTCGGGCCAGGTGGACTGTCAGATTTTTGTTGATCAGGCAAATATCTGCAATCTCCTTCAGATAGGCGTTCATCTTCTGATTGCTCGGAACGGGCAGCAGCTTTCCTTTGAGTCGTAGCTCGGGATCCCGCTCGTATTTTTGCAGAATCCGAATCGGATGCGGCAGTAGCGGAATCCGACTTACGACTGCGGTCTTCTCCCGCGGTTTGTGAATCCACAGAGTACCGTTTCCGTCGGTCGTGATGTGCTCGGGTCGCAGGTGGTCGACATCCGTGAAGGCCAGCCCTGTCAGCGCACAGAAGCAGAAGACATCCCGAATCCGCTCCAGCCGTTCGTTGGGCATCGGGCGTTTCAGCAGGAGGTCCAGCTCCGCCTTCGTTAACGGTACCTTGACATTCGTCTTGTCGATCTTCATCTTGTAGAAGCGGAAGGGATTTTTCTCAATCCACTCGTTCCGGATAGCATAGAGGATGAAGTTCTTCAGGCAGCAGAGTAGATTGACCGCTCCGTTGTTGTGGCAACTGTAAGCCGTCTGCATATAGGTATTCAGTCCATCGATGTAAGCATAGTCGATCGTCTCCAACGGGAGGTCCTCCTTGCCATACACCTGCCGGATATATTCGGTCATGTAGCGCAGTAGGCGGTACTTGTTGGCCGTGAGCTGGGTGATGCGGATGCCGACCTCCTGCTGCCGTTTTTCGCAGTATTTAGAGAATTCGGCAAGGAAGAGTCGGGTGGTGCCGCCCGGATTCTCCAGCCGCTCCTTGATGGTGAAGCAGTCTGGTATCCTGCCCTCCCGAATCAGAGCGTCGTAGGCCGCCAGGATATTGGCCCGATAGCTGTCCACGATGTCGTTGATTTGTAGGGCCACCTTGTCCCGATGCAGGGTGCGTTCCAGGCGTTGGTTCCAGCGCTCGGGCTCAATTTGGCAGCGGGTATAGATTTCGGTTGAGAGACCGGAGGTGGTGATTCGGGCATAGATGGGCGCTTTGCCCTTTTTGGAGATTCTGGACTTCTTGCAGAAGAAGACCACGGAGAAGGTTGTTCGACGCATGGCTGCATGTTTTTTAATGGGTTAAACAAACGTTTGCAGCATGGGAGATATTGCGGAGCAAATCGTTGTAAGACAATGCATTGTGCGTAAATCGTGACCTATTTTCGGCCCGAGGCAAAACAGGTCGCTATTTGGCCTCGGACACGCTGCCTGAGAATGCATTTTCAGGAATCGTGCAAAAATGAAAAAGCCTTACATATCATTGATACATAAGGCTTTTTGCTTGTTTGTGCGCTTTCTTGTCCACTCTTTTGGGCATCCTTTCCTGCGCCCTGGGGTGGAAGAAGGGGCTCGAACCCTCGGCCTTCGGAACCACAATCCGACGCTCTAACCAACTGAGCTACATCCACCATGTCGATACGGATCTCGTATCGGTTTGCAAAGGTAATACGTTTTTTTGTTCCATGCAAAAAAATCGACCGGAAAATTTTTCGAGACCTCCCGGGAGTGACAAAATGGCAGTCCGCCTGCTCGTTTGTCACCCCGAAACTGCCAAAAACCGATTGGCACATCAATTGTTGGTAATCGGGGTGCTTGCAGTAGCAAAATACAACGAAAATATAGAATAATAACAATTAAAAACGTAAAGCTATGAACGTAAAACCCTTATCGGATCGCGTGCTGATTCTTCCGAATCCCGCGGAGGAGAAAACGGCCGGCGGACTGATTATCCCCGACACGGCCAAGGAAAAACCGCTGGCAGGCAAGGTCGTTGCCGTTGGCCCCGGTACTTCGGAGGTGAAGATGGAGGTCAAGGTCGGTGACCAGGTGCTCTACGGCAAGTATGCCGGGCAGGAGATTCAGATCGACGGCGAGACCTATCTGATCATGAAACAGAACGACATTCTGGCAATCATCTAATTTCAAAAACGAAACAACCATGGCAAAGGAGATTAAATATAATGTGGAAGCGCGTGAACTCCTCAAGGAGGGTGTCGATGCGCTGTCGAATGCAGTCAAGGTGACGCTCGGCCCGAAAGGTCGCAACGTCATTATCGATAAGAAATTCGGGGCTCCCCAGATCACCAAGGACGGTGTGACCGTAGCCAAGGAGGTCGAGTTGGAGGATGCGTTCGCCAACATGGGCGCCCAGATGGTCAAGGAGGTCGCCTCGAAGACGAACGACGATGCCGGTGACGGTACGACTACCGCTACGGTGCTGGCTCAGTCGATCATCGGCGTGGGTCTGAAGAACGTTACCGCCGGTGCCAACCCGATGGATCTGAAACGCGGTATCGACAAGGCCGTCGCCAAGGTGGTCGAGTCGCTGCGCGAGCAGAGCCAGGAGGTCGGTTCGGATTTCGCCAAGATCGAGCAGGTTGCCTCCATCTCGGCCAACAACGACCACAATATCGGTAAACTCATCGCCGAGGCGATGGCCAAGGTCAACAAGGAGGGTGTCATCACCGTCGAGGAGGCCAAGGGTACCGAGACGCATGTCGAGGTGGTCGAGGGTATGCAGTTCGACCGGGGTTACATCTCGGCCTACTTCATCACCGATCCCGAGAAGATGGAGGCTCAGCTGGAAAAACCCTACATCCTGATCACCGACAAGAAGATCTCGACGATGAAGGAGCTGATGGGCGTTCTGGAGCCGGTGGCTCAGAGCGGCCGTGCGCTGCTGATCATTGCCGAGGATGTCGATGGCGAAGCGCTTTCGGCTCTGGTGGTCAACAAGCTGCGCGGTACGCTGAAGATCGCCGCCTGCAAGGCTCCGGGCTTCGGTGATCGCCGCAAGGAGATGCTCGAGGATATCGCCATCCTGACGGGTGCCACGGTGATCTCGGCCGACAAGGGCATGAAGATCGAGGATGCAACGCTCGACATGCTGGGTACGGCCGACAAGGTGACGCTCAACAAGGAGAATACGACGATCGTCGACGGCGCCGGCAAGAAGGAGGCCATTGCGGCCCGTGTTGCCCAGATCCGCACGTCGATCGAGAAGGCTACGTCGGACTACGACAAGGAGAAGCTCCAGGAGCGTCTGGCCAAGTTGGCCGGCGGTGTGGCCGTCCTCTACGTGGGTGCCACGACCGAGGTCGAGATGAAGGAGAAGAAGGACCGTGTCGACGATGCACTGGCCGCAACGCGTGCCGCCGTCGAGGAGGGTATCGTTCCGGGTGGCGGTGTTGCCTACATCCGTGCTACGGCCGCTCTCGAGGGCATGAAGGGCGACAACGAGGATCAGACGACCGGTATCCAGATCGT
>CALUNE010000013.1 GCA_944321945.1 uncultured Alistipes sp.
GTGACGATCGAGCGATGCTCTCTGCAAGGGGGCATCGCTTTTTTGTCGGTGTGAGGCTGCCCGGGGCTCGGAAACTCTGGCTGACGATCGAGCGATGCTCTCTGCAAGGGGGCATCGCTTTTTTGTCGGTGTGAGGCTGCCCGGGGCTCGGAAACTCCGGCTGACGATCGAGCGATGCTCGCTGCAAGGGAACATCGCTTTTTTTGTTGGTGTGAGGCTGCCCGTGGCTCGGAAACTCCGGCTGACGATCGAGCGGTGCTCGCTGCAAGGGGGCATCGCTTTTTTTGTCGGGTGGACGCGTGCATGCGCACTGTAAATTTTGTATCTTTACCTCATGGATGTGCAGATTCGACCGATCCGTGAGCGGGAGATCCCGTTGCTGGAGGAGTTCCTTTACGAGGCGATCTGGCAACCCGGTCCGGGGAAGCGCTTGCCGCGTGAGGTGGTCCACAGCCCCGTACTGCGCCCCTATGTCGAGGCGTTCGGCGAGCGCGACGGGGACTGCTGCCTGGTCGGGACGGTCGGCGGACGCGTCGTCGGAGCCGTCTGGTGCCGATGCCTGCATGGATACGGATGGGTCGACGCGGCGACGCCCGAACTGGCCGTGGCCCTCTGTCCCGAGTGGCGCGGGCGCGGAATCGGAACGCAGTTGCTGCGGGCGATGCTGGATGAACTGCGCCGACGGGGTTTCTGTGCGGTATCGCTCTCCGTGCAGCGGGACAATCCGGCCGCAAGACTCTATCCGAGACTCGGATTCCGCGTGGCAGAGGAGCGCGACGGGGAGTGGATCATGCTGTGCGAACTGCGTTGAACAACGACGCCGGCATTTCGGTTTCCTTTCGGATTTGCAGACGACCTTTGTCCCGGAAAACGCAAGTGTGCCTATGAAAATATTGATTGTCGAAGATGAACCTTCCCTGCGGGAGATCATGGTGCGGACGCTCACGCGCGAACAGTACGTCGTCGAGCAGGCCGCCGATTACGCCTCGGCGTCGGACAAGATCGCCGCGTACGATTACGACTGCATCCTGCTCGACATCATGCTGCCCGACGGCAGCGGTCTGCGACTGCTCGAGGAACTCAAAAAACGTCGCAACCGGGCCGGGGTGATCATCATCTCGGCGCGCGATTCGCTCGACGACAAGATCGAAGGGCTTGAACTCGGAGCCGACGACTACCTGCCCAAACCGTTCCATCTGGCCGAGTTGAGTGCGCGGATCCGCAGCGTGCTGCGCCGCCACCAGCGCGACGGCTACGAGTGTCTCGAGGCGGGCAACGTCCGCCTGTGGCCCGACAGCCGGCGGGTGGAGGTCGACGGACGCCCGCTCGATCTGCTGCGCAAGGAGTACGACATCCTGCACTACTTCATGGCGCGTCCGAACCATACGGTCGACAAGGCGGCGCTGGCCGAAGGCGTTTGGGGCGATCACATCGACCAGGTGGACAACTTCGACTTCGTCTATGCGCAGATGAAGAACCTGCGACGCAAACTCCACGATGCCGGGGCCGATATCGAAATCCGGGCCGTCTACGGTTTCGGTTACAAACTCATCCGTCCATGAAGCTGGTCTATCGCATTCTGCTGCACCTGACGTGGGTGCTCACGCTGCTGCTGGCCGGGTGGGCGGCCCTCTTCTACTTCACGCTCATCGACGAGGTCAACGACGAGGTGGACCATGCCCTGGAGGCTCGGGCCGAGGTGATCGTCAAACGGGTTCTGGCCGGACGGGAGCTCCCCGAGGCCTCGGCCGACGGAAATACCGGTTATTTCCTGCACGAGGTTTCGTCCGAATATGCCCGGGGCCGGGCCCGTGAACGCTATACGGACGAAGAGATCTATATCCCTGAACGGGACGACGAGGAGCCGGCCCGGGTTCTGCGCCAGACGTTCCGCGATGCCGACAACCGTTGGTATGAACTGACGGTGATGACCCCCAGCTTCGAAAAGGAGGATCTGCTGGAGGCGATCTTCTACGGCATTCTCTACCTGTATCTCTTTCTGCTGCTGACGGTGCTGCTGGTGACGGTCGTGGTGCTCAACCGGACGATGCGCCCGCTCTACGCCCTGCTGCGGTGGCTCGACGAGTACCGGATCGGGACATCGAATGCCCCGTTGGAGGTGGAGACCTCGGTGACGGAGTTCCGGCGTCTGAACGAGGCGGCCAAACGCTATGCGGCCCGTGCCGAGTCGTCGTTCGAACGCCAGAAACAGTTCATCGGCAACGCCTCGCACGAGATGCAGACCCCGCTGGCCGTCTGCCGCAACCGGCTCGAAATGCTGGTCGACGATCCGCAGGGGCTCAGCGAGGAGCAGCTGGGCGAGATTGCCAAGGTACAGCATACGCTGGATTATCTGGTGCGGCTGAACCGTTCGCTGCTGCTGCTTTCGAAGATCGACAACGGTCAGTTCCCCGAGACCGAAGAGGTCGATCTCGGGACGCTGTTCCGTCGCTCGGGCGAGGATCTCGGGGAGATTTACGCCTATCGGGAGATGCGTTTCGTGATGGAGGAGCAGGCTCCGCTGCGTGTGCAGATGAACCCCTCGCTGGCCGGGAGTCTGGTCGCCAACCTCGTGAAGAACGCCTTCGTCCACGGAGCCCGGGGAGGCGAGGTCTCGGTACGGATCTCGCCCCGCGGTTTCGAGGTCGCCAATACGGCTGCCGAGGGGCCGCTCGATGCCGCGCATATCTTCGACCGCTTCTACCAGGGGAGCCGGAAGAAGGGATCCACGGGCCTCGGACTGGCCATCGTCGATGCCGTGTGCCGCCTCTACGACCTGCAGATTGTCTATGCCTTCCGCGACGGACGACATACTTTTACGGTGAATTTCCCGAAATAGCCCCCTCCTTTCAGATTCGTTTCAGTTTCGTGTCGGAACTTTGCAGCAGAAAAATAACGGAAACCGATTACAGATGATTATGAAAAAGTTCACGATTCTTTTGGCCGCATTGCTGGCCGTATGCACGACCGGTGTGGCTTTGGCCGACAACGACCGGATGATCTCCGTCGGAGAGCTCCCCGCTTCGTCGCAGCAATTTATCAATACCTATTTCAAAGAGCTGGCTGTCTCCTACGCAAAGGTCGACGAAGAGTGGTTCGACAAGGAGTACAAGGTGCTCTTCGTCAACGGCTCGAAGGTCGAGTTCGTAAGGAACGGCGACTGGAAGGAGGTCGACTGCCGCTATGGCGAAGTGCCCGCAGGCATTGTCCCGCAACCGATACTCGATTATGTGAATACCCGTTTCACGGGCCGTACGGTCGTCCGTATCGAGCGGGAGCGCAAAGGCTATGACGTCGGACTGGACAACGGGCTGGATCTGAAGTTCGATCGGTCGTTCCGTCTGGTTGACATCGATGACTGATCGTCGAAATCAGCCTCGGACTTTTCCCCTTCCGACTACGATTGCGGCATCCGATTTGCAGATTGGATGCCGCATATCGTTTCTGCTGATGGGTGTATAAGAAGATATGATTGGAATTTTTTCGTGAATAATCGGAAACGATCTATCTTTGCCTCTGCAAACAGAAACCGTACAACCTGAAAACTTTACCGCTATGTTGAGTCAAAAACTGCACGAGGCGCTCAATGCGCAGATCAATGCCGAGATGTGGTCGGCGTATCTCTATCTGTCGATGTCCGTGGATGCCGAGGCCAAGGGGCTGAAGGGAATTGCCAACTGGTTTTATGTTCAGTTCCGGGAGGAGCAGGACCATGCCCGCATCCTGATGAACTACCTGCTTTCGCGTGAAGGGCGGGTGGCGCTTCGCCCGATCGAGGCCGTGCGGACCGAATGGGCGTCGCCGCTGGAGATGTTCCAGGATACGTTGAAGCATGAGAAGGAGGTGACTGAGATGATCAACCGTCTGGCTTCGATTGCCGCCGAAGACCATGATTACGCATCATCGAACATGCTCATATGGTTCGTCAACGAGCAGGTCGAGGAAGAGGAGGCTGCGCGGGAGAAGATTGCCGCCTGTGAAGCGGTCGACGGCAACAAGTTCGGCCTCTACATGCTGGATAAGGAGCTGGCCTCGCGGACCTATGCGCAGGCGGCGCAACTCATCTCGTCGAACGATTGACCGCTGCGGGAACTGTCGGTCAGACGATCGTTTCCGCCCTAAACAGACCTTCCACCAAAAAAGGTTTTTGTCATAGTAGATTTCAGTAGTGGAATCCGGTCCCGGCCAAGTCGGGGCCGGATTTTTTTGGAAGGCGGCGGGGCTCTCCGGAAAGTGCCCGATGCGGATTTTCGGATGATGGCCGGGAAGGACAAGCCGCCGCAAAGCGCTTCGTGCAACCGTGGAATGGCCGGAACGGGCCTCCTTGCAACTTTCGTGAGGAGCTGCCTGTTCCGTTTTTTTGCAAATCACGGATATTATTGTATTTTTGTCTGGCTTCCGATTCTCGGAAATCTCCGGGAGCGCGCAGATGAGAGTTGCCAAGGAAAATATGCAACAAGTTGTCGACATGCAGGATAACCGCACGATCGTCCGATTGCTCCGGGCCGGCGACGAAGACTGTTATCATGCGCTCTTCCGGCGTTACTACAAACCCCTGTGCACCTACGCTACCCGCTTCGTGACCCTCGACCGGGCCGAAGAGCTGGTCCAGGATACCATGATGTGGCTCTGGGAACACCGAACCACGTTGCTCCCCGAAATGCCGCTCAAATCACTGCTCTTCACCATCGTCAAGAACAAGTCGATCAACAGCGCCTCGCGCCATACGGTCCGCAACCGCATCTTCCGCGAACTGGCCCAAACCTGTGAGGAGGAGTTCGACGATCCGGACTTCTACCTCGAGGGAGAACTCATGCGCCGTCTGAACGAGGCCCTGGACAAACTGCCTGCGGAGTTCCGGCAGACCTTCCGCATGCACCGTCTCGAGGGGATGACCCACCGGGAGATCGCCGCGGCACTTCACGTTTCGCCCCAGACGGTCAACTACCGCATCGGTCAAACCGTCCGTCTGCTGCGCGAAGAGTTGCGCGAGTACTGGCCCCTGATCGCACTGGTACTCGGAAGCCGGCTTTCCTGAAAAAAAGTGAAAAAAATGACTTCCTCCGTTAGTAACTTTTACCGGCGGATTGTATTACTATGCAGACAAGCAAATGAAAATGGCGGATTTTGAAATCAACGAAGAGACGCTGGCCGCTTATCTGAGCGGAGAACTCGACGCGGAACAGCGCGCCGCGGTGGAGGCCTGGTATGATGCCTCACCGGCCAACCGTCGGCGTCTGGGCGAGATCTATCGCCTGCTCTATCTCAACGACCGCATCAACGATACGGCCCGCATCGACGTGGAAAAGGCCTATGAAAACTGCCGCACGCGGCTCCGCGAACGGTCCCGGCGGAGCATGTGGATCCGCAGCCTGAAGCGGGTGACGGCCGCCGCAGCCGTTGTCGTCGTGCTGTTGGCCGGCGGTTGGATGGCCCGAAGCTCCGTCGAGCGGCTGACGCAGCCCGTGGTCGTCTATACCCAGGTCGGCGAACGCTCGCAGGCCGTGTTGCCCGACGGCACGAAGGTCTGGCTCAATTCGTCAAGCCGAGTGGAGTATGCCGCCTCGTTTTTCTCGCGCAAGCGCCGTGTGAAGATGGAGGGCGAAGCCTACTTCGAGGTGGCGCACGATCGGCATGCTCCGTTCGTCGTTACGACCAACGGCCTCGACATTCGGGTGCTGGGTACGCGTTTCAATATCCGCAACGATGAAGATAAGCATCTGATAACCACCGTTCTGCTCGAAGGTTCGGTCGAGGCTTCCGCCACGGATGAGCGCGGTTCCGCCCTGCGGCTTCGTCCCTCGCAGCAGCTGCTCTTCGATACCGATACGAAGAACATGCAGTTGACCGACATCCCGACGGCCGAACGTTCGATCAACTGGATCTACGGACGCTTCAGCTTCGAACACAATACGCTGGAGGAGATTGTCGAAGAGCTCAACCGCTATTACAACGTCGATATCCACTTCAAGGACGATGCTCTGCGTCAGCTGCGTTTTTCGGGAGACTTCCAGGTCGAGGACGGCATCTACCACATCATGTCGGTGCTGCAGCTGACCTACAAATTCAACTACCGGATCGTCGACAACGACATCGAAATATACGCCAACTGAAAACCAACCCGACCCGATCAAACCAAAACCTAATCTGAAACCGAAAGACCTCTGCTGCCTATGGAGAACTGACCGACATGCTCCTGCTCGCGGTAAACCGCGACGAAAATTACCTTAAGACATTACCAACCTACTTTAACCTTTTATGAAAAAATTCAACCTTGTCGCAGGCAAGGGAGGGCGCATTGTCTCGCTATGTCTCCGCAGCCTGCTGCTTGTCTCGATGCTTTTGTCGGGATATTCGAGTGCCCGGGCTGCGGCCCAGACGCCGCAATCGGCTCCCCGCGTAAGCCTCGACGTGCAGAATGCCGCCATCATCACGGTATTCCAGTCCATTCAACAACAGACCGACTATTCGTTCGTCTACAACACCTCCGATATCGATACGGAGCGCAAGGTAACCGTCTCGGCGCATGACGAGGCGCTTACGAGTGTGCTCGACCGCCTCTTTGCGGGTTTCGACATTGCCTACACGCTGCGTGACAAACACATTGTCCTCTCGCGCAAGGCTTCCTCGTCGGCCGCCACCCCCGCCGCACGCAATGGCGTGAGCGGTACGGTCAAGGATGACAAGGGAATGCCTCTGGTGGGCGCCACCGTCCTGCTGAAGGGGACGACCATCGGCGTGGCAGTCGATCTGGACGGCAACTTTTCGCTGCCGCAGGCCAAACCGGGCGACGTGCTCGAGATCTCGCTGATCGGCTATACGAAACAGGAGATTCCCGTGACGGGTGCCGTCACGTCGCTCGCCGTGGTCATGCACGAGGACAACGAGGTGCTCGATGCCGTGGTCGTTACGGCCCTCGGTATCAAGCGCAAGGAGAAGGCCCTGACCTACAACGTACAGGAGGTCGCCGGTTCGATCGTCAATACGGTCAAGGATGCCAACTTCATGAACTCGCTCTCGGGCAAGATCGCCGGTCTGCAGATCAATGCCAGCGCCTCGGGTGCGGGCGGTTCGACCCGCGTGGTGATGCGTGGCGTCAAGTCGCTCAACGGCGACAACAATGCCCTCTATGTCGTCGACGGTATTCCGCTGCCGAGCCTGCGCTCGAAGCAGACCGAAGGTATCTACGAAACCCCGGACGGCGGTGATTATGAGGGTATTGCCAGCATCAACCCCGAGGATATCGAGTCGATGTCGGTGCTGACGGGAGCCACGGCTGCCGCACTCTACGGTTCGCAGGGTGCCAATGGCGTGATCCTGATTACGACCAAGCGCGGTGAAGAGGGACGCGTGCGGGTGAACTACTCGAACAGCACGACCTTCTCGTCGCCGTTCGTCATGCCGAAGTTCCAGAACACCTATGGCACGGATCTCAATTCGCCGTCGATGAGCTGGGGTGAGAAGCTGGCCACCCCCTCGTCGTACGATCCGAAGGATTTCTTCCAGACGGGCTTCGACGAGACCAACGCCATCGGTATCACCGCCGGTACGAAGCGCAACCAGACCTATTTCTCGGCCGCTTCGGTCAACACGCGCGGTATCATCCCGAACAACGTCTACAACCGCTACAACTTCTCGCTGCGCAACACAACGGCTCTGATCGAGGATCGCCTGACGCTCGATCTGGGAGCTTCGTATATGAAGCAGTACAGCCGCAACCCGCTGATCCAGGGTATCTATCACAACCCGCTGATCGGCGTCTATCTCTTTCCGCGCGGCGACGATATCTCGAAATACCAGGTCTACGAGCGCTACAACCCGAGTCTGGGTTACAGCGAGCAGTTCTGGGGACTGGAGTTCATCAACGGTGTCGAGAACCCCTACTGGGTGGTCAACCGTGAGATCTTCGAGAACAACATGCAGCGCTATACGTTCAATGCGACGCTGAAGTGGGATGTCTTCGACTGGCTGAGTCTGACGGGCCGTGTGCGTACCGACAACATGGTGATGAACTACACGCGCAAGATCTACGCCTCGTCCAACACGCTCTTCGCTTCGGAGTACGGCAACTACCTGAACCACACCTCGCGTCACAGCAACCTCTACGCCGATGCGCTGCTGTCGATCGACAAGAGCTTCTGGGAGAACGCCTTTTCCGTGCAGTTCAACTTCGGTGCGAGCCTTACCGATGACCGCAATGCCCTGACCGGCTATGAGGGTCACCTGGCCGGCATTCCCAACAAGTTTACCTACAACAACATCGTCTCGAGCGACCTGAATACGCTGCCCATGGAGGAGAATTACCACGACCAGAACCAGGCGATCTACGCCACGCTGCAGCTGGGCTGGAAGGGAATGCTCTACCTCGATGCCACGTTCCGGAACGAGTGGGCCTCGCAGCTGGCCTTTACCGATCAGCTGAACATCTTCTATCCTTCGGTGGGTCTGTCGGCCGTGATCTCGTCGATGGCCGATCTCTCGAAGGCCGGTATCTCGTTCCTGAAGGTGCGCGCCTCGTATGCCGAGGTGGGTAACCCTCCGCAGCGTTTCATCACGGGCGCCAACTACGCGATCAAGAACGGTGTGATTACCACCCAGACCTATGCCCCGGCCTCTCATCTGCGTCCCGAGCGCACGAAGTCGTTCGAGGTGGGTATGAACGCCAAGTTCCTCGGCAACAAGATCTGGCTCGACGCCACCTACTACGATACGAATACCTACAACCAGCTGTTCCTTTACGATGCACCTCCCAGCACGGGTTACAAGCAGTCGTATCTGAATGCCGGAAAGGTCAACAACTGGGGTGTCGAGGCCGTGGCCGGATACAAGAACATGTGGGGTGACTTTGCGTGGTCGACGTCGTTCAACTTCTCGCTCAACCGCAACAAGATCCGCGAGCTGGTTCCCGAGGGGACGATCGACCCGGTGACGGGTGCCGAGGTGTCGCTCCCGGAGGTGAACATGGACTACGGCGGCTACCGCGTGAAGCTGCGTCCGGGCGGTTCGATCGGCGACTTCTACGTGACGGGGCTGAAGACCGACGATCAGGGGCAGATCTACGTCGATCCCAACGGCGGTACGGTGACGATCGATCCCGATACGTGGATCTATGCCGGTAATACCGATGCCCGTTACCGCATGGGCTGGAACAACCAGTTCTCGTGGAAGGGTGTTTCGCTCGGCGTGCTGGTCGATGCCCGCATCGGCGGCCGCGGCGTCTCGGTGACGCAGGCGCTGATGGACCGTTTCGGCGTGTCGCAGGCCTCGGCCGATGCCCGCGAGGCCGGGGGTATCCGCATCTCGGAAAAGCAGACGATCTCCGGCGTCAAGGAGTTCTATGCCAACTCGGGCGACGGCATGGGTATGCTCTCGCAATATGTCTACGACATGACGAACGTGCGTCTGCGCGAGCTGACGCTGGGCTACGACCTGCCGTCGTCGTGGTTCAACAACAAACTCCGTGCGACGGTGTCGCTCGTCGGCCGTAACCTCTTCATGTTCTACAACAAGGCGCCGTTCGATCCCGAGGTGACCGCCTCGACAAGCACCTACTACCAGAATCTCGACTTCTTCATGCAGCCGAGCGTGCGGACGATCGGATTCAGCGTACGGCTTCAATTCTAATACCAACCATTCATGAAAACGACTGTGAACAGAATCAAGATATGGATCGGAGCCGTGACCGCGATGGCCGTTGCGGCTACCGCCTGCACGGGTGACTTCGAGAGCTTCAATACCGATCCCAACGCCGCCCAGGTGGTGGATCAGGCTTCGCTGATCACCACCATGGAGCTCGACGCCGCCTATCCGACGACGGGCGAGACGACCGTACCCGTCAATCGCTATCAGACGGGCTGGAATCTGCTGGCCGACCACTATGCCGGCTACATGGCCTGCGCCAACCACTTCGACGGCGGCAGCAATCCGATGGTCTACAACCTGACGGCCAACAACTGGAGCAATACGGTCTTCGAGGTGGCCTTCACGCAGGTGATGCCGGCCTGGCTGATGCTCAAGGCGGGCTATGACGAGGGGCTGCTGAGTGCCCATGCCATGGCTGTGGCCGATATTCTCAAGGTGCTGACGCTGCACCGCGCCAGTGACATGTACGGGCCGCTGCCGGTGCTCCACTTCGGGGAGGCGATCAGCCCTTACGATTCGCAGGAGACCCTCTACCATCACTTCTTCGAGACGCTCGACCATTCGATCGAGGCGCTCAAGGCGCAGATTGCCGTGGCGCCGGGCGACAAGTCGCTCGAGAAGGTCGACGCCATCTATGCGGGCGATCTGAACAAATGGCTGCGCTTTGCCAATTCACTCAAACTGCGGCTGGCGATCCGTATCCGCTACGTCGAGCCCGAACTCTCGAAGCAGTACGCCCGGGAGGCCATCGAGGGCGGAGTGATCACCTCGACGGCCGACAACGCCATGCTGAAGAGCTATCGCCAGATTACGATCAACAACCCGATGGAGATGATCTGGAATTCGTACAACGACGCCCGCATGAGCGCCTCGATGGATTCCTATCTGAACGGTTACGAGGATCCGCGGCGTGCCTCGATGTTCCAGCCCGCGACGATCGATGGCGGCGGCTTCCACGGCGTGCGCAACGGCCTGGGATCCACCGAGCAGAAGTTCTATACGAAGATGTCGGCCCCGAATATCCAGACCGATACGCCGATGAACTGGCTGCTGGCTTCGGAGGTGGCCTTCCTGAAGGCCGAGTATTGCCTGATGACGGACAACAAGGCCGAGGCGCAGAGCAATTACGAAGAGGGTATCCGGCTGTCGTTTGCCGAGAACGGACTCTCGACGAACGAGGCCAATAACTATCTTGCCAGCGTGAAGACTCCGGCGACCTTCTCCGATGTTTCGGAGAACCCGACGAAATATTCGATCAGCGCCCGCGGCAAGGTGTCGGTCAAGTGGCAGAACGACGGCAACGAACTCGAGCGCATCATTACGCAGAAGTGGATCGCCCTCTTCCCGAACGGCATGGAGGCCTGGGCCGAGTTCCGCCGCACGGGCTTCCCGCAGTTGTTCCCGATCGTGGCCAACAGCGAGGACCCGACCATCAACAAGGAGACACAGATCCGCCGCATGGTCTTCCCGAAACTCGAGTACTCGAACAATGCCGGAGCGGTCAATGCGGCCGTGCGGCTGCTCGACGGCCCCGATGCCGGAGGTACGAAACTTTGGTGGGACAAGAAATAAGCGACCTTATCCAAGTAAAACAGACTAATCAAGATGAAAAGAGAACTGATTCATATATTGACGGTGATGGCTGGTGCGGCGATGCTCTTCGCGTGCGAGAAGCAGACGACGCCCGAACCGGTCCGTATCCAGTATCCGGACAAGCAGTCGCCCATCCTGCGTGACGACGCCTACTACGCCCGTCTGCGCGCCTACAAGCAGACCGATCACAAACTGGCCTTCGGCTGGTACGGTTCCTGGACGGGAATCGGGGCCTCGGAGCAGAGCCGCCTGCGCAGTGCGCCCGACTCGATGGACATCATCTCGATCTGGAGCCAGTGGCACAGCCTGAGCTCCGAACAGCTCGAGGACAAGGCCTTCGTGCAGCAGATCAAGGGGACGAAGGTTGTCTTCTGCATCTCGGCCAAGGACATGCCCGAGGAGTTCAAGGTCGACGGCCAGATCACCGAGGAGGGAATCGTGGCCTACGCCAAGGCCTGGGGCAAGGACTCGATGGACAAGTACCAGTACGACGGTATGGACATCGACTTCGAGACGGCCGTCGACCACCAGGGCCCGATGAACAAGAATCCGGAGAACTTCAAGCGTTTTGCCGAGGAGCTGAGCAAGTACATCGGTCCCAAGTCGGGAACGGGCCGCCTGTTCCTCATCGACGGCAACATCGACAGCGACTGGCTGCCGGCCAACATCGGCGAATTGTGCGACTACGCCGTCTCACAGGCCTACAACTGCAGCGGTGCCAGCAATCTTCACAACCGTACGCAGAGTGCGGCAGGTCGTGGCTGGCGTCCCGAACAGATCATCTTCACGGAGAACTTCGAGTCGCTGTGGCAGAGCGGCGGCGCCAACTACAGCCACAACGGCGAGACGATCCCCTCGCTGCTGGGTATGGCCTACTTTGCCCTCGAGGAGACCTCGGCCGGCTTCGGATCCTACCACATGGAGTATGAGTACGGCAACGCAAGCATGCCCTACAAGTATATCCGCCAGGCGATCCAGATTGCCAACCCCGCGCCGCAGGGCGACTACACGAAGAACCTCCTCACACTCGATCAGGCCGGCGAGACGACCATCGAACTGACCCCCTTCCCGTCGGGTGCCGCCGAGGCTGCGGCCATTTCGCTCTCGGGCTCGCTGTCGGCCGTGGCCGCCGCGGAGATGACCCTCCCGCTGATGCTCGACCCCTCGCTCGTCGAGCCCTACAACGCCTACAACTATACCGAATACGAGGCGATCGATCCTGCAAATGTCACCTTTACGGCTCCGTTCCGCTTTGCGGCCGGCGAGCAGCACTCCTCCGTGGAGACGCCCGTGCGGATGATCATCACGGGCAAGGGCCTTGAGGCCGGCAAGGAGTATCTGGCGGCCGTGCGTATCGATTACTCGGGTGTGGCGGGCATCGCCCCGAACACGGCCCGCGAGGTGCTCTACGTGCGGGTGAGCCTGAAATCCAAGCCGATGGCCAATACGGTCACTATCTCGGGCAAACAGACCGAGAAGCTGGAGATCGTCTCGCTGATCGACGGCACGCTCATCGAGCAGGGAACCTGCGAACTGGCGCTGGGGCTGCAGTACGGCGTACCGGAGGATGTATCGTTCGCCCTGGAGGTTGACCCGACGCTGGTCGAGGCCTACAACCGCGACAAGGGTACCAGCTACCGTACGCTCGCGGCCGATCAGATGACGCTTCCCGAAGCCATCACGCTGAAACAGGGCGAGAAGATGGCCGCTCCGATTACGATCGGCGTCAAGGATCCCGCGGCGCTCGAGAGCGGCGACTACATGATTGCCTACCGGATCAACCTCGGCAATTCGACAGACTACTGGCTCTATGACGATAAGGTGCTGACGCGTTACATCATCGTCTCGAAGTCGCAGACCAACGTCCAGGAACGGGTCGATACGGTCGACGGTACGGTGATCGAGGATCGCTCGGGATGGACCTTTACGGCCAATGATCAGGACTACACGAAGGCGATGTTCGACGGACAGCTGATCGATGGATTGAAGGCCTTCACGGAGGAGACCCCCGAAATCAAGGTGGTGGTCGATATGGCCAAGGCCCACACGATCGTCGGCTGGCGGATGGGATACATCGACTACTCGTTCAAGAATCTGCGCGACATCGAGGTGAGCCTCGACGGCCGGAAGTGGGTGGCGCAGGCGTCGGGTACGGTCGAGCTTGCGCTCACGGATGGCAACTGGCGTTATCTGCAGTTGCGCAGCCCGGTGGAGTGCCGCTATATCCGCATGACCATCGTTCCCTACTCGTGGGCCTACAACATCTGTGAGTTTGAGGCCTACGCACCGAAAAATTAACCGATCAAAACGAATGAAACTATGAAAATGAAACAGATATGGGCTTCCCTGGCATTGACCGCAGCGCTTGCGGGCTGCCAGGAGGCCGCCCAGTACGAACCGTCGATCTACATCACGGAGGCACAGCGCGAGCCGGCGAAGATCGTCACGATCACAAAGGCGGGCGAAAAGGCCACCTTCTCGGTCTCGGCCTCGCAGATCGTCGGCCACGAGACACATGCGACGCTGCAGGTTTGCCCCGAACTGCTCGAGGCCTACAACTCGCGCTATGGCCGGACGTGTGTGCTGCTCGACGAGAAGCTCTATGACTTCGAAAAACAGGAGGTGACCATCAAGGCCGGCACCAGCGTCTCGGACGAAGCTGAAATCGTCGTCAAGGAGGCGCTTCAGCCGGGTACGTTCTACTGTCTGCCGATGCGGATCGTGCAGACCGACGGTTCGATGTCGATCCTCAACGCTTCGAGTACGCTCTATCTTGTCTTCCGCGCACCGGTGCACGGCAAGGGAGTCTACATCGGCTCGGGCAACAAGTACATCGTGCCGGGCTTCTACGATCAGCGCGGCCAGGAGGGTACGCGGGATCTGTCGGCCCTGCCGGAGTTGACGCTCGAGTGCCGGGTCTATGCGAAGAGTTTCCAGAAGAGCGATCCCTACATCTCCTCGATCATGGGTCTCGAGGGTAACGTCTGCATGCGTTTCGGCGACGTGAAGATCGGTTACGACGTGCTTCAGGTCTGCAAGGGCGACTACCAGCCGGCGGCGATCAACGCTCCGTGCGCCACGAACCAGTGGTACCACGTGGCAGCTGTCTGGACACGCAGTTCGCTGCGCATCTACATCGACGGACAGTTCATCACCGAGACGACCCACAAGGGTGAAACGGTCGACATCTCGCAGGTCCAGCTCTGGAACAACCGCGGTATCGGCTTCGGACTGGGCTGCGCTTCGAACTACAACGGCAACCGCCCGATCGACGGCTATCTGGCCGAGGCGCGCGTCTGGACCCGGGCGCTGACGGCCAGCGAGATCGCCAACGTGAAGGATCTGGTAATCGCCGATCCACAGTCGCCCGATCTGCTGGCCTACTGGAAGATGGACGGCAGCGAACCGGCTTCGATGAACGAACCCTATTCGGGCTGGAACCTGCGCAACAAGGTGGTCGATCAGACCGGTCACGGGTATGATGCCTACGGATTGTCCTCCGAGCCGCAGTATCTGGAGGCGACGTGGTAGCGGTCGTGTGAATTTCGGAACGTCGTTTCCGTCCGGAAGCCGACTGGTGGAGTTGGGGTTCCGGGAGGCTCCCGGCGGAGCGGCGTTTGACTGGGAAAAAGGGGTGGACGGCCTTCGGGTCATCCGCCCCTTTTTTTGTGTAGAGTGCCTGGCAGCTGTCGGGATGCCGTTGAGAAAGTTATTCTCCGGTCAGATCCATGCGTAGACGCACCATGTGGCGGCACTCCTTGCCGTTTTCGAAGATTGGGGCGGGGTAGTGTTTGCGGAAATAATCGATGTCGAGGCCGCAGCGGATGAAGCCGCAGCGTTCGTAGAGGGCGATCTGACCCGTTCCGGAATCTCCGGTGCCGATCTCGAGGATCCGAAACCCCGCCTCGCGGGCTGTCCGGACGGCGTGCCGCAGCAGGGCGGTTGCGATACCCCGGCGCTGATATGCCGGCGCTACGGCGATGTTCACCACCTCGGCCGTGAAGGGGCGTGTGTGCAACAACAGGTATTGCCCGACGATCTGTCCGTCGGCGAAAGCGGCGTAGCAGCGGCTGCGCGGCAGGTAATCGGCAACGGAGGCTTCGGATTCGTCGGCCAGTAGCAGCAGTTCGCGGGAAGGGGTGTCGGTGGAGCGGATTTCCATGATGGAGGTGGTTGGCAAGGGTGGGACAGGGAGTGACCGTTTGGACCGTGGCGTGTCAGAAGAGCGAGACGACCCCTTCGAACGAGGCCAGAATGACGACATAGCGCAGCGTCTTGCCCGCGAGCATCGAGCCGGCCGTCAGCCAGACATTGCTGCGCATGAGTCCCAGCACGATGGCAATGGCCTCGCCGATCGTGGGCAGAAAGGCGAAGAAGGCCATCAGGGCGCCGCGTCCCGCGAGAAATTTCCGGGCCCGGGCCAGCTGACGCGTCGAGACCCCCAGGCGGGTGATCCACTCCGTGCGTCCGAGTGTTCCGATCCAGTAGCAGGTCATGCCGCCGAGGGTATTGCCCAGTGCGGCGGCTGCGACGCATCCCACCGGATCGAGCCCCATGCGTACCAATACGACCATCACGGCCTCGGAGCTGAACGGCAGAATACTTCCCGCAATGAACGCCGAGAGAAAGAGGCCCCAATAGCCCCAGTCGATCAGAAATTCGGTAATTGCTTCCATCGTGTTTGGCTTTCGGCCTTCGGAATGAAGACCCTGCGGGAACAAAGATAGAAATTTTTTAATTCCATCGCCTCGTTGGAGTTTCCTGCAATGTCGTATTGATGTCGCATTCGAGGGTGCGGGGCCCGGTTTTCGGCGGGTCCTTCGGCCGTATCACCCGCTTGCGTTCCGGTTGTTGCCCGGTTGCTCGTTGGCACCACTCGGCGGCTCTTGATCGCCCTTGGCTGCTTTCCCCTCCCTCTTCGGCGCTGTTCTTCGGAGCGGGCTCCTTCGGTGTCGGCTACTCTCCGAGGATCGTGGCGACGATCTGCCGTCCCGCAGCGCGGTTGCGGAACTCGCAGAGGTAGATGCCCTGCCAGGTGCCCAGTCCGAGGCGGCCGTTGACGATCGGAATCGTGAGGTCGCTCCCCACGAGGGTCGATTTGGCATGGGCCGGCATGTCGTCGTCTCCCTCGAGCGTATGGGCGTAGTAGCTTTCGCGTTCGCGGACCAGGTGGTTGAAGATGGCCTCCAGATCGCTCCGTACGTCGGGATCGGCATTCTCGTTGAGGGAAAGTCCGGCCGACGTGTGGCGGATGAACAGATGGAGCAGCCCGGTGGCGGGGAGCTCCGGCAGGTGGCTGCGGATTTCGTCCGTCACCAGGTGGAATCCCCGGCGGCGGGGCCGGAGCGTGAAGATGCGTTGCTGAATCATCGTTGCGGCGGTTTTTGTTTGACGGTTTTCGCTGGACGGTTTTCGTTGCCGGATGTTGCGGGCCGGCGGATTTTCGGGCCGGCGGGTTTTCAGGCCGGCGGATTTTCGGGCCGGCGGATTTTCGGGCCGGCGGGTCGGAAGTGGCGGGTTTCGGAGAGGCGGGTTCCGGAGAGGCGGATTTTCGGGTCGGCGGGTTCCGGGAACGGGCCCCGGGAGGGATTCCGGGGCGACGGGTTTCTCCGGGACGGCCGGGAGCGGGGGGGATCACTCCTCCTCCTGGTAGTAGACCTTGTAGAATTTGCCCTTCTCGTCCTGTCCCTGCTCGATCAGGTCGCGATTGCCGTGGATGTAGATGTGGAAGTTGCGGTCGAGTTTGATGACGCTCTTGTAGGCGCGGGCCTGGCGCTTGACCGCCGCATCCGAGATGTCGAATCCGTCCTCGATGCGGATGTCACGCTCCTCCTCGTAGGCCTGTTTGAAGCGGGCGAAACTCTCGGCCACCTCCGGCTGGCGGATCACCCGTTCGGAGAAATCCTCCATCGAGAAGCTCTCCTGCTCGCGGAAGTAGTTCATCGTCTCGTTGAGCAGTTCGGCCTGATCGGCCTTCGAGACGTCGAACTCCCGGGCCAGGTGCTTCGTGACGTACTTCTTGCACATGGCCATGGCGTTGTGCGTGTTGTGGTAGCTGTCCTGACGCTCGCGCACGTGCAGGAAGTCGTCGATCCAGTAGCGGGCTTCGGTGCGGTTGGTGTTGTCGACGATCTGTAAGACGAACCCTTCGTCGCGGTCGAGATTGAAGATCACGGCACCCTTGTCGAGCCGCTTGATGTCGATCCCTTCGCGGGTCGACAGATGTACGCCGTCGTCGTCCGTGCGGGCATCGAGGTAGGTGTCGCGCGTCTCGGACTTGAAGAGCCCCACGGCCTCGGCCGTCTCGCCGCCGAAGCGGCAGCCGAGGAAGTGCACGACGTAGAATTCGCCGCCCTTGATCTGCGGCAGCGTGCCGCAGGCGTAGAGGTGGCGGGCCAGGTTCAGCGAGTTGTCGTAGAGCGTCGACGGATCGTCGAAGATCCGCCCGACGAAGGTCCACACCTCGTTGCACGTCAGGTCGCTTTCGTGGTAGAGGTTGTAGCACGATTCATCCTTGAAACCGTCCAGAAAATAGGCCGTCAGCGTCTGCATCAGCGCCTCGTCGCCGCACTGGGTTGAAAGACCGGGCGAAGCCAGCAGCGGTTCGTCCTTCGACTGGTTGCCCACCACGTGGACGGCCAGGGCTTCGATGCATGTATCGTCGGTATGGAGCATTCATTCGGAATTTTGGTCGTGCAAAGATGCGGATTTTTCGCCGTTCGGGCAAGCCCCGGTCCGAAAATATCGGTCCGGGCGGCACTGGCGGCCGATTGTACGGGTGTCGGTTTTTGCCGCCGGGGATCGGTGGTTTTTTCAAAAAATGTTATATTTGTACAAACAAACGCATTTCCGTGGGACACATCCCTTCCAACATGAACGACGGCGTGGATTTCGGACGGCTCTATGACGAGTACCGCCCGCGTTTCATCGAGTTCGCCCGCGGATATGTCCGCGACCGCCTTGTGGCCGAGGATCTGGTGACCGACACCTTTCTCTATTTCTGGGAGAACCGCGACCGCATCGATACGTCGGGCAACGTGGTGGCCTATCTCTTCACGACGCTGCGCCACAAGTGTCTCAACCATCTCAGGGCCCGGTTGATCCGCCAGCGGGTCCAAAGCGAGATCGAGGCGCTCGAAAACCGGGTGCTACGCGAGAACATCCGGTCGCTGGAGTTGTGCGATCCCCGGCAGCTGTTCGAGGGGGAGATCGAGCGCCTCGTGCGCGAAAGCCTCGACGAGATGCCCTCCCTGACGCGGGGTGTCTTCACCGAACAGCGCTTCCGCGGCCGCTCCTACCGCGAGGTGGCCGAACAGTTCGGCATCAGTGAGCGCCGTGTGGGGTCGGAACTCGAAAAGGCCCTGGCCAAACTGCGCCATGCCCTGCACGACTACCTGCCGGCCGCCCTCGTCGCAGCCCTTCTGGAGCGCCTTTCGAGGCCCTGACGGAAAAAATTTCAAAAAAAATACATCTTCAGCCGGGAAAACGCCCGGCTGAAGTGCTTATATGGTGAATGACCCGCCGAAGAGCGGCCAAAGAACCCGGTGTGACAAAAACTGAAAGAGAGATGGAAAAGGAGATCCTGTACCGTTTTTTCAGGGGCGAAGCCTCGGTCGACGAGGAGCGCCGGCTGATGGAGTGGCTCGATGCCGATGCGCAGAACCGTCGGACGTTCGACCGCGAACGGGCCCTGTTTACGGCCCTGCAACTCTTTGCCCCGGTTCCGGCTGCAAAACCGACCGCCAAACCGGCTGCCGGAGTGGGGCGGATCCGTCGTCTGGCCGGTTATGCCGTGCGTCTGGCCGCCGTGATCGTACTGGCGCTGGGCATCGGCTGGGGCGTTGCCTCCTATCACGAACGCAACTGGGCCGCACTGACCAACCGGATCGTGGTCCCGGCCGGTCAGCGCATCAACCTTACGCTGCAGGACGGCACCTCGGTGTGGCTCAACTCCGGGGCCGAATTCGAATACCCGGCCCTGTTTGCCGGTTCGACACGCGAGGTGCGTCTCAAGGGAACGGCCCTCTTCGACGTGACGCACGATACGGGGCATCCCTTCGTCGTGGAGACCTACGCCTGCCGGGTGGAGGTCCTCGGAACCCGTTTCAATGTCAATGCCGACGAACGGCACGGTGAATTCTCGACGGCCCTGTTCCGGGGCAGTGTCCGCGTGACGGCCCTCGACGACCGGCAGCAGGTGACGCTCCGCCCCAACGAAAAGGTCTCGCTGCAGAACGGGCGGCTTACCGTCGAGACGGCCGACGACCCGAACGACTACCTCTGGACCCGGGGACAGATCTCGATCAGCGGCTGCACGTTCGAGGAGATTCTCGAGCGTTTCGAATGCTGCTACGGAGTGCGTTTCGACGTCCGGCTGTCGCAGATGCCCCGCATCGAGGCGATCGGCAAGATCCGGATCTCGGACGGCATCGAACATGCCCTGGGCATCCTGCAGCGAAGCTGCGATTTCCGCTATGACTACGACTCCCAGACCAATGTGATAACGATCTATTGATAAAAAACCGATTTTCAGAACCTTAAAACCGACACTGCCTATGAATTCGTGATCCGTACTCTCCAGACCGTTACCTGCGTTCCGTACGGACCTCCAGCAAAAAGGCCCGGAGCTGCGCCAACAACTCCGAGCCGCAGGATAACGGTCGCTCCCTCGCATCGGGACAACCTTGAATTATTATCCTTAAACCAACCTGCAAAGATATGAAGAAAAAAGTGTCAGGCCAAATGAAAAGCCTGATAACCTTCCTGTTCGCGGCGGTATTGTGCCTGTCGGCACGTCCGGCTGCGGCTCAAACGGCCCGTGTCACCATCGACATGCGGCAAGTCAAAATGGAACGGGTCATGGCCGAAATCGAAAAACAGACCCAGTACCTGTTCATCTACGACAAAAGTCTCGACATCGATCATACGGTCAGCGTCGTGGCCGACAATCTCCCGGTGAGCGACGCCCTCACGCAGATGGTCCGCGGAACGGGCCTCGCCTACGAAATCAACGGTTCGAACATCATCCTCACCGCTGCGGCACACGGAGCAGCAGCCGGCACGGCCGCCGCAACGACCCCGGGCGAAGTCTCCGGTACGGTCCTCGATGCCCACGGCCTGCCGGTGATCGGCGCGTCGGTCATCCTCAAGGGGACGACCATCGGCGTCAGCACGGATATCGACGGACGCTTCACGCTGCGCATCCCCGAGGGTACGCAGCATCCGGCCCTGCTCTTCGACTACCTGGGCTATGAGTCGCAGGAGGTGGCGGTCGACGGACGTACGCAGTTCGACATCACGCTCCAGGAGTCGGCCGTGGCCGTCGAGAACGTCGTCGTGACGGCCCTCGGTATCAAACGCCAGGAGAAGGCCCTTTCGTACAACGTCCAGGAGGTCAAGGCCGAAGAGATCATGACGGTCAAGGACGCCAACTTCATGAACTCGCTCAACGGAAAGGTCGCCGGCGTACAGATCAACTCCTCGGCAGCCGGTGTGGGCGGCGCCGTGCGCGTGGTGATGCGCGGCGCGAAGTCCATCTACAAGGACAACAACGCCCTCTACGTGATCGACGGTGTGCCGATGACCAACGTCTCGTTCGGCTCCTCGGACGACGGCCTGCAGGGCAACTACCTCGGATCGGACGGCGTGGCCGACATCAACCCCGACGACATCGAGTCGATCTCGGTGCTGACGGGCCCCTCGGCCGCCGCCCTCTACGGTTCGGATGCCGCCAACGGCGTCGTTCTGATCAATACGAAGAAGGGCGAGGCCGGCAAGACGTCGGTCAGCGTCTCGAACAGCACGACCTTCTCGATGCCGTTCATCATGCCGCGCTTCCAGAACACCTACGGCAACGAGGTCGGCTCCTATCAGAGCTGGGGCGCCCGGACCTCGCGCCGCTTCGATCCGTCGTGCTTCTTCAATACGGGTTCGAACGTCAACAACTCGGTCTCGTTCTCGACCGGCACGAAGCGCCATCAGACCTACTTCTCGGCCGCCACGACCAATGCCCGGAACATCCTGCCCAACAGCGGCTACAACCGCTACAACTTCACGTTCCGCGACGTCAGCTCGTTCCTCAACGACAAGATGACGCTTGACCTGAGCGCCAGCTACATCCTCCAGAGCAACAAGAACATGATCGCCTCGGGCCAGTATTTCAACCCGCTGCCGGCCCTCTACCTCTTCCCGCGCGGCGAGGATTTCGACAACGTGCGCATGTACCAGATCTGGGACGAGTCGCGCAACCTCTATACGCAGAACTGGACCTACGGCTCGGGCGACATGTCGTTCCAGAACCCCTACTGGATCATGCACAAGATGATCAACGAGTCGAAGAAGCGCCGCTACATGCTCTCGGCCAGCCTGAAGTACGACGTGACGAAGTGGCTCAACCTGACGGGCCGCGTGAAGGTCGACAACTCGGACATGGACATCACCAACAAACGCTATGCCGGTACGGATACCAACTTCGCCGGCGAGAAGGGCCTCTACAACATCACCAAGCGCAACGACCGTCAGATCTATGCCGACGCCATCGCCAACATCGACCACTACTTCTCGGACGACTGGCACCTGACGGCCAACATCGGTGCCTCGATCAAGGACGTGCAGATGGATCTGATGGGGTGGGGCGGTGACCTGCGCAAGATCCCCAACTTCTTCTCGATCACCAACATCTCGACCACCTCGTACCGCGAACGCGAGGACGGTTCGCGGGTTCAGTCGCAGAGCGTCTTCGCCAACGTTGAGGTGGGCTGGAAGAACATGCTCTACCTGACCGTCACGGGCCGCAACGACTGGGAATCGGCCCTGGCCTTCTCGAAGTACAGCTCGTTCTTCTATCCGTCGGTGGGTCTGTCGGGCGTGATCTCCGAGATGGTCGATCTTCCCGACTGGTTCTCGTTCCTGAAGCTGCGCGCCTCCTATTCGGCCGTCGGCTCCTCCTATGCGGCCTATCTGACCAGCCCTTACTACGAGTACCGTGCCCAGAACCACGAGTGGGACTCGAACCACCGCTTCCCGAACGACAACCTCAAACCCGAAAAGACCAAATCGTGGGAGGTCGGTCTGAATGCCCGCTTCTTCGGCGGCAAGCTGAACCTCGACGCCACGTGGTACCGTTCGGACACCTACAACCAGACCTTCGAGTCGACCCCCTCGTCGACGTCGGGTTATTCGTCCGTGCTGGTGCAGGCCGGCCAGGTCCGCAATTCGGGTCTGGAGCTGCTGCTCGGTTACCACAACACCTGGAAGGAGTTCTCCTGGGACACGAGCCTCACCTACACGACCAATCGCAACCGGATCATCCGTCTGGCCGACGGCGTGATCAGCCCCGTCGACGGTCAGCCGATCGAGATGCCCTATCTGGAGAAGGCCACCCTCGGCAATACGGGTTCGCCGCAGGTGATCCTCTACGAGGGCGGCACGATGGGTGACCTCTACATCAACCGCGAACTGCGCACCGATGGCAACGGAAACATCTACGTCGATCCGTCGACCAACCAGGTCGAGCTGACGACGACCGAGCGCCGCAAGGTGGCCTCGCTGCTGCCGAAGGGCAATCTGGGCTGGAACAACAGCTTCTCGTACAAGGGCGTGACGCTGACGGCCATGATCGCGGCCCGTCTGGGCGGATCGGTCGTCTCGAACACCGAGGCGATCCTCGACTACTACGGTGTGTCGGAGCGTTCGGCCGCGGCACGCGAGGCCGGCGGCGTGCGGATCAACAACGGCCTGGTCGACGCCAAGAACTACTATCAGACGATCGGTGCCGGTACGGGCGCCGGAGCCTACTACATCTATTCGGCCACGAACGTCCGTCTGCAGGAGCTGTCGGTGGGCTACTCGCTGCCGCGCAAGTGGTTCCGCAACAAGATGTCGATGACCGTCTCGCTCGTGGGCCGCAACCTGTGGATGATCTACAACAAGGCGCCGTTCGATCCCGAACTGACGACCTCGACCTCCGACAACTTCCTCCAGGGTGTGGACTACTTCATGCTGCCCAGCCTGCGGAACCTCGGTTTCTCCGTGAAATTCCAATTCTAAAATCAGCCGACCAATCATGAAACAGCATACTATCAAACGTTTGTTCGGGCGCGGAGTGCTTTGCGCGGCTTTGCTCGCCGCTGCGGCCTGCACCGGAAACTTCGAAGAGTACAACACCAAACCCTACCGCCCGACGGACGAGGATCTCGTCGGTGACAACGTGGGTATCGGCATCCTCTTCCCGTCGATGATGGAGTGGATGACCCACTACCAGGTCAACGCCTCGCAGTATCAGGACGTGCTGCTCGGCGACGAGCTGGGCGGATACTGCTCGGCCGTGAAGCCCTACCAGGGGCAGAACATCTCGACCTACAACCCCTCGGACGACTTCAACGACCCGTTGTTCGAGAACTGCTTCTCGAACTTCTACGGCAACTACTTCCAGGTGCTGTCGAGCACCGGTGGCGAAGGGGCCGTCTACCAGCTGGCGCAGATCATCCGCGTGGCCTCGATGCTCCGCGTAACCGACGCCTACGGTCCGATCCCCTACAAGCAGATGCAGAACGGAACCTTCTCGGTGCCCTACGACAGCCAGCGCGACGTCTATCTGACGATGATCGACGACCTGGATGCCGCCATGGCCGAACTCTACACCTTCGTCTCGTCCGGCAACACGACGCTGCTCGCCGATTTCGACATCAGCAACTATGCCGGTGACGTGCGCTCGTGGATCCGCTTCGCCAATACGCTCAAGTTGCGCATGGCCATCCGCATGAGCGGCGTGGAGAGCTCGGCACAGGCGATTGCCGAAGAGGCCGTGGCCGCCCGCGACACCTACGGACTGATCGAATCGACGGCCCAGTCGCTCTATTTCGTCTCGACGTCGCGCCGCAACCCCTTCTACACCCAGGCCACCAGCTCCTCGTGGCAGGATCTGCGCTCGAACGCCAACATCACGATGTACATGAACGCCTATGCCGATCCGCGGTGCAGCGCCTACTTCTCGGTGTCGGGATATGCCGACCAGCCCTATGCCGGAGCCCGCTCGGGCATTCAGGATGTCGCCGTGACCGACTACACGCTCTTCTCCTATCCGCTCTACGGCGAGACGGATCCCGTGCCGGTGATGTACGCCGCCGAGAGCTGGTTCCTGCGGGCCGAAGGCGCCCTGCTGGGTTGGGCCATGGGCGATACGGCCGAAAATCTCTACAACAAGGGAATCGAAACATCGTTCCAGGAGGCCGGCTGCTCCTCGTCGTTCAACACCTACATGCAGACCGGTGCCGTCACGCTCTCCTACACCGATCCGCTCGGACGTCACAACTCGGCCAACTTCGGCGAGGCCCCCTCGGTGACCTGGGCCAACGACGGACAGGAGCTCGAGCGCATCATCATCCAGAAGTGGATCGCCAACCACATGATCGGACACGAGGCCTGGGCCGATTTCCGCCGGACGGGCTTCCCGAAGATGCTCATGGCGGTCAACAACCTCAGCGCCGGCAACATGTGGGGTACGGTCGACAGCGACCGCGGCATGCGGCGCCTGCACTACCCGCAGTCGGAATACGACAACAACGGCGACAACCTGCGCGGCGGCGTTCAGCTGCTGGGCGGCCCCGACGAGTATGGCACCGATGTATGGTGGGCTAAGAAAAACTGACCTTCAAACACTGAAAAACCATGAAAATGAATCGTAAAAAGATATTTTCGGCCCTGACGGCCGTGGCGGTGGCGCTCTTCTGCGGCTGCAGCGAGTGGACGGAACCCGAACCCCGCGATCTGACCCAGCCCTTCCCGGACTCCTATTATGCCGATCTGAAGGCCTACAAGGCTTCGGACCACTCGCTGGCCTTCGGCTGGTTTGACGGCTGGAATCCCGTATCGGCCTCGACGGCCATGAGTCTGATGGGCATCCCCGACAGCGTGGATCTGGTGGCCATCTGGTCGCCCTTCATGCCGAGCGAGGAGCAGAAGGCCGACATGCGGGCCGTGCGCGAAAAGAAGGGCACGAAGGTGGTGGTGACGACGCTGCTGACCGATATCGGCCTGAACGTGACTCCCGAGGAGGTGACGGCCGACGCCGCGGACAATAACGAGATCATTCGTCTGCGCCGCCTCTACTGGGGTTGGACCGACGATGCCTCGGCCGAGGAGATCGAAACGGCCATCCGCAAGTATGCCAATGCCGTGGTCGACGCCGTGCTGGCCAACGACTACGACGGCCTGGACATCGACTTCGAGCCCAGCTATGCCGGCCACTTCGGCAACATCGTCAACAACTACGACCGAATCCCGGAGCAGGGCGAGATCTATGCCGGCACGACCCCCGATCAGCGTGTGAACTGGTTCGTCGAGGAGTGCAGCCGGCGTCTGGGCCCCAAGTCGGGCAGCGGCAAGCTGCTGATCGTCGACGGTGAGGTCCATTCGATGCCCGTCGAGACGATCGACTGCTTCGATTACTTCATCCTGCAGACCTACACGCTCTTCAGCCAGACGAATCTCGACGACCGTCTGAGCCGTGTGGTGTCGGCCTTCGACGAAATGCTCGATGCCGAGACCATCACCCGGCGGCTGATCGTGACCGAGAACTTCGAATCGGCCTCCATCTCGGCGGCCGGCGGCATCACCTGGACGCTCAGCGACGGCACGAAGGTCAATTCGCTGCAGGGAATGGCCCTCTGGGAGCCCTATACGGGGGTTCGCAAGGGTGGCGTCGGCGCCTACAAGATGCAGAACGACTTCAAGAACGAGACTGCTACCACTACTATCGCCAGGCCATCGCGACGATGAATCCGGCACAAACCAACCGATAAAAAACGACTATCTATGAAAAAGATCGTGATGAACCTGGCCTGCCGGGGGTTGATGGCAGGTCTGCTGATGGCGGCCGCTGCCGGGTGCAACGACGCCGAATTCCAGCCGATCGACAATGCGGCCTACATTGCCGAGGCCTATGATGCGACCAGTACGCTGCTCTCGTTCTCGAACGACGAAGGGGCTCAGACCACCCTGACGGCCCGCCTGGGCGACCGTGCGGCCAGCGACTGCTCGTTCCGTTTCGAGGTGGCGCCCGAGGTGCTGACCCGTTACAACTCGCTCAACGGTACCTCCTACGCCCAGCTCCCTGACGGGGCCTACAAACTTCCGACCGATCCCGTGTCGATTGCGGCCGGGGAGGCTTCGGCGGCTCCGCTGCAGGTGGAGATTCTCCCTTACAGCGACGAAATGAAGGAGTCGGGCGTGACCTATGCCCTGCCGGTGCGGCTCTGCAGCGCCGACGGCAGCATGCGGACGCTGACCGACAACTCGCAGTTCCTGATCATCTGCAACTGGCAGCGAATCGTGCCCGCATCGGTCTTCAATACCGAATTCGTCGAGACGGGCGACCGCTCGAAGAAGAACCGGATCATGTTCGACATGGGCGATGAGGATATCAACTTTACGGCCTACACCTTCGAATTCCTGATGTACATGGAGGACTTCTCGACGACGAACAACCAGATGCTCGTCGGGCTGGAGGGTACGTCGCGCACGCTGGCCAACCGCATGTGGGTGCGCTTCGAGAACAACAGCCCGAAGAAGTGGATGCAGATCAACTCGATGGTCAAGCCGGCCGTCGATGCCACGACGCCCAACCAGGCCAAAACGTGGCAGCACGTGGCCGTTGTCTTCGACGGCAGCAAGATGCATCTCTATCTCGACGGCGTGGAGGTCGCCACGAAGGATGCGCCCAATGCGTCGATCAAATTCCGCTACTTCTCGCTGCTGCCGCAGCCGTCCTACTTCACGCAGACGATTTCGTTCCGCGAGGTGCGTCTGTGGAACGTGGCCCGCACGGCGGCCCAGCTGACCAACAACGCCTCGAGCGTCGACCCGAAGAGCGAAGGCCTGCTCGGCTACTGGAAGATGGATGAAGGTTCGGGCTATACGTTCAACGATGCCACGGGCAACGGTCATCTCGGTACGTGCCAGTATTCGACGGCCCAGGATATCGGTGCCGCCGCCTGGCCCGAGACCTTCACCGGACCGGCTACGGGGCTGAAGTGGGTCGAGAACTCCGAAAAGATGGACGAGTAACAGACTTCGGGAAGCGCGGGGCGCCGTCGGGCGGTTCGACGTGCCGCGACGCCCTGCGTCTCTTCACATATCCACACATTCCTGCCTCATGAAAACACACAACCTCTATCGGTTGGGGCTGGGCGGTCTGGCGACGCTGTCGCTGGCCGGCTGCTCGGACCGCAAGCCGGCGGCGCGCCCGATGAACATCCTCTACATCATGACCGACGACCATACGGCCCAGATGATGAGCTGCTACGACCGCCGCTACGCCTCGACACCCAACCTCGACCGGATAGCCGCCGAGGGCGTCCGTTTCACGAACAGCTTCGTGGCCAATTCGCTGAGCGGCCCGAGTCGCGCCTGCATGCTCACGGGAAAACACTCGCACAAGAACGGTTTCTACGACAATACGACCTGCGTCTTCGACGGTTCGCAGCAGACCTTCCCGAAGTTGTTGCGCGGGGCGGGCTACGAGACGGCGATTATCGGCAAATGGCATCTGGAGAGCCTCCCGACGGGCTTCGACCACTGGGAGATCATCCCCGACCAGGGCGACTACTACAATCCGGACTTCATCCTGCAGACCGGCGACACGCTCCGCAACGAAGGCTACATCACGAACCTCATCACGGACAAGGCCCTCGCGTGGCTCGACCGCGAGCGCGACCCCGAGAAGCCCTTCTGCCTGCTCGTCCACCACAAGGCGCAGCACCGCAACTGGATGGCCGACACGTGCAACCTGACGTTGTATGAGGACCGGACGTTCCCCGTTCCGGAGACCTTCTACGACGATTACGAGGGGCGTCCGGCCGCTGCGGCCCAGGAGATGTCGATCGCCTCGGACCACGACATGGATCCGATCTACGACCTGAAGATGTACCGCGAGGACAAGCAGGGGCGGCTGAAGGACTGGCTCGAACGCATGGTCGGGCGGATGAATCCTTCGCAGCGTGCCGCCTGGGACCGGTTCTACGATCCGATCATCGAGGAGTTCTACCGCACCAATCCGCAGGGACGCGCTCGGGCCGAATGGAAGTTCCAACGCTATGTGCGCGACTATCTGAAGACGCTCAAGTCGCTGGACGACAACGTGGGACGTCTGCTCGACTACCTCGACCGCACGGGGCTGGCCGAAAATACGCTGGTGGTCTACACTTCGGACCAGGGCTTCTACATCGGCGAACACGGCTGGTTCGACAAGCGTTTCATGTATGAGGAGTCGATGCATACGCCGCTGGTCATGCGCCTTCCGGGCGGTGTGCGGGGCGACATCGACGAGATGGTGCAGAACATCGACTATGCGCCGACGTTCCTCGAACTGGCCGGCGTCGAGGTCCCCGACGACATCCAGGGCCGCTCGCTGCTGCCGCTGCTGCGCGGCGAACAGCCCGAAGACTGGCGCCGCTCGCTCTACTACCACTTCTACGAGTATCCGGCCGAACACATGGTCAAACGCCACTACGGCGTGCGCGACGACCGCTGGAAACTCATCCACTTCTACAACGACATCGACCACTGGGAACTCTACGATCTGGAGACGGATCCCCACGAGCTGAACAACCGCTACGACGATCCGGCATGTGCCGACCAGCGGGCCCGGATGATCGATGAACTCCTCCGCCTGCAGCGTCAGTACGACGATACGCTGGCCCTGCGCATGAACGGAAACTTCCAATCCAAAAACTGACCCCTTATGAACCGACGAAAATTATCCATACCGGTCGTTCTGGCCACGCTGCTGCTGGGCGGCTGTGCGGCGCCCTCGGCCGAGACCCTTCCCACGCTGATCCCCCAACCGCAGGAGGTGGTGTGGAGCCGCGGCACATACCGCCTCCCGGCGCAGACGCGCATCGGGATCACCGATCCGCAGCTTGCCTCCCAGGCCGACTATCTGGCGGAGGCCCTCGCCCCCTATACGGAGGCCGTGCGGAGCGAAACCGCGTCCGGTGACATCGAACTGGGGCTCGATACCGCGGTGCTGGCCGACGAGGCCTACCGGCTGGCGGTCACCGGTTCGGGTGTCCGGATCACGGGCGGATCGCCCCGCGGCGTGGTCAACGCAATCGCCACGCTGCGGCAGCTGCTGCCCGCAGGCAAGGGGGCCGAAGGGGTGATTCCCCGTGCGGAGATCTCGGATGCTCCGGCCTTCGCCTGGCGCGGCGTGATGCTCGACGTGAGCCGCCACTTCTTCGACAAGGAGGAGATCTGCTCGCTGCTCGACCAGATGGCCCGTCTGAAACTCAACAAGTTCCACTGGCATCTGACCGACGATCAGGGCTGGCGCATCGAGATCAAGGCCTATCCCGATCTGGCCGGCAAGGGCGGCTGGCGGCACTACAACAAGCACGACACGATCTGTATGGGGCGTGCCGCGCGCGAGAAGAATGCCGATTTCCAGCTCCCGGAGAAGTACCTGCGCGTCGAGGGCACCGATACGCTCTACGGCGGTTACTACACGCAGGAGGAGATCCGCGAGGTGGTGGACTACGCCGCCCGACGCGGTATCGACGTCATCCCCGAGATCGACATGCCGGGCCACTTCCTGCAGGCCATCGAGTACTATCCCGAAATGACCTGCTTCGAGCCCGAGACGTGGAGCGGCGAGGCCTTTTCGTCGCCGTTGTGCCTGGGCAAGGACGAGGCGCTGACCTTCTGCGAGGAGATCTGGCGCGAGGTCTTCGACCTCTTCCCTTATGAATATGTCCACATCGGTGGCGACGAGGTCAACATGAAGAACTGGAACCGTTGCCCGCGCTGTCAGGCCCGCATGCGGCGGGAGGGGCTCGCCGACGGCCACGCCCTGCAGGCGTGGTTCACCCACCGCATGGAGCGCTTCTTCGAGGCCAACGGCCGCCGGATGATCGGCTGGGACGAACTGTTGCAGGGCGAAGTCAATCCCTCGACGACCATCATGTGGTGGCGTCCGTGGGTCCCCGAATCGGTCGATCTGGCGACCCGCCAGGGCTGCGATCTGATCCTCTGCCCGCAGACGTGGTTCTACTTCTCGCTCGAGGAGGATGCCGGCTCGTTGAAGCGCACGTGCAACTACCGCCTGGTTCCCGATTCGCTCCCGCAGGAGCAGAAGGCCCGTATCCTGGGTGTGCAGGGCAACGTCTGGGCCGAGAAGGTGCCGACGTTGTCGCGTGCCGAGTATCTGTTCTATCCGCGGCTGCTGATCGTGGCCGAGAAGGGGTGGCGCCCCGAGGAGCAGGTCAGCGAGCAGGAGCTGATGCCGCGTCTGATGCGCTACTGTGCGCGTCTCGATGCCGAAGGGGTCAACTACCGGATTCCCTCGCTGGAGAATTTCCACGAATTCTGCGTCTTCACCGATTCGATCCGCTCGACGGTGACCTGTCCGCTGCCGGGAGCCATCCTGCGCTATACGCTCGACGGATCGGTGCCGACACTCTCCTCGCCGGTCTATACCGGCCCGATCACCTTCCGGGACAATGCGTTGCTGCAGGTGCGGGCCTTCCACCCCGACGGCCGTACGGGCGACTGGGTCAAGATCCGCTACGAGAAGTGCGGTTTTGCCGCCCCGACCGAGGTGGCCGCAACCCGCCCCGGTCTGGAGACCGAGTGGTTCTTCCGCCGCTTCCCGACGTGTGATGCCATCGGCGGTGCCAAGGCCGACGGCGGCTGTGTGGTCGATTCGGTGCAGTTCCCGAAGGTGGCTCAGGGGCGTCGTGCCACGGGCATCCTCTTCCGAGGGTACATCCGCGTGCCGGAGGATCGGATCTATACCTTCGCGCTGGCCTCGAACGACGGCAGCCTGCTGCGGATCGACGGCCGCGTGGTCATCGACAACGACGGCGAACATACGCTGATCGAAAAGACGGGTCAGGCGGCTCTTTCGGCCGGTCTGCATCCGCTCGAACTGCGCTATTTCGACTACAACGGCGGACGCGTGACGCTGGCACTGGTCGACGAGCAGGGTCGGCGTCAACCCCTGACGGGCGAGTGGTTCTGCCACGAGGCGGAATAGCGTGCCTTCGACCGCTCCGGGTCAAACGAAAGGCCTCTCCTGTCAGCAGGAGAGGCCTTTCATTTTCGGGTGGCTTGTTGCCGGAAAGATGCGACTCGGACCGCCGGGCTATCGTTTCAGCAGATCGTAGATGTATTGGAACTGTTGACGCAGAACCTCGATGTCAAGACCGTCGGCAAAGGACATCTGATAGGCCAGTCCGATGAACTCCTGCCGGAAGAGCGCAGCGGCCCTTTCGATCTGTGTGTCGGGACGGATTTCGCCGTATTCGATGCCCCGGCGGATTGCCTCGCACCACAGTCTGAACTCCGTGTCCATCAATTCGAGGAGCTTGCGCTTGCCGTCGGGGTAGTAGAAGAGAACCTGCTGGAAAAGGTGGAAATAACCGGCATTGGCCGATTTGCCGGGCATCTCCTCATGGCGGATATTGCCCAGATACACGATCTCGGCCATCGTGCGGCGCACGCCCTCGATGTATTTGTCGATGAAATCCTGCAACGATCCGTCGGAGAGTGCATACTTGTTTTCGGGGTGCTGGGCGTTGAAGAGATAGCGGTCGGCTACGGCTACGAAGAGGTCGAGCTTCGTGGGGTAGTAGTTGAAGATTCCGGTTTTGGTCAGCCCGACGCGGCGGGTGATCATCTGCAGGCTGACGCACTCGTAGTTCATCGACATGAACAGTTGCAGTGCGCTTTGCAGAATCTCTTCCCGGTTGGTTTTCATGGTTGTGCGATATTTCCCGGTTCAAAGATACGAGCTTATTTTGAAAAATGGGCATCGGACGGTTGAATTTCCCGTGTCGGAGTCTTGCTTTGCAGCGGCCGGCATGCAGACGGCCCGCACCCTGCGGGGCGCGGGCCGTTGCATCGGACGATGATCCTTGGCGATCAGTTGAAACGCAGCCAGTCCGGATAGTAGAGCATGTTCCCGTAGCCCGGGAGCTGGTAGGTGGTGTTGGGATTCTGAAGGGCGCCCTGCGTGGCACACGTAACATCGGTCAGCCAGGGCATGTTGTTCCCGCCATCCGTCCACGGCAGCATGAATCCCAGAAAGGCTCCCAGATTCGCGCCGGTTTTGCCCTCGTTTCCTTCGATGATCGGGATCAGCTCCTCGACCAGAATCCGCGGATCCTCCGACAGGACGATCTCCATCATCATCTCATTGAAGGAGTCATCCCAGGCCCGTTCTTCCCACACGCCGGTGTCCCGCGCCCGGACCGTAAAGCGGCCGTAGCGCTGGCGCGAAAGCCCGGCAATGGGTTTGCGCGGGGCGCCTTCGGCATAGGGGTCCGTCAGATCGGCGGCCGTGCCCGTCCAGGCATAGTCGAGGTAGGTGCCGGCCTCGATTCCGTCGTGGGCCTCGTAGAGCGTGGCCGAGGGCTCGCCCAGATCGGTCAGGGTGATCGTCTTGTCGGGAAGCGCCGCACGGAGGTCGCGGATGAATTTGGCGTAGGAGGAGGGATCGATGCCCGGCAGCCCGTTGGCGCCGTAGTTGGAATACTCGTCGTTGAGGTTCACGCCGTCGATGCCCGTTTCGTCGATCAGCCGGGCGATCTGAGCAACGAGTGATGCCCGCTGCGTATCGTCGAGGTTGCAGAACCCGATGCCCGAGCCGCTGCCCGTCAGTTCGATGGTGACCCGGATTCCCTGCTGCTGGATCGGCTGCAGATAGCGGTCCGGATTGTCCAGCAGATGGGTCAGGTTGCGGTTGATGTCGAGCCGCGGCATCTTCGTCAGGGGATCGTATCCGATCGTGCCGCCCAGAATCACCACGATGTCGCAGTATTCATAGAGGGTGGTCTCCCAGGTCGACGGATCGGTGTAGGTGAGGACCGGTTCGAGGCAGACCCGCGGGTCCATCCACGAGGGGTCGATATAGATGACGCCGCACTCCATGCAGGAGGTCCCGTGTCCTTCGATCCGGGGCGAGGGACGGCGCAGCGTAACGGGATCGACCATCAGTTCGTAGTAGAAACGGCAGCTCTGCGTCTTTCCGTCGGCATCGACCGTTTCGGCCTGCAGGATCACGAGAAAACTGCTGTTGACGGCTGCATCGCCTGCGCCTTTCAGATCGATGCGCACGGGAATCTCCAGACGGGTCTCTCCGGCCGGGAGAATCTGTTCGCCGAGCGTCGCCGTCACGTGATCTGCCGGAACCTGGAAAAACATCCGGTCGATCGCTTGCTGTTCGCCGACGCCTCCGTTCAATTGCAGGATGACTTTACTCAACGAATAATAGGTGTTGGCCTCGAACAGCAGCTTTTCGTCCTCGACCACCGAAAGGGTGACGCTGACATCCTGGTCGCGGACCTTCGGCATGGCGAAGGCGAGCTGGTCCTCGAAGGTCGACTCCGCATCGACCCACACCCGGGCCACCGAATCGCGCGTCGTGAGTGCGCTGTAGAACCGCGGGGCGACCTCGCCCGACGGATCGAAGGCTGTGCCCGACCCGGCGTCGAACCCGATCGGATCGGCCGTGCAGGCCGTCAGCACCGCCGCCAGAAGCACCGCCGGCCCCAGCAGACCGGTCGGCCATGATCTATGTAGTGTTTTCATCTTGAATTCCGTTTAAGGTTACTTGTTGAGCTGCGGCACCTCCACCGAGGTGTTCCATTTGAGCGGATTGACCGCCACGCCGTCGTTGCCGTGACCCGTGACGTCGCGCACGATGCTGCCGTCCCCGGCCTGGTCGAACTTCCAGTAGCCGAGCAGCCCTTCGCTGGCGGGATCCACGTCGTACATGTGGTCCCAGATCTCCTGCTGCGTGCGTACCACGGACCAGACGCGCGCTTCGGCGACCTCGCCCTGCAGCGGTCGGTTGTCGTCGTACGAACGACCGATGAAGAACTGGTAGGCGTCGCCCAGCGAGGCATTTCCCGTCGGGTCGGCATCGTACAGGGCCCGCATGGCCAGGTTGATCTCGTCGCCCGACCATTTGACCGTCCCGGCGCTCTGCAACTCTCCGTTGACGAAGATCTGCATCTGTCCGCTCAGAATGTCGTAGGTCAGGGCCAGGTGGTACCACTCGCCCGGTTCGAGCGACAGCACGTCATCCGCATCGGGGAACTTGTTGCTGCCGGCCTGCACCTGAAGCTGCTGGCGCGGGAAGCCCGAATCGCCGAAACGCAGCAGCAGATACTGTTCGACGCCCATCACCGAGGAGATGTCGACCGCCTGGTTGAAGGCGCTTACACGCACGATGATCTCGTAGGTGACGGCCTTCAGCCCGTTGAACAGATCGCTCTGCGGACCCGCCTGGTCGAGCGTCGGGAACGAGATCCAGTTGTCGGTCAGGTCGGCCACGGTCGTGATGGCGCTCGTCTGCTTGACCAGATACCAGATCGTGGACGAGGCGTCGAGCAGCGCGATGTCATCGCTCGTCACCCGAACGGGCAGCAGGAAGGTTTCGTCGGCCGGCAGTTCGGTCAGCGCCTTGAAATCCACCGTCACGGGTTCCGACGAGACGTTCCCGGCCGGCACGGCAAGCGAGCGCGCGGAGAGTTCGTAGTGCGACGGATCGAGCATCGAGAACTGTGTGCCGAAGCGGGCGTTGTAGCGCTCCACGTCGGCCGCGTCGGTGTGCAGGACGGCCGTCACGGGATGGTCCACCGGTCCGCTCAGCGTGGCTGCAAGGCTCGTCTGCCGGTTTTCGACCTCCCGCTTGAAGAAGACCTGGATGTCGCAGCGATCCGCCGCCGCATCGAGATAGAGCGCCGCATCGACCGGGCTCTTTTCGTCGTACCGGTCGCGGTCGCAGGCCGTGGACAGCGCCCCGGCACATATCAGAAGGATCAGAAAGCGTTTCATGGTTTGTCGGTTTTGGGAATGAGGCTTAAGCGGGTGATCAGGGCCCGGGTGGCCGAATAGTTCAGTCCCGAGGCGTGGTAGTAGTCCTGACTGATGTCATAGAGGGCCGTTCCGGCCAGATTCAGCGAGGTGCTGATCCGGCTTCCGAGTGTCAGCGCATCGGTTTTCGTGCTGCGGTAGTCGCGCAGCGACGAGCCCGGGACGACCTCGAAAAGGAGTTTCTGCGCCGGAATGCCGGCCCGCAGCGCGCGGTCGATCATCTGTTCCAGATCGCTCTGGTAGACCATCGCCGAGGTAGGCAGCACCACCCACGTGAACGACGGATAGTATCGGGCGTCGATCAGCGAGGGGTCGCCCTCGTAGACGACGGTTCCGAGGCCGGCCAGTGCCGCAAGGGCCGCTCCCGGATCCGGGAAGGCTCCGTCGGGGGCCTGCAGCGCCACGCCGTCGAAGCCGTGGCGGTCGACCAGTGCCCGAATGGCGGCGGGATCCTCGCCCGCATGAAGCGGCCAGAGAACCTGCGTGCCGAGTTCGTGCATGCGCTTCAGGTCGTCGATGTCGGCCTGCGAAGGGGTGCGCTGCAGGCTGACGATGTCCAGCGAGTCGGGCAGCGAGCGCAGGAAATCACGCTCCGAAGTCGACCGCTCGGGGGCGTTGAGCAGGCAGGCGTAGACGATCCAGTGACGGGTCTGTTTGTAGGCTCTCACGCCGGCCGTGTACGTCTCCCAGGCGGCCGGATCCTGACGGTCGGGGCCTGCCACGTCGAACGTCACGCTTTCGGGCTCGGTCCACTCTCCGCACGCCGTCGGCAGACCGCATGCCAGAACCGACAGCAGGAGTATTTCGATGAATGGTTTCGCTTTCATGGTTTCAGTCGTTATAAGGTTTCACATCCCACCAGATGCGTGTCCCGGGCGTATCGGGCCCGGCCAGCATCTCGACGGCCGCCGCAACGTGGGCCGGATTCTCGGTGTACTCCTCGGTGGGGTAGTTCAGCCGCCGGGCACCGTGTTCCGACGAGACCGTGCCGCCGCTCTGGTTGTTCACCGTCGGGAAGAGCCGCGGATAGCCCGTGCGCCGGTATTCGGCCCAGGCCTCGGTCCCCAGCGGGAAGATGGCGATGTATTTCTGGGTGATGATGCGTTCGAGATTCTCCTCCGCGTGTTGGCTTCCCGTCGCCCACGGCAGGGTGATCTTGCTCCGGGCGGCAATGTGGTCCGAACCGACGTTGTCCACGTAGTTCTCCGGTACGGCCGTCGCCTGGGCCAGATAGGCCTCGGCTCCGTCGACGCCGTGCTCCTCGAACGAGAGCGCCACACCCTCGGCGTAGAGCCGCGCGGCTTCGCTCTCCGATCCCCAGCGCAACTCATATTCGGCCCGCAGGAACGTGGCCTCCGCGGCGTTGAACCACAGATAGGGCGATTTCGAATCGATGATCAGGTTCGAATACCCGGCCTTGGCCTGATCGGCACTCGCCGGATAGGCTCCGATGCGGATCCCGGCATATCCCATGACGGTCTGCTCGCCCTGCTTGACGGGCACCTGCGTAAACATGGTCTCGCGTCGCGGATCGTTGTAGCCGTTCATCAGCGAGAGGATGTCCGCACCGATGCGGTGGTCGTTCCAGTCGGTCCAGCAGAGGGCCGCGCGGTTTTCGGCCTGCGTCAGCAGCGCATTGTCGGCATTGGTCGTGATGACGCCTCCGGCGATGGCTTCGGCCGCCTTCTCGCGCGCAAGTTCGGGCTCGACGTACGAGAGCCGCATGGCCATGCGCAGCTTCAGCGAACGGGCATACCGCAGCCACTTCGAGATGTCGCCGCCGTAGACGTTGTCGAACTTCCCGAAGGCCTCGGTCGACAACTGAATGTTCGTCTGCAGAGTCTCGATGGCGGCATCCAGCTCCTCGAACATCTTCGTATAGACCTCCTGCTGCGAGTCGTAGGCCACGGCCAGCGACTCCTTGCGGTCCTCGATGACCTTCGAATAGGGGATCGGGCCGTAGGTGTCGGTCACGCGGTGCATGATGGCCACGCGCAGCAGGTCGGCCAGTGCCAGCATCACGGCATTGTCCGTTCCGTTGACAATGCCCCGGTAGTAGGGGTAGGTCTCCGAGAGGACGTTCACGAAGGGCCATTTCAGCCAGTCGGCCGTGGGGTTGAAGGTCGAGAACTTGTTCAGCCAGCCGTCCGGCGTCCCCTCGACATACCCGGCGTAGGAGCCCCCGACGAGCAGTTCGTTGAACTGGTAGATATGTTCCTCGACCGGAATGACCAGGCTGATGAGCCCCTTGATGTTGGCTCCGGTCTTGTAGTTTTCACGTTGGATCTCCGCCTCGGTCACCTCGTTGGGGTTGCGGTTGATCTCCGCAAAGTCGCCCGTGCAGCCCGCTGCGGTCCACAGGACGACAACGGCGCCCAGCATCCGGAGCGTACGGTGGATGGATCGTCTTGTTTTCATGGCTTCGGTCTAAAATGTCAGTTTTACGTTGAATCCGATGTTGCGCAGCGACGGCATCATGAAGTAGTCGATGCCCTGGTAGAAGGTGTCGGTCGAGGCGACGCTCTCCGGATCGAACGGCGCCTTGCAGTAGATCATCCACAGGTTGCGTCCCACGAGCGAAATTTCGATCGAGCAGACGTCGCCCAGCCAGCGTCGCGGCAGCTCGTAGCCGAGCGACAGCTCCTGCAGCCGGACGTTCGTGGCCGAGTAGGTGTAGTATTGCGGCAGTCCGGACTGGGCCGAGATGGCCTGGTACCACTTCTGCGGATCGGCCATCGAGCGGCCGTTGACCCGTACGCCGCCCAGGTCGCGGGCTGCGGCCGTGGCCTCCGAGACGCCGAACTGATCCATCCAGGCCTGGGTCGCCGAGTAGCAGATGCCGCCCAGTCGCGCCGAGACGAGGAATCCGAGCCGGATGCCGCGCCAGTCGAAATCGTTGCGCCAGGCCAGATTCGCATCCGGAAGCACCGATCCCAGCAGAATGTCCGGCCCGTTGTCGACTACCGTCACGTTGCCCTTGTCGTCGAACTCGACATACCCCTTTTCGCTGTACTTGAGGTTCGAATTGGTGTAGAGGTCGCCCATCGTGCCGCCCGGCTTGAGGATGTATTTGGCCTTGCCGAGCCCCTTGATTTCGAGGCGGTCCTTCGAGATGAGTTCGCCGGTCTCGGGGTGGGTGTAGTTGTGGACCAGTTCGACGATCCGGTTGCGGTTCCACGAGAAGGTGAAGTTCGAGGCCCAGCCGAAGTCGCGCCAGCGGTTGTCGTAGCCGAGTGAGGCCTCGATACCCGTATTGCGGACGTGGCCCGTCTGGAGGTAGATCGTCGAGTAGCCCGACGAGACGGAGATCTGCGGATCGAACGTCTGGTTGAAGGTGTCGGCGCGGTACCACGAGGCCGAGAGGCTCAGGTGGCGCCACAGCCGGAGGTCGAGCCCGACCTCCCACGTGCGCGTGCGCTCCGGATGCAGATCGCCGATCGGGTAGTGGGTCTTGGGTTTCCAGGCGTGGTTCGTGTTGTCGTATTCGTAGGTCGGGATGGTGAGATGGCGCGGGAAGGGGATACCCACCGACGAGTAGGAGGCCCGCACCTTCAGGTAGCTCAGTGCCTCGGGCAGATCGAACGTCACGCTCGGGATCCACGCCACGCCTACCGACGGATAGAAGAACGACGAGGAGGGCGATTCGGCCAGCTGCGAGGCCCAGTCGTTACGCCCCGTAAGGGTCAGGTAGAGCATCTGCCGCCAGCCGACCTCGACCGAGGCGAATACGGACTGGGTCTGCTCCCGCCAGCCGCTTTTCGAGGCCCGGCGCTTCTCGATGTCGAGGTCGAAGACCGAAAAGACGTTCGGAATGCCGTCGTTGGAGATCGGGCCCTGGTAGAGGAGTTCGTCCGAACGCGTGTCGTTGATCGAGGCGCCGACGTTGGCGTGGAGCGACCAGTCGCGGCCGAACGTCTTGTCGATGTTGGCTATCAGGTCGGCATAGGTCTGTTTGTCGTAGCGGCGCGCCTCGCCGTAGAAGCCCTGCGTACTGCCTTCGAGCAGCGTAGCGTTCGTCGAGGCGTAGAGTTTCTGCGTGTAGAGGTTGTCGGAGTTGTCGACCCGCACGCGTCCCGTGATGTCGAGCCAGTCGGTGATCCGGTAGGCGAGCGAGGCCGAGAGCATGTAGCGGCTGCGGTCGTTGTCGCGCAGGTTGCGGTAGGCGATCCAGTAGGGGTTCTGCATCCGCAGGTCGCCGCCTTCGCCGTAGGGCCAGTACTGTTCGTAGATGCCTCGTGCGGCGTTGTAGCGTTCGAAGTTCCTGACCAGCGTGAAATCCTCGCCCCGCGGGAAGAGGTAGGCCGAAACCAGCGGATTGGAGTAGATGCCCTGGTTGGTCATGTTGCGGTCCTTCTGGATGATGTACGAGGCCCCGACATCGAGCCGCAGCCGGTTGTCCAGAAAGAAGGAGGAGTTGCGGAAGGTGAAGTTGTAACGGTCGTAGAAGTTGTTCGGAATGATGCCCTCCGAGGCGACCGATGCCGCCGAGAAGAAGGTCCGGTTGCGTTCCGTGCCGCCCGAGAGCGTCAGCGAGTTGGAGCTGACATAGCCCGTCTCGAAGAAATCCTCCGGCGTGTAGCCCGTGCGGGCCGCCTGGGTGAGTTTCGGACCCCAGCTCTGGATCGGCGACCCCTCGCGCTCACCGTTCGAGCCCGTGCCGTAGCGGTTCTGGAACTCCGGCATGACGAACGGCGAGAGGAACTCGTTGTTCGACGAGAGCGTCACGCGCAGTCTGCCGGCTTCGCCCTGCTTGGTGGTGATCATGATGGCGCCGTTGGCGGCATTCGAACCGTAGAGGGCGGCCGCCGCCGCACCGTTCAGTACGCTGATGCTGGCGATGTCGTCGGGGTTCAGATCCGCGATGGCCTCGGTGGCACCCTTCGAGTCGAACTCCGTGCCTCCTCCGCCGCCGTAGTTGTTCATCGGAATACCGTCGATGACATACAGCGCATTGTTGCTCTGCGAGATGGACTTCTGACCGCGCAGCACGACCTTCGCGGCGCCGCCGACTCCCGACGACGAGGCGTTGATCTGCAGTCCGGCAACCTTGCCCGCCAGCGAATTCATGAAGTTGGCGTCCTTGACCAGGGTGATTTCATCGGCATGGAGCTGTGTGACATTGTAGGCCAGGGCCTTTTCGGAGCGTTTGATGCCGAGGGCCGTCACCACGACGCTCTCGATCTCGGAGACCGATTCGCGGAGCGTGATGTCGAAGTGCGTGCGGCTTCCGACAGGCAGCGTGAGGGGCTCGTAGCCCAGGTAGCCGATCTCCAGAGTGGCGGTGGAGGGCGACGCCACGTGCAGTGTGAAGCGCCCCTCTTCATTGGTCGAGACGCCGTTGGTGGTCCCGCGGACCAGCACCGTGGCTCCGACGATCGGACGGCCCGAGGCGTCGCCGACGCGTCCCGAGACCGTCGCCGGGGCCTCCTGCCGGCGCACCGAGAGCGAAATGCTCAGCGAGCGGATGTCGTAGCGGATGTCACTGCCGCGGAGCATCTGGTCCAGCGCCTCGATCAGCGGAGCTTCGGTGACGTCGACGCTCACGATCCGGTCGGTCGGGACCTCGGCACTCGTGACGAAGAGATATTTGGTTTGTCGTTCGATTTCGGCCATGACCGCCGTCATCGGAACCCGCTCGAGGCGGATCGTTACGGTGACGTCGCTGCCCGGTGCCGCCGCGGCGTGCGGCGCCCCGAACAGACACGGGCCGAGTATGAACAAAAAAGTAAACAGACGTTTCGTTTGTCGGATCAACTTTTTATTCATAAATTTGTGAATTAAGGTTAGAGTAGGAGTTTTTCGCTCGAACCCGGGCCTGCCGGATGGTCGCACATCCCGCAGGCCGTTTTTTTGAGGGTCCGGCCGGTTGGTTGAGTTGGTTTTTCGGAGGTGGAATCAGTTCATGGGCATGTCGTTTTCGGGTTCGTATTCGGGTTGGTGTGTGCGGAGCCTGTCCGGGATGCGCTTCGGCCGGCGGAACGCCCCGCTGAGTGTCAGCGGATGATGATCGTATTGGTCTGTTCGTCCTTCTCGTAGCGGAAGTCGGCAAACTGCTGCAGCACCTGCAGGGCGTTGTCGATGCCGATCGACTGACGGATCTTGCCCTGTCCGATGCGGATGTCGGGTTCGCGTTCGAGGCGGATCGTCACGCCAAAGGCCTTTTCGAAGCGCTCCATCAACTCGGCGAACGTGCGGCCCGTCAGGTTGATGATTCCCTCCGTCCAACGGTAGTCGTCGGCGTTTTCGACCGTGCCGACCTGCAGATGTCCGCCGTGAAGGGTGGCCACCTCGTTGGGCCGGAGGATGATCCGCTCGTCGGGGTGCTGTCGGTTGGTGATCGCCACGCGCCCCTCGAACAGAGCCGCGGAGAAGATCCCCTGGTCGGCCTCGGCAACGACGTTGAAGGTCGTCCCCAGCACCTCCAGATCGCAGGCACGGGTCTCGACCACGAACGGATGCCGTTCGTCGTGCGTCACCTCGAAACGGGCCTCGCCCTCGACGATGACCCTCCGTTCGCGATCGGCGAAAAGCGCCGGATAGCTGATCCGCGAGCCGGCGTTCAGCCAGACGTCGGTGCCGTCCTGCAGCGTGAGCTTGATGTGCTGTCCGGCCGGGACCTCGACGGTCAGCAGCTGCCGGCCGCGGTCGGAGAGCCTGTGGTTCTGCCGGAGGAGGCTGCCGCCGGCGATCAGCAGCACGACGACGGCAGCCGCCGCACTCCAGCGGCGCAGAAGGGTGAAGTGCCGGCGGCGGTTCCGAGCATGGAGTTCGTCGATGACCGGACCGGCCATCGCCACCAGATCGTGCTGGTGCTGGATCTCCGAGAGCAGGCGTTCGTGTTCGGCATCCTGCTCGAGCCACTCCAGTACGGAGAGCTCCTCTTCGGGGGTTGTTCGGCATCGGACGTAGCGGTACAGGGTCTCCTTGTCTATCTTGACGGGACTGTTTTTCATGGTTGTGCGATCGTTTGACACTATAATGACGCACAACGCAACGGGATTTGCGGGAAAAACCGGCAAATCCTGCAAATAAATATTTTTAAGAATCGGATGGACGGTGGCAGACGGTTACGTAAGCCGCGATCCGCCCTCGACGAACAGTGCAACCAGCGGCAGATAATCCTTCAGTGCCATCTTGAGTGATTCGCGGGCCATGCGCAGTTCGTAGGTCACCTGACCTTCGGAGAGCCCGTAGAGGGCGGCGATCTCCTTGTAGGACATCTCCTCGAAGCGGTGGGCCGTGAAGATCCGGCGGCGTTGTTCGGGCATGCGCCGGAGTTCGGTCTCGAGAATCGTGAGGGCTTCGGAGATCATCAGCGTGTGGGAGGTGTCGGATTCGAGCCGTGCGATGCGTTCGGCGACGATCCGCTGTTCGGTCCGGTGCAGCTGGAGATGGGCCTTGAGGTGGATGTTGCGGTCGCGCAGCCAGTCCAGACATTTGCGGCGAAGAGCCGTGAGCAGGTAGGCCGGCAGATTGCGCGGTGAAATTTCGGAGCGATTTTCCCAGATCTTCAGAAAGGCGTCGGTGACGAGATCTTCGGCCACCATGCGGTCGCGGACGTACGACCGTGCGATGTCGACGAAATAGGCCCGGTAGCGGGCATATACCTCTTCGAATCGGAGCGGTGAATCTGTTCTTTCCGGAGTCTCGTCCATGACGGTGTGGTTTGCGTCGAGTAGTAAAAGTAGTGTTTTTCGGGCGGTTTGTCAAGTTTCCGGGGATATTTTGTTCGGCGGCGCGCTTCGGACTGGGGGTTCGGAGGGGCGGCAAACAAAAAAACGGCACCTTTCGGTACCGCTTTTTTCGGATGTCGGATGTCGCGAGGCGACCTGGCCGGTTGGTTCGCCTCATTGTCCCGGAGGTTGGCCGTGTTGCCTCACTGACCCGGAGGTTGGCCGTGTTGCCTCACTGACCCGGAGGTTGGCTGCGCCGCCTCTCTGTTCCGGAGGTTGGTCGTGTTGCCCCCCCCCTCTCCAGGCTTACCGGAGGCTCTTCAGGCAGGCCGAGACGTTCTTCTCGATGCGCTGCAGAATGGCCTGCGTATCGGCCGACTCGGCCTTGACGAACTTCTCGCCGGTGATCTGCTCGTAGAGTTCGATGTAGCGCTCCGTGATGCCCGCTACGATCTCCGGCGTCATCTCGGGAACCTTCTGCCCCGCCTGACCCTGGAATCCGTTGGCCATCAGCCATTCGCGCACGAACTCCTTCGACAGCTGCTTTTGGCGTTCGCCCCGGGCCAGGCGCTCCTCGTAGCCCTCGGCGTAGAAGTAGCGTGACGAGTCGGGCGTGTGGATCTCGTCCATGAGGTAGATGACGCCGTCCTTCTTGCCGAATTCGTATTTCGTATCGACGAGAATCAGTCCCATGCGGGCGGCGATTTCGCTGCCCCGGCGGTAGATGGCGCGCGTGTATTTCTCAAGTTGTTCGTAATCCTCGCGGCTCACCAGTCCCGAAGCGATGATCTGCTCCCGGGAGATATCCTCGTCGTGGCCTTCGGCGGCCTTCGAGGTCGGGGTGATGATCGGTTCGGGGAATTTCTGGTTCTCGACCATCCCCTCGGGCATCTCCACGCCGCAGATGGTGCGCTTGCCGGCCTTGTACTCGCGCCAGGCGTGGCCCGAGAGGTAGCCGCGGATGACCATCTCCACCTTGAAGGGTTCGCACTTGCGCCCGACGGTGACCATCGGATCCGGCACGGCGAGTTTCCAGTTCGGGAGGATGTCGGCCGTCGCGTCGAGGAACTTGGCGGCGATCTGGTTCAGGACCTGGCCCTTGTAGGGGATGCCTTCGGGCAGGACCACGTCGAAGGCCGAGATGCGGTCGGTCACGACCATGACCAGGTATTCGTCGTTGATGTCGTACACGTCGCGGACTTTTCCCGTATACTTGCTTTTCTGGCCTTCGAAGGTGAAATCGGTTCGAGTGATTGCGTTCATGGTGTTTGCAGGTTTTTCGCCTGCAAAGATACTCTTTTCTGCGTGGAAAATGGCATCTTTGCCGGGTTTTTATCGCTCGCGGCGGCGGATTCGCCCGATTGCCGGTTTCTACGACTCTTGCGCCTCCTCGGGTGGAGCGGGCGGAATGTCGGGATAGGGTATGGCGAAGGGGCGCAGCGGCGCCAGATGCAGCGGCAGACTGGCCGTGTGCAGAAAATGCCAGAAATCCGTGGGAAAGTGTACGACCTGTCCCTTGCCGGAACGAAGCGTGGTGAGTACCACGCGGCCGTCGCTCAGCCGTCCGATGTGTTCGAGCCGTTCGCTGCCGAACATCCCGGGACGGATGCGCAGCACTTCGCCGGTCGTGCGGTTCCAGAGCCGGGCGAAATCCAGCCGCATCGAGTCGCATGCTCCTTTGATCAGCACCCAGTCGTCTCCAAACGGGAGGAGGTTCGACCAGGGATCCATGTTCCGCAGTCGGGTAGCCCGGCAGCGGCGCGTCTCGACATCGAGCTCCAGCAGCCGGGCGTCCAGTTCCCGGTCCGTGAAGCCGCACATCACCAGACGACCGGTTCCGGGAACAGGAATGGAGCCGTTGAATCCGTCGCCGCTCGATATGCGGAAGCCCAGTGGTGAGAGCGTGCCGTTGTCGAAACGATACGTCTCTTCGCCGTGAGCAAGGAGGATGCGTCCGAGTCCGTCGCATGCAAACCTGCAGGGGTGCTGTGCCTTGGGCAGGGGAAAACGCTGGACGCGCTCCACACCCTGCGGATTCATCGTGAGGATCGTGGCGCTCTGTCGGTCACCGAAGCAGAGTGAGCGGCCGAACCACCGGGGCCGTTGGTCGAGGAAAAGATGGGGCGATTCCTCTTTCGGCAGGTCGCACAGCCGCTTCCAGCTGTTCGCTTCCAGGGGATTCTTGCCACCGAGGAGCATCCAGCACTGCATGGGCGGAAGGTAGTAGAACGCCGCATAGAAATCCAGCTCCGGGGAGTAGGTCAGGCAGCAAAACCGGTTCCAGCGCACCCTGACCGGTTGCAGCGGGCGCTGGCGAAGGTCGGCGACGAAATTCCCCTGCCACTGCTCCGCGTCGCGGTTTTTCCAACGTCCGCTGCAGAAGTCGCCGGCCAACGCGTCGAGCATGTAGTCGGCATCATCGGGCCACGGTACCTCTTCGCAGGGCATCGTGCGTTCGGGGGCGAGCGTTCGGGCCGGAGTGCCCGATGCGCGCCCCGACTGCTTCAATTGCCGACAAGATTGACCCGCCTTCCGGCAGGCCTTTTCGAAATCCGCAGCGTGAGCCTCCGGCTGCAACGTGAGGAGGTAGCTATCGTCGCCGTCGAGGTCGTAGAGCCGGTATCCGTGGCCGGTCAGCTCCTGCCCGAGGGCAGCCATGCCCTCCTCGTGCGAACGGCAGGCATATTGCACCCCGATCTCGTCGAATCGGGCGTCGTGCAGCGCAGAAATCGTCTCGCCCCATTTTTTCCGCATCTCGGCCAGCGAATCGTTCACTTCTCCGTCGTATTTGAGCAGGTCCAGCGCCTCCTCCACAGCCCGCTCGACCTCCGGGAATTTACTCCCACCGGCCGATGTGTCGCCCGGATCGTTCTCCTCCTTCGGCTGGGCCTCTTCTTCGGCTTGTCCGATCGTCGACAGGTTGCGTCCGAGCTGATTCTCGAGCATCTGAAACACCTTCACGTGGGCATTCCGGATCCCCTGGCTCGTGTAGACCATCACGGGCTTGCGCACCAGCCGGATGCCGAACCCTTCCAGTGCGTTGAACAGTTCCGGAAGCTGCAGCGGCGTGAACATCCGGTGCTGCATCACGGGGCGGTCTTCGATGAAGAGATCGCCGTGGCCCTCGTTCCATAGGCCGCGCGTCGTGTTGTCGTCGTTGCGGAGTGAGATCTCGTAGCTGTTGTGCTGGCGACAACGGCCGTAGAGGCTGCGGGGGCTGTTCAACCGGAGTGTCAGCACCACGCGCCGGCGCCGCTCCTCTTTCGGGGCCGCCGGGTCGGCATAGGGCTCGCCGTCGGAGGAGAACTGCGTGACGACCTCCCATTCGTATGACTCGGGCCACGGAATCCCGGCAGCCTCCAGCCATCGGAAGGCCTCCAACCGGTGCGTAACGGTGTCGTAGAAGGCTTCGATCCGGCTTCTGAGTTCCTGCAGGTGAGGAAATGGAAATCCCTCCAGCAGGCGGACGGTGCGCCGCAGCAGGAACAGCTCCGCGGGATCCTCGACCATCAGCATGCGCGCCAGCACAAGCAGATAACGCACGGCCTCCGGCTCTGCCGAAAGGGCGAGAAGCGCCACGCAGTACCAGAACCCCACGATGTCGTAATCCTTCGACAGGCCTGTCGTGCGTTGGTGTTCGCGCTCTGCGGACGAGGTCGGGAGGATGGCGTAGTTGTCGAGCGAGGCCGCAACGGCCCGCACCACCTCCGCGTCGGCAGCGAACGGCTCCATGCGCAGCACCTCCTTGAGATTGAGTGGCGCGTGGATGAACGATCCGAGTTTGCGGTTGAGTGCGTCGATCTTTTGTACGGCGTCGGGGGTGCTGTCGGGCAGGGGTTGGATGTGCAGGGGTGTCATGGAAATGCGGGATTATCGATTTTCGAAGGGTGAACGGTCGAGCAGAGCCTCCTCGGGAATCCCGGCCGACCGGGGCCAGAAGAATTCATCCTCCGTATCGTCGCTCCAGAAGAGCGGCAGCATCAGGGGCAGGTACTGGAACAGGTGGCGGCCGTCGGTCAGGCTGGCAAAGACCACGATGAAGGTATTCATCCGCATGCGTTCGTCCCAGGCAAAGCGCCACGAGAGATAGAGGTTCTGCATCCGTCCGGGACGGGTTGCCACCGCCACGTCTCCCTCTCCATCGGGCAAGAAATGGCCCGAGTCGAGCGACAGTTCGCCCAGCTCCATGATGCCTTCGGAGGCTTGAAGGACGCACGTCGCCTTGAAACACTCCCGGCGGCGGATCGAGCGGTGGGGAATGGTCGCGCGAACCACTACCCAGACCGAATCCCCGTGCAGGATGGCGTGCTCGGCCTCGAAGCGCACCTGCGGACGTTCGAGGGGTTTCAGACGGCGGTTTACCTCCTCGGCATCCCGATACAACCAGGTCGATTCGGAGGCTGCGAAAGACGGATTGATTTCCGTGGATTTGCGGATGCTTGCACAGCTTGTGGCGGCGAGCAGCAGGATGAATGCGATCAGATGGTTGATTTTCATGATTCTTGTTTTTTTATGTGTAGCGGGCCAGCAGCCAGATAACAAGCCCGACAACGAGGGCCACGACGAGAAAGCGCACGAGGTCGCGTCGGATAGAGGGCTCCTCCTCGGGGCGGCAGCGGAACATCCGGGCCAACTCCTCGAAACTCCGGCAGCCATAGACCGCCTGCCGGAAGTCGGCGGCGTTGCGTCAGCACGCCTCCCGGAACCACTCCGACCGGGGATATTCACGGGCGATCCACGCCTGCAGCTCCGGGAGCGGACAGTCGCGGACCTCCTCTTCGAAGTCGGTGTCGTAGCGGATGGTGCGTCGGTCAGCCGGGCCGATATGGCTGTAAAGTCCGGCCGGACCGATCTCCCGACAGCGGCGGATCGTGTAGCAGCGCTCGGAGGCGTCGACCACCTCCTGCCCGGCCCAGCCCTTGGCCTCGGCGAGCAGCCGGCGTGTCGTCACGTTCTCCTCCCGCCAGAAGACATAGACCGTATGCTCCGCGGGGGCAAGGTAGAAGACCGGATATTTCAGCGCGGCTTTCATTGCTGTTTCGTCGGGCCCTTACCACGGGTAGCGCACCCACGGGCTCTTCGGATCGCTCAGCAGCACGTCGGCCGTCTTTTTCATCACCGCATTGTAGGCCCGTTTGCCGCCCCACAGCGAACGTCCGAGGAGGTAGCTCATCGCCAGTTCGCGCCACGACCCGCACGCCTCGTGTGCCAGTGCATCGGCCCGGCTGATGTACTCCCACGCCTCCTCTTCGGAGAGGTAGCCCATCTCGCAGCAGGCGCGTGCCAGAAAGACTATGCGCCCGGCATCCCAGCCCGTCACGTTGCAGCCGCTGAGTTCTTCTTTCGAGGCGACCACGCCGCACGAGAGGAGTTCATCGAAGGTCTCCCGCAGATTTTCGAGCTGTGACGAGACCTTGTCGTAATCCTCCTGCGAGGTCATCTGCTGCTGGAGAAGTTCGTCCTGCCGTTCGCGGTCGTCGAGCCGGAAGGCTTCGAGCACCGTGGGCCAGTAGTAGCGGAATCCCTTTTCGACGAGGTAGTCCAGTTGCCCGCGGGCCTCCGCAGTGGAGTCGATGCCCCACCAGCCGCCCACGATCTCGGGCAGCGCGTCGAAAATCCCCGTCTCCAGCGAATTCTGCCAGGCTCCCTGCTGCGAGGCGTACATCGCTCCGACGGCCAGCTGACGGCACCGTTCGTCATCGAGCGTCGATTTCGGGTTGAGACAGATCTCCCGGAAGGAGCGGCGCAGCTTGCGCACCGTCGTCCAGATCCGGCTGCCTTTCCTGTAGAGCCACGTCAGGGCACCGACCGCTACGGCCGCCAGCATCACGTAGAATTCGATTCCCCGTTCCATCGCTGTCGGTGGCTATGCGTTCCACGGGATCTGCCGCCAGGGCGACCGTTCCTCTTCGAGCAGCGCGGTGACGATCTCCCAGGCGGTCTGACACTCCTCCTCGTCGCCGTGCCAGACGCCGCGGCCCATGGCGAAGCTGCGTCCGTACTCTTCCCACGACGAGAAGTGTTCGCGGGCGGCATCGGCCGCCACCTGCATCACCTGCCACATCTCCTCCTCGGAGAGATAACCGGCGTGAAGAGCCCAACGCCCGAGATTGGCGATGCGCACCAGATCCCACGCGATGACCGTCCGCGGAAGGGTCCCGACCGTGCAGCAGCCGTTTCCGATCATCCACTCCGCGATCAACCGTACATCTTCGGCCTTCTCTTCGGGATCGTCCGCTCCGGGCTCCGCCACACATCCCTGCAGCCGGGCCAGCGCCGCGTCGGCATCGGCGTGGTGTCCCTCGTGGAGCAGCCACCGGACGATTTCGAGCGTCGAGTTGCGGTCCGTGATGTTCCACCAGCTCTGCAGCTGTGCGCGGTAGGTTTCGGGCAGGACTTCGCTCTCGACGGCATCCACCGCCTCGTCGTTATAGACCAGCAGCGGTGCGGCAAAAGCCATCAGTCGGCGCTGCTCCGCAGTCAGCCGGCACGTCGCGGCGTGTTTAATCTCCCAGCCGTCGTCCTCGCCCAGCCAGTCAAGCGCCGCGGCATTTGCCTCGCGCAGCTCCTTTTCGAGGCTTCCATCCTGCATGGCCTGCATCGTCGCGGCAGCCTGCGCCATATTGTGCCGGGCGGCTTCGGCCACGGCGGCAGCATCCACACCGCCAAGCGTTCCCATGGCGGCCTGCTGTGCCTGGATCTCCGCCAGATTGGGTACGGCAGCCTGCATCTGCGCCATGATCTGTGCCTGCATGTCGCCCATGTCGGGCATCCCCGGAATCGAGCCCATCATTGCGCGCATCTGCTCCAGGGCCGCCTCCTGCGCTGCCCGGGCAATCTCCTCCGGGCTTTGGGGTTTCATCTTTTCGTTTGCCATGTTCGGTAGGTTTTAAGGTTTTCGATCCATTTTATCCTTCGGCGCCGGCCGCAAGCAGCAGCTCGACGATCTCCGTGAAGCCCCGCTCACCGGCGTAGTAGAGGGCCGTGTGCTGGAGATTGTCCGCCGTGTTGACTTCGGCATGGCGCTCCACGAGCAGGCGCACAACCTCGTTGTTCCCGGCGCGGGCCGCCACGAGCAGCGGAGTTTCGCCCGCTCCGTTTCGGGCGTCGAGCGACGCCCCGGCCCCCAATAGCGCCTCTACAAGAAAGCGATTGCCGGTGCGGGCCGACAGGTGCAGGGGTGTGGAGCCGTCGGGCAGCGGACTGTTTGCGTTGGCCCCGGCATCGAGAAGCATCCGGGCAATGTGCAGATTCCCGCGACCACAGGCTATCAGCAGCGGCGTCTCACCCGCATCGTTCGGGGCGTCGAGCTGCGCCTTCGAGGCGGCAAGCAGCCGCCGCACGACCTCCGCCTGGTCGTTCCAGACGGCCTGGTGCAGCGGTGTGTTGCCCTTGGTGTCGCGACGGTCCGCCCCGCCGGATCCGCTTCGGCTCAACTTCATCACCACCTCCGTCAGTCCGTGTGCCGTGGCGTAGTCCAGTGCACAGTGTCCCGCCTGGTCGGTCAGCAGCGTGTCGGCTCCGCGGTCGATCAGCCACAGGGCTGCATCCGTGCGGCGGTTTTCCAACAGCCGCATCAGCGGTGTGCAGCCCTCGCGGTCGGAAACATCCATGTCGGCTCCGGCCTCCAGAAGGCGGGCAATGATCTCCCGGCTGCCGCTGTACGCGGCGGCATGGAGCGGCGTTTCAGAGCGGTTGTTGACTTGAGAGACATCGGCTCCCCGGTCAAGCAGCAGCGCAGCCAGATCGCGATACCCCTGTCGGCAGGCGTAGTGGAGCGCCGTATTGCCCTCGGCATCGCGGCGGTTGAGATCGATGCCGTCCCGTTCGAGGAGCAGCTTCACGATGTTTTTCTGCCCGTTGCGACAGGCCCCTAAAAAAGTCTGGAAGGTATCCATGGTGTTGATTTCAGACGTGTTTCAGCAAAAATTTCACAAGCGATTCGTTGTTGTTGCGCATGGCGATGTCGAGCGGCGTACGCCCTTCGTTGTCGGCGGCCGAGACATCGGGACGTCCGTAGTCGAAGAGCAGCTCGGCCGCCTGCCGCGCCGCCCCATGCGTGTAGCTTGCGGCCGCATAGTGCAGTACCGTGTGCCCTTCGTTGTCGGTGGCGCAGGGATCGGCACCGGCCTCAAGCAGCCGTTCCAGCATCTCCGGCTGATACGGTCCGGCGCTGTGCGGACCCAGCAGATGCATCAGGGCCGTGCGACCCATCGCATCGCGGGCATTCACATCGACCTTTTGTTTCAGCAGGCGCCGCAAGGTCCAGATGGCCAGTTCGTAGTCATCGTGCTGGCACGCCAGCATAAGGGCCCGTTCGTCTTTCCCCGTCTGTGGGGCATCGGGGTGCCATCCCCGCTCATCGAAGAGTTCCATGAGCGGTGCGAATCGCTCCATGCCGTCCGAGATGCGGCATCCCTGATCGATCCAGACGGCAAAGGGGGCCACACCCTTCGAGGTTCGCCGGTCGGGATCGGCTCCGGCCCGGAGCAGCATCGCCGCGATTCCGACTTCGCCCCACTCCAGCGCGCAGACCAGCGGCGTCTTGCCCGTCCAGTCGTTCATTTCGCGGTCGTCGCACGCCGCATCGGGATCGGCGCCCGCCTGCAGCAGGGCTTCCAGAGCTTTCCAATCTCTTTTCCGCAATGCTTGAAAGAGCCCCATTCCGCCGCTCTCCAGCGTCTGTTCGTCGAAGGGATCCTCGCCCGAGAGCAGGGCGCCTACCCATTTTGCACCGCCCTCGGCGGCGAGGTCGAAGGCTCGTTGGCCGGCCGTGTTTTTCTCGTCGGGGTCAATCTGCCCGCTGTGGAGCAGCAACGCTGCCGTCGCGTAGCAGCGCATCTGTTCCGCCCGGAGCTCCTCCAGCTCCTCGCGGGCCTCCCGCTGCTGTTTCTCGGAGACCCACCGTTCGCCGAAGCTGGCGATGAAGCGCTCCTTGCCGGCGATCTCCCTTGCCGTATCGGCAGCGCGGCGGCAGAGGATGTGCAGGGCATTGTCGCCGTAGCTGTTCGTGGAGTCGAGACGCTGCCCGGAGTCGATCAGTACGGCCACCATCGCGTGGTGGCGGTTTTGCACGGCTTCGAGCAGTGCCGTCGTACCGCGTGCCGAACGCGGAAGGTTCGCACCGCGATCCAGCAGCAGCCGTGCCGCCGTGGCGATCTGTTCTTCCTGTGCGGCCACCCTGCTGCGGCGCGAGGCCAGGCGGAAAAGGGGCGTGTGCCCCTCCGAGTCGCGGTCGTTCACCCCGGCCCCGCGGTCGAGCAGCGAAGCGATGGCTTCGCAGTCGGCAAATTCGGCCGCGATATGCAGTGACGTGCGGCCGTAGTTCTCCTCGTCGCGTGCGTCGGTCGGAATCTCGGTAAGAAGTTGCCGCCGGCGCTCCTCCTTTGCAGGGTTCGGATAGCAATAAAGGTCGTAGAGTTCCCGGAGCGGTGTCATCGGTCGATCGTTTTGAGCAGGTTTTCAAGGTGTTTGTATCGGTGTCCGAGGCGGGCGGCAATTGCGCGCACCTCCTCGATGCGGCCCAACTGGTGGGCAGCCTCGGCCCGCAGGCGGAGGATCAGTGTGAGAGCGTCGTTGCGCGGCGTTTCGGGCAGCAGCGGACAGCGCGGCAGTTCGCTTGCGTCCTCCCACCGGCGGAAGGCCTCGGGAGGTTGTCGCTGTGACAGGGACGGGATGTCCGGGCAGGACGCCTCGTCGGACCGGCTGTCGAGCAGCCGTTCGGCATCGTCGAGCAGCCGTTCGGCATCGTCGAGCAGCCGCAGGCACTCCTCGTACCACTCCACCTCGAAGCAGCACAGCGCTCGATTGTAGCGTGTCGCGGCGTCTTTGCGTGCGGAGCGCTCGAAGCAGTCGTTGGCCAGCGGCCATGCTCCGCAGCAGAGGTAGTTGATCCCGGCGGCGAAAAGCCGCTCTGACTCCGATGGAGCCACATGCGTGGTTGCCTGCTCGGACGCCGGATCTCCCAGCAGTCTCATCGTTCGGATCTATTGGTCGATCGAAACCTCACCCGCCGCATTGGCCGTGAAGGCGACCATGTAGTAGTTCGTCACGGTAAAGCGTCCCTGGTATTCGGGCGCCTCGTTCTCATCGACGTAGTTCAGCTCGAACTGCACCTGCATCTGTCCTGACTCTGCACGGTACTCCTCGCTGCGGTTCCAGCGGTCGACGTTGCTCAACGACACCGGCCACATCCGGAAACGGAACATCCCGGCCGACTTCAACGTCAGCTTTTTGCCCTCCTCATCGGACATCACCAGCGCATCCGCCTTTTCGCCGATTTTCTGAAGGTAGTCAAAGTCGATGGCCGCGAGACTGAGTGGCGTCGAGCATGCGTAGGAGTTGATCTGGCGGTCGTCCTGCTTCGGGCCGTCGGTCGTGAACTTCCCGTCGGTGAGTTGGAACGAAAGGTAGTAGTCGTTGTTGTCGGCATCGAGGTAGTAGACGTCGATATGCGTGAGGATGTTCTCCAGTTTGCGGTCGCGGTTGTCCTCGCGCCACTCCACCGTGTAAATCTTGTATTTCGAAGTGTCGACGTGCTCCGCAATGAGCTCCCGAATTTTGGCAAGTCCCTCGGCGGAGGCCATCGGGAAGGTTTCGCCCGAGCCGCAGGCCGTGAGCGTCAGGGCGGCAACAACAATTGCCACGGCAATTTTCATAAGTCTGGTAATCATGTCCGTATGTTTTTATGTTATTATCCCAGAAGTGCGCGGAAGGCTTCGAACTCCTCCTCGGAGTCAAAGTAGCGTGTCTCGAAGATGATGTAGTTGTCCGGAGTCTTGACCTTGCACTGGTGCTCCTCCTCGTCGTCCTTCACGTACTCGATGTCCGAAGTGAGGAACGAGCGGTATTCGACCGTTCCCTTTTCTACTTCGGGATAGGTGATGCGCGTACCGTCGACGGTGATCTTTCCTCCTGCGGCTTTCAGCGCCCGGGCATTTCGCATGCTCCGCCAGGTGAAGAGGAGCAGCAGCACGCCGCCCGCAATCAGAAGGGTCGAGAAAACCGCCGGCGAGAGGATCCGCAGATGGCGGATGCGGAGGCCGAAGGGAAAGAGTGCCGGAATGATGATCATTCCCGCGCCGAAGGCCAGATTCGACCATTGGTTCGTCAAGATCGTGGCAGGTGCGTAGTTGAAGCTTCGTTGGGTCCGTTCGAAAGGTTTGTTTTCCATAAAAGTTACCGGTTGGTCATTTTTCTTGTCTGGCAAAGATAGCATAAAAAAATAAAAATATGACCAACCGGTCATATTTTTGTGTGATTTGTGAAAAAAGCCCGGCGAGAGGGCTTTGATGACGGGTATGGATTCTCGGAAGAGGTCCTCTGTCGGGATTCCGGAAACGTCTGTGTCGGAGAATGTCCGGGCGGGATTTGCAGACAGATAACGGGTTCGGGGCTCTCTTTTCGGGAGGTTGTGCTTCGCCTGCCCCCCCCCTGGAGATCGGCCCGCGGACTCCGCCGAAGCGTGCTCCTGACAGCCTGTCGGCAATAGAACGGATGGCTGCGATGCGGGTGGTTCCGCTTCCGGATATACCGCTTCGGCCGAGGGGTAAAAAGCATAGCCTGCCACGTCCCGCCAGCGAATTGGCGGACTGATACTGCCCTCCCGGAGGGGAATTGCATTGAATCTCACCAATAAACGACGGTATGATGCGGTTTTATCCGTGCCGGCAAATTGCCTTTTTATACTTTGATTTTTAAATTTCTTTTCTTTTTGGATTGCTTTCCTTATCTTTGTATGGATGAAAGGCCTCGGACGGGCGGGTTCCCCTGCACCTTTCCGTTCGGCCTGGACCCGAACGAAAACCTGAACAACCAATTTCCTTAGACACGATGGATCCTATAAAGGTAGGACTGATCGGCTTCGGCAGAATGGGCGGATTCTATCTCGAGGAGATGCGGAAAAGCCCCGAATGGGAGGTCGCTTACATCTGCGACACGTCGGCCGAAGCCCGTGAATATGCCCGTAAAAAGGCACCCGAGGCTAAAATCGTCTCCGATGAACGCGTGATTTTCGACGATCCCCAAGTGCAGGTGGTCGGCCTCTTCGCATTGGCCGATTCGCGTCGGGAACAGATCGAACGGGCTTTCGCCGCCGGCAAGCACGTCATTGCCGAAAAACCCATCGCCGAGAATTTGGCCGGTGAGTGGAAGGTTGTCGACATGGCCGAAAAGTGCGGCCTTCTGTCGACGGTCAACCTCTATCTGCGCAATTCGTGGTATCATCAGACCATCCGGGAGTTCATCGCCCGGGGCGAAATCGGCGAACTGGCCATCATCCGCGTCTGCCACATGACGCCGGGCCTCGCCCCCGGCGAAGGCCACGAATACGAGGGCCCGGCTTTCCACGACTGCGGCATGCACTATGTGGACATTGCCCGCTGGTATGCCAACTCGGAGTTCAGAACCTGGCACGCCCAGGCTCTGCGGATGTGGAACTACAAGGATCCGTGGTGGCTGCAGTGTCACGGCACGTTCGAGAACGGCGTGGTCTTCGACATCACCCAGGGGCACGTCTACGGTCAGTTGGCCAAGGATCAGACCCATAATTCCTATATTGACATCATCGGATCGAGAGGCATCGCACGAATGACACACGATTTCCGAACGGCCGTCGTCGAACTGCACGGCGTCACACAGACCCTCCGCATCGAAAAACCCTACGGCGGTAAGAACATCGACGTGCTGTGCCGCCGCTTTGCCGAATCGCTCCGAAGCGGCCTTCGCGACCGGAATCTGCCGCGGTTCCGCGATGCCGCCGTCGCCTCGGAGTATGCCTGGCGATTCCTCGATGACGCGCGCAGTCACGACATGCCGGCTATCGGAACCCTCCAGGAGCTTGATGCAATCCACGAACGGCGCCGGACGATGACCAACGGATACGGACTGTTGCACCGGCGCAACTGACCCTCCGTGCTGCCGGGGCTCCGGAGCGGACCTGTAAGCCCCTCCCCGGAACGGAAAAAAGTCTGTCTGGACGAATTCACGAACCGAAAAGAAGATTTTTACGCAATATTTTCATATATTTGGAAAAATTTGGAAAATTTTTGAAAAATCATCACCTTCAAAACGCAAACCAACATGAATCATCTCTTATTCCTCGGAAACATCGGAGCCGGTGAGATCATTGTTATCGCGCTCGTTGTCCTGTTGCTCTTCGGCGGCAAGAAGATCCCCGAACTGATGAAGGGTATCGGAAAAGGTATCCGCAGCTTCAAGGACGGAATGAACAATATCGAACGCGATATTGAAAACTCCGACCAGAATGATCGCCAAACGCCCCCGAAACAGCAGCAATAGCCTCCTCCGCTGCCCCCTTGCCCCCTAAACTGAAAACTACTACACCAACCTTAAAACTTCGCGATTACCATGGCAAACGAAATGTCAAGAAGAAAGTTCCTGAAAACAGGAGCTGCCGCCGCCCTCGGACTGGCGGTCGTGCCCAGTACGGTGCTGGGCAAGAAGTTCGGCTATACGGCCCCCAGCGACAAGCTCAATATTCTGGGTGTGGGTGTCGGTGGCCGCGGCGCCGCCGTCCTCAAGGGGCTCGAAAGCCAGAACATCATCGGTCTGTGCGACGTGGACTGGGCCTATGCCGACCATGTCTTCAAGCGCTATCCCGCCGCCAAGAAGTACAACGACTACCGTCGGATGTATGACGAACTGCTCAACAAGGCCGATGCCGTCATGGTCGCCACGGCCGACCATACGCATGCGATCATCGCCGCCGACGCCATCACCGCCGGCAAGCATGTCTACGTGGAGAAGCCCCTGACGCATACCGTCTATGAATCGCGGCTGCTGACCAAACTCGCCGCCAAATACAAGGTCGCCACCCAGATGGGCAACCAGGGCGCTTCGGGCGAGGGCGTACGGAAGATCTGCGAGTGGATCTGGAACGGCGAAATCGGCGAGGTCCGCAAGGTCGAGACCTTCACCGACCGCCCCATCTGGCCGCAGGGACTGGCCCGTCCCGAGAACGACATGCGCGTTCCGAAGACCCTGAACTGGGACTCCTTCATCGGCCCGGCCCCCTGGCGCCCCTACAACTCGATCTACACGCCGTGGAACTTCCGCGGTTGGTGGGATTTCGGTACCGGTGCCCTGGGCGACATGGCCTGCCACATTCTCCATCCGGTGTTCAAGGCCCTGAAGCTCGGCTATCCGACCCGGGTGCAGGGCAGTTCGACGCTGCTGCTCACCGAATCGGCCCCGATGGCCCAGCGCGTGAAGTTCATCTTCCCGGCCCGCGACAACATGCCGAAGGTGGCCATGCCCGAGGTCGAGGTGCACTGGTATGACGGCGGCCTGATGCCGGAGCGTCCCGCCTGTCTGCCCGCCGGTAAGGATCTCAATGTCAGCGGTGGCGGCGCGATCTTCTACGGTACGAAGGATACGCTCATCTGCGGATGCTACGGTGTCGACCCCTATCTGGTTTCGGGTCGCGTGCCCAATGCCCCGAAGGTGCTGCGCGAAATCAAGGAGTCGCACCAGATGGACTGGGTGCGCGCCTGCAAGGAGGACCCCGAAGACCGCATCCCGTCGGCTTCGGACTTCAGCGAGGCCGGCCCGTTCAACGAAATGGTGGTTATGGGTGTGCTGGCCGTGCGTCTGCAGAGCCTCAACCGTGAGCTGGAGTGGGACGGCGAGAACATGTGCTTCACGAACATCCCCGACGATCTGACGATCCGCACGGTGATCAAGGACGGATTCCACATCAAGGACGGTCACCCGACCTTCGACAAGACCTGGACCGATCCGGTCAATGCCCGGCAGTTCGCCCAGGAACTCATCAAGCACAACTACCGCGACGGTTGGAAACTGCCCGACATGCCGCGTTGAACCTTTCATAACCGAATAATGAACCTTTAAATGATCAGACCTATGAAAATGAGAGTATTATCAATCGCATGCATCGCCCTTGCGGCAACGCTCGCCGCGTGTGGCGGCCAGGGCGCCAAGAAGGCCAAAACCGCAGATACGGCTTCGGCCGAGGCTGAGACGAGAGCCGTTCCGGCCTATACGGTCCTCGAAAAGGAGCAGGTCGACCTGTCGGCTTTCCCGCAGGACAAGGAGGGCTACTATGTAATTTTCGACGGCAAGAGCTTCAACGGCTGGCGCGGTTACGGCAAGGACAACGTGCCTTCACGCTGGACGATCGACAACGGCGCCATCAAGTTCAACGGCTCGGGCGGCGGCGAAGCCCAGACCAGCGAGGGCGGCGACCTGATCTTCGCCCACAAGTTCAAGAACTTCGAACTCGAACTGGAGTGGAAAGTCTCCAAGGGTGGCAACTCGGGCCTCTTCTACCTGGCTCAGGAGGTCGCTACGACCGATGACAAGGGTCAGCAGCGTCTCGAACCGATCTACATCTCCAGCCCGGAGTATCAGCTCCTCGACAACGAAAACCATCCCGATGCCAAACTCGGTGTCGACGGCAACCGCATGGCCGCATCGCTCTACGACATGATCCCCGCCGTGCCGCAGAACGCCAAGCCCTTCGGCGAGTGGAACAAGGCCAAGATCCTGGTTTACAAGGGTACGGTGGTTCACGCACAGAACGGTGCCAACGTCCTGGAGTATCATCTCTGGACGCCCCAGTGGACCGACATGCTCCAGAAGAGCAAGTTCAGCGAGGAGAAGTGGCCCCTGGCCTTCGAACTGCTCAACAACTGCGGCGGCCCGAACCACGAGGGGTACATCGGCATGCAGGATCACGGCGATGACGTCTGGTTCCGCAATATCCGTATCAAGGTGCTGGAGTAGTTCCCGGTGTTTCAGCGTATGAAAAGAGTGCTTCTGGCAATCGGCATGCTGCTCGTCGGAGGAGGCTTCACGGCGTGTGGAGCCGCCGACGGGGAGCAGCTGCCCCGCAAGGAGATCGGCATTCAGCTCTATTCGGTGCGCGATCTGATCGGAGCCTTCGGGCAGAACCGGCAGGACTACAACGACGTGCTGAAGAAGCTGGCCGACATGGGCTACACTTCGATCGAGGCCGCCAGCTATGCCGACGGCAAACTCTACGGTCAGTCCCCCGCCCGGTTCCGCGAGGATGTCGAGGCGGCAGGTCTGGAGGTGCTGTCGTCGCACTGCACGACCAACCTCTCGGATGAGGAGCTGGCTGACGGCGATTTCTCACGAGCCCTCTCGTGGTGGGACACCTGCATCGCCGCTCACAGGGAGGCCGGCATGAAGTATATCGTCGCCCCCTCGATGCCGCGCGTCGACAATCTGAAGGATCTGCAGACCTACTGCCGCTACTTCAACGAGGTCGGCGCCCGCTGCAATGCCGCAGGGTTGAAGTTCGGCTACCACAACCATTCGGGCGAATTCCGCAAGATCGACGATCAGGTCGTCTACGACTACATGATCGAACATACGGATGCCGACAAGGTCTTCTTCGAGATGGACGTCTATTGGGCCGTCATGGGACAGGCCAGCCCCGTCGACTACTTCGTTAAGTATCCCGGCCGCTTCCGCCTGCTCCACATCAAGGACCGTCGGGAAATTGGTCAGAGCGGCATGGTCGGCTACGATGCCATCTTCCGCAATGCCGCCAGGGCCGGTGTGGAGAATATCATCGTCGAGATTGAGGCCTCGAGTTACGGCGACATGCTGCGCAGCGTCGACGAGTGTGTCGACTATCTGCGGCGTGCTCCGTTCGTTCCGGCTTCGTACAAACCCTGATTCCAATCCTTCGGAGAGATCCGGCTTACCGCTGGCGGCCGGATCTCTCCTTGAATTTACAACCCCCTTCGAAACATGGAAGACAAACAAACCGAAGATCCCCAGCTGATGTCCTTTTGGGGGCATCTCGAGAATCTTCGCTGGGCATTGATGCGGGTGGCCGGCGTGCTGCTCGTTTTCATGATCGTATGCTTCTGCTGCATGCCCTATCTGTTCGAACACTTCGTACTGGCCCCCACGACCTCCCATTTCCCGCTGTACAGATGGCTCTCGCATCTGGGTGAAATCAGCTCGTTTTTCCCCGATTTCAGCGACGATTCCTACTCGGTTGAGATCATCAACATCAATGTCGCTTCGCAGTTCATGACGCACATCAGTACGTCGTTCTGGTTCGCGCTGGTGCTGGCATTCCCCTATCTGGTCTTCGAGATCTGGCACTTCGTCCAGCCGGCGTTGTTTGTCAACGAACGCAAAAGCGTGGGCTTCGCCTTCTTCTTCGGAACGTTCATGTTCTTCCTGGGATGTTTCGTGGGGTATTTTCTGGTCTTTCCCTTCACGTTCCGCTTCCTGACCGAATATCAGTTGAGCAGCATGATCACCAATCAGATCTCGCTGAACTCCTATATGAGCAATTTCCTGCTGATGATTTTTGTCATGGGAATTGTCTTCGAGTTGCCGCTGCTGGCCTGGCTGCTGTCGAAACTGGGGCTGCTGACGCGGGCGACTCTGCGCAAATACCGGCGTTATGCGATCGTTGTGCTGGTGGTTCTGGCGGCCATCATTACGCCTTCGGGGGACCCCTTTACGCTGATGGTCGTTTTCCTGCCGCTCTATCTGCTTTACGAGTTGAGTATCCGCTTTGTGCAGGAGAAGAAACCTGATGAGGATGAGGATGAGAAAGAGGAGAATTAGTAGATTGACGTTTGATAAAAATCGGCCCTCCCGAAACAGGAAAGGCCGATTTTTTTGTGGCGGGGGAGAGGTTGAAATCGATGTGATTTCACTCAGAGTGAGTTTGTTAGCGGGGCGTTGTGACTCCGGATTGTACTTTCCGATGCAGAAAAGCGGTGTAACTCGTTAATTTTCTGTTAGTTACGGCGTTAGCCGATGCCACGAAAAGACACACTGTAAAGAGGCGGCAAAACCTTGTTTGACGCTTCATTTCATGTGTCCGATATTCTCGGAAAAATGTAAAACTTGGGTTTGGAGTCCGATTTTGGGTGGTTCTTTTCCCTCGCTGGAGCGGGTCGCCGGAGGGGTGTGACTCCATGAGCAAAGGTAGTAATTTTTGCGCGAACTCCAAGCCCTGGCTAAGGTTTTTTTCGCCGGGGAGGGTGTGATCCGGCGGTATGAAAAAAAGCCCGGCACGTCGGAACGTGTCGGGCTGAAAATGAGGCGATGTGCCTTATTTCGTCTCGGGGAAGTTGTCGTTGGTCAGCAGCTTGCCCTGGTATTCGCCGGTCAGCGTCTTCAGGAAGGCTACCATCCGGTCGACCTCCTGCTGCGTCAGCTCCTCGCCGACTTCGTAGCGGGCCATCGAGACGACGGCATCCTCCAGCGTTGCCTGCGTGGCATCGTGGTAGTAGGGGGCCGTCAAGGCGATGTTGCGCAGTCCGGGCACCTTGAAGCGGTGGCGGTCACGCTCGTCCTTGGTCTCCTTGTAGCGGCCGTTATCCTCGATGGTGAGCTCCGTACCGCGGTCTGCAAAGTAGTCGCGCTTGATACCCATCAGTTCGTACGACTGTCCGCCCATGTTCTCACCGACGTGGCACGTGGCGCAGTTGTACTTCTTGAAGAGCTCGTATCCGGCAATCTCGTCGGCGTTCATGGCCGTCTTGTCGCCCTTGAGGTACTTGTCGAAGCGCGAGTTGGGCGTCAGCAGCGTCTTCTCAAACTCCTGGATGGCGTTGGTGATGTTGGCCTGGTTGATGCCGTCGGGATAAACCTCCGTGAACTCCTTGCTGAATGCGGCGTCAGCCTTCAGCTTCTCGCAGATTTCGTCGAACGACTTGCAGGCCATCTCCACCGGGTTGACCGGAGGTCCGGCAGCCTGATCGGCCAGCGTGGCGGCACGTCCGTCCCAGAACTGCACGAAGTTGTAGTAGGCGTTGAAGACCGTCGGGGCGTTCACGCCGCCCAGCTGTCCACCAACACCCTCCGAGAAGGCCTTGTTGTCGACACCTCCCGTGTTCAGACCGTGGCACGAGGCGCACGAAATGGTGTTGTCGGCCGACAGACGGGTATCGTTGTAGAGCTTGTTGCCCAGCATCACCTTGCGGATGTCCACCGGAACCGAATCCTGAATCGGGCGCACCGTCTCGTTGGCCCACTCCTGGTCGGCCAGCGGATTGGGGTAGAAGGCCTCACGCTGCGACTTGGCCCATGCAAGCGCCATCTGCGTCTCCTTGTTCGTGAGCGACGCACCCCAGTGTATCAGGTAGTACTTGGCCAGCGGCATCGTTCCGTCGGCAATCACCTTCTCGACCTTCGCCAGGTCCACTTCGTTGATCTTCTCACCGTTCTTCAGCGCCTCCATCATCGGAGCCATGTCGAACGAACGGTAGCCCAGCCGCACATCCTCCTGCACCAGCTTGCCCGCTACCGGGAAGTTGGCATAGAAAGGCAGCTTCGGATCGGCCGAGTGGCAGGAAATACATCCGCTGCTCGCCACGATCTGCTCCATTTGCGCATTGCTTTCGAGGTCGGCCGACGGTGCCTTGTTCACCAGCCGGTAGACGACGCAAAGCACGATTATCACTACCAGCACGGATAGAATAATCTTTGAGCCTTTTTTCATAACAAATGAATTAAAATTAAACAGTTTATATAACTAAGAACGTGAATACATGTGAACACTCTGCCGGGCCGCCGGGAGGTAGTTGACCCCGTACCAGCACATCTGCAGCGCCAGAAACGAGACAATCAGAATCCAGTAGAGCGGCCGCGAGGCGTTTTTGCGGAACAGACGCAGGTGGACGTAGAGCAGATACCCCGCCCACGTCGCCGCGGCCCAGGTCTCCTTCGGGTCCCAGCTCCAGTAGTGACCCCAAGCCGCCTTGGCCCAGATCGAACCGGTGAGCATGCCGACGGTCAGAAAGGCCAGTCCGGTGTAGACCAGCTTGTCGGTCGCTTCGAGGTAGTCGGCCCGACGTTTGATGAGCCCCATGCAGGCGAGGATAAAGGCGCACCCCAGCACCGAGTAGGAGAACATGTAGACGGTGACATGCGGGATGAACCACGGGCTCTGCAGGGCGGGCATCAGCGTCTGGTCGTGGATCTCGGGCTTCAGGATGTTGATGAGGGCGAAGACCGTCGCCACTACCGTCGAGAAACTGAGAATCCAGGGGTAGCGCCACCGCAGGTAGGTCAGCAGTCCCGATACGCTCATGAAGAAGGAGTACCACAGCCGGGTCTCCCCCATCGTGCGCAGCGGCGGACGCTGCATGTAGAGCCAGAATCCCGCAATGAATGTCGCGAAGACCAGCGTGCCCACGCTGGTCAGCAGAATGGCCCAGCGGCGTCGTTCCTTGCTGAACAACGCCACCCCAGCGCCGGCTGCCCACAGCACGATGGAGACCAGCGCGAACCAATCGAAATTATCCCACGTGAACATCATACTCGCACACTTTTACAATACGTCTTTCGTCACCGCGATGTTTCACAAAGTTCCTTATTTTGTCTGTTCGGGCCGGCCAGAAACAACAGGCAGCCTCCGCACAGCATCATGACCACGCCCAGCCACATGACGTATTTCAGCGGCTCCCGTACGATCTGCACCACGCAGTAGCGCGGCTGCTCCGACTGCACGTCGTACGACGTCAGGTAGTAGTCCTCCGCCCAGTTGGCCGCATAGGGACGGTTGACCTCCAGCCGGGCCGGCTTTCCGTCGATCGAGATCTCGGCAAAGAAGTGGCGCGGGGTGCCGTTGGCGTAGTGCTCCACCGTGAAATCGTTTAATTGTAACTCCTTCGGCAGGTAGATCTTCGTCCCCTCTTCGCTGACGGCCTCGTTGTTGGGCCGGTCGCGGAAGACCGGGATGCGCAGCGTCTGCTCCTCGGCACTTCCCACCACCCCGGCAAAGAGTGCCAGCCACAGCCCGGCATGGTTGAGGACAAAGCGCCAGCGGTTGCGTCCCGGGCGGAAGCCCCGCCGCAGAGTAATCATCCCCAGATGGGTCAGCAGGGCGAACAACCCAACGACAAAGATCCAGGAGGTGGTGAAGTGGTAGCAACCCAGCCGGGCGAGCAGCCCCGAACGTTCGGCGGCCTCCGCGGCCGAGAGCTGCGGGAAGAGCCCGATGACCAGACTGCCGGCTATGAGCCAGCCCAGTGTCCAGTAGGTGCATTGCGGCGAGAGCCACATCTGAACGAACCTTGATGAGCGGTTTTCCTTGTAGGCATACACCATTCCTGCAATCCAGAGCAGGGCTATGAGTGCATCCAGCGGGAAGGCGAAAAAGGCAAACGGGAAGTTGCCGAACGCGCATTGAATCACCGCCGAAAGCAGCAACAGCATGATGAACAGATGTTTAGCCTCGAATTTCATATGTCGGTCATCTATCTAATCGGCGCAAATATAAAAAAAGATTGTTTACCCGGTTACTCCAAACAGTGCGTTTCGGAGGATAAAAGGGTTGCCGATTGGAGAGATTTGTCCGTGCAGGCGGCAACAAACGTTGAGGCAGTTGGCAAACTTCGGAATCGGGAAGATGGTCTGTTGGTGTGCTTAATCCGCAGGGCGGCCGTAGGTGTGTCTGAAGGGGATCTTACCCTAAATCCGAAAATATGAATGCGAAATATTTGCAATTGCGAATTATTTGCATTATGTTTGCGCCAGAGAAAGAAACAAAACGATGAACAACGAAGGACTGCAAAGAATCAAGGAGGCGGGGCTGAAGCTGACCCCGCAGCGCCGCGAGGTCTACAAGGCGATGCAGGAGCTGCGCCACGCCACGGTGGAGGATATCATCGAACGGGTCCAGTCCCGCAACAAGGAGGTGACCGTTTCGACCATCTATCGGATTTTGGACAGCTTCTGTTCGGCAAACATTTTGTCGTTCATCTATCACCCCGACACCGGGAAGTGCTACTACGACATCACGGTGGCGGAGCACCATCACCTCTTCGACGGCAAGTCGATCGAGGACTATGCGGATCCGGAGCTCTCGCAGCTGATCCGCGAATACCTCGAACGCAAGCACTTCCCGACGGAGGAGATCGGTAAAGTACAGGTACAGGTAACACTGAAAAAGAATGTCTAACTTAAAACCGCAATTTGTTATGAGAAGTATCACAACATTCGATCTGCAGTATGCACACCGTTTCTACGGTTTTCAAGGAGAGGCTCAGTATCTCCACGGCCACACGGGACAGTTGACCATCGAGGTGGAGGATAGCATCGAGGCGGGTGTGAACATGGTTTACCCCTGCAACGAGATTCAGAAGGTAGCGTGGGACGTGCTCCGGAATTTCGACCATGCGCTGGTCCTGCGCGAGGATGATCCGCTGCTGCCGGCCGTTCTGGACGTCTACGAGAAGCAGGGTATCCGCAATGGACACCCGCAGAACAAGATGAAGGGCCCGGCTTTCAAGACGGAGCTGGCTACGGCCTATCCCGATTGCCGTCTGGTTGTCACGAAGGAGACGCTGACGGTTGAGGGGATGATCAAGATTGTCTACGACCTGCTGAAGGATAAGCTCAACATCGCCAAGATCACCTTCACGAGCGGTGTGAATGCGGCCTCGGCGGAGTTCGTGACCAAGAACGACATCGACCGCTGCCCGCTGTGCGGCGTTGCACTCAACGAGGAGGGTGTATGTCCGAAGTGCGGGTATCGCAAGAAGAAGTAGTCGTCACACTCTGTGGATAGGGTAGTCGGGTTCCGAAATTCGGGGCCCGACTTTTTTTATTCTGTTGGGAGCTTCTATATGATATATTTTGCGCAATATAGATTGTTGTTCGAATAAAAAATAGTAAATTGCATTAGAGCAACAATGTGAAACGGGGTTTTGTGTGATCGAAGCCTCTCCTTGGGCGATAAGGCGATCATTGGGATGATTACTTGAAGTTCAGATTTCTGGGGAACCTATACGCCGGTCAATACGCAATAGTGAAAGTAAAATAGAGTCAATCTCAGAGTTGTAAATGTATGGATGTCCTGACGCATTTTAGGAGCATAGAGGAGTTGACCAAGAC
>CALUNE010000014.1 GCA_944321945.1 uncultured Alistipes sp.
GCAGATCTACTTCCGGCAGAAATAACCGCGTTGGCTCTCCGGAACGCCGCACCGGCCCGAAAAATCCGGCGCCGACAATCCCTCTAAATCCCCCTTTGAAAAGGGGGACTTTTTATTTCGGGCGTCCCGATGCAGATCTACTTCCGGCAGAAATAACCGCGTTGGCTCTCCGGAACGCCGCACCGGCCCGAAAAATCCGGCGCCGACACGGGCAAAAGGGCTTTCCGGAAAGCATCCCGACAATAAACGAGGCCCCTCACCGGAGGAGCCTCGTTTATTCGTCTGTCTGCAACCGAGGGGAGAGTCAACGACGCGTCAAAAAACGACGCGTCAACCACCGCCGCATCGGTTCGTCATATACTTTCAGCACCAGCCGGGCCAACAGAATCACACCCACAAACAACCCGGCCGCCACGGGCCATGCTTTTGCAAACGGAATCGCTTCACCGCTCCATAACCAGGCGAAAAAGAGATACAAGAATGGATAATGGATCACATAGACCGGATAGGAGATGTCTCCGAGGAACATGCAGATCCGGGAGGTGCACCGGTCAGTAGCCCGGCCCGAGGCGCCGAGCCATACCAACAGCGGAAACAGTACCACGACACACAACGTATCATAAAGACCATTCCACTGCGGCATCGAGCCACTCCCCACATAAGGAAGCCCCAACAGCAAGACAATCGCCGCCGCACAGATCCAGAAGGCTCCGCGTACCGCCACGGGGCGGAAAATCCGCGACAGAAGAAGCCCCATCGGGAAAGCGAACAACAGCCGCAGCAGACCGCCCGGCAGGTTGTTGCCCGCGAGCGACCATCCGACACCCAGATGTCCGTATCCCGAACCATTTCCCAGAGCGAAAGCCGCCAGTCCGAGGCCCGCCACGGCGACGAAGCCCGCCAGCCAACGGGTCGGAAGACGCCGCAGAAAGAGCAGATAAAGAAGGTTGCCGAGGTATTCGAAGAACAAGGACCAAACGGGACCGTTGAGCGGATACATCTCGCCGTTGCCCCGCACCTCGGGCGCAGAACCCGGCACGGCCGGGATCAGGAACAGATGCAGCACGAGGGCCAGCACCACGGCCGGAATGGCAACCTGCGTACCGTCCCACTGCACACGCCCCTGCAAACAGAAAGTCACGACACCCAAAACCGCACCGAGCACCACCATCGGATGCAGACGGATCAGACGCCGCTTGACGAATCCTCCCAGCGTAAGGGTCCTCCGCCGCCAGCGGTCATCGTAGGCATAACCCACCACGAAACCCGAGAGGATGAAGAAGAAATCGACGGCCAGATAGCCGTGATTGAAACGCTGGTCGACGGGGCTCGTCGCGAAACCCTCGAAAAGATGGTACCAGATGACCACCAGCGCCGCCACACCGCGCAGACCGTCCAGCAGTTCGTAGTGCGGTTTCGAATCCGCAAAGGAGGCGGACATGCGGTTCGCTCCGAGCGGCTCGGACGACGATAGGCTGCAGGTCGTGGTCGAGGGGGTCATCCGAAGAGGCGTTTCGAAGTGTGGAACAGGCATCGGCAGGTCATCTACTCACCGCTCGGAGCGCTGCCTGCGTCAGTCGACGCAGCACCTTCGCCGTTCGCAGTTGCCGACTGTCCGCGACGATGGCGGCGGCCACCGCGATGACGACGTTTGCGGGGCTTTTCACCCTCCGGACGAGGCGCACCCTGATTGGAAGCAGGCGATGCGGCCCCGGATTCGGCGCTGCGCAATGCGTCGGGCGCGGCGGTCGGAGCCGCAGCTTCGCCCGACGGTTGAGAATCACGCGATGACGATCCGCCGCGGGGCTTGTCGCGCAGACGGTCCCGACGTCCGCGACCGTGGCCGCGGCCGTCACCGCCCTTGCTGCGGCTCCGGCCGCCGCGCCCGCCCCGCTTACGGGTCTCTTCGGGTTCGTACTTCGGACCCTCGCCCACGCTGGCCGGAAGCTCCGCCTTGCGGATATCCCGCTCGATGAACTTCTCGATCTGATGGAACTTACCCTGCTCCTCCTCGTTGACAAAGGTGATGGCGCTGCCCGTCGCCGCAGCACGCGCCGTACGGCCGATGCGGTGGATGTAGTCCTCCGGATCGTGCGGCACGTCGTAGTTGATCACCAGACCGATGTCCTCGATGTCGATACCGCGCGCCACGATGTCCGTAGCCACCAGAATCTTCACCTTGTTGTTCTTGAAGTTGAGCATCACCTCCTCGCGCTGGGACTGGTCCAGATCGGAGTGCATGGCCGCCACGTCGAGTTTCATCCGCTTGAGCGTATGGGCAAGCTCCTTGACCTTCAGCTTCGACGACGAGAAGATGATCGTCTTCGAATCCGACGGCTCGGCAAACAGTTCGCGGATCAGCCCCAGTTTCTGGCTCTCGTAGCAGATGTAGGCCGACTGGTCGATCGCCTCGTTGGGTTTCGAGATGGCGATGTTCACCTCCACGGGATCGTGCAGAATGGTCTTGGCCAGCTGGCGGATCTTCGGCGGAAGCGTCGCCGAGAACATGATCGTCTGCCGTTCGACCGGCAGGTAGGAGATGATCTTCATGATGTCGTCGCTGAAGCCCATGTCGAGCATGCGGTCGGCCTCGTCGAGAATCAGGTATTCGACGTGCGAGAAGTCGACGTGGCTGTTCTGCAGGTGGGCGATCATGCGGCCCGGGGTGGCGATCACCACGTCCGAACCGTTCAGCATGCCGTTTTTCTGGAGATCCCAGCCCTTGCCGTCGCCACCGCCGTAGACGACCGTCGTCGAGATCGGCGCATAGTAGGAAAAGCCCTGGAACTGCTGGTCGATCTGCAGGGCCAGTTCGCGCGTCGGCACGATGATGAGCGCCTTCACCACATTTTCATCGTTGCCCTCCAACAGCAGCCGGTTCAGCAGCGGCAGCGTGTAGGCCGCCGTCTTGCCCGTACCGGTCTGGGCGCAGCCGATCAGGTCGTGACCCTCGAGGATCACCGGAATGGTCTGCTCCTGCACGGGAGTCATCTCATGGAAATTCATATCTTCGAGACCGTCGAGGATCTCATCCTCCAGGTCCAGTTCGTCAAATCGCATAATTTCGTATCTCTCTTAAATCTTCTTGTCAAACAACCGGATGTCGGCAATCGTCGTGCCGCCATCGCATCCATTTATCCTGTTCGAAGCCCCGTCTGGACTCCGCCTTATAATATTAAATACGTATTCATTTCCCGGGAACAATGACTTCCGCCGGTTTTCTCCGGCTCCTTCCCTGCCCGTCGATCCATCTTGTCAGATCCGCCCACGGCATCTTCCATCCTTCCTCCCTCAAAGGCCCCTTCCGGTCCTTCCGGTCCTTTTAGTTCCTCGATCCCAGCCGGCCTCTTCGGTTCCTCGATCCCAGCCGGCCCCTTCCGGTCCTTCAGCCCTTCCGGCCCCTTCAGCTCCTCAATCCCAGTCGGCCTCTTCCGGGCCCCTCCGGTCTCAGAGGGCCTCGCCAAAGAGCGTGGCGGCCGTACAGCCCGTAATGCGCACCCGGACGTATTCACCCACGCGGTGGTCGCCCCGGTCGAAGACCACCACCTTGTTCTGCGACGTACGGCCCGACAGCTGATCGGGATTGCGCTTCGACTGCCCTTCGACCAGCACCTCAAACTCATGTCCGACGTCACGACGGTAGCTCTCCAGCCCCAGTTCGTTCTGCAGGGCGATGATCTCCTGCAGGCGCCGCGACTTGACCTCCTCGGGCACGTCGTCGCCCAGGTGTTTCTGGGCAAAGGTCCCCGGACGCTCCGAATACTTGAACATGTAGGCGAAATCGTATCCCACCTCGCGCATGAGCGACAGGGTCTGACGATGCTCCTCCTCGGTCTCGCCCGAGAAGCCGGCGATCAGGTCCGTCGTAATCGAGCAGTCGGGCATGTAACGCCGGATGGCCGCAATACGGTCGAGGTACCATTCGCGCGTGTACTTGCGGTTCATGCGTTCGAGCATCGACGTGGCGCCCGACTGGGCCGGCAGGTGGATCGAACGGCAGATATTGGGCATCGAGGCCATCGTCTCGAGCAGGCGGTCGCTCATGTCCTTGGGGTGCGACGTGGCGAAGCGCACGCGCAGCAGCGGCGAGATCGAGGCCACCCGACGCAGCAACTCCGGAAAATCGACGTCGCCCGTGCGATATGAATTGACATTCTGGCCCAGCAGCGTCACCTCGCGATAGCCGTTGTCGAAGAGGCTTTGGGCCTCGGCCACGATGGTCGAGGCTTCGCGGCTGCGTTCGCGGCCCCGCGTATAGGGAACCACACAATAGGAGCAGAAGTTGTTGCAGCCGCGCATGATCGCCACAAAGGCGCTCACCCCGTTGCGGTCCAGCCGCACGGGGGCAATCTCGGCATAGGTCTCCTCGGTGGAGAGCAGCACGTTGACCCCCTTTCCGCCCGCTTCGGCCTCGCGCACCAGGCGCGGCAGGTCCCGGTAGGCATCCGGTCCGGCCACGACATCCACCCCCGTCGGTCCGTCGAGCAGCTTCTCGCGCAGGCGTTCGGCCATACAGCCGATGATGCCCACGACCAGTCCCGGATGGGTCCGGCGCAGACGTTTCATCTCGGCCAGCCGGCCCCAGATGCGCTGTTCGGCATTGTCACGGATCGAGCAGGTATTGATCAGAATGACGTCCGCCTCCTCCGGGCGGTCCGTATAGACATATCCTTCATCCTGCATCAGCGAGACCACGATTTCCGTATCGCCGACATTCATCTGGCATCCGTAGGTCTCGACAAAGAGTTTTTTCCCCTCGCCCTGGAGGGGTCGCAATGTATTCGTATTTATTTCCATCGTTTTTTCGTCTTTTCCGGGCAGTCGCACCGTCGGGGGAAGATCGGATTTCTACCGGAAGAGAACCGTTGTCCGGATCATCCGACAGCTTCCTTGCCGTTCCGCGTCACCGGTTCGGGTCATTTCCGCTTCCGCTCCTTTCTCTTCCTCCGCCCCCCGGTTCGGGTCATTTCCGCTCCGGTCCTTTATCCTTTTAACCTTTCCCCGGCCCGAGCCATTTTGGCCCCGGTCTTCCAGCTTCCAGCTTCCTCCCCCCCCCGGCTCGGGCTATTCGGCCTGAATCTGGTTCTTGTCCGGGAACTGCTTGAAGCCCTCGCCGAAGGTTTCGTAGGCATCCGTCACCACGACGAAGGCCCGCGGATCGATCTCCCGAATGCGGTTCTGAACCACGTGCACCTCCTTGCGGCTGATGACCAGAAAGATCACGTCGCGCGACTGGTCGGTAAACATGCCCTTGCCCTTGAGATAGGTGGCTCCGCGCTCCAGATCGTTGATGATGAACTGCTTGATCTCCTCGTGGTGGTCGCTGATGATGAAGAGCAGCTTGTCGTACGAAGCTCCGTCCAGCAGGTAGGCCACCACCCGCGACGAGATGTAGATCGTCAACAGCGAATAGAGCGTCAGCATCCAGCCGTTCGACGAGGCCTCGCCCGTTCCGAGTCCGAAGCCGATCACGGCCAGACCCGACAGCACGACAAATCCGTCGGCCAGAAAGATGCCCGTCGAGAACTTGATCCCGGCAAATTTCTGCAGCAGCATGCCGACGATGTCCGTACCCCCCGTGGTGGTCTGCTGCCGCACGACGATGCCCTGCCCCACACCGATGGCCACGGCCCCGATGATGCAGGTCAGCAGCAGATCGTCCGACAGATCGAGGCGTCCGCCCAGCATCAGCGACGGATCAAGCGATTCGACCGCCTCGGGCGTCGGATAGATCAGCCGCGTGAGGATGTTCATGAAGCCCGGCGTGTAGAGCGCCGCCAGCACCGTCCGCGTGCCGAACCCGCCGCCGAAAACCAGCATCGCCGTAATCATCAGCGGAATGTCGAACATGTAGCCGAAGGTTCCCACCTGAATCGACGGGAAAATGTTGTGAAGCACGATACCCATACCGTAGACACCGCCCGGCACGAAGTTGTAAGGGTTGATGAACAACACGAAACCCGCGCCCATGATCGAGCAGCCCAGAAAAATCAGGAACCACGAACGCCACCACGCCCACGATCCCATCGGTTCGAGTAAAGCCTTTGTATTCATACGTTTTTTATTGAGTGTACAAAGATACGAAATTCTTCGGATTTACGCCCATCCTGTCGCTTTTTTGCGTTGCAGGTTCCGAAACCGGATTTTTTTGCTATATTTGCATAAACAACCAAACGCCGAAAACGTCATGATTCTGACCATCTATACCGCTACCACCATGATTATCATCGCCTATCTGCTGGGCTCGATTCCGAGCGCCGTGTGGATCGGCAAGAAATACTACGGTATCGACATCCGCGAATACGGCTCCAAAAACGCCGGCACGACCAACATGCTCCGCGTCCTGGGCAAACGGGCCGCCGCTCCGGTCTTCGCCCTCGACTTCCTCAAGGGATTCGTCGCCGTGACGATCGTCGAACTCATGCAGTACGACGACCTGATCGGCGCCAACGACCTCATCAACCTCAAGATCGGAGCCGTCTTTGCCGCCGTCCTGGGCCACATCTTCCCGATCTTCGCCGGTTTCCGCGGCGGAAAGGGCGTCGCCACGCTCGTCGGCGCCGTCACGGGCATCTATCCCCCCGTGGCCCTGCTCTGCTTCGGCGTGTGGCTCGTCGTGTTGATGATCTTCCACTACGTCTCGCTGGCCTCGATGGTCGCCGGATGCTGCTTCCCGATCTTCACGCTCATCTCCCCGAAGGTCAACGGATCGACCTCGTTCGTGGTCTTCTCGTTCGTCATCGCCATCCTGCTGATCTACACCCACCGCAAAAACATCGAACGGCTCAAGGCCGGCACCGAATCGAAAATCTATATCTGGAAGCCCCGACGCATTAAGGTCGACGGAGCCGCCCCGTCCGGTCCGCAATCCCCGGTCAGTCACACACCCGGGAAAGCCACCGCAAACGAAACAGCCGCCCCGGCCTCGGAACCGAACAGGGAAAAAACACAACAGGCGCAGAAGAATTGAGGTGAAGAAGGAGATCGCCTGAAAGACCCGGACGCACAGGCTGCAGCATGAAAAACAAACACATGCACCGGACCGCCAATCCGCGCAGCCCGAAGAATCGAAACAAACCGTTCCCAGTCGAACCCGAAATACCTACTTCATGTTACAGGAAAATCTGCTGAAGATATACGAAAAGAGTTTTCGCGAAAACCGCGAAATGTCGGCCCTGACCGACTACTTCAAAAACGAGACCTTCTCCTATTACGAGATGGCCAAGGAGATCGCCAAACTCCATCTGCTCTTCAAAAAGGCCGGCATCAAACAGGGCGACAAAATCGCGCTGATCGGCCGCAACAACCCCCGATGGTGCATCACCTATCTGGCCACGATCACCTACGGCGCCGTCATCGTCCCCATTCTGCAGGACTTCACCCCGGCCGACGTCATCCACATCATCAACCACTCGGAAAGCCGGCTGCTGTTCCTGGGCGACAACTTCTGGGACGTCATCGAAGAGGACCAGATCCGTCAGATTGAGGCCGTCTTCTCGCTGACGGACTTCCACGTCATCTACGAACGCGACGGAAAGTCGCTCACCAAGTTCCAGCGCGACATCCTCAAGAACTACCGCTCGAAATACCCCCGCGGATTCAGCGTCAACGACATCAAATATCCCGACGTGCCGAACGACCGCGTCATCCTGCTGAACTACACCTCCGGCACCACCGGATACTCCAAGGGCGTGATGCTCACGGTGAACAACCTCACCGGAAACGTCGTCTTCGCCATGTCGGCGCTCAACACCCAGACCGGTCAGCTCTACTTCCAGCGCGGCGGCCGCACGCTGTCGTTCCTGCCGCTGGCCCACGCCTACGGCTGCGCCTTCGACTTCCTGGCGCCGATGGCCGTCGGCGGACATATCACCCTGCTCGGAAAGATCCCCTCGCCGAAGATCCTCATCGAGGCCATGGCCGTCGTCAAGCCCACGATCATCTGCTGCGTGCCGATGATCCTCGAAAAGGTCTACCGCAAACAGGTGCTCCCGATGCTCGAAAAGGGCCCGATGTCCATCGCCATGAAGATCCCGCTGCTCAATACGGCCATCTACTCGGTCATCCGCAAGAAACTCATGGATGCCTTCGGCGGCAACGTCTCGATCTTCATCGTCGGCGGAGCCCCGATGAACCAGGAGACCGAATCCTTCCTGCGCAAGATCCACTTCCCGATCACGATCGGATACGGCATGACCGAATGCGCTCCGCTCATCAGCTTCGCCCCCGACAACGAATTCAAGCAGTCGTCGTGCGGCCGCTACCTCAAGGGGCTGCTCGAGGTGAAGATCGATTCGCCCGACCCGGAACACGTCGCCGGCGAAATCATCGTCCGCGGCGAACACGTCATGAAGGGGTACTACAAGAATGAAAAGGCCACCGAAAAGGTCCTCGACCCCGACGGATGGCTCCATACGGGCGACATGGGCACGATGGACCCCGACGGCACGCTCTACATCCGCGGCCGCTCGAAGACGATGATCCTCTCCGGAAACGGCCAGAACATCTATCCCGAAGAGATCGAGGACAAACTCAACAACATGTATCTGGTCCTCGAATCGCTGGTGCTCGACACCGGCAACGGACGCCTCAAGGCACTGGTGGTCCCCGACTACGAACAGGCCGATGCCGAAGGCATCGACAAGACCGACCTGCCGCAGATCATGCAGCAGAACCTGCAGGAGCTCAATACGCAGCTGGCCGCCTACGAACGCGTGGCCGACATCGTGATCTACCCCACCGAATTCGAGAAGACCCCCAAGCGCAGCATCAAGCGCTACCTCTACGAACCGTCGCTGCTCAACAAATAGCTTCGGCACCCGCCCCGAAAAGCCCGGTTTTCAAATTCCGGGCTTTTTTGGTATCTTTGAGCCATGAGAATCTCCCGAAAACAAGCCATCGGCGAAAACCTGCTCTACGTGATGGTCTGGTCGGCGATCATCCTGGTCCCGGTCCTCAACTCGCAGATGATGTCCGAGATGCACGTTAACCTGGAAAACGTGCTGATCGCCTGGCGGCAGATCGCCCCCTACCTGGTCATCTTCGTCATCCACAACACGATCCTCGCCCCGCGCTACATGCTGCGGCACAAGTACGGCAAGTATCTGCTGAGCGACCTGGCACTGATCATCGGCGTCTTCTGGCTCGTGCAGATCTACGAGAAACACCTGGCCGACAACCTCATCGCACAGACGAGCATCAACGTCTCGGAAGCCTACCGCCAGGCCTCGTTCTCGAATCTGGAGATCTACTGGAACATCGTGCTGGGATTCTTCATGACCGGCGCCAACACCGGCATCAAGCTCATCTACCAGTCGATGCGCGACGAACAGCAGATGGAAGCCCTCAAGCGTCAGAACCTCCAGGCCGAGATGGATTATCTGAAGTATCAGATCAATCCGCACTTCTTCATGAACACGCTCAACAACATCCACGCCCTGATCGACATCGACGCGGAATCGGCCAAAAGCGCCGTCATCGAGCTCTCGAAGATGATGCGCTACGTCCTCTACGAATCGGGCCACGAACTCATCTCGCTCAACAGCGACATCCAGTTCCTAAAGAACTACATCGAACTGATGCGCATCCGCTACACGGACGACGTGGACATCCGCGTGGACTACCCGCGGGGGCTGCCCGAACAGGTGCAGATTCCGCCGCTGCTGCTAATCGTCTTCGTCGAGAACGCCTTCAAGCACGGCATCAGCTACAACCACCCCTCGTTCATCCGCATCCGCATCGAATACGCCGACGGAAAGGTCTACGCCACGATCGAAAACAGCCGCCATACGGCTCCCGACCGGCAGCATCCCGTCGGCATCGGCCTCGAAAACGTCCGCAAACGCCTCTCGCTGATCTACGGCGAAAAGGGCTACCTGCTGGAGATCCGCGAGGCCGAAACGACCTATACCGTCCACCTCGAAATCCCCACGCTCCATGCTTAAGTGTATCGCCATCGACGACGAGCCGCTGGCTCTGCGTCAAATCGCCGCCTACATCGCCAAGGTCCCCTATCTGGACCTCGTGGCACGGTTCAACAATGCGCTGGAGGCCCAGCAGCGGCTGGCCGCGGAGAAGATCGACCTGATCTTCGTGGATATCAACATGCCCGACCTGAACGGCGTGGATTTCGTCCGCGGGCTGGTCGACCGGCCGATGATCGTCTTCACGACGGCCTACTCGGAGTATGCCGTCGAGGGATTCAAGCTCGATGCCGTGGACTATCTGCTCAAGCCGTTCAGCTTCGCCGACTTCAGCCGGGCGGCCGCCAAGGCCAACTCGCTCTACGAACTGCGCCACAACCAGCGTGCACCGCAGGAGGCCCCCTCCGAGGCGCTGCCCCGCGACAAGGAGTATCTCTCGGTAAAGGCCGACTACAAGGTCTCGCTCGTCCGCATCAGCGACATCGTCTACATCGAGAGCGAGGGCGAATACGTACGGCTGCACCTGGCCGACGGATCGGCCATCACCACACTCTTCCGGCTGAAAAACATGGAGACGGCTCTGCCGGTCGATTCGTTCATGCGCGTGCATCGCTCCTACATCGTCAACCTGCGGGCCATCCGCTCCTACATCAAGGGGCGCATCTACCTCAGCGATACGGAGTACGTTCCCATCGGCGAGAATTACAAGGAGGCTTTCCAGAACTACATCCGGCAGAATTTCCGCAACCTCTGACGGCCTTCGCCGCCAGGCGATCCGACGCCCGACCGGGCCAGAGGAGAAGAGCGGGGTCACTCACCGTCCCGGCTCAGATCGGGATATCCGGCCAGACGGCGATAGCCGCCGTCGGTGAGTTCGCAGCAGTAGTGACAGAGTCCGTTGGTCAGCACCACGTAGCGGGCCCCAAGTACGGAATTGTAACGCACGGCCTGGGCCAGCGTCCGTTCGTCGATCTTCACCTGCGGCGCCTTGCACTCGGCCAGCAGCAACGGCCGGGCCTGCGCATCAACCACCACCACATCGGCCCGCTGGGGCTGGCCGTTGAGCGCTACGGCATACTCCTGCACGATACGCATGGGACGGGCCCCGCACCGCGAAACCAGATAGGCAATCAAATGCTGCCGGACCCACTCCTCGGGGGTCAGCACCAGATAGACTCCCCGCAGCGGATCCCACACCTCGACCTCCGCGCCCCGATGCCGGGCCCGCAGCCGAATCGCCGGAAAATTGAGTTTGGGAAGCCCGTTCATCGCAGTCTCGAAAAAATTACCTATCTTTACCGTGTACAAATATACGAACTTATGCGGACGATCCTTTCGACCCTTGCACTTTTTTCCCTCTGCGGGCTCTGCGCCCAGGAGTATGTCCCGACCTACGGACGCGAACTTCCGCGCGGCGAACTGCTCGTCTACCCCTCGGCCGAGGCGGCCGAAGCGGCCGACGGCGGCAACAACCGATACTTCACCCGGCTGATGGAGTGGAGCCTCGAGGAGAACAACCGTTTCACGACCAACTTCACCGTGCCGTTCGCCTGGGCCAACCGCCAGGTGCTGCTGCATGTCGGACACTCGACGGGCGACTATGAGGTTCTCGTCAACGACCGCCCGGCCGCCTACGTCGCCGACGGCAACAGCCCCGCCGAGTTCAACATCACCAAACTGACGCACGAAGGCCGCAACAAGGTCGAAATCCGGGTCGCGCAACCCTCGCCCACCGCCCCGCTCGAGAGCTGGAAGGAGAATCCCGATCCGATGTTGGGCGGCATCTGGCTGCTGAGCCAGCCCACGATGCGGATCCGCGACGTGGCGACCAAGACGCGTGTCGGCGAGAACGGATTCGCCACGGCCGAGGTGGCCGTCATCGTCAAGAGCGAGGCGCTCAATCCGCGCACGTCGCGCATCCACTATCAGCTGATCGACCCGACGGGTGAAAATGCCGCTGCAGGATTCAAGGATCTGACGCTGGAGATGCGCGGCGAAGACACGGTGCGTTTTCTGGCCCGCATCCCGGCCAACCGGCTCTGGACGCCCGAACTCCCCACACAGTACATTCTGCGCCTGAAGACCCAATACGAGGGACGCTACGTGGAGTTCGCCGAACTGCGCATGGGCTTCCGCGAGGTGAAGGTCAACGAGGGCCGGATGGAACTGAACGGCCAGCCGATCACACTTCGCGTGCGGGAGGTTCCGGGCACGATCGACGAAAACGAGATCGCCAACCTGCGCGAAGCGGGCTACAATACGGTCCGACTGCTGCCGGGCCCCGTTTCCGAAGAGTTTCTGGAACACTGCGACGAACAGGGAATCTGCGTGATCGCCCAGGCGCCGATCGATACGAGCCGCAGCGGCGACTCGCGCCGCAAGGAGGGCAACCCGTCGAACGATCCGGCCTGGAAGGAGGCCTACATCGAACGGGCTGTCAATTCGTACCACACGACCAAACGGCATCCGTCCGTAGTGGCATTTTCGCTGGCCACGCGTTCGTCGAACGGCATCAACCTCTATGAGAGTTACCTGAAAATGAAGCAGTTCAACGATTCTCGTCCGTTTATCTATCCCGAGGCCGACGGGGAATGGAACAGCGATCGGCTCATTCTGGAATAGGCTCGGCCGGTCCCCGGCGGAGGGTTTGACGCCGCCGGGACGATCAACCACTCCGGCATCGGCGAGGGGAGGGACACGCGACATACGGTCCGAAAGCGGCAAACACGATGAAGGCTCCGAAGCGGGGAAGAAAAAATAAATTTGCAATTTTTTTACGATTTTCTTTGGAGAGTTGAAAATTATCCTTACCTTTGCACTCGCAATCAGAAATTGATTGATGCCTCTTTAGCTCAGTTGGTAGAGCACGACACTCTTAATGTTGGGGTCCAGGGTTCGAGCCCCTGAGGGGGTACGAAAGCGAAAAACTTCGGTTTTTCGCTTTTTTGCTTTATTTCTTGCGAAATAAAAATTTTATCCCTATCTTTGCACTTGCAATCTGGGAATGATTGATGCCTCTTTAGCTCAGTTGGTAGAGCACGACACTCTTAATGTTGGGGTCCAGGGTTCGAGCCCCTGAGGGGGTACAGAAAGGCCGATAATCTGACGATTATCGGCCTTTTTCGTGTGGCATGGACGTTGCAGCAGATTGAAAAAAAGTGGAGAGGGCAAGCCCCGGGTGCGAAGCACGGAACACCAGGCACGGAATGCCAGGGTGCGGAATGCCGGGGTGCGGAAGGGAAGGAGTGCGGAAGGAGGGGACTTAGAACCCCGATCCTCCTCCACGTCCCCCGATGCCTACAACCGAGCCACAAACTCCTCCAGCGCCTGAAGATCCACCGCCAGAGGATCGGAATGCTGTTCACGGCGGGTCAATGCCTCCAATCGCTCGGGCAACGGCACCCGACGCCCGGTCACCGAAGCGATCACCTCACCGAACTTCGCCGGATGAGCCGTCGAGAGGTAGAATCCCGGCTTGCCGACGGCCACCGAAGCCGCATAACCGACGGCACTGTGCGGATCCGAAAGATAGCCGCAACGTTCGTACAGCGCATCGATCGTACGCCGGATCCCGGCATTGTCGCACCGATAGCCGGTCAATTCGGCACGCAGCGCTTCGGGATCTCCGCCGCAAAGCCACAACATCCGTTCGAAATTGCTCGGGGCCCCGACATCCATCGCGCTGGCCGGGGTCTGCACCGACGGCCGCGGGCGGTAGATGCCCGTGCGCAAAAACTCCGGAACCACATCGTTGAGATTCGAGGCCGCCACGAATCCCCCGACCGGAAGCCCCATCCGGCGGGCCAGCATCCCGGCCGCCAGATTGCCGTAGTTGCCGCTCGGCACGACGATCGTCGGCTGCTCGCCGCCCGTCTCCCGCTGCCAGAGGAAGTAACCGTAGAAGTAGTAGAAGGCCTGCGGAATCCAGCGCAGCAGGTTGATCGAATTGGCCGAAGTCACCTGTCGCCGGGCCCGGAAGGCCTCGTCGGCAAAGAGCTCCTTGACCAGGCGCTGGCAGTCGTCGAACGTCCCGGACACCCGCAGTGGATGGATGTTGCCGCCGAGGGCCGTCATCTGACACTCCTGCAGGCGGCTGATCTTCCCCTCGGGATAGAGAATCACCACGTCGATCCCCGGGACGTTGTAGAAACCGTGCGCCACGGCACTGCCCGTATCGCCCGACGTGGCCGTGAGGATCACCAGCCGCTCCTGCCGGCGACCGAGCAGCCCCGCCATCCGCCCCATGAATCCCGCTCCGAAGTCCTTGAAGGCGCACGTCGGGCCGTGGAAGAGTTCGAGCGTGTAGCGGCCGCGGCCGACCCGCCGCAACGGAACCTCGAAGTCGTAAAGCGCCTCCATCTCGCGGGCAAGAAGCTGCGGATCGAAATCCCCGTCGAAGAAGAGCCCGGCCAGATAGCTCGCCAGCGAGGCATACGACTGTTCGGCACGACGCCGGGCCTCGCCCAGGTCAGCCTGCGGAATCCGCTCCGGAACAAAAAGACCTCCGTCGGGAGCCAATCCGCGCATTACGGCCTCGCGCAACGGCAGACCGTGCTCGTGTTTCTGATCGCGTGTACTGTACCAATTCATGACTGTTCGTTTTCAGGATTCAACCACTCGTTTCAGGATTCGACCACCCGTGCCCCGGCATTCGACACCCGCCCGGCATAGGTCCGGCAATCGATTCCGCGCACGGCGAAATGTTCGCGCATGCGATCGGCAATGCGGCCGGCCACGGCATAATCCGACGCCAGGGCGAAGACCGAAGGTCCCGATCCGGCGATATTGAGCGCCAACGCCCCCTCGTCCAGCGCGGCGCGCTTCAGCAGGTCGTAGTCGGGAATGAAGCCCTTGCGATAGGGCTCGATGACGGCATCCTGCATCGAGCGTCCGATCAGCGCCACGTCACGCAGCGCAAAGCCGGCCACAAGCCCGCCGACATTGCCCCACTGCTTCACGGCCTTGGCCAGGGGAATCTCGTGCGGAAGGACCTCGCGGGCCATCTTCGTACTGACGACGATATCGGGATGGACAACGGCATAGAAAAAGTTGTCGGGCACGGGCAGCCGCACGATGTCGAAGGGTTCGTAGCCGCGGATCAGCACCACTCCGCCCAACAGCGCCGGACCGACATTGTCGGCATGGGCCGTACCTCCGAGCAGCGCCTCGCCCTGCATGGCAAACTCGACGAGTTGTTTGCCCGAGAAGGGACGTCCGAGCAGTTCGTTGATGCCGTAGACGGCGGCGGCCGACGAGGCGGCACTCGAACCGATGCCGCTCCCGGGGACAATCTTCTCCAGCAGGCGGATCGCGACCCGCACCGGGCGTCCGTAAGCCGCCAGCATCGCCCGAACGGCCGGCGTAATGACATTTTCATCGATCGATTCGGGGAGCTCGACCCCACTATCGTTGCGGATCGAAAACCCCTCGGCATCCGTTTCGACCGCAACCTCCATCCGGTCGCCCACGCCGTCGAGCGTCAGCCCCATCACATCGAATCCGCAACCCAGATTAGCCACCGTTCCCGGGGCAAAAACTTCCATATGTTTCATGTTGATTCTGCTTTTTTAAGGATAAAACTTCGAAATCGGTTGGTCTCCGAACAGGCCGCCAGGACGAAGTGCTGCGGCAGGTTCCGCGCCCGGAGTCAGTCTCCGGAACAGTGCCGCGCAAAGCGGTCCGGAGAGGGCGGATTCCCGGGTCGGAATCGATTCGGAGAGTTGTTTTTCGGTAAATATCCGCTCCGGCAGCCTGGGCCGGGATGCATGCGACAATGCGACGGATGATGACTACAGGACCCCCACAGGGGTGGTACCGGTGACGGTAAAGGAGGTCGTACCGACGGTCAGGCGACCGACGGTGAAAACACCATGCAGCAGAGCAACGAAGCATTCGTTCCCCCGAGCCTCCGATCCGCGAAATTCGACGGCGGATCCGTACCCGTTCACATGAGCCGTATGGTTTCTCAGACGATCCATCGAGGGCAAATATAAAACAAATATTTTAATAATCCAAGAGCCGGTAACAATTTGTAAGCATTTTTCAAGCACAAAACAGAGCATACCTTATATATGGATGTATAACAAGGATTTTCGGAGGCATGAAAGCCAAAAAATCGAAAGTCCAAAACCGGGTCACATCCGCCGAATGGAGGCAGGACCCAAAAGTCGCTCCAAACCGTCCCGAACCGCCTTGCAAATCATAATTTAAATACCTCTTATTTTTACAGTTTGTAAAGACAAATTGCAGAATTCAGTTTCGGATCATTATATTATTAAATTTTTTTAGGAAATTTCTTGCTCGTTTCATCCACATTTCCTATCTTTGCTACACAACCAAAGAAATTGTAAGGCATGACTGCCCTGAATCATTCGAATCTCGTCATTAACGTCATTAACGTGCTGCTCGTGGTCAATAACAGGATAACGGGAGGAAGGTGACGTACCTGATCGAAGCATATCGAGAACCTTTCTCCCGCCCCGGAGAAAGGTTCTTTCGTTTCAGAGCCCACCCTGTCGAATCGCAAACATGGAACCGCACATGGAACCGCAACAGATGAAACACCCACTCAGAAGCGCCGTCACCCTCACGGGACGACGCATGGCCGGAGCCCGGAGCCTCTGGCGTGCCAACGGCATGCGCGAAGAGCAGTTCGGACGCCCCGTCATCGGCATCGCCAACTCCTTCACACAATTCGTCCCCGGCCACGTCCACCTGCACCAGGTCGGCCAACTGGTCAAACAACGCATCGAAAGCCTCGGCTGTTTTGCCGCCGAATTCGACACGATCGCTATCGATGACGGCATCGCCATGGGCCACGACGGCATGCTCTACTCGCTCCCCTCGCGCGAAATCATCGCCGACAGCGTCGAATACATGGCCAACGCCCACAAGATCGATGCCCTGGTCTGCATCTCGAACTGCGACAAGATCACCCCCGGCATGCTGATGGCCGCCATGCGGCTCAATCTGCCGACGATCTTCGTCTCGGGCGGACCGATGGAGGCCGGACGCCTTGGCAACCGGGCCCTCGACCTGATCGATGCCATGGTCATGTCGGCCGACGCGAAATATTCGGACGAGGAGATCGCCGGAGTCGAACGTGCCGCATGCCCCGGATGCGGCTCCTGCTCGGGGATGTTCACCGCCAATTCGATGAACTGTCTGACCGAGGCGCTGGGACTTTCACTGCCGGGCAACGGGACGATCGTCGCCACGCACGCCAACCGCCGACAGTTGTTCGAGGATGCCGCCGCACTGATCGTCCGCAATGCCGAACGCTACTACTTCGAGGGTGACGAGCGCGTCCTGCCCCGCTCGATCGCCACGAAGGCCGCCTTCGAAAACGCCATGTCACTCGACATCGCCATGGGCGGTTCGACCAACACGGTGCTGCATCTGCTGGCCGTGGCCCACGAGGCGGAAGTCGACTTCACGATGCAGGACATCGACCGCCTCTCGCGCCGTGTGCCGGTGCTCTGCAAGGTGGCCCCCAACTCGCATTATCACATTCAGGATGTCAACCGCGCCGGCGGCATCCTCTCGATCCTCGGCGAACTCAACCGCGGCGGGCTGCTCGACACGACGGTCTGGCGCGTCGACGGACGCACACTGGGCGATGCCATCGCCGCCTGCGACCTGCTCTCGCCGACGGTCACCGATGCCGCACGGCGCCGTTCGCTGAGTGCCCCGGCCGGCCACTACAGCCGCGAAATGGGGTCGCAGCACTGCTACTACGAGGCTCCCGACACGGACCGTGCGGAGGGCTGCATCCGCGACCTGGACCACGCCTACTTCCGCGACGGCGGACTGGCCGTGCTGACGGGCAACATCGCCCGCTCGGGATGCGTCGTCAAGACGGCCGGCGTCGACCAAAGTCTCTTCGTCTTCCGCGGCCGGGCCCGCGTCTACGAGTCGCAGGAACAGGCCATGAACGGCATTCTCGCCGACGAGGTGCAGCCCGGCGAGGTAGTCGTCATCCGCTACGAAGGCCCGAAGGGCGGCCCCGGCATGCAGGAGATGCTCTACCCGACATCGTACCTCAAGTCGAAGCATCTGGACAAACTCTGCGCACTGATCACCGACGGACGCTTCTCGGGCGGCACGTCGGGCCTCTCGATCGGACACATCTCGCCGGAAGCCGCCGCCGGTGGCGAAATCGCCATCGTGCAGACGGGTGACGAGATCGAAATCGACATTCCGAAACGTTCGATCCGGCTGCTGGTCGACGACTCGGAGATCGCCTCGCGCATGGCCGCACGGCACCGCTTCCGCCCCGAGGCCCGCGACCGTCAGGTGCCGCGTTCGCTGCAGGCCTACGCCCGGCTGGTCAGCTCGGCCGACCGCGGCGCCGTACGGATCCTCGACGACGAAACCCAAGAAACGGATCATCGATGCCAAAAATGAATGCTGCCATGAATACTTCCTCCAGCGAAGCCCGACAAACGGTCGACGGCCCCCGAATGACGGGCTCGCAGGCCCTGCTCGAATCGTTTCTGATCGAGGGCGTCGACACCCTCTTCGGCTACCCCGGCGGCGCCATCATCCCGGTCTACGACGCACTGTACGACTACCGCGACCGGCTGCGCCACATCCTGGTGCGCCACGAACAGGGAGCCGTCCACGCCGCCCAGGGCTATGCCCGCGTCAGCGGACGCGTTGGGGTCTGTCTGGTCACCTCGGGACCCGGCGCCACGAACACCGTCACGGGGCTGGCCGACGCCCTGATGGACTCCACACCGCTGGTACTGGTCACCGGACAGGTCGGCTCCGAACTGCTCGGCACCGACGCCTTCCAGGAGACCAATTTCGTCGGCATCACGCAGGCCGTCACCAAATGGAACTGCCAGGTCAAACGCACCGAGGATATTCCGGCCGCCATGGCCAAGGCCTTCTACGTGGCCCGCTCGGGACGCCCCGGACCGGTGGTCGTCGACATCACGAAGGATGCCCAGTGCGGCACGGCACCGTTCCACTACGAAAAAATCGCATCGATCCGCAGCTACGTACCCGTTCCGGAGCCCGACCCGGAGTGCATCGAGGAGGCCGCCCGGCTGATCGACAGCGCACGGCGCCCGCTGGTGATGGTCGGACAGGGTGTCATCCTCGGGAATGCCGAGACCGCCCTGCGGGCCTTTCTCGACAAGAGCGGCATGCCCGTCGCCTCGACCCTGCTGGGGCTGTCGGCCGTACCGACCGACGATCCGCAATACGTCGGCATGCTCGGCATGCACGGCAACTACGGTCCCAACATCCGCAACCGCGAGTGCGACCTGATCGTCGCCGTCGGGATGCGGTTCGACGACCGCGTGACGGGTTCCCCGAAGCATTTCGGCGAGCATGCCAAGGTCATCCACCTGGAGATCGACCCCGCGGAGATCGGCAAGATCATCCCGGCCGACGTCCCCGTGGCGGGCGACGTGCGCGAGACGCTGCCGATGCTGACCCGGCTCATCCACCGCCGCGACCATAGCGACTGGATCGCGGGATTCCGCGCCTGCGACCGCATCGAAGAGGAGCGCATCATCCGGCCGGCCCTGCACCCCGCCGGCGGCCGCATCCACATGGGCGAAGCCGTGGCGGCAGTGGCCCGCGCCTACGAGAACGACGCCGTGGTGGTCACCGACGTCGGACAGCAGCAGATGTTTGCCGCCCGTTACTTCGGATTCCGTCGCACGCGCAGCCTGGTCACCTCGGGCGGACTGGGTACGATGGGATTCGGTCTGCCGGCCGCCATCGGGGCCAAACTCGGCGCCCCGGACCGCGACGTGGTGCTCTTCGTCGGCGACGGCGGTCTGCAGATGACCATTCAGGAGCTGGGCACGATCTTCCAGTCGCGCGTCCCGGTCAAGATCGTCCTGCTGAACAACTCGTTCCTCGGCATGGTCCGCCAGTGGCAGGAGCTCTTCTACGATTCGCGCTACTCCTTCACCGAACTCACGAACCCCGACTTCGGGATGATCGCCCGCGCCAACGGACTCTCCTACCGCTGTGTCGAACGCCGCGAGGAGCTGGACGACGCCGTGGCCGAAATGAAGGCCGCAGAGGGCGCCTCGCTGCTCGAGGTGCGTGTCGAACACCAGGAAAACGTCTTCCCGATGGTGCCCGCCGGAGCCCCCGTCTCGGAAATCAGGTTCGAATAAACACCCCCAACCATGGAAACGGAACAGGAATACATCATCACCGTATTTTCGGAAAACAAGGTCGGTCTGCTGAGCCAGATCACCACGGTCTTCACCTGCCGGAACGTCAACATCGAAAGTCTGACCACCTCGGAATCGGCCCTGCAGGGGATCCACAAGTTCACGATCGTCGTGCGCACCACGCCCGAAACGGTCGAAAAGATCGTGCGGCAGGTCGAAAAGAAGATCGACGTGCTGAAGACCTTCGTCTACACCGCCGACGAAGTCGTCCAGCAGGAGATCGCCCTCTACAAGGTGACGCGCAGCAGCAGCGTCGAGCAGCTCGTCCGCCAGCACAACGTCCGCATCCTGGAGGTCGACACCGACTACATCGTCGTCGAAAAGACCGGACACAAGGAGGAAACCCAGGCGCTGTTCCGGCTGTTGCAGCCCTACGGCGTACAGCAGTTCGTGCGCAGCGGCACGGTGGCCGTCATCAAGTCGCGGCGCGAGCTGCTGAACGAATACCTCGAGGAGCTCGAAAAGATGCGCCGCCAGCCGGAACCCGTCCGCACGGGCGCCTGACTGCCGGACAACCGGACCGGGTCGGGCCGGCAACGCTGAATACCCCGCGGAACATGCCGGGCATCAAGCGGGCCGCCGCCCCTCCGCAACCGAAGATTCGAAAACATTCAACAAACCAATAAATCTCAAACAACTATGGCAAAGATCAATTTCGGCGGCGTCGAGGAGAACGTCGTCACACGCGAGGAGTTCCCGCTGGAGAAGGCGCTCGAAACACTCAAGGACGAAACTATCGCCGTCATCGGCTACGGCGTGCAGGGCCCCGGGCAGTCGCTCAACCTGCGCGACAACGGCTTCCGCGTCATCGTCGGCCAGCGCAAGGGAACGAAGAGCTGGGACAAGGCCGTCGCCGACGGATGGGTGCCGGGCGAGACGCTCTTCGAGATCGAAGAGGCCGCCCAGCGCGGTACGATCATCCAGTACCTGCTCTCGGATGCCGGCCAGATCGCCGTGTGGCCCACCATCAAGAAGCACCTCACCCCGGGCAAGGCCCTCTACTTCTCGCACGGATTCGGCATCACCTACAAGGACCGCACGGGAATCGTCCCGCCGGCCGACGTCGACGTCATCCTGATCGCCCCGAAGGGCTCGGGCACCTCGCTGCGGCGGATGTTCCTCCAGGGCCGCGGCCTGAACTCGAGCTACGCCGTCTTCCAGGATGCCACGGGCCGCGCCATGGACCGCGTCATTGCACTCGGCATCGGCGTCGGATCGGGCTATCTGTTCGAGACCGACTTCCAGCGCGAGGTCTACTCCGACCTGACGGGCGAACGCGGTACGCTGATGGGCGCCATCCAGGGCATCTTCGCCGCCCAGTACGACACGCTGCGCGCCCACGGGCACACCCCCTCGGAGGCCTTCAACGAGACCATTGAGGAGCTGACGCAGTCGCTCATGCCGCTGGTGGCCGAAAACGGCATGGACTGGATGTATGCCAACTGCTCGACCACGGCCCAGCGCGGTGCTCTGGACTGGTGGAAACGCTTCCGCGACGCCACCAAACCCGTCTTCGAGGAGCTCTACGAGAGCGTCCGCAGCGGCAACGAGGCCCAGATCTCGATCGACGCCAACAGCAAGCCCGACTACCGCACGAAACTCAACGAGGAGCTGCGCGAAATGCGCGAAAGCGAAATGTGGCAGGCCGGCGCCGTCGTCCGCAAACTCCGTCCCGAAAACAACTGATCACAACAGACCAAACCCCTCTAAAAGCCGAACATCATGTGTGGATTCGTTGGATTGTTCGACATCCGGCAGCAGTCGGATGCGCTGCGCACCCAGGTGCTGAAAATGTCGAAACAGATTCGCCACCGCGGTCCCGACTGGTCGGGCATCTATTGCGGTCCGCGGGCCATTCTGGCACACGAACGTCTCTCGATCGTCGACCCGCAGTCGGGCCGGCAACCCCTGTACAGCCGTGACGGGAAGCTCGTGCTAGCCGTTAACGGCGAGATCTACAACCATCGCGAGATCCGCGCCGAACTGGCCTCGGAGTACGACTTCATGACCGGCTCCGACTGCGAGGTGATCCTGCCCCTCTACCGCAAGATGGGGCTCGGACTGCTCGAAAAGATCAGCGGCATCTTCGCCTTCGCCCTCTACGACATCGAACGCGACGAGTATCTGATCGCCCGCGACCCGATCGGCGTCATCCCGCTCTACATCGGCTGGAACCGCGACGAACAGTTCTACGTCGCCTCGGAGCTGAAGGCCCTCGAAGGGGTCTGCACGACGATCCAGCCCTTCCTGCCGGGCCACTACTGGTCGTCGAAGGAGGGTCGGATGGTGCGCTGGTACCGCCGCGACTGGTTCGACTACGACGCCGTGAAGGAGAACAAGACCGACATCGCCCAGCTCCGCACGGCACTCGAGGAGGCCGTCCGCCGGCAGCTGATGTCCGACGTGCCGTACGGCGTACTGCTCTCGGGCGGTCTCGATTCGTCGATCATCTCGGCCGTGGCCAAGAAGTTCGCCGACCGCCGTATCGAAAGCGGAGGCCGCGATGCCGCCTGGTGGCCGCAGCTGCACTCGTTCGCCGTGGGTCTCGAAGGTTCGCCCGACCTGGCCGCCGCCCGCAAGGTCGCCGAACACATCGGCACCGTCCACCACGAGATCCACTACACGATCCAGGAGGGCCTGGACGCCATCCGCGACGTGATCTACTACATCGAAACCTACGACGTGACCACGGTCCGCGCCTCGACGCCGATGTATCTGCTGGCCCGCGTCATCAAGTCGATGGGTATCAAGATGGTCCTCTCGGGCGAGGGGGCCGACGAGATCTTCGGCGGCTACCTCTACTTCCACAAGGCCCCCGACGCCCGGGCCTTCCACGAGGAGACCGTGCGCAAGATCGGCCGGCTGCACCTCTACGACTGCCTGCGGGCCAACAAGTCGCTCGCAGCCTGGGGCGTCGAGGGTCGCGTGCCGTTCCTCGACAAGGAGTTTCTCGACGTGGCCATGCGCCTCAACCCGGCCGACAAGATGGCCGGAAACGGCCGCATCGAAAAGTGGGTGCTGCGCAAGGCCTTCGAAGACATGCTGCCCGAGGAGATCGTCTGGCGCCAGAAGGAGCAATTCTCCGACGGCGTGGGCTACGGGTGGATCGACACCCTGAAGCGGATCACCTCCGAAGCCGTCTCCGACCGCGAAATGGAGCATGCCGCCGAGCGTTTCCCGATCAACCCGCCCCAAAACAAGGAGGAGTACTACTACCGGACGATCTTTGAGGAGCACTTCCCGTCGCAGACCGCCGCAGCCTGTGTGCCGTCGGTGCCGTCGGTGGCCTGCAGCACGGCCGAAGCCCTGGCCTGGGACCAGTCGTTCGCCAACTGCAACGACCCCTCGGGGCGCGCCGTCCTCGGCGTCCACAACACCGATCTTTCGCACAAGATCTGATCCCGCGGTATCGTTGCCGCACAAGCGAGGGGATTGCCGCCTGCCGGGTGGCAATCCCCTCGCTCGTTGCCCGCCGGCCCCATTCTCCCGCTTTTTCGCCATACGACGACTTTTCACTTGGCTTTGCGGCCAAATTTTCATACCTTTGCCGGGCAAAGCCCCGAATAATCTAAACTCAACCTGATATGTACGATCACGACAACCGGGTGGTCATCACCCTCGACGCCGGCGGCACGAACTTCGTCTTCGGCGCCATGCAGTCCAACAAATTCATCGTCGACCCCATCACCATGCCCTCGCATGCCGACAACCTGGATCAGTGTCTGGCCACGATGGTCGACGGATTCCGACAGATCATCGACCGTCTTCCGGAGAAACCCGTCGCCATCAGCTTCGCATTCCCCGGCCCGGCCGACTACCCGAACGGCATCATCGGCGGATTCCTGCCCAACTTCCCGTCGTTCCGCGAAGGCGTAGCCCTCGGTCCGTTCCTCGAGGCCACGTTCGGCATCCCGGTCTTCATCAACAACGACGGCGACCTGTTCGCCTACGGCGAAGCCCTGGGAGGCGCCCTGCCCGAAGTCAACGCCCGCCTCGAAGCTCTCCACAGCCCCAAACGCTACAAGAATCTCCTCGGATACACGTTCGGCACGGGATTCGGCATCGGTATCGTCGTCGACAACCGCCTCAACCGCGGCGACAACTCCTGCGTCGAAACCTTCTGCCTGCGCCACAAGAAATACCCCGACATCATCGTCGAAGACGGTGTGGCCGTGCGCGCCATCAAGCGTGTCTACGGCGAACTGACCGGTAACCCCGACCACGGTCTGGAACCCAAGGACATCTGCGAAATCGCCGACGGAACACGCCCGGGCGACATGGAGGCCGCCCGCAAGACCTTCGCCGAATTCGGCGAGGTGGCCGGCGATGCCATGGCTACGGCCGTGACGCTGATCGACGGTCTGATCGTCATCGGAGGCGGCATCACCGCCGCCCGCAAGTGGATCATGCCGAGCCTGCTGCGCGAACTGCGCTCGAAAATCCACCAGTTCAACGGCAACGAACTCAACCGCGTGCAGATGAAGGTCTACGACCTGGACGACGAAGCCGAATTCCTCGAATTCGCCCGCGGCGACCAACGCACCCTGAAGGTCTACGGCACGGACCGCTACGTGGTCTACGACCCGCAGAAACGTATCGGCGTGATGATCTCCAAACTCGGCGCCAGCCAGGCCATCTCGGTCGGCGCCTACGCCTTCGCACTGAGCCAACTCGATGCACAAAACGCATAACGACATGTACAAGTTTCAACCGATTCTGAAATCCCTGATCTGGGGCGGCGAGAAGATCGCCCCCTACAAGCAGATCGAAACCCAACAACACAACATCGGCGAGAGCTGGGAGCTCTCGGGTGTCGAAGGCAACGAATCCGTCGTCGCCAACGGCACAGAAGCCGGCACCAAACTCCCGGATCTGCTGGCCCGTCACGGCGCCTCGCTGCTGGGAAAAGCCAACTACGAACGCTTCGGCAACGAATTCCCGCTGCTCATCAAGTTCATCGACGCCCGTCAGGACCTCTCGATCCAGGTACACCCCAACGACCAGCTGGCCTGGGAGCGCCACCACTCGAAGGGCAAAACCGAAATGTGGTATGTCGTGGCTACGGACGAAGGCGCCCACCTGCGCTCGGGCTTCTCGAAGCAGGTAACGCCCGAAGAGTACGAGGCCAGTGTCAACAACCACACCATCACGGACATTCTGGCCGACTATGCCATCCGTCCGGGCGACGTCTTCTTCCTGCCCGCAGGCCGCGTCCATGCCATCGGCGCCGGATCGTTCATCGCCGAAATCCAGCAGACCTCGAACATCACCTACCGCATCTACGACTACGGACGCGTGGGCGCCGACGGCAAACCCCGCGAACTGCACACCGAACAGGCCAAAGGCGCCATCGACTACACCGTGCTGCCCGACTACCGCACGCATTACACCCCGGCCCGCAACACGCGTGTCGAACTGGTGTCGTGCCCCTACTTCACCACGTCGCTCTTCGATCTGACGAAGGAACTGACGCTCGATCTCGCATCGCTCGACACGTTCGTCGTAGTGATGTGCCTCGAGGGCCGTGGCACGCTGACCGACGACCGCGGCGAGACGATGCCGGTACACCAGGGCGAAACGGTCCTGCTCCCGGCCACGGCCCGCACGCTGCGCTTCACGCCCGAGGGCACCATGAAGCTGCTTACCAGCTGGATCGCCTGATCCGCCCCGTAACGAAACGATCCGGACCGGTTTGCGAAGAATTAGACGTCTTCGGCAAACCGGTCCGGATCGTTTTACGTACATGCGACGTCACGACCTCACGGTCCGTTGCATGAAAAACGAAGCCGGTCGCTCTTCCTCCCCGCCAGTCTTGCGGGACAGGTCCTGACCCGCACTGCTTTTTTCGGCATCAAATCAGGGAAAAATTTTTCTTATCGCAATAAAATCACTACCTTTATTCAATCTTTCTCCAACTTCTTCAAACCGGCATATGAAAAAACTGCTCTGTTCCCTGTCCGCCATCCTTCTCACCCTTCATTTCGCCTATGCCGGATCATTGGACGGCCTGCGGGAGGCCTTCATCCGGGCCTCCGCCGCCACCTATGCCCCCAACGACTCGATAACTCGCCGATTCATCGAATACTCGGACCACGGCCGCGCCAACGACGTGCTGCTGCTCCAACTCTACATGTCGGTGCATCTCCCCGAAGATGAGGTAAAGGCCCTGTTGAGCTCCATCTCGCCCGACGGCGAATGGTCCGACATCGACTATACGGACCAAACCCGAGGCCGCTGGATGCCCACGCTCCACCTCACTCGCCTCTATGCCCTCACCAAACTCTACGTCGATCCGGGCAATCCCCATTTCCGGGACCCGCGATTCCACGACGCCATCCACGCCGGAATCGCCTACTGGCTCCGGCTCGACCCCCATTGTCCCAACTGGTGGCACAACGAAATCGGTGTCCCCAAAAAACTGACCACCATCCTGCTCATGCTCGGCGACGAGGCCACACCGCAGGAGATCGAAGGCTGTCTGCGCATTCTGGAACGCTCGCCCTTCGGCCGCACGGGCCAGAACAAGGTCTGGCTGGCCGGCAACAACCTGATGAAGGGTCTGCTCATCGACGACGAAAAACTCGTTCTCAAGGCCCGCGACACCATGGCCGAAGAGATTCACCAGACCTGCGACGAAGGCATCCAGCCCGACTGGTCGTTCCATCAGCACGGCCCGCAGATCCAGTTCGGAAACTACGGACTGACCTATGCCGAACTGCTCTCGTTCTGGTGCCGCGTGCTGCAGGGCACCCCCTACATGTTCACCGACGAACAATATCTCACGCTCGAACGAATGATTACCCGAGGCATCTGCCGCAGCGTCTGGCACGGACTGATGGATCCCAGCTTCTGCGGCCGCCAGGTCTTCATCGATGCCGGACGCGGCAAGGCCCTGTCGCTGGCCGTCGCCGCCCAGAACATGGCCGCCACCGGCCGCGCCGACAAGCAAATCTTCGAACACATCTCCCGGGAGATCCTCTACCCCGACCGCTATGCAAACACCCAGACCGGAGCCGATTACTATTACCGCTCCGACTGCGGCATCTTCCGCACCCGGGAGTGGTATGCCTCGATCCGCATGCACTCGCTGCGCACCATCGGGTTCGAACTGACCAACGGAGAGAACACACTGGCCAACTTCTCGGCCGACGGAGCCCTGTTGAACATGCAGGACGGCACCGAATACGAAAATATCTTCGCCTGCTGGGACTGGCGCTGTGTCCCGGGAACCACGGCCTACGACGACGGACGCCCGATCAAAAGCAGCGACCGTCCCGCCGACAAGCTGAATCGTTCGTCACGGGTGGGCGGCGTTGCGACCGACGACCTGCTCTGCACTTCGATGGAACTGCAACGCGACAGCCTGCATGCCTTCAAGTCGAATTTCTTCTTCGACGACCTCATCCTCGCCCTGGGCAGCGACATCCGCAGCGACGACCCCTCGCACCGGGAGATCTTCACCACGCTGGAACAGAACCGGCTGCGAGGTGACGTCACCGTCGGAACCGCCGCAGGAACTTCGCGTATCGATCCGTCGGATCCCCGTCTCGAACGCCTCGCAGCGGGAGAACTCCGCTGGGTGCATCATGACAACCGGGGCTATGTGCTGCTGAGCGAAGCTCCGGTCCGCCTGTCGACACTCGAGCAGGTCGGGAAATGGGATGCCATCGACCCCTTCTTCAAGGACAAGAGCGACTCGGCCCGCATCTTCAAATGCCGGATCGACCACACCGTCGGCGCTGCGGGAAGCTATGCATATGCCATTCTGCCAACCCGTTCGGCCGAACAGACCGCCCGGTTCGCCGAGCGGCCTGATGTGGAAATTCTGCGCAACGACGCCCGGTGTCAGGCGATCCGCCACAAGGGGGCGGTCTGCGCTGTCTTCCACGAGCCCGGCGACGTTGTCTTCGGCCCGTACAGCCTCACGATGGACGTTCCGGGGATCGTCATCCTCAAGGGCAACCGCGTAAGCGTCGCCCTGCCCACGAATGACCGGGCAACCGTCTCGCTCCGAAAAGGGCAACGAATCCACAGCGCCACGCTGCAGTTGGACGATCTCCGTCTGACCGGCAAAACCCTGCACGGAACCCTGAAATAAGGGCATGGGACCCAGGCGGCGCTGTCCATGCAAGGGGGGGGGAGAGAAAAAAACGGTTTCCGACCGTCCTGCCCCACTGCGCCCTGCAGTGCCCGCCGGAAACTCCACAGCCCCTGACAACCTCACTCCGTACACCATCACCATCCGACCGTGAGCCCTCAGAGACTTACAGAATCCCGATGGAATCGAGCCGATCCGCAGACCTTCGTGCACGAACTTTCCCTAAAGCCGAAATGACGGACCTAAAAACGTCACCCGCCCGGCTCGGCTCCGTATCCAGCCACGAATTGCGGACCCCGACGAAAAAAAGGCTGCCCCATGTGGAGGCAGCCTTTTTCATCGGGATTTGCTTCGACTTATTCGAGCGTTGAGCCGTAGCCGGCATATTCGGACTTAACCACGAACTCACCCGTATTCACGTCACACGTCGTGAACGGACTCTCGGTGAGTTTGGGATAGGTGTTGGTTTCACCCGGCGTATACGCACCGGTGCCGTCGTAATACAGTTTCCAGCCCGACGTGCCGTATACCTTGTTTTCCGTCCGGTAAAGGTTGATCGAAGGCCACGGGCCGTTGGAATTGTAATCGTACTGAACACGCAGCACGGAGACATACTTGTCAGTCCGGGCGCTGTAAAGCAGATTGTTGGAGAACTCCATGGAACCGATCTTGCCCACATAGAAGTAGGCCGATCCGGAGCCCGATCCATAGCTGATGACATCAACCAGCGTATTGTTCTTGAACGTAATCGCCAGATTGGCGAGCGATCCGGCCAGCGTCGCCGCATTCGCCGCATTCTCCTGCGTGAAGAACGAGAAAGCCGTAGGCGTCGAGGCGGCTCCCGCCGTCGTCGAATAGATGATGTTGTTCTCGAAGACAAGCGTCTTGAACTTGTCCAGCCCGCTGGTGATCTTCTGCGTCGTAATGAAGATGCACGACGAGGCCGTACCTTCGAACCGGATCTTGCAGTTGCGGAAGATGATATTCTCCACGCCGGTCGTCTCCGCGGCATTGTACATCGTCAGGAAGGTCTTGTCGAAGGAGATCTCGCAATCCTCGAAGATCAGCCGGTTCATACCGCCCACGTCCGAACCCGAATTGTTCGCATTGAACGCATAGTTGCCGATGCCGACCATGTCGATCTTCAGATTCTTGAATGCGAGCAGTCCCGACGGGTTCCGCAGGGCCCAGTATTTCTCCATCTTCATCTCGGTCTTGGCCGTTGCATAGCGTCCGATGATCACCAGATTCTGGTTGACGCCCTGCGACGAGCCGGTTCCGATCATGTGTGCATCGCTCTTGTCGTCGAGGAAGTAGACACCGCCCTTGCTGACCGGAAGATCGAGATCCACGGCTGCATCGGCCGCCAGTTCGAGCAGTTCGGCCCCTTCGCTGTTCTGATCGTAACGCACGCCGTCGACTACGACACCCGACGTGTAATAGTCGTTCGGATCGACAGGCTGGGCGGCCGTCGTATTCGAAACGCTGGCTACCTCACTGGTCAAATCACCCACGTAGGCCACGGCATAGATCGTATACGAGGTCTCGCCCTCGAGCCCCTCGACCGTCACACACGTTCCGGCTACGGGCGTACCCTCGGCAAGGATCTTTGCGGCATCCGGAGCCTCCGTCACCTCCGATTTCTGGCAGATGTATTTCCATCCGTCGGCGTTCGACGAGAGCGTCACGTCGAAAGTCAACGCATCGTTCGTCGGAACGACCGTTGCGGAATTGGCGATCGAGATCGTCGGCGCAACAGCCTCGGCACCCGTGCTCTCGACCTGAATCTTCGCAATGCACGAATATTTGCCCGACGTGGCCAGAATCGCCACATCCTGCGAAGCATCGGCCGTAGCACGCGTCTGCGTCGTTGTGGAGAGCGTTCCGGGAGCCGTCACGATCAGCTGGGCCATCTCCTCGACGGGATCCGTCAGACGGGCCGTCCAGCCCTTGGGTGCCGTGACGATCGCGGCGTCGACGCCACGCATCTCCACGTCGAAACGCTTCGTCACACCCGAATCGAACATCTGAACCCCTTCGGTCGTGGTGATGATCCGGCAGATGAAGTCCTTCAGAATCGGGATATTAAGCTCCTGACCGTCGAGCAGTTTGATGTAGAAATTATCGCCATCGACACGTACCGTCTCGAAGAATTTGTCGGTCACCTCACCACTGCCCACGGCGCTCACGGGCTTACCTGCCGTATCGAGCACGTTCGAGAAGTTCTTGCCGCTGTCGTAGCTTACCTGCCAGTAGCCGGTGCTTTCATCCACGCGGAACTGCGGCGTCACACCGTCTTCGGCCTCGGCCTTCACCCCCAGCGACGTGAAGCTCTTGCCGCCGTCGGTCGACACCTGCCAGTTGCCCTGCGCATCGATCGAAATGACCGGAATCACCGCCTTGGCCTCGCTGCCCTGCACCAGCGTCAGGGTCTTGCCGTTGGTCAGCGTGATGAGGTAATTCCCTTCGGACTCCGTCACCTCGGAGATCGTGGCGCCGCCGTAGAGCGTCTGCAACGCCCCGACATTGCCGTTCAACGCGTCGACCTGCGTCTCGAGAGCCTGCACGCGGCTCTTCAGATCGTCGATCGCATCCCACAGGTCATCGTTGTTGTTGCACGACTGGAAAGCCGCAGCCGCCGCAACGAAGAACAAAATCAGATACTTTTTCATAATTTATCATGTATTGTTATTTATTTCAAGGAATTGAGCCATCCGGGAACATACCCCAGGCGTTCGCGCAGCTGGGCTTCGTACAGCGATTCGGGCTCGACGGCCGTTCCGTTGCTTTCGAGGTATTCGAGCTGTTTGTCGCCGTTTTCGTCCGTGAGGGCGAAGTTCACCGCTCCGCCGTGGAATCCCACGATGATCGGCGGCATGATCTTCCACCAGTCGTTGCTCGAGAGCCACCACTTGAACACACCGGCACCGAAATCGTGCTTGATGTTGGTGGCATTGAGGTTCCAGATCGTCAGATCGCGCAGGTGGTTGGGGACGTTCGAGACGTCGCCGCCGAAGCGCCACTGCACGAAACCGCCCGTACAACGGTCGACGAGCGTGGCACGCGGCTGCTTCGAGTGCGATTCGAACAGCGCGTCGTCGCCCCACGTATTGTTCCACAGCACGGTGCCCATCGACTGGTTCGAGACACCCGTGGCGTGATACTGTCCGGCCGTCTGCATGAACGTGCCTCCCGGCAGACCGCTCGACGTCGTGCATTCGTAACCGCTCGTGCGGTCGATGACCTTGCCGATGAAGACCCGCGACGAGGCCTGCGAACGCACGGACGAATGGCCGCGGTTGCCCGAAATGACGATATCGTAGGCCGAGCAGTTGGCCGTTGCCGAGAAGGTCAGCGCCTCGCTCACGTTCTCGAAGTCGACGCGCCGCACCCACGAGTTGGTCAGACGCATCATGTTGAGCGGTTTGAAGGCGCCGTCGTCCTCCCACGACACGTGGTGGCCGAAATTCTCCTTGGAGTTGCCCACGAACGTGAGATCCTCCACTCCGACGTTCTCATAGTGCGGGAATTCGCGGATCTCCCAGCCATACCGGGCCTCGACCTCGTGCATGATCGGCTCGCAGAAGGTGACCGTATTGCCGCTGACGGACTTCACCTGGTGGTAGTCGTAGACACAGATCGTCTGGATGTCGGTCATGGCGGGTTTGTCGACGCTCTTGGGTGCGAGCTCCTTGGCCACAAGTTCCGGATCGTTGTTCTGCAGGTAGAGCATCACCCAGTCGCCGGTCGAAATGCCCGCCGTCGAGCCCACCTCCACCGAGAAGCTCCCCTTCGGAGCATCCGCCGTGACGGAGGCCAGCGCCGAATAGTTGTTGCCGATCCGCGAGCTGTTGTTCTTGATGTTGATCATCACGGGCGACGACCACATGTCACCCGTTGCCGGATAGTTCTTCGTCTTCATGACCAGCCGCGTCTTGTCGCGTCCGGCCCCCTTGATGACGAAGTTGCCGCCCAGGATGATGATGTCCGAGCTCTTGTATTCGACCGTCTGGCCGTCGTTGACCAGCGGCGTGTCTCGTTTCTCGTCGTCCGACTCGTCGTGGAGGATGTATTCGCCCTCCGGGAAGTAGATGATGGCATTGGCCGAGGCATTGGCCTGGTTCTTGCCCTGGTCGTTCTGACCGGTGAGCTTCAGACTGTGCAGCAGATCGATGAAGGCCTGCCGCGACGAGGTCTGTCCCGTCGGATCCAGTCCGTAGTCGAGCACGTTGTAGACCTTGTAGCCCAGTCCCCAGACATCGGGAGGCGCCACCTCGCCGTGTTTGTAACCGGCATACGAGAAATCGAGCAGGACGTTCTCCGCAGTTCCGGCCTTAAAATTCCGCCACGCCGTGCAGGCGTTGGCATCGAGCGCTTCGTTGCGAAGCGTCAGTTTCAGCGTCGCGATCTTCAGATAGCCCTCCTTCGAGGTGGCCACCACCGACAGTGCGAGATCGCTCTGCGCGCCCGCCACGGCCGGAGCCGTAATCGTGAGCGTGGTCTCCTCGAGCGAGGCCTTCCAGCCGTCGGGAACCTGGATCATCGCCTCGGCAACGTTCGTCTGCACGACTTCGAATTCGCGCGTCTCGTTCAGATAGAACGTTTCGTTCTCATCGGCCCGGATCGTCAGATCGAACGTGTCGAAGACCGGAAAGGTCAGCGTCTCGCCCGTCAGGAGCTTCACCGTGAGCAGTTTCTCGGCCTCGTCGTACGACACCGTTTCGAAGGCCGAACTGTAACTGATCGAGACCTCGCCGCCGACGGCATTGACCGGTTGGCCGTTCTGCAGCAGCGGTTTGTAGCTCATTCCGCCGTCGAGGCTGACCTCCCACTGTCCGTCGGCCGTCACCCGCAGGCGGGGTGTCGTTCCCGCGGCACCGTCCTCATGTTCACCGTCCGCAACGGGCCAGGCCGAAACCGGCTGTCCCCCGACTTCGAGACGCGTCGAGGTGGCGCCGCCGTCGAGGCTCACGGTCCAGTAACCCTCCGCATCGATTCCCATCATGGGTACCAGGGCATCGAGTTTCTCGCCTTCGATCACCGGATATTTGCTGCCGTCACTGAACTCGATCACATAACCTTTTTCGTCGGGCGTGACTCCGACAATGACCGTCGCTTCGTCCATCAGCTGATGGAGCGTCACGATTGCGGTATTCACCTCGCCGACCTTCGCCTCGAGCGCCATCACACGGTCGCGCAGGCCGTCGATCTCGTTCTGAATACCGTCGGTCTTCTCACACGATTGCAGCACCAGGGCCGAAGCCGCCGCAATCCAGAAAAACAATCTGTTCATATTCATCGCTTGATTGGTTATTCTTCGTCATAGGGGATCCACTCCGCCAGCACGCGGTTGCGATACCAGATGTCGTTGTTTTCGCGCAGCAGCACGGCCAGTTCGCCGCACAGCGACGCGAAAAGCTCCGCATGCTCCTCGGGCGAAAGGTTGTGCAGCTGGTAGGGATCCTGCCGATCGTCGTACATCAGCACGCGTTTCAGCCGGCCGTCGCGGTCGATGCACAACTCCATCGTGTGCGACGGTGTCTTCACGCCGCGGGCCTCGGGGAAGAAGCCGCGGACCCGTCCGTCGGCATCGCGCTCGCCGTCGAGGTTGCGCAGGTAGAGCGCCGCACGCGGACGTTCGGGCTGCACGGCATCCTGACGCAGAATGGCCGAGAAGTCGCGCCCCTCGACGCTCGCGGGAATCCGGTCGCCCAGGCCGGCCAGCCCCAGCACCGTCGGCATGATGTCGGGCGTCGAGAGCAGCAGGTCGTCCACCCGGTGGGGCACCCGTCCCGGATAGCGCACCAGGAAGGGGATGTTCAGCGATTCGCACCAGATCGAGTTCTTCGGATCGGCCGTCGAATGGCTGGTCATCGTCTCGCCGTGGTCCGAGGCGAAGATGACGATCGTCTTTTCGGTCAGTCCCGCCTCCTCGAGCGTACGCATCAGCCGGCCGAATTCACGGTCGATGCCGCTCACGTTGGCAAAATAGTAGCGGGCGGCGGCGGCCTTGGCCATCGTCGTATCGGCATTGTCGCGGACCAGCAACTCGGTGAGCGACTTGTCGCGATAGAGTTCGTACCCCTCCAGATCGCAATCCTCCGTCGAGGCGTAGGGCGAATGGGGCGGGTTGATGCCCAGCATCAGGAAAAACGGCTTGTGCGCGTCGCGCTGCGAGCTGCGGTTTTCGATATATTCGATCGCCTTCGAGATCTCGTGCTGCGGCGACCATTCGTCCACGTCGTGGCGGCGGCCCTCCGTATCCCAGTAGTGGGGATGCTTGTGGACATCGTAGGTGCCGTACGAATACCAGTAGTTGAATCCGTGGCGGCGTTCGGGGGGCGTGTAGGCGTCCCACTCCGGCACGGCGTCGCTCACGTAGGTCCCCGGGCGCTGGGGGTTGTTCTTCGTCGGGTGGTCGACATGCAGCTTGCCGATGTAGGCGCAGTCGTAGCCTGCCGCCGAGAAGACGTCGCTGATGCACTCGGCATCCTCGCGCAGCGAACTCTCGGGCCGCTCCGACATGCAGTTCAGCACCACGCCGCTGCGCTCGGGATACATGCCTGAAAGAAGCATGCCGCGGTGAGGACTGCTCAACGGGCAGTTGCTCACGGCTTCGCTCAACACCGTCGCCTCACGGGCAAACCGATCCAGATTGGGCGTCGAGACCGGATCGCCGCGCCAGCCGACCCATGGGGCGAACTCCGGATCGGACCAGAATCCCAACGATGCATTGCGGTACTGGTCCGGGAAAATGTAGATCACGTTGGGGTGCTCGGCCACCGACGTCCCGCAGGCCGTCAGGGCAAGCCCCGCAAACGGAATCACTCCTCTTATTTTCAACATGTTCACTTCAGTTTAGTCAGTTTAACCTCGCGGGTAGCCCCCTCGCGGCAGTCGAAGGTCAGGATCGTACGTTCGCCGTCGATCCGCGCACGGCACGCCGTCGCGCCGTCGTCCAGACGCCAGCGGCCCCGGAGCGTCACCTCGGGGTGCGATTCGCCCGAAGGTGCGTCGATCCACTCCCGCGAATAGATGCTCCGCTCGACGCGTTTGCCCGCCTCGTCGAACACCTCGTCGCTCGCCCCCTCGTAGAAGCGCAGATCGGGGTCGGCCACGCTGACCGTCAGCCGCTCCTCGCCGCCGCCGATCATCACCAGCACCGGCATCGAAACCCGTTCCAGCCACCCCTGACCGACCTCTCCGCCGCAAAAGAGCGCATATCCGACAATGCCCGTCGGCCGGTCGCGCAGGATGTGGGCTGTCGAATCACGCCGCAGCACCTCGTAAGGCAGCTCGGCGGCATAACGCGCCGCCTCGTCATCCGAAGCGTGCACCGCCATCAGGTATTCGTAGCCGCCGTCGTCGACCGCACCCTCACCGTGGTCGATCCACGCCGTCGCAAAGTCGTTCTCGGTCGGGGCATCGGTCTCTTCGTGCAACGAATGCTGCCGGCTCCGCTTCACGCAGACCCGGCCGTCCGGAATCACATAGAGATTGCCCAGGTTGTCACGCAGCACGCCTCCCTGCGGCAGGGTCACCGCATAGGGGAAGCCGGTCACCTGCACGCCGTCCACCGCAATGGCATCGGAACGGTTCGCCAGATAATTCTGGAACAGGGTCGTATGCACGCCGCCTTCGGCCCGGTTCTCGATGTCGGACCCCAGGCAGACCACCCGGTTGTCGAACAGGAAGAAGGTCTTCCGGGCCCGCAGCGTCCCGTTATATTTGTCATGGTCGTGGAGTTTCATGGCGAACAGGCCGTTGCGCCCTTCGTGGCTCACGCCCCCGACGAACGCCTCGTCCGAAAGCAGCATCTCCTCGTAGCCCGAGAAGGTATCGACATTGCGGATGTCGGCCTTCAGCTCGTCCATCGGGATTTCAAGGGCCGTCGTGCCGGGAATGTGACACCAGTCCCACCCCTCCTGCCGGAATCCGCTGCCGAAGGCGCTCACGGGATTCCCGTCGCCCAACAGCTGCAGGCTGCCGTTCGTCAGATAGCGGCCGTAATGGTTGCACCCCTGGTAGATCTCCGCTGCCCACAGATAGCGGCTGTGACCCGCCACCGTGACGAGCCAGTCTCCGCGTCGGTGCGACAGCGAAGCGTTGTAGCCGTAGACGTGCGTACCTTCGGGCGAAGGCTCCGCCGCGAAGCCCTTCTCCGCAAAGAGGCGCGCATAGCGATCCTTCCCCGGGCTGACGCGCAGATAGGCCGTCGCAAGCTCCGGATCGATCTCCTCGCGGCCGTCGGGCGATCCGGCCACAGCCAGCCGTGCATAGTGCCACGGGACCAGAGCACCCCGTCCGTCGGGATGACGCCCCGACAGGGCCAGCGGGAACGACCGCAGGTTGCAGTAGAAACGCATCTCGAGCAGCGCCCGCTTCAGAACGGCATGGCTCTCCTCGCTGACCGCAAAGCGCGTCTTCGACAGCAGCCACACGGCATTCACCGCCCCGCCGCTGAAGCCGTCGACCGCATAGGCCGGATAGTGGTGGCGGTGGTGGAAGACCGTACCGTCGCTCTTGAAGCAGGGTCCCGTTCCCTCGGTGATCTTGTAGCCGTTGTCGACCCAGCGTGAGAAGGCCGTCAGATAGGCCGCCTTCGCGGGGGTGTCCGGAAGCAGCACGATGCTGGCCAGACGCCCGATCAGCGAAGTATTGAAGGCATCGATATCCATACCGGGCGTCTCGGGCGGCAGTTTCACCTCCCCGACCCCCGAAAACCACTCCATGGCCTGCTGTACGTCGTGCTCCAGCCCGGCCCGGCGCAACACGTCACGCATGAGAACCGGCGCCGTATAGAAATTGCGCATGCTGTAGCCCAGGTGGTGGAGCGTGCCCAGCGCACTCCCCGCCGCAAAGCCCTGATCCAGCAAATGACGCGTCAGCAGTACATACATGCGTTCCAGTTCGGCGCGCTCGGCCGGATCCTCCGCCGCATGGTACGCCACGGCGATCTGAAACAGAAAATCGTTGTACCCGCGCAGCAGCTGGTCGTTCGCGGCGTAGAGTTTCGCCACCTCCGGGTGGCCCAGATTGATATAGGTCTCGGCATAGCGCACGAACCAGATCGGTTTGCCGCGCAACGTGCCGTCGGCATTCTCCGTGATGCCGTAGCCTTCGAACCGGCGGCGCAGTTCCGCCAGCGGCAGGGGCTTCTTCCCGTCCAACAGCAGTTCGCACAGACGCTCCTCGACCGTTGCCATGTCGCGCCGCGTCGCCTCGTCGATCGACGCCGGAGCCTCCGGCATCGGCTTGCGCCACGATTCGAGCAGCACGAGCCAGTGGCTCGTGGTCCCGGCATTGATGAACGGAGCCTGGAAGTCGGCCGTATGGTGCCGCACGTCCTGGAACGAGGAGAGGATCCAGTGGTCGAGGAAGAGTTCGCCGCGCCGGGCCCCCTCGACCGTCACCACCAGCTGATCCATCCCCTCTTCGGGACGGCCCTGCATGTCGCGGTCAAAGGCCACCCATGCCCCGCGCCAGCCCGTGAACGAGAGTCCGTAGTCGAACCACGCGCACGTACGGCCCTGCTTGCGGAATTCGAAGCGCAACGTCCCCTCCAGCGCCTTCGGGGCATAGACCCAGAAGACGAAGGTCGAAACCGACGTTTCGCGCGGATTGGGATTCTCGGCCAGATAGCCGATCGGGGCATCGATCCGCAATTGGGCTCCGTTGCGCGTCCAGCGCCAGCAGGCCGAATGGCTGCCGAGCTTGTAGTGGTCGCCGCTGACGCTCAGCGACGATCCCCGCGAGGCCGCAAGCGGGGCTGCCGAATCCTCGAACGAGAGGATCCGGCTGTTGGCAACCTCCGCAACGGGTTGCGCCGATACGGCCAGCGACCAGAGTGCAGCCGCGGCAAAAATGGTCACTCTGTGCATGTGTATCCGTCCTTATCGGTCAAAACAGAGGTTCTCCCGCCTCGACATGGCCCTTGCGGATCAACGCTTCGAGGAAATAGTAGTCGGCATAGTTTAGCGGCACGTCGATGTTGCTGCCGTGCGGGATGCTGCCCACGGAGTGCATCAGCAGGAAGCCGCCGTTCTCACCCACCGGAGCCCGGTAGGCCGGCGACGAGAGCGACTCGATCATCCGGTCGGCCTTCTGCTTGTAGAGGTCGTTGCCCGTGTAGGTGAACATCTCGTAGAAGGCCGAAGCCAGAATGGCGGCCGTCGAGACGTCACGCGGTTCGTCGGGAATGTTCGGAGCATCGAAATCCCAGTAGGGAACCAGATCCTCGGGCATGTTCTTGTCGTTGAGAACGAACGAGGCCACCTTCTCCGCATGGTCCAGATAGCGCTTGTCGCCCGTATAGCGGTAGCAGGTCGTGTATCCGTAGACGGCCCACGCCTGACCCCGCGCCCAGGCCGAAGAGTCGGCATAGCCCTGCGCCGTGCAGCGACCCCGCACGTGACCGTCCTTGAGATCGTAGTCCACGACGTGGTAGCAGCTGTAATCGTCACGGAAATGCTCCTTCATCGTCCGGTCGGCATGGCTGACCGCTATATTATAAAAAGTACTGTCACCCGAGAACTCCGTAGCCTTGAACAACAGTTCGAGGTTCATCATGTTGTCGATGATCACCGGACACTGCCAGCCGCGCTCACTCTGCCAGCCGCGGTCGGTATTCCAGGACTGGATGACGCCCGGCACCTCGCGGAAACGCGTCGACAGCGACCGCGCCGTCTGCACGATCACCTCCTTGTAGCCCGGAATCTGCTTCAGCCGCAGGCCGTTCCCATAGCTGTCGTAGATCATGAAGCCCACGTCGTGGTGCCATTGCAGATACTGGATCGAATCGAGGATTTCGGTATGCCGGCGGGCCCGTTCGGCCCACGCCTCGTCCCCCGTGAGTTCATACATGTACCAGAGCGAGCCGGCAAAGAAGCCGCTCACCCAGTCGTCGGTCGGGACGTAGTCGATACGGCCGTTCTTGTAGGTCGAGGGGATGCGGATCACACCGCCCGTCTCGCTCGAATCGGCCAGCATGGCAAGTTGCTGACGGGCGACCGCCACGTTTTCGTCGATGATCGAGGTCGTCTTCGGGGCCTGCGTGCAGGCGATGGCGCCTCCGGCAAAAAGCACGGCTATCGCGCATTTTGAGATTACAGTCATAAATTTGAATTTGGCAGTTATAATTACACATGTGTATGGGAGCCGGATTTTGCAACCCCTCCCATTATTCATTTTTTCACAAACCCAACCACTCTTTCAGCACAAAGATAAAATAATTTCCAGACTTCCCCTATTTTTTAACATTTTTTTACTCTTCCTAGTATTTTTTTGACATTTTGTCTCCTACAAATTTGGGTAGTCCGAATTCTTTCGTTATTTTTGAACAAATTGAATGGTATGAAAAAACTACTATCATACGGTATATCAACCGTTTTTGGACTTTTTGCCGCATTCGGAAGCCTTTCCGTACAAGCCGCAATCGACGCAAAAATCAACTTCGAGGAGGGCCTCCCAAAAGCCTTCGCCGCCGGCGAAAACAGCCGCATCGAAATCAGCACCCGCCACTTCAAGGACGGTCGCCAGTCGATGCTCTGGAGCTGGTCGGCCCCCTCGACGCTCCAGTACAACGACTTCGGCCAACTCATCCGCTCGTTCCGCGTCAAGCAGGCTGGCATCATGCTCTGGATCTACAACCCCCGCGCCATCGACGGCGATCTGCACTTCGCCTTCGAAACCCCTACGGGAGAGACCCCCTATTACTTTGATTTTCATCTCGACTTCACCGGGTGGCGTGCCTGCTGGATCAAGTACAACGACATGCCCGGCGACCACGCCTCGCAACAGATCTCGCGGCTGGTGATCTCCACCCCCCAAGCGGCCGCAAGCGGCGAACTCTTCATCGACCGCCTGACCTTCTCGGAAACCCGTCTGCACGACCAGATCACCCCCGACCAGCAGATTCCCAACAACAACTGCAACCTCAAACGCGCGTTGTGGCACTGGGCCCGCCTCTGGGAGTGGGAGCAGTATGAATACGACGAACCGCTGCAGGAGCCGACCCCCGAACAGAAAAAGGAGCTCGATCTGGTCAAGTCGCGCATCAATGCCATCGTCGAGGCCAACATGTCGAGCGGCAACTACATCAACGGCACGATCATCCCGCGGGCGCTGAAGACCTTCGCCGCCGCCAACATCCACCGCACCGACGACGGAGGCATCATCGGCGCCCCGCTGCTCTCGAACGACGAGTGCAACCGTCCGAAGGGCGAACTGCGCCTCGACGACATCGAAAACATGCTCAACGCCTTCGCCCTGAACAGCTACGTCAACGGCGACCCGAAATACGACGATGACTTCTTCCTGGTCATGGACCACGCCATCGACCAGGGCTTCGCCTTCGGCCACGGAAACGGCACCAACCACCACTACGGATACAACGTCCGCAAGATCTACGACGCCATGTGGCTCATGCGCGACAAGATCGCCCAGCGCGGCAAAACCGACGAATACGTCCGCGTACTGGCCTACTGGAGCAGTCTCGCCGAAACGCGCAAACCCTATGTCTACGGTCGTGACGAACTGCTCGACTCGTGGCATACGCTGCTCATGCCCAAACTCATCAGCGCCCTGATGCTCCCCACCGAGGCCGAACAGCTGCGTGCCATGAAGGGGCTTTCGCGCTGGATGTCGGGCAGTCTGGACTTCACCCCCGGCACGATCGGCGGCATCAAGGTCGACGGCACGACCTTCCACCACGGCGGCCTCTACCCCGCCTACTCGACCGGCGCCTTCGCCTCGATCGGCTACTACTGCAAGGCCGTGCGCGGCACCGAGTTCAACCTCACGGAAGAGGCCCGCAAATGCTTCAAGCTGGCCCTGCTGACCATGGCCAACTACACCAATCTGCGCGACTGGGGCCTCGGCATCGCCGGCCGCCACCCGCTGAACAAGAACAACCGCATCCCCGATGCCGACGTCAACGCCTTCGGCTATCTGGCCGCCCTGGGCGATCTGACCGGCAGCGGAAAGGCCGTCGATCCCGATCTGGCCGGCGCCTACCTGCGGCTGAAAGGCACGGACAAGGAGCTGAACAGCCTCTTCAAAAAGGAGGGAATCGGCGTCGGCCCCACACCGTCGGGCTTCTTCGTCTACAACTACGGGGCGCTGGGCATCCACCGCCGCGGCGACTGGATGGTCACCCTCAAGGCCTTCAACAGCGACGTCTGGGGATCGGAGATCTACACCCGCGACAACCGTTACGGACGCTACCAGAGCTACGGCACCACGCCGATCATCGGCTCGGGCAACCCCGTCACGGCCGCCGAAAGCGGCTTCGTGCAGGCCGGCTGGGACTGGAACCGCGCCCCCGGCGCCACGACCATCCATCTGCCGTGGGCCGAACTGAACAACCCGCTGCCCGGCACGCTCATGGAGCGTAACCCCGAACGCTTCTCGGGCGCCTCGTCGCTCGAAGGCCAGAACGGCATTCTGGCCCTGCACTTCATCGAGGGCAACCGCAAGAACTTCACCCCCGGTGCCACAGCCTACAAGACCGTCTTCTGCTTCGACAACCGGCTGGTCTTCCTCGGCAGCGGCATCGACAACAACAACTCGACCTACCCCACAGAAACCACCCTCTTCCAACTCAATCTGGAGGATCGCGGCGAACAGCTCGAGGTCGACGGCGAATTCTACGACACCTTCCCGCTCCAACTCTCGAAGAGCGGCCAGCGCGTGGCTCTCTCCGACACGAAGGGCAACTACTACGTGGTGAAGAACGTCAGCGCGCTGAATGTCACCAAACAGGAACAGTCGTCGCCCAACGACAAGACCCATGCCATGCAGACGGGCAGCTTCGCCACAGCCTGGATCGACCACGGCCGCGCCCCGAAACAGGCCGAATACGAATACGCACTCTACATCCAGCCCTCGAATAAGGAGATCAACCGCCTGCTCAAAAAGGACGACTACGAAGTGCTGCGCAAGGACAACACCGCCCACGTGGTGAAGGATCTGCCGACGGGAATCACCGGCTACGTCTGCTTCGGCGCGTATGAGGGCGAGGGACTGGTCCGCAAGGTGACCGCCGAAACGATCGTCATGGAGCGCGCAACATCCGACGGCAACGTCGTCATGAGCGTCTGCACCCCCGACCTCGGCCTGACCGAAAAGAGCTACACCACGCGCCAGGAGAGCCAGCCCATCGAAAAGGAGGTGCTGCTCGACGGTTCGTGGGAACTCGCCGGACAGACCCCCGGCGTGACGCTCTCGTCCGATGCGCAGGGAACCCTGCTGAAGGTGACCTGCCGCCACGGCCAGCCCGTTGAATTCCACCTGATCAAGAAATAACCCCATTTATCCCTCAACTATCATATCAATTTATGAAAAACGTACTGAAACGAATGGCCGCAGCGTGGCTGCTGACCGCGTCGGTTCTGTTCAGCGGAGAGGCTTTCGCTCAGAACACCGTCGTCGGACGCGTGGTCGACACGAACAACGTCCCGTTGATCGGTGTCAACGTCGTGGTCAAGGGCACCACCACCGGTACCACTACCGGCGTCGACGGCAACTACTCGATCAAAGTCGCCGAAAACCAGACGCTGGTCTTCTCCTATCTGGGCTACACCACCGTCGAAGAGGTTGTCGGCAAACGAACGGCCATCAACGTCAAGATGAATGAAGAGGCCACCCAGCTGGGAGCCGTCGAGATCGTCAACATCGGTTACGGAACCACGACGCGCCGCGACCTGACGGGTTCGGTCGCCAAAGCCGACCTGGGTACGATGATGAAGGCCAACGTCACGAGCTTCGACCAGGCTCTGGGCGGCCGTATCGCCGGCGTGGTCGTCACGACGAGCGACGGTTCGCTCGGCGCCGAGGCCAACATCACCATCCGAGGCAACAACTCCCTCACCCAGAGCAACGCCCCGCTCTACATCATCGACGGATTCCCGTCGGAAGGTTCGTTCGCCACGTCGATCAACCCCGCCGACATCGAATCGATCGACGTGCTGAAGGATGCCTCGGCCACGGCCATCTACGGAGCCCGCGGCGCCAACGGCGTCATCGTCATCAACACCAAACGCGGTCAGGAGGGCAAGCCCACCGTGAACTTCAGCGCCACCTTCTCGATGAGCCAGATCGCCAACAAGGTCGATTTGATGGACTCCTACGAGTTCGTCCGTCTGCAGGACGAACTGGTCAGCCCCACGTCGATGGCCAGCAGCTACTACAGCTACAGCGAAGAGTACGGGCGGAATCTCACCCTCGATGACTACCGCAACATCCCCGGCATCGACTGGCAGGACGAACTCTATCGCACGGCCTTCCAGCAGAACTACAACATCTCGCTCTCGGGCGGCAACAAGGAGGGGCTGCGCTACAACGTCGGCTTCTCGGCACTGGATCAGGACGGTATCATCATCCGCTCGAACTTCCAGCGCTACCAGGGCAAGGCCAACTTCACGCTCCCGATCTCGAAGAAACTCACGCTGAACGCCAACGCCAACTACTCGCACACGGCCACCAACGGCGTGAACCCCACGACGGCCGAAACCACCTCCTCGTCGTCGGGCTGGCTGATGTACTCGGTATGGGGCTACCGCCCCGTGGCATCGCCCGGCCAGGATCTGCTCAACACGATCATCGACGAGTCGATCGACGGCACGGACGACTACCGCTTCAACCCCGTGAAGACCGCCAAGAACGAATACCGCAAAACACTGGTCGACTACCTCAACGCCAACGTGGCCCTGACGTGGAAGATCACCCCCGAACTGACCTTCAAGACCACGGGCGGCTACGTGCTGAACAAGCGCCGCCGCGAGGAGTTCAACGGCGTCGAAACCTACACGGGCTACCCGGGCTCACCCAGCGGAAAGGGCGTCAACGGCGCCATCTACTGGACCGACCAGTCGAGCTGGTCGAACGAAAACACGCTCAACTACAAACACCGCTTCGGCCGCAACCACAACGTCGACCTGATGGCCGGCCTCTCGTTCCAGGGCCAGGACTACACCTATGACGGCGTCTCGGCCACACAGATCACCTCCGAAGAGCTGGGCATCGCCGGAATCCACACCGGAAGCTATCAGAGCGTGCCGAGCAACTACTACGACTGGCGGATGATGTCGATGTTCCTGCGTGCGAACTACAACTTCCGCTACAAGTACTATCTCACCTTCTCGTTCCGCGCCGACGGTTCGTCGAAATTCCCCTCCGACAACCGCTGGGGATACTTCCCCTCGGTGGGCGCCTCGTGGAACTTCAACCGCGAAAACCTCTTCAAGAACTCCGACTGGCTCAACAACGGAAAACTCCGCTTCTCGTGGGGCCTCACGGGTAACAACCGCACCCAGACCCCCTATGACTTCTACACGCAGATCACCGTCACGCCGGGTTCGGGCAACTCGTTCGACTACGTCTTCGACGGCGAACGCGCCCCGGGCTACTACGTCTCGAACATGACCAACGACAGGCTCAAATGGGAGACCACCGAACAGTGGAACGTCGGTATCGACCTGGGATTCTTCGAGGATCGCCTCAAGGTGACGGCCGACTGGTACGACAAGGTGACCCACGACCTGCTGCTCTATGCACTGCTGCCCGCCTCGAGCGGCTATGAGCAGGGTATGCTCAACATCGGCAAGATCCGCAACCGCGGCTTCGAATTCACGCTCGAAACGGTCAACGTCAAGACGCGCCAGTTCCAGTGGTCAACGTCGTTCAACATCGCCTTCAACCGCAACCGCATCCTGGCCCTGGTCGACAACCAGAACACGCTCCAGACCGCCGTGTCGTGGGAAACGCACTTCAACTCGCAGTTCCCCTACATCTCACAGGTCGGAAAACCCACCGGCATGATGTACGGCTTCATCTACGAGGGCACCTACAAGCCCGAAGACTTCGATGCGGCCGGCAACCTCCTCAACGGCGTGCCCGCCTACAAGGGCAACAAGATGCAGCCCGGCGACATGAAGTACCGCGACATGAACGGCGACGGCAAGATCGACGACTACGACCGGACGATCATCGGCTGCGGCCAGCCCCTGCACACGGGCGGTTTCAGCAACAACTTCACGTGGAAGAACTTCGACCTGAACATCTTCTTCTCGTGGAGCTACGGCAATGACCTGATCAACGCCAACCGCCTGATCTTCGAATCGGGCTGGAAGTCGCAGACCAACCAGTTCGCCTCGTACGCCAACCGCTGGACCCCGGACAACCCCACGTCGGACATCCCCCGTGCGGTAGCCACCGGCAGCGAAGAGTATTCGTCGCGGGTGATCGAGGACGGCTCGTACCTGCGGCTGAAGAACGTTTCGCTCGGCTACACGATCCCCAGCCGTCAGCTCCGCAAGGCCGGCATCAGCTCGATGCGCATCTACGTCTCGGCCGACAACATCTGGACGCTGACCAATTACAGCGGCCCCGACCCCGAAGTATCGACCCGCAACTCGGTGCTGACCCCCGGTTTCGACTGGTCGGCCTACCCGCGCGCCTACGGTTTCACGGCCGGTGTAAACATCTCGTTCTAACGCTCTAAATGCACGTTTACGTCATGAAAATGAAACACATATACAGATTGGGAACGCTGATGGCGCTCGGAACGGTCCTGTCGGCCTGCACGTTCCTCGACACCGATCCGCAGATCATCCCCAGCGGCGGCTATTACACGAACGAAACCCGCCTGAAATACGGTCTGGCCGGCGTCTACGGCGCCTTGAACAGCGAAGCCCTCTACGGCAACTACTATTCGCTGCAGATCAGCAACGCCGACGACCTCTGCTATTTCAACAACTACAACAACGCCGATACCCGCCCCGACCGCTACAACCATACGGCCGGCACGTCGGTCATCTACGAGACGTGGCTCAAGCTCTATCAGGGCATCAAGAACGCCAACGAATACCTCAAGGGCGTCGAAGAGGCACAGATCGATCCCGAAAAACTCTCGGTGAGCAAGGATCGCTATGCGGCCGAGGCCCGTTTCCTGAGAGCCTATTACCACTTCCTGCTGGCCCAGGCCTGGGGCGACGTACCCCTGCGTGCGACAGCAGCCGATTCGCCCAACCCGAACGACGTACAGATCGCCGCAACCCCGCAGGAAGAGGTGCTCAAATGGTGCGTCGACGAGATCGAGGCCGTAGTCGACGACCTCGATCCGGAGGTCGAGCAAACCCCCTCGCGCGTAAGCCGCACCGTGGCCGAAGGCATTCTGGCCCGCATCTACCTCTTCATGGCGGGCGAGACCGTCGCCGAGGTGAACGGACTCTCGAAAGCCGACATGTACAAGAAGGCTGCCGAATGGGCCTATGAGGTGATCCGCTCGGGCAAGCACCAGCTCAATCCGAGCTACGAGCAGGTCTTCATCAACATGATCCAGGACAAGTACGACACGGAGTATCATGAATCGATGTGGGAGGCCGAATTCCTCGGTGACCGCACGAGCGCCGACAAGTGGACCAACGGCCGCATCGGCGACCTGATCGGTCTGAAGTCACAGTCGGGAAGCACCAACTTCTCGGAATGGGCCTGCAACTACTCCTACGGATTCTACAACGGCAGCTACACCCTCTGGCAGCTCTATTCGGAGACGGACCGCGTGGAGAGCGACCTGAGCCAGGCCGACGACGAGGACAACATCGCCGGCAAGATGGTCATCGACAAGCGCCGCATCTGGAACCTACCGGGATACAACTTCCAGGGTTACAGCGGTTCACACCCGTCGGGCGGCCGCGAGATCTCCTACAAGATCAACGGAGTAGACAAATCCGGCATCCTGCTGCAAACCCGAAGCATGTATCGCACGCCGTGGAACTACAACAACATCTTCGCCATGCGCACGATCGACGGCCTGCAGGAGGTCGACGGCAAGTTCGACATGAACGATCTGGTCTACGAACCGGACGTGATGTGCGCAGTCCGCAATGCGGGCAAGTGGCGCCGTGAAACCATCTACGAACAGCAGATGTCGGCCAAAAACCTCTACACGACGATCAACTTCCCGATCCTGCGCTATTCGGACGTGCTGCTGATGTTCGCCGAGGCCGCCAACGAATACAACGGCCCGCTGACCGACCGCGACGGCCAGGCCATCGATTACCAGACGGAGGCCAAAAACGCCCTGCTGGCCGTCCGCCAGCGCGCCGGCATCGCCACGGACGAGACCCAGTTGAACAATCCGCAGTCGTTCCGCGAACTGGTGCGCAACGAACGCGGCCGCGAACTGGCCTTCGAGGCCCTGCGCAAGTACGACCTGATCCGCTGGGGCATCTTCGTCGAGCGGATGCATCAGGCCGGCACCAACATCCCGGCTGAAAACAAGTACCGCAACGTCACCTACACGAACTACGCCGCCTCGACCTATGCCAACGTCGGAGCCCGGCATATCTATCTGCCGATCCCGACCAAGGAACTCGCGGTGAACCATGCAATCCAACAGAATCCCCTATGGTAAAACGCACATCAACAGCGCATACGATGAATACGAAACGAATCTCATATCTGGCTGCGGTGCTGGCCCTCGCAGCAGCGGGAAGCTCGTGCGACCACGACGAAATCTACACCCCGCTGGAGTTCTCCGTGCAGCTGGACCCGTCGAACACCTATCGCGTGGGCGATCCCGTGGTCTTCAACTTCAGCGGAAACGCCGACTACATCACGGCCTGGAACGGCGACACGGGACACGAATACTGCAACCGCGACCGTACGACCATGCCCGTCTCGGAACTCGAAACCTGTCAACTGACCTTCTCCCTGTCGCGCCGTTCGGGCTCAAACAAGGGGGACGTCCAGGTCTACGTGACGAACGGATTCGAGGGGCTCTCGGGCCACAATGCCGCCACCGACAAGGCAACGATCGAAGCCATCGAAGCCGACAACTTCGCCGGCTGGACCCGTCTGGAGGTCACCGAAGAGAGCAAAAGCGGCCAGTGGGGCACCACCACCTGCAACCTGCTCGACGTCGACGGCAACGGCACGGCCCTGACCGACAACTTCACACTGCTGATCCGCTGGCATCCCCAGTCGGTCACAGCCCAGCGAAACTACTACATCAACACGTCACTGGAGGTCAAGTTCAAAAACCGCGAATCGACGACGCTGAACTACGCGGATCTGCAATTCGTCAACTTCAACATGGCTGACGAAATGGCCGGCAAAGAGTACGACACCTACTCGACCGGTTCGAAGATCGGCTACCTGCAGTACGGTCAGAATGCCGGCAACATCATCCTGAATGCCATCGAATCGGGAACGATGTGTCCGTATCTGATCGACACGTGGATCTTCTCAACCCCGATGGCCCTCAACCACACCACCCCCGACACGGGACAAAGCATCAAGGGCGTCACCGACGACATCTCAAGCTTCTCGTACACCTACGACCGCCCCGGAACCTACACCGCCACGTTCGTCGTCGCCAACGGCAACTATCAGGGCGAATCGGGCATCAAGGCCTATGACGTAACCTTCACGATCGTCGAATCGATCGAATAATGCCAACCAATTCGAAATGACCGAAAAAGCCTGCTTTTTCCACCCCGGAAAGCAGGCTTTTTCGCTCCTCGGGGTTGCAATTTTACGTTATTTTCAATATCTTTGAATGGGCGTACGGAGCCAAATCCGCCCGTCTGCGGGCAGCAAGGCGCTTGCCTGCGTACCCATTTGACCTGAAACCGAAACGAATCACCACCTATGAATAACAAAACCGCTTTGCTGGACATTGCATCGCAATTCGCGCTGAATGGAGCCATTCAGTCGATTGACTCGCTGGGCGACGGATTCATCAACGACACGTTCATCATCCGTACCGCCGGCGATGCGCCCGATTACATTCTCCAACGCAAAAACAAACAGGTCTTCCCCGATGTGCCGGGCATGATGGAGAACATCCGCAAAGTCTCGGACCACATCCGACAGCGCGTCATCGCCGAGGGCGGCGACCCGATGCGCGAAGCCATGACCGTCGTCCCGACCCACGACGGAAAACTCTACCACATCGATCCCGAGGGCGAATACTGGGCCGTGACGGTCTTCATCGCCGACACGGTGGCCTACAACAAGGCCGATTCGCCCGAACTGGCCCGCAAGGGCGGCGAAGGTATCGGCAAGTTCCAGGCCCAGCTGGCCGACTTCGACGAACCGCTCGTCGAGACGATCAAGGGCTTCCACAACATCCGCCACCGGTTCGTACAGTGGGACGAGGCGCTCCGGCGCGATGCCGCCGGACGCGTGAAGGATCTCTCAACGGAGATCGGCTGGATCGAGTCGCGCCGTACGGAGATGCTCGACTTCTGGAAACTGGTCGAGGAGGGCACGATCCCCACGCACGTGACCCACAACGACACGAAAATCAACAACATCCTCTTCGACCAGAAGGGCGATGTACTCTGCGCCATCGACCTTGACACGGTGATGAACTCCACGTCGCTCAACGACTTCGGCGACGCCATCCGCTCGTATGCCAACACGGGCGACGAGGATGACCGCGATCTGACGCGCGTCGGACTGTCGCTCGAGATGTTCCGCGCCTACACCGACGGCTATCTCTCGCAGCGGGCCCGTCAGCTCACCCAGCCGGAGATCGACCACCTGGCCTTCTCGGCCCGCTACATCACCTTCGAACAGGTGCTGCGATTCCTGATGGACTACATCGACGGCGACGTCTACTACAAGATCAAATACCCGGAACACAACCTCGTGCGTACGCACGCCCAGTACAAACTGCTGCAAAGCATGGAGGAGCAATACCCGGAAATGTGTGCGATCGTCCGCGAAACGGTGGCCAAATACAAATAGAACGGAAAAGATGGAAATCCGCAAGATCACGGGGATTGACCCCGAAAATCCGCAGGCCGTCGAAGAGGCCTTCGCCCAGATCGCCCAACGGCCGATCGCCTGCTGCAACTGGCCCGACGGCTATCCCTATGCTCCGCAGGTGCGGTTCCGCATGTTCCACACCGGCAAGCGGCTGATGCTGCGCTTCGACGTGGAGGAAAACTACACGGCCGCCCGCGTCACGGAGGACAACGGCGAGGTGTGGACCGATTCATGCGTGGAGTTCTTCCTGGCCCCGGGCGACGAAAGCGGTTACTACAACTTCGAAACCACCTGCATCGGCCGGATGCTGCTCGGGTACCGTCACACGCATGCCGACGCCGTGCACGCTTCGCCGCAGGTGATGGACTCGGTCAAACGCACCACGACGCTCCCCTACGGCATTCCGTTCGAGGAGCGCGAGGGAGACAACCGCTGGTCGGTCACGCTGGCCATCCCGCCCGAAGCCCTCTTCCGCCACTCGCTGCACGACTGGAGCGGCGTCGAGGCCCGCATCAACCTCTACAAATGCGGCGACAAACTCTCGCACCCCCACTTCCTGTCGTGGCGCCCGATCCAAACGGAAAAACCCGACTTCCACCGCCCCGAATACTTTGAGAAAGTGGTCTTCGAGAAATAAGGCAAACAAGAATCAAACGCAATTCATATGACAATGAACAACAAGTATTCACTTCCGAAGGATGGCGGACTGATCGCCGAATCGGCCCCGCGCGACATCATCCATCGCTACGAGAAGATCCACACCCGGGTCTATGACAACGAATACCAGGGTGTGCAGTACGTCGCCGACACGATCGTCAAGGCGATCCGTACGTACAACGAAATCCACTCTTCGAACGAAGTCTACGAAGAGTCACAGCCCTTCGTACTGGGCCTCACGACGGGACGCACCCCCCTGGGCCTCTACCGCGAACTGGTCAAACGCCACCAGGAGGGCCAGATCAGCTTCCAGAACGTCGCCGTCTACAGCCTCGACGAATTCTACCCGATCAAGTCCACCGAGCAGCAGAGCCGCAACTTCCGTATCCACGAAGAGTTCCTCAACCACATCGACATCCTGCCCGAAAACGTCCACATTCCGGACGGTACAATGCCCGAAGAGCGTGTCTCGGAATACTGCGCCTCGTATGACCTGGCCGTGCGCCACATCGACCTGATGATCATCGGCGTGGGCGAGGACGGTCAGATCGGCTTCAACGAACCCGGATCCTACTTGCGTTCGCGGACGCGTCTGGTACAGCTGACCTACAATACCCGCAAGATCCAGTCGGGCGCCTTCTTCGGACTGGAGAACACCCCCAAGATGGCCATCACGATGGGTATCGACACGATCATGCGCGCCGACCGCATCATCCTCATGGCCTGGGGCGAAGAGAAGGCCAGCATCATCCAGAAGGTCGTCGAGGGCGAAATCTCCGAAATGGTCCCGGCCTCCTATCTGCAGGCCCATCCGAACATCGAGGTGGTGATCGACGAAAACGCCGCCCAGTTGCTCACCCGCGAGCAGACACCGTGGATGGTCGGGCCGTGCGAATGGACTCCGAAATTCGTCCGCAAGGCCGTCGTATGGCTCTGCGGCGTGGTGAAGAAGCCGATTCTGAAACTTACCTACAAGGACTATATCGAGAACTCGCTCGGCGAACTGCTCGAACAGGGCCGCACGTTCGACCAGATCAACATCGACGTCTTCAACGACCTGCAGCACACCATCTCGGGCTGGCCGGGCGGCAAACCCAATGCCGACGACTCGACGCGCCCCGTGCCGTCGAAACCCTTCCCCAAACGCGTGGTGATCTTCTCGCCCCACCCCGATGACGACGTCATCTCGATGGGCGGTACGTTCATCCGCCTCGTCCAGCAGGGCCACGACGTGCATGTGGCCTACGAAACCTCGGGCAACGTGGCCGTTCACGACGACGTCGTGCTGCAGAACATCGACACGGCCCGCGAGTTGGGCTATGCCGACCACTACGAGGAGGTCAAGCAGATCATCGCCAACAAGAAGAAGGGCGAACCCGAACCGCGTGCGCTGCTCGATCTGAAGGGCTCGATCCGCCGTGCCGAGGCGCGTGCCGCCGTACGGTCGTTCGGACTGAATCCCGACACCAACGCCCACTTCCTCAATCTGCCGTTCTACGAAACGGGCGGCATCAAGAAGGGTCAGCTCACGGAAAAGGATATCAACATCATCGTCAAGCTGCTGCGCGAGATCCAGCCGCACCAGATCTACGCCGCCGGCGACCTGGCCGACCCCCACGGTACGCACCGTACCTGCATGGAGGCCGTATTGGGCGCCCTGGAGGTCGTCAAGGACGACGAATGGATGAAGGGCTGCCACCTGTGGCTCTATCGCGGCGCCTGGATGGAGTGGGATCTGGGCATGGTGGACATGGCCGTGCCCCTGTCGCCCGACGAGTTGATCAAGAAACGTCACGCCATCTACCGCCACCTTTCGCAGAAGGACATCATGCCCTTCCCGGGCAGCGACCCGCGCGAATTCTGGCAGCGCGCCGAGGAGCGGACCCAAAATACCGCCAAACTCTACGACCAGTTGGGCATGGCGGAGTACCAGGCCATCGAGGTCTTCGTGAGAATGTTCTAAACCGTAACCTAAAAAACGAGCATCATGCGCTTAATCATTGAAAATACCCCGCAGCAGGTAGCCCAGTGGGCCGCCAACTATATCATCCAGCAGATCAAGGCCAAGGAGCAGGTGACCAAATCACCCTTCGTACTGGGTCTGCCGACCGGCTCGACACCGCTGGAAACCTACAAGGAGCTGATCCGCCGCCACAAGACGGGAGAGGTGTCGTTCAAGAACGTCATCACGTTCAACATGGACGAATACGTCGGCCTTCCGGAGGAACACCCCGAAAGCTACCACTCGTTCATGTGGAACAACTTCTTCAAGCACATCGACATCAAGCCCGAGAATGTCAACATCCTGGACGGCAATGCCGAAGATCTGGTCAAGGAGTGCGCCGACTATGAGGCCCGCATCGTCGAGGCCGGCGGTATCGACCTGTTCATGGGCGGCGTGGGCGAAGACGGCCACATCGCCTTCAACGAGCCCTTCTCGTCGCTGAACTCCCGCACGCGCGTCAAGACGCTTACGCAGGATACGATCCAGGTCAACTCGCGCTTCTTCGGGGGCGACGTCACGCTGGTTCCGAAGACGGCCCTGACGGTGGGTGTCGGCACGGTCCTGTCGGCCAAAAAGGTGTTGATCCTTGCAACGGGACACAAGAAGGCCCGCGCCGTACGCCACGGCGTCGAGGGCGCCTATAACCACCAGTGGACGATTTCGGCACTTCAGGTACATCCGAACGGCATTCTGGTCTGCGACGACCCGGCCGCCGAAGAGCTGCGCGTGGCTACGTACCGCTACTTCAAGGATATCGAGAAGGACAACCTTATCTCGCGTTAGTCCGCGAGGGAGGGGGGGGGAGCCAAACAGCAAGCCGGAGGTACAGGAGGTACAGGAAGGAGTCGCCGGAGGATGGCCGCCGGAGGATGGCCGTCGGAAGGAGGAACCATCGGAAGGAGGAACGATCGGAAAAATCCGCCGGAAGAGGTGCCGAACAAACAGGTCCCGCCGGAAGAAGCCACCGGAAGAAGGAAGGCTGCCGAACGAAAGGTCCAAACGGTAAGGTCCGAACGGTAAAGTCCGAACGGTAAGTGGTGCAAAAGGATAGCTCCCCCCACTTGAGAAAACCCACAGAAAACCCCGCAGAGCCATAAAACTCTGCGGGGTTTTTCATGCAAGCCGTCCAATTACAGGACACTCCTGCCGGAACGGTCTCTCAGGAGCCTATTCGAGCGTCAGATCGTCCAGGCAGAAGTAGCACGGCGTATAGGTACCCGCCGTGATGAGCGACTTGAAGGTCAGTTTATCGACCTCGCCCAGCGACGTAAGGTCCACCTTGACCCAATCCTCGACACGCGTCGCACCGTCGACCAGCGTGCAGGTCACGCTCTTGCCCTCGGTGCCGTTCAGCCAGCCCGTAATCCGGACGGCGTAGCTGTCGGTCGCCTCACCCGTAAAATAGGTATACGTATAGGTCGAATTGGCCAGATAGAGACATACGGGCTTCACGGCCTTGGCAAAATCGATCTGCGGAGCGTTGTACTCCTTGGGCTCCATATACCCTTCGCCGGCCGTGTTGCTGTCGTAACCCACGGCAAAGGTCGAGGTGCCGTTGGCACCACCCGTGGCCCAAACGTCAAACTGATTGGCATAATCGGAGGTCGAAGCCTGCTTGTTGGCCTGCTGCGAAAGCGCAAAACCTCCCCACGTGTCGGTAACCTTGCCGCTCATCGACACGTCCCAGATGGTTCCGTCGTCGTAGTATCCACCGAACATCACCTCACCGTCCAGCGCCTGGAAATAGGGCCCCTGCCAGTATTTCTGTTCGTAATCATCTTCCTCAGTGGCGTAGGGCTTGGCCCAGAAGACATGCTCCTGCGAGTTGGCAACCGAACCGGACGAATAGACATCGACCGGACCCAGCGTGACGGGCTGTCCCAGATAATCCGTCACGTTCTCATCCTGCTCGAAGGAGACCACCCGATACGTCGGGTCGGGAGTAGGTTCGGGATTGGGCGTGTCGTCCTTCCCATCGTCCGAACATGCCACAAAGGCTGCGGCCATAAGCACCGCCATAAACGATCGTTGTAAAAGTTTCATAGCTTTACGATTTATGAATTGGTTGTTTGCATGGCATAAAAAAATCCGATCCCGGCATTTCCCTCCGAAATCGAACCTCTTTTCAGCCATCTTCCATCTCCCCCCCCCTTGCTCGCAATGCCGCTCAACCATTTGTCGTGGCTTACCGACGAAAGCCGCCTCGCAACGATGCTCCGTTCTCCGCAGATGCATCCGAAAAAAGATTCAATTCCCTTGTGGAAAATCGAAAGGCAGGTCTTCTGGCTCATCCCAATTGCAACGCCTTCCCGGTCCTCGGGACCAGTGGCCAAAGCGTGTTGCAACCTCATCAGGGGACTTACAGCAGCGGGAACTGCTGCCGATTTTCACGGCATTCCCTTTTCATCACGCGGGGTCTTGCCCGACCCTTTGTGAACCTTTCGGATGCAAAGTTAGAAAATAAATTCGTATCTTTGCAGCGCTAAACCAAAAAACACGAAAATCATGAAGCACGCTTACGTGTTCCCGGGCCAGGGCGCCCAGGCCGTCGGAATGGGTAAAGACCTCTATGAGAATGTCCCCGAAGCCAAAGAACTCTTCGAAAAAGCCAACGAAATACTCGGTTTCCGCATCACCGACATCATGTTCGCCGGTACGGACGAGCAACTCAAGCAGACGAAGGTCACCCAACCGGCCGTCTTCCTGCATTCGGTCATCATGGCCAAGGCCCTCGGCGTAAAACCCGATGCCGTTGCCGGCCACTCGCTGGGTGAATTCTCGGCCCTGGTCGTAGCCGGAGCCCTCTCGTTCGAGGACGGTCTGAAACTCGTCTCGAAACGTGCCATGGCCATGCAGGCCGCCTGCGAGGCTCAGCCCGGAACGATGGCCGCCATCCTCGGTCTGGAGGACAAGGTTGTCGAAGAGATCTGCGCATCGATCGACGGCGTGGTCGTTGCCGCCAACTACAACTGCCCGGGTCAGCTGGTGATCTCGGGTGCCGTCGAGGCCGTCGAGGCCGCCTGCGAAAAGGCCAAGGCCGCCGGAGCACGTCGTGCGCTGCGTCTGCCCGTCGGCGGAGCCTTCCACTCGCCGCTGATGGAGCCCGCCAAGCAGGAGCTCGAAAAGGCCATCCACGAGGCTCCGTTCCAGACCCCTACGTGCCCGATCTACCAGAACGTGGACGCCAAACCCTATACGGATCCCGCCGCCATCAAGGCCAACCTGATCGCTCAGCTGACCGCCCCCGTGCGCTGGACCTACATCGTCAAGAACATGCTGGCCGACGGCGTGACGGAATTCACCGAACTCGGCCCCGG
>CALUNE010000015.1 GCA_944321945.1 uncultured Alistipes sp.
TTGATCTTGTGGATGTAGAGCTTCTTCATGTTGTCACGAGCCGGACCCAGGTACTTGCGGGGGTCGAACTCGGCGGGTTTCGTGGCGAAGACCTCACGGATGGCGGCGGTCATGGCCAGACGCGAGTCGGAGTCGATGTTGATCTTGCAGACAGCGCTCTTGGCAGCCTTGCGCAGCTCCTCCTCGGGAATGCCGACAGCAGCCTTCAGCGCACCGCCGTACTTGTTGATCGTGTCGACCTCCTCCTGGGGAACCGACGACGATCCGTGGAGTACGATGGGGAAGCCGGGGAGCTCCTTCTCGATGGCCTCCAGTACGTCGAATGCCAGGGGGGGCGGAACCAGACGGCCCGTCTTCGGGTCAACGGTGCACTGCTCGGGCGTGAACTTGTAGGCTCCGTGCGAGGTGCCGATCGAGATGGCCAGCGAGTCTACGCCGGTCTTCGTGACGAAGTCAACGACCTCTTCGGGTTTGGTGTAGTGGCTCTCCTCGGCGGCAACCTCGTCCTCGACGCCGGCCAGCACGCCCAGCTCGCCCTCGACCGTCACGTCGAACTGGTGAGCGTATTCAACGACCTTCTTCGTCAGGGCGACGTTCTCGTCATAGGGGAGCGACGAACCGTCGATCATCACCGACGAGAAGCCCATGTCGACGCAGCTCTTGCACAGCTCGAACGAATCTCCGTGGTCGAGGTGCAGCACGATCTGGGGATGAGCCCAGCCCAGCTCCTTGGCATACTCCACGGCGCCTTCGGCCATGTAGCGCAGCAGGGTCTGGTTGGCGTAGTTGCGGGCGCCCTTCGAGACCTGCAGGATGACCGGCGACTTGGTCTCGGCGGCAGCCTGGATAATGGCCTGGAGCTGCTCCATGTTGTTGAAGTTGAATGCCGGAACGGCATAACCTCCCTTGATGGCCTTGGCAAACATCTCACGGGTGTTTACGAGGCCCAGATCTTTGTACGATACCATAGTATTTAGGGTTTAGAGAATTTATGTCCTATCAAAAACCGCACAAATTTACTAAAAAATCTAAATAATAGTCTCTTTTTGTGAAAAAAATAACAGAGAGGCGGAAATAGTTGTACAATCCGGATTGTTTTTTGTACTTTTGCCGTAGCAAAAAAACGAACTTTACCCCGCAAACAACAACAAACACATACGATCATGGCAGAATTCATTTATCAGGAGCCGTTCCCGATCGAGGCGGACAAAACGAAGTATCGTCTTTTGACGAAGGATTACGTAAAGGTCGTGGAGTGCGACGGCCGCAAGATCCTGAAGGTCGATCCCAAAGGCCTGGAGATGCTCTCGAAGGCCGCCTACAGCGACGTGTCGTTCTACCTGCGTCCGGCACACCTGCAGAAACTGCGCAACATCCTCGAGGATCCCGAAGCAACGGACAACGACAAGTTCGTGGCCTACACGATGCTGCTGAACCAGTGCGTGGCCGCCGAGGGCGAACTCCCGACCTGCCAGGATACCGGTACGGCCATCTGCATCGCCCACAAGGGTGAGGACGTATGGACCGGCGCCGACGATGCCGAGTGCATCGCCCGCGGCGTCTACGAAACCTACCGCGACCGCAACCTGCGCTACTCGCAGGTGGTTCCCTTCTCGATGATCGACGAGAAGAACTCCGGCACGAACCTCCCGGCCCAGATCGACATCTATGGCGGCAAACCCGGCATGGAGTACGAATTCCTCTTCATCACCAAGGGCGGCGGCTCGGCCAACAAGACCTTCCTCTACCAGCAGACCAAGGCGCTGCTCAACGAGGAGTCGCTCACGAAATTCATCCAGCAGCATATCTTCGACCTCGGCACGTCGGCCTGCCCGCCCTACCACCTGGCCATCTGCATCGGCGGCACGTCGGCCGAGATGTGTCTCTCGACCGTCAAGAAGGCTTCGGCCGGCTACCTCGACGAGCTGCCCACGTCGGGCAACGAGGGCGGCCGCTGCTTCCGCGATCTGGAGTGGGAGGAGAAGGTGCTCAAGATCTGCCGCGAAAGCGGTGTGGGCGCCCAGTTCGGCGGCAAGTACCTCGTCCACGACGTGCGGGTGATCCGCGCACCGCGTCACGCCGCCTCGTGCCCCGTGGCCATCGGCGTCAGCTGCTCGGCCGACCGCAACATCAAGGCCAAGATCACGCCCGAGGGCATCTTCCTCGAGGAGCTGGAGAAGAATCCGGCCCGCTTCCTGCCGGCCGAGGCTCCGGCCATGTCGCCGGCCGTCGATATCGACCTGGACGAGGGCATGGACAAGGTGCGCGAGATCCTCACGAAATACCCGATCAAGACGCGTCTGAATCTGCGCGGCACGCTCATCGTGGCCCGCGACATCGCCCACGCCCGCATCAAGCAGATGCTCGACGAAGGCAAGCCGATGCCCGAATACTTCAAGAAACACCCGGTCTACTACGCCGGTCCGGCCAAGACGCCGCAGGGCATGGCCTCGGGATCGTTCGGCCCGACGACGGCCGGACGTATGGACCCCTACGTGGATCTGTTCCAGAAACACGGCGGTTCGCTGGTGATGGTGGCCAAGGGCAACCGCTCGCAGGCCGTCACGGATGCCTGCAAGGCCAACGGCGGATTCTACCTGGGTTCGATCGGCGGTCCGGCCGCCATTCTGGCCAAGAACTCGATCAAGTCGGTCGAGGTGGTCGACTTCCCCGAACTGGGCATGGAGGCCGTGCGCAAGATCTATGTCGAGAACTTCCCGGCATTCATCATTGTCGACGACAAGGGCAACGACTTCTTCGCCGAATTCAAGCACTGAAATTCCGCCGTCGACAGATACTAAAGGACGGCGTGATGCGTTGTACTTCCGAAAGGAAGGATGAGGCAGCCCTCTTCCCGGAGCATGAAGCTCCGACGGCCGGCCGCAGGAGGCCGGCCGTGCGGGTTGCGGTGTGCATGATTAACCGATCTATCGCTTTGTATTTGTGATGAGAGCATTCTTTGCGAAATTGTCTCTGGTGGCGCTCCTCGTGGCGACGGTCTTCCCGGCCCGGGCCGACGAGGAGGTCGTCTTTGAGGCCAACTCTCCGCTGACGGTTGCCGTCGGCGGAGCGTTCCGTGTGGAGTTCTCGCTCAATGCCAAACCCGACAAGGGGTCGTTCCAGGCACCGTCGTTCGAAGGATTCGACGTGCTGGCCGGACCCGCGGAGTCCACGGGCTCCTCGATCCAGTTCATCAACGGAACGATGACCAAGAGCGTGAGCCATACCTATACGTATGTCCTGCTGCCGCAGTCGGCGGGCACGGTGACGATCGGTTCGGCCGAAGTCAAGGTTGACGGCCGGACCTACCGCACCCGGCAACTGCCGATCGAGGTGGTGGACGAGGGTGACGGCGGCCGCTCGCAGCAGCAGCAACAGCAGCGTGGCGGTACGGCGGATTCCAGCGAAGCCCAAAGCCGGATCGGCAAGGATGACATTCTGTTGCGGGCCGTCGTGTCGCGCACGTCGGTCTACAAGAACGAACCGCTGCACGTGGCCTTCAAGCTCTATACGCGGGTGCCGTTTGCGAACGTGGTGCCGGAGTCGGCCCCGTCGTTCAACGGCTTCTGGTCGCAGGATCTGACGGATCCGAACGTCGAGCAGGTGAGCCGCGAAACCTACAACGGCAAGGTCTACGAAACCCGTGTGCTGGCCGACTATCTGCTCTATCCGCAGCAGGTCGGCACGCTGTCGATCGATCCGCTGGAGGTGACCGTCGTGGCACAGGTCATCATCCAGAGCCGCAACGCCGATCCCTTCTTCGGCATGGGGCGCGAGGTGCTGAACGTGCCGAAAAAGCTCCGGAGCCAGCGTGTTTCGGTGACGGTCAAGCCGCTCCCGGACGGAGCCCCCGCCAGCTTCAACGGAGCCGTGGGCCGTTTCACGATGGATACCGAACTGCCCTCCGAACGCCTGACGGCCAACTCCGGTGCCAACATCACGGTCAAGATCTCGGGACAGGGAAACCTGACCTTCGTGCAGGCTCCGAAACTGCAGCTTCCGGCGTCGTTCGAACTCTACAACGTCAAGACGACCGAGTCGATCAACGCTTCGACGGCGGGAATTGCCGGCTACCGTCAGTTCGAATACCCGTTCATCGCGCGTGCCGAGGGCTCCTATGAGATCGAACCGCTCGAATTCTCCTATTTCGATCCGCAGCGTATGGAATATGTGACGCTGAAGTCGCGGACGATGAACTTCGAGGTCGCCCCCGATGCACGGGGCGGCGGTGAAGCGGTGGTGATGCAGGGACGCGGGGTCTCGAAGGAGGAGGTCCGGCAGCTGGGCCAGGATATCCGCTTCATCAAGCTGGGCGCTCCCCAGTTGCGGACGGTTGCCGTGCCGTTCCTCTTCGGTACGGCCTACTGGATCGTTCTGGTCGGCATCCTGGTTCTCTTCGCACTGATCTATGTGGCGCTGCGGCGTCAGATCCGCGAATCGCAGAATGTGGCGCTCGTGCGCGGCAAACGGGCCAACAAGGTGGCCGTACAGCGTTTCCGCACGGCCAAACGCTACATGGAGGAGCAGAACCGCCACGCCTTCTACGAGGAGATGCTGCGGGCGCTGTGGGGATACATGAGCGACAAGTTCAACATCCCGATGGCCAACCTCACGAAGGAGAACGTTCGCGAGGAGCTCAACAAGCGCGGCGTCTCGGCGGAGATCTCGCAAAGCTTCACGAACATCATCACCCGTTGCGACGAGGCACAGTACTCGCCGGTCGAGTCGACACGCATGAGCGACGTCTACTCCGAGGGTGTGAATCTGATTTCGCAGATCGAATCGGTAATCAAACGGTGATCGAATCATGAAACGACTGTTATTGTTCCTCATACTGGTCTGGGGCGTGGGCGAGGCCCGCTCCCAGCAACCGGCCGATACGGCGGCCGATACGGCGGCCGATACGGCGGCCGAGGCGCAGGCCGTTACGACAACGGCAGATGAAGCGTCGGCGGCGACCGGCGCCGAAACGCCCGAGCAACTGTGGGACCGCGCCAATACGGCTTACGTCAACGGAGACTTTCATGCCGCCACGACGTCCTATGAAGAGATCCTTGCCCGCGGATTGAGCTCCGTGAAACTCTACTACAACCTGGGCAACTCCTGCTTCAAGGAGGGGCGTCTGGGTGAGGCGATTCTCTACTACCGCCGGGCTTTGCGCATGGCGCCGGGCAACGACGACATCCGTTACAACCTCGAGGTGGCCGAATCGCGCACGAAGGACAACATCGAACAGATTCCGGAGTTCTTTCTCACGCAGTGGCTGCGCAGCGTGCGCCACATGATGAGCTGTACGGCCTGGAGCCTGCTGTCGCTCGTGGCGCTGGTTTGTGCGCTGGGATTGTTCCTGGTCTATCTGTTGGCACGGCGCTTGTCGTGGCGCAAGGGCGGATTCTACGGAACGATGGTGGCCGTGCTGCTCTTCATCGTGACGACTTCGTTTGCCATGGGCGAGCGTCGCGAGATGCTCGACCGGACGCAGGCCGTGGTGATGTCGCTCTCGACGGCCGTGAAGAGTTCGCCCGACAGGTCGGCCACGGATCTCTTCGTGCTGCATGAGGGTACGCTGGTCGAGATTACCGGCCGTCTGGAAGGGTGGTGCGAGATCACCATTGCCGACGGCAAGAAAGGGTGGCTCGAGGAGAAAACGATCGAGACGATTTAGATGTCGCAACTCCTGCAGAATGTGGTCGGGGAGTTGTCGAAACTCCCGGGGGTCGGACGTCGGACCGCTCTGCGGCTGGCCATCCACCTGTTGCGGATGGACCGTGAGTCGGTGGCCGAGATGACCGAAAGCATCGACCGCTTCCGGAACGGGATCCGCTACTGCGCGCAGTGCAACAACCTTTCCGACGAGGAGATCTGTCCGATCTGCGCCGATCCGGAACGGGACCATGCGACGATTTGTGTCGTGGAACAGGTGGCCGACGTGCTGTCGATCGAGAATACGCATCAGTACAAGGGGCTTTACCACGTGCTGGGCGGGCTGATTTCGCCGATGCAGGGGATTTCGCCCTCGGATCTGAAGATCGATCTGTTGTGTGACCGCATCGCGGCAGGGGGTGTCCGGGAGGTGATCCTGGCCATCTCGACCTCGGTCGAGGGTGAGACGACGCTCTTCTATCTGATGAACCGCCTGCGGCACTTTGCCGGGCTGAAGATCACCTCGATTGCGCGGGGCATCGGATTCGGCGACGAGTTGGAGTATGTCGACGAGCTGACGATCACGCATGCGCTGCGCAACCGTCGCGAAATCGAATAACCGGGGGGGCGCTGAGAGGGGCCGGGCAGGATCGGGAGAGAGACCGGGCGGAGCCGGGAGAGGACCTGAGGGTGGCTGGGAGAAGGATCGGGAGAAGGGCGGGGAGAGAGCGGAGCGAGCAGGAGAAGCGAGGCCCGAGGTCCGGACTGTGACCGGCAGCGCATTGCCGACAGGGCGCGTGTGGTTGGATGGAGAAGAGGTGAAGAAAGAGATATGAAAAGAACTTTTTTATAATAAGAAACGTTTATAAACAAACGAACTATGGAATTTCTGACAAACGAAAAACTCACGATCGTGGGTGCAGCCGGTATGATCGGCTCGAACATGGCTCAGACGGCCCTGATGATGCGTCTTACGCCGAACATCTGCCTCTATGACCCCTTTGCTCCGGCTCTGGAGGGTGTTGCCGAGGAGCTTTATCACTGCGCATTCGAGGGTGTGAACATCACCTGGACGACCGACGTCAAGGAGGCGCTGACGGGTGCCGCTTATGTGGTATCGTCGGGTGGTGCCGCCCGCAAGGCCGGCATGACGCGCGAGGACCTGCTCAAGGGCAACGCGCAGATCGCCGAGGACTTCGGTAAGAACATCAAGGCCTACTGCCCCGATGTGAAGCATGTGGTCGTTATCTTCAACCCGGCCGACATCACGGGTCTGATCGCCCTGATCTACAGCGGTCTGAAACCCTCGCAGCTGACGACGCTGGCTGCGCTGGATTCGACGCGTCTGCGTTCGGAGCTGGCCAAGTACTTCAAGATTTCGCCCGACGAGGTGCGCAACTGCCGTACGTACGGCGGCCACGGCGAGCAGATGGCCGTCTTCGCTTCGACGACGATGGTTGCCGGCAAGCCCCTGTCGGAACTCATCGGCAAGGAGATGCCCGAGGCTGACTGGGCTGCCCTGCAGCAGCGTGTGATCCAGGGTGGAAAGCATATCATCGACCTGCGCGGCCGTTCGTCGTTCCAGAGCCCGGCCTACGTTTCGATCTGCATGATCGCTGCCGCCATGGGTGGCAAACCCTTCGAGTACCCGGCCGGAACCTACGTGCACAACGGCGAGTTCAACCACATCATGATGGCCATGGAGACCGAGATCACGAAGGATGGTGTTCACTACAAGGATGTCAAGGGTACGCCCGAGGAGCACAAGAAGCTCAAGGAGAGCTACGAGCACCTGGTTACGCTGCGTGACGAGGTGATCGAGATGGGTGTGCTGCCCGCCATCGACAAGTGGGGCGAGCTGAACCCGAACCTCAAGTAAGGTCCATCGGACCGTGCGTCCGACAAAGCGACGAAGCCGTCCTCCCCGTGCGGGAGGGCGGCTTCTCGTTGCTGGAGGAGCGGATCGTCGGCGCATCAGGGGAGGGATGGCCGACGCATCATGAGAACGGCGGAACCGGACGATCCGGTTCCGCCGTTTGCGTGAGACGGGGTGCCGTTTATTGGGCAGCCGGGGCCGGGATGGCCTGGAAGACGGCCCGCAGTTCGCCGTTGGAGAGGAGCAGCAGCATCGGCCCGTCCATGTCGTAGTGGGTGGCCGCTTCGAGGGCTTCGATGAAGGCCTGTTCATGTTTGGCGTCGGGGCAGGCCATGCGGGTCGAGGCCAGGGGGCCGATCTTCAGCGAACGATCCTTGTCGCTCTGATAGGGACCCGTGATGTGGTTGCACGACCCTACGCCCGAGAGCTGTCCCGTCTGTTCGGAGAGCGTCAGGGTGAAGGTGCCTTCCGAGGGGCGGATCGTCTCGCCGCCGAGCTGGATCAGCTGCCATTCGGTACCGGTCAGCGGCCGCCGGGTTTTCTTCTGGTAGGAGCGGCAGGGGCAGCATCCGGCCAGAAGAAGCACGAGCCCAGCCACTACCGTGGTGCGAAGCAGATTTTTCATGGTTTTTACATCGGGTTTTGCTGCAAATATAGAGAATAAATCGTACCTTTGGTGTCCCAAAGATACATGGATATGAAAAAGATCATCGCTTCACCGCAGGCTCCCAAAGCCGTGGGGCCTTATTCCCAGGCCGTTGAGACGGGCGGGACACTTTATGTTTCGGGCCAGCTGCCCATCGACGGCGCTACGGGCAAGATGGCCGAAGGCATCGAGGCCCAGACGCGTCAGTCGCTGACCAACGTCGGACATATCCTCCGCGAAGCGGGTTACGACTTCTCGGACGTGGTGAAAACAACCGTACTGTTGCAGTCGATGAGCGATTTTGCGGCCATGAATGCCGTTTATGCCGAGTTCTTCACGGGGGACAAACCGGCGCGGATGTGTTATCAGGTAGCCGCTCTTCCGATGGGGGCACTGGTTGAGATCGATGCCGTGGGCGTGAAGTAGAACCCCTGAATACGAGTGAGCGCGCCCCGGGGACCCTGGGGCGCGCCTTTTCGCCTTTTGTAGATAAATTGTCGATAAGTTTGATAGTGCGGATTGGCTTTTTAGGGGGAAAAGTCTGAAATTTGTAGAACCGCACTTGCCCCCCCCCCCGGCAAAGGAGGGTGACCAGACAATGGATGAAAACAGCAAAAAATAGATAAGTATCAAGTTATTATGTCGAAAACAACCAATACCGAAGCGCCGCAGAAGGTCGATTACAACGATGCGGTTGCCGAGTCGAAGAAGTACTTCGAGGGGGATGATCTTGCCGCCACGGTGTGGGTGAGCAAGTACGCGCTGAAGGACTCCTTCGGGAACATCTACGAGCGTTCGCCGCGCGAGATGCATGAGCGTATCGCCGCCGAGATCGAGCGTATCGAAAACAAATATCCGAACCCCCTCTCCCGACAGGAGGCCTTCGATCTGCTCGACCATTTCCGCTACGTCATCCCGCAGGGCGGCCCGATGACCGGCATCGGCAACAATTTCCAGGTGGCGTCGCTGTCGAACTGCTTCGTCATCGGCCACAAGCATCCGGCCGACTCCTACGGCGGCATCTTCCGCATGGATGAGGAGCAGGTGCAGCTGATGAAACGCCGCGGCGGCGTGGGGCACGACCTCTCGCACATCCGCCCGACGGGCAGCCCGGTGCTGAACTCGGCCCTCACGTCGACGGGTATCGTCCCCTTCATGGAGCGCTACTCGAACTCGACGCGCGAGGTGGCCCAGGACGGCCGCCGCGGTGCGCTGATGCTCACCCTCTCGATCAAACACCCCGATGCCGAACGCTTCATCGACGCCAAGGTCGACACGGGCAAGGTGACCGGCGCCAACGTCTCGATCAAGATCGACGACGAATTCATGCGTGCGGCGCTGGCCGGCAAGAAGTACCACCAGCAGTTCCCGATCGACTCGGACCACCCGAAGTATGAGCAGGACATCGATGCCCGCAAGCTCTGGGAGAAGATCATCCACAATGCCTGGAAGTCGGCCGAACCGGGCGTGCTGTTCTGGGATACGGTCATCCGCGAAAGCATCCCCGACTGCTATGCCGACGAGGGCTTCGTGACCGTCTCGACCAACCCCTGCGGCGAGATTCCGCTCTGTCCCTACGATTCGTGCCGGCTGCTGGCGATGAACCTCTTCAGCTATGTGGACAACCCGTTCAAGCCGGATGCGAAGTTCAACTTCGAGAAGTTCCGCGACCACGTGGGCAAGGCCATGCACATGATGGACGACATCATCGATCTGGAGCTGGAGAAGGTCGAGCAGATCATCACCAAGATCGAAAACGACCCCGAGGATCTGGATGTCCGCCGCGTGGAGCTGGAGCTCTGGAAGAAGATCCGCACGATGGCCCTCAAGGGCCGCCGCACGGGCCTCGGCATCACGGCCGAAGGCGACATGCTGGCCGCTCTGGGGCTGCGCTACGGTTCGCCCGAGGCGATCGATTTCGCCGTCGAGGTGCAGAAGACCCTGGCGCTGGCCGCCTATCGGGCTTCGGTGAAGATGGCCGCCGAACGCGGTGCCTTCCCGATCTACGACACGGCCAAGGAGGTGAACAACCCGATGATCGCCCGCATCCGCGAGGCCGATCCCGAACTCTACGAGGAGATGGCCAAGGTCGGACGCCGCAACATCGCCATGCTGACCATCGCCCCGACCGGCACCACGTCGCTCATGTCGCAGACCACGTCGGGCATCGAGCCCGTCTTCCGCACGGTCTACAAGCGCCGCCGCAAGATCAACCCCTCGGACCACGACACGCATGTCGACTACGAGGACGAAACGGGCGAAAAGTTCCAGGAGTACAACGTCTACCACCACAACTTCGTGAAGTGGCTCGAGGCCAACGGCTACGATACTTCGAAACTGGCAACGATCTCCGATGCGGAGCTCGACGAGTGGGTGAAGGCTTCGCCCTACCACGGCGCCACGGCCAACGATATCGACTGGGTGGCCAAGGTCAAGATGCAGGGAGCCATCCAGAAGTGGGTCGACCACTCGATCTCGGTGACGGTCAACCTGCCGAACAACGTCTCGGAGGCGCTGGTGGCCGATGTCTACCGTACGGCCTGGGAGTGCGGCTGCAAGGGCGTTACGGTCTACCGCGACGGATGCCGTTCGGGAGTGTTGCTCGACAAAAACTCGAAGAGCAAGAAAACCTGCGAGGAGCATCCGGGCGAGGTGCAGAAACGCCCGAAGTCCATCCCGGCCGACATCGTCCGCTTCAAGAACGGTTCGGAGGACTGGATTGCCTTCGTCGGTCTGCAGAACGGACGTCCGTATGAGATCTTCACCGGAAAGATCGAGGAGGATGCCATGTACATTCCGCCCAAGATCAAGAAGGGCTATATCATTAAGGTGCGCGAGGAGGACGGTACCAAACGCTACGACTTCCAGTATACGGACCGTTACGGATACACGAATACGATCGGCGGCATCTCGCGTCTGTTCAACGAGGAGTTCTGGAACTATGCCAAACTGATCTCGGGTGTGCTGCGTCACGGTATGCCGATCGAAAAGACGGTTTCGCTCATCGAATCGCTGCATCTGGACAGCGTGTCGATCAACACCTGGAAGACGGGTGTCTGCCGTGCGCTGAAGCAGTATATCGTCGACGGCACGAAGTCCAAAGGCAAGTGTCCGAGCTGCGGTCAGGAGAACATGGCTTACCAGAACGGCTGTCTGACCTGCATGTCCTGTGGCTACTCGAAGTGCGGATGATATAACGTAAAACGTTCATATGCTACGCAAAAAAGGCTCGGGGGATCTTCTTCGGGCCTTTTCTGACGGATAAAAGTCGATTTCTGCACTTTTTTTGTGGCGCGAACGCTTTGAATTGTAAAAAAATGAGTACTTTTACGACAAGTATGTGACGTACACGAACCATAAATAATTTGTATCAATATGAAGAAAATTTTCCTGACCTTTATGCTCGCGGCCTTTGCGGTTTCGGCATGGGCCGAAGGCACTCCCAAGAAGCCGAGCTTCTCGGGATTTGTCACCAACGGTTTCTGGGACAACTGGGAAGTGTCGGCCGGACTGGGTGGCGGTACGGCTTTCTCGAACAGCGGTAACCTCGGAACGTGGGGCAATCGCTTCGGCTTCGAGGGCAATGTCTCGCTGACCAAATGGCTGCATCCGGTTGTCGGAGTGCGCGGTCAGCTGCAGGGCGGCTGGTTCAACAATACCGATGCCGATCTGGGCAAGTTGACGTGGCCCTACCTGTTCGCTCACGCCGACCTGATGATCAATGCCTCGAACTGGATCGGCGGCTATCGCGAGGATCGCGCCTGGTATGGCGTTCCGTTTGTGGGCTTCGGCTACATGGCCTCGAACTTTACGGACTCGAGCCAGCGCGACAACCAGACGGGTACCAACCAGGAGTTCGCCTTCACGGCCGGTTTGCTCAACAAGTTCCGTCTGTCGCCCTCCTTCGATTTCAATATCGAACTCAAGGGCCTGATCGCCAAGTCGGAACTCTGCCCGGCATCGGTCAGCGGCGCCTATCTGTTCGGTTTCACGGCTACGGCCGGCATCACCTATCGCTTCAACCAGCGTAACTGGGAGCGCGGTGTTCCGGGCTACACGGCCGAGGATATCCGGGCCTTCCAGGATGCCGTGGCTGCCGGCAATGCGGCACTCGAGGCTTCGAAGGCCGAGAATGCCCGTCTGAACAAGAAGCTGTCGGAGGCCGAGGCTGCTGCCAAGGCTGCCGAGACGGCCGCTGCCGAGGCTGAAGCCAAGGCTGCCGCCGAGGCCAAGAAGGTGAATACCTCCATGCCGACGTCGATCATCCTGTACGATTACAGCATGTCGAAACTGACGGCCAAGGACAAGACGCGTCTGGAACTGACGGCCGATCTGATCAAGAACGGTCCGAAGGATCGGGTCTACACGATTCAGGGCCACGCCGATCAGCAGACCGGTACGGCTGCCGGTAACAAGCGCGTAGCCGAGAACCGTGCCAAGAATGTCTACGACTACCTGATCAAGTGCGGTGTGAACCCCAAGCAGCTGACCTACGAAGGTTTGGGCAACCAGCCTGATGTCTACAAGAACATCCAGAAGGCCAACCGTTCGGTGATCATCAAGTAACAATCACGCCGGATCGTCCGGATCCGATTGAAAAAGAGCAGCCCATGCAAGTGGGCTGCTCTTTTTACGTGTATGGGTATCGACGGCGGAAACGGAGGGCGGGGCTGGGGATCGGAATCGAGTTGCCTGCGAGGTCGGAACGGCGGATTTCCCAGAACTGAGGGCCGGAGCTGAAGATTTCGCGGGCCGGGAACTGCGGCCCATGCGCGTTGAATGGCCCTTGTGCCGGTTGTGGCTCTTCCCGTGTGGGTGTGAGGGCAGATGGTGTGGGTGTCGGACCGGATCTGTGCAGGTGGAAAGCCGGTCCCTGCGGGGTATTCATGCAGATTGTGAGCCTTTTGCGGCCCGGATACCGTCAGCGGATGATGACCGCATTGACCAGGCGGACACCCGATCGGCGGTTGATCTCCTCCTTGAGGGCCTCGCGCTGGTAGAAGAGCTCCGAGCGGACGACACTCGACTGAATCCGGACGTAAAGTATATGTTTGTCGAGCCTCAGCTCGGTGGTCATGTCGGCCACGCGGTCGCCGACCACTTCGCGCCATGTGTCGGGCAACTTCCCTTCGGCCACCTTTGCGGCTACGTACGGGCGCTTGAAGAACTCCTCCAGCAGTTCGCCCATCACCATGGTTTTCGTGCGTCTCATGCCTCTGCGTTTTTATCGTCGGGCTCCGTCGGATGCGGATCCGATTCCGGTTCGGGATTTTGCGGTTCTGCAGCGGCCGACGCGGTTTCCTGTTTTCGCAGTTCCTCCTCGGCGGTCTGTCGGGCTGTCATTCGTTCCTGGGTGACGGAGCCGTCGGCCACGGCGAAGAGGGCATAGTCGCCCCCTGTACGGTCGAGAATCGTCTTCAGACGCGTCGGATTGCAGTCGGAGATGAGGATCTGTCCGAAGGTCTCGTCCGACACCAGCCGGATCAGCTGCTCGACCCGCCCGGCATCGAGTTTGTCGAAGAGATCATCCAGCAACAGGATCGGCCGTTCGTGCTTCTCCTCGGCCACAATGGCGTACTGGGCCAGCTTGAGTGCGATGAGAAAGGACTTCTGCTGCCCCTGCGAGCCGTATTTGCGCAACGGATAACCGCCGATCTTCAGCACCAGGTCGTCGCGGTGGATACCGGAAGTCGTGAATTCGTTGACAAGGTCCTTCTGCCGGGACGCCTGGAGGATCTCCTCGAACGGCCGCTCGTTCAACTCCGACTTGTAGAGCAGTTCGACCTGTTCGCGATCCCCGGAGAGCATGCGGTAATACTCAGCGACGATGGGCTGCAGGCGTCGGACGAACTCCTTGCGACGGGCGTGGATCACGCCTCCGTGGTCGCAGAGCTGGCGGTCGTAGATCTGAAGCATCGTCTCGTCGGGCTGCATCTTGAGCAGGCGGTTGCGTTCGGCCAGCACGGCGTTGTAGCGCATCACGGCCTGGAGATAGCTGCGGTCCAGTTGCGAGATGAAGGCGTTGAGGTAGCGGCGACGCTCGTCGGCGGCGTCGGAGATCAGCGCACTGTCGGCCGGGGAGACGATCACCGCGGGGATCAGCCCTACGTGGTCCGACAGCCGGTCGTACTCCTTTCCGTTGCGTTTGAGGATCTTGCCGCCCTTTCGTGAGAACGTGCAGGCGATCACCTCCCGTTTGCCCGCATCGGTCAGGTAGTTTCCCTCGATGAGGAAGAAGTCGGCATCGTGGCGGATGCTCTGGCCGTCGGTCATCTGCAGCGACGACTTGCACATCGACAGGTAGTAGACCGCATCGATGACATTGGTCTTTCCGGCGCCGTTGTCGCCCACCAGGGCGTTGATTCCGGGGCACAGCGCGAGCTCCTCCTGGCGGATGTTTTTGAAATTCAGCAGCGCTATTTTCTTCAGATACATAGGACAAAAATACAAAAAATCCGGACACGACATTGCACATTGTGAATAGTTTTGTATCTTTGCAAACTATCGTACGGATTATAAACTAAAAACATTCGATACACTATGGCAAAACAGAACGTCGCCGAACCGGAAACTCTCGGCGAGGCAATGAACAAAACGGAGCTTTTTTTCGAAAAGAACGGTCGTATGATGTCCTACATTTTCCTGGGACTGCTGGTCGTTGCGGCTCTGATTTTCGGCTATCGGTCGTTGATCGTCCTGCCGCGCGCCGAGAAGGCCGCCGAGATGATCGCCGAGGCGCAGAACCGCTTCGATGCCCAGACGCCCGACTTCGAGCTGGCTCTGCACGGTGATGCCAACGGCGCCGGCTTCCTCGACGTGGTCGAGAAGTACGGTTCGACGCCTTCGGGCAACCTCGCCAAACACTATGCCGGCATCTGCTACCTGCGGACGGGCGATCTGGAGAACGCTGCGAAATACCTCGCCAAGTTCTCGCCCGTGAAGGGAATTCCCGGAGCCTTGATCAATGCCCAGAACTACGGTCTGCAGGGTGATATCGCCGTCGAGCAGCAGAACTACGCCCAGGCCGTGAAGTTCTACGAGAAGGCCGTGAAGGCTGCCGACAACAACATGACGGCTCCGATGTACCTGCGCAAGGCCGGCCTCGCCGAGCAGGCCCTGGGCAACAACGAAAAGGCTGCCGCCTGCTACGAGCGTATCCTGACGTCGTACCCCGCCTCGATGGAGGCCCGTGATGCCGAGAAGCTGCTCGGCAGCGTGAAATAGTTCCGATCATGGCGACCCGGAATCATAATCTTTCGAAATTCGATTCTCCGCTGCCGTCGGCGGCGGACATGCGGTTCGGCATTGTCGTGGCCGAATGGAACCGTGAGGTGACCGAGGCCCTGCTCGAAGGGGCCGTGCGGACCCTGCGGGCGGCCGGATGCCCCGACATGAACATCCAGGTGAAGTATGTCCCCGGAACCTTTGAACTGGCTCTTGGCGCGCAGTTCTTCGCCGAATATACGGATGTTGATGCCGTGATTGCGCTGGGGTGTGTGATCCAGGGCGATACGCGCCATTTCGACTTCATCTGCCAGGGCGTGACCCAGGGCATCACGCAGCTGCAGATCCAGTGGAACATGCCCATCTCGTTCGGTGTGCTGACGGTCAACGACATGCAGCAGGCGTTGGATCGCTGCGGCGGACGTCTTGGCAACAAGGGTGACGAAGCTGCGGCCGCAGCCATCAACATGGTGAAGCTGCAGATCGACATGGAGGCCGCATCGCCCGAAAAGGAGCCTGATCGTCGAAACATCAACTGACCCGGGGCCTCGGGTCGGGGGTGGTAATTCCGATCAAACGTGAAAACGGACATTGCAATGTGCAGTGTCCGTTTTTCTTGTCGGGGGGCAGATTCCGCCGGGGCTTGTTCCCTGCTTTCAGAATATACCCAGATTGTCGAGGAAGACCAGCAACAGAACCGCGGGGCAAAGATATCGCAGCAGGACGATGAAAAGCCCGTAGATGCGGAACTTCAGTGCGCCGTTGTTGGTGATCTGATCCCGGAGTACCTGCCGGTCGAGTTTCCAGCCGACGAAGATACAGGTGAAGAATCCGCCGACAGGCAGCAGAATATTGGCCGTGACGTAATCCAGCAGATCGAACAGATTGAGTCCGAAGAGGGTCCAGCCGCTCAGAACACCGACCGACAGCGAGGCCAGAGCTCCCAGGACGGTCGTCGCGAGGGTTGTGGACCAGGCAGCGGCGCGACGGCTCATGTGCCACTCTTCGTGGAGATAGGCCGTGATGACCTCGTGCAGCGAGATGGTTGAGGTGAGGGCCGCAACGACCAGCAGCAGGAAGAAGACAGCCGACCAGACCATGCTCAGCGGCATGCCGTTGAAGATGCTCGGCAGGGTGATGAAGACCAGCGAGGGACCCGACGACGGCTCGATGCCGACGCTGAAGACCGCCGGAAAGATCACCACACCGGCCAGAACGGCCACCATCGTGTCGAGGATCGTGACGTTGAGGGCCGTGTGGCGCAGATTGGTTTCGGGCTTGAAGTAGGAGGCATAGGTCACCATGGTTCCGATGCCGATCGAGAGCGAGAAGAAGGCCTGTCCGAGAGCCACGAGGAAGGTCGAAGGGGTCACTTTCGAGAAGTCGGGCTTGAAGAAGAAGCGCAGCCCCTCTTCGCCGCCGGGCATCAGCAGCGAATGGATCGACAGCGCGATCAGGATCACGAACAGCAGCGGCATCAGCACCTTGGCCGATCGTTCGATGCCCTTCTGGACCCCCAGCGCGATGACGAAATGGGTGGCCAGGGCGAACAGGGTCGTGTAGAGGACCGGCCGCCAGGGATTACGGATGAAGTTCGTGAAGATGGATTCGTATTCGGCGGCGGTCGTATATTGCGCCAGACTGCCCGTCACGGAGTGGACCATGTATTCGGCCGTCCAGCCCGAGACGACGAAGTAGAATCCCAGGATGAGAAAGGCGGCCACTACGCCGTTGTAACCGAGGAAGCTCCATCGCTTGTCGAGAGCCCGATAGGCGCCGACGGCGTTGAGATGCGAGGCGCGGCCCACGGTGAACTCGGCGATCATGAGCGGCAGTCCGAGCAGTGCGACGCAGAGGATGTAGATCACCAGAAAGGCACCGCCGCCGTTGTCGCCGGCAACGTACGGGAAGCGCCAGATGTTGCCCAGTCCCACGGAGCTGCCCGCAGCGACCAGTACGGCGCTCAGTTTTCCGCCCAGAGTGGCGCGATTGTGTGAATGAGTATGCATAAGCGGACGTTTTGCAAAACGCCCGGCAGCGGGGAGTCCGCTCCCGGCTGCCGGGCGCTTCGGTTTATTTTTCCAGTACGACGCTCACCCGATCGATCTTGCCGCCGAGTGGGGGCGCCAGTTTCGAAACGGTGCATTTCACGTGCCGGACCGCGTCGAAACGCTCCTTGATGGCGTCGATGATGTTCATGGCGACGCGTTCGATCGTGCGCTGCGTAAGGACCATCTGTTCGCGGACCACTTCGTAGACCGTGAGGTAGTTGACGGCCTTTTCGACGCTGTCTTCCGCGGCCACGTCGCCCAGTTCGGCCGTGATCTCCACGTCGACCGTGAAGCGGTTGCCGACCTTGCGTTCCAGTTCGTAACAGCCGTGCAGGGCATGGAACTCCATGCGTTGGAGGACGATGCGGTATTCCATGCTATTCGGCGATCACGAGGTAGTAGTTCTTCTTGCCGCGCTGGACGAGAAGGTACTTGCCGGCGATCAGCTCGTCGGCCGAGACCGTCCGCTGGGCGTCGGTGATCTTTTCGCGGTTCATCGAAACGCCGCCGCCCTGGACGAGCTTGCGGCATTCGCCCTTCGAGGAGAAGATTTGGGCCTTTTCGGTGCAGAGATCCACGAACGGAACGCCGGCTTCGAGTTCGGTCCGGGCCACGCGGAACTGCGGCACGCCCTCGAAGACCTGCAGCAGGGTCGCTTCGTCCAGCCGCCGCAGCGCCTCGGAGGTGGCGCCGCCGAAGAGGATGTTCGAGGCCTCGACGGCCTTTTCGTACTCCTCGCGCGAGTGGATCATCGTGGTGACCTCCTGGGCCAGCCGTTTCTGCAGGATGCGCAGGTGCGGGGCGGCATCGTGTTCGGCGATCAGCCCTTCGATCGTCTCCCGGTCGAGCAGCGTGAAGATCTTGATGTACCGTTTGGCATCCTCGTCGCTGACGTTGAGCCAGAACTGGTAGAACTTGTAGGGCGACGTATAGCGCGGATCGAGCCAGACGTTACCGCTTTCGGTCTTGCCGAATTTCGTGCCGTCGGCCTTGGTGATCAGCGGGCAGGTGATGGCAAAGGCTTCGGCTTCGGGGCCGAGTTTGCGGCGGATGAGCTCGGTGCCGGTGGTGATGTTGCCCCACTGGTCGGCGCCGCCGAGCTGAATCTTGCAGTTCATCGTCTGGTAGAGGTGCAGGAAGTCGTAGCCCTGAACCAGCTGGTAGGTGAATTCGGTGAACGACATGCCGTCGCCTTCGCCGTTGAAGCGCTTCTTGACCGAATCCTTGGCCATCATGTAGTTGACGGTGATGCACTTGCCGATGTCGCGGATGAAATCCAGGAACGTGAAGTCCTTCATCCAGTCGTAGTTGTTGACCATGCGGGCGGCGTTCGGCGCATCGGAGTCGAAGTCGAGGAGTTTGGACAGTTGGGCCTTGATGGCCTCCTGATTGTGGCGCAGCGTGGCTTCGTCGAGCAGGTTGCGCTCCTGCGACTTGCCCGACGGGTCGCCGATCATGCCCGTAGCGCCTCCGACGAGGGCCAGCGGACGGTGACCGCACAGTTGGAAGTGCTTGAGGATCATCACGCCCACCAGGTGGCCGATATGCAGCGAGTCGGCCGTCGGGTCGATGCCCAGGTAGGCCGTCGTCATCTCCTTTTCCAGTTGTTCCTTGGCTCCGGGCATGATCGTGTGGATCATGCCGCGCCATTCAAGTTCTTCGATAAAGTTTTTCGTTGCCATATTTTTTCAGTCTCTATTTGTTTTCGGTTTGTGATCGGCGGGACGGGGTGCCCCCCCCCTCCGTGGATTATTCGACCTCGAGATCCAATGCCTTGCGCAGCTCGGTGAGCAGCGGATTCTTGTCGGTCATGTGTTTGACGCGGTCCTCGAGTTTGATGGGGCGTGCGACCCGGATCTCCTCGTTGACCTCCACCTCCAGCTCCATGGCACCCGTTACGCCGGCCAGTTCGGCAATTCGCATCAGCATGCCCGTTTTCGAACGGAGAATTTCGTCGTGCAGCTCCTGGGTTTGGACGCTCACCGAGATCCGGTTACCCTCGAAGCGCATCTCCTCGAAGACCGGGACGAAGCGCGGACGACGTTCGCGGATGAGGTTCAGAATCTTCTCGCGTGCCGCTTCCAGTTTCTGCTGGCACTGTGGATCGATCGTCACCGTTGCGGTCGAGACCGACTCCGGCGTCTGTTCAACTTGAGCCTGCGGAGCTCCTCCCGTAGCCAGCAGTTCGGAGAGCGACGTGCCCGAGATCAGCGGCTTGCGATGGGGTTGTGCGGACGGTCGGGCTGTTGAACCGGCTTGAACGTTCGGACCCGGTTGAACGGCCGTCCCGGGAGTGCCCGAACTGCCTGGTGCATCGGGGCGTCCGGCGTATGCCGCAGATGCGGACCGCTCCGTGGCGGTTGTCGCAGACGGGACCGGAGGGGGAGCCGTCACGCTCGCTGCCGTTGCCGGACTTGTCGGGCCTGCTGCCGGGGCCTGCTGTGCCGGACGGGGCGCGGATGGCATCGGTTGTCCGGATTGGGCCGGATTTGGTGTCGTTGCCACGGGCTGCGGCCCGGGAGTTGCCGTGCCGACCGCGGCCGGACGAGGCGTCAATTCGGGAAGCGGATACTCCCCGGCGGAAATCAGGTCGTTATTTTTTTTTTGGCCGAGCCCTGCGATCTTCATCAGGCCCAGCTCGACGAGCAATCGTTGGTTCGACGATTGTCGGATCTTTCCGTCGAGATCCGTCAGCAGGGCGATGGCCCCGAAGAGGAAATCGACACTGCAGGCCTCCGCCTGCACGCGGTATCGTTCGAGCAGCGTACCGGTCATTTCGATCAGCCGCAGCGTTTCGGGGCGTTTGGCCATCAGCAGGTCGCGCATGTGGCGGTTCAGACCGGCCATGAAGGTCTGTCCCGAGAAACCTTTGGCGAGGACCTCGTCGAAGCGGATCAGCGCATCGACGTAGTTGCCCGCAAGGAGCATCTCCGTCACGCCGAAATAGGTGTCGTAGTCCAGCACGTTGAGCGTCTGGGCGACGTGGCGGTAGTCGAGCGTCGTGCCGCAGAACGAGACGGCCTTGTCGAACATCGACAGGGCGTCGCGCATGCCGCCGTCGGCCTTCTGCGAGATGAGGTTCAGCGACTCCTCGTCGGCGGTGATTCCCTCCTCGGAGGCGATGTATTTGAGGTATTCGACCGAATCCTCGACGCGGATGCGGTTGAAGTCGTAGATCTGACACCGCGAGAGGATCGTCGGCAGGATCTTGTGTTTCTCGGTGGTGGCGAGGATGAAGATGGCGTGGGCGGGGGGCTCTTCGAGGGTCTTCAGGAAAGCGTTGAAGGCCGCTGCCGAGAGCATGTGGACCTCGTCGATGATGAAGACCGAGTAGCGGCCCACCTGCGGAATGATGCGCACCTGTTCGATGAGCGATCGGATGTCCTCGACCGAGTTGTTCGATGCCGCGTCCAGTTCGTGGATGTTGAGCGAACGCCCCTCGTTGAACGAGCGGCACGATTCGCACTCGTTGCAGGCCTCGGCGCCATGGGGGTGGAGGCAGTTGATGGCCTTGGCGAAGATTCGCGCGCAGGTGGTCTTGCCGACGCCCCGCGGGCCGCAGAAGAGATAGGCATGGGCCAGTTGTCCGCGCTCGATGGCATTCTGAAGCGTGGAGGTGATATGTTTCTGACCGACGACCGAGCGGAAGGTCGCGGGGCGATATTTGCGTGCGCTGACGATGAAATCACTCATGGTGTTGCAAAGATATACAATATTATTCTTATTTTGGAGCCGGAAACCGATTTTCTGCCGCGGCAAAGGCGGTCATCGGAGGCTTTTTGTCGGGACGGGTTCCCGGCGGGGCGGACGGTGGCCGTTTGCGGGAGGGCGGTTCCGAATGATGTCAAACCTTACAAATTACGGAATCTGATGAAGAGATGGATTCGCATGGGAATGGCGGTGCTGGTGGCGCTGCTGTTTGCGGGACGGTCGGTGGCACAGGAACCCGTCTGTCAATTGAGTACGCATATGCTGGACGTGTCGCGCGGGGCGCCGGCCGCCGGGGTTGAGGTTGAGCTTTCGCGGCAGACGCCCGACGGAGGCTGGCAGACGGTGGATCGGCGCGTGACCGACCGCAACGGACGTGTCACCGGTCTGCTGCCGATCCGTGAGCCGGATGCCAACCGCGGAATCTACCGCCTGCGTTTCGAAACGCAACCTTACTTCGAGGCTCAGGGACAGTCGTCAATCTATCCCTATGTCGAGGTGGTTTTCCGCATCGAGGGCGACGGTCATTACCACATTCCGATCACCATGTCGGCCAACGGTTACGCGACCTATCGCGGCAACTGACCGGCGGTGGCGAACTTCGCAGGGACGGGCTTGACCCGGCTCTCGGGCAGCGGGGGACTGAGGTCTCCCGCTTTTTTGTTGTCCGATGTCCGACGATAGCACCGGGCGGCTGTTTCGGACTGCCGGTTTGGCGGAAGGTGTCAGTCTGCGAGTGACAATTTGTGTCATTTTTGGCGAAAAGTATGTCGAAATGTCCGGATGCCGAACGTGGCAAGCCTTTTGCTCGGTATGGAAGCGAAATTGGAAAACAAATAAAACAACACGGATATGAACATCAACACGTTAACCATTAAGGCGCAAGAGGCGTTGCAGGCGGCGCTTACTCTTGCCCGGGAGCGAGGACAGCAGGCTGTCGAACCGCTCCACATGCTTGCGGTGCTGATCCGCGAGGATGATTCGCTTGCTACATTTCTTCTGGGCCGTGTCGGCGTAAACGTCCGCGGTCTGCGCGAAGAGGTTGACCGCGCCGTCGGTCAGCTGCCCCGCGTCGAGGGCGGCAACGGCGAGCAGTACTTCTCGCAGGACGCTTCGCGGGTGATCCAGCGCGCCGTGGACTTCACGAAGAACTTCGGTGACAAGTACGCATCGGTCGAACACCTCCTGCTGGGGTTGGTGGCCGAGCGCGGACAGTCGGCCGATCTGCTGAAGCGTGCCGGTGCCACGGAGAAGGAGCTTATCGAGGCCATCCGGACCTTCCGTCAGGGTGCGACCGTCGATTCGCAGACCTCTTCGCAGGAGTTCGATGCGCTGGGCAAGTATGCCATCAACCTGAACGAACAGGCCCGAAGCGGCAAACTCGACCCGGTGATCGGGCGTGACGAAGAGATCCGTCGGGTGCTTCAGATCCTGTCGCGGCGTACGAAGAACAACCCGATTCTGGTCGGTGAGGCCGGTGTCGGCAAGACGGCCATCGCCGAGGGCATTGCCCGCCGGATCATCGACGGCGATGTGCCCGAGAACCTGAAGTCGAAGGTGATCTACTCGCTCGACATGGGTGCGCTGATCGCCGGTGCGAAGTATCAGGGCGAATTCGAGGAGCGTCTGAAGGCCGTCGTCAAGGAGGTTGTGGCCAGCGAGGGCGAAATCCTGCTCTTTATCGATGAGATCCACACGCTGGTCGGTGCGGGCAAGTCTTCGGGTGCGATGGATGCGGCCAACATCCTCAAACCGGCGCTGGCCCGTGGCGAACTGCGGACGATCGGTGCCACGACCCTCGACGAGTACCAGAAGTACTTCGAACAGGACAAGGCCCTCGAGCGTCGTTTCCAGAAGGTGATGGTCGACGAGCCGTCGCAGGAGGATGCCATTTCGATCCTGCGGGGTCTGAAGGAGCGTTACGAGAATCACCACCAGGTGCGGATCAAGGATGAGGCCATCATCGCGGCCGTCGAACTCTCGACGCGTTACATCACGTCGCGGTTCCTGCCCGACAAGGCCATCGACCTGATCGATGAGGCCGCCTCGCGGCTGCGTCTGGAGATGAACTCCGTGCCCGACGAGATCGATGCCCTCGACCGGAAGATCCGTCAACTGGAGATCGAGCGCGAGGCGATCCGCCGCGAAAAGGACAAGGAGCGTATCGAGTCGCTGACCAAGGAGATCGACGACCTGAAGGCCAAGGATTCCGAGATGCGGGCCAAATGGCAGGGGCAGCGTGATCTGCTGAAGAAGATCCAGGCCAACAAGGACCGGATCGAACAGCTGAAGATCGAGGCCCAGCAGGCCGAGCGTCAGGGCGATTACGGCAAGGTGGCCGAGATCCGCTACGGCAAGATCCAGGAGGCCGAGAAGGAGATCGCAGCCTACCAGGAGGAGTTCAAGCTGGCATCGGCCAACGGTTCGATGATCAAGGAGGAGGTCGACGCGCAGGACGTGGCCGAGGTGGTATCGCGCTGGACGGGTATTCCCGTGACGCGGATGCTGGCTTCGGAGCGTGAGAAGCTGCTCCACATGGAGGACGAGCTTCACAAGCGGGTCGTTGGTCAGGATCAGGCCATTTCGGCCATTTCGGATGCCGTGCGCCGGTCGCGTGCCGGACTGAACGACCCCCGCAAGCCGATCGGATCGTTCATCTTCCTCGGTACGACGGGTGTCGGCAAGACCGAGCTGGCCAAGGCGCTGGCCGAGTTCCTCTTCAACGACGACCAGATGATGACGCGTATCGATATGAGTGAATATCAGGAGCGTCACAGCGTATCGCGACTCGTCGGAGCGCCTCCCGGATACGTCGGTTACGACGAGGGCGGCCAGCTGACCGAAGCCGTGCGGCGCAAGCCCTACTCGGTGGTTCTGCTCGACGAGATCGAGAAGGCGCATCCGGATGTCTTCAACATTCTGCTGCAGGTGCTCGACGACGGCCGTCTGACCGATAACAAGGGTCGTACGGTGGATTTCCGCAACACGATCATCATCATGACCTCGAACATGGGGTCGCAGGTGATCCAGGAGAACTTCGCCAACTTCGACGGCAACAAGGTTCCGGCCGAGGTGCTGGAGCGCACGCGCCGCGAGGTGATCGACCTGATGAAGCAGCAGTTGAAGCCCGAGTTCCTGAACCGTATCGACGAGATCGTGATGTTCGAGCCGCTGACGCGCCACGATATCGAACGCATTGTCGATCTGCAGCTGGGAGCCGTGCGGAAGCTGCTGGCCGAGAACAACATCCGGCTCGAGTATACGGCCAAGGCGCGCGAATGGATCGCCACGGCGGGTTACGATCCGCTCTACGGTGCACGTCCTGTCAAGCGGACCATCCAGCGCTATGTGGTCAACGATCTGTCGAAGCGGATTCTGGCCGGCGAGGTCGATCGTTCGAAACCCATTTCGATCGATGCCGACGCCAACGGTCTGACCTTCTCGAACTGATCGTGCAGGCCGCATAAAATGAAGGGTTCCACCCCATGCGGGGTGGAACCCTTTTTTTGTGTCCGTGTCTCGAGGCGGAGCGGCCGATGTCGTCGTTTCGGCGCGGTCTGGCGCTGTCTGATCGGGCCGGGTTTGGCTCCGACGGTTCGGACCGGCGGCGGGACGAAGTCCCGGATGCGGTCCGCTTCGGCCCGTTATCGGATCCAGCGACTGAAGAAGCGCCACAGCTCCTCGCAGGTGTCGACGCCCGTGTCGCGCCAGGAGTGCCGGCCGCCGATCGTTTCGTAGAGCCATACTTCGTGCCCGTCCGTACCGCCCGTGTAACGATGGGCGATGACCTGCAGCTGCCCCTCGCGGCACGGCAGCGTGTCGATGCGGTGTTCGAGACATTTGTTCCGGGCGGCCCAGTAGGAGACGGCCATCGGGATCGGAAGATAGGCTCCCCAGCCGTCGCGGTTCTCCGGATCGCCCTCCCAGCGGGTTGTTTGGTCGGCCGTGCCGTGGATCTCGAAGAGCGGAACCGGCCGGCGGCATTCGTCCCGTCTCAGGATCTCGACCGACATGAAGCCCGCCACGGGCCCGAGTGCCGAGAAGAGATCGGGACGTTTCGAGGCCAGCAGGTAGCACATGTCGCCGCCGTTGGACATGCCCGTACAGAAGACGTTGTGGCGGCTCAGCCCGTAGCGGCGCTGCAGGTGGCGGACCAGATCGGAGAGGAACTTCACGTCGTCGATCCGCATGTCGGCCTGAAAGGGATATCCCACGTTCCAGCAGGTTTTGCCGCGGCCGTCGCGTTCGCCCTGGGGGTAGCAGACGGCGAATCCGTGTCGGTCGGCCGTTGAATTCATGCCGAAATAGTTCGGATCGGCCTTGCCGGTGTAGCCGTGGAGGACGATGACCAGCGGCGCCTCCGACGGAAGATCCGCCGGGAGGTGGATCGTGTAGCTGCGGTCGATGCCGCCCGAACGCAGGGTTTCGGTACGGTCAGTCTGGGCCTGGGCCGCTGCGGTGAGCAGCGTCAGCAGGAGGGCCGGAATCAATCTTCGGATCGGTGTCATGGAGTGCGGTTTTTTGACGGCTTTACGCTTGTTTACAGCCCCTTGCGGGCGAGACGCCAGGCCAGGGCGTTGTAGACGTCGAGCAGCGGCCCGCGCCAGGCGACGGGCAGACGGTTCAGCAGCCGCACCTTGCGCAGCGTGCGGCGATAGATCTTCGTCCAGTGGAAGAAACGGGCGGCGCGGTCCGCCTCCTCGCTTCCGCCCTTTACGCTCTGGATCAGTGCTTTGCCCAGTGCGGCCCGGGCGATGAATTCGCGTTCCTCCTCGGGAGCCGCCGGGTCGTACAGCTCTTCGAACGAATGGTCGGTCCGTTCGGGGGTGTAGCTCGATGCCGAGCGGTTCGAGGCCACCCGCGAGTAGCGGACCAGCCGTTCGGGGGTATAGCAGACCCGATAGCGGCGTGCGATGCGGATCCAGAGGTGAAGATCCTCGGCGATCTTCATCCCCACGGGGAAGTCTCCCACGTCGTCGAAGACGCGGCGGGGAATGCAGCTGACCGAAGGGATGGCGATGTAGCGGTGGGCCGAATCGCGGAAGAAGTTCTCGACCACACCGCGCCGTTCGGGTCCCGGGGCGGGGAAGCATCCGTCGTGGCTCACGACCGTGAAGCCCGTGCAGTAGAGCCCGCAGTCGGGGAACTCGTCGATCAGGGCTTCGACGGCGGCCAGGAAGCCCGGTTCCCATTCGTCGTCGGCATCGAGCAGGGCGATGTGCGATCCGCGGGCCTCGGCGATGCCGCAGTTGCGGGCGGCGCTGACTCCGGCGTTGGGTTGCGTGATGAGGCGCACGAGCGGCGAATCCACCCGGCGTACCTCGGCCACACTGCCGTCGGTCGAGCCGTCGTCGACGACGAGAATCTCCTCCGGGAGACGTGTCTGCCGGAGCACCGAGCGGAGCGTGGCACCGATCTCCCGCTCCTTGTTGTAGAGAGGGATGACGACCGTGAAGGTGGGCTTCGGCATGGCTGAGGGGCTGATTTTTTGCGAAGATACCGATCTTTTGCTACTTTTGCAAGAAAATCCCCCGCAGCCGCATGACCGCATTCGAAAAAGTCGACCGTTTCCTGCGCAATCTCTACGAGACGGCGTTTTATCTGGCCGTGATGGCCGTCAAGGAGAACTTCCGCAACTACGTTGGTCGGGCCGGAACGGTCGGTCGCCCGCATGCAACCATGGCCATCCTCGGCAACGGTCCGTCGCTGGGGCACGAACTGCCCCGGCTGCTTGCCGACGGAGCCTTCGGTGAGCGCGACTGCATGGCGGTCAACTTCTTTGCGCTCGACGAGCGCTTCGAGCAGGTGCGGCCGGCCTATTACGTGTTGTCGGATCCGATGTTCTTCCGCGACAGTGCCCTGCGTGACCGTGTGGCCGAACTCTACCGGACGTTGAACCGCCGGGTTGCGTGGCCCATGCACCTCTACGTGCAGTACTACAACCCCGAGCATTTCGACTACCGGGCCGTGCTGCCCAATCCGCAGATCCGCATCATTCCGTTCCATACGCAGCTCTACCGCGGTTTTCCGGCGTTGAGTTTCCGGCTCTTCCGGCGGGGGCTGGGCAGTGCCAACTTCGGCACGGTGGTGCAGGTGTGCGAGTATATTGCGCTGCTGCTCGGCTACCGTACGGTGGAACTTTACGGCGTGGACCACACGCTGCTCGACGGTCTGACGGTCGACGACCGGAACCGTCTCTGCCGCATCGACAGCCACTATTACGATGCAGCGCCGGCCGCTCCGAAACCCATCTTCCAGAAGGTTCCGCCGCGACCCTATACGATGTCGGTCTATCTGGCCGAGGTGGCCGAACTCTTCCGCGGCCACGAGATTCTGCGCGACTATGCCACGTGGCTCGGGGCACGGATCATCAACCGCACGCGCGGCTCGCTGATCGATGCCTACGAACGCGACCCGCTCGATGCCTGATCGCGTGAAGTCCGCCACCTGATCGTCCGCCGCCTGATCGTCCGCCACCTGATCGTTCGCCGTTTGACCGCATGAGGCCCGTCGCCCCTCCCCGCCGTCTGCTGCCTTCCGCCCGACCGTTTGCCCGCCCGGCCCGGGACCCGGGAGTGTCGAAAAAGCCGGAGCAGGATTTCCTGCTCCGGCTTTTTGTGTCTGAATGCCCGCAATGCCGCTTGCCAGGGGCGCCTATTGGGGTAGATTGCGGCTGGCGGCGATGATCTCGGCCATGGCGAAATCCTCCGGATAGTCGATATCCAGCCCCTCGATGCGGTCGACGACAGCCATCCACGGACGGTCGCCGATGCGCTGACGGCGTTCGCACCACAGCGCCCGCGGGAAGATGAAGAAGGCGCTCGTCTCGATGTAGACCGGTTCGATGGTCTGCGTGCGGGGAATGTTGTCGAGGCGGTAGTTGAGCGGGTGTCCTTCGTACCAGGCGAAGGTCTGGATGCGCTCGGCGCTGAACGACGAGTCGTACTCGCCCGATTTCACCCTGGCAAGTGCCTCGGCGATGGTCGTCGGACGGATGAAGGGTGACGTGGCGTGGGCCAGGACGTAGAGATCGGCCTCGACCTCTGCGGTGAAGGCGTCGTAGATCTCGCGCCCGAGCGTCGTGTCGCGGTCCAGCGAGGCGTCGCGGCGCAGGAAGCGCACCCCTTCGGGCAACAGCGGGCGGATCGTTTCGTCGCTGCAGTAGACATAGACCTCGTCGATCCCCTCCACACGGGTTAGCGTCCGCAGAATGTGGCACATCAGCGGCGAACCGCTCAGCGGGCGGAGGTTTTTGCCCGCCACGCGCTGGCTGTTGAGCCGGATGGGGACGAATGCAACGGTTTTCATGGCGTATGCTCTTTTTTTGACGGTGCGTGTTATTGGACCAGCAGATTGCAGCCGCGGATTTCGGCGTGGTCGATGCGCCCCTCGATGACGAACGATCCGTCATCGTCGACCCGCCCGACATCCTGCGTCTGGATGAAGGCGCAGGACCAGCGGTTGGCCAGATCGACGAGGTTCAGACCGCCGCGCTGTCCGGCCGGCAGCAGGTCGAACGGATCGTTGACGTCGCGGCACGCGACCCGCATCCATGCCGGGCAGCGGAACCGGTTGCCGCCCGACGAATAGGCCTGCGACGTCAATTCCGCCATGCCGTACTCCGAGTGGATGGCCTCCATGCCGAAGGCGTCGCACAGAATGCGGTGGAACTCCTCCTTGGGGATCTCTTCGCGGTAGCCCTTCATGCCGCCGGTCTCCATGACGACGGTGTCGTGCAGCTTCGGGGCGTAACGCTCGGCCAGGTCCCACAGCGCATAGCTCACACCGAGCAGGATCTTCGGTTTCGGATCCCGGGCCATGTCGCGCAGCAGGGTGTCGTAGTCATCCAGGTAGAAGCCGCCCGAACCGCAGTCTGTGATCAGTCGGTCGGCCATGTAGACCAGCGACGAACCCTTCCGCCGCAGGTAGTTCGGGAGCAGGGCATAGAGGCTCCAGTGCGACGGCTCGCCGTAGAAGGTGCGGAATGCTCCGCGGAATGCCTCCTCGTAGAGGGCCAGCGACCGCATCGGATGGCGCGACGGGATCATTCCCGTGGTGGCCGACGAGGTGAAGACCGCCTCGGGCGGCTCCGTGCAGCAGTAGATTTCGTGGCTCTTGAAGAGTTCGATGGGCAGGAAGGGGATCTCCCGCAGCGCGCCGACCCGCTCCGGCCGCAAGCCGATTCGTCGGATATACTCGCGGTAGGGCGGGCACGCTTCGGCCTGGAAGCGGAAGAGCTCCAGTGCCGCGGCTTCGAAGGCCGCCGCATCGTCCGCCTTCAGGCGGAATATGTCGTCTGTGGAGATCATCGTTGCAAAGGTACGCAAAAAAATGCAACGTGCGACAGCCGCAAACGACGAACCCCGGAGAACTTCGCGTTCTTCGGGGTTCATGCGCTATGCGGGATCCGATTCTCATCGCCTTGCGGCGGATGATGACCGGTGCAGCAGGCTACTTTTTCGACTTGGGGGCAAGCATCATGTTCATCTTCTTGCCGTCGAGCTTGGGCATCATCTCCACCTTGGCGACATCCTCCAGATCGGTGGCGAAGCGCAGCAGCAGAATCTCGCCCTGCTCCTTGAAGACGATCGAACGTCCGCGGAAGAAGACGTAAGCCTTCACCTTGGAACCCTCCTTGAGGAAGTTCTGGGCGTGCTTGAGCTTGAAGTTGTAGTCGTGGTCGTCGGTCTGGGGGCCGAAGCGGATCTCCTTGACGACGACTTTCGCCTGATTGGCCTTCAGCTCCTTGGCCTTTTTCTTCTGCTGGTAGAGGAACTTCTGGTAGTCGGCGATGCGGCATACGGGCGGATCGGCCTTCGGCGAGATCTCGATCAGATCCAGCTCCATTTCGTCGGCCAGACGCAGGGCGTCGCGGATCGGCATGACCTGTGCCTGGGGCACGTTGTCACCCACCACGCGTACTTCCGGGGCCGTAATCTGGTCGTTGATACGGTGCGGGTTCTCCTTTTCGGGCGCTTTGCGTCCCAGGCGGGGATTGTTGCCTGTAGCCGGTTTCGGTCTGTTATTCCCGGGGTTGAACGGCCGCGGCGGGAATGGTTTCGGTGCTGCGATAGTTGTATGTGTTTAAGTTAATACTGTGTTGTCCTGTTTCGTGGAACCTCATTTTTTCACGATCTTGTTGGCCTCGACCTCGGCTTTGACCAGTCCGGTCAGGAAGTCGCGGAACTGCTCCATGGTCATCTGACCCTTGTCGCCTTCGCCCTGGGCGCGGACCGAAACCAGCCCTTCGGCCTCCTCCTTCTCGCCGACGATCAGCAGATAGGGAATGCGCTTGAGTTCGTTGTCGCGGATCTTGCGGCCGATCTTTTCGTTGCGGTCGTCGATTTCCGTGCGGACGTCGTAGCTGTTCAGGTAGTCGCAGACCTTTTGGGCGTAGTCGTTGAACTTCTCCGAGATCGGGAGTACGACGACCTGCTGGGGCGAGAGCCACAGCGGGAATTTGCCGCCCGTATGCTCGAGCAGCACGGCCACGAAACGCTCCATCGAACCGAACGGCGCGCGGTGGATCATGATCGGGCGGTGGAGTTTGTCATCGGCACCCTTGTACGTCAGATCGAAACGTTCCGGGAGGTTGTAGTCCACCTGGATGGTGCCCAACTGCCACTTGCGGCCGATGGCGTCCTTGACCATGAAGTCGAGTTTCGGGCCGTAGAAGGCGGCTTCGCCGTATTCGACCACCGTGGTGAGGCCCTTCTCCTTGGCGGCCTGCATGATGGCCGACTCGGCCTTTTCCCAGTTTTCGTCCGAACCGATGTACTTCTCCTTGTTGTTGGGGTCGCGCAGCGAGATCTGGGCGGTGTAGCTGTCGAATTTCAGCGTCTTGAAGATGTAGAGCACGATGTCGATCACGCGTTCGAACTCCTCGAGCAGCTGGTCGGGGCGTACGAACAGGTGGGCGTCGTCCTGCGTGAATCCACGCACACGGGTCAGTCCGTGGAGCTCACCCGACTGCTCGTAGCGGTAGACCGTACCGAACTCGGCCAGACGTACCGGCAGCTCCTTGTACGAACGGGGTTTCGAGCGGTAGATTTCGCAGTGGTGGGGGCAGTTCATCGGCTTGAGCAGATACTCTTCGCCCTCGATCGGGGTGTGGATCGGCTGGAACGAGTCCTTGCCGTACTTGGCGTAGTGGCCCGAGGTGACATAGAGCTCTTTGTTGCCGATGTGCGGGGTGATGACCTGCTGATAGCCGTACTGTTTCTGGACGTTGCGCAGGAACTGCTCCAGGCGGTCGCGCAGGGCGGCGCCTTTGGGCAGCCACAACGGAAGTCCCGGGCCGACGCGCTGCGAGAAGGTGAACAGTTCGAGTTCCTTGCCCAGTTTGCGGTGGTCGCGCTTCTTGGCCTCCTCCATCATCTTGAGGTACTCGTCGAGCATCGACTTCTTGGGGAACGAGATGCCGTAGATACGCGTGAGCATCTTGTTCTTCTCGTTGCCGCGCCAGTAGGCTCCGGCCACGGAGGTCAGCTTGATGGCCTTGATGTAGCCCGTGTTGGGGATATGGGGGCCGCGGCAGAGATCCGTGAAGGCGCCGTTGGTATAGAAGGAGATGGTACCGTCCTGGAGGTCGGAGATCAGTTCGACCTTGTACTGGTCGCCCTTCTTGGTGAAGGTCTCCAGGGCTTCGGCCTTGGGCACTTCACGACGGACGAGCGGCTCCTTGTTGCGGGCCAGTTCCACCATTTTGTTTTCGATTGCGGGCAGATCGGCTTCGGTGATGGGCGTCGGCGAATCGACGTCGTAGTAGAAACCGTTGTCGATAGCGGGGCCGATACCGAACTTGATGCCCGGATAGAGGGCTTCGAGGGCTTCGGCCAGCAGGTGTGACGAGGTGTGCCAGAAGGCATGCTTGCCTTCGTCGTCATCCCACTTGTAGAATTTGATCGAGGCATCCGCTTCGATCGGGCGCATCATGTCGACCGTTGCGCCGTTTACCGAGGCCGCCAGCGAGTCAGCAGCTAAACGAGGGCTGATGCTCTCTGCGATCTGGTAGGCAGTCGTCCCTTCGGCATACTCGCGTACGGAACCGTCGGGGAATGTGATTTTGATCATAAAAGTTTTATCATTAAAATTTTCGGGGTCTTCGGCGCTTCCACAATTACGAGACGGAATACACCTCCGGTTTGCCCGTTGTTTTCTGTTTTCATATTCCGGCCGTCCGGATGATACTGCACCCTGGGCCGGCGTCCGTTCCAGACGGCCTAACCCTTGTCGGCCGGTTGCTGAAGATCTTTTACCGATGCGTCGCGGTTCGACTTTTCGCGTTCGGCGCGCGGCAGCGGGTTGGCGCTCCACCGGGCCCATTCGGCGCGGCGGCGGACGATGTCGATAGCCGTGTAGATGGCGTTGCGCATCGATTGCGGATCGGCCTTGTCCTTGCCGGCGATGTCAAAAGCCGTGCCGTGGTCGGGCGAGGTGCGTACGGCCGAAAGCCCGGCCGTGAAGTTCACGCCGTCGGGCGAGATGCTCTTGAAGGGGGCCAGTCCCTGGTCGTGATACATGGCCAGGATGCCGTCGTAGCGGGCATATCCGCCACCGGCGAAGAGCCCGTCGGCGGCAAAGGGCCCGAAGGCGAGAATTCCCGCGTCGAAGGCCTCGACGATGGCCGGGCGGATGATCTCCTGCTCCTCGCGGCCCAGCAGGCCGCCGTCGCCGGCGTGGGGGTTGAGGGCCATCACGGCGATGCGCGGGCGGACGATGCCGAAATCCTCGATGAGCGAGCGGTTGAGGATCCGCAGATCCCCGACGATCTTTTCGCGGGTGATGTTGGCGGCGATCTCGGCCACGGGGATGTGTTTGGTCACCAGACCCACGCGCAGCACGTCGCTGCACATGATCATCATCGATTCTCCGTCGAGTTCCGAGGCGAGGTATTCGGTGTGGCCCGTGAAGCGGAAGTCGTCGCTCTGGACCGTCTCCTTGTCGAACGGGGCCGTGACCAGGGCGTCGAGTTCGCCGGCCTTCAGATCCTGCATGGCGGTGCGCAACGCCTCGACGGCGGCGTGTCCGGCCTCGGGGGTCGGTTTGCCGGGTTCGACGTTGGCCACCTCGCCGCACGCCACGAGGTTGATCTTTCCGCGGCGGGCCTCGGCGGCCGAAGCGACGTTCGTCAGCGTGAACTGCTCGATTTCGGCAATGGTGTCACGATAGCAGGCGGCGGCTTTGGGCGATCCGTAGATGACGGGCGTGAACAGCTCGGTGATCCGCGGGTCAGCGAGGGCCTTGATGATGACCTCCCAGCCGATGCCGTTGGGGTCGCCCTGCGTGATGCCTATTTTGTATTTCTGTTCGGTCATAGATCTCATCTTTGTTGCGGAGCCGGGGGTGGACGCAGGGTCGTGCCCCGGGAGCTAAATGCAACAGTTCCAACTCACAAAGGTATAAAATTTCGGGAAATGAACGTCAGCCGGGAGGATAAAATTGTTATTTCTTTCCGAAATCTGTCGGATTTGGGGTCGGGTGGCCGGTCTGACGCCGGAATTCGGCGCAGACGATGCCCGTGGCCATGGCGACGTTGAGCGATTCCGAGCCGTGGCGGTCGGCGGGCCAGGGCGGGATGAAGAGTTTTCGAGAAATACATTCCGCGACCGAGGGGGTTACGCCGCGGCCTTCGTTGCCCATCACGACGATACCCGTCGGCGAGAGGCGTGTTTCGTAGAGGTTTTGCCCCTCGAGGAAGGTCCCGTAGATGGGTATTCCCTCCGCTGCGGCCTCCGCGAGCCGGGCGGCCAGATCCGTGTAGTGGACCCTTACGCGCAGGATGGCCCCCATGGTGGCCTGGACGACCTTCGGGTTGAAGCAGTCGGCCGTCCCCTCCGAGCAGAGGATGTCCCGGATGCCGAACCAGTCGGCCAGCCGGATGATGGTTCCCAGATTGCCGGGGTTCTGCACCTCGTCGAGCGCCAGCGTCAGCTGTCCGTGCAGCTCCTCCGGCCGGAGCCGGTAGCGGGGTATCTCGACCACGGCCACCGAGTTCGACGGGGTCTTCAGCTGTGAGATGCGCTCCATTTCGCGCGGCGAGACCACCTCGACCTCTTCGCCCGCGAAGAGCCCCTCGAGGGCATAGATCCGCCGCACGTGCAGCTGTGACGTGCGCAGTTCGCCGATGAGCTTTTCGCCCTCGGCCAGGAAGAGACCCTGTTCCGTGCGGCCGCGCTTGTCGGTCAGCGAACGGATGAGTTGGATTTCGGCTTTGGTCATGGCTGTTTTTCGATGGTGAAAGTGGTGCCTTCGGTGGCGGGCCAGGTTTCGGGGAAGAGCTCCCGGGCCTCGTCGACCAGCACCCCTTCGTCCTTGTAGCGTGACGAGTAGTGGCCGATGACGAGCCTTCGGGCGCCGGCCTTCAGGGCGGCCTTCGCGGCGTCGAGCGTCGTCGAATGGCCGCGTTCGCGGGCCGCACGCTGTTCGTCGGCGGCATAGGTCGCCTCGTGGTACATCAGATCGACCCCCCGGCACAGCTCCGCGGCCCGGGCCGAGAAGTTCGTATCCGAGAGGTAGGCGTACGACCGGGCCCGGTAGGGGCGGTAGGTCAGCTCGCCGTTCGGGATCACCTCGCCCGTTTCGAGCGTCACCTCTTCGCCGCGCTTGGCCGCGGTGATCTGGGCGATCGAGAGGGCGTATTTCACGATCTTGAACTTGTCGACGTTCAGCGGCGGCTCCTTTTCGCGGAAGAGGAATCCGGCACACGGCACCCGGTGGCGCAGCGGGATGCTCCACACCTCGATCGTGCGGTTCTCGAAGAGCCGCGCGTGCTGCGTGGTGTCGACCCGATGCCAGACCACTTCGTAGGGCAGCTGCGTGTCGAAGAGGCGCAGATGGGCCTCAAGCATCTCGCCGAACGGCGCCGGCGCATAGACGTCGAGCGGCGTGCGCCTTCCGTAGAGCCCCAGGGTCGAGATCAGCGGGAAGAGCCCGAAGACGTGGTCGCCGTGGAGGTGCGAGATGAACACCGCGCGCAGTTTCAGCGGGTTGATGCCGTAACGGATCAGCTGCTGCTGCGTCCCCTCGCCCGCATCCACGAGGTAGTACTGCTCGTGGATGTTCACCGCCTGGCCCGAGGGGTGGCGGTTCGGGGTGGGCTTGGCCGACGAGCAGCCCAGTATGGTCACCGCAAAGCTCACTGCAGCAGGAATCGTTCGCAGTCCAGGGCGGCGATGCAGCCCGAGCCGGCCGCGGTGATGGCCTGACGGTAGTGGGGGTCCTTCACGTCGCCGGCGGCGAAGACACCCTCGACCGACGTCTTCGACGTGTTTCCCTCCGTACGGATGTAGCCCTCCTCGTCGAGGTCGAGCTGTCCGGCGAAGATCTCCGTATTGGGGTGGTGGCCGATGGCCAGGAAGAAGCCGGCGATGTCGATCGTGCGCTCCGAGCCGTCGCTCTTGACCAGACGGGCCCCCGTCACGCCCGAATCGTCGCCCAGCACCTCGGCGGTGTTGTACTCGAAGAGGACCTCGATGTTTTCGGTGTTGAACACGCGCTCCTGCATGGCCTTCGAGGCGCGCAGGAAGGGCTTGCGGACGATCATGTAGACCTTGCGGCACAGCGAGGCCAGGTAGGTGGCCTCTTCGCAGGCCGTGTCGCCGCCGCCGACGACGGCCACATCCTTGCGGCGGTAGAAGAATCCGTCGCACGTGGCGCAGGCGCTGACGCCCTGTCCGCGGAACTTCGTCTCCGAAGGCAGGCCGAGGTATTTGGCCGTGGCGCCGGTCGAGACGATGAGGCTCCGGGCCAGAATCTCCTTCTCGCCGTCGACTTCGACGCGGAACGGGCGCTCCGAGAGATCGATCTTCGTGACCGAGCCGGCGCGCAGGTCGGTGCCCAGGCGTTCGGCCTGTGCCCGCATGCGCGACATCAGTTCCGGGCCGTCGATCCCCTCGGGATAACCCGGGAAGTTCTCGACGGCGGTGGTTGTCGTGAGCTGGCCGCCGGGTTCGATGCCTTCGTAAAGAACCGGCGCCAGGTTGGCGCGCGACAGGTAGATGGCAGCCGTATAGCCGGCCGGGCCGCTGCCGATGATCAGGACTTTAACCTCTTCTTTGTTGGTTTCCATGGTGTTGTCTGTATTTGTTGTTTGTATCTTTGTTTCTGTATTGGCCCCGTGGCGGGGCGGGGTATTACGGTCGGGCCGAGCGCTCGCCGAATTGCGACTGCTGACGCCCCAGGTAGTCGAATTCGGCCCAGAGTCCCTCCTTGCGGACGAAGACATTGCTCTCGACGGGGTCGTAGTCGACAATTTCGTAGACGGGCGGGATGATCCACCGGCCCTGACGATCGAGCAGGCCCATGCCCGTTTCGGTCTCGGCCTCGGCGCGGCCTTCGTGGAAATCGGAGGCCCAGCGGAGTGTCGAGGGGATTACCACCCGGTTTTCGGCATCGACGTAGCCGTATCCGCTTTCGTCCTCGACGCAGACCAGCCCTTCGGAGAGCTGGCTTGTCCAGCGATGGCCGGTCAGTCTGCGCAGCGGGTTGTACTCGGCGGTGACATCCGAGACCTGCATCGGATCCGAATGGCGAATCACCTCGGCGCGCAGATCCTCGAAGAAGGGCGCATCGTTCTCGGGGTGTCCGAAGCGGGCGTCCTGATAGCGCATCGGGATGAAGCGGTCGCCGACCCATTGCAGATTGCGCGGCCGGAGGTTGTTGTGGGCGAACTCCAGCCGGCGCAGGGCCTCCTGCAGGCGGTCGAGGGCTTCGAGCAGCCGGTCGGTGGGTTCGCGGAGCAGCGCCTCTTCGAAGGAGAGGCCTTCGGGCAGGTATTCGAGCAGCAGATCGCTGTGCTGCTCATCGCCCGCCGGTGTTGTCCAACGCATTTCGCCCGTCAGCATCCGATAGGGGGAGAGCCAGTCGGTGTTGAGCCTTCCGATATGCGAGGCCGTGCGTTCGACGGAGACGATGGCCGACGGCGAGAGCGGCATCGAAAGCAGCCAGCGGCGATGCTGCCATTCGATCGTCGCTTCGACGAAACGGGTCGTGCGCATCAGTTGCGGCAGCCCTTCGGGGCCGAGCTTTACCCGTGCATCGGCAAGGCGTGAGAAACTGATATCGGGCATCAGCAGTGCCCGTGTAAAGGTTTGGATCGTAGGTGTCATCATGGCGCTTGTGACTCTTTACTCGGTCTTGACGCTGATCGAGCCGATGTTGAGCATGGCGATCAGCTGTTCGGGCGAGGCGTTGTAGCTCATGCCGCGGAACGGCGGCAGGGCGCCGGGGCCCTTGGCTTCGCGGATCGCTTCGTTGAAGACCTCGGGCATCGGGCTCGAACAGTCGTAGAGCAGCCTTGCGTAGCGGTTCGGATAGCCGGCCTCCTCCTCCGAGGGGAAGAAGATGGCCTGCTGGGCGTCGCCCGGGGCGATGTGGATGTTGATCAGCAGCACGTTGCCGTCGCACGTGCGCAGCGAACGCAGCCTTTCGGCCACGGCCCGAAGCTCTTCGTCGTCGCAGTCCGTGGCTTCGCCGTCGGTGATGTTGAAGACCGTGGGCGGGAAGCTCTCCGCGTGGGCCGGGTTGCGGCACCATTCGGCCACCAGTTCGCAGGCTTCGTCCAGGGCCTGGTGCATCGGGGTTTGTCCGGCAGCCTCGGGAGCGACCCACGCCGGGGCCGGAATTTCGCGCAGGGCCGTCGACCCGTCGGGCATGCGGCACTCGATGACTTCGCGCCGCGTGGGGGCCTCACGGGCGGCAAGTTCCGCCACGGAGATCATCTTCCGCCCGTCGGGCAGCAGTGAATAGACCTCGTCGTTGCCCGAATAGGCCATTACGGCGATGTCATAATAGTCTCTCACCCCGTCGTTACGGCGGGCGCGTTCGATCAGTTCGAACAGCAGGCCGTTGGTGATCGAGGCCACGGCTTCGGCCTTGGTTGTTCGTTTGCCGCGGAAGAGGATCTCCTCGGCCATGGATCCCGAACCGTCGATCAGCAGCACGAAGGCCGTGCGGTGGGATCGTGTGATGCTTTGTGTGTACATGGGTATTGCGGGCTATTTCAAACCTCTTACGGCGTAGTAATCCTTGCGCCGATCCTCTTCGTTGTCGCAGTCCAGGCCGTAGCTGACGGCCATATCGAGCGAGCAGTCGCGGTCGCGGTCCGCATCGGTTGTGCGGCGCATGGCGGCGTGGGCGTTGCGGCCGGCCTGGATGGCCTCGTTGAGTTCGTCGATGTCGGGCATGTGGCCCAGCATGGCGGCGTAGACGCTGACGGCCCAGCTGTGGGCGTAGTCGTCGTAGTGGACGTCGAAGATCCGGAAGCGGTTGTCGATCGCGGCCAGATCGGTCAGGCGGCCCTCATCCACCTCGTCGAGAATCTGCTGCATGGCGCGCCGCGTCATGTACTGCCCGGCCGCGTCGATCCAGCGGCCCGAACCGTCGTAGCGGGGATTCGACTCTCCGCGGTCGAGCATCGCCCCGAGGGCTGCCACGATGGCCTTGTTGTAGAGCTTCAGACCCCGCTGGAGCGAGGCGGCGCGGATCAGTGTCTTATTATAGGTATAGACCTCCGCATCGGGGTCCTGCTCCTGCAGCGTGTGGAGGATGTTCACGGCGTCGATCATCGCCCCCGTGACGTAGGGGTTGTATTCGTCGAAGTCGATGACGTCGCGCCGGATCTTCCGCCGGTCGCGGGCCGGCCACTTCTCGACGTCGCGCACGGCGCCGTAGCTGGTCAGGTTGGCACCCGGCATCAGATGGCTCCGGCCCTCCTTTTCGATCAGATAGGAGTAGGGAAAGGCCGACGTGTCGTGGTGGTAGGAGTGGTGGCCCATGATCATCGTGAAGGCCCCCTCGAGGGCCGGCGACATGATGTAGGCGCTCGAGGCGAACTTGCAGCCCCGCAGGTGGACCGACTGATGCACGGCGCCGCTTTTGAAGAGGTGGTTGCTCTGGTTCGAGCCGCTGCCGGCGTTGAAGAACGAGAACATGCCGGCGATGAGCAGCGACGACTTGTGGTGCGAGACGGTGTAGGGGCCGGCGAAGATCGAGGCGGCTTCGCCGTTTTCGCAGTGCGAGTTGGCGAAGAAGAGCGATTCGGCGGCCGTGAAGCCCTTGTCGAGGATGCAGCTTTCGCCCACGAAGCAGCGTTCGATGATCGTTCCGTTGCCGATCCGGGCGCCTTCGGCGGCGATCAGGTCGTAGGCCTTGACGTCGACACCGATCGTGACATCGTCGCAGAGGGTGGCGTTTTCGAGGGCCGAGGCGCCGTCGATCTGCACGCGGTCGCCCATGCGCACCTCGCGGATGAAGCGGGCGCCGGCGATCCGGCAGTTGCGGCCCACTTCGCCCAGCTCCGACGAGCGGCTCTCCGCGTAGGCGTCGATCATGCGCTCCAGGGCGGCGATGGTCTGCTGACGGTGGCGGTAGACGGCCATGACGTAGGCCACCTGGGCCGACATCGTATCGAAGATCTTGACCGTTCGGCCGCCGCATTCGTTCATCGTGGCCACGCCGACGCCGTTTCCGAACGACGAGCGGTGGCGGCATTCGAGCGAGGTGACCCCTTCGACGATCGAGCCTTCGCCGATGCGGTAGTTGCACACGCGCGAGCGTACCATGCGGACGCCGGATGCGATCTCGACCTCACCGTCGAGCCGGCACTGAAGCAGTTGGGAGGGTTGGAAGTCCTCCGAGACCCGGATTCGCGACCACTCTTCGGCCGTGTTCCCCATTTTTTCGAGCGAGGCGATCTCCGCCGCGGTCAACGTTCTGAATGATGTCATAGTCGATGTTTTCAAAGTTCTGTGCCGCACGGAGCCTTTCGGGCGTGGGGCGACAAACGGTCGCGGAGGCAGAGCGTGGGCGAACGGCGGGAGTGCCCGGACGGCAGGACTTTCCGGTCGATCGCGTTCTGTTCCGCGATGGGAGAGGCGGTTGTTTCCCTTGGTTCAGGGTCCGGTTGTCGTCTCTCATTTTACAAAGATAGCGAAAGCCGGGAGCAGAGACAAATAGAAAATGGAATTTTCGAGATTTGGCTATGCCGAGGCGCATCCTATCTAAGAGCGAAGTCAAAGATAACGAATCGCAGTCAAATCTCAAACACTCGACCCTGCGGATCGATCTCCATCCATCGGCCGTTGCCGTGGATCCGGGCGCGGCCCTGGCGGAAGGGTTTGACGACATCGCAGCCGGGACAACTCAGCCGGGTGCGGCCTTCGGGGTCGATGAAGTGCCACGTGCGGCCGAGCAGCACGGCCGCCAGCTCCTCCGAGAAGTCGAATCCGTTGTCGTAGAGCGGTGGGACGACCACCCGCTGCGGGGTGCGGAATCCCCAGCGGCCCCGTTCGACGAACAGTTCCGGCAGGGCATCCGGTTGGAGCTCCCCGCCGCTGTTTTCCGCACAGTGCATCCCGCGGGATGCGTCACTCGGCCTTTCGCCCGTGTCCCGGTCGGCGCTCTCCACGGCGGCCGCCAGCAGCGGCGCGAGATCGGGCAGCTCCGGGCGCGGGGCGAGCAGTTGCTGGGCAATGCGGTAGGGAAGGGCCATGCCGAGCGCCTCGAAGCGTTCGAGCGTCTCCCGCAGGGCTTCATCCGTGGCGATATGCCGCGGGTCGTAGAGTAACGAGTCCGGTGTGCCGTAACGCTCCCAAAGCGTCGGATCGACACTCAGGGCGTGCAGCGCCGTGGAGATCAGGGCGGCCGGGTAGTCGTCGAGCCGTTCGTTGAAATCTTCGGCCGTGCGGGCGGGGTGCTGATAGGCGGCCGTGCCCAGTTCGGGGCTGTTCTGGCCGGCGAAGCAGGGCAGGTAGGAGGCGTCGAAATCGATCGGATGCAGCATGCCGTCGTCGGTGACGAGGATGTTTTCGGGTTTCAGATCCCCGTGGGCGCGGTCGTCGGCTACCAGCGAGGCCGCCAGCCGGTCGAAATTCCCGGCCAGACGCTTGAGACACTCCCTGTCCCGAAGCCCGGCGGCCCGGGCGATCGCTTCGTGGAGGCTGATGCCCTCGATCCAGTCGCCCAGGACGACATCGACCCATACGCCGCTCTCGGGCGACGTGTAGAGGTAGAGCTCCTTTTCGAGCAGCCGGTCGCCGTAGATTTCGCGCAGGTGGCGTTGCGGCCGCAGGTAGCCGCGCAGCGAGCGGATCCGGCCCCGGTGGCGGATGCGGAACACGACGGCCGAGTTGCCGACGCTGAAGCACATCCGTCCCGCCGGGTCACGGCACACCTCCACCTCGCCCAGCGTGCGGGTCAGTCCCGCCGGGTCGGAGAGCGTCATCAGATATTGACGAAGCGTATACATGTCGGATCGGAGAGTTTGAAAGGGTCCGTTGCGGGTGCCGTACGGTGATACGAAAAAACCGGATTCGTAAATCCGGTTTTTTCATCCTGCGGAACTCCGGCCCGTCGGTTCCGCACCGGGTGCTCCGGGGTGCAAACTGCGGACCGCACGGGCTGCCGGCGGTCTGTGCGAGAACCGGAGCCGGGTCGCGAGCCGGACCGCGGCGTGATCAGTGGCAGTGGCAGTGACCGTCGTGGTCGTCGCAGCAGCCGTCGCCGCAGTCGTGGTCGCCGCCGCACGATCCGCACGAGCAGTGGCCCTGCAGATCCTCGGGCGTCACGTCGCGCACCGAAACCACCTCGACCTCGAAGTTCAGCGTCTTGCCGGCCATCGGGTGGTTGAAGTCCATCTTCACGTGCTCGTCGCCGACCTCCTTGACCGTACCCATCATGCGGTTGCCCTGGGCGTCGCTCATCGGCACCTGGCTTCCCTCGAAGAGGATCTCCTCGGCGAGTTTGCCGTCGACCATGAAGATGTTCTTGGGCAGGTTGACGATAGCCTCCTCGATCACCTCGCCGTAGCCGTCCTTGGGCTCGAGCGTGAACGAGACCTTGTCACCGGGCTCCTTGCCGAGGATGGCCTCCTCGAATTTCGGGAGCAGCATGCCCGTGCCGAAGATGAACTCCAGGGGCTGGCCCGGACGCGACTGGTCCGCAATCTTGCCGTCGACGGTGAGCTTGTAGTCCACGGCGACCATTTTGTTCTGTTCTACTTTCATTTTCTATGGCTTTTTGAATGTTTTCGTACCGGTGTTGTTTGCAGCGCCCAAAGGTACGCACTTCGGGGCGAGTTGCCAAATTATCGGGCAAAATTCTGCGTCCGAAAATCGTGCCGCGGCTGCAAAAACGGCGGCGGATTTCTCCGTCGCCGTTTCAGCGGGGGCTTGGGCGTCGTCTCAGTCGCAGTTGCGGCAGCAGAGGTTGCGGTCGCCGTAGCCGTTGTCGATCTTCGTCACGTAGGGGAAGAATTTCGCCGTGCGCACCCATTCGAGCGGGAAGGCCGCCTCCATGCGCGTGTAGGGGTGGGGCCATTCGCCGGCCAGTTCGACGGCCGTGTGGGGGGCGTTGGTCACCACGTTGTTCTTCTCGCCGGCGGCGGCTGCGGCCTCGCATTCGCGCTTGATCTGCACCAGCGCCTCGATGAAGCGGTCCATCTCCTCCTTGGGTTCCGACTCCGTCGGTTCGACCATCAGCGTCTCGTGAACCGGGAACGAGAGCGTCGGGGCGTGGAATCCGTAGTCCATCAGCCGGTGGGCGATGTCGCCGCAGTCGATGTCGTAATCCTTCTTGAAGTGGGTCAGGTCGAGGATCATCTCGTGGCCCACGCGTCCCGTCTCGCCCGAGTAGTAGGTGCGGAACTCCTCTTTGAGGGCCGACGACATGTAGTTGGCGTTGACGATGGCCATCTCGGTGGCCTGTTTGAGTCCTTCGGCGCCGAGCATCTTGATGTATCCGTAGGTGATCGGCAGCAGCATGGCCGAGCCCCACGGTGCCGATGCGACGGCCGTGATGCCCTCTTCGCCGCCCGTGGCGACGATCGGGTGGGTCGGCAGGAAGGCCTTCAGCGGTTCGGCCACGCAGATCGGGCCCACGCCCGGGCCGCCGCCTCCGTGAGGCATGGCGAAGGTCTTGTGGAGGTTCAGGTGACAGACGTCGGCTCCGATGTAGCCGGGGTTCGTCAGCCCCACCTGGGCGTTCATGTTGGCGCCGTCCATGTAGACCAGACCGCCGGCGTCGTGTACCGCATCGACGATCTCGCGGATGCGGCTCTCGAAGACGCCGTGCGTCGAGGGGTAGGTCACCATCAGTCCGCACAGCTCCGAGCTGTACTCGCGGGCCTTGGCCTTCAGGTCGTCGACGTCGATGTTGCCGCGTTCGTCGCAGGCCACCGTGACGATCTTCATGCCGGCCATGGCGGCCGATGCGGGGTTCGTACCGTGGGCCGAGGCGGGGATCAGCACCACGTTGCGGTAGCCCTGGCCGCGGCTCTGGTGGTAGGCGCGGATCACCATCAGTCCCGAATACTCGCCGGCGGCGCCCGAATTGGGCTGCAGCGAGCAGGCGGCCAGTCCGGTGATCGTGGCCAGATCGTGCTCCAGCTCGGCGATCAGCTCCAGATAGCCTTCGGCCTGGTCGGCCGGGGCGTAGGGGTGCATGTTCTGGAAGCCGGCCAGCGACAGCGGCTGCATGAGCGCCGCGGCGTTGAGCTTCATGGTGCATGAGCCGAGCGAGATCATCGAGTTGGCCAGCGAGATGTCGCGCAGTTCGAGGCGTTTGATGTAGCGCATCAGGGCGCTCTCCGAGCGGTAGCGGTTGAAGACCGGCTCCTGGAGGTAGGCCGACTGGCGGCGCAGCGCCACCGGAATGCAGCTCTCCGCGACGGCCTTCACCGCCTTGGCCTTGCGCCCCTTGGCGGCGGCGAAGATGCCGATGACGGTCTCGACCTCTTCGGGGGTGGTCACCTCGTCGAACGACATGCGTACCTTCTCCTCCGAGGGGTAGAAGAAGTTGATTCCCTGGTCGAGGGCCAGCGACTGCACGACGGCGGCTTCGGCCTCGACCTCCAGCGTGTCGAAGAACTCCTTCGAGGTGAGTTTGTAGTCGAGCGCTTCGAGGGCGCGGGCGACGGTGGCGGCGGCCAGATGGGCCGTCGTGGCGGCGCGCAGCAGCCCTTCGGGGCCGTTGTAGACGCAGTAGAAGCCCACCATCGAGGCCATCAGGGCCGAGGCGGTGCAGATGTTCGACGTGGCGCGTTCGCGCTTGATGTGCTGTTCACGCATCTGCAGGGCCATGCGCAGGGCCTTGTTGCCCAGACGGTCGACCGAGACGCCGATGATACGCCCCGGCATGTTGCGTTTGAAGGCCTCGCGCGTGGTCATGTAGCCGGCGCTCGGACCGCCGAAGCCCATCGGCGTGCCCAGACGCTGGGTCGAACCTGCGGCGATGTCGGCGCCCCATTCGCCCGGAGCCTTCAGCAGGGCCAGTGCCAGCGGATCGGCCACGGCCGTCACCAGTGCTCCCTTGGCATGGGCGGCGGCCGCGAAGTCCGTGTAGTCGCGGACCGTGCCGTCGGCGGCCGGGTACTGGACGATGGCGCCGAATTCGCGTCCCGTGAATTCGTATTCGTTGTATTCGTCGATGATCAGTTCGATGCCGAAGGGCTCGCTACGCGTGAGCAGCACGTCGAGCGTCTGCGGGAAGATGTTGCGGTCGACGAAGAGCTGGTTGCGGCCCTCCTTGACGGCTTCGCGCGAACGCAGTGCGAACATCATCAGCATGGCTTCGGCCGTGGCCGTGCCCTCGTCGAGCAGCGAACAGTTGCCGATTTCCATGCCGGTCAGCGAGATCAGGGCGGTCTGGAAGTTCAGCAGCGCTTCGAGGCGGCCCTGCGAGATCTCGGCCTGATAGGGTGTGTAGGAGGTGTACCAGGCGGGGTTCTCGAAGACGTTGCGCGAGACGGCGGCCGGTACGGCACAGGGATACCAGCCCATGCCGATGAACGAACGCAGCGTGCGGTTGCGGTCGGCCAGCGCCCGGATGTGGGCGGCGAATTCGTATTCGCTCATCCCTTCGGCGGGGAGTGCCAGCGGTTTCTTGAGCCGGATGGATTGCGGAATGACCTGTGCGATCAGTTCGTCGACAGACCCCACGCCGATCACGTCAAGCATCGCCTTGAGGTCCTTTTCATTATTGACGCCGATGTGGCGTCCGGAGAATTTGTCGAACATAAAAGGTTTACGGGTTATTGAGTGTTTTTGTTGCTTGTCGACCGAATGTCCCGAGTCGGGCGGTTCCCGGCGGGGCGCGCCTCTTCGGGAATCATACAAAGGTAAAACAAAAGCGACGGAAGCCCAAATTTTCCGTCGCTATTTTTCGGGGGGGCGTCCCTCCGTCGGGTCAGTAGGTGAAGGAGCTGCCGCCGATGAATTCGCGCAGAATCGACGTCGGCGGAATCTCGTCCGATGCAATCGGAATGAAATTGTCCAGAAACTTCAGCAGCCGCCGGGCCTCGTTGAATTCCGGAACCGTGTCCGGCACCTCGCGCAGGATCTTCTCCGCATAGGGCCGCAGTACCGAGATCTCGTAGAAGAGCGACGAGTTCAGCATCACGTCGGCATTCTCCTGATAGGGGAAGATGTGCCGCTCCTCGCCGCGGCGCACCGACGCCCAGCGCGAAAGCGTGTGCAGGGCATCCGACCCCCGCTGCTTGTAGTCGCGCGTCAGACGCCGCAGCAGACGGTTGTCGGTCGTGGCGATGCGCGAGAGGTTGTCCATCGCCACCGACGTGAAGCACGAGATGTAGATGCGGAACTTCTTCGAGTCGGGGATCGAGGGGGTCAGCCGCGGATTGAGGCCGTGGATTCCCTCGATGATCAGAATCGACCGTTCGTCGAGCGTCAGCGGTGTGCCGTGCTGCGTGCGGCGCCCCGTGATGAAGTCGTAGCGCGGGATGTCGACGCTTTCGCCCGCCATCAGCCGGCGGAGGTGGTCGTTGAACAGATCGAGATCGATCGCCTCGAGGGCTTCGTAGTCATATTCGCCGTTTTCGTCCAGCGGGGTCTTCTCGCGGTCGACGAAGTAGTCGTCGAGCGAGATCATCACCGGGCGCAGCCCCAGCACGCCCAGCTGGATGCCGAGGCGTTTGGCCGAGGTGGTCTTGCCGCTCGACGAGGGGCCCGAGATCAGCACCATGCGGATGCCGCGTTCGGCGTTGGCGCGCTGGATGGCGTCGGCCACCTCGGCGAACTTCCGCTCGTGGAACGCCTCGGCCATCTTGATCATGCCGCCGGCATCGCCTGCCAGGGCCCGGGCGTTGACCGCTCCGATCGTCGGCACGCCCATCAGCGTCACCCATGACTGATACTCCTGGAAGATCGAGAACATCTTCTCCTGCTGGACGTTCTTGTTCAGACGGTCGGGGTCCGTGCGCAGCGGAAGCGCCAGGTAGAAGCCGTTGTAGTAGGGCTCGATGTCGAACAGGTGCAGGTAACCCGTCGACGGGGCCAGCGAACCGTAGAAATAGCCGGCCGTATCGTCCAGCGTGTAGAGGTCGCTGTAGAGGCGCGGACGGGTGTCGAGCAGTTCGATCTTGTCGGTGAAGCCCTCCTCGGCGTAGCGGGCGCGCACTTCGGTGGTGAGCATCCGGCGGCGTTCGATCGGGAGGTCCTCCTTGACCAGTGCGCGCATGCGGTCGCGCAGACGCGCCGTATCCGTCTCGGAGAGTTCGTCGATGCCTTCGATTTCGCAGTAGAAGCCGCTTTGGCCCATCGAGTGGCGGATGTGGAGCCGTCGTTCCGGGTAGAGATCCTTGACGGCCTTCTGCAGCAGGAACCACGCCGTGCGCTGGTAGACGCGGATGCCGGCAAACGAGGTGATGTCCACGAAGCGGACCGTGACCGGGGTATAGATCTTGTAGTTGAGTTCCTTGATGCGGTTGTTGACCAGGGCGGCCAGGAACGGATGCGCGCCCGGGGTCAATTGCCGGGCAATCTGCAGCAGCGGGGTGCCCATCTCCACGGAGAGTTTCCCGCCGAGGTTTTCGCAGATGATCTGAATGGAGTCGTTCATCGGAAAAATTTTGCTGTGTCGAATCCCAAAGATAGGAATAATTTGTACTTTTGGCAACCGATTGCCCGAAATGAAAAACAAGACCGTGAATATGAAAAATTTACTTGCAGGGGGGCTTTGTGTGCTCGGCCTCGTGCTGGCGGCCTGCACGCCCCGTGAGACGACCCTTGTGGTGCTGTCGACCAACGACATGCACGCCCGGATTCAGAATTTCCCCCGGCTGGCGGCGGCCGTCGGGGCGTGCCGCGATACGGCCCGGCTGGTGATGCTGGTCGATGCCGGCGACCGTTGGACCGGCAATGCCTACGTCGACAAGGCCCCGACGCCCGGCATGCCGATGATCGCGCTGATGAACCGCCTGGGCTACGACATAGCGACGCTCGGCAACCACGAGTTCGATTTCGGACAGACGTTCCTCGGCCGCATGATCGACAGCATGGATTTTCGTGTCGTCTGCGCCAACGTGGTGAGCGATACGTGTGTCTTTCCGCAGCTGCCGCCCTTTGTCGTCGTCGAGCGGCAGGGGATTCGCATCGGATTCGTCGGCGTGGTGACCAACTACGAGGGTCCGGGCCATCCGGCCGGCAATGCCGCCAACTTCGAGGGGCTGCGCTTCCCCGATCCGCAGCAGATGGCGCGGCAGTATGCCGAGGAGCTGCGCCCGCAGGTCGACGTGCTGATCCTCGTCTCGCACATGGGCGACGACCGCGATGCGGAGCTGCTCGCCTCGGAGCACCATTACGACGTGGTGATCGGTGGCCATACCCATGAGCTGCGCGACACGCTGATCGGCGGGACGCTGCTCACCCAGACGGGCAAGAACCTGGCCAATGTCGGCGTCACGACGATCCGCCTGCGCGGCCGCAAGGTGGTCGGGGTCGACTACCGGATCGTGCCGCTCGACGGTTACGAGCCGGATGCGGACTTTCAGGCCGAGGTCGACCGTTACTATGCCGATCCGGAGCTGAATCGCCCGGTGGGTGAGTTTGCGCATGCGGCCACGGCGTGGGGCGTGGCCAACTGGATGGCCTCGGCCGTGGCCGACGAGGCCGATGCCGAGGTGGGATTCTACCACGTGGGCGGTGTGCGGTTGGATTCGATTCCGGCCGGCGGTATGAGTACGGCCCGCATCTACGATCTGGAACCCTTCGGCACACAGATTGCCGTGATGCGCATGACCCCGGCCCAGATGCGGCGCATGATCCTCTCGAAGTACAACGACACGCAGAACCGTAAGGAGGCGCACCGCATCGATCTGATCGCGACGACCCCTTACGAAATTGTCACCGATGCCGCCGACAGCGCTCTCGACGTGCGCTTCCCGCAGCTGCGCGAGGGGCGTGCCTACCGCGTGGCCGTCAGCGACTACGTCTTCAAGAACTACCGCGATCTGGACTATACCGACGGCGAGATCACCGACGGGAAGGTGGCCGACGTGCTGCTGGAGGAGCTGGAGGAGGCGTCGCCGATCACGCCCGACAACCGTCCGCGGCAGCGTGTCGTCCGTCGCTGAACACGCCTGCCTTGACCGTCGGACACGGCGCCCCGGCTTCGGATGCAGGGGACGAAGAACCGAAAAACCGACCGAAAAATTTGATTTTCAACGAAAAAGATGTATCTTTGCAGTCCCGCGTGCGCGTGAAACATGCTGCATGGACGGGTTATCAAATTAATTATTAACCATTTAACGAGCGATTGTATCGCAAAAACAAGTTCCAACATGGAAGAAACAAAGAAAGTCGCAAACGAGAATTTCGACTGGAATGCCTTCGAAAACGATTCGGCCGTCTACGATCAGGACAAGGCCCAGATCACCGAGGCCTATGACAAGACGCTGTCGAACGTCAACGTCGGCGAAGTGGTCGAGGGTACCGTTACCGGCATCACCAAGCGTGAGGTGATGGTCAACATCGGCTACAAGAGTGAGGGCGTCATCCCCGTCTCGGAGTTCCGTTACAACCCCGATCTGAAGGTGGGCGACAAGGTGGAGGTTTACGTTGAGTCGGCCGAGGACAAGAACGGTCAGCTCTCCCTCTCGCACAAGAAGGCCCGTCAGCTCAAGTCGTGGGATCGCGTCAACGAGGCTCTCGAGAAGGACGAAATCATCAAGGGTTACATCAAGTGCCGTACGAAGGGCGGTATGATCGTCGACGTGTTCGGCATCGAGGCTTTCCTCCCCGGCTCGCAGATCGATGTCAAGCCCATCCGCGACTATGACGTATATGTCGACAAGACCATGGAGTTCAAGGTTGTCAAGATCAACCAGGAGTTCCGCAACGTCGTCGTTTCGCACAAGGCCCTCATCGAGGCCGAACTCGAGGCTCAGAAGCAGATCATCATGTCGAAGCTCGAGAAGGGCCAGATCCTCGAGGGTACCGTCAAGAACATCACCTCCTACGGCGTATTCGTCGACCTGGGCGGCGTAGACGGTCTGATCCACATCACCGACCTCTCGTGGGGCCGCGTAAACCACCCCGAAGAGATCGTTTCGCTCGACCAGAAGATCAACGTCGTGATCCTCGACTTCGACGAGGCCAAGAAGCGTATCGCTCTGGGTCTGAAGCAGCTTACCCCGCATCCGTGGGAGGCTCTCGATCCCAACCTCAAGGTCGGCGACAAGGTTAAGGGCCGCGTGGTCGTTATGGCCGATTACGGCGCCTTCGTCGAGATCGCTCCCGGCGTAGAGGGTCTGATCCACGTTTCGGAGATGTCCTGGAGCCAGCACCTGCGTTCGGCTCAGGACTTCATGAAGGTCGGCGACGAAGTCGAGGCCGTCATCCTCACCCTCGACCGCGAGGAGCGCAAGATGTCGCTCGGCATCAAGCAGCTGACGCCCGATCCGTGGGAGAATATCGAAACCAAATACCCCGTCGGAACCCGTACCACCGCCAAGGTGCGCAACTTCACCAACTTCGGCGTATTCGTCGAGATCGAGGAGGGTATCGACGGTCTGATCCACATCTCGGACCTCAGCTGGACCAAGAAGATCAAGCACCCCGGTGAGTTCACCCAGGTAGGTGCCGACATCGACGTTGTCGTTCTCGAAATCGACAAGGAGAACCGCCGTCTCTCGCTGGGCCACAAGCAGCTCGAGGAGAACCCCTGGAACGAGTTCGAGAACCAGTTCCCGGTAGATAGCATCCACGAGGGTACGATCACCGAACTCACGGACAAGGGCGCCGTCGTGGCACTCGGCGAGAATGTCGAGGGCTTCTGCCCGTCGCGTCAGCTCGTCAAGGAGGACGGTACGACCCCGAAGGTGGGCGACAAGCTCAACTTCAAGGTCATCGAGTTCTCGAAGGCTACCAAGCGAATCACCCTTTCGCACCTGCGCACCTACGACGATGCCCGCAAGGAGGCTGCCGCCGCCGAGAAGGCTGAAAAACGTGCCGCTGCCGACGCTACGAAGTCGACCGTCAAGAAGATCAACGCTTCGGTCGAGAAGACGACGCTGGGCGACATCGCCGGACTGGCCGCTCTGAAGAGCGCCATGGAGGCTGCCGAGGCCAAGGAGGCTGCCGCCAAGAAGGACGAAGAGTAAATTTCCCGAGGGGAGGGGAGCTCAGGGGAGCCTGGGGGAGCCGGAGTGTTCGCACCCGACGATTCCCAACCTCGATTCTGAACGACGCCTGCACGCAACTGCGTGCAGGCGTTTTTTTTGTGCCGGAATTTTGCTCGGAACGGACAAATGACTATCTTGCCCGCCGAAACCTATCCATCAAAACGAATATGTCTCCGATTTTGAAACGACTGCTGTGGTTGGGATGTTTGCTGGGTGCCGTGGAAACAACGGTCCTGCCGTGGGGCGGTTCATTGCTTGCCACTACGTCCCGGGCCGCTTTGCAACACCCCGCATATGGACCTCCCCGCCCGCTGCCGGGCTATGTGAAGGATGCCTGGACGGTCTGGTTCCGCGGTCGGGAGGTCCGCGGGGCCTCTGCCTCGACGTTCGTGGATCTGGGAGCCGGTTATGGCAAGGATGCCTGGAGCGTCTTCTTCGAGGGAGAGGAGGTGAAGGAGGCCTCGGGCCAATCGTTCGCCGTGCTGACGGACGGTTATGCCCGTGACGACTGGCGCGTCTTCTGGAAGGGGCGCGTCGTGGCGGATGTATCGCCTGCGTCATTCGCGACGCTGGGGGACGGCTATGCGCGTGATAACTGGAAGGTCCTCTGGAATGGCCGCGCGCTGGAGAAGGCCTCTCCCGCTTCGTTCGAGGCGTTGGGCGACGGCTACGCCCGCGACAACTGGAAGGTCTTCTGGTGCGGGAACGAACTGCCCGATGCCGTCCCCTCCTCTTTCGAGGTCCTCGGACGCGGCTATGCCCGCGATGCCTGGAACACCTGGTATTTCGGCCGGCCCGTCGAGAGGTTCTGAATGTCCGTCCGAACCATAGCATCCTCTTTTTCCCGGACGGATAAAATGAAACGGGAGGGATTCCGTCGGAATCCCTCCCGTTTCATTCGTTGTGCGGAGCCTTATTCGGCAGCAACCACCGAGAACTTGATCGTAGCCTTGACCTCCTTGTGCAGACGGGCCGAAGCCTCGTACTCGCCGACGGTCTTGATCGGCTCGACGCTGATCTGCTTGCGGTCGATCGTGATGCCCTTGGCACCCAGAGCCTCGGCGAGGTCCGTAGCGGTGACCGTACCGAAGAGCTTGCCCTCCTCGGCCTTCATCGAGAGCGTCAGCGGCAGGTTGGCGATGGTCTCGGCCAGGGCCTGAGCGTCGGCCAGGATCTTGGCATCCTTGTGGGCGCGCTGCTTCAGATTCTCGGCCAGGACCTTCTTGGCGGAAGCCGTAGCGGCTTTGGCATAGCCCTGGGGAATCAGGTAGTTGTTTGCATATCCGGGTTTTACGTTCACGATATCGTTGGCGTAACCCAGGTTCTCCATATCTTTAATCAGAATTACCTCCATGGTTGTCCTCCTTTAAATTATTTCATGCAATCGGTTACGAAGGGCAGGATGGCCAGGTGACGTGCACGTTTGACGGCCTGGGCGACCTTCTTCTGGAACTTCTGCGAGGTTCCGGTCAGACGGCGGGGCAGAATCTTGCCCTGCTCGTTGAGGAACTTCTTGAGGAACTCTCCGTCCTTGTAGTCTACATACTTGATGCCGAGCTTCTTGAAACGGCAATATTTCTTCTTTTTGACGTCGACCGATACGGGGTTGAGGTAACGGATTTCCGACTGAGCCTTGTTTTCCTGTGCCATGGTTTACTCCTCCTGTTTGTTAGAAAGTTTTGCACGACGTTTCTCCGAGTACTCTACGGCGAACTTGTCCTGCTTGAAAGTCAAGAAACGGATCACGCGCTCGTCGCGGCGATACTGCGTTTCGAGGGTGTTGATCAGCGAGCCTTCGCCCGTGAACTCCATGAGGAAGTAGAAACCGGTGGTCTTTTTCTGGATCGGGTATGCGAGCTTGCGAAGGCCCCACGACTCCCGGTTCACCATTTGACCGCCGTTTTCGGTGATGACACCCTGGAATTTGTCAGCGACCTCCTGAACCTGAGCATCGGACAGAACCGGCGTGACAATGAAAACGGTTTCGTAGTTGTTCATAATGCTTTTAATTAGTTGTTAGTCCCATTTCGGGACCGCAAAGATACGTATTAATTCGGGAAAAGAAAAATTCGGCGTCGAAAAATTTTCTTCAAGCGGGTGGTTTTCGGCGGTTTGCAGGGCCATCGTCATCGATGGACGTACACTCTGCTGGGATCGGGGAGAAGTCTTAGGCCGGTTTATTGGGATCGTCCGGTCCGATTTGCCGCCACCGACGTTGCGGAACGCGGCGAGGCCGTGGCGCATAAAGGAGGCTTCTCAAGCCGGCTTCTTGTGGCCGTCCAGTCCGGTTTATCGCGC
>CALUNE010000016.1 GCA_944321945.1 uncultured Alistipes sp.
TTCTTCAACAACCTAACACTTTATCTATCAAAAACTTATAAAATAACGCTTATAAGTTTCAAAAAAGCCCCCTTCCTCTTCGGGCAGGAGCCTTTTTCGTGCGGTGTGATGGCCGCCACGGGGGCTTTATTCGGCGTTCGCGTCGCTGCCGAGCTGACGGTGGAGCCGCTCCTTGAAGCCGGCCCCGATGAGATCCATACCGTCCGTGGTCTCGAACATCTGCCGGAGCGTCCGGTCGAACGTCGAGATCAGTTCCAGAGCACTTTCCGGACGTTCGAGGATGAAGTTCGGACACTGCGACACGCGCAGATACTCCTTCGGCAGCAGCAGATAGGTCTCGCCGTGACGACCCTGTTCGAGTTTGAACTCGACGGTCAGATCCACGCAGCGCTTGAAGAGACCGCTTTTGCCGTAGAGCAGCTCCTGTTTGGCGACGGCCTCGTCGTCGAGTGTCAGCTCCACGACCACGGGACGGTCGCATGCCAGCGCTTCGGTGTGGACGACCGGAGCCAGCGTGTAGGCATCGTAGGTCCACTCGCCGGCCTTCGGGAAGCGCGAATAGGGGATCTCGCGGCCGTCGATGGTGATGCTCCGCGGCGGGAAGGTGGCCGGGAAGCGCAGTTCATAGCTGCGCGCGGCGGGTGCACCGGCATAGCGGCCCTCGCGTGCAGCGATCTCGACCCGGATGACGGATCCCGACTGGCGTTTGGTGATCTGCGTGGTGGCGAATTCGTCGGTGTAACGCTGGCTGATGCCGTCGTCCTCGTAGTAGCGCAGGGCGCCGTCGTCACCCGGGATGAAGGTCAGAACCAGTGTGTCGCACGGCTGCTGGAGGTTCTGCACCCCATCGGGATTCATCGGCAGGATGGCTCCGGCGCGTGCGAACCAGGGATTCTCACCCACCGTATAGTGGAGTGTGCGGGTCGTGTGGCCGTCGTACATGGCACCCGTGGCGCAGTCGTACCAGCGGCCTTCGGGGAACCACATCGTGCGTTCGGCCAGCCCCGTGAGTGAATCCACGGGCTGAGTGACGGCCGTGGCGAGGATGTCCCGCCCGAAGAAGAACTCTTCGCCGTGGGTGTAGGCCTCGTCGGCTTCGGGCTCTTCGTAGTAGAGCGGGCGGCAGATGCCGACCCCCGTGTCGAAATTCTCGCGCGCGGCGTTGTAGATGTAGGGGGCCAGCGTGTAGCGCAGGCGGAGGGCGTCACGCATGTAGAACATGTGGTCGGGGAACGACCAGATGTAGCGTTCGATGCGCGGATCCTTCGTGGAGTGGGTCTTGAAGATCGGCGTGAAGACGCCGTACTGCAGCCAGCGCGTGTAGAGCTCCGGATCGGTCGTCTTCTGGTTGTTGTGGAACTGATGGCCGCCGATGTCGTGGCCCCAGTACCCGTAGTTGACGTTCGAGGCCGTGGCGGTGAACCAGGGCAGATAGGCCAGCGTCTCCCACGTGGCGAAGGTGTCGCCCGAGAAGGCCAGCGGATAGCGGTGCGAACCCAGCCCTCCCCAGCGGTGATAGGTGAAGGGGCGGCAGTCGGGACGGCTCTGTGCGGCGTGCTGGAAGAAGGTGTGGTTCAGCCAGAAGGTGTTCGAGAGCCCCGGTGTGAAGCGCGATTCGTTCCACTGCTGCCAGTCGAGCCACCAGAAGTCGACCCCCTCCTTCTCCATCGGGCCGAGGACCGTGTCGAAGTAGGCGTCGGCCCAGCGCGGGTCGTCGATGTGGAACGGGACGCTCTTGCCCTTCTCTTTCCAGCCGTACTGGCGGACGAAATCCTCGTAGGGGGCCTCGTAGGGCTGGATGCCCGATGCGGGGTGGAGGTTCAGCGCCACCTTGAGGTGTTCGAGTTCGGTCCACTTCAGGAAGTTGGCCGGCGAGGGGAAGAGCTCCTTCTGCCAGGTGTAGCCGGTCCAGCCGATGGTCTGTCCGTACTCGTCGAGCGGGGTGTTGTGGCGGCGCAGGCCCCAGGTTTCGTGCCAGTCCATGTCGACGATCAGCACGTCGATCGGCAGGTCCATCGAGCGGAATTTCGAGATCAGATCGCGGAATTCGTTGTCCGAGTACTGCCAGTAGCGGCTCCACCAGTAACCGAACGTATATTTCGGCGGCAGCGGGGCGCGTCCGGCGACCATCTGGTAGTCGGCCAGTGCCTGTTTGTAATTGTGCCCGTAGGCGAAGAGGTAGAGGTCCTGCCGTTCACCCTCGGGGCGCGGGGCGACCCACTCCTTCCAGTGCGAATCATGGGGGACGAAGAGGTGGCGGCGGCTGTCGTCCACCAGGGCCCATCCCGACCGCGAGAGCAGCCCCTGCTCCATGGGTTCACGGCCGAGGCGGTTGCCGTCGCAGCCGTCCAGCGTGCGGGTCGTGCCCATCAGATTGAGCGAATCCGTCAGCCCGGGGGTCCAGGTGACCTTTTCGCCGTTGAGGTGGAAGGTGACCTGCAGGTTGCGGTCCGTGAACCGGCCGGTTTTCAGATAGGTGAGCGTGAGCTCCGAGGTGGTGATGGTCAGTTTCGAGCGGCTGTCGCGCACGCGGAATTCGGGAACCGGGAGTTCGCGGTTGACGAACGTGAGGGTGGCGCGGTTCTCGAACTTCCCGTCCTGGCTCCACTCCATGCGGATGAGCTGCGGGGTGAGGACCGTGAAGCGGGCATTCGGGGTCGTGACGACGGCCTTCGGATCCGCTTTCGGATTGACGGCGGAGGCCTGTAGTACGGCGGCCAGCGCGGTCAGCAAGGTGAAGAGGCGTTTCATGTATTGGGTGTGTTTTTCAAAGGCTCATGCTTCCCCGGCCGGATCCGTCGGGTCGGGATGCTCCGTCGGGTCGGGATGCTCCGGAGCTCCGATGCGTTTCGGGGCATCCGGTTGCGGCGTGTCGGCCTCGGCCAGTTCGAGGGTTTGCGTCGAGTGCTGCTGTTTGGGCAGCAGGTGGGCCGTCTTGCGGAGCTGTTCGCCGATGCGGATGATGCTGTTCTGGCCTTTCGGGCTGCAGAGCCGTTTGTAGGCATCGGTATAGGCGGTGCTGGCCTTGTCGAGGGCGCTGCCGACGGTTTCGAGCGAGGCGGTGAACTTCACCAGCTGGTCGTAGAGCTTGAGTGCCAGATCGGCAATCTCGCGCGTGTTCTTGTCCTGATCGTTGTATTTCCAGAGATCGGCGACGAGCTTCAGCAGTGCGAAGAGATTCGTGGGTGAGGAGATGATCACCTTCAGCGCGTAGGCCTCCGACCAGATCTTCGGATCGCTTTGCAGGGCTACCAGAAAGGCCGGTTCGTTCGGAATGAACAGGATGACGAAATCGGGCGACTTCAGCAGCCGCTGATACTCCTTGTTGCCCAGCTCCCGGACATGCTGGCGTACGGAGGCCACGTGGGCCTTGAGGCACGATTGTCGCTCTTCGTCGCTCGTGGCGGCGGTGTAGTTGACGAAGGCCGTGAGCGAGACCTTCGAGTCGATGATGATGTGCTTGTCATCGGGCAGGTTCAGCACCACGTCGGGACGCAGGTTGTGCCCTTCGGGGTCCTTGAGGTTGCACTGCGTCTGATAGTGGATGCCCTTCGAGAGCGACAGACTGTCGAGGATCGTCTCCAGCAGCATTTCGCCCCAGTCGCCCTGCACCTTCGAGTTGCCCTTCAGCGCATCGGTCAGGTTGCGCGCATCGGTCGAGATGCGCTGGTTGAGCTCCATGAGGCGTTTGAGTTCGTTTTTCAGCTCGCCATGCTGTTCGTTTTCGTGGGAGTAGATGCGCTCGACGCGTTCGCGGAAGTCGGTGATGTTGTCGCGGAAGGGCTTGAGCAGCAGATCGATCGATTCGCGGTTGGTCTGCTTGAACGTGCGGGTCTGTTCGTTGAGGATCTCCGTGGCCAGATTCTTGAACTGCTGGCGGAACTGCTCTTCGAGTTTTTCGCGTTCCGAGCGTTCGGCCGCCCGATCTTCGGCATTTCGGCTTCGCAGCGTGGCGATTTCGGCCTGGCTCGAGGCGCGCAGGGCGGAGAGTTCGGTTTCGGTGCGCAGATGCGTGTCTCGCAGGGTGGTCAGTTCGTTTTGGGCCAGGTCGCGGGTGCGGCAGGCCTCGGCGTGGAGAGCTTCGGCGGTCGAGAGACGCTGGTGCAGGTCGACGAGGGTCTCTTCGGCCTCCTCCTTTTCCCGCCGCAGGCGGACGGTTTCTCGATGTTGACGGGTCAGCAGCAGTCCGAGTGCTGCGGCCGCCAGTCCGAACAGCACGGCAAGAAGTAGAAGAGTTGTATTCATATCTGCAAAGATAGGCTTTTTTGCGGAAAATTTCCCTATATTTGTAGAACGCTACGGATGGATTTGCGGAAAAGATCCGTTTCCCGGAGATCACCTCCGAGCGTCTGATTCTCTCAAAAAAACGTGAAATTCATGCAGCGTACGGTTGCTCCCTCGATGCTTTCGGCCGACTTCGGCCATCTGGACCGCGATACGCGGATGATTGACCGCAGTGCGGCCGAATGGGTTCATATCGACGTGATGGACGGGGTTTTCGTACCCAACATCTCGTTCGGCTTTCCCGTGCTGAAGGCCATCCGGCGGGCTACGGCGAAGTTTCTGGACGTGCATCTGATGATTGTCGAACCGGAGAAGTATGTGGCTCGTTTCGTCGAGGCGGGGGCCGATCTGGTGACCTTCCACCTGGAGGCCGCCGCCGATCCCGCCGAGTGTATTGCCCGGATCCGCCGGGCGGGGGCGAAGGTCGGCCTCTCGATCAAACCGGCCACGCCGGTCGAGGCACTGCGCCGGTGGCTGCCCGAGGTGGATCTGGTGCTGGTCATGAGTGTCGAGCCGGGTTTCGGCGGGCAGTCGTTCATCGAGGGGTCGATTGCGAAGATCCGCGAACTGCGGGCAATGGCCCGTGAGATGGGGCTCGGAACGATTATCGAGGTCGACGGCGGTATTTCGGCTGCCAATGCGCGAGCGGTCTACGACGCCGGAGCCGAAGTGCTGGTGGCCGGGAGTGCCGTCTTCAAGGCGGCGGATCCCGAGGCCGAGATCCGACGCATTCTCGGAGCCTGACGCCCGAAGCCGGCCGGGCGGGGCGTGCCCCCCCCCTCGGGATGACGGAGCGTAAAGTCTCAGACTGCGAATCCGACAGAATGTCTGCGGCTGAATCCCGGTGCCGTGGCGCAAATTTATCCGAAAAAACAGCCTCCCGAGGGCGCCGATGTCGGAATTTGCGGTAAAATCGCTACCTTTGCGGTGATTTTCAGGGGCTGCGGAGACAGCCCGCGGATTTAGTGCGTTACGTATGATTTCACTCGACAATCTGACAGTCAGTTACGGGGGCTGGACCCTCTTCGACAATATTTCGTTTCTGATCAACCCGAAGGACCGCATCGGTCTGGTCGGGAAAAACGGCGCCGGTAAAACCACGCTGCTGCGGATCATCACCGGCGAACAACAACCCACTTCGGGGGCCGTCACGATCAACGGCGACTGCACGATCGGCTACCTGCCGCAGACGATGCGCGTGGCCGACACCACGACCCTCGTCCAGGAGACGGCCAAGGCCTTCGACGAGGTGCTGCGCCTCGAGGCCGAGATCGAAGAGCTTACGCGCCAGATCACCGAACGGACCGACTACGAATCGCCGGACTACGAACAGCTGCTGCACCGGTTGAACGATGCCCAGGACCGCTATCACATCCTCGGCGGCGAGACCCGCGATGCCGATATCGAGAAGACGCTGCTCGGTCTGGGTTTCAAGCGTGAGGACTTCGGCCGTGCCACGAGTGAATTCTCGGGCGGCTGGCGCATGCGTATCGAGCTGGCCAAACTGCTCCTGCGGCGTCCGTCGATCTTCCTGCTCGACGAACCCACGAACCACCTCGACATCGAATCGATCCAGTGGCTGGAGGAGTATCTGAAGAGCTACAACGGAGCGGTGCTGCTGATTTCGCACGACCGCGCCTTCCTGGACAACGTCACCAACCGCACGATCGAACTCTCGCTGGGCAAGATCACGGACTACAAGGTTCCCTATTCGAAATATGTTGTGCTGCGGGCCGAACGCCGCGCCCAGCAGCTGGCCGCCTACGAAAACCAGCAGCGGATGATCGAGAAGACCGAGGAGTTCATCGAGAAGTTCCGCTACAAGCCCACCAAGTCGAACCAGGTGCAGTCGCGCATCAAGCAACTGGAGCGCCTCGAACGTCTCGAAATCGACGAGGAGGATCTGGCGACGCTCAACATCAAGTTCCCGCCCGCCCCGCGATCGGGTCAAATTGTCGCCGAGATCAACGACGTCGGCATGTCGTTCGGTGCGAAACACGTCTTCAGCGGTGCGAACTTCATCATCGAGAAGGGCGACCGCATCGCCTTTGTGGGGCGCAACGGTGAGGGCAAGACGACGCTGGCCCGAATGCTTGTCGGACAGCTGACTCCTACCGAAGGCTCGATCCGCATCGGCGCCAATGTCAACATCGGCTACTATGCCCAGAACCAGGACGACCTGATGGACGGCGAATTCACGGTCTACGATACGCTGGACCGGGTGGCCGTGGGCGACATCCGCACGCGGCTGCGCGACATTCTCGGGGCGTTTCTCTTCCGCGGCGAGGATATCGACAAGAAGGTCAAGGTCCTCTCGGGCGGAGAGCGGGCACGCCTGGCCATGGCCCGCATGATGCTTGAACCGCGCAACCTGCTGGTGCTGGACGAGCCCACAAACCACATGGACATGCGCTCGAAGGATATCTTGAAGAATGCCATCCTGAAGTACGACGGCACGGTGGTCGTGGTTTCGCACGACCGCGAATTCCTCGACGGCATGGTCCAGAAGGTCTACGAGTTCCGCGACGGCGGCGTCAAGGAGTACCTCGGCGGCATCTACTACTTCCTCGAAAAACGCAAGCTGGAGTCGCTGCAGGAGATCGAACGGCGGGATGCACCGGCCAAGGCTCCCAAAACCGGCGCGGTCAAACCGGCCGCCGGAGCCGCCAAACCGACAGCCGGAACGGCCTCACCGACCGCCGCGGAGGAGCCGAAACCCCTCTCGGGCAAGGCCTCCTACGAACAGAAAAAGGAGCAGGAGAAGCTGTTGCGCAAGCTGCGCAAGGCGGTCGAGACCATCGAGGCGGAGCTGGGCGACCTGGAGAAGCAGATCGCGGCCTGGGACGCGAAATTCGCCTCGGCGACCGACTACAACGAGGCCGACTACAAGACCTACAACGATCTGAAGGCACGTTACGACCACCAGATGCACGAGTGGGAGAAGGCCTCCTATGAATTGGAAATCACCGAAGAACAATACAATGGATAATCTGATTTTCGGGATCCGTCCCGTGGCCGAGGCGATCGAAGCCGGCCGGCAGATCGAAAAACTCTACATCCGCAAGGGGGCCGAAGGGCCGCTGATGCAGGAGTTCCGCGACCTGTGCATCCGTCACCGCATCCGCTGGCAGGAGGTGCCCGTCGAGAAGTTGAACCGCCTTACGCGCGGCAACCATCAGGGCGTCGTGGCGCAGACCGCCGCCATCGAGTATGTCGAACTGTCGGATATCCTCGAGCGGGTGCCCGAGGATGAAACGCCGCTGGTGGTGCTCTTCGACGGGGTGACCGACGTGCGCAACTTCGGTGCCATCGCCCGTTCGGCCGAGTGTGCCGGGGCCCACGGTCTTGTTACGCCGCTGAAGAACTCGGCGCCGGTCAATGCCGAGGCGATCCGTTCATCGGCCGGGGCGCTGACAACGATCCCGGTCTGCCGCGTGGGATCGATCCGCAATACGCTCAAACAGCTGCAGGCCGAGGGCTTCCAGGTGGTCGCCGCTACGGAGAAGAGCCGCAAACTGCTCTACGATGCCGATTTCCGGCGTCCGACCGTGCTGGTCATGGGGGCCGAGGATACGGGCATTTCGCGGGAGGTGCTCAAACTCTGCGACGAGCAGCTGGCCATTCCGATGATCGGTCATATCGAGTCGCTGAACGTCTCGGCGGCCGCAGCCGTGATGCTTTTCGAGGTCGTGCGTCAGCGCATCGGCGAATAGCCGGCTGCACTTCCGCCGGCCCCGATCGGCTACGTTCTCGGTCTCGACCGGCCCGCGTCTGGTCCCGACTGACGCCGCGTGACCAGTTCCGGTCCGGCTTGGGTGTGAATCAACCTTAAAAAACGCATAGCCATGAAGTGGAATCTCCGCGAACGCATGCAGGACCTCCGTGAGGGGTTTGTGAACGTGGTGCGCCGCCACCCGCTCGAACTGCTGCTCCTGCTGGCACTGACCGTGACGCTGGTCGTCGATGTCGAACTCCGCCGTGAACCCGACGAGGCCCGTCTTCTGGTGCTGGGGTGGGGAGCCCTGTTGCTGCTCGTCGTCAACCTCCTCACCGGTCGGAGTGCATGGCACCGCATCTACTGGGTGGCATGGGCTCCGCTCGTGCCGCTGTTCCTCTGGAAGGGGCTCCCGGAGTGGATCGGGACGGCGCCGGCGGTGATCACGCTGGCCATTCTCACGCCGCTGGCGCTGCTGGCCTGCCGTCGGGCCGTGTCGAACGACCGCTTCGTGGCCGATGCACTGGTCTATTTACGGGCGGCGGTGCTCTCCATGCTTTTTGCCTATGTCGCTTACGGCCTTTTTGAAGCGATCCTCTGGTCGGCGGCCTATATCTTCGGGTTCACCGAAGCCCGCTGGGTTCTGCACCTGACGACGGATCTCTTCCTCGTCACGCAGTTCCTGACGGCTCCGACACTCTTCCTGATGATGCTCGACCGCTGGGAAGAGGCCCGCATGGGCTCATCGCGCGTCCTGGAGGTGCTGGTGAACTGGATCATCACGCCGGCCGTTATCCTCTATGCCGTCATTCTGTATGTCTACCTGCTGAAGATCCTCTTCACGTGGTCGCTGCCCGAGGGCGGCGTGGCCTATCTGGTCTTCGGCTTCACGATTACGACGCTCGTGGTCAAGGCCCTGCGTCTGCCGCTTGCCAAACGGATCTTCGACGGGTTCTACGACCGTTTCAGCCTCGTGTCGCTGCCCATCGTCGTGTTGTTCTGGGTCGGAGTGGCCCGCCGTGTCGGCGAGTACGGACTGACCGTGCCGCGCATCTACCTCCTCATCTGCGGCGGAGTGATGACGCTCTGCATCCTGCTGTTTCTTTCACGCCGCACGGGTCGCTACCTGTGGGTGGTGCTCTTTGCAATGATTGTCTTTGCCGCCGTGGCCTACATCCCGGCGCTGGAGCCCGAACGCGCCGCCATGCAGTCGCAGACCCGTCGTGTCGAACGCCTGGCCGCCTCGCTCGGACGCCTCGATGCGCAGGGGCATCTTTCGCTTGCGCCCGTCACGCTGGCCGATACGGTCCGCCGCGAGGAGTTCCGCGAACTGTACGAGGCGCTGGAGTATGTCGAACGCGACAGCGCCGCCTTTGCGCGCTTCGGATTGCAGACCTCGGACGATCTGGTGGACGTGCTCCCCGAGGCGATGCGCGACTACGTGCGCTGGGGCATGCCGGCGGCCGTCAAGGAGATGACGGCGTCGCTGCCCTCCATTGAGGTCTATTTGCCCCACAATGCCGAGTTCGAGGTCGATCGCGGTTACTCGCGCTGCTATGTCAATCTGACCGTATGGAATCCGGAGAGTTGCTCTTTCGAGAACGATACGCTGCGCTTCCTCCTCGGAACGGGGCGCCCCGTGCTGGAGGTTTCGGTGCCGGAGCTTCTGGAAAAACAGCTGGCCGCAAGCGGTTTCGACCCTTCGACGGGTGCGGAACCCACGCGCGAGCAGGCACTGCGGCTGTTGGACTACCGCGATGAACGTTGCCGGATCCTCTTCGAACAACTGTCGGTCGAACGCCGCGATTCGGCCGATGTGATCACCTCGCTGTCGGTCCATTCCCTGTGGCTGCGATGATCGGACGACGTGTCAGAGGGGGCCGATCCTCGGGTGCAGGACGGCGGGGCACAGCGACCGTTCGCGCGACGCTGGTCGAGGTGCTGGAACATCCGCTGCTGGGCGAGGTGACGCTGGCGCAGTCGCCGCGGGCCCGGCGCATCTCGATCCGCGTGCGGGCGACGGGAGCCGTTCGGCTCTCGTACCCCTACGGGGTGTCGCGGCAGCGGGCCGTGGCCTTTCTTGAGGAGAAGAGTGCATGGATCGTAGCGACGCGCGAACGGGTGGCCGGGCGTTGCGCGGCCCTGCCGCCGCAACTCCCGCCCGCGGAGCAGAAGGCCCGCATCGAGGAGCTGCGCCGGGCCGCCAAGGCCGATCTTCCGCCGCGTATCGCCGCCCTCTCGGCCGCCACCGGCCTGACGTACGCCGCGCTGACGATCCGCGCTTCGCGCACGCGCTGGGGCAGCTGTTCGGGACGCAACCGCATCTCGCTGAGTCTCTTTCTGATGTCGCTGCCCGAACACCTGCGCGATTTTGTCATCCTGCACGAACTCTGTCATACGGTCCATCACAACCATTCGCCGCGGTTCCATGCGTTGCTGGACCGTCTGACCGGCGGCCGCGAAAAGGAGCTCAATCGCGAGTTGCGCCGCTATGCCGTGCCTTGAGCCGGCTCTTCGCCGGTCGTCGGACCTCAAAAAAAGGGCGCCCGTCCTCAGAGACGGGCGCCCTTCGCGTGTTTGAGCCGTACGGCGGCCTATTCGTAGATCAGCGTATACGAAGTCTTGCTGCTGGCGTCGAAGTGTTGGAAGTTGGGGTCCTTGCCGTTGGCAACCTCCCAGTCGATCTTGGTGACGTAACCCTCCTCGTCGAACTGATAGGTGATGCCCGGCGTCGAGCCGTCCATCTCCGTGATGGTGGCGGGGAGTGCCGTCGAGGGGGTTCCGGCCAGGTTCAGCAGGATGGCTGCCAGATGGTCGGCCTCGATGATGTTGATCGTCTGCACGCCGAAGATCAGCTTGGCGATGTCGATGCCGAAGATCGCGTTCTGCTGCGGCGCGGCATCGTAGGTGAATATCGAGTTGCCCTCGCTGCCCGTGAATTTGCCGGCATCGTAGGCCAGCGTCATGTAGGCGCTGTTGTCGACGGCGAAGTTCACACCGCTCCACAGCCCCTGGGCGTCATAGGCCCAGACGTAGTTGACGTCGCGCTTCTCGTAGGAGACGGCCGACTGATCGACGCGGCCGTTGTTCAGCGTCCAGGCGAACGAACGCATGCCGTCGGTACCCTCTTCGAACTTCTGGTTGGTGGCCGAGATCCGGTCGCCGTCCACCGTGAAGGCGAACCAGTCGGATTCCGCCTCGTCGTACATGCCCTTCATCTTGGAGCCCGCAGGATTGCCCGAGGCATCATACGTGAAGGAGTAGGAGGCCGTGGTGACGGTGGGGTCGAATGCACCATACGATATGTACATCTCGGCATACGCCTGTGCCGTAGCCTCGTCCATGGGCATACCCTGATTCTTCGAGTCTTCGATGAGGAACTGGGCGAGTTCTTCCACCGTAACCTCTTCGCACTCGATGGCGGAGGTGACCGAGACGCTCTTCAACCGTTTGTAGACGGCGGCCGGGACAGCCTCGGCCAGGGTCCATTCGTCGTTGCCCTGCGTGAGGATCACGTCGTACGAACCGGCGGCCGTACCGCTCGGGATGGTGCACTCCACGCCGTTGCTCGAGAGTGCGACGGTGAGTTCGGTGCGCTCCTGATCGGCCGTATTCCGCAGCACGATACCCATCTCCTGCGTGAAGCCCAGACCGGCGATTTCGAGCGTTTCATTGAGCCGGATGGCGCTCGGCACCACTACGTTCAGCACGGGATTCTCCTTGACGGGAGCCACGGTGAGCGTCACCTGTCCGATCTCCCACGTGCCGTCCTGATGCAGCACGACCGTATAGGAGCCCTCCTTGAGCGTTGCGGGAACGGTTCCCGTAAATCCCGAGGCCGTAATTTCGGGATCTTCGAGCGGCGTCTCGACCCCCGCCGCATCGCGCAGTGCGACTTCGGCCGTGGCGGCGAAGCCCTGACCCGTGATGGTCATCGTGCCGCCGATCTCGGCCGTGGCCGGAACGCTGCACTCGACCGGAGCGGCCGGTCCTTGGTCATCATCCTCGTTGGTGCATGCCGGAGTGAGCGTCATTGCGCACCCTGCCAGCAGTAAGAGCCATAATTTTTTCATGGTTTCAGATTTTAAGAGTTAAACAAGAGAATAAGAGAATGTTGAAATTGGGGTTTTCAGAGGTCTTTCAGTTTTTCGAGGTACTCGACCACGCCGTCGGACGAGGGGCGCAACATGTCGGCCTGGACGATGTGCCCCTGCTTGTCCAGCAGGATGAAGTGCGGAATCCCCTCCACGCCGTAATCGGCGGCGAAACTGCTCGCGGGGTCGAGCCGCAGCTGCAGTCCCGGAAGCTGCTCCTCGTCGAGAGCCTTCTCCCAGGCCGTGCGATCCTCGTCGACCGAGAGCCCGACGAAGAGAATTCCGCGTCCGGCGAAGCGTTCGGCGAGACGTTTCAGATGCGGCGCCTCACGTTTGCAGGGTCCGCACCACGAGGCCCAGAGGTCGATATAGAGGTACTTCCCGCGCAGGTCGGCCAGCGTGTAGCTGCGGCCTTCGCGGTCCGTGGCCGTGAAGTCGGGCGAGGGGCGTCCGGTGGCCGTCAGGTCGTGACGGGCGATCTCGGCGCGGTAGTCGGCCGCCATCTGCGGATCGGTCAGGTAGGTGTTGGCCAGATTCTGCAGCTCGGCGGTGTTGCGGATCCCTTCGGTCTGGAGATACTCGAGGGCCAGCGACCGCAGCATGGTCTGCTGTACGCGGCCCTGCGGGAAGCGCTCGCCGAAGTAGCGCATCGTGGCCACCGTGCGGTCGTACGAACTGTCGAGCGCGGCTCCCTCGTCGCGCAGCAGCAGCGGAATGCCGAAACGCAGGAAATCGCGGTATTCGGCCGCATCGGCCAGCTCTTCGTGGTCGACGATCAGCGTGCGGACCGAATCCGTCAGGGCTTCACCGACGCGGAAGGTCGTGTCGCCGGTCATCATCCGGTGGCCCATTTCGTAGACCAGCATCGGCTGGGCGTAGGCGTAGCGCAGCCGCAGCCGCTCGATGCGGGCGAAGTCGGGGCAGAGCGAATCCAGTCCGCGGGCTTCGAGCAGGCGGACGATGTCGGCCTCGCGCTGCCGCAGTCCACGGGCAAACTCCTCCCACGAGACCTCGTAGGAGGGCCCTTCGGGGAGGGTCGTCGTGCGCAGATAGTCGTTGGCGGCGCGGTTCGTCCCCTCGACCGTGAGGCTCTCGGCGAAGTGCAGCCCGTCGAAACGTGCCGTGGCACCGTCACCCCGCGAGAGGAAGACGGGACACATCTGCTCGCCGTAGACGAGTTGTCCGTAGAGGCATTCGACCCCGGGCAGCGTCAGCGTCGCACGTCCGTGCTTGTCGAGTTCGACGGTGTAGCCGGTCGTGCGGTCGACGAGCAGGCCGACGTTCGAGAGGGTCGGGTTGGTCACCTCGATGCGGAGCGTCGTTGCGTCGGGTTGCCGCGAGGTGCAGGCTCCGGCCACGAACGCCAGCAGTGCAATGATTGTCAATCTCTTCATGGTTTGTTATTTCGGTTGTTGTTCATACCTGGATTCGAGTTCGGCGCCCAGCCATCCGCCGCGGGCGTCGAGCCGCAGGATCCGGCCCCGGTCGTCGACCAGGATGGAGGTCGGCACGGAGCCCGTCTCGAAAGCCCGGAAGCTCTCGCGCGCCGCATCGTTGAACTGCCGCCAGGGCATCTTTTCCTGAGCGAGGGCCTGCATCCAGTCGTCGCGTTTCGTGTCGATCGAGATGCCGACGATATCGAAGCCCGCGTCGTGATAGCGGGCATAGGCCTCCCGCAGATAGGGGATGTCGTCGCGGCACGGCGAGCACCACGAGGCCCACACCTCCACGAGGGTCACGCACCCCGGACGCAACAACTCCGTGAGACGGTGCTGTGCCCCCTGCGAATCGGTCACCGGGAAGTCCGGGAGCGGTTCGCCGACGAGCATCCGTTTCGTGCGGATCCGCTCTTCGAGCCGGCGTCCCGGCGCCGACGTGCGCAGCGTTGGAACAAGCCCCTCGAACAGCGTCGAGAGCGTGTCGCGGGCCGGAGCGGCCGGATGGTCGAGCACCTCGCCCAGCAGGCTGAGGCTCACGCCCGATGCCGGATGGCTGGCGATGTAGTCGATCTTGCGGCGGAGGATCTGCGTGTCGAGCTGCGTGAGGCGGCGGGCCAGTTCGATTCCCCCGCGGCGGTCCGACTGATGGTAGAACGTCGGGACGTACCGGTCGAAGAGGCGTCCATATTCATCGTTGAGCGGCGCCAGTTCGCGGCGGAACTCCTGCAGAGCCTCCTGCGAGGCGCCTCCCGTGAGGGTGAAATGCGGTTCCCGGCCCCGCGTGTCGCAGCGGACCGTGACCTGCGTGCTGTCGAGCAGCACGTCGAACGTCACCCGTGTGCGGCGCGACGTGCGGTCGTTCGGGTCGAGGTAGATGACGCCCCGACAGCGGCGCGGCGCGGCCAGTTCGCCTTCGAGGCGGAAGCGTCCGTCGGCGATCCGCGTACTGTCAATCGCCTCGTCGCGGCCGCCGTCCACGGCGTAGAGAACCACGCTCTTCCCCTCCCACACTTCGGGCACCTCGCCCTGAAGCGTGAATCCGCGCTGGCGACCGCAGGCCGTGACGAGCGTCGCGGCGGTCAGCAGCAGAAGGGCCTTTTGCAGAATCGGTTTTTTCATGGCAGTCATGGTTTGGGACCTTATTTCAACATTTCGCGGTAGGTGACGTCGACGATACGCCCCAGTCCCGTATGAACCTCGGGGGTCACGTTACGGAAGTCGCCGTCGGAGTCGAATCCTTCGTAGATGCGCAGCGTGCCGCTTTGCTGGCGGACGCTTCCGACCACCAGATCGTACGTCCGGTCGAGGTTTTCGTTCTGACGGTAGATGTTGAACTTCATGCAGGTGATCTCCTCGCCCGGGAGCGAGATCTGACGGGTCGTCTGGACGGGGGTCTGCGAGAGGTCGACGCCGTAGACCGTCCCGCCGACGGCGTAGTACATCATGCTGCGCAGCGAACTGAAGGCAAACTGCGTGGCCTGCGCAATCTCGGGACAGGACGAGAGATCGGCCCAGGCGGCGCGTCCCAGCGCAAAGGCCGGACCGCCCAGATTGACCGCACCCCACATCTCGCCCAGCTGCGTGCCGTAGAGTTCGTAACGCGAACCGTCGCGCAGCACCGTGTAGGTGATTCCCGTGCCGGTGTTGTTGGGGTCGTATTTCGTGTTCTCCATCCAGACGAAATCCATCCCCTGGGGAAAGCGTTCGAAGGCCGTTCCGATGACCGTTCCGCCGTTGTCCATCTCGCCGAGCAGCGTCACCAGGTCGTTCATCTCGTTGAGTGCCTCGTATCCGCCCACGTCGTTGCTGCGCAGGTTGGGGGCGTAGGCCACGAAGCGTTTGGCGTCCAGATCGTAGAGCATCGAGGCCGGCACGACGATGTTCTGGGTCGAGATGTTGGTCCCGACGATCGGCGCGGCATGGAACGACGCCTCGGCAATCGGCCCGAAGAGCCCCACACCCACCAGGCATTCGGCATAGTAGACCTTGCCGTCGGCTACCATCATCTTGGCGGCCGTTACATCGTTGATGGCCTCCGGAGCCGGAATGTCCGAGTTACCCATCTCGTACTGCAGGCGATACTCCTCTTTCCATTCGAAGCCGCTGCGGCCCAGACGCGTGGCGCCGTCGCCCGTGAGCAGGTAGTAGAGCGATTCGCCGTCGGCAAACTGCGACCACTGGATGCGGTAGGGGTTGTGCAGTTCGGGCATTCCGTTGTCGGCCAGCACGTCGAGGTAGGTTTCGCCCGTCACCCGGGAGACCATGTCCAGCCGGGCGCGGTTCTCCGTCCCGTCGGCGCAGAGGACCATCCACCCCTCGGAGGTCGATTCGCTCACCTGCAGGTTGTACTCCGCCTGCCAGAAGATCTCCGTCGCGCGTTCGATCACGCGGAAGAGCAGCCGGTAGCTGCCCGGCAGCAGTTCGACCTCGTAATTCAGATTGCGGGTCTCGGCCAGCAGCGTCATCGTCGGGTTGTCGTTCTGCGAGAGGGCCCGCCACTGGAAGGCGTAGTCGCTTTCGGGAAAGTCGCCGCCCAGATCGGGGTGCAGCTCCAGCGTCGAGTGGGTCAACACCGAGAGGTCGGTTTCGATGCCCGTGATGACGGGTTCGTGCAGCTCATGGTAGTCGTAGTTGCCCAGGTCGCCGGCACACGAGGCCAGCAATCCGCAGGCCCAAGAGGTTATGATCCAGTTTCTGATATTCATCGTTTTCGCGTTTCGTGGGTTAAACGAAGGTCAGCGGGGCGCCCGATTCGTCGAAGGCCCGTTCGTCGTAGGGCTGGCCGGCATCGCGCAGCCGCTCCTGCGTGCTGACGTAGTTGATCATCGTGCTTTGGATGTACATCCACTTGGCCGAGGAGATCACGCCCTCTTCGTTGAAATCGGCGCGGGCGATCTCCATTACCTCGCAGATCAGTTCGAACTTCTGCTGCGAGAAGGCGCCGATGAAGATCGTCTGCCAGCCGGCGGGGGGTGCCGTGAACTGATCCGAGAAGTAGATCGTGTAGCGGACCGTCGAGACGGTGTCGCCCGACTGGATCTGCTCCGTGAAGGGGAGGATGAAACTGTCGTTCGGGGCGAGTTCGACGACGAGGCGTTTGGTTTCGCTCTTCAGCGCTTCGGTGCGGTGAAGCGTGATCAGGTAGTCGAAGCTGTTGGCGTTGGCCGGCAGAAGGGCCTCGCCCGAGAGGTCGTAGTCGACCCCCTCGACGGCGTCGGGCGACGTGACGCGCAGATTCACCGCCCGCGGTGTCTGCGACATGCGGCCCAGCTGCTGGATGCGGACCGGAACCTCCATGTGGTCCGCATCCTCGTAGATGAACGTATAGGAGGCCGTATCGATGAGCAGTCCGTTGTTCTGCTGGTTGTTGAAGTAGATGCCCTCGATCTCGCCGAAGTGTTCGGGGAGGCTTTCGCGGCATCCGGCGCCCAGCAGCGGCAGGAGCAGAAGAATGAGAATCGAACGTTTCATGATCGCGCAGGCTTATTGGATGTTGTCGGTTTCGGAGTCGGGCAGCGGCACCACGAAGACGTTGCTGCCCGGCAGGGTGTTTTCGCTGGCCGTGGCCGAGCGGATGATGGTGGTGTTGAGACGCTTGTAGAGGTAGAAGAGCTGCCCCTCGCCGTAGAGTTCGCGGATATATTCGTAGATGAGCAGCTCCTGGGTGAGGCTTGGCAGCGAGGTGCTGATACCCCGGTAGCGGCGCAGCATGTTGATGTACGAGGTGCCGTTGGCCAGGTTGTCCGACTGGGCTTCGGCCGCGATGAGGTACATCTCGCCCAGCCGCAGCATCGGGATCATCGTGTTTTCGATTGCGCCGGTGGTGGCCATGTCGGCATACTTGTAGAAGTAGCGGTTCGAGCCCGAGGTGCTCCACACGGCGCGGTTGCGGTAGTCGTCCTGATAGCCGCCGGTGGTCTGGCCGCCGCCGTAGATGGTCTGGTTGATGAGTGCCGCCTCCATCTTGAAGACGAAGGTCGTGCGCGTGGGGCTGAAGTAGTCGAGGAAGATCTGGTTGCGGCTGCTGTGCGAGAGGGCGAAGAGGACTTCGGTTGAGAAGATCCGGTCGGGGTCGTCGGTCCCGACGACGGCGGCCCGCTCGACGAAGGGGAAGATGCCCTTGTCGGCGGCGCGGATCACCTCCAGCGCCCGGGCGAAGGCTTCGCTGCGATGGCCGGCGTAGAGCTCCACGCGGGCTTCGAGCGCCGTGACGGCGTAGTAGTTCAGCCGCAGGGCCCGGTAGCGCAGGAACGACGAACCGCCGGTCGGATCGGCGCTCATGAGCGTCCCTTCGGTGATGACCGGATCGTTGGCCAGCTCCTCGCGGGCGCGGGTCAGATCCTCCAGCACGCGTTCGATCACCTCGCTGGCTGCCAGCCGGGGTTCGGGGTTCATCGTGCGCGAGGTGTAGTAGGGGATCGAGAGGGCCTCGGGGTGCTGCGAATAGATCGGGCCGAAGAGCCGCAGCATGTCGAAGTGCAGCAGGGCGCGCAGCGCCAGCGCCTCGCCGCGGAGGATGGCGGCGTGGCCGGCCGTGAAGAGCGATTCCCGGCCGTCGAGCGCCTCGAGCAGCTTGTTGCAGTTCAGGATCAGGGCGTAGGCCTTGTTCCACGTTGCGTCGAGGCGGTCGCGCCAGTAGTCGCTGGCGTAGTCGTAGCGTTTCAGATCGGGGTAGTTGCCCCATTTCACGGCGTCGTCGCCGATCTCGTAGGCGCCGCCCATCACCTCGATCATCTCGGGTCCGAGCGAACCTCCGTAGAGTTCCGTCGAGCAGAGTTCGATGTAGATGCCGTTGAGCAGCTTCTGGAATCCCTCCTCCGAGCTGAAGAGCTGCTCTTCGGAGATCTGGTCGTAGGGTTGTACGTCGAGCCAGTTGCTGCAGGCGCTGCCGAGCGTCGTTGCGGCGGCGATCAGACAGGTCGTTATGAAGTGTTTCATGGTCATCGGAGTTTGACGTGAGGGGTTTTCATCAGAAGGTGGCCGAGACGGAGAGCGACACCGTGCGGGCAAAGGGATAGTCGATGCCTCGTTCGTTCTTGACCGTCGAGAGACGGAACATGTCGTTCATGTAGGCCTGGACGGTCAGGGCCGAGAGCCCCAGCCGCTTGACGAACCGCTGGGTGAATTCGTAACCGATCGAGAAGGATTCGCCCTCGATGTAGTTTTCGTCCATGACGAAGCGCGACGACTTGTCGGTCTTCTGCACCAGGGAGATGCCCTTGTAATAGGCTTCGCGGTTGTCGGGCGACCAGCGGTCGTAGAGGGCGCGCTTGTCCTGATTCTGGTAGACGTCGGCCGTGGAGATGTTCTCGACCTTCTCGAAGAGCGACGTGTTGAAGATCTGGCCGCCGACGGCGTAGCGGAAGTAGGCGCCCAGCGAGAAGCCCTTGTAGTAGAACGTCGTGCCGAGCACGCCCTCGATCGTGGGCTCCGTATCGCCGAGCACCACCTCGTCGGCCGTGTCGTAGGTGAACGAGTAGGAGCCGTCCTTCTTGATGAAGAGCTCCTTGCCGGTGGCCGGGTCGATGCCGGCCGAGCGCACGCCCCAGATGGCCGTAGGACTGCCGCCGTCGTAGTAGCGCGTCGTGCCCGAGAGCGAGTTGCGGCCCTCCTCGTTGAGCGAGGCGAAGGCGTTGCCGATCTTGGCGTAACGGGCTCTGGCGTGGGTTCCGTTGAGGCTGATGTTCCAGTTGATGCGCTCTTCGGGCCGGTAGACGGGCGAGACGCGCAGGGTCAGCTCCACGCCGTTGGTCTTCTGCTGTCCGGCGTTCATGGCCAGCGACGTGATGCCCATCGATCCCGGCGTGGTGATGATGGCCAGCAGCGGGTCGGTGATCTTCACGTAGTAGTCGAACGTCAGGTTGATGCGGTTGCCCCACATCGTGGCATCCACACCGGCGTTGTAGTTGATCGTCTGCTGCCAGGCCAGATCCTCGTTGCCGAGCTGGTTCAGCACCACGCCCGTCCCGAAGATGTTCGTCATCCAGCCGTTGAAGATGTAGGTCGAGAAGGCCTGGTAAGCGGCGAAGTTCTGGTTGCCGGGGTTTCCGGCCGAGGCGCGGAGCTTGAGCAGCTGGAAGAAGTCGGTGCCGCGCATGAATGCCTCGTTGTGGAGGTTCCAGCCGATACCGGCCGACCAGGTGGTGCGGAAGCGGTTGTTCGTGCCGAACATCGAGGCGCCGTCGCTGCGGTAGTTCACGTCGACCAGATAGCGGTTGTCGTAGGCGTAGCCGCCGTTGAAGTAGAAGCTGGCCGCGCGGGTCTGGGTCTGGGTGTAGGTCGACTTGCCGCCCTCGGGGTATCCGTTGGCGAAGGAGGGGGCTCCGAACTGGTCGTCGGTGAAGCCGTTGGCCTTGTACCCGTTGACCACCGACTTGTTCGAGCTGAAGTTGAAGCCCGCCACGGCATTGACCATGTGTTTGCCCCCGAACAGACGTCCGTAGGTGGCCGTGATGTCGCCCTCGTAGCTCGTGCTTTTGGTCAGCGAGTGGGAGTAGAGCCCCTTTTCGGTCTCCTCCAGGTCGTCGAAATCGGTATGCAGCGGCGAGAGGCGGTTTTCGCTCGTGGCGCTCGAACTGGTGATTCCGAACTTGCCCCGCATGCGGAAATCCTCCGTGACGAACCATTCGAGGATGAAGTTGTTCGTGAAGCCGAACTTGTCGCCCTTGTCGTAATTGTTCAGGTGGGCGTTCCAGAGCGGGTTGCCGATGGCTTCGGTTTCGCCCGTCTGTTCGTTGCGGTAGTAGTAGAGGTACTTTTCGATCTCACCCTGGTCGTTGGTCTTCTTGTAGTAGGGGTTGGCGGCGGCATACTCGGCGAAGGAGACCGTCGGATCGTTGGTCTTCTGGTAGTCGATCGTGAGTTTGTTGCTGAACTGGAACTTGCCCGTGCGGTAGATCAGGTCGATGTTACCGCCGATGGTTTCGCGGTCGGAGCCCTTCATGACGCCCTGCACGCCGCCGTAGCTCAGACCGATGCCGTAGCGGATCTTCTCCTCGCCGCCTTCGGCGTAGATGTTGTGCTTGTGGGTGAAACCCGTGCGGAGGGGTTCACTCAGCCAGTAGGTGTCGATCCCCCGGGCGATGCCCTTGAGGCGTTCGTTGCGCAGGTTGTCCAGCCGCAGCTGGTTCGAGAGGTCGTTCTCGTCGGTGTAGACCCCGGCCAGGGTCTCGAACTGCAGCTTCTCGGAGGCGTTCATCAGGTTGTAGTCCGTCAGGTCGGCGGTCGTGACGCTGAAGTCGCCCTTGTAGGAGAGTTGCAGACGGCCGCGCTCGGGCATCTTGGTCTCGATGACCACCACGCCGTTCGAGGCCTTCGAACCGTAGATGGCCGTCGAGGCGGCATCCTTGAGCAGCGTCACCGACGCCACGCGGTTCATGTTGAGGTTCATGACCGTTTCGAGCGTCGTCTCGAAGCCGTCGAGGATGAAGAGCGGCTGATTGGGGTCGGTACCGTACTCCTCCTTCAGGCCGACGACGCTGCTTTTGCCGCGGATTTCGAAGTCGGGCATGCGGTTGGGGTCCGAACCGAACTGCACGCTTTCGGTCATCTTGAACGACGGGTCGAGCGTGGCCAGACTTTGCAGCACGCTTTGTGTGCCGACGGCCATCAGCTCCTTGCTTTTGAACGTGGTGGCCGAGCCGGTGAAGCTCTCCTTCTTGCGCTGGTAGACGCCCGTGACGACCACGTCGCCCACCTCGACGGTCGACTGCATGAGGCGCACTTCGCTGAATTCCGCGGCGTTGCGGCCGTTGTAGTGGCGCACGTGGGGCTCGTAGCCCACGAACGAGAAGAGGACGTTGTAGATGCCCCGGGGAAGGGTCAGCAACCACTTGCCGTCGGCATCGGTGGCCGTTCCGACCGTCGAACCCTCGACGACGACCGTCACCCCGACCATCGGCTCGCGCGAGGCCGCATCGCGGACCACGCCTTCGAGCGTAATGCGCTGATCCTCTTTGGAGTTATTCTTTGATGAACTCGTCTGCGGGCGGTTGTAGACGACGATCGTGCGTTCCTGAATCCGGGCCGCAAAGGGCGTTCCGGCGAAGATTTCGTCGAGAACCTTCTGCAGCGGGGTGTCGTTGTACGTGGCATCGATGCGTTTGTCGATGTCGAGCAGCTGGCCCGAATTGTAGAAGAATTCGTAGCCGACGGCATTGCTGACGCGGCGAAGTGCCTCGCTGAGCGTGACGCCCTCCAGCCGGAGTGTGACGCGCGGTGCGTCGGCCGCCGTTGCGGGCCTCCAGGCCGTGAGCAGCAGCACGAGCAGCAAAACGTTGCACAGACGGAAAATCCCTCTCCCGAAGCGGGTTGTAGTCCATGTTCTGATCATATGGAGCGGTCTTTTGTGTTTCTTGACGATGAATGGTTCGGTCCGGGGCCTTTACGGTCTCTTGCGGGCAGCCTCCGGGCCCGGCGGCTCAACGGAGATACATCACGCCGTCCTCCACCTCGCAGCGGATTCCCGTCGTGCCGGCCAGCAGGTCGAGGATGTAGTCGATGCCCCGTTCGCGGCGGATTTTGCCCGTGAAGGTGTAGCCGCGCAACGGTTCGGCCACGACGATCCGGATTCCGTAGGTGCGTTCGAAGCGTTCGGCCAGCTTTGCCAGCGGTTCGGCCTCGAACCAGAGCCACCCTTCGGTCCAGGCGGCGTAGGCCCTGGCGTCGACCTGGCGGACCGAGGCCTCGGAGGTGTCGCAGTCGAGGCGGACCTGCTGATCGGGAGCCAGTTCGAGATAGTCGGCCGATTCGCCGGCGCGGTAGGCGATGCGGCCCTCGACCAGCGTGGTGACGTGTTCGCGATCCGAAGCGTAGGCCTGGACGTTGAACCGCGTACCCAGTACGCGGATGCACTCGCCGTCGGGCATCTCGACCCGGAACGGGCGGCACGTGTCGCGGCGTACGTCGAAGAAGGCTTCGCCCGAGAGCGTGACGCGGCGTTCGGTCAGCCCTTCGAACGAGGCCGGGTATTCGAACGTCGATCCGGCATTGAGCCACACTTCGGTGCCGTCGGCCAGCGTCAGTCGGAACTCCCGTCCGGCGGGTACTTCGATCTTCATGCGGCGTTCTTCGGCCACGGCGATGCGTTCGCTTTCGGTGTTGAGGGCCAGGGTTCCGGCCGAGTCGCGTTCGAGGCGGGCCTCGGCGTCGAGGTTCATGCGCCGGCCGTCGTCGGTGGTCATGACCACCTCGCGGCGATCGATCTCGACGCCCATGCGGGCCAGTTGTTCGAAGGCATCGGCCGGTGCGGGTGCGGGGCCTCCGACGATCAGCACCGCCATGACGACGGCTGCGGCGGCCGCCATGCCCGAGCCGACCAGCGTGCGGATTCTCCGTGTGCGGATGCGACGTCGGATCCGGCCTTGCAGATCGGCATAATCCGACGTATTGCTGTGCGAGGGTTCACTGGCGGCGGTTTGCTCCCAGAGCCGGTCGAGCAGCTCCTCCTCGTCGGAGCCGATTTCGCGGCGCGGAATGCGGGATTCGTCCATATTCATTCAGGTAAGTTCTTTACTGAATAAATACGGCGGGGCCCGAAACTACGTACTGGAATGTCAATTTTTTTTGATTTCGCCCTTCAGGCGGCGCAGGGCCTTGTAGAGAATCGTCTCCACGGTGCGACGGGAGATCGAGAGTTCGGAGGCGATGGTGGCGTGTTTCTTGTTTTCGAGGTAGTTCATCTCCACGACGCGGCGGCTTTGGCGCGGAAGCCGTGCGATGGCCGGCAGCAGGATCTCTTCGGGCGAGGGGTGTTCCTCCTCTTCGGGGTTGGAGACGAGTTTGCCCAGCGGGTGCTCCGTCTTGAGCAGTTCCGCCTGGCGGAGACGGACTTCGCGGCGCTGGCATTCGCGCAGGGCGTTGTTGTGGACGGCGCGCAGCAGGTAGTTGCGCAGGGATTTTGTCTCGTCCAGACGGCGGCGGTTCAGCCACAGCGAGACGAAGAGTTCCTGGACGATTTCGCGGGCATCGGTTTCGTTGTGCAGGATCGAGTCTGCGTAGCGGCGCAGTGGGGCGCACCAGGCCATGTAGACCGCCTTGAAGGCCTTTTCGTCACCGGCTTTCAGGGCAAGTACGGTCCGGCGATTGTCCGATATGTCGAAAGAATCACCCATTTTTTTAACCTAACCTGTTGCGCAAATATAACGATTCCCACTGAAAAGGCAATAGTTTTCGGTGTTTTTATCGTTTTAGGCGCTTTCGATCTGCTGGATAAGACCCCTTGCGTGCCGATTGGAAATAGGCGTAAAAAAGCCCCTTGTGTGCATCCTGAGGGGCTTTTTTGAGGGGTAAGAGAGGCCGGGTTGGCGTACAATGGGGAATTCAACGTTTTTCTTTATGGCAGGTGAAGGCCATCAAGAGGATCGACAGCACGCAGGCTCCGATCAGCAGGACGAAGGTCCAGTCCCAGCCCGCGCGGTCGGCCACCGTCCCCAGTACGAGGTTGGCCAGCAGGGCCGTACCGAAGAAGTAGCCGAAGAATCCGGTCAGTCCGGCGGCCGTTCCGGCGGCATTCTTCGGGGCCAGATCGAGGGCCTGTACGCCGATGAGCATCACCGGGCCGTAGATGAAGAAACCGATGGCGATGAGCGAGGCCGTGACGACGGCGTAGTTTGACGAGAATTGCCAGTAGAGGAGAATGAACACCGCCACGACGGTCATGAAGAGGATCGTGGGCAGGGCCCGGCGTCCGTGGAAGAGGCGGTCGCTCATCCATCCGCAGACGAGCGTTCCCGGAATGGCGGCGAATTCATAGGCGAAATAGGCCCATCCAGTCTGTTCGATGTCGTAACCCTGCACTTCGCGCAGGTAGGTCGGGGCCCAGTCGAGACATCCGTAGCGGACCATGTAGACGAAGGCGTTGGCAATGGCGATGGACCACAGCAGGCGGTTGTTCAGCACGTGGCGGAAGAGGATCTCGCGCGTGGTGAGGACCTCCTCCTGCCGGGGGTCGTAGTCTTTCGGGAAGTCGTTGCGCCACCGTTCGACCGGAGGCAGACCGCACGACTGGGGCGTGTCGCGGATCAGCGCATAGGCGGCCACGGCGATGAGCATCGCCACGACGGCCGGAAAGAGGTAGGTGCCGATCAGGAAGTAGAGTTCCGAGTGGCTGCCGTAGAACCACGATCCGAACCACAGGGCGCCATAGACGGACATCGGTCCCACGAGGGCGCCGCCGACGTTGTGGGCGCAGTTCCAGATGGACATCTTCGTGCCGCGTTCGTTTTGCGAGAACCAGTGGGTCATCACCCGTCCGCACGGCGGCCATCCCATGCCGTTGAACCAACCGACCAGAAAGTTCAGTACGGCCATGAGGACGATCGAGAGGTTGCGGTGTTCGGGGCCCAGCCATGTCACGGGGACGATCATGAAGATCATCGCCAGGGCCGTCAGCACCAGTCCCAGCGGCAGAAAGAGGCGGGCATTGCTGCGGTCCGAGACGCTGCCCATGAGGAATTTCGACAGGGCGTAGGCCACGGCGTTCATCGAGAGGACGATGCCCAGCCGGCCGGTGTCGAACCCCAGGGCGGCCAGTTCGGGAATGGCCATCGAGAAGTTTTTGCGCACCAGATAGAAGCCCGCATAGCCGATGAAGATGCCGATGAAGACCCTTGTGCGCATTCGGCGGTAGGTCGGGTCGATCGCTTCGGTCGGGATTTCAGCTCCGGGGGCGGGCGGTTGCAGCGGTTTCCACATGACGGGGTCTGATTTTCAGCGGGTCGGATGCGGTGCCGGTTCGGTGCACCCATCTCCTCTCCCGCGTCGGGATTACCTTTTCAGCAGCGCCTGCAGCCGTTCGGGGTAGTTCGTCGTGATGTAGTCGACGCCCCGTTCGATGAAGTAGTTCATCTCCTCCTCGCTGTCGACCGTCCAGACGTTGACCTCCAGACCGAGTTCATGGGCCTGTTCGATCCATTCGGGGTGCCGGCGCAGATCGCCCGACGAGTAGTCGATTCCGGAGAGTCCCAGTTCCCGGATGCTGCGGGGCGGCAGATCGCCGTTCAGGTAGTAGATTCTGGCCTCGGGCAGGAGTTTGCGGAAGGCCAGGCAGGCATTGATCGAGAAGGCGATCAGATCGGTGCGCTCCACGAGCCGGTGGCGGCGCAGCGTCCGGACGATTTTCCGGGCCGCGAGGTCTTCGCGCCGCAGGTCGCTGAGCGACTTCATCTCGAGGATCAGCCGCGTATCGGGCTTCGAGGCCACCCGCTTGAGGTAGGCCTTCAGGGTGGGAATCCGTTCGCCGTTGGGCAGCACGATCTGCGTGATCAGACGGACGCGGTCGCTCTCCATGTCGATCTGCGTCCCCTGGTAGATGCGGTCGTGGTTGACGATCAGCCGCTTGTCGGCCGTCAGCCACACGTCGATTTCCGAACCGTAGACACCGATCGAATCGGCCTTGTCGAATGCTGCGAGTGAATTCTGGGCCGATCCATCCGTGGTCCAGTATCCACGGTGGGCGATGACTTTGGGTTGGGCCGCGGCGATGCTTCCCGAGAGAAGCAGCAGGGCTGTCAGCATGAGATTTCGGGTCATGGGTTTTCAGTTTTGGTCGGGGTTCCGAACCGTTCGGAATCCAGACAAAGGTATCGAATTATTTCGGTCTCCGCAAGCCGTAGCAGCTCTTTGTCCTCTCTTTTCACGATTTTGTCACGAGGCGTTTCGCAGCGCGTTGCAGGCCGTTTTGATGCAATTCTGTCATGAATTGAAACGATATTAGGTGCAAAAATGCAGATTTTTATGTATCTTCGTACGCTCTCATTACTTAAAACCACCCAAAGAACCATGAAAGAAAAAGTCATCAAGAAATTCCAGGAACTCTTCGGCGAAGGCGCCATTCTCTTCACTTCGCCCGGTCGCATCAACCTCATCGGCGAGCATACCGACTACAACGGAGGATTCGTCTTCCCGGGAGCCGTCGACAAGGGAATCGTGGCTGCCATCCGGCTCAACGGTACGGACCGCGTGCGGGCCTATGCCCTTGATCTGGGGGAAAACTCCGAATTCGGACTCCGCGAGGAGGACAAACCTGCCGAAAGCTGGGCTCACTACATTTTTGGCGTTTGCCGCGAGGTGCAGAAGCGCGGCGGCGTGATCGGCGGTTTCGACACGGTCTTTGCCGGGGATGTGCCCCTGGGAGCCGGCATGTCGTCGTCGGCAGCCCTCGAGTCGACCTTCGCCTTTGCGCTGAACGACCTCTTCCAGTGCGGCATCGACAAGTTCGAACTGGCCAAGATCGGTCAGGCTACCGAACACAACTACTGCGGCGTGAACTGCGGCATCATGGACCAGTTTGCTTCGGTCTTCGGCAGAAAGGGAAATCTGATCCGTCTGGACTGCCGTTCGCTCGAGTATGCCTACTTCCCGTTCGATCCGAAGGATTACCGCCTCGTGCTGGTCGATTCGCGCGTGAAGCATGAACTGGTCGGTTCGCCCTACAACGACCGTCGGGCTTCGTGCGAGCGTGTGGCCAAGACGCTGGGTCAGGAGTTCCTGCGCGGCGCCACGATGGAGCAGCTGGATGCCATCCGGGAGAAGATCTCCGAGGAGGACTACAAGCGGGCGCGTTACGTGATTGGCGAGGAGCGTCGCGTGCTGGACGTCTGCGATGCGCTGGAGAAGGGCGACTACGAGACGGTCGGCAAGCGCATGTATGAGACCCACTGGGGCATGTCGAAGGATTACGAAGTGTCGTGCGAGGAGCTGGACTTCCTGGTCGAGGTAGCCGAGGAGTGCGGCGTGACGGGTTCGCGCATCATGGGCGGCGGATTCGGCGGCTGTACGATCAATCTGGTGAAGAATTCGCTCTACGATTCCTTCATCTCGACGGCCAAGGAGAAGTTCAACGCCAAGTACGGCCATGAACCGAAGATCTACGACGTGGTGATCTCCGACGGTTCGCGTCGTCTGGAGTAGTTCCGCTTCGTGCGGCAATGAAAATCCCGACCTCACAAGGGCCGGGATTTTTTTGTTCGGATGCTTCCGACTGGTACGGCGGTCGGCGAGTGCGGAATCGGACCTGTCTGTCGCCTGATGGGTTGAGTGATTGCAGTCGATCCACTCCGTGTTCCCGATCGAAACGGCTGCCGGTCAGCACTCCGGCTTGTTTCCGGCCGGCCTGTTGCCTGCCCTCCGGATTCGGACCGGAAGGGTCGGGTCAGTCGAGAATCTTTTGGAAGAGAATTTCGTCGCGGTACCCCTCGGGGCTCCACAGCCAGTCGCGTTTGGTTCCGACCTCCGCAAAACCCAGCGAGCGGAAGAGCCGCAGGCTGGCTTCGTTGTCGGCCCCGATGCAGCACCAGATCTGATGCATGCGCAGTTGTTCGCGGGCGTAGCGGCAGAGGGTCTCGATCGCATCGCGGGCATATCCCCGGCGGAGGTTCTCCTCGCCGTAGATCAGAATGCCCAATCCGGCGCGTCCGTGCAGCGGATCGTATTCGAACAGATCCACCGTTCCGACCGTGCGGGCGGGTTGAGGCTCGGCGCTGCTCTCCCGGGTCTCGATCATCAGCCGCAACTGCCCCGTGCGGAACAGATCACCGCCCTCGAGCTGCCGTTCGACAAACCGTCGGATCTGCTCCCGCGAAAAGGGTTCCGTCGTGCCGCTTACGGTCCATACCGCCGGATCGTTTTCCCAGGCGTAGATCCGTTCGACGTCCTCCGGTTCCACGGCCCGCAGCGAGATCTGCCCTCCCCGGAGCGTCATCGCAGTCCGATGACCTTGTTGCGGATGAGCATGGCCACGCCCCATGCGTTGGCATTCTCGCTCATCTTCGACAGCCGGAATTTCGTATCCTTATAGACCAGGTTGAGCGAGTATTTGTTCGTTGCCGACTTCAGCGGCAGCATGATGTAGTCACCGGCAGCGGCGAGGTTGCCTCCCACGATCACCGTCTCGGGGTTGAACGTGTTGATGAGGAACGCCACGGCCTTGCCGACCTTTTCGCCGGCCTCCTCGATCAGTTCGATCGAGAGGTTGTCGTCGTTCTTGGCCGCATTGATGATGTCGTCGATGTGGATGCTCTTCTGCTGGTCGTACTTCTCCTTGAGGATCGTGTTGACGCCTTTTTCGATCAGGTGGCACATCTTGTCCTCGATGGCGATACCCGACACTTCGGTTTCCAGGCAGCCCTTTTTGCCGCACGAGCAGATGATTTCGTTGTCGAAGAAGGGAATGTGTCCGAATTCGCCGGCGAAACCGCTCTTTCCGTAGTAGAGTTGTCCGTCGACGACGATGCCGATGGCCACGCCGCGGCCCATGTGCAGGTAGAGGACGTTGCTTTCGTCCTTCGATTTGCCGCAGGTGTATTCGGCGTAGCAGCGGGCGCGGGTGTCGTTTTCGAGCAGCACGCGGATGCCGACCCGCTGTTCGATGATGTCGCGCAGCGACTGTTCGCTCGAGGTGAAGTATTTGTAGCTTCGGCCCGTGGCGGGGTTGACGCGGCCGGTCATGCAGACGCCCAGACCGAGGATCTTCGCGCGGTCGATGCCGCAGTTGGCGATGAAGTTTTCGATGTTCGAGCAGATGCGGTCGATGCACTGCGGGCGGTCGATGAGTTCGAACGTGAAGTCGTTCTCCTCCTTGATGATGTTGTTCTGCAGGTCGGTGATCAGGAAGCGCATGTTGTCACGTCCGACGTTTACTCCGGCGAAGTAGATGGCCGAGTTGGCCAGGCCGAAGATATTGGGACGGCGACCTCCGGGGGTTTCGACCTTTCCCAGATCCGTGACGATATTTTCGTCGACGAGCTCCTGGACCAGTTTGGTGATGGTCGGGACACTGATGTGCAGTTCCTTGGTCAATTCCGAGAGCGTGCATTCGCCGTTTACGGCCATGTGCGCGATGATATTGCGCTTGATGATGCTGTTTTTGTGGGATATACCCTTCAGGGTTTCGTCTTCGTGCTTGTTGAAAAATTCGGTGAGTGATGTCATCCTTCCAGGCGGTTTTTTAAGTAGTTCATGCAAATATAGATAGTTTATTTAAAAAACGCAATATTTTTTAATAATTTAATAAATTTTCTGTCTTTATGAACAAAAAAACAGCGGATCGGGCTCCGGACTGTCTGCCCTGACCGGTGTGTTCCGGATCTCGGTTTGCAGGGAATTCCGGTTGCCTGAAGGCGTCCTGTTTCATCCTCACGGCCGGTTTCATGCCTCTGATGCGATTGTATTTCAATGCCGGCCGGAATGCCTGAACAGCCCATGCGGAATAGCTCCGGGTACAGCTTCCGAGTGTCGAGAAATTCCTCGAATTCCTGCGTCATGAGTGGAAATAATCATATTTTTAGTTATATTTGAGATATGAAACAAGGCTCTTCCTGGAAAAAATGGTTGCTTTGGTTGTGTTTGATTGTTGCAGCATCAACCGCGTCCGCTCTCGAAATTGAACGGACGGCTCCGCCGTTGCGCCTGGAAACGGGAAACGGTTTATCGAACAATTATGTTTCGGCATTGTGCAAGGACGAGCAGGGGACGATTTGGATCGCAACCGAGGAGGGGTTGACACGGATCGAGGGGTCGCGGATTACACCTTATTATAAGGATGCCGACGGGCTGACCGATAATGCTCTCAATGACGTGATGGCAGACTCCGTGCGGCATCGTGTCTGGATTGCCACGCAGCGGGCCGGGCTTTGCTGGCTTGACAGCCGGACGGGCGAGTTCGGTTCGTTCCGCCACGATCCGAACGATCCCAATTCGCTCATTACCGATGATGTGACGCATGTCGAACCGGCGGCGGATCAGGGTGTATGGTTGAGCACCTACCACCACGGGATGGAGCTGCTCGATGTTGAAACCGGTCGTTTTACCCATTTCAATTCTTCGACGGTAGAGGGAATGCCGGCAAGGCCGATTCACGCTTTTGCCGTTCAGGACCAGACCGTTTACATCGGTCATTACCGCGATGGCTTTACGGTCATGGATGCCGGGCGGGGCCGGGCCGTCAATTATCGGCACGATCCGGCCGACGACCGTTCGCTGCCTTCGGATGATGTCAACTGCATTGCGATCGACCGTTACGGCCGGATTTGGATCGGAACTTCGGAAGGTCTGGCGCTTTTTCTGCCCGAGAGCGGGGAATTCATCCATTGTACGCGGGGTGCGGGAGTGTTTGCCATTCTGTTGCGCGACAACGGCCGTCTGTTGCTGGGCACGGAGTTGGGCGGGGCGATGGAGATTGATCCCCAACGCTCCGTTCAGCAGCATGCCATCATCGATGTCGCTTCGACGGACGACGCGGAAGCAGGTCTTTTCAAGGCCCTTGAGGGTACCGAGCGGCTTTCGATCCGGAGCGTGCTGGAGGATAATTTCGGCAATCTGTGGCTCGGAACCTATGGCTCGGGAATTCTCGTGCGGGGAAAGTCGCCCGTGGGAAGATTCGCCTCGTGGCACACCTCGCAACCGGTAGCCGAGGAGAAGATCCTCAGCCTGAGCTTCGATACCCGCGGACGATTGTGGGTCGGAACCGACGGTGGCGGTGTGAGCATCTCCGACGACAGCCGTCTGGCCACCCGCTGCGATGAAGCGCTCGGTTGCGGAGTGGTGCTGGCCTCCCATTGCGACGCGGAGGGCAACATCTGGCTGGGAAGTTACACGCGGGGCGGTGTCATCTATGATCCTCAGCGGGATGTCTTCCGGAAAATGGATCTGGGCGGAGAGAGCGGAGACGTGCGCTGTTTTTGTGAAAACGGCGACCGGATGTGGGTCGGTACAAGTAACGGCATCTTTGTCCTCGATCGGCGTACGGGACGGCTCGAAGCCCATCATACGGCCTCCGACCGGCTTTTCGACAACCTGGTCCGAACGCTGATGTTCGATATGCACGGGAGGTTGTGGGTCGGAACGTTCGGCAGCGGACTGGCCGTCTATGACCGCCGGATGAGGACGGTGGCCCGCTATTCGGCTTCCGATTCGCTCCGCTCGAACGAAATCAATTACCTTCACCAGGACCGGCACGGTAACGTTTGGGTCGCAACGGGTGAGGGCCTCGTGCGCATCGACCCCTCGAACATGTCCATCGAAGCGTGTCTCGACCGCGAGAGCGGACTGGCAAACGATCATATCCGTGCCATAAGCGAGGATTCACAAGGCAATATCTGGTTCAGTACCAATGTCGGCATCGGGTGTGTCCGCTGCGACGGAACGATCTGCAACTTCGATCACCGGGACGGTGTGACGGCGGGTAATTTTTCAAGTAATTCCGTGGCCCGGGCAACGGACGGACTGACCTGTTTCGGTTCGACCCAGGGCGTCGTCTATTTCTATCCGCAACAGATTCTCGTGGCGCGGGATGCCCCTCGGGTACGGGTTTCGGAGCTGCAAATCCTCGATTACGACATTGCCGGACAACCCGAAGCTCAGATCGAAGCCAGCATTCCGTGTGACCGTCCGGTAACGCTGGCCTATCATCAGAACAATTTCAGAATCTGGTTCGGCGTGACCGACTTTACGCTTGCCGACATGGTGGAATATGCCTACAAACTCGATACCGACGAGTGGGTCACCACCGACAACAACCATCTGTCGTTCAATCGGCTGCCGCCCGGATCCTATCGCATTCTGTTCCGGGCGCGGATCCGCAATCAGGCGTGGAGCGAGCATGTGGAGGCCCTGCAGTTGACCATTCGGCCGCCGTGGTATCTGGCCTGGTATGCGCGGGTCTTCTACGGACTGGCAGCAATCGGATTGGTCGTGTTCGTCGTGCGCCGTTATATCCATCATGCAGAGCGGGAGCGGGAGCTTCTTTATGAACATGAATCCATGAGCCTCTATCGGCAGGTGAACGACGAACGGTTGCGCTTCTTCATGAACATCACCCACGAACTGCGTACTCCGTTGACATTGATTCTCGGTCCGCTCGAGGATCTGAAGCAGGATCCGACGTTGTCCGATCCTCCGCATGAGAAGGTCTCGATAGCCTACCGAAGCGCACAGCAGCTGCTTTCGCTGGTCAACGAATTGCTCGAATTCCGCAAGACCGAGACCGGAAACCGTAAACTCGTGGTCTGCTTCGACGATCTTTCACAGTGTGTCGAGGAGACCGGCGTATTGTTCCGCGATTCGAATCTGAACCCCGAGACGGAGGTTCAGCTGCAGATCGAGGCGGGAGTTTCGGCCTATTTCGATTCGAAGGTGATCACCACGATTCTCAACAATTTGTTGTCCAATGCGATGAAATATACGCCCCGGGGATCGGTGACGCTCTTCCTGCGGACGCTTTCGGTCGACGGGGTCCGTTATGCGGAATTCGGCGTGAGTGATACGGGGTATGGAATGCCCGAAGAGGATCTGAAACACATTTTCGATCGTTATTACCGGATCCGCAATACGCCTCATATCATGGGAACGGGGATCGGTCTGGCTCTGGTCAAGAGTCTGGTCGCCCTGCATCAGGCCACGATTGAGGTTGAGAGCAGGCTCCAGGTTGGCAGCACGTTCCGGGTCCGGCTCCGTCTGGACAACACCTATTCCGAGATATCGGCCGAAAGTCCGCTGCTGCCTGAGACCCCCCCCCTTGCAGCATCGGAAGAAGCTGGTATTCTATCTGGCAATGAGAACGTTGCAGACAGGGAGAAGGACGCGGACCGTGATGCCTCGGAAAAACCGGGCAGGCCTAAATCCGGGGAGGATACGCGTGAGACCGTGCTTGTAGTCGATGACAATGCCGCCATCCGGCATTATATATCGCTTTCGTTGGGGCGCCGTTACCGTGTATTGCTGGCTTCGGACGGCGAAGAAGGTTTGCGGCAGGTGCGCGAACATACGCCCCATATCGTCATCAGCGATATTGTCATGCCGCGGATCGACGGTATCGAATTGTGCCGGCGGATCAAACAGGAGATTGCCACCTGCCACATTCCGGTGATTCTGCTCACGGCGAAGGATCTGCTCATGGATCGTACCGAAGGCTATGCGGCCGGAGCCGATTCGTATATCACCAAACCATTCAGCAGCAGTCTTCTCGAGTCGCGAATCCGCAACCTGCTCGACATGCGACAGCGGTTGGTCGATCAGTTGACTTCGGCCAACCGGACCCGGCGTGCCGAGGCGATGGACACGCTCGGGGCGCTGGACAACGAATTCCTTCATCGGTTGAATGAAGTGATCGATCGGGAACTCGTCTCCGACAAGCTCAACGTGGGGTATCTTTCGAGTGAACTCTGCATGGATGCCTCGACGCTTTACCGCAAGATCAAAGGCCTGACGGGCATCTCCACGAACGAATACATCCGCAAGCGGCGTCTGCATCGGGCGGCGGAGTTGCTGCGTTCGGGGCGCTATAAGGTTTTCGAAGTGGCCTGGATGGTGGGGATGAACAGCGAAAACTATTTCCGGCAGTGTTTCCGCGACGAGTACGGTATCTCGCCTTCGGAGTATCGCGGCAGCGAAACGGTCGAGTAGTCGGAGGCGATCAGGATCAGGCCGCCGCGGGGCTGGATCGTGACGCGCAATGTCTGCCGTCGCTCGATCCGGACCGGCTTCACGATGAGTTGACGGTTGCTGTTGTCGGCGTAGCACGTGACCGTCTGCCCGGGTGCCAGCATCGGCAGTTCGAGGTCCAGAGTCAGCGCCTTGTCCCGGGCGTTGACCCCGGCGATGTACCAGCGGTCGCCGCTGCGGCGTGCCAGCACCGCATACTGTCCCGGATAGCCGGCCACATGGCGCGTTTCGTCCCACGTGGTGGGGATCTCCTTCATGAACTGGATGGCTTGTGCCGGAGCATCGGTCAGATTGGTGGGTGTCAGGGCGAAGAACTGCACGGGATTCTGGAAGAGAATACCCGTGGCCAGTTCGAAGGCATCGGTCGTACGGCGGATCGTGCCGCCGTCGTTGGTGCGGTTCAGCCGCCGGTTCAGCACGACGCCGCCAAACTCCATGCAGCCCACCGTATTGCGGATGAAGGGGTGCAGCGTGGCATTGAAGGCCTCACGGTCGTCGAAATGCTGCTGGAAGACCAGATTCTCGGAGGCCAGAACCGCCTCGCTGCCGATATAGTTGGGATACATGCGCTCCCAGCCGCGCGGCAGGGTGCAGCCGTGGAAGAGGACCATCAGCCCGCAATCGTCGGCATCGCTCAGAATAGCCTCGTAGAGACGCATGGTCTCCTGTTTGTCGCCGCCGAAGAAGTCGACCTTGATTCCCTTCACGCCGCAGTCGCGCAGCCAGCGCATCTCGCTTTTGCGTACGATCGGATCATCCATCCGTCCGGTCGGACTCTGGACGATGTCGTTCCAGTAGCCGCTCGAGCTGTACCACAGAAAGATCCCCACGTGGCGTTGCGCGGCGTAACGAATCAGTTCGGCGATGCGTTCGCGTCCGATGAGGAGGTCCCATCCGCTGTCGATCAACACGTATTCATATCCCATTTCGGCGGCCAGGTCGATGTAGGCGATCTGGTCGTCGAAGTTGATGCTGTTGTCCTGCCAGATGATCCAGCTCCAGGTTCCGCGGCCGAAGCGATAGTCGTGCCGCGAGGAGTAGCGGGGCTCGACGAGGTCCCACATGACGGTGGTCTCGACGATCGGACGGAGCGAATTCCCGACGGTGATCGTGCGCCAGGGCGTGACGCCCGGCAGGGCGAATCCGGGCTCCGAGGTGCCGTTGCCGTTGTTCTCTTCGGCCATCGGGAATTCGATCCGGTAGAGCCCGTCGGGCGATCCTTCGCCCAGCCGCGACGCACAGTAGCGGCCGTCGACGCCCGTTTCGCACAGCAGCACCCATCCCTGATCGCCGACGCGGAAGAGGGCCGGAAAGGTGTATCCGTGGCCGTACGTCGAGGCTTTGCCGAGTGGGGCATCGGCCTCGTACTCCTCCTCGTAGCTGGGTTTGGTGCGTTTCCATCCGATCATGGCGTCGCTTTGCGGCGAGAGGAAGGTTGTTGCGTGGTCGGGCAGGTTGAATCCCGTAGCCTCGCGTTGGATCACCACGCTGCCGGTTTCGCCCCAGCGAGGGAGTTCGTAACGCAGGGCGACGTCGTTGTTTGCCACGTGGAAGCAGATGTCGAAACACCGGCCCGTCGAGTCGGCCAGCGAGACGATCAACCGGTTGGCCCGGCAGTCGATCTCCGATCGCTTGATCCGGTTGAGGGTATAACGGTTGCCGAAGGGTTCGATGCGGCATCCGATCCACTGCAGGTGGTGGCTGAAATCCCCTTCGTTGGCGACGAACCCCAGGGGTGAGGGCTCCAGCAGGGTCTCTCCTCGGTAGGAGATCGAGTAGCGGGGGAGTCCCTCCTCGAGCATGACCTTTACGGAAAGGTTCCCGTCAGGGCCCGCGACCGTCGATTCTTGAGCCCGGATGGATGTTCCGGCAAGAATTGCCGCAATCGGAAGCAGAATGGAAAAGCGTTTCATGGTTCGAACGAATAAGCAGGGATGAAGAAAGCGGGATGGAGGAAAAACGGCGCGGGGCAGATTGCTCGCAAGCCTTTGCAAAGATAGGATCTTTGGGCGAACCAATCGTGAAATCCACCCTCTCAAATCGTGCAACGCAAGATTTGTGGGGCATTTCTGCAAGATTCGCGACCGTCTGTCTCTGGGAAGCTCGCTAATTTTGATAACCGAAATCCGGAGACCTCGCTCCCGGATGACGAAAATTAACCAAAAACCTACTAACTAATTATGAAAGGAAAACGACTTTTGGCCTTTTTGTGGTGCAGCCTGTTCGTGTTGTTCGGACACAGTGCATGCACCGAGGACGACGGTCCCGGTTATCCCGATGTCGATTCGGCGGCACCCGAACTTCAGGTGACGGAACGGATCCAGACCGAACCGGGGCGTGACGTGCATGTGACCGGCAAGGTGTTGGATGCCGACGGAATCGCCCGAATATCACTCTCCTGCCCGGGTTTGTATGTCGAGAAGACGATCGATCTGCTCGCAATCAAGGAGGAACTCCTTCATGAATACGATCTGGATTATCTGGTCCGTATCGACGAGAACGAGATCGGCGAACTCTATGAACTGGAAGTTGCCGCCACCGATGTCGGCGGCCGTACAACCTCCAGGCAGGTGACGATCGATCTCAACGGAGACTTTTCGGATCCGGTCTTTGCTTCGGTACCGAGCGGTTCGCTGGCCGTGATCGTGAAGGAGGGCGAGACCTCGACGACGTTGCCGCTGTCGCTGCGCGTGACCGACAACCGCGGTGTCGACCGCATCGAAATCTCGATCCCCGACATCGAACTGACGCGTACGGTCTCGGGCGGCGGCATGCAGGACTTCTCGACGACGGTCGATCTGGAAGATATCACCTTCAACCTCACTCCGGGCGGCAACGTCACCTACAAGGTGCTGCTCACGGCCTATGATTTGAGCGGCCGCACGGTCGAGGCGTCGTTCAATCTGACGATCTCCGGTCTGACCGACTTCGAGGAGATGTATCTGGCCGACGTGATGAACGAGCGCGACCTGACGAGTGACATCCTGGGTGTGCCGATGCTCTGCAAACATACGGGCGAATACACCTACGTGGCCGAATACTACAACCGCACGGCCAATACGGCCATCTGCTTCATTCCGCAGACCACCTCCTTCTCGCCGATCATGTTCGGTGCCGATCCCGCCGACAAGTCCAAACTCACCTATGAATCGCCCGAGCGGATTCTGCTGCCCGAGGCCGGCGTCTACTACCGTATCGAGATCAACACGCAGAACGGCACCTACAGCCTCGAGACTTTCCCGGTTGACGAGGCCATCGATCCCGTTCCGCACGCCTACGGCTCGATCAGTCTGGATACGTGGGGCGACGGCGGTTCGTGGCTGCAGGAGTTCTATTTCGGACTGATGTTCGACAATCCGAAGGAGATCAACCGTTTCGTGCAGGACGAGGCCAATCCGCACCTCTACCGCCTCAAGGAGCCCATCTCCTTCACCGCCGGCGACGAGGTTCACTTCTACATCCACAACTGGCACAGCGACGGATGGTGGGACTACTGCTCGTGGAAGGTCAACAAGAACTACATGAGCAAGGATCCCTCGATCTTCGAGTACTGCGGTTCGCACGTCAACCAGGCCTGGCTCGATGCCGGCAACCACACGGTCGGCAACGATACGCACGACTGGGTGACCGTTCCCTGCCCGGCAACCGGCTCCTACACCTTCGAATTCGACGCATATACGGGCTGGGGCAAATTCATTCCGGCCAACTAACTAAAATCGCAACACCATGAAACGGTATATCAAGCATATCATGATGACAGCGTGTCTGTCGCTGTCGAGTCTGTGGGTGCTCGCACAGACGGCCGTAACGGGTCGCGTGACCTCGACGACGGACAACCAGCCTCTGGTCGGCGTGACGGTCCTGGTCCAGGGTACGAACAACGGAACCACAACCAATGTCGACGGTACGTATCAGCTTCAGCGCGTGGACAAGAATGCGGTGCTGGTCTTCTCGATGATCGGTTACTCGACCGAGCGGCGTGCGGTGGCCAACCGTACGGTCATCGACATCCAGCTCAAGGAGGCATCGACGACTTTGGACGACGTGGTGGTGGTCGGCTATGGCGTGGTGCGCAAGAGCGACCTGACTTCGTCGATTGCCACGGTCAAGGGCGACGAGATCACTGAAATGACCACCGGTAATGCGATGGATGCCCTTCAGGGCAAGGTGCTCGGCGTGCAGGTGGCCAGCGGTGGCGGTCCCGGCACCACGCCGCGTGTGATCATCCGCGGCGTCACGACCTCGAACGGCAGCAACCCGCTCTACGTGGTCGACGGCATGCCCGTGGGTGACAACATCAACTTCCTGAACAACGACGACATCGCCTCGATGGAGGTGCTCAAGGATGCCTCGGCGGCGGCCATCTACGGTACGCGCGGATCGAACGGCGTGATCCTGATCACCACCAAGAAGGGTCGTCTGAACCAGCCGACGCAGTTCACCTTCACCTCGTCGGTGGGTCTGCAGACCATTGCCGATCCGGGCATGGCCCACGCCTCCGAATTCGAGCAGGTCTTCAAGGCCCGCTACCAGAACGACGGTGCGGTGGCACCGTGGAACGCCACCAACGCCACCGATACCGACTGGTGGAACGAAACGATCAAGAATTTCGCCATCGTGCAGAACTATACGCTCGGCTTCTCGGGCGGCAGCGACAAGTTCGTCTACAGCGGTTCGCTGGGCTACTTCCGCAACGGTTCGCACTACGACTACGGTTACTGGGACAAGATCACGGCCCGCATCAATGCCGAGTGGCGTTTCAACCGGGTCGTACGCCTGGGTGTGGACTTTGCGCCGCGCACCGAGTCGTGGGACGACACGCCCAACGTCTTCGGCAATGTGATGTCGATGGACCCCACCACGCCGATCATGCGTCCCGAGGAGGAGTGGACCGACAACCCGTATGACAACTACGCCCGTTCGCACAACAACGAGGCCTGGAACCCCGTGGCCCAGGTAGCCCGCATGAACGCCCATTCGCGCGAGTACGGCGTCCTGGCCAACCCCTATCTGGAGCTTCACCCCGTCGACGGTCTGACGCTGCGCACGCAGTTCGGCATCAACGCCCGCTTCCGCCGCTCGGACGACTTCACCCCGGCCTTCAACATGCACGCCCAGGAGCAGCAGATCAACAACTCCGTGTCGCGTGAAATCACCGAGTGGGTCGACTGGAACTGGACCAACACGGCCACCTACATGAAGACCTTCAACAAGAAGCACAACCTCAACGCCATGATCGGTTTCACGGCCGAACGTTTCCAGACGGCCAACGTGAAGGGCGGACGCGAGAATGTGCCCTCGGATACCGTCGAATCGCTCTGGGAACTCGACGCCGGAACGATGAACCAGACCAACAGCGGCACCTCGTCGGTCGAGACCCTCGTCTCGTATCTGGCCCGCGTGATGTACAACTACGACAACCGCTACTACGTGACGGCTTCGGTGCGCGCCGACGGTTCGTCGAAGTTCCCCGAGAACAACCGTTACGGCATCTTCCCGTCGGCTTCGGTTGCCTGGCGGATCATCGGCGAGAAGTTCATGCAGGATCAGCGTGTCTTCACGAACCTCAAACTGCGTGCCGGATGGGGCCGCGTGGGTAACCAGGCGATTCCCGCTGGCCGCGACATCACCCGTCTGGGTACGGGCAGCTACGTCATCGGCGGAGTCCGCTACCCCTTCACCACGCTCGGCGACATGGGTAACCCGGATCTCTTCTGGGAGACGGTCGAGGACTTCAACGTCGGTCTGGACATGGGCTTCCTGCGCGATCGCCTCAATGTGACCTTCGAACTCTTCCAGAAGAAGTCGCACGACATGCTCTATTCGCGCGAGAACCCTCTCTTCTCGGGTTACACGGACTACAACTGCAACCTCTGGGGCAACATCGGCAGCATGAAGGCCGCCGGTTGGGAACTCTCGGTCAACTGGGCCGACCGCTCGAAGGATTTCACCTATGACATCGGTCTGCAGCTCTCCTCGGTCAAGAATACGGCCGTGCGCTTCACGGGTCTCAACCCGATCGACGCCGCCTCGTGGCACTCGAGCTACATCACCCGCAATGAGGACGGTGGAGAGATCAGCCGCTTCTACGGTTACGTCTGCGACGGCATCTTCCAGAACTGGGCCGAGGTCTATGCCCACTCCGACGAGCACGGCAACCTGCTGCAGCCCTCGGCACAGCCCGGCGACCTGCGTTTCCGCGACCTGAACAACGACGGCAAACTCGATACCGAGGACCGTACGTACATCGGCAACGCCTTCCCCGACCTGATGATCGGTCTGAATACCCACTTCACCTACCGCAACTTCGATCTGACGGCCAACTTCTACGGCACGCTGGGCAACGACATCTTCAACACCACGCTGGAGCGTTACTCGGGCACGGGCGGTTCGAACGTCTATGCCGGCACGTGGAACAAGACGTGGCGTGAGGACAATACGGGCGCTTCGTTCCCGCGTCTGACGGCTGCCGACAACAACGGCAACTACACGACCATCTCGAGCTTCTACGTCGAGGACGGCTCCTATTTCCGCTGCAAACTGCTTCAGCTGGGATACTCCGTACCGCTGAAGAACAGCAAGTATTCGCTGCGATTCTCGGTTTCGGTGCAGAACGCCTTCACCATCACCGGTTATTCGGGCATGGATCCCGAGCGGGCCATGCTGGCCGGCGACGTGTTGAGTACGGGTATCGACTGGTCGGAATATCCCAACCCGCGCACCTATCTGTTCGGAGTAGACTTCAAATTTTAATGTGAACGCGTTATGAAAAAGATAATTTCGATCTTGGCATCGGTGGCCGTCGTGCTGATGTCGGCCTCCTGCACCGATTTTCTCGATCAGCCGCGCCGTGGCGTCGAGAACCTCGACACCTACTTCCAGAATCAGGAGCAGTGCGAAAGCTTCCTGATCGGTTGTTACGGTGCCCTCTTCTACGACGACTGGTGGTATATCGGCAAGCTCTACCAGGCACTTGACATGTGTACCGACGATGCATGGATGGGCAACACGGGCCAGGATGCCTCGTCGCACCGCCCGCTGGCCCACTTCCAGGCTTCGGCCCCGCAGTCGGACGATATCAACGACTTCTACCGCTACCGCTACAAGGGCATCACACGCTGCAACATCGCCATCGAACGGATCGGTGAGGCGCCGATCGACGGGACGATCAAGGCGCGGATGGTTGCCGAGGCCAAGTTCCTGCGTGCATTTTTCTACTTCGAGCTGATCAAGAACTACGGCGGCGTGGTGAAGGTCACCGGATTCCTCTCGCCGACGGAGACCGAAGGCGCCGTGCGCAGTTCGATCGCGGAGAGCTATGCACTGGTCGAGCAGGATCTGCTGGAGGCGATTCCCGATCTGCCGCTGCGCAGCGAACTGGCCGCCTCGGAGGTGGGGCGTGCCACGAGCGGTGCCGCACAGGGTCTGCTCGGCAAGGTCTACCTCTACCAGGCCAAGTGGAACGAGGCCCGTCAGGTGCTGGGCGATCTGATCGAGACGACCGAGTATGACCTGATGCCCGATTTCGGCCAGGTCTGGGACTGCGACTACAACAACAATCAGGAGTCGCTCTTCGAGGCGCAGACGATGTACGACGAGACCTACAACTACGGTGCGGGCTTCATGTGCATCATCAGCGGCATCCGCGAGGATCCGGCCACGCGTCCGAGTGACGGCGTGAAGTTCGACGGCTGGGGCTGGTGCACGCCTTCGTCGAACCTCGAGAAGGCCTATCTGGACGAGGGTGACCAGGTCCGCCTGGGCTACACGATCATCAAGCACGGGGCCACGAGCGTCCCGGGTATGGACGATGACGTGCTGCGCGCCTATCTGCCCGACGGCAAGATGGTGATCAACCCCGCCAACAACAAGTCGGGACGCGCCTGGCGCAAGTTCTTCATCCCCTATGACAAGCGCCCGGCCACGTGGGACAAGGGCAAGATTCCGCAGAACTACCGCCTGCTGCGTTATGCCGACGTGCTGCTGATGTATGCCGAGGCGTGCGTGGAGAGCAACGCCGATCTGGACAAGGGTCAGAATGCCTTCGACCGGGTACGTCGGCGTGTGGGGCTGGGAACCAAGCCGCTGACGCGTGCCAACGTGCGTCTGGAGCGTCGTCTGGAGCTGGCCGGCGAGCAGCAGCGCCTCTACGACATCCGTCGTTGGGACAGCGAGCTGAAACCCGGTCACAAGGTCATGGCCGAGCTGTTCGGACCGGACGGTACCTTCGTGAAATACAACACCGAACAGAGTACCGACGAGTTTGAGACGACCAACCTGAAGGAGGATCAGAACAAGGGCATCACCTTCGACGAATCGCGAGATCTGCTCTTCCCGATCCCGCCCATGGAGATCGCGCTTTCGAACGGATCGATCCAGCAAAATCCCGGTTACAGCCAAATGTAAAATCCATCCGGACTCCGCCGTTGCCGGTACGGGCGGCGGGGTCCGGATTTATCGAATCGAGACATGAAACGTACACTTACCGCCTGTGCGCTGCTTCTGCTGGCTGCGGCGTGCAGCAAGGGGGAGGCCGGCGACAACGGCAACGGCGGCACCGATCTTTCGCAGATTGCCGTCTCCAAACTGGTCACCATCAATGCCGCGGCGCAGTATCAGACGATCGCCGGCTTCGGAGCTTCCGACGCCTGGTCGCCCGAGACGGTCGGCACGCTCTGGACCGCGGGGCGCGACGGCATCAGCGAAGCGCTCTTTTCGCGTGAGATCGTCAACGGACAGCCCCGGGGTATCGGACTGTCGATGTGGCGGGTCAACCTGGGCGGCGGAACGGCCGAACAGGGCGATGAGAGCGGCATCAAGGATGCCACGCGCCGGGCTCAGTCCTACCTGAACGAGGAGGGAACCGGCTACGACTGGACGAAATGCGCCGGTCAGCGCTATTTCCTCGACCGTGCGAAGACGTTCGGCGTGGAGAAGGTCGTCCTCTTCAGCAACACTCCTCCCGTGCAGTATACGCTCAACGGCAAGGGCTACTCCGACAACGGCGCCCATGCCAACCTGCAGGCAGATCGTTACGACGACTTTGCCGACTACATGGCCGACGTGGCGCAGCACTACCTTTCGCTGGGCTATCCCGTGACGCACATTTCGCCCGTCAACGAACCGCAGTACAACTGGGGGTACAGCAGTGACGGCGGTCAGGAGGGCAGCGGCTGGGCCAATGCCGAGGTGGCACGCCTGGCCCGCGAGTTGGACGCTTCGCTCACGGAGCGCAACCTGCCGGTGGACATTCTGCTGGGTGAGGCCGGCGACTTCACCTACCTCTATTCGCAGACGTCGGGCAATGCCGATCGCAGCGACGTGATCCGCAACTTCTTCAGTCCTTCGTCGCAGAACTACGTGGGCGATCTGGCGCACGTCAAGAAGCTGATCTGCGGCCACAGCTACTGGACCGACGGTACGTGGGAGGGCATGCGCTCCGTGCGTTCGAATCTGCGCCAGAGTGCCGAACAGTACGGGCTGGAGCTCTGGCAGAGCGAGTGGAGCATGCTGGGTGACGGTTACAGCACGGATGAGTTCGTCGGTTACGAAGCGGCCAGCGAGATGGATATCGCCCTCTACATGGCCAAGGTGATCCACAACGATCTGACGGTGGCCGGCGTGACGTCGTGGAGCTTCTGGACTTCGATGGACGTACCGCGCTGGGGGCAGAAGTGCCGCTTCATGCTCATTGCGCTGGGCGACGGCACCAACGAATTCGACATCCGCAACGGCGAGGGTGCCTGGAAAGCGGCTCCGACCCTCTGGGTGCTGGGCAACTACAGCCTCTTCGTCCGTCCGGGCTACCACCGCATTGCGCTGACGCTGAACGAGAGCCGCTCGTTCTTCGGGTCGGCCTACGCATCGCCCGACGGCAAACGGATCGTGGCCGTCTATACGAACCTCTCGAACAAACCGGTCAAACTGGTTGAAACGCGCGAGAATTTCGGAGCGGAGCCTCGATCGATTGTCAAGTACACGACCTCGGCCACCTCGAGTCTGCGTGAGACGGTCCTGAATGTCGACGATGCGGTTCTGCTCGACGCCGAAAGCGTGACGACCGTCGTCTATGACCTTGAGTAGCCCCATGCGGCTACGTGACACAGCAACAACAACCAAAATCGACAGGCAAACAATTATGAAGGGAACCTTGAAATTTGCAGGTGCGGCCGTGCTGGCCTGCAGCGTGATGTTCTGCGGGGCGGCCGAGCCGGTCACCGTCCGCATACACGACGCCAACGACAACCATCCCGTCATCCCGCGGGAGATCTACGGACAGTTCGCCGAGCATCTGGGAACCTGCATCTACGGGGGATTGTGGGTCGGACCCGAGTCGCCGATCCCCAACGAGGAGGGCTATCGCACGGATGTCCTCGAGGCGCTCAAGGCGCTCGAGATTCCGGTGCTGCGCTGGCCGGGCGGCTGCTTCGCCGACGAATACCACTGGATGGACGGCATCGGTCCGCGCGAGCAGCGTCCGCGCATGGTCAACACCAATTGGGGCGGTACGGTCGAGGACAACTCGTTCGGTACGCACGAATTCCTGAATCTGTGCGAGAAGCTCGGCTGTGAGCCCTACATCAGCGGCAACGTCGGCTCGGGAACGCCCGAGGAGCTGGCCAAATGGGTCGAGTACATGACTGCTGAGGAGGGTCCGATGGCGAAGCTCCGCAAGGAGAACGGCCGCGCGAAGCCCTGGAAGGTCAAATACATCGGGGTCGGCAACGAAAGCTGGGGCTGCGGCGGCAACATGCGCGCCGAGTACTATTCGGATCTCTACCGCCGTTATGCCACCTATTGCCGCGACTACGGCCAGAACCGCCTCTACAAGATCGCCAGCGGCGCTTCGGACTACGACTTCAACTGGACCGAGACGCTGATGAAACAAGTCGGCAACCGCATGCGCGGACTTTCGCTTCACTATTATACGATCGCCGACTGGAACAACAAGGGTTCGGCCACGGAGTTCAGCGACGAGACCTACTACTCGACGCTGGGCAAGGCCCTCGAGATCGAGCCGGTGATCCGCCGCCACAAGGCCATCATGGACAGCTATGATCCGGACCATCGTGTCGATCTGATGGTCGACGAGTGGGGAACGTGGTTCGACGAGGAGCCGGGCACGGTCCGGGGGCACCTCTTCCAGCAGAACACGCTGCGTGACGCCATGGTTGCCGCGTTGACGCTCAACGTCTTCCATCGCCATACGGATCGCGTCAAGATGGCCAACATCGCGCAGGTGGTCAACGTGTTGCAGGCGATGATCCTGACGCGGGGCGAGCAGATGGTCCTCACGCCGACCTATCACCTCTTCTACATGTACCGCGTGCACCAGGGCTGCGAATACCTGCCCGCGGACTGTGATGCTGCGGTGCGCAAGGTCGACCACGGACGCACGGTTCCCGAGGTGAGCGTCACGGCGTCGCGTTCGGCCGAGGGTGAGATCCACCTTTCGCTGGTGAACCCCGATCTGACGCAGAACCGGACCTTGCGCATCGAGACCGACCGCCTGCAGCCCCGCGAGGTGTCGGGCGTGATCCTCACGGCCGACCGGATCTCCGACTACAACGATTTCGGACAGGAGAGCAAGGTGAAGAACCGCTTTTTCGACGATTTCAAGCTTCGGAAGGGGATCATCGAACTGGAACTGCCCGCCAAATCGATCGTTACGCTGACCATCCGATAGGTCGGCCGTAATCCCAAAAACGTATCTCGACATGAAAAGACTCACATGGATATTCGGACTGCTGATGACGTTGGTCGCCGGGACGTGCTGTGCGCAGGTCTCCTTCGGGCGGGCCGAGCGTTTCAACGACGACTGGCTCTTCCGTCTGGGCGATGACTCGACGGCTCAGGCGCCGGCGTTCGACGACAGTCGGTGGCGCCGCCTGCAGTTGCCTCACGACTGGTCGATCGAGGCTCAGCTGTCGCCGTCGCTGGCCAGCTGCACGGGCTATCTGCCGGGAGGCATCGCCTGGTACCGCAAACACTTCTCGATCGGAGACCCCGCCGATCGGCACTACATCTATTTCGAGGGCATCTACAACCGCAGCGAGGTCTATCTGAACGGCCACCTGCTCGGTCGACGTCCGAACGGCTACATTTCGTTTCTCTACGACATGACCCCCTATCTGAAGGAGGGTGACAACGTGCTGGCCGTGCGTGTGGACCACAGCCGGTATGCCGATTCGCGGTGGTACACCGGATCGGGCATCTACCGCGACGTGTGGTTGGTTTCGGCACCCGACGTGCACCTGGCCCAGTGGGGGGTGGCCTATCGGGTCGAGGAGCTGACCGACCGCCGTGCCACGGTGAACGTGGACATCGCCGTCGAGAAGCATGAGGCGACAAGCGACCGTCTCGAGGCGCAGGTCGAACTCTACGACACCGACGGCCGGCGTGTCGCGTCGAAACGCATCCGTATTGCGGACGGCAGTCGCGGTGTGACGCAGCAGTCGCTGACGCTGCGGGTGGCCGACCCCCGGCGCTGGGATGTCGAAAGCCCGAACCTCTATACGCTGAAGACCGAACTGCTGCGCAACGGCCGTATGGTGGATGAATGCACGATCCGGGCCGGATTCCGCACGCTGGAGTTCGATGCCAACAAGGGTTTTGCGCTCAACGGCCGCTGGATGAAGGTTAAGGGCGTCTGCCTGCATCACGATGCGGGCGTGTTGGGCGCCGTTGTGCCCGAGGAGGTTTGGCGGCGCCGGCTGGTCTACCTCAAACAGATCGGTGTCAACGCCATCCGCATGAGCCACAACCCGCAGGCTCCGGTGGTCTATGACCTTTGCGACGAACTGGGTTTGCTGGTCATGGACGAGGCTTCGGACGAGTGGGAGTTCCCCAAACGCAAGTGGATCGAGGGGTGGAACATCGGCACCCCGGGTTTCGACGGTTCGTATGACTTCTTCGAGGAGTGGATCGAACAGGACGTGACCGACATGGTACGCCGCGACCGCAACCATCCGTCGGTCTTCCTCTGGTCGATCGGCAACGAGGTCGACTACCCGAACGACCCCTATTCGCACCCGATTCTTGACGGCTCGACGATTTCGCAGCCGATGTTCGGGGGCTATGACCCCAAGGCGCCGAATGCCGAGCGGATCGGCAAGATTGCCAAACGCCTGGCGGCCTGCGTGCGGGCGGTAGACCGTTCGCGCCCGGTGACGGGTGCACTGGCCGGCGTGGTGATGTCCAACGAGACGGAGTATCCCGAGGCGGTCGACGTGGTGGGCTACAACTACACGGAGGATCGCTACGATCTGGACCATGCCACCTATCCCGACCGGATCATCTACGGCAGCGAAAACCGTCCCGACATCGACGCATGGTATGCCGTGCGCGACAAGGAGTTCATCTTCGGACAGTTCATCTGGACCGGTACGGACTACCTCGGCGAATCGGGCGCCTGGCCCGCACGCGGTTTCTATACGGGACTGCTCGATTTCGGCAGTTTCCGCAAGCCGCGGGGATGGTTCCGCGCCACGCTCTGGAGCAGCGATCCGGTGACCTACGTGGGTACCTATCCCAAGGCCGACTATCTGTCGGTCGATGCCTGGGACATCTGGAACTATGACGCGGGCGATTCGATCCGTGTGGTCTGCTACACGAATGCACCGCAGGCGCGGCTGCTGCTCGACGGCAAGGAGGTCGGCGCGATGAAGCCCTACGACCCCAAGACGGGTATCATTCATTGGGACATTCCCTATGCGGCGGGCGAACTGCGTGCCGAGGGGTGCGATGCCGACGACAAGGTGTTGTCCTCGTATGCGATTCGCTCGTCGGGACGCCCCTATGCCCTGCGGGTGAGTGCCGACCGCACGCGGCTCGCTTCGGATCGTGCCACGGCTCATCTGACCGTCGAGGTGGTTGATGAGAACGGTACGGTGGTCAAGTTGGGTGACAACGACATCACCTGCACGGTCGAGGGCCCGATACGTCTGCTGGGTCTCGAAGGGTCGGACAATGCCGACATGGGCGACTATACGGACAATCGCCAGCGCGCCTACCACGGACGGTTGCTGGCCTACGTGCAGACGACCGGCCAGCCGGGTGTGGCCCGTGTGCGATTCACCTCGCCGCTGCTGCGTGGCACCGAAATCGAACTGACGGTCGAGTAGTCGCCCGACAGTCCGCAAACTGACAGATTTCTCTCTCCCGCCCCCTCCCTCTGCTGGCCCGAGACGAACCGATTCCCTGAAGGGTTCGTCTCTGCCGGCCGGCGGAACCACACTCTCGTCGTGACGCGGGACCGACCCATTCTCCGGTCCTTCGTCCGGGATCTTTCCCTGATTCTCTCCCCGTTGTTCGAAATCTGGAGTGCCCGTCCCCCGGTGGACGGCCTCCCGGTCTCGAACCGGGATTTGTCGTGCCCGTCCGGTCCCGGTCCGGAGCACGTGAAAGCCGTAAAAAATTCTCGAAACACATGTTGGAAGCATTGAAAGAGAAGGTCTTCCGGGCCAATCTCGAACTGGTCAGGCAGCAGCTGGTCCTCTTTACCTGGGGTAATGTCTCGGGCATCGACCGTGAGCGGGGGCTGGTCGTCATCAAACCCAGCGGAGTGGATTACGATGCGATGCAGCCCGCAGATATGGTGGTCGTCGATCTGCAGAGCGGCCGGGTTGTGGAGGGGGATCTCAACCCCTCGTCCGATACCCCGACGCATCTGGTTCTTTACCGTGCCTTTCCGCACATCGGAGGCGTTGTCCATACCCATTCGACCTACGCCACGGCGTGGGCCCAGGCCGGGCAGGACCTTCCGAACCTCGGCACCACCCATGCCGACTACTTCCACGAGGCGATCCCCTGTACCGCAGCCATGACGCGCGAGGAGGTCGAGGACGACTACGAACGGCAGACCGGACAGACCATCGTCCGGTGCTTCGAGCAAATCGACCCCAATCATACGCCCGCCGTGCTGGTCCGCAACCACGGTCCCTTCTGCTGGGGTGTCGATCCGGCCCGGGCGGTCTATCACGCCAAGGTGCTGGAGCAGTGCGCGCAGATGGCCTTCGTGACGTTGTGCATCAACCCCGAGGCGACGATGAATCCGCTGCTCGTCGAGAAGCACTTCAACCGCAAACACGGTCCCGGAGCCTATTACGGACAGCGCGGACCCCGCAGGGATTGATCGGCCCGGACCACCCGGCACGGTGGTCGAATCGATCCGAAAACGAATCGTAAACCTCAAACTCATCACCTTATGAACGCATTCGAACAATACGAAGTCTGGTTTGTGACGGGCGCCCAGCTTCTCTACGGCGGCGATGCCGTCAAGACCGTCGATGAACATTCGACCCGCATGGTCGAGGGGCTCAACGCCTCGGGCCGACTGCCGGTCAAGGTGGCCTACAAGGGCACGGCCAACTCCTCGAAGGAGGTCGAGGCGGTCTTCAAGGCCGCCAACAACGACGATCGCTGCATCGGCGTGATCACCTGGATGCACACCTTCTCGCCGGCCAAGATGTGGATCCACGGCCTGCAACAGCTCCGCAAGCCGTTGCTTCATCTCCATACGCAGTTCAACCGCGAGATTCCGTGGGAGACCATGGACATGGATTTCATGAATCTGAACCAGTCGGCCCATGGCGATCGCGAATTCGGCCACATCTGTTCGCGGATGCGTATTCGCCGCAAGTTGGTCGTCGGCTACTGGCAGGACGAACCGACGCAGCGTCACATCGCTGTCTGGATGCGGGTCTGTGCCGCCTGGGCCGATGCGCAGGAGATGTTGATTCTGCGCTTCGGCGATCAGATGAACAACGTGGCCGTGACCGACGGTGACAAGGTCGAGGCCGAACAGCGTATGGGTTACCACGTCGACTACTGTCCGGTGAGCGAGCTGATGGAGTACCATGCCCGGGTGACGGATGCCGATACGGAGGCGCTCGTGCAGACCTATTTCCGCGAGTATGACCACGATCCTTCGCTCGAGGATCGTTCGACGGAGGCCTTCCGCAAGGTGTGGAATTCGGCCCGGGCCGAGCTGGCTCTGCGGGCCATTCTCCGGGCGAAGGGGGCCAAGGGCTTCACCACGAACTTCGACGATCTGGGACAGACCGACGGCAGCCATTTCGACCAGATTCCGGGGCTCGCCTCGCAACGTCTGATGGCCGAGGGGTACGGCTTCGGTGCCGAGGGCGACTGGAAGTCGGCGGCACTCTTCCGCACGGTATGGGTCATGAATCAGGGACTGCCTTCGGGTTGCTCCTTTCTGGAGGATTACACGCTTCATTTCGACGGTCCGCAGAGTGCGATTCTGCAGGCCCACATGCTGGAGGTATGCCCGCTCATTGCGGCCCGCAAACCGCGTCTGGAGGTCCATTTCCTCGGCATCGGCATTCGCAAGAGCCTGACGGCGCGTCTGGTCTTCACCTCGAAGACGGGACCGGGCTGCACGGCGACGGTGGTCGATCTGGGTAATCGTTTCCGGCTGATTGTCAATGATGTGGAGTGCGTCGAGCCCAAGCCGCTGCCCAAGCTGCCGGTGGCTTCGGCCCTGTGGAAGCCGATGCCTGACTTCGAGGTGGGTGCCGGCGCCTGGATTCTGGCCGGCGGAACCCACCATTCGTGCTTCTCCTACGACCTGACGGCTGAATACTGGGAGGATTATGCCGAGATTGCCGGCATCGAGATGCTGCACATCCATCGGGGCACGACGCTCGAGGAGTTCCGCAGGGAGCTCCGCATGAACGAGGTCTACTACCTGCTCAACAAGGCTCTTTGCTGATTCGGTGTCAATTCGTATCGGGTCCGGGCGGCTCTCCGGGGGCGTGACTCCGGAGGAGCCACCGGCCCCTCTTTTTCAAAACCTTTCAACGATCGGAACTTATGAATACGGATGCAAAATCGACCCTCGAGGCCGGACGGGCCGTCCTGGGTATCGAACTGGGCTCGACACGGATCAAGGCCGTGCTGGTCGACGAGCGGAACCGACCGCTGGCGCAGGGGAGCCACACGTGGGAGAACCGGTTTGTCGGCGGACTCTGGACCTACGGCCTCGATGACATCTGGAACGGACTGCAGGCCTGCTATGCCGATTTGCGAGCCAACGTGCGGTCACAATACGATGTGGAGATCGAACGTCTGGCGGCTATTGGCATCAGCGCCATGATGCACGGCTACATGGCCTTCGACCGGCGGGGCGAACTTCTCGTTCCGTTCCGCACGTGGCGCAACACCAACACCGGCCGTTCGGCCGCCGAACTCTCACGGCTCTTTGCCCACAATATCCCGCTTCGGTGGAGCATTGCCCACCTCTACCAGGCGATTCTCGACCGGGAGGAGCACGTCGCCCGGATCGATTTCCTCACCACACTGGCCGGATACGTCCACTGGCAGCTCACCGGACACCGGGTTCTCGGCATCGGCGATGCCTCGGGCATGCTGCCCGTCGATTCGGCGACGAACGACTATGCGGTCTCGATGGTCGAAAGCTTCGATCGGCTGGTGGCTCCGTACGGCTATCCGTGGAAATTGCGAGACCTCCTTCCCGAGGTGCTGTCGGCCGGCGAACGGGCCGGTGAACTCACTTCCGAGGGGGCCCGACGCCTCGATCCGTCGGGGCATCTCGCGGCAGGCATTCCCTTCTGTCCGCCCGAGGGTGATGCCGGGACGGGCATGGTGGCGACCAATGCCGTGCGCCCGCGGACGGGCAATGTCTCGGCCGGAACCTCGTCGTTCTCGATGATTGTCCTCGAAAAGCCTCTCTCGAAGCCCTACGAGGCGATCGATCTGGTCACCACGCCCGACGGGAGCCCCGTGGCCATGGTTCACTGCAACAACTGCACTTCCGACCTCAATGCCTGGGTCGGCCTCTTTCGCGAGTATCACGAGTTGCTTGGGCTGCCTGTGGATATGGATGAGATTTACGGCAAGCTTTACCGGCATGCACTTTCGGGTGATGCCGACTGCGGGGGGCTGGTCTCCTACAACTATCTGTCGGGTGAGCCCGTGACGGGTTTTGCCGAGGGTCGTCCGCTCTTTGTGCGTTCGGCCGGCGACCGCTTCAATCTGGCCAACTTCATGCGGGCGCAGTTGTGCGCTGCGGTCGGGGTGTTGAAGATCGGCAACGACATTCTCTTCCGCGACGAACAGGTCCGTGTCGACCGTATCACCGGTCATGGCGGGCTGTTCCGTACGCCGGGAGTGGGGCAGCGGATCCTTGCAGCGGCCCTTGCTTCGCCCATCTCCGTGATGGAGACTGCCGGTGAGGGCGGTGCCTGGGGCATTGCCCTGCTGGCCGGTTACCTCGTGCAGCGCAGCGACGGTCAACGTCTGGCCGATTATCTCGACGAACGGGTCTTTGCCGGGAACGCCGGTTCGGAGATCGTTCCGGCGCCCGAGGAGGTGGCCGGATTTGAGACCTTTTTGGCCAACTATCGTGTGGGGCTCCCGATCGAGCAGGAGGCCGTCCGCTGCAAGTGTTGAGGTGCTTGCGGCTTTTGGAGGCCGTGCCGGCGACCGCTGTGAAAAAAGGCTGTCACACTACTGTGACAGCCTTTTTCAGAATTGCGGCGACGCGGATCAGAGCGTCGATTTCGATTCGACCGTAGCGTTGGCGTCGACCTTGCGGATCAGGCCCTGGAGTACGGTGCCGGGGCCGAGTTCGGTGAATTCCGTCACGCCGTCGGCCAGCATGTTCTTGACGATGTAGGTCCAGCGCACGGGGGC
>CALUNE010000017.1 GCA_944321945.1 uncultured Alistipes sp.
CTCTGCAGCGTGCGTTTGGTGATGTTCAGTGCCCGGCACACCTCTTCGCTGTCCAATCACCCGTCGTCCTGCGGTGGAGCCAAACGGCGTTCCAGACGTTGGGCAAGGGCGGAGAGATGTTCCACCCGTTCAAGGAGCCTCAGCCAACTTCGCTCCCCGATACATACGATCTTTTCCATGGTCTTCTTTTTCTGTTTGGTTTGACTATGCGACAACCCGTCTCTGTGGGTTGCACTCTGTGTGGATGGAGCCGCCGAACATTCAGCGGTCCCGGATCCGAAAGGCACGGCATTTCATCTTTTTCCCGGTTTATGAATCGTTGTTCCTGCAAGCTTGCACTCGGATAACGCGTGCAGCCCCTCAAAAGTTTCGCCCGCAAAGTGATGTGGCAGTGGTTGGCGTCGGTTGGCGTCGCGAGGGTGGACAAACTGCGATGAAAACGCCGGTTTACGCCGTCAGGACTTTGCCGATGCGGCGCATCTCGCGGCTGATGTTCGCCTCGGAGATCTTCGCATAGCGCCGTGTCATGTTCGTATTCGTATGACCCAGAATCTTGGCGATGATGTCGATCGGCATCCCGTATTCAATCGCCAGGGTGGCAAACGTATGGCGCGCCAGGTGCGTGGTCAGATGCTTGTGAATCTGACAAATATCCGCTATCTCCTTCAGGTAGGCGTTCATCTTCGTATTCGACGGAACGGGCAGCAGTTTGCCCCGCTCCCGACAGTTGGCATCGTCGCGGTACTTCTCCAGCAGGGCCGCTGCCTGCGGAAGCACCGGAACACGGCTCATCACCGAGGTCTTCTCCCGCGGTTTATGGATCCACAGCTGACCCTCCTCGTCCGTCGTGAAGTGTTCCCGCCGCAGGTGGTCGACATCCGTGAAGGCCAATCCCGTCAGTGCGCAGAAGCAGAAGACATCCCGGATGTGATCCAGACGCTCGTTGGGCATCTGTCTCCTTAGCAGCAGGTCCAGCTCCGCTTTCGTCAGCGGCACCTTGACATTCGTCTTGTCGATCTTCATCTTGTAGTAGCGGAAGGGATTCTTCTCGATCCATTCGTTGCGGACCGCATAGAGCAGGAAGTTTTTCAAACAGCAGAGCAGATTGACCGCTCCGTTGTTGTGGCAGTTGTAGGCCGTCTGCATGTAGGTGTTCAATCCATCGACGTAGGCATAGTCGATCGTCTCCAGCGGAAGATCCTCTTTGTGGTAGGTATCCCGGATATATTCGGTCATGTAGCGCAGCAGGCGGTGGTACTTGTTGGCCGTGAGCTGCGTGATGCGGGTGCCGACCTCCTGCTGCCGTTTCTCGCAATATTTGCCGAACTCTGCCAGCACCATCCGGCTCGAAGAGGCGGAGCCCAGCAGCTGTTTGACGGCAAAGCAGGTCGGCGTCCTGTTCTCCTGGATCAGACGGTCATAGGCTGCCAAGATGGAGGCCCGGTAGCTGGCTACGATGCGGTTGATCTGCTGATCGACCTCGTCCTTGTAGAGCGAGCGTTCGAGACGCTGGTTCCAGCGTTCGGGCTCAATCTGGCACTGCGTATAGACTTCGGTCGACTGGCCGGTCGTAGTGATACGGGCATAGATCGGGGCCTTGCCCTTTTTCGTGACTTTGGTCTTCTTGCAGAAGAAGACGACGCTGAAGGTGGTTCGTGGCAACATGGCTGCTTGGTTTTTGGATAAATTAAACGTCTTCAGCACCGGAATGTTGCAGAGTAAAATGATGCAAATCAGCGAAATAGAGCTAAATCGTGACCTATTTTCGGTCCGAGCAAAAAAGGTCACGATTAAGGCGTGAAATACTTGCTGCCTTTTGCGTCAACAGGAGTGGGAGAATACAAGAAAAAGCCTCGTATATCGCTGATATACAAGGCTTTTTGCTTTCTATCGGGGTTTCTTTCTGGCCCCCTCTGGAGCGGAAAACGGGACTCGGACCCGCGACCTCAACCTTGGCAAGGTTGCGCTCTACCAACTGAGCTATTTCCGCATTCAAACCAGCCGCTTGGCTGATTGCGTGTGCAAAGGTAGCTAAAAAATGTGAATCTCCAAATTTTTAATTAAAATATTATCACTATTCTTTTTCTTTTTCTCGGACTCTTCTCAGCACTCGCACATAACACGCTATTAATCATGAATTTAATAGGCATACTAATAAATCCAGTCTATTTCCCCTGCTTGGGCCGAAGGATCCTCACAACCTTTTCCCTGAATGTAATTTCACTCTCGAGAACCGTCCCGCCTCCAAAATCTTCGCCCGCGTTTTCCCAAACCCCGTTCCGATTATAAAAGTACCATAATCCATAAACCCCCATCGAATCCAGGTATTTATCATTCACCTCTCCGGTGATCTCGTCCTGAAACAGGAATATTTTATCCACACTCGAATCCAGATACGACCAGCTCTTCCGGGCCATCTCCCGCACAATGGCCACATATGCCGACAACGGCGTAGACGAACCATCCTTCTCGATTTCACGGATTTTTCGCCCCACCTCTATACTCTCGTACGCCCCTTCAGGAAGCGCATCTTCCGCAATCAGAAGCTCTGCATCCTGCTCCTCGACAGCAACACGGTTCTTGTGCCGGCTGACATAATAAACATGGGGTCTGTCACTCTGCGTAATAAATTTTTCCGCCTTCCCATTCACCAAAAGGATTCCGACCCTTTCATCAAAAGCATAACCCGGACCGATCTTCTTCCGCCTTATCAGATCGTCATACCGTTCGCGACGTACCTCCTGGGAATAATGGGGACAATTGCTGTACGGCAGGAATCCAAGCCCCTCCACGAAACTCCAGTCTTCCGGGCGTGAATCACTCATCCCGCCATCAAACCAGCAAATGGATCCGGCACTGCCCCCCGGCCAGCACGATACCCCGGCGCAGGGCCTCGGCAAGCAGTTTGTCGATCCCCTGTGCCTTCCAGATTCCCATCATGTTCAGCGTATTCCCTCCTCCTACGCCAATCGCGTCAGCACCAAGAAGCTGCTCCTCGAAGGAGGGGTTCTCCGGGGAGGTGCTCACCCATACCCGAAGAACAAGCGTATCGATATCCAGCGTATGGCAGATCCGGCTCCAGTAGTTGATATTGTCGGAATGATCTCTGCTCGCCGTGGGCACATAGCAGATACGGGGTCTCCTTTCCCGTCAGATCGGCCACATACCGGGTAAACTTGAGGTCGATGTCTCCACCCCAACAAAAATCCGCCTATCCTGGGCGTTCGTCTCGAACAAACCCGCAAACAGCGCCACAAGGGCAACCATATTCCGGAACACAGATGACATGAATGATTCCAGAATTGATATTCGGTTCGGACCGGACGGAGATGCCGGCGGGCGGTCCTGACGCAGCGAGGGGAGAAGAAACAAAATAACCCTCACCCATACGGGTGGGGGTTATTCTGTTCGCGACCGGTTGGTTTAGCGCACCTTGAAGCCCTCGTCGGCCTTCATCGGAATCGGCAGCGAGGCGTAGTAGCCGCTCTCGAGCTTGCTCCGCACAGCCTTGAAGGCCTCGATCGTCTCCTTGACGTCCTCCAGCGTGTGGGCTGCCGTCGGGATCACACGAAGGATGATTTCGCCCTTCGGAATCACCGGGTAGATCACCATCGAGCAGAAGATACCGTGGTTCTCACGCAGGTCTACGACCAGGTTCGTGGCCTCCGGAATACCTCCCTTCAGGAAAACAGGCGTCACGGGCGAATTCGTCACACCGATATTAAAGCCGTTCTCTTTCAGGCTGCCCTGCAGCGCACGAACGATCTCCCACAGCTTCTGCTGGAACTCCGGATGGTTGCGGATCAGGTCCAGACGCTTCAGCGCGCCGATCACCATCGGCATCGGCAGCGACTTGGCGTAGAGCTGCGAACGCATGTTGTAACGGAACAGGTTGATCAGCCAGCGGGGGCCGCAGACGAAGGCGCCGATGCCGGCCATCGACTTGGCAAAGGTGTTGAACAGCACGTCCACCCCGTCGACTACGCCGAAGTGCGAAGCCGTACCGCGGCCGCCCTCACCCATCGTACCGAAGCCGTGTGCGTCGTCGACCAGCAGACGGAACTGGAAGTCCTTCTTCAGGGCGACGATTTCGTCGAGCTTGCCCAGGTCGCCCTTCATGCCGAATACGCCTTCGGTGATGACCAGCACGCCGCCGTTCTGCTCGTTGGCCAGTTCGGTGGCATGGTGGAGCTGCAGGCGGAGCGACTCCATGTCGTTGTGGCCGAAGACGAAGCGCTTGCCCTTGTGCAGACGCAGACCGTCGATGATGCAGGCGTGAGCCTCGGCGTCGTAGACCACCACGTCGCGCGGTGTCAGCAGGCAGTCGATGATCGAGATCATGCCCTGGTAGCCGAAGTTGAGCAGGAAGGCATCCTCCTTGCCGACGAATGCGGCCAGTTCGCGTTCGAGCTGCTCGTGGTACTTGGTCTGACCGCTCATCATGCGGGCACCCATCGGGGCAGCCATGCCGAACTGGGCGGCGCCTTCGGCGTCGGCCTTGCGGACTTCGGGATGATTGGCCAGTCCGAGGTAGTTGTTCAGGCTCCAGTTAAGGACCTTGTGGCCCCGGAAGGTCATGTGGGGACCGATCTCGCCCTCGAGTTTCGGGAATGCAAAATAGCCGTGAGCATAAGCCATGTACTGACCGATAGGTCCGCCGGCGTTCTTCTCCAGGCGTTCGAAAATATCAACCATGTTGTTTGTTATTTGAGTTTATGTGTCCTATTCTTTGGTTTTGCCGCGCAAAAGTACAAATAATCCGACGATTTTAGCAATCAAAGGTAGCCGTTTTTTGCGCGTCCCGGATACGCATTTATGCGTATTTTCAAAAGATTCAGCGTCCAACAGCCAAAAGCAGCCATCGGCATCTCATGACAGCCCGGTCATTACCGGAGAGTTGGACCCGGTGCCGATTCCTGCGAATGGCTGTTTTTTATCGGTCTTTTCCTGTTCCCGTTTTGTTACTATTATGTTACCCGGGAACCGAATCTCTTGTTACCCGGATGTTACCCAGGTGTTACCCGAAGAAAAAATTTGCAATGACATCGAATCCTTTCGCTAAAACCCGAATATAATTTCTAAACAAAAAATGAGATATGATGCACGAGAAAGAGATCATAAGATTGCGAAGGAAGAGAATTCAATCGGGGGAATCCCTCTACCTCGATAGTTACTTCAAGGGAAAACGGAGATATGAATTTCTTCGGTTGTATTTAATACCCGAACGGACAAAAGCAGACAGACTCAAAAATGAACAGACCCTTCGTCTTGCAAATATGGTCAAAGCAAAACGATCGGTGGAGTTATTCAACAACAAATACGGGTTCACGAACGAAAAACCGGAAGTCAATCTGATCCAATACATCCGTTTGGTCATGGAGAACAAGGAGAAACAGGGGAAAACCGGAATCAAGAGCACCTTTGAAACGTTAATCTATCATCTGACCAAATATCGAGGGGAAAAGATTCTGCTATCCGATCTGGATGACCGATACACCAAAGGATTCGTCCTCTATCTTTCTACCGCAATTTCCCGAACGAGTGGAACCACATTGAAAACATCCTCGCAACATAACATCTACACAAGTTTGAAAACGATTGTTCATCAAGCAATTAAAGATAATCTGTTGACTACCGATCCTACGAAATCGATCGATCCTCCCCGAATGGTCCTCCCTCACAAGGAGTTCTTGACGGAGGAGGAGTTGAAACGACTCATTCGAACTCCCTGTTCAAAGGAGATTGTGAAACGATCGTTCCTGTTCTGTTGCTTCACTGGTTTGAGAATCTCCGATGTCCGGGAACTTACGTGGAAAAAGGTGACCTTCGAAGAACAAGGTGCACACATCAACTACCGACAAAAGAAGACCAAAATCGAAAACTATGTTCCGCTCTCGGAGAATGCAATTTCAGTCTTACCTCCGAAAGACGACAAATCAGACTCCGATCTGGTCTTCATGTTACCTCCGGAGACAACGATCCGTAAAACATTAAAGGAATGGATGACGAATGCAAAGATCGACAAACATATCACCTTCCATTCATCCAGACATACATGTGCAACCTTGTTGTTGAACTCGGGAGTGGACATCTATACCGTCAAGGAGATCCTGGGACATACCGACATAGGAACCACCATGAAGTACACGAAGGTAATCGACAAAACCAAACGGATTGCAGTCAACAAGATCCCGAATTTATATTCGACGAAAGAGAAATCCGAAGGAGTTCCCATGTAAATCGAGTTCTCCTCCCGGATTTCCCTTTCCGGGATTTGACTTTCACGAAGGAATAAAACCGGGAACCTATCAAGAAGATAATAAAAGCAAAATAGCATTTTTTAGAATATTCGGGTTAATTTTGTCCTACGCAATACCCCTAAGAGTGTTGGAGTTAGGAAACATTTTTATACCTTTGTGGTGTTCCTTCGGGAACCGACATATTTGATGAAAGTGTTTTGCTTCATCCTTGAGAGAAAATGTGGTAGTTTTCAAGAATACAAGGAGAACCAACAACACTCATCACTTGTATTGGTATGTTTATTTCTCAACATATCATACAGGTGTGGGGTATTGTTTATTTGTATTCGGGTTCTACCACAACCTTCTCTCAGATAGACAAACAACTCCACACTTTCTTTTTTAATAAAACACCATTAAGGAGTTGGATGGTAACAAAATTATTCAAACTATGTTATTATCTACCAAACACGACCTCTCCCAACTCTTAATCCAATCGGTGATATTCTCTCTCTTGGGAATAACTTTGTCATCTTGCAATCTGGGACGAGTTGAATTAGTCAAAGAAGATATCGTCGTTGAAAACTGCATCAGAGTTCCAAAACAAGACGGAGAACTTAAAATTCGATATTATGGCAAAGATGACGATTCCACAGAAAGTTATGATCTAATATTAGATCTTGTCGTTGAATGTATTAGAGAGATCGATTCTTTTGAAGATTTTCCATTTATTCAAGTCAATTTATTGGATGAGAATGAAGTACGATTAACATATCTTACATACAATGTAAATAGAGACCTTTTTAAGCATAAAGGAATCAAATCTCATATCGAATTTAGCTTAACTCTTGATAATGATTCATTAAGCAAAAAAGAACTTAAACAAATCAAAAAGAAGACCAAACACATATCTATACAATCTAATATCGAAAAAACTGAAGAAGAAAAAAGAGAAGAGGAGAAAAAAAAGCAAGAACAAGCAGCAGAAGAACTATCCAATGCGATATTAAAAGCAATGTTCGGTCTTTAACGACAGAAAACCGGGAGAAAATCGCTCAAAAAAGATGATTTTCTCCCGGTTTTTTATGTCGTTATATAATTTTACACCACTTGTTCAACAAGGGAGTCTAACTCCTCGATTTGCGGATTTCGGACGATTCCCAACGAACGATTCTCCAATAATTGCTTCGTCTGTCTTTTGATCTCCGACAACTGTCTCTTATCTAACAGACCCAACTCGAACTGATGGTCGAATGTCTTAAAAAATTCATTCATTCCTCCGTATCTCTCCACCAACATCAACATCCCCATCTTGTTCAAATCTCGAATCCCCTTACATCCATTGATGTCAATCTCGTATTCGTTAACCTTGACGATCTTGCGATATTCTCCCTTCCAAAAGTCCACGATACGACGATAGAACTGGACATCGTATAACATCGGAACGGTAATCTTGTCCACCCCAAACATACGATTCACATGATTCTTCAACCGGAGTTCGTATCTCAATAAATATCGATCCGAATATCCTTCCGGAATCCGATCTTTTCGATAGGATGACTCCTTGATCTTATCGTAGAACACCAATTGTTTCTTATCCGACAGACAGTTATAATATAACCCCTCCAAACTGTGATGGGTTTGCTCCAACCGTTTGTAACGGGGCAAACTCCCCAGATAATAAAAATAGGATTCCGGAGAATTCTTGACCTCGAAATTATATGCGATATCCATTCGGGAGACGGTTGCATGATTCAATGAGACGTGTAAAAGATCCGATAGTTTCTCGATTGCATGAAACGTGTCATCCCGGGTAAAGTTGACCATATTATCCCCATAAAGGAACTTGCACAGACTCCCGTTCCCGATCGATAATGTAGTCTCTGTGGATCTCACCGTCAAATTTTCGAGACGGGTTGTAAATACTACTCCGTTACATGTCCTTGTCTCTTCGAAACTATGATCTCGTGTTATCGTTTTCAGAATATTGAGTTGGTTCACATCCTTATATTTTAAATTAAATTGAATAGTATCGAACATAAACCATAACAAATTTTTTGTATTAAAACCATATTAATATTACATCGAGGATCCCCTCGGAGATCACGGGATAACCTCCGAGATGAATCCATCGAATAGATGTAACACAGGTTGTCATAGATTGTCGATACGTCCTTTTTATAATATATATCCTCCATAATCATCTCTTGTTATTTTTTAAATCTCGTACCACTACTTGTTGTTGCATTTCGTCAACGGTATCCTGTCGATTTCGCAACAACCAGGTTTCGATCTCCTCTTTGAGAAAATAAATTTTCTTTCCGTTGGGTTTGTAGTAGGGGATCAACTTATCACTGGTCAAGTGATACAGGTAATCCGTACTGATCCCGTACATCATAGACACCTCGGTCGAGGTCAAAACGTTCTTGGAGTTCATCAACAGGAGATGTTTGATCTCCGTTAACTCCGTATTTAATATACCCATCATATTTATAATTTTTATTATGTTCTTCGTGCTATAACAATCTATTTAGTATATCATCGAGATTTCATTTCGATTAGGAACACGACATAAAAAAACCCGATTCGCAATGAATCGGGTTATGTAAAATTCAAGAAATCAGATTCTTATATTCCTTACAAATTCTTTGTATTTAGATATTTTTGTTACCTGGTTGTTACCCGGACATAGGGTTCAAGAAAGTAATAATATGGCAATCAATCAGTTGAGCATAAAGGTGCGGATTTATGCGTATTTTACACCTCTTTGTGCCTTTTGCGGGCGACGGCATCGACGATGACGGCCACGGCGCCGTCACCCGTGACGTTGGTTGCCGTACCGAAGCTGTCCATGGCGATGTAGGTGGCGATCATCAGCCCGCAGAGCGTTTCGTCGAATCCCAGCATCGATTCGAGCAGCCCCAGCGCCGCCATGATCGCACCGCCCGGCACACCCGGTGCCGCCACCATCGTCACCCCCAACAGCAGGATGAAGCCCGCGAAGGTGGTCATCGAAAGATCCATCCCCGCCAGCATCGAGACGGCCAGCGCGCAGGCCGTGATCTTCATCATCGACCCCGAGAGGTGGATCGTCGCACACAGCGGAATGACGAACGACGCCAGCTCGGGCCGCACGCCCAGCCGCAGTGTCCGCTCGAGGGTCACCGGAATCGTTGCCGCCGACGACTGCGTGCCGAGGGCCGTGACATAGGCCGGCAGCATCATACGCAGCATCGTCAGCGGATTCCGCCGCGCCGCAAGCCCCGCCACCGAGAACTGGAAGAGCAGCAGCAGAAGCGTCAGCACGAAGATCACGACGATCAGCTTGACGAAGACCCCCAGCACGGAGGCCACCTGTCCCGACTGCGTGATCGAGAGAAAGATACCGAAGATATAGAACGGCAGCAGCGGCAGAATGACCCGTGCGATGACCCGTTCGATGATGCGCTTGAAGTCGTCGAGGGCCGCCTTGAGTGTCACGGAGCCCGTCGCGGCCATGCCCAGTCCCACGACGAAGGCCAGCACGAGGGCCGACATGACCCCCATGACCGGCGGCATGGCAATTGTAAAGTAGGGGGTCAGGGTCTCGCCCGCGGCGGGCGGTGTCACCTCCGATCCGGCGAGCAGCGTCGGAAAGACCGCCCGCCCGACGAAACAGGTTCCAAAACCCGAAATCAACGTGAAACCGTAGGCCAGCGCGGCCGTCAGCGCCAGCAGCCGGCCGGCATTCCGCCCCAGATCGGCAATGCCCGGAGCCACCAGCCCGAAGATCAGCAGCGGAATGACGAATTCCAGAAACTGCCCGAACACGGCATTGAACGTCAACGCCACCCGGGTCACCCACCCGGGCATGAACAACCCGCAGGCAATGCCCAGCACGATGGCCAGCACGACGCGCGGCAGAAGACCGAATTTTCGCTTCATCGGAGAACGATTTTTGTAAAGGTATGAAAAATTTAGCTACTTTTGTCACATGACATCCCTTTATCACGACATCATCTACGGCCCGGTACACTCGCGGCGGCTGGGCCTCTCGCTCGGGGTCAATCTGTTGCCCACCGAGTCGAAACTCTGCTCGTTCGACTGCATCTACTGCGAATGCGGCTGGAATGCCGACCATCCCGGCGGGCGCCGCTTCAATGCCCGGGAGGAGGTGCGCACCCATCTCGAAACGGCTCTGCGGCAGATGTCCGAAGCCGGTACACCGCCCGATGTCATCACCTTCGCCGGAAACGGCGAACCGACGCTTCACCCCGATTTCGAGGGGGTGATCGACGACACGCTCGCCCTGCGCGACCGCTACTGCCCCTCGGCGAAGGTCTCCGTGCTGTCGAACGCCACGCAGATCCACCGCGACGAGGTACGGCGGGCGCTGTTGCGCGTCGACAACAACATCCAGAAGCTCGATTCGGCGTTCGACGCCACGGTACGACGCATCGACAACCCGCAGAACCCCCGCTATGCGGTCCGCGACATCGTCCGCGAGATGAAGCGATTCGAGGGGCGGATGATCCTCCAGACGATGTTCCTGCGCGGCGAGTGCAACGGTCAGGCCATCGACAATACCACGGAAGAGGAGGTCGAGGCGTGGCTGCGGCTCGTCGACGAAATCCGCCCGCGGCAGGTGATGGTCTATTCGCTCGACCGCGACACGCCCTGCCCGACCCTCGAGAAGGTCTCCCGCGAGGAGTTGCAGCGCATCGCCGCCCGGGTCGAGGCACTGGGCATCCCCTGCTCCGTCGCCTGACCGGGGAGGGACAGGGCGGATGGCGGCGCAGGCCCCGGCAACGAGACCAGACAAGCCCCCGACAAAGAAGTCCCGGCAAAGAAACCATACAAAGCCCCCCGGCAAAGCAGTCTGGAACCGCCCGGAACCACCCGGATGAAGTTTTCCCGGCGGGAACCCGTATCTCACCCTTATCTCAAGAAAAGATCGAACCACCATGCAGATCCTGCTCTCGTGCGCCAAGACGATGGCCGAACATGCCACCATCCGGGTGCCCTACACCACCGAACCGCTCTATCGCGCCGAAGCCGATGCGGCAGCCGCCGCACTGGCCTCGCTCACGGCCGACGATCTGGGGCGTCTGCTGCGCGTCAACCGTACGCTGGCGGCCGAAAACCGACGCCGCTACGCCTCGTTCCACGCCGCGGAGACGATGCCCGCCCTCGCGGCCTACACCGGGATTGTCTTCAAGCGGATCGACCCGGCGAGCTTCTCTACGGCGGATTTCGAATATGCCCAGGAGCATCTGAACATCACCTCGTTCCTCTACGGACTGCTGCGCCCGCTGGATGCCATCCGCCCCTACCGGCTTGAGGGCGACGCCATCCTCCCGGGCGATGAACAGACGCGCTTCGCCTTCTGGCAACGGCGGCTCACCGACCGGTTTCTCGACAAAATCCGCGCCGACGACGGCATCCTGCTCAACCTGGCCAGCAGCGAGATGAAACGCCTCTTCGACTGGCGGCGCCTCACCCGCGAGGTGCGGATCATCACCCCCGAATTCCGCATCCGCGAGGGCGACCGGCTCCGCACCATCGTCGTCTACACGAAGATGTGCCGCGGCGAGATGACGCGCTTTGCACTCCAGGGCCGGATCGACGACCCCGAGCAGCTGAAGGCCTTCGAATGGGAGGGATTCCGGTTCGACCCGGCGGCAAGCCGCGGAGACACATGGTTCTTCACGATGTAGATCCGACCCGGCCGGACAACAAGAAAAGGCCTCTTCCCGAGCGGGGAGAGGCTTAACCTGTAAAACAGAGAGAGGGGAAATCGAAAATACCGGCCGCGATATGCCCGACGTCCGGCTGCAGGCAGGCGCTATTCGACCGAGCGGATCGCCAGCAGGGCCCGCAGGATCGCCTCCTCGTCGTAGCCGCAGAGGGCCTTCAGCTGGGCGGGTGTACCGTGTTCGACCCACTGGTCGCCGATACCCAGGCGCGTGACCTTCACGTCGTAGCCGCGCATGGCGAAGAAGATCGTCACGGCCTCGCCCACACCGCCGCGCAGACAGCCGTCCTCGACGGTGATGACCCGTCCGAAACGGCGCCCCACCTCGTCCAACAGCACCTCGTCCAGCGGTTTCACGTAACGCAGGTCGTAATGGGCCGCCTCGATCCCTTCGGCCGAGGCCCGTTCGGCAGCCCGCGCCGCCGCATTGCCCGTCGTACCGATCGTCACCAGCGCCACATCCGACCCCTCGCGCAGCTTCCGCCCGCGTCCCACGGGCAACTTCGCAAAGGCCTCGCCGCGCCAGGGGGTCCCCTCGCCACAACCGCGCGGATAGCGGATCATGAAGGGATGGCCGGCATGCAGCGCCGTATACATCAGGTTGCGCAGTTCGGATTCGTTCATCGGTGCGGCGATCGTCAGCCCCGGGATGGCCCGGAAGGCCTCCATGTCGAAGACCCCGTGGTGGGTCACGCCGTCCTCGCCGACCAGCCCGCCCCGGTCGAGGCACATCACCACCGGCAGATCCTGGATCGCCACGTCGTGGATCACGTTGTCATAGGCCCGCTGCATGAAGGTCGAGTAGATGTTGCAGAAGGGGATCATCCCCGCGGCGGCCAGTCCGGCCGAGAAGGTCACGGCATGCCCCTCGGCGATACCCACGTCGAAACACCGCTCGGGCATCTCGCGCATGAGGATGTTCATCGAACAGCCGGTCGGCATGGCGGGAGTCACCCCCACGACCCGGCTGTCGAGCCGCGCCAGTTCGAGCAGCGTCTCGCCGAAGACATCCTGGTAGCGCGCCGCACCGCCCGGCGACTTGATCCGCTCGCCCGTATCGGGATTGAAACGCCCGGGGGCATGCCACACCGGCTGATCGTGTTCGGCCGGAAGATAACCCTTGCCCTTGACCGTCAGCACGTGCAGCAGTTTCGGGCCCTCGATGTCGCGCAGGGCCCGCAGCGTACGGACCAGCTCCTTGAGGTTGTGGCCGTCGACGGGACCGAAATAGCGGAAATTGAGACTCTCGAAGAAGTTGCTCTTGTTCAGCACCCCCTGCTTGACGGCGTTGCCGGCCTTCTGGCAGAATCGCAGCAACCGCGGCGTATGCGAAAGGATTCCCCACAGCCGCTGCTTGAGCCGGTTGTAGTGGACCGAGGTCGAGATCTTGAGCAGGTAGTTCTTCAGTGCGCCGGTGGCCTGATCGATGGCCATGTTGTTGTCGTTGAGGATCACCAGCAGGTTCGTGCGTTTCGAGGCGCCGGCGTTGTTCAACCCCTCGAAGGCCAGTCCGCCGGTCATCGAACCGTCGCCGATGACGGCCACCACCTGATGCTTTTCGCCGCGCAGTTCGGCCGCCTTGGCCATGCCGAAGGCCGCCGAGATCGACACCGAGGCGTGGCCGCCTCCGAAGGCGTCGTACTCGCTCTCGGACATGCGCGGGAAGCCGCTGATGCCTCCCAGCTGGCGTTTGGTGCGGAATGCCTCGCGACGTCCCGTGATGATCTTGTGGGCATAGGTCTGGTGCCCCACGTCCCAGACGATCCGGTCCTGAGGCGTATCGAAGACATAATGCAGCGCCGCGGCCAGCTCCACGGCCCCGAGGCTCGATGCCAGATGGCCCGGATTGACCGAACACTCCTCGATGATATAGTGGCGCAACTCGTCGCAATAGAGCCGCAGCTCTTCGGGCGAGAGTCTCTTCAGATCACGGGGCGAGGAGACCCGATTCAGCAATTTATAATCTTCACACGACATTGGGAAGACAAAGATACACAATAATAGGGAAATTTTCGAAAATTTTCCTATCTTCGCGTAACGGTAAAACCTTACGAAGCATGAAATACAAGCGAATCCTCCTGAAATTGAGCGGCGAATCGCTCCAGGGTGCGCAGAAGTACGGGCTCGACCCGGCACAGCTCCAGTCCTACGCCGAGCAGATCAAGGCCGCGGCACAGTCCGGCGTCCAGATCGGCATCGTCATCGGCGGCGGCAACATCTTCCGCGGCCTCTCGGGCGCCAAGAAGGGCTTCGACCGCGTCAAGGGTGACCAGATGGGCATGCTCGCCACGATCATCAATTCGCTGGCCCTGCAGTCGGCCCTCGAAGACAACGGCGTCAAATGCAAGGTCCTCACCTCGATCCGCATGGAGCCCATCGGCGAATACTTCTCCAAGGCCCGCGCCATCGAATACCTCGAGGCCGGATATGTCGTCATCATCGGAGGAGGAACCTCGAACCCCTACTTTACGACCGACTCCGCCTCGGCACTGCGCGGCATCGAGATCGAAGCCGACGTGCTGCTCAAGGGCACCCGCGTCGACGGAGTCTACACGGCCGACCCCGAAAAGGACCCCTCGGCCACGAAATTCGCCGAAATCTCCTTCGAAGAGGTGCTCGACCGCCGGCTCAAGGTCATGGACCTGACGGCCTTCACCCTCTGCCGCGAAAACGGTCTCGAAATCATCGTCTTCGACATGGATACCCCCGGCAATCTCGGAAAGGTCCTCGCCGGAGAACCCATCGGAACCCTCGTAAAGCGCTGACACCATGGCCATCCGCAAACCCCGTCGCAAAAACGGCCGGCAGCTGTGGATCATGCTGGCGCTGATCGTCGTCATCCTCGTCCTGATCGCCCTGCTCCCCTCGGGGAACGAACAACCCGCCGGACAGGACGCGGAAACCGAAAACGAAATCGAAGCCACGACGCTCGTCAAGGCCGGCGATCCGGCACCCGACTTTACGGTCGAGATGTTCGACGGAAGCCGCGTCACACTCTCCGACCTGCGCGGGAAGGTCGTCCTGCTCAACTTCTGGGCCACGTGGTGCCCGCCCTGCCGCGAAGAGCTCACCCACGTGCAGTCGGAGATCATCGACCGCTTTGCCGGCCGCGAATTCCTCTTCCTGCCCGTCTCGCGCGAAGAGAGCCGGCAAACCGTCGCCGCCTTCCGGGAGAAGTACGGATACGAATTCCCCATGGGACTCGACACCTCACGCGAGATCTTCGACCGATACGCCTCGAACTACATCCCCCGCAACTTTCTGATCGATGCCGACGGAAAGGTCGTCTCGGCCACCGTGGGCTTCGAGAAATCCGAATTCGAGGAGCTCATCCGCTCCATTGAGGCCACCCTCGCATTCACCGAACAATCCACGCAGGAATAACCCCCCGCACGGAAGACCCCACCGGAAAAATTCAAATCGATACTTCATATGGATACCAAAACGATTCTCAACGATGCTTCGGCCCGCATGCAGAAGGCCATCGACCACCTCGAGGAGGAGCTCCTCAACGTACGTGCCGGCAAGGCGTCGCCCAATGTCCTCAACGGCGTGATGGTCGACTATTTCGGCTCGCAGGTACCCGTCTCGGGCGCTGCCAGCGTCACCGTCCCCGACGCCAAGACCATTCTGATCCAGCCCTGGGACAAGAAGATGCTCCGCCCCATCGAGAAGGCCATCCTCGACTCGAACATCGGTCTGACCCCCTCGAACAACGGCGAAACCATCCGTCTGACCATTCCGCCTCTGACCGAAGACCGCCGCAAGGAGTTGGTCAAGCAGATCCGCGGCGAAGCCGAAACCGCCCGTATCAGCCTGCGCAACGCCCGCCGCGATGCCGTCGACGCCTTCAAGAAGGCCCAGAAAGAGGGCATGCCCGAGGACGAATCGAAGGATGGCGAAACCCAGTCGCAGAAACTCCTCGAGAAGTTTACCAAACAGCTCGACGAGGTACTGGCCCGCAAGGAGAAGGAGATCATGACCGTCTGAGGTCCGGTTCCGAGACGAGAAACATTACGACCAAAGCATCCGGCCGCCCGAAGGCAGCCGGATGCTTTTTTTATAGTTCCCAAGGCGACGGGCACGGCCCGAGACGCAGGTTCCAAGGCGACGGCACGGTCTGAAGCGACAGCGCAGTCCGGGACAACGGCTCGGTCTGGAACAACGGCACGGTCCGGAACGACTGCGGCGAACAGACGCCGGGGCCGGAATGGGCCGGAATGGGGCCGGAACTCCTCTCCCCTCAAAGGCATGAAGATTACCCCTCCGGCAATCCGTCCCGCCCGGGCACAAAAAACGGGGCGGATGGTGATCCATCCGCCCCGTCGGGGGTATCTCATGCGGCACGAACCGCACGAAACGTCATTACAACTTCGGGCCGGCAGCCACGAGGCTCTTGCCCTCCTCGTTGCCCGTGAACTTCTGGAAGTTCTTGATGAAGCGGCCGGCGAGGTCCTTGGCCTTCTCGTCCCACTGCGAAGCGTCGGCATACGTATCGCGCGGATCGAGGATGTGCGAATCAACACCCGGAAGCTCGGTGGGCACCTTGAAGTCGAAAACAGGGATCATCTTCGTGGGAGCCTTGTCGATCGAGCCGTCCAGAATGGCGTCGATGATGCCACGCGTATCCTTGATCGAGATACGCTTGCCGGTGCCGTTCCAACCCGTGTTCACGAGGTAGGCCTTGGCGCCCGACTTCTCCATCTTCTTGACCAGCTCCTGGCCGTACTTCGTCGGGTGCAGCGACAGGAAGGCGGCACCGAAGCAAGCCGAGAAGGTCGGGGTCGGCTCCGTGATGCCACGCTCCGTACCGGCCAGCTTGGCAGTGAAGCCCGACAGGAAGTAGTACTTCGTCTGCTCGGGGGTCAGGATCGATACCGGGGGCAGCACACCGAATGCATCGGCCGAAAGGAAGATCACCTTCTTGGCGGCCGGAGCCTTCGATACGGGCTTGACGATATTCTCGATGTGGAAGATCGGGTACGATACGCGGGTGTTCTCCGTTACCGACTTGTCGGCGTAGTCGATCTTGCCCTTCTTGTCGACGGTTACGTTCTCGAGCAGGGCGTTGCGACGGATGGCGTTCCAGATGTCGGGCTCGTTCTCCTTCGAAAGGTTGATCACCTTGGCGTAGCAGCCGCCCTCGAAGTTGAAGACGCCGTCATCGTCCCATCCGTGCTCGTCGTCGCCGATGAGCTGACGCTTCGGGTCGGTCGACAGCGTGGTCTTGCCCGTACCCGACAGACCGAAGAAGATAGCGGTTTCGCCCTTCTCGTTCGTATTGGCCGAGCAGTGCATCGAAGCCATGCCCTTGAGCGGCAGCAGGTAGTTCATGTAGGAGAACATACCCTTCTTCATCTCACCGCCATACCAGGTGTTGATGATCACCTGCATCTTCTCCGTGAGGTTGAAAACTACGGCCGTCTCCGAGTTCAGACCCAGTTTCTTGTAGTTCTTCACCTTGGCCTTCGAAGCGTTGAGCACCACGAAATCGGGCTCGCCGTACTTCTCCAGCTCCTCGTCCGTCGGACGGATGAACATGTTCTTCACGAAGTGAGCCTGCCAGGCCACCTCCATGATGAAACGGATCTTCAGACGCGAGTTCTCGTTGGCACCGCAGAACGTGTCGACCACGTAAAGCTTCTTGCCCGAAAGCTCCTCGGCAGCGATCTTCTTCAGCTCCTTCCAGGCCTTCTTCGTTACGGGTTTGTTATCGTTCTTGTACTCGTCGGAGGTCCACCAGATCGTATCCTTCGTGGTTTCGTCCATCACGAAGAACTTGTCTTTGGGCGAACGGCCCGTATAGACACCCGTCATCACGTTGACGGCACCCGTCTCGGTCAGCTGACCCTTCTCATACCCACGCAGGCCTTTCTTGGTCTCCTCACGGAAAAGTTCGTCGTAGGAGGGATTGTACACGATCTCGGTCACACCGGTGATCCCGTACTTTTTCAGATCCATTTTGTCCATAACTTGTTTATTTTGATTAAACACCAAATCCTTAACCTAACGTCCGACCGGCCTTGGAAATTGCCTTTTCCGGACGGCACAAAGGTAAAAACTTTTTTTAGAATTGTGAAAAAAATAACAATCAAAGTTACGAAATTTTTTTACTATCGCCTGCCGACGCCGCAGGCAGGCACCCGGGGAGTTCTCCGACGGTGTTTCCCGGCGGCCGGCGCATCCGTACGTTCGATCGCACAACGCTCCCTTGTCGTCCCAAATGCGGCGGTGCGAAACCCCGCATACCCCCCCCGAACGGGGAGGCGGTCCCGACATGCGCAAGACCCGATTCGCAAAGTTCGCCATATTTCGAAACGAAGCCCCTTCCGGAAAATAATTTCATTTCGAAAACGTTCCTCCAGACGATTATTTTTATAACTTTGATCTGTTATGGCCGGACTTTATCTCCATATTCCGTTCTGCAAACGCGTGTGCGCCTACTGCGACTTCTTCAAGGAGGTCGGAACCGCACGCATGACCCCGCTCGTCGAAGCCATGCACCGCGAACTGGAGAGCCGCCGCGACTACCTCGGCGGCGAAGCGGTCCGAACCCGGTATTTCGGCGGCGGAACCCCTTCGCTGTGTCCTCCCGAACAGTTGAAGAAGCTGCTGGACCACGCCGCCCGGCTCTTCGACTGCTTGGCGGTCGAGGAGACCACCCTCGAAGCCAACCCCGACGACCTCACGCCCGAATACCTCGACGGTCTGCGGCGGGCCGGCATCGACCGCCTCTCGATCGGCATCCAGTCGTTCGACGACGGCTGCCTGCGGCTGATGAACCGCCGCCACACCGCCGCACAGGCCGTCGAAGCCGTACACAACGCCCGCCGGGCCGGCTTCACGAACATCACCGTCGACCTGATCTTCGGCGTGCCGGGATACGGCGGCCGAAGTCTCGACCGTTCGATCGACCAGGCCCTGGCGCTCGACGTACAGCACATCTCGGCCTATCATCTGACCATCGAACCCGGAACGGCCTTCGGTCGCCGCATGGCCCGCGGCGACTTCGCTCCGGTCGACGAGACGGTCAGCGAGGCCGAATATGCCCGCGTCCACGAACGTCTGACCGAGGCCGGATACGAACATTACGAGGTTTCGAATTTCGCCCGCCCCGGGTTCCGGGCCCGCCACAACGCCGCCTACTGGCACGGCGTGAAGTACCTCGGAATCGGTCCGGCCGCCCACTCGTTCGACGGCCGGGAGCGCCACTGGAACGTCTCGTCGGTCGAAGCCTACATCGCCGGCGATCCCCCCGAAGCCGAAATCCTGACGGATCACGACCGCTTCAACGAATACGTGATGACCCGCCTGCGGACCGCCGAAGGGATCGATCTGGAGGAGGCCGCAACGCTGTTCGGGCCCCGGCGCGTCGCCCGCATGCGCCAAGATGCCGATGGCTGGATCCGCCGCGGAACCCTCCGCTGCCACGGATCACGGATGTCCATTCCGCCCGAACGGATGCTCGTTTCGGACGCCGTCATCGAGGATCTCTTCGAAACGTAAGTCAGCTTCGCAACCAAGTGAAACAGAAATGTTAAGTTATTATTAAATATTTTTAGTAATTAAATTTTCAATTGTTTTATCTAAATATAAGTATTACCTTTGCGGCCGGATTCAAACCCGTTCGTCACGAAACAAACAAGCACAAATATGAGCAATGCTAAACACACCCCCGACTTCCTGTTCGAGGTAAGTTGGGAGGTCTGCAACAAGGTGGGCGGTATCCACACCGTCATCTCCACCAAGGCACAGACCGTCACCCGCAAATTCGGCGATCACTATCTCCTGCTCGGACCCGACCTCTCGCACGAGGGCGTCAACCCCGAATTCGAGGAGGATCAGAACCTGCTCAAGGCCTGGCGCCAGGGCCTCTACAACGAAGGTATCCGCGTCCGCGCCGGCCACTGGAAAATCAAGGGCGAACCCACCGTCCTGCTCGTCGACTTCTCGTCGCTGATCCCCCGCAAGGACGAAATCCTCAAGAGCCTCTGGGAATCGTATCACGTCGACTCGATCTCGGGCCAGTGGGACTATATCGAACCCGTACTCTTCGGCTGGGCCGCCGGCGTGGTCATCGCCTCCTACGTCAAGACCTTCGGCTCGCCGACCGACCGCATCGCCGCCCACTTCCACGAATGGCAGACCGCTGCCGGCGGCCTCTACCTGCGCAACCACTCGCCCTACGTGGCCACCGTCTTCACGACCCATGCCACCGTCATGGGCCGCTGCATCGCCGGAAACCGCCTGCCGCTCTACAACTCGCTCACCAAGTTCAATGCCGACGAACTGGCCCGCCGCTTCAACGTCGTGGCCAAACACTCGATCGAAAAGATGGCCGCCACGTATCACGACGCCTTCCTCACCGTGAGCGACATTACGGCCAACGAGTGCAAGTACCTGCTCGGCCGTGAACCCGACGGCGTGACACCCAACGGATTCGAAAACGACTTCGTCTGGTCCGGCGACGAATACTACGCCAAGCGCGACGAGGCCCGCAAGGCCATGATCACGGTGGCCGAAGCCTGCCTGGGCGAAAAATTCTCGGGCGACCCGCTCATCGTCGGAACCAGCGGCCGCTACGAATTCCGCAACAAGGGCATCGACGTCTTCATCGAGGCGATGAAACTCCTCGCGCAGTCGGACAAGCTCCAGCGTGAAATCCTCGCCTACATCACCGTGCCGGCCGGCAACCGCGGCCCGCGCGTCGACCTGCAGGCCCATCTGGCCGATCCGTCGAAACCCATCGACGAGAAACAATACCGGTATTCGACCCACTATCTGGAGGATCCGACCTGGGATCCGATCGTCAACGCCCTGAAGGACAGCCCGCTCACGCAGCCCGGTTCGAAGGTCAAGGTGATCTTCGTGCCGACGTACCTCAACCACAACGACGGCATCTTCAACAAGGATTACTACGAACTGCTCGTGGGCATGGATCTGACGGTATTCCCCTCCTACTACGAGCCGTGGGGCTACACGCCGCTCGAATCGGTGGCCTTCTCCGTGCCGACCGTCACCACGACGCTCGCCGGATTCGGCATGTGGGTCGACAAACAGCGCGACCACGCCGGCGTGGAGGTCATCCGCCGCGACGACTACAACGACAAGGAGGTCGAACAGAAGATCGCCGACACCCTGCTGCACTTCAGCCAGCTCGACGAAAAGCATGTCAACGAAATCCGCACCTCGGCCTACGAAATCTCCACGACGGCCCTCTGGGAACACCTCTATGCCGCCTACGAACAGGCCTACTCCGAGGCCGTCGAGAGCTCGATCGTCCGCACCAACCGCGCCATGCTCGACGACGGCGGCGCCAAGACCGAACAGATCAACTTCGTCCGCCAGCAGCTCTTCGTCGAGAAACCCAACTGGAGCCGCATGATGGTCGACAAGACCCTGCCCAAACGGCTGCATGCCCTCGAGGAGTTGTCGCGCAACCTCTGGTGGTGCTGGAACCCCGGCGCCCGCGACCTGTTCGAAAGCATCGACCCGACGCTCTGGGCCGAATGCGAACGCAACCCCATCGCCCTGCTCGACAAACTCAGCGTCGAACGCATGCACGAACTCGAAAAGGATTCGACGTTCCTCGCCCTGCTCGACGCCGTACACACGCAGTTCCGCGACTACATGAACGAAAAGCCCGATCCGAAGGCCACGTCGATCTCCTACTTCTCGATGGAGTACGGTCTGCACTCCTCGCTGAAGATCTACTCGGGCGGTCTGGGCATTCTGGCCGGCGACTACCTCAAGGAGGCTTCGGACCGCAACGTCCCGATGGCCGCCGTCGGTCTGCTCTACCGCTACGGATACTTCACCCAGCGGCTCTCGGCCCAGGGCGCCCAGGAGGCTACCTACGAGGCACAGAACTTCTACAAGCTGCCGATCTCGCCCGTGCGTGACGAGGCCGGAAACTGGATGACCGTCTCGATCGCCTTCCCGGGACGTACGCTCCTGGCCCGCATCTGGAAGTGCCAGGTCGGCCGCACCGACCTCTATCTGCTCGACGCCGACATCGAGGACAACCTCGAGGAGGACCGTCAGGTCACCCACTACCTCTACGGCGGCGACTGGGAGAACCGCCTCAAGCAGGAGATCCTGCTCGGCATCGGCGGTATCCGCGCCCTGCGCAAACTCGGCATCAAACACGACGTATACCACTGCAACGAGGGTCACGCCGCCTTCATCGGCATCGAGCGCATCCGCGACCTGGTCAACCACCGCAAGCTCTCGTTCTCCGAAGCCCTGGAGGTCGTACGCTCGTCGTCGCTCTTCACGACCCACACCCCCGTGCCGGCCGGCCACGACGCCTTCCCCGAATCGATGATCCGCCAGTACATGTCGCACTACCCCGACGTGCTGGGAATCACCTGGGAGCAGTACATCAACCTCGGCAAGACCAACCCCAACGACCCGAACGAGAAGTTCTCGATGTCGGTGCTGGCCTGCAACCTCTCGCAGGAGGTCAACGGCGTGTCGTGGCTCCACGGCGAGGTCTCGAAGGAGATCCTCGGCAACATGTGGCCCGGATACTTCAAGAACGAACTCCACATCGGCTACGTCACCAACGGCGTACACTTCCCGACGTGGATCGCCACACCGCTGCGCCGCCTCTACGCCCGCTACTTCGCCGACGGATTCGAGGGCCACACCTACGACATCCCGGCCTGGCAGAAGGTTCACAACATCCCCGACGTCGAACTCTGGGAGGAGCGCATGAAGCTCAAGGACAAGCTCATCAAGCACATCCGCAAGCGTTACAGCGACCCGAAGCAGGTGCGTCTCGAATCGCCGCGCCAGATGCTGCAGGTCCTCGAGGGAATTCGCCCCGACGTGCTGACCATCGGCTTCGCCCGCCGCTTCGCCACCTACAAGCGCGCCTACCTGCTCTTCACGAACCTCGACCGACTCTCGGCCATCGTCAACAACAAGCAGCGCCCCGTGCAGTTCATCTTCGCCGGCAAGGCCCACCCGAATGACAAACCGGGTCAGGACCTCATCAAACGCATCGTCGAAGTGGCCGCCATGCCGCAGTTCGTGGGCAAGATCCTCTTCCTGCAGAATTACGACATGGAGCTTGCCCGCCGCATGGTTCAGGGTGTGGACGTATGGCTGAACACGCCGACCCGTCCGCTCGAGGCTTCGGGTACGTCGGGCGAAAAGTGCGTCATGAACGGCGTGCTGCAGTTCTCGGTGCTCGACGGATGGTGGGTCGAGGGCTACAAGGAGGGGGCCGGCTGGGCCCTGCCCATGGAGCGTACCTTCACCGACCAGCACTTCCAGGATGAACTCGACGCCGAGATGATCTACAACACCATCGAGGAGCAGATCGCCCCGAAGTACTACGCCCGCGGTACGGACAACATCCCCCACGAGTGGATCGAATCGATCAAGAAGTGCGTCGCCGACATCGCCTCGAACTTCACGACCAACCGCATGCTCATCGACTACGAGGAGCGCTTCTACAACAAACTCGCCGCGCGCAAGCACCTGATGAGCGCCGACTCGTACCGCATGGCCCGCGAAATCGCCGCCTGGAAACGCAAGGTCTCGGCCGCCTGGGACAAGATCCATGCCGTCGACGTACAGCGTGTGAAGATCGACAAGGAGGCCGTCTACGTCGGCGAGAAGTACCACTTCTCGGTGACGGTCGACATCGCCAACCTGCGCCCCGAAGACATCGGCGTCGAGATGGTTCTCGCCCGTCAGATCGTCGGCGGACAGAGCGTCAACGTCACCCGCACGATCCAGCTCGAACGCACGAAGATCGACGGAAGTCTGGTGACCTATGCGTTGGACTATACCCCGGATGAGGCCGGAACGTTCGATGTGGCTCTGAGAATCTACCCCTCGAACCCGAACCTGCCCCACCGGATGGATTTCGCGCTCGTGAAGTGGGCCTAAGGAGGTGAATGGATGGACAAACGACACGAAAAATGATAATTTTCAGCATTTAACTTGTTGATTTTTGAATTTTTCAATAACTTTAATGGACGAACCGCATTTTTAAAGCATATGTCAGCATTAACCTTCGACAAAAACGAACTCGGGAACCTGGAGTACTCCCTCCAGCGCGAAATGCTCGCTACCGACCGAATCGGCGGATACATGAGTACGACGATCGTCTGCTGCAACACGCGCCGCTATCACGGATTGATGGTCGCTCCCATCGACAGCAGCGACCGGACCTATGTTCTGTTGTCGTCGCTCGACGAAACGATCATCCAGCACGACCAGACCTTCAATCTGGCCCTCCACCGCTACAAGGGAACCTATGAGCCCCGCGGCCACAAGTACATCACCGACTTCGAATATACCCCGACCCCCACGATCACCTATCGCGTCGGTGGCGTGATTCTCAAGAAGGAGATGCTCTGGATCCACAAGCGCACGCAGCTCATGATCCGCTATACGCTCGTGGACGCCCACTCCGAAACGCGGCTGCGGCTGCGGCCGTTCCTCGCCTTCCGCGACAAGCATGCCCTGACGCATGCCAACATGGAGGCCGACGGTCACTCGTACCCCGCCGTCAACGGCGTCAAGTGCCGCCTCTACGGCTCGTTCCCGTGGCTCTACCTGCAGACCAACAAGCCCGATACGGAGTTCGTCCCGGCCCCCGACTGGTACTACAACTTCGAATACCTGCAGGACATCGCCCGCGGCTACGACGGGCACGAGGATCTGATGACCACCGGATACTTCGAAACCGAACTGAAGAAGGGTGAAAGCATCATCTTCTCGGCCTCGCTCGACGAAATGGGCTCCACGAAGACCATCGACGAACTCTTCGCCGGATCGATCGCCCGCCGTACCCACAAGATCGACTTCATCAGCTGTCTCGAACACTCGGCCCGTCAGTTCCTGATCCGCCGCCCCGGCAACCGTACCGAAGTCATCGCCGGATACCCCTGGCACGGCGTCTCGGGCCGCCAGACCTTCATCTCGCTGCCCGGAATCACCCTCCGCCAGAACCACAAGGAGGACTGCATGGATGCCCTCGACACCCAGACCCGCAACCTCTGCAACGGCATGTTCTGCGGCGACTTCTCGGCCGCCGTGGGTGCCGACACCCCGCTGTGGTTCTTCTGGACCCTCCAGCAGCTCGAACCCCAGATCGGCGCCAAGGCCGTCTGGGAACGCTACGGCGAAACGATGAAGCAGCTGCTCGACGCTTACCGGCGAGGTGTGGCCGGACGCGTCATCCTCAACGACAACGGCCTCATATGGGCTTCGGCCGAAAACATTCCCCTGACGTGGATGAACTCCATGATCGACGGCAAACCCGTCACGCCGCGCAACGGATACCAGGTCGAGGTCAACGCCCTGTGGTACAACGCCGTATGCTATGCGCTGAAACTCGCCGCCGAGAACGGAGACAAGAAGTTCGTCAAGGAATGGGAGAAACTCCCCGAAAAGACCAAGGCTTCGTTCAACGAACTCTTCCATCTGTCGGAGGGCTATCTGGCCGACTACGTCGGTTTCGAAGGCCCGAACAAGGACATCCGCCCCAATATGATCATCGCCTGCGCTCTGCCCTTCAAGATGCTTGACGAACAGGCGCAGCTGGAGGTCATCCAGACCGTCCGCCAGCACCTGCTCACCCCGAAGGGTCTGCGAACCCTATCACCCCGCAACCCGCTCTACCGCGGCTCGCAGGAGGGTACGCCCCAGGAGCGTGACTTCGCCGGAAAGAACGGATCCGTATGGACGTGGCTGCTCGAATTCTACGTCCAGGCCTGCTTCGACATCAACGGCGATGCGTTCCTGCCCCAGGCCGAGGAGATCCTCGAAAACTTCAACGAGGATATCCAGACCTACGGCATCGGATCGATCGGCGAACTGTTCGACGCGGATCCCCCCTATGCACCGCGCGGCGCCATCTCGCAGGCTTGGAGCGTCGGATCTGTCGTGGACATCTACGCCATGATCCAGGCCCGCAAGGCCAGTCAGCCCGAAAAGCCGAAGAAGACCGCACGCAAGAGCACGGCGAAAACGGCAAAGGCGGAAACCGCTTCGACGGTCCGCAAACCGGCTGCCGGGAAAAAGGCTGAAACGGCATCGAAAACCGCCGAAACCAAGGAACCCAAAGTCGTAAAGAAGACAGCTGCGAAGAGAACCGCAGCAAAAAAGACGACGGCAAAATAGCCGTCGCAGCCCGACGGTCCGGAACAGCGTGCTGAAGTGACGACACCCCGCGTGTCAGAAGCCAGGCACGGAGATTCCGGACAAAACCTGACCAGGGTACAGAGTGGCCAAAGTGCATTGGAGACCGGACGTGCGAAGGAAAGAGCGAGTGGAGCCGAGTGCGTTGGAGACCAGACGTGCGAAGGAAAGAGCGAGTGGAGCCGAGTGCGTTGGAGACCAGACGTGCGAAGGAAAGAGCAAGTGGAGCCGAGTGCGTTGGAGACCGGACGTGCGAAGGAAAGAGCAAGTGGAGCCGAAAGCCGGGTGCTCGAAATACGAGAGACCTGGATGCGAAGCCAATGATGCATGCACAAGGCCGAGTGTATGTGGTGAAAGACGGATTGAGCATGAAAGAGAGGTAAGAGAGATCACGCAAAAGTGCAGCTGAAAGCAGCAGCGGGCAACTGCATGCGGCAGGAAGCAATGAATGCAGCAAAGCGGCCGAGGAGGAGAGAAGAGAAAAATCCGAAGCAAGAAGTGACCAGGCCAGTAAAGCCGGACAACAGCGAAAAACGCAAGGATATACAAGACAAAATTAAATAAGACATGAAAGTATTAATGTTCGGATGGGAGTTCCCGCCCCATATTGCGGGCGGATTGGGAACGGCCTGCTACGGTATGACTCGCGGACTGGCCCGTAACGGCGTGGATGTAACCTTCGTGGTCCCGCACGCCTACGGCGACGAGGACCAGCGTTTCACACACGTCCTGAATGCAAGCGAGGTCGAAGCCCTCTACGGCTCCACCGGAAACGGCGCCGACGACGTCCTCGAAAAGATGTCGTTCATCCATATCGACTCCAACATGGTCCCCTACATCTCCCCCGAAGAGTATCAGTCCTACCACGAGAAGTATGTCAAGAGCGGTCAGCGCACCTGGTCAACGACCGATGCCTGGAAACAGCGCTACACCTTCTCGGGCAAGTACGGTGCAAACCTCATGGAGGAGGTGGCCCGCTATGCCGTCGTGGCGGCGCAGGTGGCCCGCGACCTCGAAGGCCAGTTCGACGTCATCCACGCCCATGACTGGCTGACCTACTACGCCGGAATCGCCGCCAAACGCATCTCCGGCAAACCGCTGGTCGTCCACATGCACGCCACGGAATTCGACCGCAGCGGCGAGAACATCAACACCCAGGTCTATGCCATCGAACGTGCCGGCATGGAGGCTGCCGACCGCGTGATCGCCGTCTCGAACCTCACGCGCAACATCGTCATCAACCGCTACGGAATCCCCGCCAACAAGGTAGTCACGGTGCATAACGCCGTGCGCTTCGCCGAACACGACACCGAAGCCCCCGAACGCGGCGTGACGGACAAGATCGTCACCTTCCTCGGTCGCATCACCTACCAGAAAGGTCCCGACTACTTCGTCGAGGCGGCCGCCAAGGTCCTCAAACGCGTCCCCAACGTGCGCTTCGTCATGGCCGGTTCGGGTGACATGATGAACCACATCGTACGGCGCGTCGCACGACTGGGTATCGCCGACCGCTTCCACTTCACCGGATTCCTCCGCGGCGAGGACGTCCACAAGATGTTCCAGCTGTCGGACGTCTACGTCATGCCCTCGGTCTCGGAACCCTTCGGCATCTCGCCCCTCGAAGCCATGCGCTCGAACGTTCCGGTCATCATCTCCAAACAGAGCGGTGTGGCCGAAGTCCTCGACTACGCCGTCAAGGTCGACTACTGGGATGTCGATGCCCTGGCCGACGCCATCTACGGCCTGATCGAATACCCGGCTCTGGCCAAAATGTTCGCATCGAAAGGCCTCGAAGAGGTCACCAACCTGAAATGGAACGACGCGGCAGCCAAGATCAAGAAGGTCTACGAAGACGTGATCGAAGAGAACAAGAATCAATCCAAATAGACATATACACCGACATGAAAACCGTTTGCCTCTACTTTCAGGTACATCAGCCCTGGCGTCTGAAAAAGTACCGCTTCTTCAACATGGGCAAGGACCATAACTACCTGGATGACCTTCAGAACCGCTCCATCATGCAGAAGGTCGCCCGGCAGTGCTATCTCCCGATGAATGCCCTCCTGCTGAAGCTCATCAAGGAGAACAAGGGCAAGTTCCGCTGCTCGTTCTCGATCACGGGAAGCGCCATCGAACAGATGAAGGCCTTTGCTCCCGAAGTTCTCGATTCGTTCAAGGAACTCGCCGCCACGGGCTGCGTGGAGTTCCTCGCCGAGACCTACTCCCACTCGCTCGCCTCGCTGGCCTCGAAAGAGGACTTCGAAGAGCAGGTAAAGCTCCACGTCAACCTCATCAAGAAGGAGTTCGGCGTCAAACCCACCGCATTCCGCAATACGGAGCTGATCTACTCCGACGAAATCGGCGCCATGGTGGCCGGCATGGGCTTCCGCACGATGCTGGCCGAAGGTGCCAAGCATGTCCTCGGCTGGAAATCGCCCAACTACGTCTATGCCAACGCCATCGACCAGAAGCTGCGGCTGCTGCTGCGCAACTACAAACTCTCGGACGACATCGCTTTCCGCTTCTCGAACAAGAGCTGGGACCAGTGGCCGCTGACCGCCGACAAGTACGTACAGTGGCTCGCTTCGGAGGATACGCCCGGCGAGGTGATCAACCTCTTCATGGACTACGAGACCTTCGGCGAACACCAGACGGCCGACACGGGTATCTTCGAATTCATGCGGGCCCTGCCCAAGGCGATCCTGGCCAAGAAGAACGGTCTGGAATTCGCCACCGTGACCGAAGCCGCCAAGAAACATCAGCCCGTGGCCGTACTGCACTGCCCGCACGTCATGTCGTGGGCCGACGAGGAGCGCGACGTGACGGCCTGGCTGGGCAACGAGCTGCAGAACGAGGCCTTCTCGAAACTCTACGCCCAGAAAGAGAAGGTCAAGGCGCTGAAGAGCCCCGACTTCGACTACGTATGGAGCTTCATGCAGACCTCCGACCACTTCTACTATATGGCAACGAAGTGGCTCTCGGACGGCGACGTGCACTCGTACTTCAACCCCTACGATTCGGCCTACGACGCCTTCATCAACTACATGAACGTCCTCTCGGACTTCATCATCGAGCTGGACAAGGCGCTGGCCGCCAAGAATGCCAAGAAGGCATAAGGCGCTCCGGACAAAGCCCGAGACATTCTGAAAAAAGCCTCCCGAAAAGGGAGGCTTTTTCATATGCGGAAATACAGAGGGGCTTTTCGACCCGGACTCCCCTCAGAAAGGGCCCGAATGCCCCATCCGCGGGACGGGAGGATTATCCCTTGCGCTTGTAACGCGACGGCGAAGTGCCGGTATGCTGTTTGAAATACTTGCCGAAGAACGACTGTGTCGAGAAGTTCAGGTGGTAGGCGATCTCCTGGATGCTCATGCCCGAATACTTCAGAAGGGCCTTGGCCTCGAGGATCACCGACTCGTCGATCCATCGCGCCGCCGTCTTGCCACTCACCTCCTTGACCACCGACGAAAGGTATTTCGGCGTGATGTTCAGCTGCTTGGCATAGAAACTCACGTTCCGTTCACGTTTGCTGTACTGTTGCAGCAGCGACATGAATTCGTCGAAGAGCACCTCGCAGCGCCCTTGCTTCATCTCGCCGGGCTGTTCGCGCAGGTTGATCTCCGTGATGATGTAGAAGGCCGTGGTGAAGAGCGTACGGATGATCTCGTGGCGATAGCGCTCCTTGTTGCTCAGGAGCATCGTCTTGATCAACTGGAACAGTTGCCGGATCTCGTCCACGTCCTGCTGTGTGACGGGCAGCACCGGGGCCTTGCCGAAACGCATGTAGACCGGCAGCGAAGTCGACAGATCGATCTGGATCTCGTTGACGAACGATTTGGAAAAGGCCAGCAGATAGGCCGCAGCGTTCGACGAACACTTCACCGTGCGGATGATCGAATCGGGATTGAAAAAGACAATCGTATTGGGACGCACCGTGTAGTTCTGCATGTCGATCGACACGACAGCTTCGCCCGCCATCATGATAATGGCCGTAAATCCGTCGATCGACGTCGGATAGTTCGCCGTGGTGTTCTTGTCGGCCGTAAGCGTCGTGATAACCAGATCGTCCGAAAGGTAAAAGACATTGCTCATCTCCTTCTTGATTCGGGAGATGGAGACTTTGTGCAGCCCTTCGCGACCGCCGCGCGTTGTCTTGCCGTTTTCCGCCATAAGGTCGTGTTTTTTGACAAAATTAGCATTTTACACCGGAAAAAAGCAAATCATCGCATAAAAAAACGCCCGATCCGGAGTAAACAGGCCGAAAATGCACCCTGCAGAAGGCCTTTTTAAGAAATTATGAATATAAAATGCCGATCGCGAAAAATTCAAAAAACGATCGGCAAACGGGGGATCAATCATAAAGTCCGCCCCGCATCAGACCGGCTCCGGCACCGGCTCCTGAACACGCGGCCGGGGACACATCACCCGCAGACCGCCCGCCACACACTCGATGTGCAGCGGGAATTCGGCTCCGGGCTGTCCGTCGACATCGGTCGGTTCGTTGACCGTCGACTGGATGTCGATATGCCGGGCCCGCAGATGGCGGACAATCTTGGGATTGCCGCCCAGCAGGTACTGTCCCATGGCCAGCGTCGAGCGGAAAAGATCCTTCTTTTCGAGCAGGATGCAGTCGAACAGTCCGTCGCGGATCGACGACGTGCGTGCCAGGCGGAACCCTCCGGCCGTCTCACCGTTGAAGATCAGCACCATCAGCGACCGCAGATCGAAATGTTCACCGTCGGCCACAATCTCCAGCGGCACGGCATGGATCGTGCGGAACTCCTTCACCCCCTCGATGATATAGGCCAGTTTGCCGATGCGGTGCTTACGCGAATTGGGCGTGCGCTGCGAGGTGGTCGTGAAGATGCCGAACGAGAAGATATTGACGAACCACAGGTCGTTGACCCGTCCGACATCGACCCGGTCTTCACAACCCGTTGCAATCTGACGGGCCGCCTCGATCAGTTCGCCGGACATACCGAGCGCCCCGGCAAAGTCGTTTGCCGTACCGGCGGGAATCACGCCGATGGGAATATCGAGCCCCTTGCGCTTCATGGCATTGACCACGAAATTGATGGTCCCGTCGCCGCCGGCCACGACCATCAGATCGATCGTCTCGTGACCGTCGAACGGGTTGACCGCAAAATCAATCGGTTGCGGTATGACATGATAGCCGTTCGTGCGGAAGATCTCGTCGATCTGCTCGGCCTCGCGGGCGACACGGCCCCGGCCCGATTCGGGGTTATAGAGAAAGACTGCGTTTTTCATGATTGGGTCTGCTCGGTGTTCACTCCATGATCAGGGGTTTCATCGCCGGGGAGACATACTCCTCGTACCGATCGCCGTCGCCCGCCAGAATGAAGTAGACCTTCACCCCCGGCATGCGGTCGACGGCCGCACGCGCATCGTCGGCGCCCATGGCCAGAAACATCGTTCCCAGGGCGTCGGCCTCGGCACACGTCGGCGCCACGACCGTCACCGACAGCAGTCGCGACACGATGCTGCGTCCCGTACGCGGATCGATCGTATGGGCCACCTTGTTGCCGTCGGCATCGAGGTAGAAGCGGCGGTAGTTGCCCGACGTGGCCAGTCCTCCGTCGGTGAGCTGGATGCGCCGCTGGAGGTAGTCGCCGTCGGTCATGTTGCCGTCGAAGGGGGTCTCCACACCGATGCGCCACGGATGGCCCTGGCGGTTGACACCCCGGCAGCGCACCTCGCCGCCGATGTCGACGATGTAGTTCTCGGCCCCGAAGCGCTCGACCAGCGCCGCCAGCAGGTCCACCGTATAGCCCTTGGCCACGGAGTTGAAGTCGAGCTGTACGCGCGGATCCGACTTGACGAGGCGGTTGCCCTCGATGTGCACCTTGTCCCGCCCGACGAAGGCGAGAATCGAATCGATGTTCGGATGAGCCTGGGCCGCCTTGCCGGCAAAGCCCCACGCTTCGACCAGCGGTTTGACCGTCACGTCGTAGCGGCCGTCGCTCAGGGCGCCGATACTGTCGGCCAGGTGCAGATTGAAGGCGATATGACGATCGACCGTATCGGTCTCGTTGCGGTTCAGACGGCTCAGCAGCGACCCTTCGTCGAAGATCGACATCGAGGCCTTGGCCTCGCGGTCGAGCTCCATCACCGCGGCGTAAAGTTCGCCCGACGAGACCCCCCGCACGTCGGCCACCACGTGCAGCGTCGTACCGAGCATCACCCCGTCGACGGTCGTATAGTCCGGCCGGCCGGCGCACGACACGAACAGACCCGAAACCACCACGGCCACAAGGCCGAACAGGCGCATGTTTCCCATAATTTTCATACGTTTAGGTGCAAAAATACGATTTTCCCCGCTAACTTTTCATTTTTCGCCTCAAAAGACGAAGAATTTTTGACTTTTCATTCCTAAATCGTAATTATATTCGTACCTTTGCCGAACGCTCTGGCGTTATCCACGGTAAGGGGGATGCGTCGTAGAGTGGAACTTAAATAAACTTTTACAAAATGGCTTATTTAACAGCTGAAAAAAAGCAGGAGCTTTTTGGCCAGTACGGCAAGTCTAACACCGACACGGGTTCTCCCGAGAGCCAGATCGCGTTGTTTTCGTACCGTATCAACCACCTTACTGAACACCTCAAGAACAACCGGCACGACTTCGGCACCCAGCGCGCCCTGCTGCGCCTGGTCGGCAAGCGTCGCCAGCTGCTGGAGTACCTCAAGGAGGTTGACATCGAGCGCTACCGCGCCATCGTCAAGACCTTGAACCTCCGCAAGTAATCACGAGGTCAGAAATGAGGGCAATTCCCGAAAGGGGTTGCCTTCATTTTCTTGCGAATCTGAATCGAAACATCATAGGTTAAAATTTTTATGGAAGAAAAGAAGCTGTACAACGCAGTCCGCAAGATCATCACGCTGGGCGACGGTCGCCAGATCGAGATCGAAACGGGCAAGCTGGCCAAACAGGCCGACGGCGCCGTGGTCGTCAAGATGGGCGACACGATGCTCCTCGGTACCGTCGTGGCCGCAAAGGATGCAAAACCCGACACCGACTTCATGCCCCTGCAGGTCGAATACAAGGAGAAATACGCCGCCTGCGGCCGCTACCCCGGCGGATTCATGAAGCGCGAAGGCAAGGCCAACGACAGTGAAATCCTCGTCGCCCGCCTGATCGACCGCGCCCTCCGCCCGCTGTTCCCCGCCGACTACCACGCCGAAGTCTACGTCACCGTCAACCTCATCTCGGCCGACAAGGACATTCAGCCCGATGCCCTGGCCGGTCTGGCCGCTTCGGCCGCCCTGGCCGTGTCGGACATCCCCTTCGGAGGCCCGATCTCCGAAGTCCGCGTCGTACGCAAGAACGGTCAGTATGCCATCAACCCCAACTTCTCCGAAATGCCCGAGTGCGACCTCGACATCATGGTCGGCGGTACGATCGACAACATCCTCATGGTCGAGGGTGAGATGAAGGAGGTTTCGGAGGAGGTCATGCTCGGCGCCATCAAGTTCGCCCACGAGGAGATCAAGAAGCACTGCGCCGTACAGATCGAACTCTCGAAGGAGCTCGGCAAGGACGTGAAACGCACCTACTGCCACGAAGTCAATGACGAGGAGCTCCGCCAGACGATCATCAAGGAGCTCTACGACAAGGCATACGCCATCGCTACCAGCGGTACGATGAAGCATGAGCGCGAGGACCTCTTCAACGCCCTCGAGGCCGAATTCGCCTCGCGTTACACCGAAGAGGAGCTCGTCGAAAAGGCCCCGCTGATCCACAAGTACTTCCACGACGATGTCCAGAAAAAGGCCATGCGCAACATGATCCTCGACGAGGGCAAGCGCCTCGACGGCCGCCGCACGGACGAAATCCGCCCCATCTGGTGCGAAGTGGGCTACCTGCCCGCCGCCCACGGTTCGGCCATCTTCACCCGCGGCGAAACCCAGGCCCTGGCAACGGTCACCCTCGGTACGAAACTCGACGAAAAGGTCAAGGACGAAGTCCTCGTCCAGGGCACCGAGCAGTTCGTGCTCCACTACAACTTCCCGCCCTTCTCGACCGGCGAGGCCAAGGCCGCCCGCGGTCTGTCGCGTCGCGAGATCGGCCACGGACACCTCGCATGGCGCGCCCTGAAGCCCATGATCCCGCTGGGCGAGGAGAACCCCTACGCCGTGCGCGTGGTTTCGGATATCCTCGAATCGAACGGCTCCTCGTCGATGGCTACGGTCTGCGCCGGTACGCTCGCCCTGATGGACGCCGGCGTCAAGATCAAGAAACCCGTTTCGGGTATCGCCATGGGTCTGATCACCGATTCGGCAACCGGCAAGTGGGCCGTCCTCTCCGATATTCTCGGCGATGAGGACCACCTCGGCGACATGGACTTCAAGGTCACCGGTACGCGTGACGGCATCACCGCCACCCAGATGGACATCAAGGTCGACGGTCTGTCGTATGACGTGCTCGCCGCCGCCCTGGAGCAGGCTCGCAAGGGTCGTCTGCACATCCTCGACAAGATCACCGAGTGCATCCCCGAACCGCGCGCCGACTACAAGCCCTTCGTTCCGCGCATCGTCCAGATCACCATCCCGCAGGATATGATCGGTCCCGTGATCGGCCCCGGCGGAAAGGTCATCCAGGACATCCAGAAGACCACCAATACCACCATCACCATCACCGAGGTCGACAACAAGGGTATCGTCGACATCTTCGGCGTGGACAAGGCTGCGCTCGACGCCGCTCTGGCCCGTATCAAGGCCATCGTCGCCATCCCCGAGGTGGGCGAAACCTATCACGGCAAGATCCGCTCGATCGTCGCATTCGGCGCCTTCGTCGAGATCCTCCCCGGAAAGGACGCCCTGCTCCATATCTCCGAAATCGACTACAAGCGTTTCGAGACCATGGAGGAGACCGGCCTGAAGGAGGGTGACGAGATCGACGTCAAGCTCATCGGCGTGGATCCCAAAACCAACAAACTCAAGCTGTCCCGCAAGGCGCTGCTCCCGAAACCCGAGGGCTATGTCGAGCGCGAACGCCGTCCGCGTCCCGAACGCGGAGAGCGTCGTCCGCGTCCCGAACGCCACGACCACAAGGAGGAGTAAAAAGCTTTTGTCACTGTGCAATTTCGGGCGGAATTTTTATTTGCATTTTCCGCCCGTTTTTTTGCATAATTTGACAGACTTTTCTATATTTGCGTTGTTCCAGAGCCACAAGTTGCCGCTCAAGGCAACTCCCGGAGAGAGGAGCCTCACAGGTGCAGTCAGGCAATGAGTTGTGGAGAGGGGCAGAAGTGTTGAGAAAAACAGAACGGTGAAGTATTGAGAGGTAAGAAAACTCCGAAACACGAAAGGATCCGCCAACGTGCGAATCGTCGGTTTGTAACGAATTTGGCAAACAACAAATAACACACTAACTTTATCTATTATGAAAAACATCATGAAATTGAGCGTTGTGCTCGTAGCTGCCACCCTGGCATTCTCGAGTTGTAACTGCTTCAAGAAGATGGCCCAAAATCGGGACGACATCCAATTGACGGTGACCCCCGAGATTCTGACGCTGAACAACGGCACGGTCGCTGCCGACATCAACGTCACGTTCCCCCAAGAGTACTTCAACAAGAAGGCCGTAATCAAGGTTACGCCCGTCATCGTATTCGAGGGCGGCGAGGTTGCCGGTACGACCAAATATTATCAGGGTTCGAAAGTAGACGAGAACTATGCAGTCGTTGACATGAAGAACGGCGGCAACTTCACCCAGCATGTCGAGTTCGCATACGATCCCCGCATGGACCAGTGCGAACTGCAGCTTCGCGCCGAGATCAAGTGCCCGAAAGGCAAGTGCAAGGAGTTCACGCTCGTGAACCTCAACACCGGTGCAATCCCCACCAAGGAGCAGGCTGCCGTTCTGGCCGGCAACGACGAGGCCGCCAAGGCCGCTCTGGCCAAGGAATTCGGCCTGACGGTCGCCTACGGTCTGAATACCCTTCAGAAGGACCTCAAGTACGGCGATCTGATGGAGCAGATGGACAACGACTACAAGAAGGTAACCACCGTCGTTGACAAGACCGACCTGCTCTATGCCATCAACTCGTCCGTCGTAACGAAGAAGAACGAGAAAAACGCCAACCTTGACGCCTTCAAGGCCAACGTCGACAAGAACCTCGAGAACGACCGCGCCACGCAGAACATCGCCGTCAAGGGCTATGCTTCGCCCGATGGTCCGGTGAAGTTCAACGACAAACTGTCGAAGGCTCGTAGCGAGTCGGGCCAGAAGGTCGTTGCCAAGCTGCTCAAGGATGCCGGTCTGGAGATCGACGCCGCTGCTTACGGTGAGGACTGGGACGGCTTCAAGGAGCTGGTCGAGAAATCCGACATCCAGGACAAGAACCTCATTCTCCAGGTGCTGAGCCTCTACAACTCGCCCGCCGAGCGTGAGGCCGAGATCAAGAACATGTCGACCGTATTCGAGGAGCTGAAGAAGGACATTCTGCCCGAGCTGCGTCGTTCGCAGATCGTCAACAGCACCGATCTCCAGGGTCTGACCGACGCCGAGATCATGGCTGCCTACCGCAATGGCGGCGAACTGACGCCCGAGCACTACCTCTACGCTGCCCAGGTTCTGACCGAGGATCCCGCCGAGCAGGTTGAGATTCTCACCGCCGCTTCGAAGAAGTACAACGACGCCCGCATCTGGAACAACCTCGGCGTTGCCCAGACCAAGGTAGGCGACAAGGCCGCCGCTCTCGAGTCGTTCGAAAAGGCTGCCAAGCTCGACTCCTCGAAGGAGCTCAACAAGAACCTCCTGCTGGCTAACCTGGCCAACGGCAACACCGCCGAGGCCAAGAAGTATGCCGCTGCCGCCGACGCCGAGTCGAAAGCTGCCATGGCTGCTGCCGAAGGCGACTACAAGAGCGCTGCCAAAGGTCTGACGGGCTACAACGAGGCTATCGCCCTGATCCAGTCGAACGATCTGGCCGGTGCCAAGAAGGCCATCGCCAAGGACAACTCCGCTGAAGCCGACTACCTGCGCGCCGTGATCGCCGCCAAGGAAGGCGACCTGAAGACCGCTGAGGCCCAGCTGAAGAGCGCTACCTCGAAAAAGCCCGAGCTCGCTGCAAAGGCTGCCAAGGACGTTAACCTCAAGGCGCTGAAATAACCTCGTACCGGTTGGTACAAAACGGCCCGGATCGATTGATCCGGGCTTTTTTTTGCGGGTACGAATAATTTGCTTATTTTTGTGCAAAACCGCTAAGTATGGAATACGCCAACCATCTCAAAGAGTATGCGCCGGCCATGAGCCCCGCACAGGTAGACGAAGAGGTCGCACGCATCCGCAAGATCGCCGAGGCCCGGAACCATAACACCGAAGTGTACAAGTTCTGCTATTCGGCCATCGATCTCACGACGCTCTCGTGCAACGACTCGATTGCTTCCGTCACGGAATTTGCGCGCAAAGCCGCCGAATTCTATGAAAAATATCCCGAAATCCCCAACGTTGCCTCGATTTGCATCTATCCGGCATTCGTCGATACGGTCGGCGTTGCGGTCGACGGCACGCCGATGCGCATCACAAGCGTGGCCGGCGGCTTCCCGGCCTCGCAGACCTTCCTCGAAGTGAAGGCGCTGGAGGTGGCCATGGCCGTGGAAAACGGCGCCGATGAGATCGATATCGTGCTGAACGTCGGCAAAATGCTCACCGGAGCCTATGACGAGGCCGCCAACGAAGTGGAGGTGATCCGCTCGGAGATGGACAGCGACATCGTCCTGAAGGTCATCATCGAATCCGGAGCCCTGAAGACCCCCGAGCTGATCCGCAAGGCCTCACTGCTGTCGATGTTCGCCGGCGCGGACTTCGTCAAGACCTCGACGGGCAAGATCGACGTGGCGGCGACACCCGAAGCTGCCGTCGTCATGTGCCAGGCCATCCGCGACTACCATGAGAAAACGGGCCGCAAGGTCGGTTTCAAGGCCGCTGGCGGCGTCCGCACCCCCGAAGAGGCGGCTCTCTACTACACGATCGTCGAGGAGATTCTCGGCAAGGAGTGGCTCACGACGGAGCTCTTCCGCATCGGAGCCTCGTCCGCCGCAAACAACATCCTCTCGGCCATCGAAGGGAAAACCGTCAAATACTATTGATCGGTAGGATCTCCCGCAAAAACGACGGCAACCTGTGTATGCAGGTTGCCGTCGTTTTTTACAGGACCGTGCTTTGTAGCACCGAACAGGAATCAATCAGGAGTGGTGTCTGGAGGGACCCGCTCCACATGCAGCGTTGCAAAGCTCCCCGCCATAAAGACATTCCGCGGAGCCGCAACGACACGACCAAAACCGAAATTGCCCGAAGCTATTCGCGGCCCGAGGCGGTGGAAACCGCAGCGGGAGTTGCGGATGCACCCCCGGAAATGCCGGCGACAGAATCCGCGACGGGCGACAGATCGGTCGGAGCGGACTGAGCAGCAGGATCGGATTGCGGGCCGGGCACAGAAGAGTGTTCACCGGAGAGCAGTGCCTCCTCCGAATCCGAAGAGGCCGCTCCGGATTGCGGCACCTGCTCACCGGACCGGGCCTCGACGGCATTCCTCGCAGGAAGCATCGTACGATACCGATCGCGGTGAAGCACCGTAACAACCACCGTGGCCAGGACGGCCAGCGCAATCAAGGTCCCGATCACCCGCTTAATCATGGTCGGCCTCCTCTCCTTTCAGAATGGCGATGGCACGCATCGTCACGTTGTCCACGGGATAGATATTGGCATAGAAGCCGTTGTCCTCGAGCTGGGTATTGCGGCCGATATAGGCCCGCAACTGTGCCTCGATCAACCGACGCGAACGGGCAATGTCGTTGTAACGCGGTGCAACCCCCTTGCGGGCCGCATAACGGACGAAATCGTCGACAAGCGTCTTGTCACTGTCGAGCAACGTCTCCAGATCGTCGATCGTCCGCACGGCATTGAGCGCCTCGCGGTGACGGTCGGCATACTCGATCGTATAACGGTAGAGAATGTTGCGGCCGGCCACCTCGACGAAATACTTCGTCACGTCGGTCGTGTCGGCCGGGACGAAGACATCGGGCATGATGCCGCCCCCGCCGTAGACCACCTTGCCGCCCGGCGTCACCCGCTTGAGCGAATCGGCAAAATGGATGCTGTCGGCCGAGAAGAATTCGTTGTTGCGATAGCGGTTGTAGAGATCCTCCTCGTAGCTCTCGTCGTCGCCGATCGTATAGGGTTTCTGGATCGAACGCCCGGTCGGCGTATAGTAGCGGGCCGTGGTCAGACGCAGGGCCGAGCCGTCGCTGTAGGGAATCTGACGCTGCACGAGCCCCTTGCCGAACGACCGGCGTCCGATGATCGTGCCGCGGTCGTTGTCCTGGAGCGCTCCGGCCAGAATTTCGCTCGACGAGGCGCTCCCCTCGTCGATCAGTACGGCCACCTCCATATCCTGAGCCATCCCCTCGCCGTCGGCATATTCACGCACCTGGCGGTGGTGGCGGTCCTCCGTGTAGACGATCAGCTGCCCCTCGTGGAGGAATTCGTCGGCCACGCCGATCGCCTGGTCGAGGAATCCGCCCGAGTTGCCGCGCAGGTCGAAGATCAGCTTCGTAACCCCCTCGGCCCGCAGCATGGCCAGAGCCTTGCGCACCTCGTCGTGGGTCGTGCGGGCAAACTGTCCCAGCTTGATGTAACCGATGCTGTCGGTGATGCGGAAAGCCGATTCAACGCTCTTGATCGGGATGACGCCCCGTTCGACCTCGACCCGCACCAGATCGGAGATTCCCTGCCGTTCGAGCCCCAGATGGACCTTCGAGCCGCGCGGTCCGCGCAGCAGCTTGACGATTCCGTTCTGGGGAATCTTCCGTCCGGCCACCAGCGAATCGTCGATCTCGATGATCCGGTCACCGGCCTTGATGCCGGCCTTGTCGCTCGGGCCCTGCGGGATGACGTTCAGCACGATGACCGTATCGGTGGCCATGTTGAAGACCACGCCGATCCCGTCGAACTCACCCTCGAGGGGTTCGTTCAGTTCGGCCATCTCCGAGGCCGGAATATAGACCGAATGAGGGTCGAGTTCGCGCACCAGCAGCGGAATGACATGCTCGGAGAGCGAATCCATCGACACCGAATCGACATATTCGTTCTCGATGAGCGAGAGCGTATAGGTCAGTTTGTTCGAAGGGAGTGTCATGCGGTCCAGCACCCCCTTGAGCTGTGAAGCCGTTGTGTTGCGCCCGAGATACTGCCCGAGCAGCAGCCCCAGCACCACTCCCGCCGCCAACAGCAGCGGAAAGAGGATCGTGTGTTTCGAATTGCGATACATTACTTGTTCTTGAAGGTATAGGTCAGACCGACGCTCAGCAGGGTTTCGGTCTGCACGGAGAGATTCTGCGCCCGGTTGTAATAGAGTTGGAAACTCAGCGTCGTGGTCAGGAATTTCGTCGCCTTGATGTCGAGCGTATTGGTCCAGCGGACCGTCGGATGGAGCGCCAGACGCGGTTTGAGCTCGGGATCCGACCCGTTCTGCTCCCACGTCCGCAAGGCATCCAGATACCGGTTGTAGTCGTTGTACTTGTTCGGTTGTCCGATGTCGCTGATCCAGCCGTAGAAGGTATAGACCGTCGTCCGGTAGCGCAGGTAGCCTGTCTTGCCGAACGTGCGGTCGAAGTTGATCTCCACCGACGAACCGCCTTCGTACTTCGAGGTCGCATCCTCCGTAGCCAGACCGTAGGACTCCCAACCCAGCTTGTTGCTGTCCCAACTGTTGCTCCGGATCCGCGAACTCTCCACAAAGACGGCACTCATGGCCACCGGCGAGAAGTTGACCGCTATCGGGAACTTCGGCTGCGGGCTCTTGTAGGTCAGACCCAGCGAAATATCGAGATAGCCCGGCGAAAGGAAGGAGCTTTTCAGATGTTCGCGCTCCTGTTCGGTGCGCGACTTGTAGCCGTTGACAAACTGGCTGCGGAACTGGAACGTCGAACCGTAGGACCAGTTCTTGGCCAGCTTGAAGGCCGGATTGACCCAGATGACAAACTCGTCCTGATTCTTGAACCAGACGCCGTTGCTCACCGGCTCGTTCTCCGCGTTCGTCGTCTCGACCTTCATGCGGTTGTAGCCCAGTTTGGCCGAGGCTTTCGTCTCGATCGAGAAGAGATTCTTCTTGAACAGATGCCGCAGGTTGAACGAGGCGACCAGCGCGATGGAGTTGTCACCGCCCGATACCGAAATCCACGGATCGTTGTAGGAGGTCAGCGTCCCCTGCAGGCCGGCACTGATCTCCAGATCGTTGCGTTCCTTGCGAATGGCGGCGCGCTCGGCCCTGTAACGCGCCAGGCTGAAGTAGTCGACATCCACCGACGTGGATTTCAATTGGTCGTGGAACTTCACGTCCTGAGGCTCGGCCTTGACCTCGTCGATCGAGATCTGGGCCGCGGCGGGGAGTGTCGAGGCCAGCAGGAAGAGGCCTGCAAGAAGCACGCGGGAGCTTTTCATAACGGATTCGAAGCATCAGATTTCCAAAATGCAAAGTTATGAATTTATTTACAAAATCCTTAACTTTGTCCGAACAACACGAAACAACACACGCCATGAAATATTTCGGAGCGCACGTCAGCGCATCGGGCGGGCTGGAGAACGCCCCCCGCAACGCCCACGCCATCGGAGCCACGGGCTTCGCACTCTTCACCAAGAACCAGCGTCAGTGGATGGCCAAACCCCTGACGGCAGCCGAGGTCGACGCCTTCCGCCGCGCCTGCGACGAATACGGATACACCGCGGCACAGATCCTCCCCCACGACTCCTACCTGATCAACCTCGGACACCCCGAAGAGGCTGCTCTGGAGAAATCGCGCGAGGCGTTCATCGACGAGATGAAACGTTGCGAACTGCTCGGGCTCGACCGGCTGAACTTCCACCCCGGGAGCCATCTGAAGCAGATCTCCGAAGAGGAGAGTCTCGACCGCATCGCCGCATCGATCAACCTGGCCCTCGAACAGACGCACGGCGTGACGGCCGTCATCGAGAATACGGCCGGCCAGGGTTCCAACCTCGGATTCCGCTTCGAGCACCTCGCCTATCTGATCGACCGCATCGAGGACAAGTCGCGCGTCGGGGTCTGCATCGACACCTGCCACGCCTTCGCGGCGGGTTACGACCTGCGCACCGAGGAGGCCTGCGAGGCCACCTTTGCCGAACTGGAGCGCATCGTCGGATTCCGTTATCTGAAGGGTATGCACCTGAACGATGCGATGAAGATCCTCGGCAGCCGCGTCGACCGCCACTCGCCGCTCGGCCAGGGAATGATCGGCGAGGCCTGCTTCCGCTACATCGCCCGCGATCCGCGGTTCGACGCCATTCCGCTGATCCTCGAGACACCCGACGAGAGCCGCTGGCCCGAGGAGATCGCCCGGCTGAAGAGCTTCGCCGAGGAGGCCTGACGCCGGGTCGTGATACCGGATCGGGCGAGACATCGCACGCCAAACAGAAAGAGACCCCCGTCGAGGAGGTCTCTTTTTCATGTACGGACCGGTGACGTCCGGGCCGGTCGTGTGTCTACAGCCGGTCGAGGCACTCACGGATCAGCGCCGCACTGTCGCGCACCTCCTCCTCGGAGATGGTCAGCGGCGGCGAAATGCGGAACGCCGTGTCGCAGAAGAGGAACCAGTCGCTCAGGATTCCCTCCTCCTTGAAGATCTCCATGATCCGGTAGAGCCGCTCCGACGAGCCCAGTTCGACGGCCAGCAGCAGGCCGCTGCGGCGGATCTCCCGTACGGCCGGATGGTCGCGCAGCAACTCCTCGTACAGGGCCCCCTTGGCCTCGACCGTCTCGACGACGTGGTTCTCCAGCAGGTAGTCGAGCGCCGCCAGTCCCGCCGCGCAGCAGACCGGATGGCCGCCGAAGGTTGTGATATGCCCCAGCACGGGGTCACTCTGCAGCGTATCCATCACCTCGTGGCGCGAAATGAAGGCCCCGAGGGGCATTCCCCCGCCGAATGCCTTGGCCAGGCAGACGATGTCGGGCACCACGCCATACTTCTGCATGGCAAACAGCTCGCCCGTACGTCCCAGACCGGTCTGGATCTCGTCGAAGATCAGCAGCGCCCCCGTCTCGTCGCAACGCCGTCGCAACGCCTCAAGGTAGCCCGGTTTCGGAGGACGAACACCCGCCTCACCCTGCACCGGTTCGGTCAGCACGCAGGCCGTGCGCCGCGTGATGCGCTCCAGCTGCGCGAAGTCGTTGAACTCGATCGCCTGCACGTCGGGCAGCAGCGGCCGGAAGGCCGACTTCCACTCCTCGCCCTCGGGAGCACCCATCATGCTCATCGAACCGTGGGTCGAACCGTGGTAGGCCCGCCGCATGGAGATCATCTCGGTGCGGCCGGTGAAGCGTTTGGCCAGCTTCAGCGCCCCTTCGACCGCCTCGGCCCCCGAATTGACGAAGTAGACGCTCTCCAACGGATCGGGCAGCAGCGAGGCGATCTTCGTCGCATAGCTCACCTGCGGCGTCTCGACCAGCTCGCCGTAGACCATCACGTGCATGTAGCGCGCCGCCTGCTCCTGTACGGCCCGCACGACGGCCGGATTGGCATGTCCGACGTTGCTCACCGAAACACCCGCCACCAGGTCGTAATAGCGTTTCCCCTCGGGCGTATAGAAGAACGTGCCCTCGCCCCGGGCCACCTCCACCAGCATGGGTGACGGCGACGTCTGGGCCACATGGGCCAGGAATTGCTTCCGCAGAATCGTATTCATGATTTTTATATCTGGTTGTCCGAAAAATTCACTTCGCGGAGCCGAGGCGGCGTTGCAGAATCGCATCGGCATCCTTCACACTGCGCCGCATCCAGCGCTCCATCAAGGCGGCCTGCTCGCCGATCGGCAGCTGCCATCCGTCGACCGTCTGCCGCACGCGCGTCGAGAGTTCGTAGATCAGGATCGCCGCCGAGGCCGAGACGTTCAGGCTCTCGACCAGGCCGCACATCGGGATGCGCAGGAACTCGTCGGCCGCTGCAATCGCCTCGTCCGAGATACCGGCATGCTCCGTGCCGAAGATCAGCGCAAAGGGCCCCTTCGCAACGTCGAACGTCTCGGGGGTGACATCCTCGCGGTGAGGCGTCGTGGCCACGATCCGGTAGCCGGCCGCACGCAGCGCCGAGATGGCCTCCGGCGTCGAGGCATGACGCTCGACATCGACCCAGCGTTCCGACCCCCGCGCAATGACGGGATTGGGCTGGAAGCGGCACATCGTCTCGACGGTGTGCATCTGCTGCACCCCGAAGGCATCGCAATGGCGGATCAGCGCCGCGGCATTCTGTCCATGGTACATGTTCTCGGCCAGGACCGTCATGTAGCGCGTGCGCATGGCCACACTGCCCCGCAGCACACCGTAGCGTTCGGCCGTCATGAACTCCGCCAGACAGGCAATCCGTTCGGCCGCAGGTCCCGCCTCGGGGCCGAACAGCGCGTCGCTGCGCGGTGTCGTATCGTTACTTGCGGTACTTCTCATCTTCGTCGAGGATTTTCAGATAACTCTCGTAGCGCTGCCAGGCGATTTCGCCCCTCTTGACCGCCTCCGTCACCGCACAGCCCGGTTCGTGGGTGTGCGTGCAGTTGTAGAAGCGGCAGCCCGGGGCCACGCGCATCATCTCCGGGAAATAGTGCCACAGCTCGGCATCGTCGATGTCGATCAGCCCGAAGCCCTTGATCCCCGGCGTATCGATCACCGCACCACCCCCCTGCAGCGGGTACATCGTCGAGAAGGTCGTCGTATGGCGCCCCTTGTGGTGGCTCTCCGAGATCTCGCCCGTGCGGATCTCGAGCGAGGGGTCGATCGTGCGGATGAGGGTCGACTTCCCGACCCCCGAATTCCCCGACACGAGGGTCGTCTGACCGCTCAGCAGCCGCCGGACCTCCTCCACGCCCCGCCCCTCGGCGGCCGAAACCTCGAGCACCTCGTAGCCCGCCCCCTCGTACACGGCACGGAATGCCGCCACGGCCTCCGGATCCTGCAGGTCGATCTTCGACAGCAGGATCGTCACCGGGACCTTGTAGGCCTCGCACGTCACCAGAAAGCGGTCGACGAACTCCGGCGGCGTCTCGGGTGAGCGCAGCGTCACCATCAGCAGCGCCCGGTCGATGTTCGAAGCGATGATGTGCGACTCCTTCGAGAGGTTCGAGGCGCGGCGGATCACATAGTTGCGGCGCGGGCGGATCTCCACGATCACCCCCTCGTCGGCCGCTCCTTCGACGCCCGATGCCTCCCGTTCGCACTCCACGACGTCGCCCACGACCACCGGATTGGTCGAACGCACCCCCTTCAGGCGCAGGCGCCCGCGGATGCGGCAGCGCATCGTCGTGCCCTGCTCGGCCACGACGTCGTACCAACTGCCCGTCGCACGCACGACGGTGCCCGTAAATCGGTCAGACATGGTGTTCCTGGTTTTCATTCGTCAGCGGAACCCGGTCGCCCACCCACTCCAGAAAGGGAAAGAGCGATTCGGAGAGCCGCAGAATCGGTCCGTAACTCCGTGAACGTTCGATCGTCCGGGGCTCCACCAGCGTGTAATCCGCATTCAACCGGTCGAAGGCCGAAAAGAGGAGGCTCAGCACCAGCAGGTACTTCACCGCCGAGACGGCAACCCCCAACAGGATGTCGGCCACACCGAGCCCCGCAAAATGGAAGACCCGGCGCACCAGCCGTGCTGCTATGGCAACCACAAGCACCACGGCCACAAGCACCGTGATGAAACCTCCGGCCGCCGCCACCTGCTCCTCGAGCCCCAGCCACCGGCCCACCTCGCCGCCGAAACGCGACGCCAGCCAGATGCCAACGGCAATACCGGCCAGCGAGCAGATCTGCACGATGAACCCCTGGCGCCATCCGTTCCACACGGCCAGCACCAATACCAGGCAGACGATCAGATCGATCACATTCATATATAGGTATTGTCTCTTTAAGCCCCGAAAGATACGAAAATAACCCGAACACGCCAAAAACAGCCTCCCCGGGCCGCCGGAGCCCGGCCGCAGCCCCTCGGTGAGCATCTCCCCGTCAGCCCCCCCGGTCAGCGGGCCCCGGTCAGCGGATCACGTCGCGAAGTCCGACCCCCAGCGCCTTGCAAATAATGCATAGGGTCTTCAGCGTCAGATTCGTACGCCCGGCCTCGATACGGCTCAGATTCGACCGCTCCATGTCGCAACGATAGGCCAGCTCCTGCACGGTCAGGTGTCTCTCCCGACGCAACTCCCGGATGCGCCCGCAAACCTGTCTGAGCTCCTCTTCGTAGTCCATATTCCCGGAAATTCGTTTCTCCGATCAAAAATAATACATCCGTTCGAAATTTGGAAACATGGGGTATTCCGAAATTCACTATCTTTGCACAAATCGATGTGAACACGACATGAAACGATCCATCACCCTACTCCTGTTACTGCTCGCCGGGGTCGTCTCGTCGGCCCGCGCACGCGAAGTCTTCCCCATCAACGAGGGCTGGAGATTCTTCTTCAAGTCGGAGCGCACCTCCGACAATGCCCGCCACGTCACGCTCCCCCACAGCTGGAACACCGATCCCCTGGCTCAGGGATACTGGCTCGAAACCACGGGCAACTATCAGAACGGCATGTATATCCCCGCCGAATGGGCCTCGAAGCGCCTCTTCGTGAAATTCTACGGCGTACAGAGCGTCGCCGACGTCTTCGTCAACGGAAATCTCGTCGGAACCCACCGCGGCGGAGGCACCGCCTTCGTCTTCGAAATCACCGACAAGATCCGCTTCGGAGCCGATAACAGCCTGCTCGTAATGGTCAACAACAGCTGGCGCGACGACCTGCTGCCCACCTCCACCGACATGAATCTCTACGGCGGAATCTACCGCGAAGCCGAACTCATCGTCACGGAATCCACCGCCATCTCACCCCTCTACCTCGGGTCGGACGGCGTGCTGATTCATCCGCGCAACGTCACCTTCGATCGCGTCGACGGCGAAATCGAGATCCATCTCACCTCGAAAACCGAAAGCTCCTGCTCGCTCGACATCGCCATCACCGCCCCCGACGGCCGGCAGGTCTTCGAAAAACGCCAGAAAACCAAAATCGAAGACAAACCCCTGATGATCCCCTTCTCGGTGGAGGCCCCCGAACTGTGGAGCCCCGATTATCCGGCCCTCTACACCGTGACGGCCGCCATCGGCGAAGACAGTATCACGGACCGCGTCGTCGTCCGCACCGGATTCCGGTCGATTGCCGCCAGCCCCGAGAAAGGACTGGAGATCAACGGAATACGCACACCGCTGCACGGCGTGGTGATGCATCACGACAACGCTCTCTCGGGCGGCCTGCTCGTCGCCGAGGACTATGACACCGATCTGCGGGAGGTCCACGACATCGGCGCCAATGCCATCCGTTCGGCCGTCATGCCCCACGCGCAGTATCTCTACGACCGCTGCGACGAACAGGGACTGCTGGTCTGGGTCGATGCTCCGCTCCACCGCGCCTCCTTCCTGAGCGACATGGCCTACTTCGCCACCCCGGCCTTCGAGCAGAACGGCATGCAGCAGCTGCAGGAGATCATCGCCCAGAACATCAACCATCCGTCGATCATCATGTGGGGGCTCTTCTCCCAGTTGTGGATGCGCGGCGACGACGTGACGCCCTACCTGCGCCGGCTGAACGAGACGGCCCACACGATGGATGCCTCGCGTCCGACGGTCGCCTGCAGCGACCAGGACGGCGCCGTGAATTTCGTCACCGATCTGATCGTCTGGAAACAGAGCGTCGGATGGCAGCGCGGCTCGACCGACGACGTGGCGGTATGGCGCGACCAGCTGCAGAAAAACTGGTCCTACCTGCGTTCCGCCGTGCAGTACGGCGCACCGGGATTCCTCGGCCACAAGAGCTACACGGCCCAGGCCGAACCCCGCTCGAACTGGCTGCCCGAAGATCGGCAGACCCGCTTCCACGAGGAGTATGCCCGCAACCTGCAGAACGATTCGCTCTTCTGGGGCGTATGGATCGAAAGTCTGTTCGATTACGGATCGGCGCGGCGCCCCTACGGCATGAACGGTACGGGGCTCATCACCCTCAACCGCCGCGAGAAAAAGGATGCCTTCTACCTCTACAGAGCCATGTGGAACCACATCGACCCGACGCTGCACATTGTCGACAAGCGGCGGCGTCTGCGCGACGGCGACAAGCAGCTCTTCCGCGTCTACTCGTCGGCAGGGCTGCCCGTGCTGACGGTCGGAGCCGATACGCTCGCCCTGACCGAGTATGCACCGTGTCAGTACCGCACGGACTCCATTGCACTGAAGGGTGCCGTCGAGGTGAAGGCCTCGGCCGGCGAGCTGCGTGACAGCGTCACGATCCGAATCGGCAACGTCCTAAAACCGAAACGGACGCCGGGCCTTCGGCGAACAGCAGGTCCGCAAACGACAAATTAGCCGCAAAGGGCATCCGGTCGGAAAAGACCTGGAAATAGGGCTCGGCAACGAATGCCGGGCCCTTGCTGTTTCGGGGCCGCAGGTCGAGATCGCCCGCTTGCGCCTCGACATAGACCTCGGAAAGGGTCGGAAAGGGGATTTTCGCCAGCCGGCAGAGCGTCTCGAGCAGGCGAAAGTCGTAATCGGCCAGAAATTCGTACTCGTGCGTATAGAAGGGTTCGAAATGCGCGGCATAGTAGTCGAAATAGGGCGACGAACGGTAGGAGGCCACCAGCGCCCCCCAATGCTGATGCTGCCAGCGCTTCGAGTAGTCGAGCCGCACGTCGCGCATGGGCTGCCGCGGGCGGTTGGCGTGGCAGACATGGGCCGTCAGCTCCATCACGCCGTCAGTAGCCAGAATCCGCGTGCGGTTGCGTTCGGAGCGTTTGATGAAGTGTTCGCCGAGGTCCACGACGCAGTCGCCGCGGAGCAGGTGTGCAAAATACGACACCGAAGGCAGATAGGCAAGGGGCAGAATGGTCATGCGCAAGGATTTCTACGGGATCGGAATAAAACAGTGCGGGCCGGAAGACAGTGCGGGCCGGAAGACGTGACGAGCCGGAAGACAGTGCGAGCCGGAAGACAGTGCGAGCCGGAAGACGGGCAAAGGTCAGCTCCGCAGCGGTTCGCCGGACGGGGCGTCGGTCCAGTCGCCGTTCTCGCGGATCAGCTCGATGAGCCGGTCGAGAGCCTCCTCCTGCGGAATGTTGCGCACGATCACGTCGCGGCCCTTGTAGAGGGTGATGCGTCCCGGACCGGCCCCCACGTAGCCGTAGTCGGCATCGGCCATCTCGCCCGGGCCGTTGACGATGCAGCCCATGACGCCGATGCGGAGATTCTTCAGATGTGACGTACGGGCCTTGATGTCGGCCAGCGTCTTCTCGATGTCGTAAAGCGTCCGCCCGCACGAGGGGCAGGCGATGTACTCCGTATGGGAAAAGCGCACGCGCGCCGCCTGGAGGATCATCAGCTCCACGTCGCGGATCTGCGCCTCGTCGAAGCCCGGAGCATCGATCCAGATGCCGTCGGCCAGTCCGTCGAGCAGCAGCGGCCCCAGGTCGGCCGCCGCCTTCACGGCCACGGCCTCCAGCGTCGGCTCCTCGTAGCGGCGCCGGACGACCACCGGTTCGTCGGGCTGCTCAAGGTTCAGGATCGCCGCGCGCAGTTCGGCCGTCGGGTTGCCCGAGCAGGCCTCCAGGATGCGGAATCCGTCGAGCGGCTCGCCGTGGACCACGGGCACGGTGACATGCGAACGGCGGCGGTAGGCCGTCGGCGAGTAGCGTTCGGGGTGGAGCACCTCGAACTCGCCGGGGCGCGAGGCGAAGTGTTCGACCAGCATCCGGGCCACGGGGATCTCGTTCTCGGGGGCCTCGGTCAGCGAGACGCGGATCGTGTCACCGATACCGTCGGCCAACAGCGCCCCGATCCCCACGGCGCTCTTCACGCGGCCTTCGAGACCGTTTCCGGCCTCGGTGACCCCGAGGTGAATCGGATAGTGCATCCCCTCGGCATCCATCGCCTCGACCAACAGCCGGTAGGCGGCCACCATCACGCGCGTGTTGCTCGACTTCATCGAGACGACCACCTGGTCGAAATCGTGCTCGCGGCAGATGCGCAGGAACTCCATCGCCGAGACGACCATCCCCTGGGGGGTATCGCCCCAACGGTCGAAGACCCGTTTGGCCAGCGACCCGTGGTTGACGCCGATGCGCAGCGCCACACCCCGCTGCCGGCACTGCTCGATCAGCGCCTCGAATTCGCCATGTTCGTTGCGGTAGTTGCCGGGGTTGATGCGCACCTTGTCGACATACTGCGCCGCGATGGCGGCCACCTCGGGCACGAAGTGGATATCGGCCACCGTGGCCGTGTCGTAGCCGTCGGCACGCAGCTGCCGGACGATGTTGGCCAGGTTCTCGCCCTCGCGCCGTCCCTGGGCCGTCAGACGCACGATCTTGCCTCCGGCCCGGTCGATGCGCTCGATCTGGGCAACGCTGGCCGCCGTGTCGTTCGTATCCGTATTGGTCATCGACTGCACGGCCACCGGATAACGGCCGCCGATGGTCACCCGTCCGATCCGCACTTCGCACGTCGGACGCCGTCTGAATTTCGTCAGATCCATTTCTACGCGGTTTTCAAGAGGATTGCAGACCGCAAAACAGCCGCAAAACAGGCTTCGGCACCCTTATTTGCCCGGCCGCACGCGATCCGAAGACAAAGATAGTACAAATTTTCGTATATTTGTTGTAATCAGGTAGGTTTTATTTGACTATCAACAGATTGGATAAAACTCGCACGAGAACGGGCAATGG
>CALUNE010000018.1 GCA_944321945.1 uncultured Alistipes sp.
CTGGGCGTTTGTTTTGCAATCTGCTGATTTTCAGCGTTTGTTGCGGAGAGAGAGGGATTCGAACCCCCGGTACAGTTACCCGTACACCGCATTTCGAGTGCGGCCCGATCGACCACTCCGGCATCTCTCCTTTTCGGTCGAGACCAAAACTGTTGTTTTGGGACTGCAAATATAGACATAATTTTTGTTTTTGTACACCTTTCGATAAAAATTTTTGCAGTTAAAGGCAAAAATGCCCCTGTGGAGGGTTCCGAGGCCGTTTTCTCGGGCCGGCATGTCCGATGACTGCCCGGGCACGATCGGCGAATCGACAAAAAGAACCGGTCAATCCGACGGTTTTGCGCCCGACTTTTCGTATCTTTGTCCGGAGGAGCCTCGGAACGCGGTATCCGACGGCGCGGGAATGGCTCGGCCATTTGCGGCAGCCGCGATCTGTGCGTACCCAGGTCGGCTCCACCGGGTCGCTTCGCATGCAGTATTCGGCGCCGATATCCGTTTATAAGGGTGAAGCGATACTAAAAACGGTATGATTTTCGTTTTTTAACCAAAGCAGCTAACGCAAACCAAGTGCGCTATGAAAAATTTCAAGATTTTGATCGGAATACTCTTCCTGACGGCCGGTGCGAGCGGATGTTCGTCGCTCTACCAGGCCTCGGCGGGATACGCTTCCGACGATCTGTATGCGGTCCACGACCGCGCCGAGATCGCCCGCAAGCAGCAGGCCCGTGCCGAAGCCCAGCGTGCGGAGGCCGAGGCCCGCAAGGCCGAATGGGAAGCCCGGATCGCGGAGGCCGAAGCCGCCGCGGCCGAAAACCGGTATTATGAGTACACCTCGCCCGATGCGAATCCCTACGAGAGCATTCTGGCCGACGATTACGAGAGTGCCTATGCCCGTCGTTTGAGAGGATTCGACTCGCCAACCTACAAGATGCCGTCGAGCTATCTCGACGCGCGGTACAGTTCGGCATTCACCTATGCATCGGCCTACGACCCGGCCTTCTACAACATTGTCATCTCGGGGGATCAGGTCTGGGTCGAACCCAAGTACATCACCTCGATGTTCGGAACGTGGGGCGGTACGGTCCTCGTCGATCCGTGGTACTACGGCTGGAACTGGCCCTGGGGCCCGAGCCTGACGTTCGGCAGCTGGGGTTGGGGCTTCGGCTGGAACAGCTGGTACAACCCCTGGTACTATTCGTCGTGGTACGGGCCGTGGGGACCGTGGTACAGCTCGTGGTATGATCCCTGGTGGGGCTACGGCTGGTACGGATGGCATGGCTGGTACGGCCATCCGCACTATTGGGCCCATGGCTGGCATGGCGGCGGACGCCCCTACCGGAACTATTACGCCAACCCGGGCGGACGCAACGCCCGCGGCTATACGCCGGGCCGGTCGCTTTCGGGCCGTACCTACGGCGTCGGATCGGGCAGCTACAATTCGCGCGGGAACGCTGGCCGTCGTACGGTGACCTACGACACCCGCTACGGTAGTCGTCGGGACAACAGCCCCTTCGGCAACGGTTCGCGCGGCAGCTACAACAATTACGACAACAACAGCAACAGCAATCGTTTCCCGACCTACAACGGCGGCAGCTTCAACAGCGGTTCGCGCAGCGGCAGCTTCAACAGCGGCGGCAGCTTCGGCGGTTCGCGCGGCGGATCGACGGGGGGCGGCAGCTTCGGCGGCGGAGGCGGTTCGCGTGGTGGATCGGTCGGTGGCGGCGGTTCGCGCGGCAGCCGATGACCGGTGGCCTGGATAAAATGAATCGGATATGAAAAGAATCGTGAAAATAGGAATTCTGTGTGCGGCGGCGGTGGCTCTGATGCCCCTCCGGGCGCAGACAGCCGATCAGCGGATCAACTACGGATTCGGCGGCTCGGTGTTGAATCGCGACATGCTGTGGACGTCGGATTTTGCCGAGCTGAGCCGGACGCATCTCTTCGGAACGGCGCGTGTGATGGGTATGGGCGGTGCGTTCGTGTCGCTGGGAGCCGATCTGACGTCGATGTCGCTCAACCCCGCGGGTCTGGGCATGTACCGCGGCAGTGAATTTACCATCACGCCGCTGGTGACCGTCGCGCACGCCTCGACCGAGGGTACCAATACGTGGCAGAACAACAACAAGACCCGCTTTGCCATGGCCAACGTGGGCGTGGCGCTGAACATCTACGAGAGCGGTTCGCGCAAACTGACCAGCCTGACGCTCGGACTGGGGCTCAACCGCGTGGCGGACTTCAACAACCGCTACTCCTTCTCGTCGGAGTCGCTCTACGACCCCTCGACGGGGGCCTTCATGCCCACCATCGGCGACATCTTCTCGCAGCAGCTCAACTCGTGGGGCGTGCGGCCCAACAGCTCGAACCAGTTGCTGATGGACTATCTGCACCCGAGTGTCTGGCCCGCGGCGCTGGGTTATGACGGCTACATGGTCGACTACTTCGCCGACGGCGGCGAGAACCCGTGGGGGGTGGCGCGCATCGGCGGCAATGCCTCGGTGCTTCACTCGATGGATGTGGTCAACAGCGGATCGATCAACGAATTTGATATTTCGCTGGGCGGCAACATCAACAATATCGTCTACTTCGGCGCCACGCTCGGCATCCAGAGCGTCTACAAGCGCACGGCGATGACCTACCAGGAGGAGTACGGATACTTCAACACGAACGGTGTGGCCCAGACGCTCAACCGGCAGACCGGCGAGTGGTCGAATCTGACCGAGCAGTTGGAGATGATGAACCTCACGCAGCGGATGACCATCGACGGCAGCGGCGTGAACCTCAAACTGGGCGTTGTCGTGCGACCGGTGGCGGGGCTGCGCGTGGGCCTGGCGTTCCACACGCCGACCTACTATGCACTCGACTACTCCTACCGGGCCGGCATCACGACCAGCATCGTCCAGACTCAGGACATCATCAACAACGGCTCGATCCGTGGCGTACAGAAGGGCAACGACTCGCCTGCGGCCAGCAATGAAGCCCCCGACAACTGGCACTTCACATCGCCGGCACGGCTGATGTTCGGCGCCTCGTACACGTTCGGCAACTTCGCCATCGTGTCGGTGGACTACGAGCGCGACTGGTACAACGGAATCCGAGTCAAGGGGGTGCCGCGGAACAACGAACTTTCGTCGGAGGACTACAAGGCGGAGTTCAAGCACAACTTCCGGGCGACGAATTCACTGCGCGTCGGCGCCGAGATCAAACCGCTGCCGTTCCTGGCCGTACGCGTGGGCGGCGGCTATACGGATTCGATGCTTCAGGACCGTGCAATGTACACCTACGGCACCAATGCCGGCATGCCGGTGACCTACCAGAGCTGCTATGTCTCGGCGGGTCTGGGGCTGATGCTCTCGCGCACGGTCTCGCTCGATCTGGCCTACCAGAACGTCTCGGACAAACTGAACGGCTATCAGCTCTTCTTCAGCCAGGATTACGCGACGGGCGATCTGAAGACCTGGTCCGGGGTCTACAACACCTCGATCACGAACCACTACATCTCCATGTCGCTCAACTTCCGCTTCTGAACCGCACGGCGAGCGATCGGATAAATACAGGGTCCGCATGGTGTCGGACCTTGTATTTTTTTGTATATTTGCGCCACGAAACGAATGCAAAAACAAAATACACAATGGCAAAGGAACTCAAAGACCTAACCAAATCGGAGGAGAACTATTCGCAGTGGTACAACGACCTGGTGGTGAAGGCCGGGCTGGCCGAGAACTCGGCCGTGCGCGGATGCATGGTCATCAAACCCTATGGCTATGCCATCTGGGAGAAGATGCACGACGCGCTGGACAAGATGTTCAAGGAGACGGGACACCAGAACGCCTATTTCCCGCTCTTCATCCCGAAGTCGTTCTTCTCGAAGGAGGCCCACCACGTGGAGGGCTTCGCCAAGGAGTGCGCCGTGGTGACCCACTACCGGCTGAAGAACGATCCCGAAGGCAAGGGCGTGGTGGTCGACCCGGAGGCCAAACTCGAGGAGGAGCTGATCGTGCGCCCGACCTCGGAGACGATCATCTGGAACACCTACAAGAACTGGATCCAGTCGTACCGCGACCTGCCGATCCTCTGCAACCAGTGGGCGAACGTCGTGCGCTGGGAGATGCGTACGCGGCTGTTCCTGCGTACGGCCGAATTCCTCTGGCAGGAGGGCCACACGGCCCACGCCACGCGTGAGGAGGCCGTCGAGGAGGCTACGAAGATGATCCACGTCTACGAGCGCTTCGCCCGGGAGTGGATGTCGTTGCCGGTGATCGTGGGCCACAAGTCGCCCAACGAGCGCTTCGCCGGAGCCGAGGATACGCTCACCATCGAGGCGATGATGCAGGACGGCAAGGCGCTGCAGAGCGGTACGTCGCACTTCCTGGGTCAGAACTTTGCCAAGGCCTTCGACGTGCAGTACGTCAACAAGGAGGGCAAGCTGGAGTATGTGTGGGCTACGTCGTGGGGCGTTTCGACGCGTCTGATGGGTGCCCTGATCATGGCCCACTCGGACAACAACGGTCTGGTGCTGCCTCCGAAACTGGCGCCCATCCAGGTGGTGATGATCCCCATCTACAAGGGCGAGGAGCAGCTGGTCGAGATCCGCAAACGCTTCGAGGCGATCGCCGCGCAGCTCCGCGAGAAGGGTATCTCGGTGAAGATCGACGACCGCGACAATGTCCGTTCGGGCTTCAAGTTCGCCGAGTACGAGCTCAAGGGTGTGCCGGTTCGCCTGGCCATGGGCCCGCGCGACGTGGAGAACGCGACGATCGAACTCGTCCGCCGCGATACGCTCGAGAAGATGACCGTTCCGCAGGAGGGACTCGTCGAGCGCATCGAGGCGCTGATGTCCGAAATCCAGGAAAACATCTACCGCAAGGCGTTGACGTTCCGCGATTCGATGATCACGAAGGTCGATACGTGGGAGGAGTTCAAGGAGGTCCTCGATACGAAGGGGGGCTTCATCGCGGCCCACTGGGACGGTACGGTCGAGACCGAGGTGGCGATCAAGGATGCTACGAAGGCGACGATCCGCTGCATTCCGCTCGATGCTCCCGAGGAGGAGGGCGTCTGCATCTACTCGGGCAAGCCGTCGCATCGGCGCGTGCTTTTTGCCCGCAGTTATTGATCTCCCGCATCCGGGAGACGTCCGGAAAACGGGGCCGCAAGTGATTGCGGCCCCGTTTTGTCGGGGACGGGTGCCGGTCGGCGTGCCCGGTGACCCTCCAGTTTCCGAAAATGTAAAGATATTGTGGGTCGGGGAGATCAGTCATTTGAATTTTTTCGTACTTTTGGTCGCGGATAAATGTTGTGATTATGTCGAGTGAAGCGGAAATCCGAAAACGGAAAATCTATCGCGTAACCTTTGTCGGGTTCGTGGTCAATCTTATCCTGTCGTTGCTCAAACTGGCAGCGGGTCTGGTCGGCCGAAGCGGTGCCATGATCGCCGATGCCGTCCATTCGTTCTCCGATCTGGCGACCGACGTGGTGGTGATCGCCTTTGCGCGGATCTCGGCCAAGCCCAGCGATTCAGGTCACGATTACGGCCACGGCAAGTATGAAACCCTGGCGACGATCATCATCAGCATCGCACTGGGTGTCGTCGGCGCCGGTATCCTGATCGACAGCATCGAGCGGATCCGGGTTGTCCTCGACGGAGGACTGCTTCCGCGTCCGGGCGCCATTGCGCTCGTTGCGGCCGTCGTTTCGATCATCGTCAAGGAGATTCTTTATCGCTATACGGTGCGGGTCGGGCGCCAGGTCCAGAGCCCGAGCGTCATCGCCAATGCCTGGCATCACCGCAGCGACGCCCTTTCATCGCTGGGAACGCTCGTCGGTATCGGCTGCGCCTATTTTCTGGGCTCGAAGTGGCGGATCGCCGATCCCGTTGCCGCACTGGTCGTGGCAATCTTTATCTTCAAGATCGCTTTCGATCTGATTCGTACCGGTATCGGTGAATTGCTCGAGCAGTCGCTTCCGGCCGATGTCGAGGATGAGATCCTGCGCATCGTCACGGCCAATCCCGAAATCCGCGAGCCCCATAACCTGCGCACGCGCCGTATCGGAGCCTCGATCGCCATCGAGGTGCATGTCCGCATGGACGGACAGATGACCGTCGAGCATTCGCATGATCTGACGGTGGATATCGAGCGGCGTCTGCGCGCACGCTTCGGCGAGGGGACAATGATCGCCATCCATGTGGAGCCGCTCAAGTGACAGTCCGGCCTGTCGGCACGATATTTGCAGGTCATTCGTCCGAAAAAATCGAATTGTTCTCAAGAGTGGAAAAATTTGTTTTTTTCGGAGAAAATAGCTACCTTGCCGACGTAAAGTCCCCTGCAGGAGAGAATTGCAGGGAGACGGATCGTGAGAGGATATTATACGTAACGCTTAAAAGGAATTGCCTATCGGAAAAGACTCTACTCTTTGTAACTAATTGGGAGACAAGAGTATGAACGTGCAAGTATTAAGTGACCAGGTATTGCTTAATCACTACCTTTCCGGGGATCGGAGCGCTATGTCCCAGCTCATCGAGCGCCACAGTCGTCGCGTGCGTGACTACATCAACATGATGGTCAAGGATCGCGATGTGGCCGATGACATTTTCCAGGAGACATTCATCAAAGCTGTCCGCGTCATCGACGAAGGCCGTTATACGGATAACGGTAAGTTCTTGTCGTGGATTCTCCGGATCGCCCACAATCAGGTGATCGACCATTTCCGTGCCCAGCGTCAGGACAAGTCCGTGAGCGAGTCCGAGGCGGGTTACGACATGCTCGGGACGCTGAAACTCGCCGAACGGACGGTTGAGGATGCGATGGTCAGCGATCAGATCGAACGCGACGTGCGGGGACTGGTCGATCTGCTGCCTGCCGAACAGCGCGAAGTGGTGATGATGCGCTACTTCTCGGGATTGAGCTTCAAGGATATCGCCGAGCAGACCAACGTCAGCATCAATACCGCTCTGGGTCGGATGCGTTATGCGCTGATCAACCTGCGTCGCATGATCAAGGAAAAAAATCTGATTCTCTGTTGAGCGGGCACAATATTCTTCCGCCGAGGTGCGTTATATAGACGAATGCAATCTAAGACAACGCCTATGGAGGATATTGACAAAAATGAGGTCTCTGACAACGGCATCTCTGAAGACGAAGATTTGTTGATGCGGGAGGTGATACAGGGAGATGCTGATCTTTACTATCTTCACCATTACCTCTCGGAGATCTTCCGACACGGGGATAATTTTTAAGGGTTAATTTTTGATGGGGAAGGGCGCCGTGAGGCGCCCTTCATTTTTCGGAGAATCTGGATGCGCCGTGCCCCTACTCGCTGATGGTGTTTCAGATACGCAGTCCGCGGCTCGAAAACCCGTGTTTGTTTCCGTTTTTGCCAGAGTCAGACCTGTTTTGACGGTTTGTACCTTATATGATACGTCGGTTTCTTGGTATTATCCTCATTTTTGTACGATTTTTCGGCTGGCGAGAAGGACGAGTGAGGTATCCGCCCCGATTGAGGGTCGAGAAACCGAACTTAATTTTGTGCATGATGAACAAAAAGATTCTTCTGTCGCTTCTGTTGGCCGTGTGCTGCTGGTTCGGAGCCGCAGCACAGCAGGTGGCCGTGAAGACCAACCTTCTCTATTGGGCGGCCACAACGCCGAACCTCGGAGCCGAGGTGGCGCTGAGCAAACACTCCACGATCGGCATGACGGCCAACTGGAATCCCTGGACCATCGGTGCCGACAACCGGATCCGGCATTGGTTCGTGCGGCCCGAATACCGGTATTGGGTCACCGAGAAGTTCACGCGTCTCTACTTCGGAGTCCACGCCATCGGCGGGAATTTCGAGGTCGGCGGCTTCAAACTGCCCTTCATCGGCGACCGCATCCTGACGAGCCTGCCCACGAACTATTACAAGGGATCGTTCGTCGGTGCGGGATTCAGCATCGGCTATCAGTTTTATGTCAGCCCGCACTGGAATCTCGAATTGTCGGCCGGAGCCGGACTGGCGCGGTTGAGCTACCACACGGAGCCCGTTCGCGGACCGAAGGCCGCCTCGTACACCAACCGTCGGCGCATTCTGCCGATCCCGACCGAGGTCGGCGTATCGTTCGTCTATCTGTTCAACTCCCGGAAATAACCGAATCGACCCATGAAAAGATATTTTCTGCTTTTGCTGTTTCTTATGGCGGGGCTTTCGCTCCGCGCCCAGATTGTCGGCGATGTGGCCGTCACGCGGCGGGTGCTTGCCGAGCGCGACGGAAAGTTGCACATGGAGCTGGAGATCACCGTGTCGCGCAATGCCGTGACGCGTTCGCAGAGCTGGACGATCCTCCCGGAGCTGAGTACGCCGGACCGTCGTTCGGTGAAGCTCTTCCCGCACGTGCTGATCAACGGCCGTTACCAGCAGCACATGATGGAGCGCCGCCGCAAGCTGACGGGCTCCTACTGGGCCGAACGCCAGCCCTATCTGACGATCAACGTGGACGGCCGGACCGATCAGACGTTCCGTTACGTAATGACGGTCCCCTATGAGAGCTGGATGGCCCGGGCGACGCTGGTGCTGCGCCAGATTCAGACCTCGCCGGGGGGCAAGCGTCGGGTCTTTACGGTCGATGTCAACGGGGCGGTCGATACGCAGCGCTAACCAAACGGCTTGGGAGAGATGAGACGAGGTGAATGGATGGAATATGCCGCGGCAGTTGCCCTTGCGGGGTTCGTGCTGACCGGATGCGGAAATCTGCATAAACTCGCCAAGAGCGATCCCGAAGTGGGAGCCTATCTTCCGGCCCGAAGCCGACAGGATCCGGCAGTCCGTGCGGCCGACACGACGACGGCTCCGAAGATCATCACCTTCCGCAAGCAGGACGGTACGGAGCTGTTTCTGGCCCCCGTGGAGGTAGATTCCACGTCGGGAGAGAAGATGATGTCGGTGGCTATCGACGAGGTGGTCATCTCGGCGGCCAACCGGCGCAATCTCGTGGAGCGCAACGGAAAGATCAATGTCGATTTCATCGTGTCGGTACCGCAGGAGCTCCAGGACCGCAACTGGCAGCTGGTGGTGGGTCCCCGACTGCTCAAGGGCGAGGATACGCTGGCGTTCGATCCGCTGGTCTACAGCGGCGACCGCTATCGCGGCATGCAGCTGCGCGAGTACGGACGCTATGACGATTACGTGAGCCGGATTGTCGATACGGCCGACTATTTCGACCGCTTTGCCGATCATCGGGCCTATGCCCGGCGGATGGATCGGATTGCAGCGGAGCGGGCCCGTCTGACCGGTGATTCGGCCCGTCTGGCGGGCATGAGCCCCGAGACGGCGAAGTATGACGAACGGGTGGGGTGGAGCACTCCCGGCGAAAAGCGGCGTCAGGAGAAGATGTTGCGCCGCTATGTGGAGTCGACCGACCGCATCGTGAAGCAGCATACGACCTATCTGCCCGATGCGAATGACAAGTTCGACCATCTGAACGACTATTTTGCGCCGCGTTACCGCTATGCGGGTATCGACGTGCTGCCCGGCGGCGAGATCTATACGCGTGTCGACGGGGAGTATCCCGAGACGGGAGGCCGGGCCCGCGAGGCCTATATCCGTTCGTTGAGCGAGACGCCCGGCCGGGTCTACGGCGAGATCTATGTGGCCGACGGCCGACGGCTGCGCGAACTGGCCGGACGGCGGCTTGCCTATACCGGCCGGCAGCGTCCGATGATCGAGGGGCTGCTGCGCGAGACGGGCGACAGCGCCCTGCTGGAGAACTACCGCATCCGCCGCGGATATGTCGACGACCGGTTGGCACAGATGTACGACCTCGATACGGCGGCCCTGCGCAACTGGGCGCTGCGTCCGGGCAAGGTGGCCCGCAACCAGCGGCTCGAGGCGGGGAAACCGGCCGCTTTCGAGCGTCTGGTCCGCCATCCCTACCTGGGCGATGCCCGGCTCGATACGGTGATCTACCGTCCCGACGGCCGGATCGACTACTACTATACGGAACAGGTGCAGGCCGACGAGAATACGTCGAAACTGCGGCTCTACCTCACGGGAGAGGTCGAAAACCGCAGCGGCCGTACGTACCGGATCACGCGTTCGGACACGCTGCTCTACAACGTGGCGTCGATGACCACGTTCCTCGACGAGCGGACGCGCTACATGCAGCGCATCGTGTTGCGCGATGCCGAGGCCAATGCGCGGTTCTTCTTCACGTTCCCCGTCGGGAAGGCCTCGCTGGTCGACACGCTCACGGAGAACCGCCGTCAGATTGCCGCCGTGCGGTCGCTGACGCGGGGGCTGATGACCGATCCGGTCTACATCATCGACAGCATCACGCTCCGGGCCACGGCTTCGCCCGAGGGGGCCTGGCATCTGAACGAACGGCTGGCCCGCGAACGCGCCGAAGCGTTGCGGCGGGTGCTGGTGTCGGAGTTCCGCGTGCTGTACGATTCGCTCAATGTGGCCGGCAGCTATACGCTCGACGAGAAGGGGAACCAGGTTGTTGCGGACAACGACGACCGGCTGCCCGACCTGCCGAATCTGCTGCGTTCGACGTGGCTGGCCGAAGACTGGGACGAACTGTACCGCCTCGTGGCCGCCGATACGGTGCTGGCCCACAAGGAGGAGATCCTGGAGATGATCCGCTGGGAGGGCAACCCCGATACGCGCGAATGGCGCATCCGGTTGAAATACCCCCGCGAATATACGCACCTGCGCAAGGAGATCTATCCCCGGATGCGGGCCGTGGATTTCCGCTTCAACCTCCATCGCCGGGGTATGAAGCAGGATACGGTCTACACCACGGAGGTCGATTCGAACTACATGCACGCCGTCGATCTGCTCCGCAAACGCCGTTACGAGGAGGCGCTGACGATTCTGCGCCCCTACGAGGACCGCAACACGGCGCTGGCCTACATGTCGCTGGGTTACGATGCGGCGGCCTACCGGATTCTGCGGGCACGCCCCGAGGCCTCGACGACGGCCGATATTCAGTATATGCTGGCCATCCTGGCGGCCCGTCTGGGTGACGAGGAGCAGGCCGTGCAGTATTTCCTGCGGGCGGTCGAGCTGCGCGAGAATCTGAAGTTCCGCGGCAATCTCGATCCCGAGATCTCGCGGCTGATTCGTCGCTACGGTCTCTTCCGCGAGGATTTCCAGTAGATCACGTAGCGCTGCAGCCGCCCTGCGGACCGTCGCGTGACGCTTCTGTCGGCCGATCGGAGGTCGTTCTCGGCTGCGCCGACGGCTGATCGGGCCGTCCTAAGCCCCTCCCCGAAGCCGCGGCGAAGCACATCGGCGGTTCCGATCAACCAATCACCCCTGTCGCATACGGGTTGCGGCAGGGGTGATTCGTTTTCGGTCTCAGTGTTTGCCTTCGAGACAGTGGTGGGCGGTCCGAAGCTGCAGAGCCAGGGTGCAGGCCGCCACGCCGGCAAAGAGCAGCGTGATGCCGACCCAGACGATGACGGCCGCCATGCCGATGCCGGCGGGTTGGAAGAGAATCCACAACGAACAGATCAGCAGCAGGATGCCGGTCACGATGGTCCATCCGGCGCCGGCGATCTCGAGCATGCGCATGTCGCTGCCGAGGCCGATGGTTGCGAAGGCGCGCATCAGCAGCCAGAAACCCAGAAACAGGGGCAGCATCGAGGCGGCCAGCCCGAGATTGAGGATCAGGACGACACCGAGAATGATCTCGATGATGCCTCCGGCGAGCATCCATCCGCGACCGGTGATGAAGTGACGGTTGGCGGTCGACAGCACCGCCTCGAGCAGGCCGGCGAGGAGAATCACCCATCCCAACAGCATTGACAGCCCCAGATAGCTCCGGGCCGGAGACAGAAAGGTCAGCACGCCGACTGCGAGCAGGACGATGCCGACCACGAGCAGCAGCCACCAGTAACGGATGGCCTCTTTCGAACTTTCGATCCAGGCATTCAGATTTTTCATGACATACGGATTTTCGGGTTTCCGGAGCAATTTGCGTGCCGCGGGGAGGCTCCCGTGGACGGAATCCGTCGCCCGAGTGTGGATTTTTTCCACGCCTTGTGGGGCGGAATTCCACATGCGGGGGATCGGGGCGATGAGGCAATTCTCAGAGCAATAGCCGGTTATGCGGGCATGCGTCTTCGGCATTCCGATTGAGCCTCCGGCAGTAAACCCGAATCCGAAAATATGAGAAAACTTGATCTATGCAGGCAGCACGGGCGCTATCTGCTCGTGTTATTTCTGATGTGTTGTGTCTGGTCTGGGGCATCGGCCGATGAGGTCCCCGACGATCCGGCGTCGACCGCCGGTCGTGAACTCCCGGACCGGACCGTCTCCGGACTGGTGACCGATACGCAGGGCAATCCGCTCGTGGGAGCGACGATCGTCATCAAGGATGCCCCGGCCATGGAGGGTACGATCACCGGTCCCGACGGCCGCTTCACGCTGAAGGTGCCGGCCCGTTCGACCCTGCTCGTCACCTATGTCGGCTACAAAAGCATGCGGCTGCCGGTCCTGAACCGCACCGAACTGGAGATTGTCCTCGAGGAGGAGGCCGAACGGCTTGACAATGTCGTGGTGGTCGGCTACGGCACGCAGGCAAAATCCGATCTGACGGGTTCGATCGCCTCGATCAAGGCCTCGGACATCAAGAATACGCCGGCTCGATCGGTTGCCGAGGCGTTGCAGGGCAAGGTGGCTGGCGTGATGGTCACGAAGACCAGCGGAAAACCTGGTGCGAGTTCCGATATCGTGATCCGCGGCGTGGGGTCGATCAACGGGCTCAATCCGCTCTTCGTGATCGACGGCGTGGCCTGCGAGAACAACAGCGACTACAACCTCAACGACATCGAATCGATCGAGGTGATCAAGGATGCCAGTGCCGCGGCGATCTACGGATCGCGGGCTGCCGGTGGCGTGGTGCTCATCACGACCAAGAAGGGCTCGTACAACACCAAACCCCGGCTTGCCTTCACGAGCCGGGTCGGCGTGCGCCAGTATACCGACATGTATGAGATGCTTGGCACCAAGGACTATGTTCGCGTCATGCAGGAGATGGGCGTGAACTATTCCATCTGGGACAACCCCTCGGCTCTGCCCGATACGGACTGGGTGCGGGAGATCTATCAGCCGGGCATCGAGCAGAGTTACAACCTCTCGCTCACGGGCGGCAGCGAACGTTTCCGGTATTATCTCTCGGGGGCCTACGAGCGGGAGAACGGCATCCAGATGAACAACTACTGGGAGCGGATCTCCTCCCGGCTGAATGTCGACTACAAGGTGGCTCCGTCGCTGACCGTCGGGACGCGGATCTATCTGGCCCGGCTGCGCGGAAATCCCTATACGGAGTCCTTCCCCTGGGTTTCGATCCCCTACATGAGTGTCTACGACGCGGACGGCGGCTATTCGTCCATTCCCTCGGGCATCGACTTTTCGGGCGCCAACCCCGTGGCCGACATTGCCTATCATCATCAGAAACAGTCTGCTCTGGTGGCCAACGGCGATTTGTTCCTCGATTGGGAGATCGTCCGTGGCCTGAAGCTCAATCTGACGGGTTCGGCCCAGCTGGGCGGCGGTTTCAACGACAACTTCTCCGAAGCCAACACCCTGGGGCGTTCACCCTCGAAGGACAGCTACACCAAGGCGCTGGATTATGCCGAGCAGTACACCTTTACGGCCACGCTCTCCTACGAACGGCTCTTCGCCGGGAAACACGATTTCCGGGTCATGATCGGTTACGAGGCCAAAAGCGCCCAGTTCTCCGATCTCTCGTCGACGGCCTCGGACTTCCCGGTCAGCAATCCGGAGTCGTTCGCCCTCTCGACCAATCCCACCAAGAGTGCGTCGGGGGCGTTGAGTGCGGACCGGTTTCTCTCGCAGTTCGCCCGTCTGAACTACACGTACGACAACCGTTATCTGCTGACGATGAACGTCCGTCGTGACGGTTCGCCGAAATTCGGACCGAAGAACCGCTGGGGAGTCTTTCCTTCGGTGTCGGTCGGCTGGAAGATCTCCGAGGAGCCCTTCTTCAAGGCGTGGAATCCGGCGTGGGTCTCGATGATCAAACCGCGCTTCAGCTGGGGTATCCTCGGCAATGACCAGGCGCTGAATGCCTTTGCCTACATGGCGGCTTTCCAGAACGTCACGAGCCATTCGTTCGACGGGACGTCGGCCGTCGGCGGTTACAACAACATCAAGGTCATCAACGAGGATATCCGCTGGGAGTCGATCTACACGACCGACGTGGGACTGGACGTGGATCTGTTCCGGAACCGTCTTTCGATCTCGTTCGACTGGTACCAGCGTATCACCAAGGACATGATCTATGCGCTTTCGGTTCCCAATTCGGCGGGCATCACCTCGCCCTCGTCGTTGACGACCATGAGCACGATGCCGGTCAATCTCGGACGCATCGACAACCGCGGCTGGGAGCTGCTCGTCAACTACCGCAACAACATCGGCTACTTCAACTACTCCATCGGCGGCAACGTTTCGCAGAACCGCAACCGGGTCGTCGATCTGGGACTGACGAATGCGGCCATCTACGGCGGCGGAGGCCATCCGAACGAGGGCCCCAGCCCCTGCAAGACGATCAACGGACAGCCGATCAGCCAGTTCTGGGGACTGAAGACCGACGGGCTGATCACCTCGCAGGAGGAGATCGACGCGCTGAATGCCCGGGCTCAGGCCAACGGTTACGACTATTATCACCAGCGGCTGACCGGAGTGGGCGACCTGCGGTATGTCGACATGAACGGCGACGGTACGATCAACGACGACGACTGCACCTTCATCGGCAATCCGTGGCCCACGGTGCAGTATGGATTCAACCTGTCGATCGAATGGCGGGGGATCGACTTTACGGCCGATTTTGCGGGTATTGCCGGCAATGACGTGCTGAATCTGTCGAAATCCTATACGCAGAGCGTGCAGGAGAGTTCCAATACGACGGCCGACGTCTTCCGGGCCTCCTTCTTCCTGGGCAACGGACTGACGGACCGCCCGCGGGTCATGGCGCTCGACGCGGCGAACGGAAACGCTCCGGTCAAGGACCCCAACTACAACTACCAGAAGTATTCGGATTACTTCATCGAGGACGGTTCGTACCTGCGTTTGAGGAATATCACGCTGGGGTACACCTTCCCGCGGCGCTGGACGCGGCGGGCCGGGATCGACCGTCTGCGGATCTACGTTTCGGCGTCGAATCTCTGGACCGTGACGGGCTTCACGGGGCTCGATCCCGAATTCTCGAATACCACCAAGACCGCCTACGGCGTCTATTACGGCAGCACCTATCCGCAGACCCGGATGGTTGCGTTCGGCCTCGATCTGAACTTCTAAACCCCATCGAAACATGAAATGCATTCTGCGAAAAATACGGCTTTACGCAGCGGTTGCCGGAGCCGTTGCGACGATGAACTCCTGCGGGAGCGACTGGCTTGAGCTGAGCGACCCCAACTCGCTCGCTCCGGGCAACTTCCCCACGAAGATCGAACACGTCGACCTGCTGGTCAATTCGGTCTACGGGGCTCAGCACCACTGGTGCTTTCTGGGGAACTACTGGGCCGGGTACGTCATGTACTGTCTCGACCATACGATCGACATGCTCTGGCACGAGGATCCGGCGTGGATCGACATCTGCGCCGGCGAGGTCAAGGTCGGCAACAACAAGGTCACCGACCCCTGGACGGCCCTGAGCCTGGGTGTCTATTACGCCAATACGGCGCTGGAGGAGATCGCCGCCTACCGGGAGACGGCCCCCGAAACCGAAACGGAGGCCTTGAACAACTACGAGGGCGAATGCCTCTTCTTCCGGGCCTACTACTGGTGGCACATGCTTTCGCTCTATGGCGAGCCCGATGCGGAGGGGGTCGGGATTCCGATCGTCAAGGCGGTTCCCAAGACGCTGGAGGAGATGTACGTCGGCCGCAAGAAGACCGGCGAGTGCTATCGGGCGATCATCGAGGATCTGGACCGGGCGGTGAGTCTGCTGACGCAGACCGATGCCCATCGGGTGACGGGGTGGGCCGCCCGGGCTTTCCGGGCCAAGGCCTGCTTCTTTGCCGGCGAGCGGGAGCTGGCCCGGACCTACCTGAAGGATTGCATCGACAACAGCGGCAAGACCCTCGAGCCGTTCGAACGCTACCGCATGATGTTCAACGGTTACGACGCGTATGAATACAACAGCGAATCGTTCTACGAGATGGGCAACCGGGCCGATCCGACGAGCGGTTCGGCCTACGGAAGTCCCAATACGGGGTCGACCCTGTCGCTCTACTATCCGCCCTTCTGCATCGCGCCGGACGGAACGCGCACGGCCATGTCCTACGGCAACCAGTACATGCACGACCGCAATCTGGGCCGTTTCGGCTATACGGATCCGGCACCGCAGTCGAAGGCGGTGATGAAGACGCGCCAGGGGGCGAACGGCGAAACGGAGTATTACCTCGACGAGGCCTATCTGGCCCTTCAGCAGAAGCATCGCGACGAGTTGGGCCGCGAGGCGGACGGACCCGATCCGCGGCTGTACGTCTGCGCGCTGCAGCCCTTCATCGACGAGGTGCAGATGACCATCGACGGCGTGAACGCCTCGCGCAAGGTGGCGCAGGTCGATTTCGGCAAGTGGTGGGAGGATACCTCGGTGACGACGGGCAACGATCCCGAAACGTTCTACGGCTGGCCCGTGCGCAAGTACAATTTCCTCGAGGGGCATCTGCTGGATGCCACGCGCAACGTCGCCGGCTACAACATCTACTTTCTCCGTCTGCCGGAGATCTACCTGATGTATGCCCTGCTGATCCGCGACGAGGATCCGGCCACGGCTCTGGAGTATGTGAACAAGGTGCACCGCCGGGCCTACAACTACCCGGTGGACGCCCCTTCGGAGGCGGACTACAAGTCGCTCGGCGACCGTACCCGGACGGTTGATGCGACGGATCATCTGGCCAACGATCCGTTGCTTTATGAATTGTGGGCGGAGGTTTTCGGCGAGATGCGCTGGTGGGAGTATGTCCGCCTGCTCGATCTGGGCGAGAAGGAGAAGGACTACTACAAGACGATCTCGGGCCCGGGCTCCTCGAAGACGAATATCGTCTGGAAGGCGACGAACTACGCCATGCCGATTCCGACGACGGAGTTCGAAAACAACCCCAATCCCGAGATGGTGCAGACGCCGGGCTATTGATTCCGGCGGATGATTTTGGAACGAAGCAGGTCCGCCCCGGATTCGGGGCGGACCTGCTCGTGAAATGACGGCACGCGGCTTCGTGTCGTGTGTTGTACGGCCGGATTGGTCGGCCCCGGATTGCTTTTGGGCCCCGGTTGGTTTTGGTTGGTTTTGGTTGGTTTTGGTCGGCTCCGGTCAACGCGGTCAGCCCGGGCCGGCCTTGGCCGGTCTTCGTCAGTCCCGGTCTGCCTTCGTCAGTCCCGGTCTGCCTTCGTCAGTCCCGGCCGGTCTTCGTCAGTCCCGGCCTGCCTTTGCCAGTCCCGGTCGCTCTTCGTCGGTCCCGGGTCAACTCCTCCTTTCTTATGGCGGCTTACCGACGGCCGTTGAGGGCGATCATGTCGCAGAGCGTGGTGTTGAAATCTTCGGCGGCGAGCAGCCGTTCGAGGGTCAGATGCATACGGTAGCGCCACTGGTAGCGCGGGATGGCCGGGATGTTGATCCGCTCGGCGAAGGGATCTGGGGCGCGCAGCGCGGGATCCATCGAGAGCCAGTCCTGCAGGGGCAGAATGGTGAACATGGCCGGTGAGGCGAGATGCATCTCGATGATGCGGCGGCAGATCCACGGTTCGCCGTGCTGCGGCGTATTGCCCTCGCCGTGCAGCACCTCGCGGTAGAAGCGCATCGTGACCTTGCGGTCCTCCTCCCACCAGGCCCGCAGCGGATTCATGTCGTGGGTCGAGGTGGTGCAGACGCACAGGTAGGGGTAGCGGGCCGGATCGGCGAAACTTTCACCCGGGTTTTTGGGCATGCGCTGAATCTCGAGCGAGAGGATCTGCAGCATGCGCATCGTTTCGGGGACGCAGTCGGGGATCATGCCCAGATCCTCGCCGCAGGGCAGCATGTCGGTGGCCGTCTGCAGTACGGGGAGTTTTCGCAGGCCCGATTCCTTCCAGAAAAGGTCGTGGCGACGGTAGAAGAACTCCTCGTGCAGGCGGTCGAAAGCCTCCTGCTGCCAGCGGGCCAGCAGCTGGTAGGAACGGGTTTGACGGCCTGCGATGCGGGGGTGGAAGAGCCCCTTGCGGCGGGGATCCTCGATGAAGAGCACGTCGTCCAACAGGGTCATCAACCCCTCGCGCAGCTGTTTCGTCGGAGCATCGTCCCCCGCAAGCTGCTCGGCGACCCGACGCTGGGTGGCATATTCGGGACGGAGACGCCCCTGGTCGATGCAGCGTTGACGCACCTCGTCGGCACGTTCGCCGAAGATCCCGGCGAGGGTCTGCTCGTCGAGCGGAGGTGTCGTGCCGAACCCTTCGGCCACGTCGAATCCCATCTGTCGCAGCTCCTCGGCCGTATAGGGCAGGGCGGGGTTGAAGTGGCCCAGCAGGCCGTGGATCGAATCTTCGGGGATCTCCCAGATGCGGAAGAATCCGAGAATGTGGTCGATGCGATAGGCGTCGAAATAGGTGGCCATCTTGCGCAGCCGTTCGCGCCACCAGGCGTAGTGGTCGCGGGCCATGCGTTCCCAGTCGTAGGTCGGGAATCCCCAGTTCTGCCCCTGGGCCGCGAAGGCATCGGGCGGGGCTCCGGCCTGCGAATCGAGGTGGAAGAGCTGCGGCGACTGCCAGGCGTCGCAGCTCGTGCGGCTGACCCCGATCGGCAGGTCGCCCTTGAGGATGATGCCGCGGCTGTGGGCGTAGCGCGAGACCTCGGAGAGCTGCAGGTGCAGGTAGAACTGGACGTAGCAGTGGTAGGCCACTTCGTCGCGGTGGTCGATGCAGTATGCTTCGACGCGTTTGCGGTTGTAGCGCGACATTGCGCCCCACTGCGTGAAGTCGGCCGTGCGGTGTTCGTCGCGCAGCGTGCAGTAGGCCGCATAGGGGATCAGCCACGAGCGGTTCTCGGTCAGGAAGTCCTGGTAGTCGGAGCGTGAGGCCGTATAGGCGGCGTTTCGGGCGAAGGCTTCGCGCAGCAGGCGTTGTTTGGCACGGTTGACCCGTTCGTAATCCACCTCGGGCAGGGCGTTCAGCTCGTCACGCAGGCGGCGGTAGGTGTCGTCCTCCACGACGCCGGCCTCGGTCAGCCGCAGAAATTGCGGATGAAGCGCGAAACTCGAGTTGGCGTTGTAGGGGTAGGAGTCCTCCCACGTGCCGGACATCGAGGTGTCGTTGACCGGCAGGAGTTGGATGACCCGCTGACGGGTGGCGGCGGCCCAGTCGATGAGGAGCTTCAGGTCGAGGAACTCACCGACGCCGAAACTCTTCTCCGAACGGAGCGAGAAGACCGGAATGGCCGTTCCGGCACTGCGCCAGCGCTGCTCCGGGAAACGGGGCAGCAGTGAGGCGTCGAGAAGGATCTCGTCGTCGGCGGGGGTGTAGTTCCAGATGCGGTTGGCCCCCTCTTCCCAGAGGATGGGTGCGAGGGTGCGCCGGTCGGCGATGAGCAGTTTGTATTCACTTCCGGCGGGCAGCGAGCAGGCGCATCCCCATACCGGAAAGTCGATGTCGTCCAGCGCCACGATCCGCTGCCAGTTGTCGAGCGCCGAGCCGGCCAGAGCCAGCGTCTGGTCGGGGTGGACCATGGGCTGCACGATCCGCAGCCAGACGTCGGCCTGCGAGGGCTCCGCGCCGATGGCCGTCGGGCGGGTTGTATCGGGCGCATCGGGTGCGGCACCGGCTGCCCGGGCGAAGATTCCGCGCGTGTAGGCCATGGTACAGAACGTCGTGTCGGGCCGCATCTCCTGCCAGCGGTCCCGGATGCGGATGCGCCGGCGGTCGTGCACGTTCGGCAGATGCAGCGTGTGGTCGTGCCATTCGGTGCGGACGATCTCTCCGTCGCGTTCGACCGCATAGCGGTAGACGAGCGCCTGTCCGGGTTTCCGGTATTCGAGACCTCCCTGCCAGATGTCGCCGTCGGTGTATTGCAGTTCGATTTTTCGTTTGCCGAGCAGCAGGACAAGCCGCTCGCCCCATTGGGTGTGGTATTCGATTTCGAAGATCAGTTGCATAGGTTGTCGGGATCGTCGGTTTGGTGCGGTTTCCTCTCTACAAAATTAAAAAAATTGTCCGATCCTTGGCACAGCCTCGGAAAAAATAGGTATCTTTATTCTATCGACCAACCAAAAACTGCAGTCATCGTATGAAATTCTTTATCGACACGGCGAATCTCGATCAGATTCGCGAAGCCCACAAACTGGGTGTCCTCGACGGCGTTACGACCAACCCGTCGCTCATGGCCCGGGAGAACATCCGCGGTGCGGAGGCCTGCAACCGCCATTACGTGGAGATCTGCCGCATCGTCGGCGGAGATGTCAGCGCGGAGGTCATTGCCACGGATTTCGACGGCATGGTGCGTGAAGGCGAGGCGCTGGCGGCACTTGATCCGCACATCGTCGTGAAGATCCCCTGCACGGCCGAGGGGATCCGAGCCGTGAGGTGGTTCGCCGACCGGGGCATCCGCACCAACTGCACGCTGGTCTTTTCGGTGGGGCAGGCGCTGCTGGCCGCCAAGGCCGGTGCGACCTACGTGTCGCCGTTTGTCGGGCGTCTGGACGACATCTCGGAGGACGGTGTGGCGCTCGTGGCCCACATCGTGCGCGTCTATCGTACCTATGGATTCAAGACGCAGGTGCTGGCCGCCTCGATCCGCCATACGCACCACATCATCCAGTGTCTGGATGCCGGAGCCGACGTGGTGACCTGTCCGCTGGCGGCCATCCTCGGACTGTTGAAACACCCGTTGACCGACAGCGGTCTGAAGCAGTTCCTGGCCGATCATGCCCGGGTGAACCAGGGCTGACGGCCCTCTTCTCGGATACAACGGCGGCGGACCTTCTCCGAGGGTTCGCCGCTACCTCTCATGACCGCTTCGGATGGGGCAATCCGCCGCTATCCGATCAGCTTCAGCAGGCGGTTCTCCGCCACGTCGGGGAAGAGTTCCCGGAAATGGTCGAGGATGCGGGCGTACGATTCGTCGGGCGTGCGGTCGGGGTGCAAAGCGCCGTAGAGGGCCTCCGGAGCCATATAGCGGGCCACGCCCCAGCCGTAGGGGTTGCCGTGGCGGTCGAGGTTGTATTCGAAATCGGCGATCACGAGCCGCCCTTCCATCTGGAGACGCGTCAGAATCGGGTCGAGCGAGATCTTTTCATCCTCCGGCACCTCCGATTCGGGATCCGTGGCGCGGCACCGGCTGCGTCCGCGGGCAAATCCGAGCATGCGGCGCAGCTCCTGAATCGTGGCCGAGCCCTCGACCTCGATGGTCTGCATCACCACGTCGTCGAGCGCCGCGGCATCCTCGTTCGGTGCCAGCGTCCGCGAACGGCGGTAGTTGAGCCAGTCGGGGAGCCATTCGCGGCTGACGAATCCGGCCTTGCGGTTGAAGAACTTGCCGTAGGCGCAGTGGCCCTCGCGGATGATCGGCCCTTTCCACTCCCAGGCGCCCTCTTCGTCGGAGAACCAGTATTCCGGGGCGATCATCTCCTCGATCGAGAAGCCGGGGATGCCGCACCGGAAAAAAGGCAGGAATCCGAGTTCGAGACATCGCTCCTCGACCTCGGTTGAACTGTTCAGACGGGATTTCATCGTTTTCTGTATTTTGCGATCCGGGCGGTGTCGGGCGCGGGTCTCCGGAGGACGAACTGCTCCGGAGCCGGTGTGCCGGTACCGTTGGATTCGTTTCGTCGGCGGGTGCGGTTGAGGTCCCTCCGGGGCCGGCGGCATCCGCGTTGTGATTCGTCTTGTAAAAATAACGGATTCCGAGCAAATCTCCAAGTAAAACACGACCTCGGAAGCTGATCGAAGGGCCGGGGTATTTGTCACAAATCTTATTGCCTGCCAGACTTTCGATTCGCCCTTTCCTGAAGATTTTCGGGAATACCCCCCCCCTCGAAGTGAAGGCAGGAATGCTGATTGTGTTGAGATACAGCTTATTGTTATGCATCCGGGCGCGTACAAAAAAGGAGCCCCGGAAAAGGCTCCTTTGTGCAATTTGGTGAAAGACTATCGAACTTTTATTGAGGATTTTCAGCGTCTGGTTCAATTTATAGATTATCTGGATGCGAGAGAGGAGTATTTGCCACCTGTACAGTGTAGATAAAGAAGAATTTTTGATTGGTAGCCGCTCTTGTTTTCTTCTGTATATCAGATCAATGTGCTATAAGCGTCCTTAAATCAATAGGAGACAGAGGTAGGTGTGTTAAGAATGGGGCTGTTTGTTGAATATCGCGTCCTGCGCTCTTTGTAAAAATATTTCTATACTATGCTTGACTTTTCTACTTTCCCTACTATTTATTTATAAAAAGGATAGATATATGGAAAACAAGAAAAGAATTTACAGAGAACTGAATGATGAAACCAAAGCCAAAATCAGTCAATCATCTAAAAACCGACCAAAATCGGACAGTCATAAAACGCATATCAGTCAATCTATGAAACGCTATTGGCAGACAGTTCCGCATAGACCTGAGATAGAGCATACAACGATGAACGATTTAATTGGGGTTGAGGATAATGATTAACCATTTATCAAGGTTGAGTTTTGGGTTTTACAAGGAGTTAACATTTAATAATAAAGAGATAAATATGATATAGATTTGATAAGATTGGATAAAATAAAAATAGTTTCTTCAATTGATTATATAAAAATTATAGATAAAAACAGATTCGATATTCATTATAAAGGAAATGATATAGTTAGCTATAAATTCACACAGTTACAACCTTTCTTATTATACGTTGAGGCTAATGTTAAGAATCAAGAATTGATTATTGAATTTACAGGAAAAATTCTTAGAGATAATTATCCTTCATTGATTAACCAAAGTAATATTAAAAATTGCTTGTTGTCTGTTAATGAGATAGGATTCTGTCTTTTAGATGTAGAAGATATTTTGATTAATGGAGAGGTTGTAAAGGTCGATGTTACACAAGATGTTCCGTATCCCGATTGTGGTGAATTGACTAAAATGATTCAGGCAAATATTTCCAATTTTCGTAAGTATTTGCCCAGAATCATTAATGGGAACTTCACGATAGAGAAGAATGTGGTAACCAAGAGCCATAAGTGTCGTCTAACGATTTATGATAAAAATAAGGAGATTAGACGTGCTGAAAATAGATTATTCTTATCTCAGTTGTCGGACAAGCAAAAACTTCTGAATTATTTTGAAGGTAAAGTCCGATTTGAAATGAATTTGAATAGCAAAGAGCAAATTAGAAAGGCTTTACACATTACAGACTTATCAGTCGATTCTGTATTGAGTGCAAATGTCAATCCTATTTGGGAGTTCCTTGATCAGATTCTTGTTGATGCAGATTCAACAGACATTACTGCAAAGTGTGATGATTTGAAAGAACTGCTGAGAGGGGCACTTCTTCAAGTCTGCGATTATGATATTAAGAAGGTAGAAGCACAGTTGCGTCTGCATAGTTCTCCCAATACTCATATTTCCCAAACCTTGAAGCCTTTTAGGAAACTGCTTAAAAAGATCAACAATACACCAACTCTTCCGCTCAAGCAAACACTTCAATCTCTCTTGTTGGAGATCATGATCTTTTTTGCTGCTGTGGCAATCTAATTTTGTATTAAAATAATCTTTTCAGATGTTTGCAAAGGCACTCAGTTTTGTTGCAATCTAATCTAAAAGATTATTTTACTTGTTTGGGGATAGTGATGAGCGTACCTTTTCGAATAATGCAGAGTTTATTTTTATAGGGCTTATTTGCTGAAAGCCCGTAGTTACGCAGGCTGCCATATGTAATCCCAATTTGTTCTTTATTGAATTTCTCAAAAATGGCAGCCAAGCTACCAAAATAATGATGGCTGTTATCACACAACAGTTCAACATGGACAACCGTCCGTTCTACTTTCTCCTTTTCCATATTATGCTGTTTTAAGCAAAGCTATAAAAATATGACAAATATTCAAAATAAATCACGTTTATATTTGCATATATGAAATATATGTCATATATTTGTGTTGTGAACGAGACGGTATATGGCAACGGAAAGGAAATACAAGATTATGGGGGCGGGAAGTGGGCTTTATGTATGGAATGTGGAGACGGGTGAGAAGGTGTATCGCGGTCGCTCCTATGCCGATTGCCGTAATAAGCTCTACGAATTGATGGGGTGGAGGACTCCCAAACATTGGAAATTTTAACAATTAGGTGTAATAAAAAATCTTACAAATATGGCTCAGGTTATTTTACTCAATGACAACACGGTAGTGCGTGCAAAGGTTATTGCAGCTCGCACCTCTTCAAGAATGGTGGATGGCATTTCAAAGGCTCTTTTGATAGAGCAACTCAAACGGAAATTGCGTAGCGGGCAGATTGTAAAGTTTGCCTATCTGAAAAAGGATGGAAGCATCAGAATCGCTTTTGGTACCACGAATCCAGACTTTATAGCAGATAAGGTTTGCGGCTGGGGCGTATCGCGTGAAGAGTATGCAACAACAGCCTATTTTGATCTTGAAAAAGCTGCTTGGAGAAGCTTCCGGTGGAAGAATTTGATAGCGGTGTATTAGCCGCTATCTTTCTTTTTTGCAAAACCTCGCACAGAGTGCTGTTCATGTGAAAATAATTTTCTATCTTTGTTTTGCTGAACGCAGAAATGCAGTCAGCAGACATATTTGATGAAAGTGTTTTCGCACTTCCCTGCCAGAAAATGTGGAAGTTTTCAAAGAGAAGGGATGGACGAACAGCACTCATTCCTTGTGTAGATTAGGGTGGCATGTCTTGTGCCCAGACCCCATATCTATCTTGGTGTGGGGTTTTGCGTCGTTTATTTTCTCATGGGTCCTTCCACTACCTTCTGGCAAGTAAGCGAAACGGCTCCACACTTTCTTTTTTATAAAATCTTCTCAGGAGTCGGGAAGAACCTAAACTAACCAAACCGGTTATGAAAAAACTTTTCTTTGCTCTTGTGGGTGTTGCCATGGTGGCAAGCAGTGCTGTTGCACAGAACTTTGAAAAAAACATTTTTGGAGTTCGAGCAGGATTGAATGTGGCGAATATGTCCATGCAGGGACTGTCAGCTAATTCTCGGGCGGGCTTCCATGTGGCAGGAGTGTATCAGCGCTTGTTAATGGACTCGCAACCCCTTTATTTTGAAACGGGTCTGCAAATCTCGCAAAAGGGTTTTAAATCCGAAATTCTCGGCGAGAAAATGTCCGCAAATCCTTTGTATCTTGAAATCCCGGTAATGGTCAATTACAAATTCAATATCAAAGATGTTGTTACGTTGTATCCCAGTGTCGGTTTCTACTATGCCCTTGGAGTTGCCGGTAAGAGTAAATATGATTTTGGCGGAATGACGGAGAAGCTGGATTTGTATGGCAAGGACGGCGGTCTGAAGCGTTCTGATTTCGGTATGCGATTCAGCGCCACGGCTGAGTGGAAGCAATTTGTGTTCAGTTTGGGTTATGAATTCGGATTCATCAATGTCAGCAACGAGTCGATTTCGATGTCTGTTGATGAAGAGGAGTTTGCAATTGCTCCGCTGAAAATGAAGACGGGGAACTTCTTCCTTTCCGTAGGATATAATTTCTAAATGAGAAGGAATGATACGATATTTTCTGCCTGCTGTATTATTAGTCACTGCCGCTTTTTTCTATGGTTGCTCTGAACCTGAGAAAGGAGATGATGGCAATCGCGAAATCACCACCATTACCATGACTATGGATGTCCCGTCAGTTCATGATGGGGAGCCGGTTTATGTAAATGAACGATCTTGGGTGAATGGCTATATTGATTTTCCCTATTCAGAGAATATCATATCATGCGTTCCGTCGTCTCTCAGGACTGGTACTCAAACAATGACTCTAACTATCAAAAGACATCTTGATACCAAAGCCTCATTTTGTGATTTGTTTGTAAGTCGGAATGTAGATGAAGGTCCGGATTACTATCTCTGCACTTATACCTACAAGAACGAAGATGAGCCATATCCCAGTCGATATTGTCGTATCTCGGTATATAGTTTATTCAATGATTTGCAAGGTGCGGATGATGCTGTTCGTATGAGTGATGTTACCATACAGGCGCCATCTGCCGATGAGGTGGAGTTGATATGCAATCGTTTGATAGAAGAGGATCGTTTGGAGCACATAGACGTTAGTCAATGTCCTTTGTTGGAAAAATTTGTGTGCACCGGGCATCCGGCATTGAGATCGTTGGACCTGAGCAATAACCCGCTTTTAACGGAAGTGAACTGTTACGGCAACGAGAATCTAAAAGAAATTTGGTTGAGTGCAGAGCAGAATATTACCGATCTTGTTTTAGAATCTCACACAGAAGTCAAGTATAAGTAAGCATGTGCCAGACTCCCCTGTAGTTTGGGGAGAGGTTGGTCTTGAATGACCCTGCTTTGTAGTTATGAGAGGATGTCAGATAGCTGGCATCCTCTTTTGTATTTCGGATATGATAATATTGCTTTTATATTGCATATATTATATAAATGTAATATATTTGTGTTGAAGTAAGGATTGACAGATGATGGAAACGAGAGTGGTAATATACGCACGGGTTTCGACTGCAGGGCAGGACTACGAGCGCCAGCTATCGGAGTTAAGGGAGTACGCATCACGAATGGGATATGAGGTTGTTAAAGAGTTTTCAGAAAAGATAAGCGGTGCGAAAAAGGTTGCAGAAAGGGAAGCGCTGACTGACTTGCTGAAATTTGTCAAAGAAAATGAAATTGACAAAGTGCTGATCTATGAGTGCAGTCGGTTAAGCCGCCGAGCTGTCGATTTCTTGCAGGTTATAGAGTATCTGACTGAACGCGGGATTAGCGTATATATCCATCAAAATGGGTTAGAGACTCTTTTGCCTGATGGCAGTCCCAACCCCATAGCCAATTTGGTATTGGGAATTTTGGCGCAGTTCAACAGCATGGAAAGAGGGTTAATTCGTAGTCGCATGGCGAGCGGGTATCGCCATTACAGGCAGAGTGGTGGTAGAGTTGGTAGGAAGGTCGGCTATCGCAAAAGTGAGGATGAGTTACGAGCGCAATATAGTAAGGAAATTCAGTTGTTGAGGAAGGGGCTATCCTTACGCAATATCGCAGCTATTACAGGCACAAGCACAGGAACTCTCCAAAAGATTAAGAAAATTATTTAAAAAATATCAAATATAAGTTTGGTTTTTAAAAATATTATCTGTATGTTTATTCAAATCTCGTTTCTGAGATTGCTAATCAATAAAATAAAATCTGTATGTGATAAAAAATCTTATATACTGTGCTATTGCATAGAGATGGTCTAAGCTTCCATGGCGAAAATAAAAGTCCTGCAAGAATGACGCAGGAGCCGAAAGCGAATAAAAAGTAATCTATGTTGAATGATTAAATTCCAAGATTATGAAGAAGAGTTTAAAGAGTTAGGAATAACGAATAAGGATGACGGCGACGCCATTCTGCAATATATGCAGTTGTTGGCTTTGTACGGCATCGAATATTTGAATAAGCAGATAAAAATAGCTGAATATGAATAATAAAAACTGTATAATATGGACACGGGTATCAACTAAGTATCAGGAAGAGAATGGCGGTAGCTTGGACTATCAGAAAGCCATATGCGAAAGATATGCGCATGATAGAGGATTTACAATAAAGGGGTACTTTGGGGGGACGCATGAGTCGGCTAAAACACCGGGTGTTCTCGTGAGCGCAATGCTGAACGCAGTCAAGAAAGATGAATCAATTACTCACATTCTCGTGTCGGAATTTGACCGATTCTCGCGCGACGCAGGGCAATCCATCACCATTATCAGCAACCTGACACAAGCAAAAGTTACCATCGTTGCGGCAAAAACAGGTATGGATACCTCAACCAAGGAGGGACGGTTGATGGCGAATTTCAGCTTATGCACGGCTCAGTGGGACAATGAAACGCGCACGGACAAGTTTGTGGCGGGCAGGAAACATTGCATAGAGAGCGGAGTTTGGTGTAGCAAAGTGCCGTTGGGGTACACCAAAACGGGCAAGAGTCTCAATTCCCAATACAGAATCAATGAAACGGGTCGCTTGATTCAGAAAGCTTTTCAATGGAAGTTACGGGGCGAACGTAATATAGATATTCAACGACGCTTGGCAGCACTCGGGTTAAGCGTTGATAAAAGGAAACTGCATAAGATTTTAACTAATCCATTTTATGCAGGTAAGATCAGGCATAAGATGGTCAAGGAATTGGTGGACGGCGTACAGGAGCCATTGATCTCATATCCTCAATTTTTGCAGGTACAAAGCATCCTGTCCAACCGTACGGGCGTGTACGTTCATCAGAAGGAGACTCCGCGATTCCCCTTGAAGCGCCACGTCATGTGTGCGAAAGATCATACGCCATTGACAGCTTACACCGTCAAGGCAAAGAATATCGACTATTACAAGTGCAACAAGCAGGGGTGTTGTACCAACGTCTCTGCAAAAAAACTGCATCAGCGGTATGAAGCGCTGTTGGCGCGCTATGACATTTCCCAGCCGGTCATGCTAATCTTCAAGGATGTGGTGCGGCGCACGATAGAAGAGAGCTATGAAGAGCAGCTTCAGCAAAACACGCTGCTGAGGAAGCGCCTGACTGAATGTGAAAACAAAATGAAGCAATGCAAAGTGAGGTTTGGAATGGGAGAAATAGATGAAGAAATCTATGAAGCAGCCATTGGAAACTTGCAGGAAAAGAAGAATGCGATACTTGTGGAATTGGAGATGGTAAAGGGAGATTTATCGAACCTTGCAAAACAAGTGGATGATGTGGTGGCAATATGCTGTAAATTAGGCAGTTTATGGCGTAATTCTGATGCGGATTTGTGCCAAAAAATCCAAAACCTGCTCTTTCCAAAGGGAATTTTGTGGGATAAGGAAACGGATGATTATCGAACCATGGAAGAGAACAAAGCACTTGCTTTATTACGCTATATATCAGATGAATATAAAAATAAAAAAGAGGACGAATCTGAAAATTCGCCCTCAACAGTCGCCTTGTGCGGATAAAGGGACTCGAACCCCCACGCCGTAAGGCATCAGATCCTAAGTCTGACGTGGCTACCAATTACACCATATCCGCTTCTGGTACACAAAGGTAGATATTTTTTCACAATTCACAATCCCGAGCGCCGTTTTATCCCGCTTTTTGGTTACTTTTGTACGTAAATTTTTGTCATGCCTCAACTCGTTACGCTTGTTCTTTCGCCCAAGGAGGCTGCCGATGCGAAGTTCTATACTGCGCAGGCGGCCCGACGCATGGGTATCCGCGAGGATCAGATCGCTCTGGCACGGGTCGTCAAACGCTCGATCGACGCCCGCCAGCGGCAGGTCAAGGTCAACCTTTCGCTCGAAATCTATGTCGATCGCGAACCGCAGCCCGATCCCGTCCATTTCGACTACCCGTCGGTCGACGGTCGTACCGAAGTGGTGATCGTCGGGTCGGGACCGGCGGGGCTCTTCGCCGCCCTGCATCTGATCGAGTTGGGTCTGAAGCCCGTCATCCTCGAACGCGGACGCGATGTCTCGGCCCGCAAGCGTGACATCGCCCAAATCAATCGCAACGGTGCGGTCGATCCCAATTCGAACTACGCCTTCGGCGAGGGCGGCGCCGGCACCTTCTCCGACGGCAAACTCTTTACGCGCAGCAAAAAGCGCGGCGACTACAACAAGGCACTCCAGACGCTGGTCTTCCACGGCGCTACGCCCGAGATCCTCTTCGAGGCCCATCCCCATATCGGGACCGACAAACTGCCGCGTATCATGCAGAATATCCGTCAGACGATCCTCCAGGCCGGGGGCGTCTTCCGCTTCGAGAGCCGGGTGACCGATCTTGAACTCCGTCAGGGCCGGATCTGCGGCGTGTGGTGCGGCGATGAACGGATCGACGGAGCGGCCGTCGTGCTGGCTACGGGGCATTCGGCCCGGGATATCTACGAATTGCTGCATCGGCGGGGCGTACGCCTCGAGGCCAAGCCCTTCGCCATGGGAGTGCGCATCGAGCATCCCCAGGCGCTGATCGATTCGATCCAGTACCACTGCGAGACGCGCGGCGAGTATCTTCCGGCCGCCTCCTATTCGCTCGTCAGCCAGGAGGGCGGGCGCGGCGTCTATTCGTTCTGCATGTGCCCCGGAGGGTTCATTGTCCCGGCCATGACCGACGCCGCCCAGTCCGTGGTCAACGGCATGTCGCCCAGCGGTCGTACGTCACCCTTTGCCAATTCGGGACTGGTCACCGAGATTCGCCTCGCGGATTTCGAGCATCTGCGTCCGGAATGGGGCGAACTGGCCGGGCTGCGCTTCCAGCAGCAATTCGAGGAGCTGGCCCGACGCGAGGGGGGCGATCACCAGATTGCTCCGGCGCAGCGCGTCTCCGATTTCGTGGCCGGGCGGGCCAGTTCATCGCTGCCCCGCACCTCCTATATCCCCGGCATCACACCGTCGCGGCTCGACCGTTGGATGCCCGATTTCATCGCCCGGGGGCTGCGGCAGGGGCTCGGGACCTTTGGCCGGCGCATGCGGGGATTCGTTACCGACGAAGCCGTGGTGGTCGGGGTCGAGTCGCGCACCTCGACGCCGGTCCGCATCCCGCGAGACCCCGTGACGCTCATGCACCCCGAAATCGAGGGGCTCTTCCCGGCGGGCGAGGGGGCCGGTTATGCCGGCGGAATCATCTCGGCGGCGCTCGACGGCGAGCGTATTGCCGAGCAGGTCAGACACTACATCCGATAAACCGATAAAAGCATGGACCCGAAGGTTAGCGTCATCGTCCCGGTCTACAACGTCGAGCAGCTGTTGCCGCGTTGTCTGGACAGCATCGTCGCCCAGACGCTGCACGAGATCGAGATCATCTGTGTCAACGACGGAAGCCCCGACCGTTCGATCGACATCCTGAACCGCTATGCGGCACAGGATGCGCGTATCTGTGTTATTTCGCAGGAGAATCGCGGACTGGGCGGAGCCCGCAACCGGGGCTTCGAGGCGGCTCGCGGCGAGTATGTGCTCTATGTCGATTCGGACGACTGGATCGATCCCGATTATTGCCGGGCGCTTTACGAGGCGGCCCGGGAGGCCGATGCCGACGTGGCCTGTGCCTCGATTCTCAAGACGCGGCCCTCGCATTCGAAGTGGACGATCCACTATGAGGCCCGCCAGGAGGCCCGCACCCCCGGCGATCGCTTCCGGATTGCCCATTGCCCGCCCGATTTCTACGTGATGAACAAGCTCATGCGCCGCGACGTGCTTCTGCAGCTCGGACTGCGGTTTCGCGAGCGGGTCTGTTACGAGGATGTCGAGTACATGATGCGGCTGCTGGGCGAGTGCGGAACGCTGGTGACGGTCCCCGGCGTGGTCTACCACTACATGTTCAACGCCTCGTCGATCACCAAGAGCCGCCAGACCCCCAAGAAACAGCGCGACAAGTATGAGGCTCATCTGCATTTTGTGGCCTATGCCGACCGGATCGGGTTGCATCTGGCGCCGAAATACCGCTCCGTGACCCGCCGGCTGTTCGAATGGTGCGGATTGACGCTGCTCAAGCAGAAGGAGTGTGACGGCGTTCGGACGTGGCGTCTGTTCGATTTCCTTCCCGTGTGGCGCAGCCGGTGCCGCTGACCCCCCCCCTCTTACAGATATTGATCCAGCCCCTTTTCGCAGCGGATGCTCTTTCCGTCGCGGGCAGCCAGCCAGATGGCCCGGTTGACGGGTTCGCTCTCCCGCGAGGAGTAGGGGTGGTGGATGTGGAAGACGAAGCCGGCGAACTTGAGCGTGTGCTGGGCGCAGCCGTGGTTGCGCAGGCGGGCCACCAGCTCCGCATCTTCGTGTCCCCATCCGGTCATGGCCTCGTTGTATCCGTTCACGGCGACGAGGTCCCCGCGCCAGAAGGCCATGTTGCATCCGCGGATGTGGTCGTCGCGGCGGTGTTTGTAGCTGGACATCAGGGCCGGCACGTAGAGGGCGTTGAGCCAGTGTTTCACACCGGGCGTGTACCAGGCCACCTTCGGATTGCCGCTGCGGAGCATCCGTGCGGCGAGGTGTTCGTTGATCATGGCGCGGCTCCCCACGACGAAGGCTCCCTGCTCGGCAAAGGCCGCATGGTCGCGGATGAAATTCCGGTGCAGAATGACGTCGCCGTCGATCTGGACGATGTAGTCGCCCTCACACGCCGCGATGGCCTTGTTGCGGATGACCGTCAGGCGGAATCCGTCGTCCTCATGCCAGATGTGCTTTACGGGGCAGGGCAGCCTGTGCGTGAACTCCTCGATGAGCCGGCGGGTCGGTTCGCCCGAACCGTCGTCGGCGATGACCACCTCGAAAGGCGGCACGCATTGTCCTTCGACACTCTTCAGACAGAGGTTCAGTGCTTCGGGCCAGTTGTAGGTGGCGATCAGTAGGGAGACTTTCATCGTTTCGGGTTCAGATGTTGATGATTTTCGAGGCGATCCAGATCCAGACGCCGTTGCGGAAGCGGAAGACCCACGGCGAGCGCTGGGCCACCTTCCGGTCGCGGTCGTCGCGCAGGAATTCAGGTTGCACGATGTTGCGGTACTCCTCGTAGGCCGGGTAGACGTACATCAGGGCCAGACGGATATCGTCGGGCTTCCAGCAGTGGCGCAGCATGTTGCAGCAGTGTGACAGATGGACGCGAATGGTCAGATAGCGGTTTTCACGGTCGAGTTTGCTGTACATCTTGTAGAGGCGGCGGTAGCAGGAGAGCTTCTCCTCCTTGGGCATCTTGCTGCGCATGACGCTGGTGTTGAGGATGCGGTAGTGGTAGGTTTTGCGGTTGCTTACGCGCACGTGGGTGACATACTGGCAGTATTCGGCCGTGAAAAGTTCGTCTTCATGCAGGCGCATGCTCTCGTTGAAGCGGATGCCGTGTTGTTCGATGACTTCCCGGTTGAAGATCTTGTTCCAGGTCCATCCGAAGAAGGTCTGGCGGCGCAGTTGGGCGAAGACGCGGTCGCACTCCTGGCCGGAGACCTCCTCCTCGACGAGTTGCAGATCGTACGAGATGAAGGCGTTCGTAAAGGTGATATCGTTCTTGCCGAGCCCTTTTCCGACGAGGTTTTCCAGATGATCGGGCTCGACCCAGTCGTCGGCATCGATGAAGACGACGAATTCGCCCGTGGCCTTCGAGAGACCGTAGTTGCGGGCGGCACTGGCTCCGGGTTTGCGGCAGTGGTAGAGCTTGATGCGCGGATCCTGCTCCATGAACTGCCGGCAGATCTCCACCGAGCGGTCGCTGCTGTTGTTGTCGATCAGCAGCAGTTCGAAATCGGTCCAGGTCTGTCGGAGAATGCTTTGCAGGCATTCTTCGAGGTATTTCTCCGCGTTGTAGATCGGTGTGATGATCGAGATCGACATAAATTTTTGAGCTGTGCCGGCAAGTTGTTTGCGTGAATCGTTGTTTGTCCGGGTTTCCGGAACCGGTCTCCTGAAGTTGCGGTCGGAGCCGGAGGTGGTTCCACGTTGTTGTGCGGGTGTGGATCCGGGCCCGGGGGTGTGTCACGTTGATGTTTCAAGGGGTTGTGCAGCTGCGGGTCGTGGTTGATGACGGTTCGGGGGGTCCGTACGGAGGCTGGGTTCCCTTGTACGTGGTCAGACGCATTCGAGCGGGACAGATTGCAGAAGTTGAGTCCTTGGTCCATGGAGTCGGCAGATGATCGGTGGGTGGCCGGTGGTTGACGGCAACGGCCTGCAAGCCCCAATCTTCATGCCAGGGATATAGGGACGGTGTGCTGCCGGTCTGATGCTGAGAAGTTTCATCGTGTGGCGGAAACTCATGCCGGCAACGGGTTCGGGGATTCGCTCCTCCGAAAGGATTACGGTGCTTCGTCGCAAGAGGCTGTCGAGGCAAAGATAAAGCACATAAAGCCAACTTCGGGAGAGGCACATCAGCGATACGGTCATCGTCCTGCATTCTGGTTTATAATACAAATTTAGTAATTTATCCGTAACCTGCACTATTCTGCCGCCATTTTAATTATAAAATGGTTGTTTTCCCCGATTACTGCATCGGTCCGGAAAGAAAAAGGGAGCCCTCTTTGAGTGTATGATACACGTTGCTGTCAATCAGTGTATTGGATTGCCGCATCGGAGACTGATATTAAAAAATATGAAAAAATTTGAAAATTTTTTTAATAAAAGCTTGCATAGTATGGTTTTTCGCCTTATCTTTGCAGCGAAGTTTTAAGGTTCATTTAGGTTAGTAGTTTTAGGTTGGTGAGGAAACTGTGGAAGACGGATCTGTTCCGGATTCCGAGTTTCCTTTTTTTTGTGCCTTTTTCGATCGTTGTCATGAAGTGACCGTTGCTTTGTCCGGTCAATTTTTCCCGCCGTTTGTTTGTTGCATGCGCACGCTTTACGTTTGCGCCGTCACTTATTCTCCGATACTTGTAGATGGACCTCCTTCTTGAGGCGATGGCACTTTGGTCGGATTCCTTATCTTTTCCCGCTTATTTTGATCCCTTTGCTGCAATACTGCCCTTGGTTTCCGTTTCCTGTTCTTTTTCCTCCCCAAATCTCGGGTTGATTCCTCTGTCTGTGGCTCTTTTGGTATCCTGAAGTCGTCTGATTTCTGATTTCATGAGCTCCTCGGCCTTGTTTTTTCTTCGATACGGACGGATAGGACAGTATGCTGTTTGTGCGATTGTAATGTGTTGATATACAATGCGCACAACGATTGGCGCACGCTTGTGTGTCGCATATCGCTGGTTTACCAATGTTACCAAATTGTTAAATATATTTAATATATTCGTAAAATATTTGCGTAAATCAAAAAACGCCCTTATCTTTGCAGTGAAGTTTTAAGGTTCATTTAGGTTAGTAGTTTTAGGTTGGTTGAGGAGATCGGCAGGTTGTGAAGAGATGATTCTTCACTAAGACGCTGGAACGGTGCTCGTTCAAGTCGTCGAATACCTCCGATTGACCCTCATTTTTGGAGGGGGTGGTTCCCCGCCAAAAAAAAGGTTCCCCGTCGTGAGACTCGGACCTTTTTTCTTTTTATACCCTATTGTGTTTTGTATTCGGTTGTTCGTCGGAACAACCTTTTTTTGTGCCTCCGTGTCCGGAAAAGGACGCATGAGGCTTGGCAACATCCGAGGGCTCCCCGTTCTTTGCATACGGGCAGATCCGGTCTGTCGCCTGCGGGCTGCTCCGATCCATGGGCGGGCTGCTTCGGCTCTCCGTGTATGAGTATTCAGCCCCTCCGTATATAAGAGGTTCCGTCCCTCCGTGTATGAGCAGTTCCGCCCCTCTGTATATGAACGGCCCTTCCCTGGTGCGGTTACTCGCCGCGCAGATCCTTTAGTTCGTCGGAATTAATCGTTACGATGACTCCACCCAACGCATAACAGCCGATGTCGTAGGGGTTGTAGTAGAAGGTCATGCCTTCGGGTGTGATGAGGAAGTTCTCCGTCGGGGCGATGTATTCGGGGAAGAATCCGGCTTCGGTCAGTTCCTCGTCGGTTGTCGCGTGGTACTGTTCGGCAATCTTTTCGCGGATCAAAGCGTCGAGCCGCTGCATCGCTTCGTCGGAGAAGAGATCGGCCAGCGACAGTTCGAATCCGTCGCGCAGCGAGTAGGTGTGGCACTCGGTTGAGTACATGCCGTGTGCGCCGCCCGTATAGCCGGCGCGCGTGATGGTGTAGCCCAGCAGGGAATCGAGGACCGAGCCCTCGGCCTCGACCGAGATTTCATACCCGTCGGTCGTGGGGTTTCCGCCTTCGGTGAGGAAGTTGGTCTGGATTTCGGACAGTGCGGTCTGCACGGCCTGGTCAAGCGTCCCGGAGAACTCCTCCAGCTGGAAGAAATAACCGATGTTGGCCTGTTCGATGGTCTGGAGCGCCGGGGATTTCGCTGCATTGCGGATTGAGGCGAAGCGATATTCGATGTTGCAGAAGTTGGCCTTGCCGTGCAGGACGGTGTCGATGGCGCGGGTCGAGAAGTCGGGAAGCACGGGATGTTTCGTGCAGGCTCCGAACAGCAGGGTGGCCCCCAGGAGCAAAACAAGTCGGTTTTTCATGGCGAATGAGGTTTTACTTGGAGCTAAAGATAGGTAAAAAGGGGGTATTTTCAAGAAAAGCGAAAAAAAATTGCAGAAAATGGTGGAAAATTTTGGAGATTCAAAAGAAGGCGCTATCTTTGCACCACGAAACTCAACAAGGTGGATTCATCTAAGGGTTAGGATACATGCCTCTCACGCATGACATAGGGGTTCGAATCCCCTATCCACTACGAAAAAGCGACCTGCACAGAATGGCAGGTCGCTTTTTTTGGGGGCTTCTCCGCGGTCTGTTTCCCGCAGGGCGGATCGGCGGTCATCGTCTGCCGGACCGGGTAGTCATTCCGGGATGGAGGAGCCGGTCGGCAAGCCGGTTTGGAGGACTGGAACCAACTCTTTTTCCCGATTCATCGAGCGAACGGCGGCTTCCCTTTGCGCGGCGAGGTGTTTTTCCCGCGGCAATATCCCCTCTCCGGGGCGATGACGCGAAAAATGCGACGGCCGCCTGTCAGGCGGCCGTCGCGGCATTGGTTAGTTAAGGATTATTAGGTTGGTGGGAGTTTACTTTTCGAGTTTCGACTTGAACTTGTCGATCTGACGCTTCAGGGCATCGATGGCTTCGTCGACCGACTCCTCGAAGGCTTTCGACTGGTGGCAGGCCACCAGGTCTTCACCCGGCATATGGAGCGTGATGGTAGCGATCTTGTTTCCTTTTTCGTGGTCTTTATCGAGTTTGAGAATGACGTCGGCGCCGGTCGAGCGATCCGCAAAGCGGTCCAACTTCGCCATCTTGGCATTCACGAATTCGATCAGCCGTTTGTCGGCGTCGAATTTCACGGATTGAATCTGTACGTTCATAACCTTACAGTTTATAAAAATTAACACTTGCCATCCTTTTCGCGAGGATGGGCTTTCGCGTAAGCCTCCCGGAGCCGGGCGATGCTGTTGTGCGTGTAGACCTGCGTGGCCTGGAGGGATGCGTGGCCCAGGAGTTCCTGGATTTCGCGCATGTCGGCGCCTCCGTTGAGCAGGTGTGTGGCGAACGTGTGTCGGAGGACGTGGGGGCTTTTCTTTCCCTGGACGCCGCCTCGGGCGAGCTCCTCCTTGACGATGCGATACACGGTGATCCGGGCAATGCGTTTTCCTTTGTGAGTTAAAAATAGGGCTTTTTCCGCAGAATTGCAAATATTTTGCCGCTCAATTAACCGGATGTAGTGTAAAATCTTTTCGCGGAGAAACTCCAGAACGGGGACGATTCGCTCCTTGTCGCCCTTGCCGCGCACGCGCAGCGAGGTGTAGTTGTCGGAGAAGTCGTCGCGGTTGATGCCGATGAGTTCGGCCAGCCGCAGTCCGCAGCTGTAGAGCATCAGGACGATGAGCGAATTGCGTTCGGTGAGGAAGTCGTCGGTCGGGTATTCGCAGTCGCGGACGATGCCGCTCATGCGGGTTTCGGGGACGAAGACCGGCAGGCGTCGCGAAGTGCGTAACGCCGCGACGGACTGTGTGACGTTGCGTTCGACGACGCCCCGGGCGAGCAGCCAGCGGAAAAAGGCCCTCAATGAGGAGACTTCGCGGTTCATCGAGGCGGCGCCGAGGTGGCACTTCTCCGTACGGTGGAGAATCCAGGCGCGGATGTCGTCGGTCGTCACCCGCTGCAGCTGCTCTCCGGTGTCGGGGCAGCCGAGCCACGCGAGGAACTGCTCCACATCGTGGCGGTAGTTGCGCACGGTGAGGGGCGAATAGCGCCGTTCGGCCTCGAGGTATCGGATAAATTCGTCCAGCATCATGGGCAAAGATACCAAAAAAGCCGTACCTTTGTCCGAAAAGAGCGAACAATGAAACAGAATTGGAAACCCGGAACGGTACTTTATCCGTTGCCGGCGGTGTTGGTGAGTTGCGGGGCTAGCCCCGAGGAGTACAACCTGCTGACCGTAGCGTGGACCGGTACGGTATGTTCGGATCCGCCGATGTGTTCGATTTCGGTGCGCCCCGAGCGCCACTCCTACGGGATTATCCGCCGTACGGGCGAGTTTGTCATCAACCTCACGACGCGGTCGCTGGCCCGGGCCACGGACTGGTGCGGGGTGCGTTCGGGACGCGACCACGACAAGTTTCGCGAGATGGGGCTGACGCCGCTGCCGGGCAGCGCGGTCTCGGCGCCGATCGTGGCCGAATCGCCCGTCAATATCGAGTGCCGGGTCCGGCAGATCCTGCCGCTGGGCAGCCACGATCTGTTTCTGGCCGAGGTCGTGGGGGTACAGGTCGACGAGGCCTATCTCGATCCGGCGACGGGACGCTTCTGCTTCGAGCAGGCCGACCCGATCGTCTATTCCCACGGGGAGTATTTCACGCTGGGTGAGGCGCTGGGTCATTTCGGATGGTCGGTGCGCAAGCGCCCGGCCGCACGTCGTGCGCCGACCCCGAAACGGCGTGGATGACTGCCGTCGGCGGCCTGCCGTGATAAGAATGTGCCGGGGGTTGCCTCAAATTGAGACAACCCTCGTTTTTTTGAGACGATCGGGCGCCTCGGTTTCGCGCATCGGGGCTATCTTTGTTTGCGTGAAACGGCCCCCTTGCGGGGCATATAAATCCTGAAGATGAAAATTGTCTGCAAACTGATGCTGTGCCTGACCGGACTGCTCCTTGTCGACGGATGCGGCCGACGGGCCATGGCCCGCACCGAAGGGGAGAATCCCCTGCCGGAGTGGGCGTTGGGCGGGTTCGTGCGACCTGCGGGCGTGAATCCCGTGATCAGCCCCGATCCGGCGATGCGTTTCTTCTGCCCGATGCGGCAGGATTCGGTGGGGTGGTGTGAGAGCGACACGTTCAACCCCGGAGCGGTGGTGCACGACGACCGTATCTGTGTCCTCTTCCGGGCCGAGGACAATTCGGCCACCGGAATCGGCAAGCGGACCTCGCGCATCGGACTGGCCGAAAGCCGCGACGGAGTGACGATGGAGCTGCGCGACGAACCGGTTCTCTTCCCGGCCGAGGACGCCATGAAGGCTTGCGACTGGCCGGGCGGATGCGAGGATCCGCGCGTGGCCGAGACCGAGGACGGTACCTATGTCATGCTCTATACGTCGTGGAACCGGAAGATTCCACGGCTGTCGGTGGCCACGTCACGCGACCTGGTCCACTGGACGAAACACGGTCCGGCCTTCGCCAAGGCCTACGGCGGACGGTTTGCCGATCTGAAGAGCAAGTCGGCCTCGATTGTGACCCGCCTGGTCGGTGACCGCCTGGTCATTACGCGGGTCGGAGGGCGGTATCTGATGTACTGGGGCGAGCGGATGATCAACGTCGCCACGTCGGACAACCTCATCGACTGGACGCCCGAGGTGGATCGCAACGGCAACCTCAAGGGGTGCGTCTTTCCGCGCGAGGGCTACTTCGACAGCGCCCTGACCGAATGCGGCCCTCCGGCCGTGCTGACCGACCGGGGCATCGTGCTGCTCTACAACGGTCAGAACCGGCTGGGCGAGGGGCGCGACCGCCGCTATCCGGCACGGACCTACTCGGCCGGTCAGATCCTTTTCGACGCGGAGGATCCCGGGCGGGTTCTCGCCCGGCTCGACGTGCCGTTCTTCCGGCCGGTGGACCCCTTCGAGCGGAGCGGACAGTACAAGGACGGTACGGTCTTCATCGAGGGGCTGGTTCACTTCCACGGCAAGTGGTACCTTTATTATGGATGTGCCGATTCGCGGGTTGGGGTGGCCGTCTACGATCCGGCGGTGCGTGCGCCGGGCGACCCGATCCCGGATGCACCGCTCGATGCGGCGCCGCAGGCCGAACGTTGATACGGGTTGCGCCGGATCTCCCTTGCGGGATCCGGCGCAACGCTTTCCGGCGAAGGATGTTTCCCGGTTGCAGATGGAGGCGTATCGGTGAGGGCCCTGAATTTTATGTCGGTTTTGTCCTGATTTTTGCAGGGTGACGGAAAGTGTTGCGGATTTTTCGTACCTTGCGCGCAAATGACTGGAAAAGAAACCAACATCTGAATACCATGAAATTGATACTCAGTGACAAACCGCTCAATCTGACCTTGTCGGAGCAGGACGGAATCCGCCATGTGGATCTTTCGGCCCTGAAAATCGCCAATTGCGTCGGATGTTTCGGCTGTTGGACGAAGACCCCCGGACGATGCGTCATCCGGGACGATGCGACACGGGTCTATCCCCTGATAGCCGAAAGCGATGCCGTACTCTATGTCAGTCGGGTCCGTTACGGAAGCTACGATACGATCATGAAGACGATGCTGGAACGGGCCATTCCCGTTCAGCAGGCCTTCATCCGCATTCATCACGGCGAAACACACCATTATCAGCGGGCCGTGGCCCCCAAGCAGGCCACCATTCTCGCCTACGGAGATCTCGATCCCGAAGAGCGGTCGATCTTCGAGGCTCTGGTGGCGCGCAACGCCTGCAACATGAATTTTGTCAGCCATCGGGTTCTGTTTGTTCCGGAATCGGAGGTCGACCGTCACGTAAACGAATGGATTGAAGCATGGAGAAAATCATGATACTGAACGGGAGCCCGCGGGCTCCGCGCTCGAATTCGAAGCGATATGCGGCCTATGTGGCGAAGTACAGCCCGTGGCCGACCGAATATTTCGAAATCCGGAAGAACAACCATGCGCAGCTTCGTGAGCGGATGGCCGAATTCTCGGATGTCGTGCTGGTCTTTCCGCTCTACGCCGATTCGCTGCCGGTGGGGGTGTTGAATCTGCTCAAGTCGCTCGAAGCGGCGCCTCCCGAGCGGCGGCCGGTCATTTCGGTCCTGGTCAACTGCGGCTTTCTGGAGCCGGGGCAGAATGAGATTGCCGTCCGGATCATTCGCTTTTTCTGCCGCAGGAACGGCTATGCGTTCGGGTCGGTTCTGATGGCCGGCAGCGGCGAGGCGATTCTCGATACGCCGTTCCGCTTTCTGGTTGCACGGAAGATCCGGCGACTGGCGGGCTCGATTGTCCGTCGGCGTTACGAGGAGCTGCGGGTGACGATGCCGATCGGCAAGCGGCTGTTCCTCATGGCCTCCACGTTGTATTGGGTCCGGTACGGCAAGCGGTTCGGGGTGACCCGTCAGCAGATGCAGACCCCTCGCATCGAGGGTTGAGCAACTTCGCAAGGAAATGCGACAGGCGGGATGGACGAGCTCCATCCCGCCTTGTTTGTTTGCAGCGCAGTCTGTCGGATACGGTCGTTGCGGTCGGGATTGTCGGGTTGGGGCACCGGTTGACGGATGTTTTGGCTGCATGCCGCAGCGGCTAACGGCTTTCGGGGCCGGTTGACATGCGTGGATGCAAAGCAAAACCCCGTCTGAGTCTCCTCAAACGGGGTTTTCAGTGCCCAGGACAGGAATCGAACCTGCACGCCTTGCGGCACACGCACCTGAAACGTGCGCGTCTACCTATTCCGCCACCTGGGCATTTTTACCGGTGTTTTCCGGAATTGCGGTGTGCAAAAGTAATACTTTTTTCTGAATCCGCAACACTTCTGCGCCAAAATTTTTGAAAAAAATCTATCTGTTGAAAAAACGATATTGAAACAGAAGCAGATAGACGACGGCTACCGAAATGTAGGCATCGGCCAGATTGAAGATCGCGCCGAAGAAATAGTTGTTGCCGTCGACCAGAAAGCGCAGCAGGCGCGGTACGTTGTTCCACTGGAACAGCGGGAAATAGAACATGTCGACGACTTTTCCCATCATGAATCCGGCGTAGTGCCCCCCGAAATGGGCCACGGTGTAGGGGGTCGATTCGGAGAAGATCAGCCCGTAGAAGGCGCTGTCGATGATGTTGCCGAGGGCCCCGGCAAAGATCAGAGCCAGTCCGACGATGACGCCTTTGGGGGTCCCTTCGCGCTTGCGGGACAGGTGGAAGATCAGCCAGCCGATGAATCCGACCATGGCGATGCGCAGCAGTCCGAGCAGCAGCTTGCCCCAGTCGAACCCGCCGCCCGAGGCGATGTGCATGCCGAAGGCGGCGCCGTTGTTTTCGATGAACCGGAGCTGGAACCAGTCGGGAAAGACCGTGATTGCTTCGCCCAGCTGCAGGTGGGTCTTGATCCAGATCTTGAGAATCTGATCGGCGACGAGCAGCAGTACGATGAGCAGGGATATCTTTTTCAGATTCATGTTTTGGTGTTATTTGCGGCAAAAATAGTAAAAAATCTCTTTTCGCGGGGCTTTGTGGCGTTTTTCCGGTCTGGATGTTTTGATTTTTGCGGAAAAAACATACCTTTGAAACCTTGCTTGAACCTTTTTATGAAATCGGTTATGAAGAGAGTGTTGCTTGTTTGCTGCCTGCTGACGGTAGCCGCTTGTACGAAAGAGTCGATGGATCGCTCCGCGACCGAAACGCGGATTGTGGGTAGTCCGGCTCCCGAGATCGCCCTGCAGGGGACCCTTTCGGTCAAGCTCACCCCCGAGATGGCCCGGCGTGTGGCTGAAGCCCAGAGTCAGCTTCCCACTACGCGGAGCGGCTGTGCGACCCGTTCGGGAGTTGGCGAGATGGATGATCTGCTTGCTGCGATCGGTGCCGAACGTTTCCAGCGCGTGGTCGACTACAATCCCGCCTGGGAGGCGATTTACGATCGTACGGGGATGAACCGCTGGTATCGGATCTCGTTCGACAAGCAGGAGGATCTCTCCGAGGTCGGGCGTCGGTTTGCCGATCTGCCGGGAGTCGCGGTGGTGGAGTATGAGGTCCACCCGAGCCACATCCGGCCGATGAGTGTCGGCCCGGCCACTCCGGCTCACCTGGCCGCTCTTCCCGAAAGAGGCGATACGCGTGCATCCGTATCGATGAATGATCCGATGCTCGAGTTTCAGTGGCACTACGCGAACGGAGGCCCGAATCAGTACTTCTCTTCGCCGCGTACCGGTGCGGACATCGACCTGACGGATGCGTGGGACCTTTGCACGGGCAACGAGGAGATTATCGTCGCCGTGATCGATGAACCGGTGCAGACCAATCATCCCGATCTGCAGGCCAATATCTGGTCCAATCCCTCCAATCCGCAGGAGCACGGCTACAACTTCTGGGACAACAAGGCCGAACTCGACTGGAAAACGGCCACTCAGGAGGACGGACAGTGGGTCTATGCCGACCACGGAACCCATGTGGCCGGTATCATTGCCGCGGTGAACAACAACAGCCGCGGCGTCTGCGGCATCGCCGGCGGACGCAGCGGACGAGGCGGTGTGAAGATCATGTCGTGTCAGATCCTGGGCTACAGCGATGGCGACGAGACGAACAATCCCATCGTCAAGGCTTTCGAGTACGCCTGGACGCACGGGGCCATTATCGCTCAGAACAGCTGGGGCTACGATTTCGGGAATGTTCCGCCCGCTGAGGCGGCCCGCGAGTGGCAGAACGATTACGGGGTGGTCCGCGATGCGATCGATACCTTCATCGAAGGTGCCGGATCCCAGAATCCCAATTCGCCGCTTCAGGGAGGGCTGGTCCTCTTCGCGGCGGGAAACGACGGTGACAGGATCGGTGACGTGGAGACCTATCCGGCCTCCTATGGTCCGGTGATTGCCGTGGGGGCGATGGATTGGGCCTTCCGTCCGGCCTACTATACCGATTACGGAACTTGGGTCGACATTACGGCTCCGGGCGGCGATGTCTATGTCGAATCGTCGGGCAATTATCTCGATGCGGAGGTTCTGAGTACGATCTTGCATGATGATACGATGAATTTCCGCGACGGCCGCAAGAGTGATCCCTATTGGTATGGCTACGGATTCATGCAGGGGACCTCGATGGCCTGTCCGCACGTATCGGGCGTGGCGGCCTTGGGGCTCTCCTACGCGGCGGAGCTGGGTCGGAAATACACCGTCGATGAATTCAAGGCGCTGCTTTTGAGTTCGGTCTACGGAATCGACTCCTATTTCACGGGCCGCAAGACCGGCATCACGGTTCCGGACCTTTCGGCCTATCGCGGGAAGATGGGCGGCGGATGTGTCGATGCCCTCAAGATGTTGCTGGCCGTGCGGGGAACTCAGGCCGTCTATCTGCCGGTAGGGGAGTCGACGACGGTCGACTTTGCCCGTTTCTTCGGCGGCAGCGGCAGCCGTGTGACGATCGGATCGGCCAAACTGGAGGACCCCGGCAAACTGGGAATGGATGATGCCACGCTGTCGGTCAGCGGAACCCGGATCACGTTCCGGAGTTCCCGTCCGGGCATTTCCATGCTTCGGATTACGGCGACGGCCGGTGATACGACCTTTGCACGGGAGTTCGCACTGGTGTCGCGGGCCGGTCTGGCCGGAAACGGAGGCTGGATGTGATCCGCCGGGCCGTCGTCCGGCTTCGGCAAGGGCAATTCTGCTATATATATTTAGGTATGCAGGCGAAATAGTAAGATTTTTGAAAAAAAAGAATCGGAAATATTTGCAGATCCCGAAAAAGTCACTACCTTTGCATCCGCATTTGAGAAATCAACGGTTCTTACAAATAAGTCGAGAGTTTACAATAAAGGAGCTTGAGATGGTTTTGTTGCTGTATTTCAGCAGGATGCAAGGTTCTGAAAAAGGTTTTCAACGTGGATACGCAGGATGGCTGTCCGTAGGTCTCGCCGTAGAATCGCGATGAGCGGTTCGAAAAAAAAATCTTCGAAAAAGATTTGCGAGATTCAAAAACAGTTCTTAACTTTGCAATCCCTTTCGCACCGATTCTTCGGAATGGTTCGAAAATAAATCTTGAAAAAGATTTGCAGGATTCAAAAATAGTTTCTATCTTTGCAATCCCTTTCGCGACCAAAATGCGAAACCTTTTTAGAGTGGTTCTTTGAATTACTGGTTATATTTTGAGAGCAAAATTGTAGTATTTATCTGTCAATTTCCTTTAAAGGAAACGAATAGTCAGGACTCTAACGAAACATTTATATTTTATACAATGGAGAGTTTGATCCTGGCTCAGGATGAACGCTAGCGGCAGGCCTAACACATGCAAGTCGAGGGGCAGCGGGGTTGAAGCTTGCTTCAACTGCCGGCGACCGGCGCACGGGTGCGTAACGCGTATGCAACCTACCCAGAACAGGGGGATAACACTGAGAAATTGGTACTAATACCCCATAATATATTTGAAGGCATCTTCGGATGTTGAAAACTCCGGTGGTTTTGGATGGGCATGCGTTGTATTAGCTAGTTGGTGAGGTAACGGCTCACCAAGGCGACGATACATAGGGGGACTGAGAGGTTAACCCCCCACATTGGTACTGAGACACGGACCAAACTCCTACGGGAGGCAGCAGTGAGGAATATTGGTCAATGGACGCAAGTCTGAACCAGCCATGCCGCGTGCAGGAAGACGGCTCTATGAGTTGTAAACTGCTTTTGTACGAGGGTAAACTCAGATACGTGTATCTGACTGAAAGTATCGTACGAATAAGGATCGGCTAACTCCGTGCCAGCAGCCGCGGTAATACGGAGGATCCAAGCGTTATCCGGATTTATTG
>CALUNE010000019.1 GCA_944321945.1 uncultured Alistipes sp.
TGCTATCCCTCGCGGGTGATGGGGGCACTGGACCAAAGACTGGGCTCGATACAGCGGATGAGTACGTTAACCCGAAGCAGCGGTATGGCACTGGCTATCCAAGGCGTTGAGAATGCACGATGAAGGATCATCAGCAAACAACAGTACGTCCGGACGCAAAGACATGCCGCTACGACTTTTTTATGAGCAAGCCTCGCCGGTACCTCCATCGCGGATCAATGTGGCGGCTGCTTCGCGTTTTCTGTTTCAAGTTCGGAGTCTGAACGATCTCGAACCAGGTCGTGATCCGATATTCGAGATTTTCGTCCACTTCACAGATCACATTGATTACCTTGCCGTCATAGAACTTAATGAAGTTCAGATTCCTGAACAACTTTTGGTAATCATTCAACCACACTTCGTCGGGGTTCTTCAGCACCTCTTCGATGCAGGCCAACAGCGGCACACGCACCTTTTCGTAGGCCTCAGTCGTATGCCTGCGGAACACCTTCTCGTCCAGAACGACTTCGCGGCCCTTGTAGTCGCGCAGCGTCTTGTGCGCATCGTACCACTCGGCGGCCGACCCGCTGTATTCGGGCATCTGCTCCGTGGCCGTCGCCAGGCGCTTGGCAAAGGAGTCGAGCCCCCAGTCGTTGTAGTAGAGCCGGCCGAGCAGCTTCGAGGCCTTGTCCTGAAAGCGACGGATGTAGAACTGGTTCTGCGTAAACACCTCTCCGGTGAGGGCGCGGTTCACGCCCCAGCCCTGCGCTGCGGCCTTTTTCCAGGTCGCTGTTCCGAAGAACTCGTCCACGCGTTGCTGCGAGGCCTCGACCTCTTCCTTCTTAACCTCGTGGCCCATCCGCGGTACAACCCGACAGCGACACCGCCAGTCGTTCGGCGGGAAGATCTTCTTCCACCGGGCGTCGTTGTAGGGAAGGACAACTCCTTCGAGTCGACGGTGGGACGGACGCACCCGGTCGTCGCCGACGGTCCGGTACTCCCAGTAGGGAAATAGCTTCGTCTTGCCCATCAGCCGGCGGTAGGTGCTGGCCGCCTCGGACGTGAGCAGTGCCGTGTCGTACTCGGTGCGCTGCCAGTCGCGGTTGAATGCCGTGCAGACCTTGCGGGCCTCGCGTTCGAAATCCGCGAAGCTGCCGCTCTCGCGGAAGAGGCGGTTGAGTTCCTGCAGCTCGGCCAGGGTCTTGGCGGCCGAGAACTGAAACAGGTTGATCTCCATGGCCGTCTGCAGGGCATCGTCGCGCACGCCGTACGCAACTCCGACGTCGGCATTCCCGATGCTGCCGGCTTCCGGTTGAACGGCCTTCAAAAGGTCTTCGGAGAGGAATCGAAAGAGCTCCGTGTCGAACGCAGGCTGCGAGGCGGCCACGCGGGCCATCAGCCGCTCGTCGAGCGCGTCACTGTCCTGCATCCGCATGAGGGTTGTGCCATCGATCGCCCCGCCCTGCGGGGCTGCGACGAAAAAATCCCGAAGGCGGTGCCAGAAGCTGCGGCTGTCGGCGTTCCGGATCCCTTCGTCGGGATCTTCTTCGGAATGAGGGCCGGCCGCAGATTGCCTCTTCTCGCCTGCAATCGCCTCTCCCTTGTCCGGCATCGGGATCGAATACTTGTCGCGGATGAACGATGCGGGGATGTCGATAATCGTCGCGAGCTTCACGATATCGTCCACCGAGAGCGGGTCGGCCGCCTTCGGATAGACGAACCGGCCGCCGTTCACAGGCAGGCCATAGGCCTCCAGTATGGGGAGCAGCCGTTCGTTGAGTGTGCGCTGCACGAAGCGCAGATCGCTCTTGTGCTTTGCATCCTCGACCTGCAGGTGAACCTCCCCGAGCGAACGAGCGCCGCGTTCGCCCTGGATGGTGGTCAGCGTCTGCCCGAGGATCGTGATGAGCATCTCCTCGTTCGACGCCTGGCGAAACTCGTTGAACGACGATCCGGAGCCGGTGTTCCCTTCCTTGGTTTCGATGTCCGCCTCCTTCGGAATAACCAGGTAAGGCGCAGATCCGGCCTCTTCCAGCGCCTTCTTGAGCAGCTCCCGGCTCTGCGGGTCGAAGGTGTTGTACTTGCCGACGCGCTGCGGCATACCGAACAATTCGATCCACTGGGCATAGTCGCCGAATCCGCCGCGCTTCCAGATAGCATAGGGTGCCGCCTTGAGCAGCAGCCCGTAGTCACCGGGGCGGCCGATGACCAGCAGATTGGGATCCTCGTTATACGGCACCGAGCGGTCGCCCACGTCATTGAGCAGGATCTGGCGATTGTCCAGGTCGATATACTTGGGTTTGATGGGTTCGACGCAGAAGCTGCCGTTGAAGAAGATCTCCACGCCAGCCCGTCCGTAGAATAGCCGGTGCATGATCTCGCGGATGAGCGTCTCCCAGGCCGTCGAGTCGATGATCGAAGAGATGGCGGGCTCCTCGCGTCCCTGGCCGTTCATAAAGACGACCTCGGCATTCAGTACGGCCTCGATGCGCTTGTTCATCGCGTCGGCCAGCACACCGTCGATCAGGATATCCTCAAAGAGGTTGTAGAGGTATTTCGGCCGCCCGTTGTCGGCCGCCCGCAGGGCTGTACGCCAGTCTCCGATGTCGTACACGCGGCGCTGCGGTGCCTGTACGACAATCTGCTGCACCACAATCGGCTTCGAGGCTTTCGAGCCGGAGCCCTTTCGGGCAGATGTTTTGTTGCCAGTCTGTGCCATGGTTAGAAATGTTGCGATCGTTTGGGGTTCGACCCGAAAATATACTCTCCGACGGCGGGGTCGGGTTTGCCGTCGCCATCGGCATCCTCCACGACGGGAAGGTTGGGTTTGGTCTCCGAACGCTGTACGGATTTCAGCCATGCAACGGCCCGTTCGTAGCGGTCCTGCCGAAGCTGGAGATCCGTGCCGGCATTGCACAGGTTGATGAAGTGCCACACGGCGATGTCCTTGACGAAGATCAGCAGCAGCGCGTTGCGCTGGTCGCCCACGGCGCCGAAGATCTTCTTCCGGTCATACGCCCCGAGATAGCCCGAGGCCTCCTCGATGGCGGCATCGATGGCCGCCGCCACGATCGCATCATCCTCCCGGGAGATGGTCGCGATGTTCTCTTTGTAGAGGTGCGTCTGCAACTCTTCAGGTGTCAGAAAAGCCATATCAAAAACGTTTTGAAGCGTGATGTCGCCGGCCAATGGTGTAGGAGCCTTCGCCAAGCGTGGAGATCTTCTGGTTGATGATCCACACGCCGCCCTCGATGCAGTCGGGGCCGTCGGCTGGGGATTTCATTTGCCGGTTGAGCAGCAGGAACTGCTCTTCGAGGCGTTTCATGTGCGGGTTCTCGCGTTCGTCGGCGTTCAGCACCAGGCGGCCCTGGCGAATCAACGGTTCGAGGTTACCCTCGATACGCTCGAACTTCGGCGGTTTGCACCGACAGTCGGGGGTGATGCCGATGAATCCCCGTTCACGGGCGTGCGCCGCGAACATCGGAAGGAACACCTGCTCGTAGAAGGGATCCTGCAGCGTGTTGTTCTCGATGAAGTAATAGACCTGCACCCGCTCGCCCGCATAGTCACGCAGGTTGTAGAACCACTCCACGAACTCGTCGTTGGTGACGTGGTCGAGGAAGCCCGTGTAGACATAGAACTTCCCGTCGCAGTAGCCGAGCAGGAAATTCGCCTTGAAGCTCGACGCCTTGTTGCGGGCGTTCGATGGCGCCGGGTCGGCATAGGCCACCGCGAACTGGAGCCGTGCGAGCGGCGGGCACTTCCCCCAAACCACCTCCTTGATCACCTCTCCCTCGGAGAGCGGGTTGTTCATGTACTCCTGCTGGAAGGCCTTGGTGGAGATCGTCTGCTCGATGCGGCGGATGCGCTCTTCGGAGTTCTTCTCGGGCCAGGTCGAACGGCCTTCGGCATTGCGGATGTTCACGATGTCCCAGTGATCGGCCTTGGCTCCGGCCCGCGTTACGCAGCAGTCCCGGGCGATGACGTTGCCGCAGAAAACAACCAGCAGATCGCCGCTGACCGATCGGGTCGGGATCAGCGCCTCCTCGAACCATTGCCACTTCTTCTTCACGATGTCGGGATTGCGGCAATCGGCATCCGTATCGAAATCGTCCGGGAGAATCGTGTCCGGTCGGAAAGCATCCTTGCGGGTGCCTCGCGGCGATTCGAGCGCGCCAAGCGCCCGGAATGCCGCTCCCGAGGTCAGCGAGAACTCGTCGGCGGTCCAGTTGCCGGCTTCCCGCAGGTCACCGTAGTAGGCCTTCAGCAGCGCGTTCTGCTCGAAGGCCTTCTTGTAAGGTTCGAGCAGGCGCGTGGCATTCTCATGGCTGTTCGATACAAGCAGCACGTTACGCTTGCGCTTCGTCAGCACCAGATACATGATGCACATGAAGACGATGGTCGATTTGGCCAGCTCACGCGACCAGGATAACACCTCGTACCACTCGGGGTTGGAGGTAATCCGCCGGATGGCCTTCTTCTGGAAGAGTGTGAAGGGATATCGGGCATACTCCGCAAAGAAGAAGAGCATCCACGCCACGGGATCCTTTTCGATCTTTTCGAGCCGCCGCTTCCGCTCCACGGGAGAGAGGCTGTCCACCGCCTTGTCGCGCTTCAGGGCGCGGTAATATTCGCGCCATTCGTTCCAGGCGCGCATGTCGTCTACTTTACCCATTTCAGCCGCTCCTGTATGTATGAATCGAAATAGTCCGAGAGCACCTTGGCCTTCTCCAGGTCGAGGGCCCGGATGTAGTCGAGAATGCCCCGCGATACGTTGACAATGTCCCGAACGGAGGCCTCCTGTTCGAGCGCCTCGAGGTCGGCCGTGAGTTTGCGCCGGATGTCCGCCTCCTTGGCCGTCGGATAGCGCGATCCTTGCTCACGGGCCGCAATGCTCTCATCGAGCTCGTTGAGCTGCATGAGTGTCGATTTGATCCGCGCCTCCCGGGTCTGGAGGAAGTTCAGCTTGAGGCCTTCCCACTCCTTGGCCCACCGGACGATGGTGATCCGTGAGACGCCAACCTTCGCGGCCATCTCCGCCTGCGTGAGGTCCGTCGTAAGGAAGAGCAGTTTTGCCCACTCCTTTTTCTGCTTGTTGTCCAATTCCTGCGCCATGAAAATCTCGGTTTTACACCCCAAAGGTAAGGCCTCGGCCCGAACGGAGCGAATCGCGGATAAATGGTCTGCCGGCAAAGTGCAGTTAAACTGCAATGGAATGTAAACCAATACAATGCGATTTGCAAGGGGCATGTTTTCGATCCAACTTTGCCGAAAAATGATGGCTTTTTATGAAACAACCCACATTCGTACTACACGACGAGACGGTCAACACCTACGGGTTCCGCATGCTCACCAGCGGTGCCAACCTCGAGGAGTTCCGCAAGAACCCCGTGATCCTGCTTAATCATAAGGACTGGGAGCTTCCGATCGGCCGCTGGGAGAACATCCGCATCGAGGGCACGCAGATCCTTGCCGATGCCCTCTTCGACGAGAAGGACAACATCGCGGTGAAGATTGCCGACAAGGTCGAAGGCGGATTCCTGCGCATGGCCTCCATGGGCGCCTGGCCGCCCGAGGAGGTAAGCGATGCCGAGGAGCTGAAACTTCCCGGGCAGACGCTTCCGACCGTAACGCGCTGGACGGCCCGCGAGGCCTCTATCGTGACGATCGGCGCCAACCACAACGCCCTGGTGCTCTTTGACCGTCAGACGGGGAAGCCCCTCGACCTGACGGATGCCTCGACCGTCATCCGGCTTATGGACAGACTCAATCACTCAAAAAACGATTCGAATATGGACAACACCTTGAAGGAGATCCTCAAGCTGCAGGACTCCGCACAGGACGCCGAGGTGATCGGCGCCGTGAAGCAGCTGATCGAGAACCACGACCGGCTGATCCGTGAAAACCAGGAGCTCAAAGAGGCCGCAGCGCGTGCGGAGACCGAACGTAGGGAGGCCCGCCATGCCGAGGCCGTCCGGCTCGTGGATGCAGCCATTGCCGACGGACGGATCCATGCCGCAGGCAAGGAGGCGTACCTGAAGCTCTTCGATGCGGACTTCGAGAACACGCGAGCCACGCTCGACGCCATTCCGCGCCGCCAGTCCGTCACCGGGCGTATCCGCGAAGGCGAACGGCAGCAGGCGACAGAGCTCTCCGACCTGGCCGGCAAGTCGTGGAATGAGCTTGACAAGGCCGGACGCCTGGTCGAACTCAAGGACAAGGCCCCGGAACTCTACCGCGAGAAGTTCAAGGCCGAGTTCGGTACCGAACCCAACATGTAGCACTCATCAAAAACAGACAACACTATGGCAATTCAGAAAGAAATTTGGACGCGGGCGATCGTCGAAGGTCTCTTCGCTTCCAACAGCTTCCTCTCCAAGGCGTTCAACGCCGACGAATACGTCGAGGCGGGTAAGACCGTGCACATCCCGCAGGCCGGGGTCGCCTCGAACGTTGTAAAGAATCGCACGACGCTGCCGGCCACCGTAAAACAGCGCACCGATACGGATGTATCGTTCGAGTTGAACAAGTTCACTACCGATCCCGTCCTGATCGACGATGCCGAGAAGGTCGAGCTGTCGTATGATAAGCGCGAGTCGGTGCTGCGTCAGGACAAACTCGCCCTGTATGATGCCGTGGCCAAGGATTTCATCTTTTCCTGGAGCCCCGCATCGACGCGTGTGATCGAAACCACGGGTGAGGCAGTCGATGCCTATACGCCGTCGGCTACGGGCAAGCGCAAGGCGATCGTCAAGGATGACGTGCTGGCGCTTATGACGAAGTTCAACAACGAGAATATCCCGCAGGAGGGTCGCTACCTGCTGCTCGATGCGATGATGTACTCGCAGTTGCTCAACAGCCTCACGGCCAACGAGAACTCGGCGTTCCTCGCCTCGGCGGATGCACAGAACGGCGTCCTTGGAAAGCTCTTCTCGTTCAACGTTATGATGCGCTCACGCGCCGCGCTCTACACCACGGCAAAAGCCCCGAAGGCGTGGAGCGAAAGCGGTGAAGCCACGGACCTCGCTGCCGCCCTCGCTTGGCACGATCAGTCGGTATGCCGCGCTCTGGGAGAGGTCAAAGCCTTCGAGCAGGAGAAGGCTCCCGACTACTACGGGGATCTCTACTCCTTCCTCGTTCGTGCCGGCGGCCGCATCATGCGCAACGACAATGCAGGTGTAATGGCGCTGGTGGGTGCTGCAACCGAGTAACGCCATGAAGCCTGCGGAGTTCAAGCGCCAATACTATCCGGCCATCGAGCGGGTCTGCGCCGAGACGGGGCTGAACCCCCTGTTCGTAGCGGCGCAGGCTGCGCTCGAGAGCGGATGGGGCGACTCGGCCATCGGCAACAACCTCTTCGGTATCACTGCCGGCGACAAATGGACGGGGAAACGGCAGACCGTACGTACGTTCGAATATTTCGCGGACGACCGGCAGGGCGGCCGCTTCGAGCGGGTCTATTCGATCACCCGGGCCTCGAACGGACGCTTCCGGTACGAGGTCGACCGGGAGTTCCGGGACTACGATACGCTGGAGGATGGCATCCGCGATCACGCAAAGGTCCTTTCGGCCAAGCGTTATGCGGCGGCCCAAGCCTATCGCAACGATGTGACCCGCTTCGCCTATGAGATCGCCAGGGCCGGCTACTGCACGGCCGATGCAACGGAATACGCCAACCTGATCTCGGATATCGCCCGCATGATCGAACGCGTGTAAACCCTTTTCAAACACCGATTGAACCATGGACAGCATCTGGATGCAACTGCTCACCTTCGCACTTCCCGGGGGATTCCTCGGCGGCGTGTTCACCTGGATTTTCTCGCGCCGCAAACAGAACAACGATTTTCTCGTGGAGTTGCAAAGCTCGATCAATCTGCTCTCGGGAGAGAACAAGAAGATCCTCGAGGAGAACATCCAGCTGCGCCGGGAGAACATCGACCTCAAGGCCAACCAGGAGGAGATGCTTGTACGCATCGACCGGTTGACCAAGGAGGTCGAGCGACTCCGCAAGGCCATCGGGAAACGAACCTCTTATGAAGACAATACACTTTTTAGTGCTGCTCGTCGCGCTTCTGGCGAGCTGCGCACCGATGAAGAGCTCGGTCTCGACCGAAACGGGCATCCGGGCCGACACCGCCCGGCACGAGCATCGCCTCGCTCAAGACGCCGCCGAGCGGACGACGCAGGCAGCGACGACCTCGCAGTCGGAGGAGATCTCGGTACAGCGGGGAGTGCGCTCGGAGGTGATACCTCCGCGGACGGCCTCGGTGACGGTAACGGAGGAGAACCTCCGTAACCTCCCCGAAGGCGCGGCCTACACCGCACGCGACGGGTCGCTGACACTCGAAGCCCGACGCGAAGGGGAGATCTTCCGCATTACGGCGCGGTGCGATTCGCTGGCGCGGCGCATCGAATATTACGAAGCGACGTCGGTGAGGCAATCCCGACAGGTGGACTCCCTGGAGCGGTGCCTGACACAGGCCCGCGAGGCATACGATCTGCTGGCCGAGACTGCCTCGGCCGAACAGGTGCAGACGCTCGACGAGCGGACGCGCTCACCCGCCCATCGGGGAGGATGGATGCTCTTCGGCATGATCCTCGGAGCCCTCGGGGGCTGGTGGGCCCACAAGACAGACATTATACACAAACTCATTAAAATTTTCTGACTATGTCAAAGTTATCAACAAGCGACTTGGGATACCTGATGCTTCTTGATGCGATCTATTTCAATGGGAAGCGGATCGGCAACATTTCCGAGGAGGGTATCGACTGGGGTGGACAGGATCCTCAGAATAAGGAGCTGTGGGCTGCCCAGATTCGCAACAATCCCGTCCTCGAACTTGAGGTCAAAGCTGCGACGAACGAGATCACCGGAACAATGATCGAGCTTGTCCCGGAAAACTGCGTCAATATTATGGGCGGCAAGGTCGTAAACAAAGAATGGATGATGCCGGCTAACTCTATCCGTGTCGAGGGCGAATTGAAGATACTGGCCGGTACGGGCCAGACGATCCAGCTCAAGCGAGCCTCTCTGCGAGCTTCCATGATCCGCGGAGGTCTCGGCGGAGAGAAGATTCTGGGTATCAATTTCGGACTGAAGATGCTTGCCCCGCTGGACGGCTCTTCGCCCGGATCGATCAAGCCGACGGATCCGTTCATCACGGCCGATCCCGCGGCGCTCACCTTCGAAAAAGCCGGCGGATACAAGGCCGTGAACATTGAAGCATCCGGTCCATTCTCCGTCGGAGCCGTTCCCGAGGGGTTCTTCGTAGAGATCGTCAACGGCCGTGTGACGGTGATTGCTGACGAGAACAACTCAGGCGGCGAGCGCAGCGGCGAACTGAAGTTCATCCTTGATTCGGATCCCGAACAGGCGGCGACGATAACGCTCACGCAGCCCAACGAGTAAGCCATGAAGAGATCCGTCGAACTGGAGGCGGCGGAAGCCCTGCTCGATGTGGGGATTTCGCTGCCTCTTTTCCGTATCCGGATGCCCTGGGGCAAGGAGTGGACATGGCGAGTGGTCATGCGCCGGCCCTGCCTGGGATCGCAGATGCGTATCGCGCGTCAGTTCCTGAAGCTCGGTATCACGGCCCGGCAGGCAGAACGGTTTACCGATGACCAGGAACGGGCCTTCTTCGTCGAACACCTCCGCGAACTCTCGATGATGGTGGCCTTCGCCGTATGCCGGGGCTATCTCTCGGGGCTGATCCTCGCTCCGGTCGTGGCCTGGCTGATCCGTTGGAAAGTGCCGCCCGAATACCTGGTCGAGGCGCAGCGGTGGTTCCAGAAGCTGCGCGGCACCCGGGATTTTACCAATATTATCGCCTCGGCCGAAGCGATCAACCCGTTCCGGCCCGTCGCGAGCCAAAAAAGAGCGATAAGCGGGAGTTAAGAACCGTTTTTGAGGGTTCACATAGCCCGTTTGGAATCATCTGGCAGATCGCCTCGGCAACAGGTTGGTCCGTGCACTACATCCTGTGGCGGGTGAATTTCCAGACCCTCACCCTGATGCTGGCCGATGCGCCGCACTACGAACTCTCCGACGGAAAGCAGGCCGGAGGTATGACAACCGAACAAGTCTTTCAATCGAAGTTGAATTTATGAAACCCGCCGTCGAGATCGAGTTTCTCGTGAAGAACAATACCCGCCAGGGGCTCTCAGGAGTCTCCGGCGGGGTCAAGGGTGTGGAGAAGGATGCTACGACCGCGCAGAAGCGTATCCAGGCTCTCGAAGCGGAGATCGGGCGGCTGCACAAGGTCATGGCCGCAACCCCGAAGATGGATCAGACGGAGAACATCCGGCAGATCGAGGCGTTGCAGCGGGAACTTCAGGAGTTGCAGGCCGTGGCGAAGAAGACCGACCTGACACCCGTGAATGCGCCGGCCGTCCAGCGCACCTACAACGGGCTGAACGTGTCGATCCAGCAGATGGCCCGCGAGTTGCCGTCGCTGGCGATGGGCCCGCAGATGTTCTTCTTGGCCATCTCGAACAACCTGCCGATTTTTACCGACGAACTGGCCCGGGCCCGCAGGGAGTACGACCTGCTCACGGCAAGCGGCCAAAAGGCCACGCCCGTATGGAAGCAGGTGATCTCGTCAATCGGATCTTTCCAAACCCTGCTGGCTGTGGGCATTACTTTGGCTGTGGTCTACGGCAAACAGATCGGCACCTTCGTATCGAACCTGGTCCAGGGTAAAAAGGCCTTCGATGCGGCGGCCCATTCGGCCGAAGCATTCCACGCGGCAATGGCAAAAGGAAATGTCTCGGCCCAGGAGGAGATCACGAAACTCAACCTGCTCTACAAAGCCGCCACCGATGCGGCCCGTCCATACGAGGAGCGAAAGCGGGCGGTCGAGAAGCTGCAGGAGGTGTACCCGGCTTACTTCGGCAATATGGATGCCGAGTTGATTATGGCCGGAAACCTCAAAAATACCTACGACAACCTTCGCACGTCGATCGTTGAACTGGCCCGTGCGAGGGCCGCTTCGCAGGCGCTGACGAAGATGGAGGGCGAGGAGATCCTCGTAACGGGAGCCCCGTCATACAAGCCTTATGTCTCGGCATTCAAGGCGTATGCGGAGGCGATGTCCGAGATGAACAATCTCCGGGAGGCCTATTCCCGGGGCCCGGCCAACGACACGGCGGCACTCGAGGCAGCCCGAGCCTCGGAGGAGCGTTTCATGGAGGCCGCTGATGCGATGACCGCGGCCCGTAAACGACTTTTCGAGGAGATCGGTTCATTCGAAGGCGGAGAGGAGGTCATCAAGCGGATCGATGAAAAGTTCAACGGAAACCTGGCGGAGTATTTCCGAAGCAACGACGAATTGCGCCGCCGGCTTACCGAAGAGGCTTCCAAGTCATTCACCCTGGATAATCCTGACGATCAAAATGAGACGGAGAAGGCCCGCAGGAAGGCGGCAGAGCAGGCCCTAAAGGATGCGCAGAGTCGTGAAGAGGAGTTGCAGACATCACTCCGCAAGTTGCGTGAGGAGACTTCTCAGACCGAGGTGGATGCGTTGCAGGAGGGTGCCGAGAAGGAGCGCGAGCAGATTCGGCTCGACTACGAGAAAAAACGGCAGCAATATGAGGACGAGGAGCGGAAGATGCTTGCACTTATCAAGAAGCTGCGAGCATCGGGAGCCGATGTAGATCCAGGAGCGGAGGCCCAGGTGATGGCGACCTCCGCCACGGCCCTTGCCGCCGCCGCAAAACTCCGGGACAAGCAGCTCGAAGAGGTTGACAAGAAGGAGGAGGCGACCTACGAGAAACTACTCCAGAAGTATGAAACTTACCAGCAGGGCCGCCTGCGCCTGGCCGAGAAATACGACGCCGAAATTGCTAAACTCGCCACCGATCCTCTGAATCAGGAGGTGGCACGCCAGGCCAAACAGAAAGCCCTCGATGAGTTCGATGTGAAATTCGCCTCGCAATTCCCGCAATTCGAGGCCTGGGCCGATAAAATTGTCCGCATGTCTATCAGTGAGTTGGATGATCTGCTGGCGCAAACACAGGAAAGACTGGCACAACTGCAAACTGACAATCCTGACGATGACGTCATCGGAGTAGCCAATGCGGAAATAGTGAAGCTGAAGGAGGAACTGGCCAGGAAGCGTGCAGAAATGGATAATAAGGTCACCGATACAACCTCCTGGACCGAACTACATCGTGCGCTTACGGATGTTGTCGATACATTCGACAAAGTGGGAGATGCCATTGGAGGCGCGGCCGGGGAGATCGTTTCTGCGGCAGGAAATATTGCAGGCTCTACGCTGCAAATGGTGAATACCATCCAAGCATTTCAAAAGGCGAAAGCAAATAAAGATACGCTCGGCATGGCCTCGGGAATTTTAGGTGGCATTTCCGCCGGGATCAATGTTCTGACAACCATTTTCGGTTTGTTTGACGGTGGAGAATCATCCATGGAGCGGAACCTTCGCCTGGCCCGGGAGTTCAACGAAGAGCTGCGCATCATGAAGGAGCGGTCGAAGATCGACTCGGATGTCTACGATTCGATTTTCGGGGATCGGCTCTACGACCGCTACAAACAGAACGTCGAGGCCGTGCGGACCGCCCTCGACGGATTGAGCGAAACGCAGGAACAGATCGTGTCCCGCGGCAAAGAGGTCTTCGACTCGTTCAGCAAGGGCTCCACCGGGCTGGCCAATCTCGACAAGGTAGCCAAGACCTGGGAAACGGTTGCCGGCTCGGTTTACAACATGCAGGTGCAGACCCGCCACTCGACCTGGTTCCGTTCGGCGAAGTATGCCTCGTTGGGTAGCCTGCTTCCCGAGCTGTTTGACGACGGGGAGCTCAACATGGAGGCGCTTAAGGAGTTCGTCGAAAACGGCGGAGACACCTTCAAACACCTTTCGAAGGCCAACCGCACGATGCTGCAATCGATGGTCGACGATTGGGAGACCTACGAGGAGGCGATCGCAGCGGTCAACGATTACCTGTCGGGGATCTTCGGAGAGTTGGGCGACACCCTGACGGAGAAGCTGGTCAACGCCTTCGAGCATGGCACGGACGCGGCCGACTCGTTCGTGGAAAGCGTAGGACAGGCCATGCGGAAGCTGGCCATGGATATGGTCTATTCCAATACGCTCGGGCAGGTGTTTGAGGACGCCCAACGGCGTTTTGACGAGATCAACCGGGAGAACGGTCTGTCAGATGAGGATCGTTTTGCAAAGTGGTCGGAGACGATGCAGCAGATGGTATCCGACGCTTTGGGACAACAGGACGATTTCAACAAGATGTGGGCCGAATTCCGCCGCATCGCGGCCGAAGCCGGGCTCTCCATCGACGAGGAGCAGTCGGGCACATCGCAGAGCGGCAAGGCCGGAGCGGTAAATACCGTAACGCAGGAGGCCTTCTCACGCGTCGAGGGCCTCGTTACGTCGATCCAGATCCATGAGGCGAATATGGACAAATTCACGGAAGAGGGAATTGTCCCTTCGCTCGGCAAGTCGCTCGACGCGCTGAACAAAATAAAAATCAATACCGATACGCTGCCGCTGATGTATGAGATGCTCAAAAAGTTTGATCTCGAGGGCATAAAAGTGAAATGATATGGAAGAGGTGCTTGCAGGACTGTTCCTGATCAACGGAACGGACGTATATACGCAGTATGGAGCCTTCCTTGCAGAGGAGGCGGAGGACGGCAATATCAACTACGATTCGCTACTCCAGTTTCCTGATCTCAAGGAGCAGCCGAAGGTTTCGCTTCAGGATGAAGACGGGGAGCGGACACCCGACGTGATTGTCCAGGCATACGAGGCACGCGACATCACGTTGCGGTTTGCAATCTCGGCCCCGGACGCCCGGACGTTTCTCTCGCGCTACTTCGCCTTCATGCGCTTCCTGAAGGAGGGCGACGACGGGTGGCTGACACTCCACCTGACGGATGTCGGACTGCAGTTCCGGGTGTATATGGTCTCCTCACCCGGCTATTCGCAGCTCGTGCCCTTTGGCCGGGGCGAGGTTGCTGCCTTCTTCTCGGTGAAGTTCCACGAGCCGCAGCCGACTTTCGAACTCGCCGCACAAACCAATGAATAACGTTTAAACTCCCTTCGAATGAAACTCGAGATCTATTCGAAAGACGGACAGCTCAAGCTGACCGTCGCTCCCGAGAGCAACAACGCCGAATCGCTCGGCATCCAGGAAGAGAGCACCTTGGCGCTCTCCTTCACGGGCTTCGCGTGTGTCCCGCTCGAGGTCTACGACTATGCGGAGTTCCTGGGGCGGCGCTACTGGGTGACCGAACGCTACGTCCCGAAGATGAACGCCCGCAAGGAGTGGGCCTATTCGGTCAGCCTGTTCGGGGTGGAGGGGCTGGCCGCCCAGACGTTGATGGTCAACCCGTCGGACGACGACAATCCGGTGCTGACCCTCACGGCGCCCGCACGTGAGCACGCGGCATTGATCGTGGCGAACCTGAACCGCCGAATGGGGACGACCGACTGGAAGGTCGGCGAGGTGGTCGTTTCGGAGTATATCGACATCGAGTACACGGGCAAATATGCCTCCGACGCTCTCTCCGAGCTCTCCGAGGCGGCCGGGACGGAATGGTGGTTCGACGGCATGACGCTCAATATCTCGCGCTGCGAGTTCGGCGATCCCATTCCGCTGTCGTACGGCAACGGACTGCTGGGCGGCATCTCGTGCACCACGGCCGACGGCGTAAAGTTCTTCACGCGGCTCTTCCCGGTGGGGTCGTCGCGCAACATCGACCCCGACTGTTACGGCCATGCCCGTCTGCAACTGCCCGACGGGGCGAAATACGTCGAGCAGGACACCCAGCTCGGCATTATCGAACACTACGAGCAGGAAGCATTCGAGGACATCTTCCCCCGGCGCGTCGGGCAGGTCGGCACGGTACGCCACGAGGAGGCGACGGGTGACGACGGCGAACCTTTCACGATCTGGTATTTCACCGACCCTGACATCCCGTTCGATCCGAATCAGTATGAGATCGGCGGGCTGGTCAAGCGGGTGACCTTCCAGTCGGGCGAGCTGCGCGGCCGGGAGTTCGAGGTGAACTACGACGCGGAGAAAAAGGAGTTCGAGATCATTACCCAGTGGCCCTATGACGATGACCTGCAACTGCCGTCCGAACCGCTGATTCCGGCTCCAGGCGACGAGTACATCCTTTGGAACATCCGCATGCCCGAGAGCTACTATCCGGCTGCGGAGCAGGAGTACAAGGAGGCGGTGGACCAGTTCATGGCCGACAACCGCAAGGATGTATCCGTCTGGCAGGCGCCGACCGACTTCACGGTCATCGAACGCCGGGGCCTCGACCTGCGGCCCGGACAGCGCGTCCGGCTCGAATCTGCGGAGGCGTTCCCCGATACGGGATTCCGCGAGACGCGTATCGTGTCGATCTCGCGCTCGATCATCAGACCTGGGAGCATGACGCTCAAGATGAGCGACGTGCTCTCAACCGGCCGCATCAGCCGTATCGAGAGCAACATCGCCTCGGTCGAGCGGCTGACGAAGCAGGTGTCGTCGGAGTTTCCCGATCTGATCCGCTCCTGGGAAGAGACCCCGGCAAGCGATACGACGGTCTACACGTCGCGCAAGAGTGAACGGGAGTTTCTCAACAAGCGCCGGGGCGGAACCGTCGAGGAGAACGTTACATTCGACAAGGACGTGGCGGTCGGCGGTGCTGTCATATCCAAGGACTTTCGCCAGGGCGACTTCTCCGGGTCGGGATTCGGAATGTACCATGATGCCAACGGAAACGCCGTGGCCGAGGTTGATATTGTCAAGGTTCGCAAGGAGGCGATATTCAACGAGGCCGTCATCAATCAGGTGACGTTCCAGGTCGGGGCCACGGTCTTTTCGAACGGAGGTTGTGAGATCACGCGAGTCGAGGAGCTCGACGATGTCTACCGATGCTATTACGACACGAAGGAGGATCGCAGGTTCTGCGGTCTGGTGGTCGACGACCAGGTGCGATGTCAGCGTTACGATGCCTCGCAGAACAGGATCGTGAAATACTACTGGCGGCTGGTTGTGGCCGTAGGTGAGGATTATGTCGATTTGTCGAAAACGGATGTCGACGGCACAGGGGTTCCTGAAGAGGGCGACGAGATCGCGCAGTTCGGACACCGCACCGACAAGACCCGCCAGGGCGCTACGATCATCGACCCGAAGGACGGTTCGTCAGTGGTTGTCTACTCGGAGATCAACTCCTATTCGCTTGTAAAGAAGAACTTCGTGGGGCTGGGCACGAACCCGAAGACGGGGCGGCCGTACCTCTTCTGCTACGGAGACCTGTTCATCGGCGACCGGGAACTGAAAGATCAGTTCCTGACCTATCAGATCAAGGAAGGACAGTCGATTCCGCAGCTTTTCGCTCAAATGAATATCATGCTGGGCGCGGGATCCTCGGGCCTCACGAACCTCACCGAGTGGGCCGAGAAACAGCTGCAGATCGACAATGCAGAGCAGACCGCCATTGACGCCCAGGATACAGCGAACACGGCCCAGCAGACTGCTGAGGATGCTGCCCGAAAGGCGCAGGAAGCCAAGGATTACATCAACTCGACCCTTCCCGAGGAATTGGCCGATATTCATAGGAAGATTGACGGAGTTGTCGAAGGTTGGTACTATCCCTACACGCCGACACTCGAGAACGAGCCGGCGGCATCGTGGATTCGGGATGGCGAACAGGACAAGCACAGGGATGATACTTTCACAAACATACAGGAGTATGTCGATAACGAGACGACGCCGGACGCTGGCAAATCGTGGCGGTGGATACATGATGGCAGCACATGGAAGTGGACACCGATCGCGGACAGCGATGCCGTAAGAGCGCTCCTGCTGGCAGCCAAGGCCCAAGATACTGCCGACGGGAAGCGCCGAGTCTTTGTCGTGCAGCCTACAACGCCCTACGACGTGGGCGACATGTGGTCGCAGGGTTCCAACGGAGACCTCATGCGCTGTATCAAATCCCGGGCAAGCGGGGCGTTCGATGCCTCGGATTGGGACAAGGCGTCGAAATACACGGATGACACCGTGGCATTGGAGGCCAAGCAAGCGGCACAGACGGCCCAGCAGACGGCTAATACAGCCCGCGACGAAGCGCAGAAGGTCAAGGAACAGCAGGAGATTTTCGCGTCAGACTCGTATATCTCGCCGATGGAGAAGACGGCCCTCAAACAGCAGCAGGCGGACATCCAGGCGGAGTACGGAGAAATCATCTCCCGAGCCGGGCAGTACAGCATTTCGACAGCTGCGTATGCTTCGGCCTATACTGCTGCGAAAAATGCCCTGGCAAAATATACGGCCTCTACTCCGGAGAATATACCCGTGGAGTCCGACTATGCGAATATCGCAGCGTATTACACGGCCCGGCAGACTATTCTCGACGCCATCGCTGCGGCAGCCAAGCAGTATGTCGACGACGTAGAGTTTTCGTCGATAAACCTGATCGACGGGAGTGAAGAAATGATAGTCCCTCTTGGTTGGGCCCCAGCAAACTATAAGGCATTCCCATTGGGTCGGGTAGTTGCTGGAGAGCAATTAGCTATATCCGTTGAATCAATAGATTTATTATCCGGAGATATTGTTTCTGGATTCAGCGCTTCGATATACAGTTCGACTGGGGGAGAAGAGATTAAACTTATCTCTAATCAGATAAATTTTTCTACATCTGCTCCATATTCAGGGGTGTTCAATCTATTAGATACGACCGATGAGGCCACGCTTATATTATATTCTGGCATACCGTGGGTAGACGCATCTGGCAGGAGTGTTTCTTATAAGAAAGTAATGCTTGTCCGCGGCAACAAGCCGTGTATGACATGGGCGCCGTCAGTAAACGATCAGAAGCAGGCGGCCATTGATGGAGTACAGGTAGGCGGCGTGAATATCATCAAGCAGGGTAACTATGAGATCGTAGATAGCACAGAATATCGAATAAAGAGAGTAGAGTTACACAAATCTCTTATTCCCGGCAATACCTATACTGCGGTTATCTCCGGCGAACTTTCGGGATCGCAGAATTTCGTATTGTACGATTACATCGGGAGTGCTGAGCAGGGGACATTTAAGAAGGTTGAAGACCGAATATTTAAATTAACATTCAAATATTGGACGCGTCAGGACGTGCACAATGTTTTACAACTTTATAACCATCCATCCCCGACTAACGCTGACAACCCTGCTGACCTTGACTGGCTGTGTTTGTACGAGGGCGATGTCAAGGCTCCATATACGTTCGTGGAGTCGATATACGACATTAAGGAGGATATAGGGAATGTTCAACAAGCGGTCTCCGACCTCGACTATCTGAAGGGGGTGTTTCCGAACGCGATGCTCGACGTCAACGGCGTGGTGCTGGCACAGCTTCTGGGCGTGAAGAGCTCGACTGCTGCCGATGCCGCAATTGTGGCGGGATTCTACGGCGGCAGCGACGAGACACTGAACGCCGCGGGATTCAAAGACCCCACACACGGGATTCTGATGATGTTCGCCGGAGCTGAAAATGTGCAGAGCGCCGCGAATGCCAAGACCCGCGTCTATGGTGACGGCTCGCTATTCACTCAGATGCTCTACGCCGATGGAGGAAAGATTGGAGGTTTTACCATTCAAGAATCCAGCTTGCAGGCCGGAGCCTCTGACGCAGATAACCTCTATCTATCCAGCAGCCTGCTTAAGTTCTCTTCAGGTGATTATACCGGTAGCGTGTATATCGGATCGAACGTCATGCCAGGAGTGTCGGGCATGAAAGGTCTGATGCGCATGGAGCTGGAGGGAGATGTCGGGACGCTTATGTACACGAAGGCGACGAAGGTCGGGGGATTATCGATCGACCGCATGCGATCGTGGACCAATTACGGCGATCTGTTCAGTGTCGGGAGTAAGGTTTTCGTTTCGGACAAATTCAGGGGAACGGCATATTCCGATACTATTGAACTGAACTTCGATCAGACAGACACATTCATATTCTCCTATAGCGCCAACAGTGGCACTAAGATGGCTGTAAATCTGCCGTCGTTAAGTGACATAGAGAGTAAATTCGGAAGCAGGTATGTGACATTCAAATTGACTCTCCTGTGTGAAAGGTCTTTCAGCGGGACTATTCGTATAACAGCTCCCTTCTCTGCTCCCTTATTGAATAATAGCGGCAATATAATGAATGGCGGGGACGGGTATGTTGACATGGGGCGTGGAGATGTGATTGTACTGCAATATGCAACTGGATATTATTATTTCGTTTCACGAATGAGTTAGGGATATGGTAAAAATCAACTTCAAGGAATTCCAGCTCTACACGGGCTGCGACAAGGCGACGACCATCCCGATGGATGTTCGCAAACGAATCGGAGACACGCTCTATCTGCAGGGGGTCGGCATTGCCCAGGCTGAACTGGCTCTTCGCATATTCAAGAGCGACGGGCCGATCGAGATGTCGGCCGACGATATGAATATTCTCACACAGGTGGGACGCCTGCTGTTGCCGGGCGCCATCATCGACAGCCTCGAAATGAATATCGTAAAGGAGGAGTAGCGGGCAACACGCGAACCTATCTTATGTTGCAAGTAATGTTGCCAGCTAAAGCGCCTTATGTTGCAAGTAATGTTGCAAGCTTTGTTAACTATGTAGCTAACCAAGTTGTGCTGAAATCGAAACGACTACGGCTTGTAGTATCTTCGAAAAACCCTATTTGCCTTTCGGGGACGGGCATGAAAAAGCCCCCGGTCTGTTAGTAGTCCTCTTACCTACGTACTAACACAATGGCGCCTAACCGCACGACCGGGGGAGTACCCTCATTCGCGGTTGGGCGCATGTGTTTTTATGTACGTAAGTAAGAGGTAGCACAAAGATAACCATTAAAATCGAAATTCAACCATGAGAACCCCCATTTCCTACTATGGCGGAAAGCAGACGATGCTCAAGCACATCCTTCCGCTGATTCCGCCGCACCGCATCTATACGGAGGCGTTCTGCGGAGGTGCCGCCGTGCTGTTCGCCAAACGCCCGGCCGAGGCCGAAGTGATCAACGACATCAACATGGAGTTGACAAACTTCTACTGGATGGCGAAGGTCTGCTATCCGGAGCTGAAGGCATAGATCGATAAGACGCTGCATAGCCGGGATGTCCACGCCCACGCAGGGCATATCAACATCTACCCGCAGTTCTTTACGCCCGTCGAGCGTGCCTGGGCAGTATGGGCGTTGTGCAAGATGTCGTTCGCCTCGATGCTGGA
>CALUNE010000020.1 GCA_944321945.1 uncultured Alistipes sp.
CTGGGCGGTATGGCCAAGGCCATCGAGACCGGTATTCCGAAGATGCGTATCGAGGAGGCTTCGGCCCGCAAGCAGGCCCGCATCGACTCCGGCGAGGAGAAGATCATCGGTCTGAACGAGTACCGTCTGGAGAAGGAGGCCCCGATCGACATCCTGGCCGTGGACAACACCGCCGTGCGCGAAAGCCAGATCAAGCGTCTGAAGGAGCTGCGTGCTTCGCGTGACGAAGAGGCTGTGAAGAAGGCGCTGGCCGCCATCACCGAGTGCGTGAAGACCAAGCAGGGCAACCTGCTCGAGCTGGCCGTCGAGGCTGCCAAGGTCCGCGCTACGCTGGGTGAAATCTCCGATGCCTGCGAAGTTGTCGTAGGCCGCTACAAAGCTGTTATCCGTTCCATTTCAGGTGTTTACTCTTCGGAAGTGAAAAACGACAAGAACTTCGAGCACGCCAAGGAGCTGTGCGCCGAATTTGCCAAGAAGGAGGGCCGTCAGCCGCGTATCATGATCGCCAAGCTCGGCCAGGACGGACACGACCGTGGTGCCAAGGTCGTAGCTACGGGTTACGCCGACATCGGCTTCGACGTCGACATGGGTCCGCTGTTCCAGACCCCGGAAGAGGCAGCCAAGCAGGCCGTCGAGAATGACGTTCACGTCGTGGGCGTATCGTCGCTGGCCGCCGGTCACCTGACCCTCGTGCCGCAGATCATCGCCGAACTGAAGAAGCTGGGCCGTGAGGATATCGTCGTCATCGTCGGCGGTGTGATTCCTCACCAGGATTACGACGAGCTCTATCGTGACGGTGCCGCCGCCATCTTCGGCCCCGGTACGCCGATCGCTACGGCTGCCATCAAGATCCTCGAGATCCTGCTGGGCGAGTAGCCATCCTGCCAATCAACCGACTTTCCGATCCCCTTCGGCCCCACGGCCGGAGGGGATTTTTCGTGTGGAGAGGAGAAGGAAAATAAAAGCCGGATACCCCGACCGTCGGTCGGAATATCCGGCAAGAATTCTTGGTACAAAACAGCCTACAGACAAGCCTCGAGAATGCGGCGGGCCATCGCTCCGTCGACATTCTGCGCCTCGCCGTAGTGGACGCCCGAAGCGTTGAAGCGGCGTTCGATCTCGGCAATCGTCGCCTCGCCGATCCCCTCTTCGGAGAGGTGCGTCGAGAGGCCCAGCGAGCGGAAGAACTCCTCGGTACGAACCAGGGTCCGGTCGATACGCTCCTCCTCCGAACCACCCGTGATGCCCCAGATCCGTTCACCGAACTGCAGCAGCTTGCCGTGTTTCTGATCACGCAGCACACGCAACGTACCGTTGATGACGATGGCCAGCGTGGCACCGTGCGTCAGTCCGTGCAGTGCCGTCAGTTCGTGGCCGATCATGTGCGTGGCCCAGTCCTGCGTCACACCCATGCGAATCATGTCGTTCAGCGCCAGCGTAGCCGAAAGCATGTACTCGGACATCGTGTCGTAATCGCGCTCGTCGGAGAGGGCCTTCGGAGCCGTTTCGACCACCGTATGAAGAATGCCCTCGGACCAGCGGTCCATCAGCAGCGACTGCCCCGGCGTAGTCATGTACTGTTCGAGCACATGCACGAACGTATCGGCCAGACCGCAGGCAATCTGACGCTTCGGCAGTGAAAAGAGCGTCTCCGGATCGAGGATCGAGAAGAGCGGATAGTTGCTGTAGAAGGCGTATTTCTCCTTGGTTTCGTAGCGCGAAATAACGGCCCCGCTGTTCATTTCGGAGCCCGTTGCGGCCATCGTCAGCACGGTAGCCAGCGGCACGGTCTTCGAATAGCTCCCCTTGAGGACCAGCTCCCAGGCATCACCGTCGTAGAGCAGGCCGGCCGAGATGAGTTTCGTGCCGTCGATCACCGAACCGCCGCCCACGGCCAGCAGGAAATCGACCTTCTGCTCCTTGCCCAGAGCAATGGCCTTGCGCAGGGTTTCGATCGAAGGATTGGCTTCGATGCCCCAGAATTCGATGAAATCGCGCCCTTCGAGGGCCTTGACGACCTGATCGTAGACTCCGTTTCGTTTGACACTGCCACCGCCAAAGGTGATCATGATGCGTTTATCGGCCGGAATGAGTTCCGGAAGACGGGCAATCTGCCCCTTTCCGAAGACCAGTTTGGTCGGATTCTGAAAGATGAAATTGTTCATAGCGCTAAGATTTGTTGTTACAAAGATAACAAATCCGGAGCAACATTGACGCTCGCGGATGCGGATTTCGAAAAAACACGCGCAAAAGCCCCGGAGCCGTTCGGCTTCGCAGAAAAAAGCGGGAAGAGGATTTTGCAATCCCCTCCCCGCAGATTCTTCCGACAACCGGACCGTTAGAAGTATTTGCCGCGCAGATCCTGGATCTTGGCCATCTGCTGAATGGCCGGCATGGCAAACTGCTGGGCCATACCCTCGGCCATGGCCTGAGCACGAACCTTTTCGCCCTCGGTCGTCTGCTTGTCGGCCGTCTGGATGTCGTCGACCTGGAAGACGTAGAGACCCGAGAGGCCCTTGACAGGAGCCGACAGCGCACCCTTCTCGGAGGAGGCTATGGCACCGGCAAGACGCGGCTCAAGACCTACACCGTCGATATAGAACGATCCGAAGGAGACGCCGGAGAAATCGCTGACCTCCGAACCGAGGCTGGCAGCCTGCTCGGCGAGCGTCGATCCCGAAAGCTCCTTGAGGATGTAGTCGTACTTCTTGTCACGCAGCACCTGGGCACGCACCTGGGCGGCCACCTTCTCCAGCGATGCGTAGTCGTCATCGTCGATATCGGTCAGCATGGCGATCACGTAATCCTTGCCGACGGTGAAGATCTCCGAGACGTCGCCCTTCTTGGCACCGTAGGCCCAGCGGGCCACGTCGCGCGAATCGTCCAGACCGCGGATCGTCCGGTCGCCCTGCGAGAGCGTAGCCACACGCGGCGTCACGGCTGCCTCGGAGGCTGCGTCGGCAAAGGCCTCCGTCGAACCCTTGGCATTGACCATGAACGAGCCGGCCTGATTGTGAATATCGCGGCGCGTAGCGTCCGAAGCCTCTACGGGATAGGTGATCGAAGCCACCTGGATGTGCTTCGAGGGTTTGTCGGCGCGATAGATCTGCATGAGCTGGATGGCGTCGCCCGAAGCGATCTTCACGATGTCGCCCGTCTTCACGCCGGCCAGATTCTCGGCGAATTCGCCCGTGAAGGTCGAGAAGGGCATCACCCCAACCTCTCCGCCATTGGCGGCCGTGGCGTCGTAAACCGAATATTGAGCGGCCGCAGCAGCAAAGTCGCCACCGTTGCGCAGCACCGTCAGCAGGCTGTCGGCCAGCGCATCCTGCGTATAGGGAAGGACGATGTGGCGGATACCGATCGAATCGGGAGCCATCTTCACATCCAGCACGCGGGCCATCGTCCACTCGTTGTTCTTCAGCACGGGACCGTACATCTCGCCGGCCATCAGAGCCTTGGCCTCCTCATCGGAGAGCTGGGCGCCGGTCACGTAGTTTTCGGCGATCTTGCCGTTGCGGTTGCCGCGCACGAACGACTTGACATCCTCGGCCGCACCGAACTCCTTGCCCACCTCCGCAGCCTTCTTTTCGAGGGCCAGCAGGTCGTCGTCCGTAGGCGAAACCTCGAAGACGACATACGACAGCGTCCGCGACGGAAGCTGCTTGAACTGATCCTTGTGGCTGTTGTAGTAGGCGCGCAGATCGCTCGACGAAACATTGAACAGCGAATCGGGAACCGACGAGAACTTCTTTCCGGCCCACTTGCCCGAGAAGGTCTCGTTGGCGCTCTTCACACCCTGAGCCACCTCCAGCGAATTGACATAGACGCCGCCGCGGATCAGACCGAAGTACTTCTGCATCTCACGCTCGAGACGGGCCTGTTCGTTGAGCTGCGACCAGAGCTGGGCAGCCTGCGGGTTGGTTTCGGCCTGAGCGAGGAACTGGCTGATGGCATCCACGTTGTACTGACCCGTACGAGGATCGGCAAAGGCGTTGTAGAAAGCCTGCGAGGGCTGCTCGCCGCTGGCCATGGCCATGCGTTCGGGCTCCGTCACGCGGATCCCCAGGCGGGCAAAGCCCGGCGTGAGCACGTACTTCGAGATCAGCGACTGCCATACGGCGTTGGCCAGCATGGCCGACTGCTGCTCGTCGCTCTCCTGGATGTTGTTCTGCGCCTTGATCTGCTCGTACTGATCGTAGTATTCCGAATAGTTGATCTTCTCGCCGTCGATCACGCCGACACGCGGGTCATTGCCCGAGAAGCCCATCTCGGTTTTCAGTGAGAGGATGAAGGCCAAGAGGGCGAGTGCGATGATGATCGAAAGCACCACGCCGAACTTGGTACGTAAGGTGTTTAAACTTGCCATATAAATGTTAATTTTTCGTATTGTTTCGAAAGATCAGCCAAAGGTAGTAAAATATTCGCAAATAGCCTCCTGTAAGCGTTACAATTTTTTCACCCGGGCCAGCTCGATCCGCGAACGGGTCGTGCGCAGAATCCGCACCTGAAGACCGTCGACGACGATGGTCTCTCCGGCGGCGGGAATTCCCTCGTAGTTGAAGATGATGAAGCCCGCCAGCGTATCGTACTCGCGGCTCTCCTCGATACCCAGATCGTAGCGCTCGTTGAGGTATTTCACCTCCAGCCGGCACGAAAAGACATACTCGTCCGGCCCCACCTGCTTTTCGACCAGATCCGGCACGTCGTGTTCGTCCTCGATCTCGCCGAAGATCTGCTCCAGCACATCCTCCAGCGAGATGATGCCCGCCGTACCGCCGAACTCATCGATCACCACGGCGATGTTTGACCGATGCTTGATGAAGTTCTCCAGCACCAGTTGCAGCGGCATGGTTTCCGGCACGAAGTTCACCTGCATCATCACGTCCGAAACACGAGCCGGACGCGTGAAGAGGCTCTTCGAATTGACATACCCGATGATGTTGTCGATGGATTTCTGCCAGACAAAGATGCGCGAATATTTCGTCTCGACGAAACGGGCCGTCAACTGTTCGATCGTCGTGTCGTCCAGATCCACCGCCTCGACGTCCACGCGCGGCACCATGCAGTCGCGCACCCGCAGGTCGGCGAAATCCAGCGCATTCTGGAAGAGTTTCAGTTCGTTGTCCGGTTCCGTATGCGTCTCCTGCACGCTCGAATCGAGCAGCGACGCCAGATCCTCGCGATCGAAACTCGGCGTGATATTCTTCTCCTCGACCCGCCGTCCGATCAGCCACAGGATCCCGTGCGAAAGCAGCGTCGTGAATCGCGCGATCGGATAGAGGATGATGTAGAAGAAGTAGATCACCGGTGCCAGGGCCCGGTAGTAGAAGTTCGGATCGTTGCGGAAGACCGACTTGGGCAGAAACTCCGCAAAGAAGATGATGATGAGCGTCGACACGGCCGTATCGATGGCCACCGACCCGTTGCGGGCCAGTTCGTCCCAGCCCAGCCCCGCATAGATCTCGCGCAGCAGCATCGACATGGCCAGCGAATAGACCACCAGCGCGATGTTGTTGCCCACGAGAATCGTCGTGATGTACTGACCCGGATGCCGGGCGAAGACATCGGCAATGCGGTCGAACATGCGGTTCTGCTTGCGGTCGATCTCCAGTTTGAGGCGGTTCTTGCTCGTGAAGGCGATCTCCATGCCCGAGAAGAAGGCCGACAGCAATAGCATGACGACGATCAGAATCAACGAGTTCACCATATCCGTCAATTTTCAGGTTGCGATGTTGTGTTGCGCACGGGAGCCGGGCGCGCGCCCGCGGGAGCGGCCGCAACGGAATCCTTTACCGGGGACTTCATCACCGTGGAATCCGTAGCCGTGGAATCGGCCCGCTGCTTCATCTCGACCTCCATGCGTCCCTTCATGCGGCGGAAACGCCAGTCCTTGAACTCCTCGTCCGACTCGAAACCCTCGCCGATGAAGACATCCCGGCCGTTGTTCTGCACGATCTTCGAGTCGACGTTCGAGTAGATCTTGCCCGTGCGGGCGTTCCAGAACAGCTGCTGCGTGTAAAGCGTCTTTCCGTCGGACTTCTCCACCACGACATTGCCCTTGGCCTCCCACAGTTCGCGGTTTTGGTAGTAGATGGCGTAGTTGGCCGTCAGCACCGCATCCACCGACGAGAGCGAATCGTCCTGATAGGTCGTGATCTTGATCCCCTTGCGGAATTCGCGATAGGGTTCGCGAGCCAGCGTGTAGCCCTCGAGCAGCGGGGTGACGAAGTGGTACGACCGGCGGCCGTTCTGCGAATTGATGATCGACAGATCCTCGCTGTATTCGGTCATCATCGCCTCTTCGGCCGTCGACGAACCCTGCTCCTTCTGCCCGGAACACGAGAATAGCAAGATAGCACTCCCCACGAAGGAGAGTGCTACCTGTGCGTATCGGATCATGCGTTTCCTCATGGAAAAGCGGTTCGGGGAAGGCTTATCGCGGACGTACCGTCGTCGAAACGCCGGCAGCCGTACCGCAGGTCACCGTATAGCGGGCGCCCTCCTGCAGTTCGTTGAAGAAGCACTCCTCCGAGCTCGGGAAACGGCTGCGGAAAGCCGAGAGCGACGTCTTGGCATGCTCGATGTACTCCGAATCGCTCGGCAGCAGTTCGACAGCCTTGGCCATCGTGTCGTAAGCGGCCCAGAAGGTAGCCTGGCCGGCGAATCCGCCGCAGGCGGCAGCCGACGAAGCGTAGCACTGTGCCAGCACGAAGTAGGGAACGCCATCTTCGGGATTCAGGTCGCGGGCCTGACGGGCAGCCGAGGCGGCATCCGTGATGTCGTTGGCCACCAGACCCACCAGCGCGATGCGCACGAGCAGCTTCTGACGCTCGGCCGGATCCTGTTCAACGGCCAGGGCCTCGTTCAGATAGGTCTTGGCCTTGGCATAGTCACCCTTGTTCTGGAAGGCCTGGGCCAGGAACATGGCCGTCTCCGACGACGGCTTGAGCTGATAGTATTTCTCGGCGATCGAGAAGTAGAAGTCGCCGTCGCACTTCGCACGCGACATCATTCCTACGGCCTGAGCCAGCAGGGCCTCGTCGTCGGGAGCGGCCTCGATCTTCGCACGATAGAGTTTTTCGAGGTTCTCGCAGCTGGCGGCGCCGCTCAATCCGAAGGCGGCATCGAACTGGCTCTTGTACTCAGCGGCTTCGGGATGCTTGGCGAAGAAGGGCTCCAGACGCTCATACTCCGAGAGAACCTCGTCGGGCATCACCTCGTCCGTATTCTTGTAGTCGTCGCACAGGTTCGAGAAGTAAACCACGACGGTCTCCGGATCGGTGTTGTCGCCGCCGGCGGCAATTGCTTCGCGGAATGCCTCGCGGATTCCCGCCCGGTCACTGGGCTTGTAGATCAGATACTCGCGGGCCTTGCGGTCGAGAATGTAGGCCGTACCGCGCTTGGGGTGGTTGCCGAAATACTGGTTGCGCAGATCGTAGATCAACATCAGCGAGTCGATGTACATGTTCTTTTCGGCAAGCGTCTTGGCACGATTGATCTTGTTCTTGTAGAGCGTGGTTCCGCGCACGAAGGTATTCTCCGAGGCCTTCGGGCACTTGTCCAGCAGCTCCTTCAGATAATGGGCGGCGGCATCGTAGTCCTTGTTGTCGCACGACTCCTTGAGGAAGTTGCTGTTCAGGATGTTCTGCTGACGCTCTTCGGGCGTATCGCCCCAGATTGCGTACTTCGGATCGCTGAAGTCTTGGGCCAGCGCCGCGAACGCGAAGAGCGAACAGGCGGCGGTGAGCAGGAATGTAACGTTTTTCATTGGTCAGATTAATTTTTGTGTATTGTCGTTTGCCTGTAAGCGGTGTTGTTGTCGGATCAATCGTACTTGGGCCGCATGAACCAGTATTCGCCGTTCTCCTGGCCCGCGAAGAGCGTGAAGCCCACCGAAATCTTGAAGTACTGTTGGCGAACCAGCCCCAGTCGCTCCGCGACGTTGTATCCACGACGTCCGTATTCGACTCCCACATCGACCGACGATACGGCCCACAACTTCACCGGAATACCGAAACCGGCCGTCACGGCCCATTGACCGAGGCGCTCGCCGTTGAAGGACTGGTTGTAGCTCCCGTAACGGAAGCCCGCCCGATAGGACCAGCGCTTGAGGACGTTTCGAATATCGTACCGGTTGGGCGTGTACTCCACGCCCACCTTGATCGTGCTGGTATTGACATATTCGACCCGATAGGCCGTACGGTCTTCGCCCATACCGGTCGTTCCGGTCATTTCGTAGCCCGTATTGCGACCGCCCCAGTTCTGGTAGACGTAATCCACGCCAACAGCCCATTTCGAGGTCTGGTAGTAGGCACCTACGGCCAACTGATAGGGAAGCACCAGTTTCAGATGCGTCGTATCGCCCTTGACCACCGTATTGTAGAGGTCGCCGACATAGAGGTTCTTGGTCACCTCGGGATTCAGGTCGCCGCCGAAGTCGAACGCCGCACCCACCGTCAGGATCCGCTGCAGGTTCAGGATCGGGCTCCACTGCACGCCCACCTGCCCCTTGATGCTCGAAACGTCATAGACGTCGCTGCCCACCGACGAAGCGTAGGTCCCCTCGCCCGTAATGGCCGTTGGGGTCATCACGAACGAGCGTTTGATCGAACCCCAGTAGTATTGGGCAGCCACGCCTACCGAGAAGTTCTTGAACACCTCCCAGCCCAGACCGAGTTTCACCTCCGTGATGTCACCGTCGCCCTGGTAGTTGTACTGGATGTTGCCCACGTTGCCGATCACGGGATTGGTCGGATCATATTCGTGATAGTATTTCGTCCGGTAACCCACCGAACTGTAGGGGGTCAGGCTGAAGCCCAGGCCCAGACGTTTGGCCACCGGCATCTGGAAGGCGATATCGTGGAAGTTGAACGTATTGTAGACCGTGCTTTTCGCCTCTCCGGCAATCTTTTGCGAATTGTAGTAGTTCTGGCCTTCGAGACCGAAGTTGAAGAGGAAGGTCTTCTGCGGTGCGGCACTGAATCCTGCGGGATTGAGCAGATTCACCACACCCGTCGAACGCATGGCAACGCCCACGCCGCCCATCGAACGCATCACCAGCGTTCCGGGGGTATTGACCTCGCCGATTCCGTACATCGTATAGGGCGAGAAGGCGTTGATACTGCTTGTCTGGGCCGAAGCGGCGACAGGTAACAGCGCCGCCACAGCGACAAGAAGTTTAATCAAGGTGTTCTTCACTGGCATTGTACTCTAATATTCGATCCAATCCGCAAAAGACCAGATTACAATTTGCAAATATCGTGTTTTTAATTCTTTTCGCAAAGTATTTCGCGTCTCCACCGGTGAAAATTACGCACAAATCGTCGATTTTTTCCCGCATCCGGCTCATGTAGCCCTCGATTTCGAAGCTGATCGAGTTCATGACACCCAGCCGGATGGCCTCCTCGGTGGAGAGCCCCTGCAACTCTTCGCTTTCGGTGGCCGAACACAGCGGCAGTTTGGCCGTATAGTCGTGCAGCGCCCGGAAACGCGTCCGCATGCCGGGTGAGATACACCCGCCGCGGAAGGTCGCATCGGCCGTCACCAGATCGATCGTCACGGCCGTACCGAAATCGACGATCAGCACGTTGCGGCCCGGATAGAGCACCGTGGCGCCGACGGCGGCCGCCAGACGGTCGCGGCCCAATGTCTCGGGCGTACGGTAGGCGTTGGCGATCGGAACCGGGGTGCGGGGCGTGAATTCCAGCACGTAGTCGGCATGGTCGCGCACCTGGGCGAGGATTTCGTCCGCATCGCCGCGTGTCGACTCCACGATGGCCCGTTCGGCCCGGCGACCCTTCAGGATTTCGTCAAACGTCGACGGCTGGAGATACTTCGTACTCGTCTGGGCAAGCAGTTGCCCGCCGTCGAACACGGCAAGCTTCACCAGCGAATTGCCTATGTCCACAAGCAGATTCAAAGCTGTTGCAAGGTTTTGTATGCGTCCTCCACGTCTTTGATATTTCTAACGGTCATCGCCAACCGATTATTGTGCTGTTTGAGGACAAATCGATCGGGGTGCTGCGTAACCCGCTGCAGCAGGGTCATGAAGGTTTCGCTTTTATAATAAGGTGAATTCTCTTCGCCGACGAACTGCACGATCATCAGACCGTTCTTGACCTTGACGCGCTCCATGCCCAGGCGGATGGCCTCCCAGCGCAGACGCACGACGTTCAACAGTTCGCGGGCGGCGCGCGGCAGCGGTCCGAAACGGTCCACCAGCCGGCTCTCGAAGGCCTCGAGGGCAGCCTCGTCCTTCGTCGAGTCGAGTTCGCGGTAGAGTTTCAGACGTTCGGCCTGCTGCGAGACGTAGTCGTCGGGCAGCGACGCCTCGACCTCGATGTCGATGTGGGCGTCGTCGATGAAGGCCATGCGGCCCACGACCTGCTGCTCCTCCTCTCCGAGGTTCGGAACCTGGAGCCCCTCGGCGCGCAGTTCGGCGATCGCCTCGTTCATGATCTTCTGGTAGGTCTCGAAGCCGATGTCGGCGATGAAGCCGCTCTGTTCGGCCCCCAGCAGATTGCCCGCGCCGCGGATATCGAGGTCCTGCATGGCGATGTTGAAGCCCGAGCCGAGGTCCGAGAACTCCTCGATGGCCCGCAGACGGCGCCGTGCATCGGGCGTCAGCAGCTCGTCCGGAGGCGTCAACAGATAGCAGTAGGCCTTCTGGTTCGAGCGTCCGACGCGGCCGCGCAACTGGTGCAGGTCGCTCAGGCCGAAGTGCTGGGCGTTGTTGACGATGATCGTATTGGCATTCGGGATGTCGATGCCGTTCTCGACGATGGTCGTCGACAGCAGCACGTCGAACTCCCCGTAGATGAAGTCCATGACGAGCTTTTCGAGCTGTTCGGCCGGCATCTTGCCGTGGCCCACCCCGACGCGGGCCTTCGGGCAGAGGCGCGTGATCATCCCCTGCAGCGTCGGAAGATCCTCCACGCGGTTGTGGACGAAGTAGACCTGGCCGCCGCGCGCGAGTTCCGTCTCGATGGCGTCGCGGATGACCTCCTCCGAGAAGACGTGCGATTCGGTGATGATCGGCTGCCGGTTGGGCGGCGGCGTCGAGATGACCGACAGGTCGCGCGAACCCATGAGCGAGAACTGCAGCGTCCGCGGAATGGGGGTCGCCGTCAGCGTCAGCGTATCGACCGAGACACTCATCTGCGTCAGCTTCTCCTTGGCCGCCACGCCGAACTTCTGCTCCTCGTCGATGATCAGCAGCCCCAGGTCGTGAAAGACCACCTGTTTGCCCAGCATCTTGTGCGTGCCGATCAGGATGTCGATCTTCCCGGCGGCCAGATCGGCGCAGATCTGCCGCACCTCCTTCGTGGATTTCGTGCGGTTGAGATACTCCACCCGCACCGGGAAGTCGCGCAACCGCTCGCTGAACGAACGGTAGTGCTGCAGTGCCAGAATCGTCGTCGGCACCAGCACGGCCACCTGTTTGCCGTCGCACGCCGCCTTGAACGCCGCACGGATCGCCACCTCGGTCTTTCCGAAGCCCACGTCGCCGCACACCAGCCGGTCCATCGGCTGGTCCGACTCCATGTCCTTCTTCACGGCCGCCGTGGCAGCCTGCTGGTCGGGCGTATCCTCCCAGCGGAACGACGCCTCCAACTCATGCTGCAGGTAGCTGTCCGGCGAGAAGGCAAACCCCTTCGAGGCCTTGCGCTTGGCGTAGAGGGCGATCAACTCGCGCGAGATATCCTTGACGGCCTTCTTCGTGGCATTCTTCAGCTTCTGCCAGGCCCCCGTACCCAGTTTGTAGATCTTCGGCGGCTCGCCGTCGCCGGACTTGTAGCGCGAGATGCGGTGCAGCGAGTGGACGTTGACGAACAGCACGTCGCCATCCTTGTAGACCAGTTTGATCGCCTCGTGGGTCTTGCCCCCCTCGTTGATCTTCACCAGTCCGTCGAAACGCCCCACGCCGTGGTCGATATGGACCACATAGTCGCCCGGACGCAGCTGGTTGAGCTCCGCCACGGTCATCTGCTCGTCGCGCCGGATCTCGCCGTTGATGCGGTAGCGCTGGTAGCGGTCGAAGATCTGGTGATCGGTATAGAGGCACAGCTTCAGATCGTTGTCCACGAAACCCTCGTGCAGCGTCACGGCCAGCGACCGCACGACGGCCTGTCCGCGGCCGATCTGGTGGAAGATGTTTTCGAGACGTTCGACCTGCGCCCGGTTTTCCGAAAGGATCCATGTTTCGTAGCCCCGCAGCGCATTGCGGATCATGTCGTCGGCCAGCAGCTCGAAATTCTTGTTGAACTTCGGCTGGGGCGAAGTCGAGAACTTCACGCTCGACGTGGCCGGACGTTCGGGCAGGTTGTCGCGCAGCACGAAGAGCCGCATCTCGGTCAGATCCTCCAGCAGGCCGTTGCGGCTCGTCAGCAGCTGGTCGATCTCGTCGGGGTGCTCCATGTCGCCCAGGGCCTTGCGGCGCACGTCGTTGACCCGCCGCAGCACGAAATCCGCATCGTAGAACCACCACGCCGCCTCCGTCCCGGCAAAACGCGCCAGCGAGACCTTCGCCGAGGCCGCCACGCCCGTATTGAGGTCGGGGATGATCTCCACGCGGTCCAGTTTGTCGGCCGACAGCTGGCTCGAGATGTTGAACCGCCGGATCGAATCGACCTCGTCACCGAAAAAGTCCAGACGATAGGGCTTGCTCTCCGAGTAGGAGAAGACGTCGACGATACCGCCGCGCACCGAATACTGCCCGGGTTCATAGACGAAGTCGACGCGCGTGAAGGCCGCATCGACGAGCTCCTGCACCAGCACCTCGATCGAGATGCGGTCGCCGACCCGCACGAAGATGGTCTTGCACTGCAGCGCCTCGACGTCAGCCACCCGTTCGGCCAGCGCCTCGGGACAGGTGCAGACCACCAGATAGCCCTTGCCGTCGAACGCCCGCAGGGCATTCATCGTCGCCGTGCGCTGCACCACCCCCTGGGCATCCTCGGCGCCATAGGTCACCGAACGCTTGTACGACGAGGGGAAGAAGCAGACCCGCTCTTCGTCGAGCAGGTTGTAGAAATCGTTGAGCAGATAGGCCGCCGCGTCGCGGTCCTCGGCCACGAAAACATGTACGCCGCCGCATCGGGCCACGGTCTGGGCCGCATAAAACGACAAAGCCCCGCCGACCAGCTCCTGGAGATGGACGGTGGCGCTTCGCTTCTTGTATTCGCGACACAGGGCATCGAGCCGCTTTGAGCCGGCAGCGAACCGGGACAGTTGTTCGCGAGGTGTTGTCATGGGTTATTTCTCGATCAGATCGTTGTCCTTGCGGTCGTGGTAATGGACCTCGACGATCCCCGTGCTCTGATCCTCGACGATCTTCAGCCGCACCTTGTACTTCCACTCCCAGCGGCGGCGCAGCGACCAGAGCCCCTTGCGCAGATACGACGCCACGTAGGGGCTGACGACCAGTTTGATGAACTTGCAGCCGCGGTCCTCCGTGAGGTATGAGATCTGGTTCTCGATCTTCTTGTCGAGCAGCACCGTAGGTTCGATCTTGCCGGTTCCGTTGCACGTCGGGCAGACGTCCGAGACGTTCTCCACGGCCACCGGACGGACCCGCTGGCGCGTGATCTGCATCAGTCCGAACTTCGTCAGCGGCAGCACCGTATGCTTGGCCTTGTCCGTAGCCATGAGCCGGACCATCTCGTCGTAGAGCGCCTGTTTGTTCTGCGCCTTGTGCAGGTCGATGAAGTCGATGATGACGATGCCGCCCAGGTCGCGCAGACGCAGCTGGCGGGCGATCTCCTTCGCGGCGGCCAGATTCACGTCCATGGCCGTCTGCTCCTGGTTGTCCTCGGCCTTGGTGCGGTTGCCCGAATTGACGTCGATGACGTTCATGGCCTCCGTGCGCTCGATGATCAGGTAGGCGCCGCGCTTGAGCGACACATACTTGGCAAACAGCGACTTGATCTGCTTCGAGATGTCGAAGTTGTCGAAGATCGGCACCGTACCCTTGTAGAGTTTGACGATCTTCTCCTTTTCGGGGTCGATCTGACGGATGTAGTTGCGGATGTCGTTGAACATCGCCTCGTCGTTGACGGCGATCTGCGAGAAGGAGCCGTTCAGCGAATCGCGGATGATCGTGTTGGCGCGGTTCATTTCGCTCATCAGCTGGGCCGGAGCCTGCGCCGCACACTTCTTGATCGCCCCGCAGGTCTTGCGCCAGCGGTCGATCTGGGTCTGAATATCATGTTCGATGTCCTCGTCCTTGGCCTCCATGGCGGCCGTGCGGATGATCACGCCGAAATTTTTCGGCAGCACCTCGGTAGCGATGCGTTTCAGACGGCGCTTCTCCTCGGCCGAGCGGATCTTCTGCGACAGGTAGACCTTCGACGAGAAGGGGACCAGCACCACGTTGCGGCCGGCCAGCGAGATGTCCGACGTCAGACGCGGCCCCTTGGTCGAGATGGCCTCCTTGGCCACCTGGACCATGATCTGCTGTCCGACCTGGAGGTAGTCGCCGATCTTTCCCGTCTTTTCGACCGGAGGTTCGAGCTTCATGGTTTCGACACGCATGCCGCGTTTACCGGGCTGCTGCGAGGCGACAAGCTTCTGCAGCGACGGAAACTGCTGACCCAGGTCGAGATAGTGGATAAAGGCATCCTTTTCGTGGCCGATGTTGACGAATGCCGCATTCAGACCCGGCATGATCTTGCGCACCTTTCCGAGGTAAATGTCCCCCACGGCGAACCCCGTCTGACACTGTTCCTTGTTCAACTCGACAAGGACCTTGTCCTCGCACAGGGCGATGGTGATCTCGGTAGGGTTGACGTTTACGATTAACTCTCTGTTCATTTATATCGTGTTCCGCAGTCCGGTGAAGCCGGCCGCGGTTTGGGCTGAAATTAGTAACTGGCGCCGCATTTTGGGATGAAGTGGCGGCGAACTCCAATGGGAAAGTCCGACACCCGGTCGGGGTGGGACTGCCGAGGGTTTGCGAAGCCTTCGCAAACCGGTTGCCGGGGTTTTCGGGAGCCCCGAAGATGGATTTCAGAAAAATAGGTAAAGCTAAAAGAACCCGGGGGCCCCTTTAGCTTTATCTATTCGTTAGCACGAAGGTGCTACCCTACTTTTTCTTGTGACGGTTCTTGCGCAGACGTTTTTTGCGCTTGTGGGTAGCCATCTTGTGACGCTTATGCTTCTTTCCGTTTGGCATAGTGGTTAAGATTTTAGAGGTTCTTTGTTTATCGATTATTTCACCTTCGCCGCAAAGCTCTTGGCGGGCTTGAATGCGGGGATATTGTGTTCGGGGATGGTGATCGTCGTATTCTTCGAGATGTTGCGGGCCACCTTCTTGGCGCGCTTCTTCACGATGAAACTTCCGAAGCCGCGAAGATACACATTATTCTTCTGGGTGAGCGACGTCTTGATGCTTTCCATGAAAGCCTCGACGATAGCCTGCACCTGCACTTTCTCCACGCCGGTGCTCTTAGCGATTTCGCTTACGATATCAGCCTTTGTCATATCTGTTAATGAGTTAAAAAATAAAATCTTCCGAATTCAAAATTAAGTTCTTCCGTATGATTCGGAGTGCAAATATACGCTTTATTTGAATTTCCGCCAACAAACGGCCATTTTTTTTCAATTTTTTATCGGGCCCGTACGGCTCACGCATCCAGCACGATAACCCGACAAAAGCAAATCCCGGGCCAAACCCCGGCCGGCCGTCAGAGATCGGTGTGCCGACCGTTCGGTTTCCGCATCGGAAACCACTCCCCGGGCCGCCGATCCCGGCCCCGAAGCGCTCCGTGCCGGCAGAATTTGTCACAAACTCGCCGAAATTGACCGGATTCGCCCCGACGGCTCAATAAAGCGTACGTTTTTTGCGTTTGATGGTAAAATCACTATTTTTGTAATCCCAAAACCGACACAGGCATGGTCAAAATACTCTGGGTCGACGACGAAGTCGAACTGCTCAAGCCCCACGTGCTGTTTCTCAAACAGAAAGGCTACGAGGTCGATACCTGCAACAATGGATACGACGCCATCGACATGGCTGCCGAGGGCGCCTACGACCTCATCATCCTCGACGAAATGATGCCCGGCATGACGGGCCTCGAAACCCTCCCCAAGATCAAGGAGGTTCGCCCGACAACCCCCGTCATCATGGTCACCAAGAGCGAGGAGGAGAACATCATGGACAAGGCCATCGGCTCGAAAATCGCCGACTACCTCATCAA
>CALUNE010000021.1 GCA_944321945.1 uncultured Alistipes sp.
GGGAGCTTAGCTCAGCTGGTTCAGAGCGTCTGCCTTACAAGCAGAGGGTCGGGGGTTCGAATCCCTCAGCTCCCACTCCGAAAGCCGCCTCTTCTGGGGCGGCTGTTTGTTTTTCAGGTTTCGGGCGCTGAAAATCCGTACGGTCCACCGGCGCCCGCCTTGTTGCACCGCACGGCGGAGCGTGGCAGCGATTTTGCTGCGGGAAGACCATGCCCGGATCCTTCCGATTGAATGGCTCGTCGGGACAATCCGTCCGAAAAAAACGTATCTTTGTCACATGATTCCGCGTAAAATCCATCTTCTGACCTTCGCGACGCTTCTGCTGTCGTTGCTCGGATCGGGCGTCCGGGCCCAGTCGAACTCCTATTCGGTCAACGGGCGGGTGATCGATCGTCTGAGCCGTCAGCCGGTGCCCTATGCCGCCGTGGTGCTGGCCGGGCAGGAACGCACGGGCGTTTCGACCGATTCGCTCGGCCGCTTCCATCTCGAACACGTCAAACCCGGCATCTGGCGGCTGACGGTTTCGTCGATCGGTTACAAGACGCAGACGACCTCCGAATACCGGGTTTCGGCCGCCACCCCCTTCATCGAGGTCGAGCTCGAGGAGGATGCCACGCAGGTCGAGGCCGTGACGGTGCGTCCGACCCCCTTCCGCGTGACGACCGAAAGCCCCGTCAGCCTGAAGGTCATCGGCATGCAGGAGATCGAGACGAGCCCCGGTTCGAACCGCGACATCTCGCGTATCGTACGCTCCTATCCGGGCGTGTCGTTTTCGCCCGTGGGCTATCGCAACGATCTGATCGTGCGTGGCGGCGGACCCTCTGAAAACAAGTTCTACATGGACGGCATCGAGATTCCGAACATCAACCACTTCGCCACGCAGGGTGCCACGGGCGGTCCGGTGAGCATCGTCAATGCCGATCTGGTACGCGAAATCAGCTTCTACACCGGAGCCTTTCCCGCCGACCGGGCCGGAGCGATGAGCTCGGTGCTCGATTTCCAGCTGCGCGACGGCAACCCCGAAAAGCAGACCTTCAAGGCGACGCTGGGCGCCTCGGAGGTGGGGGTGAGCGGCAGCGGACACATCGGCGAAAAGACGACCTATCTCTTCTCGCTGCGGCAATCCTACCTGCAGCTGTTGTTCAAGATGCTGGGACTGCCCTTCCTGCCGAACTACATCGACGGGCAGGTGAAGGTCAAGAGCCGTCTTACGGAGCACGATGAACTGACCGTGCTGGCGCTGGCCGGCATCGACAACATGAAACTCAACGTCGACGAGGAGGGGGAAAACGCCCAGTATCTGTTGAGCTATCTGCCGCGCATCCAGCAGGAGACCTTTACGGTCGGGGCCTCGTGGCGCCACTATGCCGGCCGCCATGTCCAGACCGTGACGCTGAGCCACAACTACCTGAACAACCGCAATCTGAAGTATCGCAACAACGATTCGTCGAGCGAGGAGAATCTCAACCTGCGGCTGCGCTCCGTCGAGCAGAAGAGTACGCTGCGGGCCGAAAACCGCACCTATCTCGGGCGTTGGACCGTGCGCGAGGGGGCCGAGGTGACCTGGTCCGCATATACGAACCGCACGCTGCAGCGCCTCTACGTCCATCGCGAGCAGGTGCTTTCCGATTACAACACGCGTCTGGGGATCCTCGGATGGGGCGCCTTTCTCTCGGCCGAGTATGTCTCGCTGGACAAGCGGCTGAAGGCCTCGGCCGGATTGCGGACCGACGGCTGCGACTATTCGGGACGCATGGCCCGCTTCTGGGAGCAGCTCTCGCCCCGGGCCTCGATCTCCTATGCGCTGAGCGACGCCTGGTCGGTGAGCGGCGCCGCCGGGCTCTACTACCAGCTGCCGCCCTACACGGCGCTGGGATTCAAGCAGGAGGGAGAGTTGGTCAACCGTTCGCTGGACTACATGCACGTCGGAACGGTCAGCGGAGGCTTCGACTGGCGCCACGGCGACCGGCTGATCGTGACGCTCGAAGGTTTCTACAAACGCTACGGCAAGGTGCCGGTGTCGCTGGTCGACCACATTCCCCTTTCGTGCAAGGGGGCCGACTACGGTACGGTGGGCAACGAGGCACTGGCCTCCTCGGCCCAGGGGCGTGCCTACGGCGTGGAGGCGATGGCGCGGTGGCAGATTCCCGGACGGCTCAACGTCGTGGGGTCGGTGACGCTCTACCGTTCGGAGTACCGCAACGACACCTCGGCTCCGTGGATCGCCTCGGCATGGGACAACCGTTTCGTCGTCAACCTCAGCGGTACGTACGACTTCCCGCGCAACTGGAGTTTCGGGGCCAAGCTGAGTGCCGTCGGAGGCGCTCCCTATACGCCCTACGACCTCGCAACCTCGTCGCTCGTCTCGGCCTGGGATGCTCAGGGACGTCCCTACTACAATTACGACCTCTACAACGCCGAACGGCTCGATGCCTTTGCCCAGCTGGATGTGCGGCTGGACAAGATCTTCTACTTCAAGCGGTTCATGCTTGGATTCTACATCGATCTGCAAAACGTTACGGTGAGCAAGTATCGCTCGCCCGACGTCTGGATGTCGACCGGCGAGATCCGGGATCCGGAAGCCCCTGCCGACCAGCAGCATTATATGATGAAGAAGATCGAGCAGGTGAGCGGCACATTGCTGCCGACGCTGGGGGTGACGATCGAGTTTTAGTCGGCCGTGTGGCCCGACGGGAAGCCGAGAGCTGGAGGGATGCCGCGTGGTTGGACGGGATGCCGCGTGGTTGGACGGGATGCCGCGTGGTTGGACGGGATGCCGCGAGGCCGGACAGGGTGCCGCGTAGCAGGACGGGATGCCGCGTGGCCGGATGGCGAGCCGCAACCTGTTGGCATGCGGGTTTTGGCTGGTCCCGCTCGGATGCAATGTCCGGGCCGGTGTCGGAACTGTTGGAAAGTCTGTCGGAGAGGGTGTGGATTTTTTCCACAAAAAAACAGCAGGGAATCTCGCGATTGCCTGCTGCCCTCGGAGGTTGCCCTCCAAAACTACTAACCCAAACTTAAATAAATGAAGAAACCTCACTGCGGTTGCTGACCCGCAGTTGACTCTTTGAGCGGCAATATGCGTGCCAGTCCGGCATCTGGCGGCGATCGTTGGCCTCTATTTCCTGAATTCTGGTATTTTACGGCTTTTTCGGAGGATTTTCCGCGCGGAAGGTTTGTCCGTCCGGAGGAAAGCCCTATCTTTACCGCGCAATGGTTTCCCCGTCGCCGGGGAATGAAAAGGGAATGCCGTGCGAATCGGCAACAGTTCCCGCTGCTGTGAGTTCCAACCCCTCGGGGGTGTTTGTCGCGGCTTTCCGAGCCACTGGTCCGTATCGGACCGGGAAGGCGCCGCACAAGGAACGAGTCAGAAGACCTGCCTTGCACGATAGGACGTTTGCTTCTGCGGTGAAAGGAAGTGACGGAATCGGCCGCGTGTCTTTCCACGTGAGCCTCTTCTGTTTCAGCCTTTACTTTCGGAGCCAAACCCCGTCGGACGGACTTTTTTACGGGTGTATGAGGATGTTGCCGTCTAGCTTTGTCTCTGCTCTCCCCCGAGGGTGCCGCGTGTGCGTCGTGCTTTGTCGGGAATGGTCTGTCCGTACTGGACCGGTGAACCAAACCTTTTAAAAACAAAGTATGATGAGAAGGATTTTTGTGATTGGCATCTGCGGGTTGCTTCTTGGCGGATGTGGAAAAAAGGAGGATGGCCCGGCCACGCCCGAACCGAAAAAGATCTCGCCCGAACTGCAGCAGCGCCTGGATGTGCTGAATGCCGGTCTGGTCGTGCTTCGCGATCTGATCGGCGCCGCCGCCCGCTCGGAGGTGGTTGCCGTGCGCGGGGCGGAGCAGGGACAGCTGCTCGTCTTTCGCGATGGCACGCAGGTGACGCTGGCCTGTGATGAGGCGGCTGCGGAGGCGCCGCTGATCGGGGTGGCGGCCGACGGCGGAACCTATTACTGGACGTTGGCTTCGGAGAAGGAGGCGCCCCGGCTGTCGGATGGCGCGGGAAAGCCCTGCCTGGTTGCGGACGGCGTGCCGGTCGTAGGCGTTGACGAGGCGGGTTATTGGACCCTGACGACGGGAGAGAACTCTCCGTGGCGGATGGTCGACCGGTCGGGACGGCCGGTTGCGGCTTCCGACCGGTTGCAGCCCGTGCTGTTCCGCTCGGTTGCCGAACTGCCGGGACGTCTCGAGATCCGGCTTGCGGATGGAGGCATTCTCTCCGTGCCGCGGGTGACGGATCTGAGTGCCGGCGGCACGGCCAACTGTTACGTGGTGACGGCTCCGGGCCGCTGTCTCTTCAATGCGAAACTCCGCGGTAACGGCGTCGGAGATGTGGCAACGACGGGGTTTGATCCCCGGATCGAGATGACCGACGGTATGAAGGCCGACTGGCTGTGGTGCGATCGCGAGGGGCTCGTTTCGGAGGTTGAACTCGATCCGGCGTCCGGCGAGATCCTGCTGACGGTCGGTGAAGGCCCGGGCAATGCGGTCGTGGCGCTGCTGCGTGACGGGGCCGTTGTCTGGAGCTGGCACCTCTGGGTGACCGAGGTGCCGCAGACGGTGACCTATGGAAACGGAATGCGCTTCATGGATCGGAATCTCGGCGCACGCGGTGTCCGGGTCGGCGGAACCGAAGCCTACGGCATGTACTACCAGTGGGGGCGCAAGGATCCCTTCTACGGCGGGGAGACGACCGAAACCTCGTCGACGGCCTTCGCCGAGGCAAAGCGGCTTACGGTGATGAACCCCGAAGCCGCGGCGGAGTGGAAGATCGACAAGCGGACCGTCACGGCTGCGGAGGCGGCTGCCATGCCGATGACCTTCTTCAGCGCCAAACTTGCCTCGGGAACATACGACTGGCTCTCGAATCCGAATGCGGGGTTGTGGGGGGCTGCCAAGACGCTCAACGATCCCTGTCCGCCGGGCTACAAGGTCCCCGAAGTGACGGCCTGGGAGGGAATATCCGTCGGCAACAACTACGTCGAAGGGGTTTCGGCGTGGGACGATTCGAATTTTGGCATGACTGTCACATTCGACGGCCACGGCGACTGGTATCCGGCGCAGGGATATCGCTTCCATTCGTTCGGCAGCATTGCCGGCCTGCGGGCTTCGACCGGCGGTTCGGGTACCTACTGGTCGTCGACGGCTACGGCCCGGAGTGCGCGCTATCTCTTCTTCCGGCGACCCTTGACGACCTCCGGCGGATCGATCAATCTCACGCTTGACAAGGATCGTTCGGCCGGTTATACGGTCCGCTGCTGTCACGAGTGAAACGCCTCGGGAACCGGCTGATAACAGGAGCCGCCGACGGATCAGAATCCGTCGGCGGCTCTTCGCTTTATCCTTGAACCCGGGAGGACGGTCCTTGCGGGCGGTTTAGCGGAAGACGCCCGTGTAGGTCATCGGCGAGAGGGCTCGCAGCTCCTTCTTCACCTCCTCCGAGACGTTGAGCGTCTCGATGAAGTCGGCAATCGCCTCGCGCGTGATGTGGGTGTTTGTCCGCGTGAGGGCCTTGAGCGCCTCGTAGGGCTTCGGGTAGCCTTCGCGGCGCAGAATCGTCTGGATGCCCTCGGCCACCACGGCCCAGTTCTGCTCCAGATCGTGCTCCAGCGCCTCGCGGTTGAGGATCACCTTGTTGAGCCCCTTCATCAGCGACTGCAGCGCGATCACGGCGTGGGCGATCGGAACGCCGATGTTGCGCAGCACGGTCGAATCGGTCAGGTCACGCTGCAGGCGCGAAACGGGGAGTTTCGAGGCGAGGTGTTCGAAGACGGCGTTGGCGATGCCGAAGTTGCCTTCGGCATTCTCGAAGTCGATCGGGTTGACCTTGTGGGGCATGGCGCTCGAACCGACCTCGCCGGCCTTGATCTGCTGTTTGAAGTACTCCATCGAGATGTAGGTCCACATGTCGCGCGAGAGGTCGATCAGGATGGTGTCGATGCGCTTCATGTTGTCGAAGATGGCCGCCAGGTTGTCGTAGTGCTCGATCTGGGTGGTGTATTGCGAGCGGCAGAGCCCCAGCTTCTCGTTGACGAAACGGTTGGCGAAGGCCACCCAGTCGATTTCGGGATAGGCCGCGTGGTGGGCGTTGAAGTTGCCCGTCGCGCCGCCGAACTTCGCCGGCACGGCGATGTCGTGGAGCATGACCAGCTGTTTTTCGAGACGCTCGACGAATACCGAGAACTCCTTGCCCAGCGACGTGGGCGAGGCGGGCTGTCCGTGGGTGCGGGCCAGCATCGGGATCGAACGCCACTCCTGGGCGAACGACGCCAGCTTGTCGCGCACCTCCTCGACGGCGGGGTAGTAGACACCGGTCATCGCCTCCTTGAGCGAGAGCGGAATGGCCGTATTGTTGATGTCCTGCGACGTGAGTCCGAAGTGTACGAACTCCTTGTAGGCCTCCAGCCCCAGCGCGTCCATCTTCTCCTTGATGATGTATTCGACGGCCTTGACGTCGTGGTTGGTCACCGATTCGATCTGCTTGACGCGTTCGGCGTCGGCCGTGCTGAAATCGGTGTAGAGCGCACGTAGACCGGCAAATTTCGCCGGATCGATGCCGGCCAGCTGCGGCAGCGGCAGCTCGCACAGCGCGATGAAGTACTCCACTTCGACACGGATCCGATAGCGGATCAGGGCCTGTTCGGAAAAATAATCCGCCAGTTTTTCCGTTTTGTTACGGTAGCGCCCGTCGACGGGCGAGATGGCTGTGAGTGGCGTTAACATATTTGGGATGAGATTTGTTTTCGGGCTCCAAATTTACGACATTTAATTGAAATAAGCATATTTTTCGCTACCTTTGCAGAGATAAACTTCCCGACGTGCGGATTGCACGCTCTTTGCGGAGGTGACGATGAAACGTTGAAACCGAAGAAGCAATGAATTTTCTGATGGCGATCATCGACTCGGTGGCGGGCTTCGTGCGGCGCAATCCGTTCACGACGTTCATCATCCTGTTTCTGGCAATCGCCGCCCCCGCGGTGCTGAAGGGCATCGCACTCTTCATACTCTATTTCGTGATGGGACTGATTCTGTTGATACTGGTGCTGACGCTGGCCTTCCGCTGGCGCATCTACCGCGCCCGCAAACAGATGGAGGAGCAGTTCGGCCGCTCGGGGTTCGATCCCCGTCGGGGCGGCCCCGGATCCCCCTTCTCGGAGCGGGCACCGCGCGGTGAGGGCCGCGAGGGCGAAGTGAAAATCTACAAGACGCGCGACGTGCCCGAAAAACGGGTCTCGGACAAGGTCGGCGACTACGTCGAATTCGAGGAGGAGAAGGACTGACATGCTGCAGATTTTCGGACTGATCGGACGCTATTTCATCCTGATGGGAAAGGTCTTTTCCCGTCCGGAAAAGGCTGCGATCTACCGCCGGCGGATCATCTTCGAGATGGATGCGCTGGGCATCAATTCGATCGGACTGACGGCCATCATCTCGCTCTTCATCGGCGCGGTGATCGCCCTGCAGATGTCCATCAACCTCGATTCGCCCTTCATCCCCAAGTCGCTCATCGGCTACGCCACGCGCGAGACGATGATCCTGGAGTTCTCGTCGGCGGTCGTGGCGCTGATCCTGGCCGGAAAGGTCGGCTCGAGCATCGCCTCCGAGATCGGCACGATGCGCATCACCGAGCAGATCGACGCCCTGGAGATCATGGGCGTCAACTCGGCCTCGTACCTCATCCTGCCGAAGATCGTCGCCGCGATGATCTTCTTCCCCTTCCTGACCATCCTCTCGATCCTGATCGGCGTGCTGGGCGGCTGGCTCATCGCCGCCGCCACGGGCATCATGATCCCGGCCGACTACGTCGACGGCCTGCTGATGGACTTCAAACCCTATTCGATCACCTATACGCTCATCAAGACCGTCTTCTTCGCCTACATCATCACCTCGATCTCGGCCTTCTTCGGCTACAACGCCCGGGGCAATTCGCTCGAGGTGGGTGCCGCTTCGACGCGGGCCGTGGTCGTGAGTTGCGTGGTGATTCTGCTCTTCGACCTGATTCTGACACAAGTACTGCTGATATGATACGCGCCGAACATATCGTCAAGTCGTTCGACGGACGGGTCGTGCTGGACGACATCTCGGTGGAGTTCGAGACCGGTCGCACGAACCTCATCATCGGACGCAGCGGCTCGGGCAAAACCGTGCTGCTGAAGACCCTCGTGGGGCTGCACGAACCCGATTCGGGCGACGTGTGGTACGACGACGTGAACTTCTCGCGCCTGGGATTCCGCCAGCGCAAGAGCATCCGAAAGGACATCGGCATGATCTTCCAGGGCGGGGCGCTGCTCGACTCGTCGACCGTCGAGGAGAATGTCAAACTGCCGCTCGACCTCTTCACCTCGCAGAGCGAACGCGAAAAGCTCGAGCGCGTGAATTTCTGTCTGAACCGCGTGCGGCTCGAGAATGCCAACCACCTCTATCCGGCCGAGTTGTCGGGCGGCATGATCAAGCGCGTGGCCATCGCCCGGGCCATCGTGATGAACCCCCGCTACCTGTTTTGCGACGAGCCCAACTCGGGCCTCGATCCGCAGACCTCGATCGTCATCGACAACCTGATTCACGAAATCACCCACGAATACGGCATGACGACGATCATCAACACGCACGACATGAACTCCGTAATGGAGATCGGCGAGAAGATCGTCTATATCCACAACGGCCGCAAGTGGTGGGAGGGCACCCGGCAGGAGATCCTCCATGCCGACAACCGCGAACTGAACGAATTCGTCTTCGCCTCGGCCATGGCCAAGCGGGCCAAGGCCGCTTCGGAATAGCCCGTGCAGCCGGGCGGAGAGACGGGCAGTCGGGCGAAGAGACGGGCAGTCGGGCGGAGAGACTGGGAGAGACTGACAGTCGGGAGCGAAGGTGGCCGGCAGGGGCGGAGAGACGGCTGGCAAGGATGTTTTCGGGCAATGCCGCAATCTCCCCGCAGAGGCTCGCCGGAGGGCGATTGTAAAAAAATTAAATTTTTATTTGCGTATAATATTTAAAGTATGTACTTTTGCGCTGTGAAAAAAATAACGCAAGTTTTTATTAACAAATAAATCAAAACACTATGGCAACTATCAAAATCGGTATCAACGGCTTTGGCCGTATCGGTCGTATGGTTTTCCGTGCCGCTTGCACGCAGACCGACAAGTTCGAGGTTGTAGGTATCAACGACCTCTGCCCGGTAGACTACCTGGCTTACATGCTGAAGTACGACACGATGCACGGCCAGTTCAAGGGCGAAATCAGCTGCGACATGGAGAAGAGCCAGCTGATCGTCAACGGCCACGCCATCCGCGTCACCGCCGAGAAGGATCCCGCCAACCTAAAGTGGAACGAGGTAGGTGCCGAGTACGTCGTAGAGTCGACGGGTCTGTTCCTGACCGAGGAGAAGGCTCAGGCTCACCTGGCAGCCGGTGCCAAGTACGTGGTTATGTCGGCTCCTTCGAAGGACGCTACGCCGATGTTCGTATGCGGCGTGAACACCGACACGTATGCCGGCCAGAAGATCGTTTCGAACGCTTCGTGCACCACGAACTGCCTCGCCCCGATCGCCAAGGTCCTCAACGACAAGTTCGGTATCACGGACGGTCTGATGACGACGGTTCACTCGACCACCGCAACGCAGAAGACCGTAGACGGTCCCTCGATGAAGGACTGGCGTGGCGGTCGTGCCGCTTCGGGCAACATCATCCCCTCGTCGACGGGCGCTGCCAAGGCCGTAGGTAAGGTGATCCCCTCGCTGAACGGCAAGCTGACCGGTATGTCGATGCGTGTTCCGACGCTGGACGTTTCGGTTGTCGACCTGACGGTCAACCTGGCTAAGCCGGCCAAGTACGATGAGATCTGCGCCGCCATGAAGGAGGCTTCGGAAGGCGAACTGAAGGGTGTGCTGGGCTACACCGAGGAGGCTGTCGTATCGTCGGACTTCCTGGGCGATCCCCGTACGTCGATCTTCGACAAGGCTGCCGGTATCGCTCTGACCGATACCTTCGTAAAGGTTGTCGCCTGGTACGACAACGAGTGGGGTTACTCGAACAAGGTGCTCGACCTGATTTCGGTCATGAAGGCCTACAACAAGTAATCACGAACCATTCGTGGAAAAAAGGGGAAGCCTTGCGGGCTTCCCTTTTTTTGTGCTTGTTCGGGAAGGGGCCGGGGAGGGGGCGGAATCGCCGGATAATCGGGCGTCGGGCTTGCGGAATGGCATGCTGACAGACCTTCTCGGGTCGGCAAGGCCTCACGACGGCATGATGACGGATCGACGGCGGAGGGCCGGAGCGCAGGATGATTTGGACGGCACGATGGCTGGACGGCCGGGCAGCCGGGGAAGTCGGGGCTCGGATGGCGGGGCGCAGCATGACGCGGCCGTTGTTGAGGTACGGCTTCGGGTCGGCGGGGCGGCGCGATATTCCGAGGTCCGGATCTATTGGCGGGAGACCTTCAGTTCGATCGAGGCCCCCGACCACTGGTTGATCATGCGCTTTTCGGTGCGCAGGTGGCGGCCGTCGCAGGAGATTCGGATCTCGGCTTCGAAGGGGCGCGAGGCGTCGATGTCGTTGCCGGCGGGCAGCGTGTGGGGAATGATGTAGACGTAGAGCACGAGGTGGTCGCACGGCGGAGTCTGAAGCGTGACGCTCCGGTTGGCGGCCGTACCCTCGGGGCAGGCCCGCAGATTCGACCCCACGTCGGCTACGTCCGAGGCTGTCGATACGAATCCGATGCGGTTGTCGTCCACGTCGAAGCATCCGCACATCAGGTCGGCGTTGTAGCGCCACCATTCGTCGTAGCGGCTCTTCAGTTCGATTTTGAATCCTTGCTCCTTCATGTCGGACAAAGATAGTGCATGCCGCGGGGAAAAGCAAATTTTCGATCCCCGAGCCCGTTACGGATTCCGCCGGCGGGCCCCAAGGGTGCTAAAACTCGCGGTTTTCTTTGCAATTGTCTTATTTTTTCGTAACTTTGCGCACTAAATGTGTTCAAATGGAGGAAGCACAGCGATATTCCATCGTCTTCAAGGGGCTGAAAAACGGCCACCACGAATTCCGGTTCGCGGTGGACAAGTCGTTGTTCGAGGAGTATGAGAGCTCGGAGATCAAGGACGGTGCCTGTGAGGTCGTGGTCGACCTCGACCGCGGCGATACGCAGCTGATGCTCATGGTCTCGATCTCGGGCCATGTGGTCGTGGCGTGCGACCGCTGTCTGGAGGATTGCCGCATACCGATCGATTTCGCGGGTGAACTGCCGGTGAAATTCTCCGACGAGGTGCACGAATACGACGGCGAGGTGATCTGGCTGCTGCCGGGCGAGGATCGCGTGGATCTGAAGCAGTATATCTACGAGAGTATCGTGCTGTCGCTGCCCTACCAGCGGGTTCACCCCGACGGCGAATGCAATCCCGAGATGCTCGAACGCTTCCGGATCATCTCCGAAGGCGAGTTTGAAGCCCTCGAACGAAAGGCGGCCTCCCATGAACACGACGGAGGCGAATGGGCCAAACTGGCCGCCCTGCGCGAACGGATGGAAGCCGATGAGGAAAAAACGGCAACGAAACGTGATGCGGCAGGAGATTCGAAAGCCCCGAAAGAGTAAAGGAATTTACGAACTTATAAAAATACAGTTGTAAAATGGCACATCCTAAACACAAAATCTCGTCGACGCGACGCGACAAGCGCAGAACTCACTACAAGGCAACCGTTCCGACGGTCGTTACGTGTTCGAACTGCGGTGCAGCGGTGCTCTACCACCGTGTATGCCCCGAGTGCGGCTTCTATCGCGGCAAGCTGGCCATCGAGAAGAAAGCAGCCGAATAGATTCGGTACCGAAAGAGAGCGTCCCCTTGCGGGGAGGCCTCTTTTTCAGTTTATGAACGGACCCGTCCCGCCGGACGTTGACTGCGGCTTCCGGATGTCCCGGGTCTGAAGTTTTCAACCAACTCCACGAGTATGATAAAGATTGGTGTAGATGCCATGGGAGGCGATTACGCCCCCGAAGCGGCGGTCAAGGGAGCCGTCATGGCGCTCGACGCGATCGGCTCGGACAGCCGGATCGTACTGTTCGGCGACGAGCAGAAAATCAAGTCCGTACTCGCTTCGGAAGGATGCCCTGCCGAGCGGTTCGATCTCGTGCCTACGACCGAGGTGATCGAAATGGGGGATCACCCGGCCAAGGCTTTCCAGAGCAAAAGCAATTCGAGCATCACGGTGGGTTTCGGATACCTGGCCAAGGGTGCCGTCGACGGCTTCGCAAGCGCCGGATCGACCGGTGCCATGATGGTCGGATCGATGTATGCCGTCAAACCGATCGAAGGGGTTATCCGTCCCACGATCTCCTCCATCGTTCCCACCGTCGCAGGACATCCCGCCCTGCTGCTCGACGTGGGTCTGAACGTGGACTGCAAGCCCGAAGTGCTGGCCCAGTACGGCCTGATCGGCTCGATCTATGCCGAATCGGTGCTCGGAATAGCCAACCCCCGCGTGGCGGTGCTCAACATCGGCGAGGAGGATACGAAGGGCAATGCCCAGGTCAAGGCCGCACATGAACTGCTCAAGGCCGATCCGCGGATCCGTTTCGTCGGCAACGTCGAGGGATCGCACATCTTCTCGGGCAAGGTGGCGGACGTGATCGTCTGCGACGGCTTCGTCGGCAACACGGTGCTGAAAATGGCCGAGGGACTTTACCGGATCAATCTGGCCCTGGGCGGCCACAACGCCTTCTGGGATGCCATGAATTATGAGAATGTGGGCGGTACGCCCGTGCTGGGGGTCAATGCGCCGGTCGTCATCGGCCACGGATGCTCCTCCCCGAAAGCCATTCGAAGCATGATCCTCTCGACCGAACAGGTCATCAAGGCCGGTTTGACCGCCAAACTCCGCCAGGCTTTCAAGAATTAAAATTTTATCAGACAAGCAAAAGTTAAGTAATGGGTAAGATAACTGCAGCAATCACGGGCGTAGGTCAATACCTCCCCGATTACATCCTCACGAACGACGAGTTGAGCCATATGGTCGACACCAACGACGAGTGGATCATGTCGCATACGGGCATCAAGACCCGTCATATCCTCAAGGGCGAAGGTATCGGCACCTCCTACATGGGAGCACGTGCTGTCATGAACCTGCTCGATAAAACGGGGGTGGATCCGATGTCGATCGACGTGGTGATCTGCGCCACGGTAACCCCCGACATGTTCTTCCCCTCGACGGGTAACCTGATTGCCGACCAGGCCGGTTGCAAGAATGCTTTCGCATACGACGTATCGGCAGCCTGCAGCGGCTTCCTCTTCGCGCTGACCACGGGTGCCAAGTTCATCGAGGCCGGTACGAGCAAGCGAGTCATTGTCGTGGGCGCCGACAAGATGTCGTCGATCGTCGACTATACGGACCGTTCGACCTGCCCGCTCTTCGGCGATGCCGCGGCAGCCGTGCTGCTGGAGCCCAATACCGAGGGCTACGGCGTGATCGATTCGATCCTGCACAGCGACGGCTCGGGCGAGCTGCAGCTCTACATGAAGGCCGGCGGTTCGCGCTACCCGGCTTCGATCGAAACCGTGCAGAACAACTGGCATACGATCATGTGGGACGGTCACGCCGTCTTCAAGGCTGCCGTGTCGAAAATGTCCGATGTGTCGGTGGAGATGATGGAGCGCCACCACCTCACGGGCGATGATATCCGCTTCCTGGTACCTCACCAGGCCAACCTGCGTATTATCGACGCGACGGCCCGCCGCATGGGCATTACGCAGGACAAGTGCATGATCAATATCGACCGCAACGGAAATACGACGGCCGCTACGATCCCGACCTGCCTCTACGACTACGAAAGCCAGTTGCGCAAGGGTGACAACCTGATCCTCTCGGCCTTTGGCGGTGGATATACCTGGGGTGCCATCTACGTGAAGTGGGCCTACGACGGCTCGAAGGCCTGATCCCGAGGCGAGGGGGGGGGAAACGGGTGTCCGCCTGGCACCGGTCCCGAAAATCCCTCGTGACGATCGAGCGATGCTCTCTGCAAGGGGGCATCGCTTTTTTGTCGGTGTGAGGCTGCCCGGGGCTCGGAAACTC
>CALUNE010000022.1 GCA_944321945.1 uncultured Alistipes sp.
GAGCAAACGTTTCGATGATCGGCATGCGGCTGAATCTGTATTGACCGGCGGTGGTGCGGATGCCGATATAGAACCGAGCCGACAAACCCTCCAAACCTCCCTTTGAGAAGGGAGGCTTCACGGAGGAGCAAACGTTTCGATGATCGGCATGCGGCTGAATCTGTATTGACCGGCGGTGGTGCGGATGCCGATACCTGTGGGCGAATACCGATGCCTGAAATATAAGAAAACCCGATAAAACTCCTGAAACGATGAAAAAATTACTGATGCTTTGCCTGGCCCTGATGATGGGCGCGGGCCTTACGATGGCGGCCGAAAAGGCTGCGCCCAAAAAGATCGTCACGACGGTCTTCACGGCCGATGTCGATTGCGACCATTGTGTCCAGAAGATCATGAACAACGTCCCCTCGCTGGGCAAGGGAATCAAGGACGTGCAGGTGAGCCTCGAGAAGAAGGAGGTCACGGTCGTCTACGATGCCTCGAAGAACAACGATGAGAATATCGTGAAGGGTCTTGCCTCGCTCAAGGTCAAGGCCGAAGTCAAGAAGAGCGGAAATACGGCGGAGACTTCGAAAAAATAGTCTGTCAGTCGTGCGCAAACAAGGCGGGGAGATCTCCTTCAGGGATCTCCCCGCCTTGTTGCTCGGGGTATGGATGCGGTTTCTTCCGCCTGCCCTTTCACTGAATGTTTGGACCGTTTTGCCGTGAGGGTTTCCGTTGTTTCCCGGTCGATTCTTCCCTTCTCCGGTCCGGCCGGTTCCCCCGGTCCGCCCTCCCCGGGTCCGGTTGATTCATCCGGTCCGGCCGCCCCTTCCCCGGTCCGGTCATTCTCAGCCCGGATGTTCTCTTTCGGCCCGTTTACCTTCTTCGGCCCGGTCGGTCGGACTATTCCAGCGGCCGGATGCGGACTTCGGTCACGCTCTCCAGTTCGCGGGCGAGGCGCTCCAGATCGGTCTTCTCGTCGACCTCGCCGTAGTGGTAGGGGTAGAAGATCGCCGGACGGAATGCCTTGACGGCCTCCACCGCCTGGTCGACCGTCATCGTGTAGGGCTGGTTCACAGGCAGAAAGGCAATATCGACATTTTTCAGACTTTTCATTTCGGGGGTCGGCTCCGTATCACCGGCTATGTAGATGCGCGTGCCGCCGATGGTCAGCACATAGCCGCAGTCTTCCCGCTCGCGGGGATGGAACTGCAGATGTCCGGGCGTGGTGTTGCAGGCCACGACGGCCTCGATCTTCACGTAGTCGCGCGGCGTGGCCACACTCCCCGGGCGCATCGTGTAGCAGTTCATCTCGAAGGCTTCGGCCGAGGTCCGGTCGCAGAGGATCTCCGTCTCGGGGGTCAGAATCCGATCCACGGCCGTGATGTCCAGATGATCGTGGTGCGAGTGGGTGATCAGCACCAGATCGGCTTTGGGCAGCGCGGCGTAATTCGCGTAGTCACTCACCGGGTCGACGTAGATCCATTTTCCGCCGACCTCGACGGCCAGCGAGGCGTGCTTGAAGAAATGAAACGTGATTTCACGTCCGTCGCGGGTTGTGAGCGTGTCGGACGGATATTCGGGGGCCTTCGATCGGCCGCATCCGAAAAATGTGAGCAGGGACATAAATATTGTTGCAGTTATCAGGTGTGTCATGGAATAAAGATACGATTTTGCGGCGATATGTCCAAATCTTCCGCCTCTTCGTAAAAAAAATTGTACCTTTGAGTCGGAAAAACTATTTTTTCCCGATCCCGGATGCAGTAATCCGTCCGCAGGTGCATTTATAGGGTGCATTCAATCGACAACATCGCAAATAACGACAACATCGCATGAAGAAAATCTTAACTACGCTGATGCTCGGGGCCGTTGCCTTTTCGAGCTGTATCAAGGAGGATGATACCTACAAGGATCTGTTGCCCGTACAACCCGGACAATATATCCAGTCGTATGTCACGACGCAGGATCGGGTGGCCATGCAGGCCGCGAATGCCGGTATGCGGGTGGCCGTCCTGGCCGCCGAGGTGGCCAAACAGCACGCCGAGGGCAAGGACGACGTGACCCTTTCTTCGGCCGAGTACAACAGCCGCACGGTGCTTTCACGGCTGTTCAACACCGGTACGAAGATCGAGGAGGTCGCCGAGGGGTACAAACTCACCTTCGACAAGAATTATCAGATGTCCGACGGTTTCTACCTGGCGGGTTCGCTGGTCATTGAGACCGGAGGTGCGGCCCAGTTGGCCGACGGAGCCGTGTGGAACGTGGTGATGCAGCCCGACTTCAAGCTCTTCAGCTACTCCTCCTACAACGGTACGGAGTCGCAGATCAACATGTACAGCGGTCTGACCCGTCTGAGTGACAACGGCGACGGCTCCTATACCATCCGTCTGTCGAGCATCTCCGCCGCGGTCGAGGGCAACGGTACGGCCTCCTCGAACTGGAGCACCGAGGGCGAAGGCTTCGTCGTGCGTCCCCGCGACGAGGGCGTGACGCTGGCCTACTCCTCCTGCACGGGCAAGGTCTTCGAGGTCGAAGGGGCGGCTTCCGGATATTCGATCTACAGCAATATCTACGGGACGAGCCCCATCGGCATGGAGTACCGTGTTACGGATGCGCTTTATGTCGGACAGCAGATCGTCAGCGGCACGCAGGAGTGCGGGTTTACCTCCTCGTTCGACTACGACACGTCGGCCTATCCGTCACCCGACGTGCGTTACGTCTATTCGTTCGACGAGGCCAACCGCAAATACTCCTTCAAGATCTACTACAACGGCTACACCTATCCGAAAGAGTAATTGGCGCGGTGCGGCGTGGAACCTCCCCGTGTCGAGGTGACGATCTTTGCCGCGTCTTGGCAAAAAAAACGGCGACCCCTGTGCGGGGCCGCCGTTTTTTCGCCGGAGCAGACGGGATCAGTGTCGTTGACGCTCGCGTTCCAGATAACGCTTGTACTCGACGGGCGTCACCTTGATGAACTGCCGCACGTAGCTCTCCCAGGCGTCGAGCATCCGCCGGCCGATGGCGCTGTCCGTGTGGCGGACGTGGGTCATGATCAGCCGGTGCAGCTCTTCGCGGTCTTCGGCCCGGTCGAGCAGCGTCAGTTCGATCATCTCCATGTTGCAGTAATAGTCGAAGTCGCCGCGGGGGTTCCAGACATAGGCGATGCCGCCGCTCATGCCTGCGGCGAAGTTGCGGCCCGTGCGGCCGAGAATGACCACGCGGCCTCCGGTCATGTATTCGCACCCGTGGTCGCCGACCCCTTCGACGACGGCCTTGGCACCGCTGTTGCGCACGCAGAAGCGTTCGCCGACGCGTCCGTTGATGTAGGCTTCGCCGGCCGTGGCGCCGTAGAGCAGCGTGTTGCCGGCGATGACGTTGCCTTCGGCGGCAAAGCGGCTGCCGGCCGGCGGCACCACGACGAGACGTCCGCCCGAGAGCCCCTTGCCGAGGTAGTCGTTCGCATCGCCTTCGAGCCGCATCGTCACGCCCGGGCAGAGGAAGGCTCCGAAACTCTGGCCCGCACTGCCGCGGAAGGTCAGTGTCATCGATCCGGCCGCGATGCCGCGACTGCCGCAGCGGCGTGTGATGTGGCCGCTCAGCATCGTGCCGACGCTCCGGTCCGTATTGGCGATCGGGAAGGTCTGTACGAGATTCTTCCGTTCGTCGATCACGCGGTCGGCCAGCGGCAGCAGCTGACGGTCGATCACCTCCGAGAGGGCATGTTCCTGCGGCGTGCCGTAACGCAGGGCGGCATCGCCCGACGGACGGAAGAGCAGCCGCCGCAGATCGATCCCCGCACCGGGATTTCCGGCGGCGATCGGACGCTGACGCAGCAGGTCGCTGCGACCGATCAGTTCGTCCATCCGGGCGTAGCCCATCGCGGCCATCCGGCGGCGCAGATCCTCGGCCAGCATGCGGAAGTAGGTGATCAGGTGTTCGGGCTTTCCGACAAAGCGCTTGCGCAGTTCGGGATTCTGCGTCGCCACACCCATCGGGCAGGTGTTCGTGTGGCATTTGCGGATCATCCGGCACCCCAGCACCACGAGGGCCGCCGTGCCGAATCCGTACTCCTCGGCACCGAGCAGGGCGCTCACCAGCACGTCGTGGGCACATTTCAACTGTCCGTCGGCCTGCAGCCGCACGCGGTCGCGCAGGCGGTTGCCCACGAGCGTCTGCTGGATCTCCGCCAGTCCGATCTCCACGGGCACGCCGGCATATTTCATCGAATCGGCCGGGCTGGCTCCCGTACCGCCGTCCGATCCGCTGATGAGGATCTTGTCGGCCTTGGCCTTTGCGACGCCCGCCGCAATGGTCCCCACACCGCTTTCGGCCACGAGTTTCACGCTGATCAGCGCCGCGGGGTTGATATTCTTCAGATCGAAGATCAGCTGGGCCAGGTCCTCGATCGAGTAGATGTCGTGGTGGGGCGGGGGAGAGATCAGCGTGATGCCCGGGATCGAATGGCGCGTGCGGGCGATCATCTCGTCGACCTTGAAGCCCGGCAGCTGTCCGCCCTCACCGGGCTTGGCACCCTGGGCCACCTTGATCTGGATCTCGTCGGCATTGACCAGATACTCGGCATCGACGCCGAAGCGCCCCGATGCCACCTGCTTCACGGCACTGCGCAGCGACGTACCGTCCTCGAGCGGCGTGTTGCGGGCCGGATCTTCGCCCCCTTCGCCCGTGTTGCTCTGACCGCCGATGCGGTTCATCGCCGCGGCGATCGTCTCGTGGACCTCCTTGCTGATGGCGCCGAACGACATTGCCTCGACCACAAAGCGGTGCATGATCTCCTCGGCCGGCTCAACCTCCTCGACCGGAATCGGCCGGCGGTCGCTCGCAATTTCGACCAGATCGCGCAGAAAACGCGGTTTGTCACGGTGTTCGGCCTGACGCGTGAATTCGGCGAAGGTCGCCTCGTCGCCCGTGCGGGCCGCACTTTGCAGCGAGAGCACTGTGGCGGGATTCCAGCCGTGGAATTCGCCGTCGCGGCGGTAGGCATAGTGGCCGAAGTTCTCGAGCGGCGCTTCCGCGGCCTCTGCCGCGAAGCCCCGGTCGTGCATTCGCGTGGCCTCACGGGCCACCTCATCGAGACCGATGCCGCCGATCGACGAGACACCGCCGCCCATGTAGCGGTCGAGCAGCGGCTGACCCACGCCCAGCGGTTCGAACAGGGCCGCGCCGCGGTAGCTGCGGATCGTCGAGATGCCCATCTTCGACATGATCTTCAGCATGCCCTTGTCGACGGCCTTGATGTAGTGCTGCTCGGCCCCTTCGAAGTCGAGCTGCAGTTCGCCCGCTGCGGTGAGCTGCTTGAGGATGGCAAAGGCCATGTAGGGGTTCACGCCGCTGGCTCCGTAGCCCATCAGCAGCGCCACGTGCATCGTTTCGCACACCTCGCCGCTCTCGACGATCACGGCGATCTGCGACCGCTTGCGGCGCGCGATCAGGTAGTGGTGCACGGCCGACATGGCCAGTAGCGACGGTATGGCGGCATGGGTGGCATCGACCTCGCGGTCGCTCAGAATCACGTAGTTGTAGCCCTCGTCGACGGCCCGTTCGGCTTCGCGGCACAGTGCGTCGAGCGCCTCTTCGAGCGTGCGTCCGTCGCCGCCCACCGGGAAGAGCATCCGCAGCGTGATGGTCCGGAAGCCCTTGTATTCGAGGTTGCGCAGGATGTCCAGATCGCGGTCCGAGATGATCGGCGAGGCCATCATCACCACCTTGCACAACTCGGCCGAAGGCTTCAGGATGTTCTTGCGCACGGCACCGATGTAACTCGTCAGCGACATGACCAGCTCCTCGCGGATCGAGTCCATCGGCGGGTTGGTCACCTGTGCGAACTGCTGTCGGAAATAGTTGAAGAAGCGTTGCGGCTGTTCCGAGAGCAGCGCCAGCGGCGTGTCGTCGCCCATCGAGACGGTCGGACCCGCCGCGGCCGTGGCCATCGGTTTGAGGATGCGGTCGATCTCTTCGCGGTCGTAGCCGAAGGCGCGCAGTCTCTTTTCGTAATGCGGCACTTCGTGCGTCACGCGGCGGCCGCTGGTGATGTGGCGCAGGATGATCCGGTTGTCGTGCAGCCACTCGTCGTAGGGATGTTCCGTAGCCAGCTGACGCTTGATTTCGTCGTCGAAGAGGATCTGTCCCTGTTCGGTGTCGACCATCAGGATCTTGCCCGGTTCGAGACGCCCCTTCGATTCGATCTCGTTGGCCGGAATATCCAGCACGCCCGTCTCCGAGGCGATGACCATCAGGCCGTCGCGCGTGATCAGATAGCGGGCCGGGCGCAGTCCGTTGCGGTCGAGCATGCCGCCGGCGTAGCGTCCGTCGGAGAAGATGATGGCTGCCGGGCCGTCCCACGGCGCCATGAAGATCGAGTGGTATTCGTAGAAGCTCTTGAGTTTTTTCGAGAGCGGGTTCTTCTCGTTGAAGCTCTCCGGCACGAGCATCGCCAGGGCGTGCGGCAGCGACATCCCGCCCCGCAGGAAGAACTCCAGCGCATTGTCGAACGAGGCGCTGTCGCTCATTCCCGGCTGGATGATCGGACCCAGTCCGCCGTCGGTGCGGCCGGCGAATTCGGGGTGCAGCACCGCTTCGCGCGTCCCCATCCAGAGGCGGTTGCCGCGGATGGTGTTGATCTCGCCGTTGTGGCCGATCAGGCGGAAGGGCTGAGCCAGGCTCCACGTCGGGAAGGTGTTGGTCGAGAAGCGCGAGTGGACCAGCGCGATGGCACTCGAGAAGTAGGGGCTTTGCAGATCGGTGAAGTAGTGGCGCAGCTGCCGCGACGAGAGCATTCCCTTGTAGACGATCGTGCGTGTCGAGAGGCTGGCGATGTAGCAGCTTCGCTTGTCGCGGATCGTCGAGGCGGCGATGCGCTGTTCGAGGCGTTTGCGCACGACGTAGAGCAGCTCCTCGAGCCGCTGGCGGTCGTCGCACCCCACGATGAAGAGCTGCCAGATGTCGGGCTCCGTGGCGGCGGCATCCTTGCCGAGGATCGTGCTGTCGACCGGCACGCGGCGCGTGGCCATCAGCTGCAGCCCCTGCTCCTCGACCGATTCGGTGGCCAGCCGCATGAAGAGCCGCTGATCGGCCTCGTCTCTGGGCAGGAAGACCATGCCCACGCCGTAACGCCCCTTTTCCGGGACGGGGATGCCGTTCAGCAGGATGAATTCGTGCGGAATCTGCACCAGAATGCCGGCTCCGTCGCCGGTTTTGTTGTCCGAGCCTTCGGCGCCGCGATGGGCCATGTGTTCGAGGACGCAGAGCCCCTGGTCTACGACCGAATGGTATTTGTTTCCGTTGATGTTGACGACGAGTCCGACCCCGCAGGCGTCATGCTCGTACTCCGGGCGGTAGAGGCCTCCGTCCGGCATGGCATACGTTTTCTTCATAGGATTACTCGCTAACTAACCTCTACAAAGATAACGATTTTTGAAAAAAGATGCAAATCGACGGGCGATTTCTGAAATTATTTTAATATCATTTCCGCGGCCGACGGTCCAGGCGGATGACCGACGGCAGGCAGAAGGCCCCCAGTCCGATCAGGCAGATCAGCGATCCGGAGAGGATGAACGTCGTAGTCAGTCCGACGCGTTCGGCGAGAAATCCCGTGCTCAACAGCCCGAGGGCCGAGGGCAACAGTCCGAAACTGCGGTAGAGCGACAGCACGCGCCCGAGCAGACCCGCCTCGATGCGGGTCTGGAGGACCGCGACGAACGAAGCATTGAAGACGCTGCTCGAGACGCCGGCGGCAGCCGTCAGTGCCGCAAAGGCGTAGAACCCCGTCTCCGGCAGCAGCCCCGATCCCAGAAATGACAATCCGACGACGAGGTACATCAGATTGATCAGTATGATGCGGTTGATCGGGTAGTTGCGGGCGCCCATGATGGCACCGCCGGCCAGGGCTCCGACTCCCCAGATGATCTCGACGAAGCTCATCTCCCAGGTGCCGCCGCCGAAATGGTTGAGGGTCATCAGCGGAAACAGCACCCCGACGGGCATGATCAGAAACCAGACGATGATGGCCAGCGTGAAGAACCATCCCAGTCCCGGTTGGGAGTGCATGGCGGCAAATCCTTCGCGCAGTTCGCACCAAAGGTCGGGACGGCGATCGGGGCGTTCGGGGTTGGGGATGCGGACGAAGAGCAGCGTCGTGCAGGCGAAGAGGGCGCCGAGGACATCGAGCAGCAGGATGTTGCCGATCGACGTGAGGCCCAGCAGCAGGGCGCCCAGGGCCGGACCGGCAAGGTCTGAAAAGGAGGTGATGACCTGGTTGACGCCGGCGATGCGGGTGAGCTGCCGTTCGGGGGCCAGCAGCGGCACCGAAGCCTGCATGGCCGGCACGTGGAAGGCCGTACCCACCGAGCGGCAGGCCAGCAGCACGTAGACGTGCCACAACTCGGCCCGTCCGCTCCAGAACAGGACGGCCAGCCCCAGCGTGCAGAGTGCAATGAAGCTGTCGGCGAGGATCATCGTGCGTTTGCGGTCCCAGCGGTCGATGTAGACCCCCACGAACAACCCCAGCACGGCCTGCGGCAGCATGCCGGCAATGGCCGAGAGGGCCAGCACCTCGGCCGAACGGGTCTCGACGCTCATCCAGAAGACGATCGCATAGGCGACGATCGAACTGCTGAGGATCGAGACCGCCTGACCGCTCCAGATGACGGCGAAGGTGCGTTTCCAGTTTGACAGCATGGCGGGGTGGGGTTCGTTTTCGGGTCTATATATTAAGGTATGGCGGGTGGTTTTGAAAAAACGGCGGGCACCCTGAGGGTGTCCGCCGTGCTAATACCCTCGCGTGAAGGGTTATTTAACTGCGTTAACTATTGCCTCGAATGCCTTCGGCTCGTTCATGGCCAGGTCGGCCAGCACCTTGCGGTTGAGGACGATGCCCTTGGCGTTGAGCTTGCCGATGAATTGCGAATAGGTCATTCCCTGGGCGCGGACGGCTGCGTTGATACGCATGATCCACAGCGAACGGAATGTCCGCTTCTTGAGCTGACGGTGTGCATAGGCAAAGCACAACCCTTTCTCGACCGTGTTTTTCGCAACGGTCCATACGTTTCCCCTTGAACCAAAGTTACCTTTGGCAAGTTTCAAAACTTTCTTTCGACGTGCGCGAGACGCAACAGCGTTTACTGAACGTGGCATAATGTAAAGTTTTTTGGAGGACTGCCAGCGACACGGTTCTCCCGTGTTCTTCGGGGCTGGTTTGTCCCGGTTTGTGAATGTTTGTGCCCTTGCGGGCGGCTATCCGAATCGGCTGGCGGATTATTTCACCAGCAGGTTCTTGATCTTGGCCTCGTCGGCCGCAGATACGGTACCCGAATAGCAGAGGTTCCGCTTCTGCTTCGTCGTCTTTTTGGTCAGGATGTGACTGTGATAAGCGTGTTTGCGCTTGATCTTTCCTGTGCCGGTGAAGGTAAAACGCTTCTTCGCAGCGGCATTGGTTTTCATTTTCGGCATTTTCGTAAACAGTTAATTAGTTAAACATAGCCTGCAAAAGTACGAATTTTTTTGCTTCGTGCAATCTTTTGCCGCGAAAACTTTGCGGTCTCGCCCTTTTTTCGTAATTTGTAGCATCAAAATAGCTGCGTCATGAGGAGAAGTTTCTGGTTGTTTGCGTTGCTCGCCGCGGTCGGAGCAATGCCGGGGGCCGAGGCCCAGCAGCCGACGATGCAGACCGTTGGGGTCGAGTTGAAGGGCGATACGCTGGTTTACCGGGCAACGTCCGTGCCGACACGAAAGGGATCGGGAGCCCGGGCCTGTGGCTGGAGCACCGATGAGAAACTCTTCGCCCTGTCGAAACTCTGGATGGAGGTCCGGCGGAACTCTGCCTATATGGATCGTTTCGGTGCCCGGCGCTGGGATTCGCTCTACCGGGCGGCCATTCTTCCCGCGCAGCAGACCCGCAACGACGTGGAGTTCTGCCGCCTGCTCGGAGATCTCTGCGCTCAACTGCCCGGCAATCAGGTATTCATCATCCCGAGACGCAACGCCCCGCTGACTTCCATTGGTTACGAAGGAGGGTGGCAGCTGCGTCTGATGGATGTCGGGGGGCATGTCGTCGTCTGCGAGGTCAGCGCAGACAAGGCCTCGATCCTGCCGCCCGGCTCCGAGATTCTCTCCGTGAACGGGCTACCCGTCGGGGAGGCGATGTCGCGTGTCCTGGACCGGATGCCGCGGCGTCATGCCCTCAAGTGGTTGCTCTACGGGCCGATCGGCACCCCGCACGAGGTGGAGTTCCGCCGCCCGGACGGTACTCGGGGCTCCGTACAGCTTGTCAACCCGCGTTATGGATCCGAACCGGAGATGGATACGCCCGTTGCGGCACTGCCCGGACGCAGCTGGAAGGATCTGCACGAGGATTTCCGGCTGACGTGGTATCCTGGCGATGTGGCCTGTCTGAAGATCGGCTCTTTCGAACCCGGCCAACTCTTCAAGGCCTTCCACGACGCTCTCCCCGAGATCCGCACCCGGGCCCGTAAACTCATCCTCGATCTGCGTTTTAACAGCAAGGGAAACGATTATATGGCTGCGGAGCTTATCTCCCACCTGACCCGGGATACGGTCCTTCATGGACCCCTCCTGCGGAACCGCATCTATGATGCCGCTCTTGCGTCGTGGGGCGCCTGGGCCGAGCCCGGAGATACGGTCCGCAACTCCCATGTCCGGTTTGCCTATCAGCTCTACAACGACGAGGCCTTCTCCGAACCCAAGCGCGAAGCGTATCGATTCCCGCAGAACCGGGGCGAAACGTTGGTAGTCCCGACCGTGATCCTTGTCAACAATGCTACGGGCGAAGCGGCCGAGACCTTTCTGGTCTTCGCGGCGTCGCAACCCCACATGTCAACCGTCGGAACCACCACCTCGGGCGATGTCGGACGGTGCATACGGTATTCGTTGCTCCCGGGGCTGCCGTGTTATATCTGTGTTCGGGAGGTGCGTCTTCCCGATGGCAGCGAGCTGGCAGGACGGGGCATTACCCCCGATATCGAGGTCGGGGAGTCGCTCGACGATCTGCTTTCGGGCCGGGACCCCATGCTCGAAAAGGCGTTGCAGATCCTCGGAACGGAGTGATTGGTATCGTTTTGTCGTAAAAATGAGTGATGAGTATGGAGTGGGATTTTCTGACCCGTCTGTGTGTGGCGGGGTTGTGTGGAACGGTGATCGGGTTGGATCGCGAGTACCGGGTCAAGGATGCCGGTTTCCGGACCCATTTTCTGGTAGCGCTGGGCAGTGCGCTGATGATGATTGTCTCGCAGTATGGATTTGAGGACTTCCTGGCCACGCACGACGGGTTGCGTCTCGATCCCAGCCGCATTGCGGCGCAGGTAGTCAGTGGAATCGGCTTCATCGGCGCCGGAACGATCATCATCCACCGGCAGCTGGTGCGCGGACTGACCACGGCGGCGAGCCTCTGGGCTACGGCCGGGATCGGCCTGGCTGCCGGAGGTCATATGTACATCGTGGCCGGAGCCGCTACCTTGTTGACACTCTTCGGCTTGGAGGTTCTGTCGCTCTTTTTCGGCGAGTTGGGGCGTCGTCGCACGATGATCGTCTTTTCGGCTCCGAACCGGGCTGTGGTCGACGCCATGTTCAACCGGCTCGAGAGCCGCGACTATTCGGTGATCTCCTACGAAGTGGAGGTGGTGCGAACTCCCGATGGGGTGGTTCATCGTGCGACGCTGGTCATTCGCGCCAAGGGTGCGGCCAGCGAAGAGGGTTTCATCGATCTGCTGCGGGCCGATCCCGACATCACGGTCGAAAAGATTGTCTGATACCGGGATGGGCTGGCGGATTTCTTGGGCTCGGGTTGCTCGTGTGCCCGTTTGCCGGGGGCGGAGCAAATCGCTCTTCGGAGGGTTCAGAACCAGCGTCCGATCTCCTCGAGATGCGGATCGCGTGCCATGTCGTTCGGGTTCGTGCCCGGAACCCCTTCGGGGATTGGCTCGCCCAGCTTTTCGAACAATTCGGTCCAGAATGCGGGTATCGTTCCGTCCGCAGCTCGGAAATTCATGGGTCGAGCCGGGAAAATCCGTACGCCGAGGCTGTCCCGATAGCTTTCCCACACCAGTTCGCTGCAATACATTCGGTTGTTGTCGGGCCGGTAGGAGTAGTCGTAGGGGAGCCCTGTGAAGCTTCGGGCCCGGGCCACTGAAGCCGCAACGCCCGAAGTGTCGCGCAGGCGCATTGCTACGACAGCAGGCCGGGATCCGATCCTCGCCGAGCGATCCAGAAACTCGCCCAAAGCGGTGGTGCAAACTCCTCCGTTGCTGGTTGCCTCCAGTACCGAATCGGCACCTTCTGCCGCTATGACAATCCCTACATGGGTGAAATTCAGCCTGCTGTCACATTGTGTCGCGTCCGTGATCGCGCGGCTCATCGCCGACTCTGCTCCAACCTGGAAAAGCAGATCGCCTGTTTCGATCCGGGGCTGCTGTTTCGCGCAGGAGATGCCCGCAAGCAGCGCTGCTATATATATTTGTATACGTCTCATAATGGTCCGCTTTGGTATGCTGCAAAGATATTAAAAAAATTTCACAACTAAACTGCTGATTCATAGATTGCTGCCGGGACGGCGTGAAAAAGTTGTGAAAAAAAAGGTGCAAAAAATTTGGATGAGGGGTAAAAAAGTGTTTATCTTTGCACCCGCTTCGAGAGAAGGACGG
>CALUNE010000023.1 GCA_944321945.1 uncultured Alistipes sp.
GGGCCGGGAGCGGATTCGACGATCGGAAACCCGGTAAGAGTCGATCGCCCCTAGGGCCGGCTTCTTAAGCCGGTTAAACTGGGTTGGGAGCGGATTCGGCAGTCGGGAACCCGGTAAGAGCCGATCGCCCCTAAGGCCGGCTTCTTAAGCCGGTTAAGCCGGTTATTCGTAGCGGATGGCTTCGATCGGGTCGAGCATGGCGGCCTTCTGGGCCGGATACCACCCGAAGAAGACCCCCGTCAGGGTGCAGACCGCAAACGACAGGAAGACGCTCCACGGCTGGATGTAGATCGGAAAGGCGGCGATCAGATTGACCGCGATGGCAGCACCGACCCCTACCAGTACGCCGATCAGACCGCCCGTGACGCTGATCAGAATCGATTCGATGAGGAACTGAGCCAGGATGTCGATTCCCTTGGCGCCGATCGACATCCGCAGACCGATTTCGCGCGTGCGCTCCGTCACCGAGACATACATGATGTTCATGATGCCGATGCCGCCGACGAGCAGCGAAATCCCCGCCACGGCGGCCAGCAGGACGGTCATCATGTCGGTCGTCGAGGTGAGCATCGAGGCCATCTCCTGCTGCGAACGGATCGAGAAGTCGTCCTCGTCGGAGGGTTTCAGTCGGTGGTTCTCGCGCAGGATCTCCGAGATTTCGTCGATGGCCTGGTCGGTGTAGGCTTCGGTCAGTGCCGAGCAGACGATCTCCTGCAGGTGCGTGATGGCCAGAATGCGCTTCTGGACGGTCGTATAGGGAGCGATGATCAGGTCGTCCTGGTCCATGCCCATGCTGTTGTAGCCCTTGCTCTCGAGCACTCCGACGATACGGAACGGAATGGTCCCGAAGCGGATCACCTTGCCCACGGGATTCTCGCCGTCGGGAAAGAGTTCATCGACTACGGTCTTGCCCACCAGACAGACCTTGGCGGCCGTCTTGATGTCCTGCTCGGAGAAGGTGTCGCCGTCGTCGACCCGGTAGCGGCGGATCTCCAGATAGTCGAGATTCACGCCGTAGACGGTAGTCGGGGTGTTGTTCGCGCCGTAGACGGCCTGTCCCGCGCTGTTGACCGACGGCGAAACGTAGGTCACGTAACGCGTCTTGGTCTGAATGTCCTCCAGGTCTTCGAGTTTGAGCGACTCCATGTCGTCGGCACTCAGCTGCACGCCGCCGCGGCGGTCGCCGCCCGGATGGATCATGATCATGTTCGATCCCATCTCGCTGATCTCGGCCTGAATGCTGCGTTTCGAGCCCTGCCCGATGGCCAGCATCGTGATCACGGACGCTACGCCGATGATGATGCCCAGCATCGTCAGAAATCCGCGCAGCTTGTTGTTGCTCAGCGCCTTGACGGCTATTTTGAATAGATTTGCGAAGTTCATGTTCTAATCCTCCTGTCGGGGCAGTCGGGCCAGTGCCTCGGCTGCGCTCAAAATGTGTTCGTTGCGGGTGTCTCCGGTGATGTGGCCGTCGCGCAGCGTGATGTTGCGGCTGCTGTACTGGGCGATTTCGGGGTTGTGCGTCACGAAGATGATCGTGCGGCCCTCGGCATGGAGCTGCTGGAAGAGCACCAGCACCTCGAAACTCGTCCGCGTGTCGAGGTTTCCCGTCGCCTCGTCCGCGAGGATCACCGCCGGGTTGTTGACCAGTGCCCGGGCGATGGCTACGCGCTGCATCTGTCCGCCCGACATCTGGTTGCTCTTGTGCATCAGCCGGTCGCCCAGCCCCACGGCCTCCAGAGCCTCGATGGCCCGCCGGCGCCGTTCGGCCGCCTTGCACTGCGGATTGTACATCAGCGGCAGCTCGACATTCTCGATGGCCGTGGTCTTCGGCAGCAGGTTGTAGTTCTGGAAGACGAAGCCGATCTTGCGGTTGCGCAGCGTGGCCCGCTGGTTCTTGTCCATCGTGCGCACCGACACGCCGTCGAGGTAATATTCGCCCGAGGTCGGCGTGTCGAGGCATCCCAAGGTGTTGAGCAGTGTCGACTTGCCCGATCCCGAGGTGCCCATGATCGTCACGAACTCCCCTTCGCGGATCGTGAACGAGACGCCGCGCAGCGCGTGGACCGTCTCGTCGCCGACCTGGAAATCGCGCCGGATCTGCTCCAGCCGGATCACTTCCTTCTTCTCCATGGCATCGTTCCGTTTTAGTCGGGGATTTTCATTCTATTTCTTTTTGTTGCCTCCCGGGGGTGTCGGCATGAAGGGGCTGCGTTCGGTCGTGGGGGCCTGCGGCATCTGGCTGGCGGCGGTCAGCCCGACGGCTACCGTGTCACCGTCGGAAAGTCCGTCGGTGATCTCCGTCAGGTCGCCGCTTGCCGCACCTGTCGTGACGAGCCGCGGCTGCATCTCCTTTCCGTGCATGATCCACACTTCGCGTTTGCCGGGGGCGGTCGTTGCCTGCGAGCCGATCGTCACGCCCACTTCGCCCAGCAGTTCGGCATCGGGTACGAAACGCAGCGCCTTGGTCGGCACGGCCAGCGCGTTCTCCTTTTCGAGCGTGAAGATCGTCACGTTGGCCGTCAGGCCGGGTTTGAGCTTCAGATCGGGGTTGTAGGCCGTGATGACCACTTCGTAGGTGACGACGCTCGATTCGGTCGTCGCCTCGAGGCGCACCTGTTCGACCGTCCCCTCGAACGTGTCGTCGGGATAGGCGTCGACGGTGAACTCCACGCGCTGACCGTCGGTCACCTGCCCGATGTCGGCCTCGTCGACATCGGCGATGACCTGCATCTGCGTCAGGTCGTTGGCGATGGTGAAGAGCGTCGGGGTCTCGAAGCCGGCCGCTACGGTCTGTCCCTCCTCGACGGCCCGGCTGATCACCACTCCGTCGATCGGCGAGGTGATGGTGGCATAGCCCAGGTTGCGTTCGACCTTCACCATGGCGGCCTTGGCCTGATCGTAGGCCGCACGCGACTTTTCGTAGAGATACGTGGCGTCGTCGTACTCCTGATCGCTGACCAGCGCCTTTTCATGCAACGCCTTCGTGCGGGCGTAGTTCTTCGTCTGGTAGTCGTATTCGGCCTTGCAGTTGGCCAGTTCGGCCTGGGCCGATTCGAGTTCAGCCTGCAGGGTCACCTTGTCCATTTCGGCGATCAGCTGTCCGGCCTTCACCACGTCGTTGTAGTCGACGTAGAGGCGGTCGATGATGCCCGAGACCTGCGTTCCGACCTCCACCTCGGTAACGGGTTCGATGGTTCCGGTCGCCGTCACCGAATTACGGATCGTAATGCGGCTTGTGGGTGCCGTCTCCAGGGTGATCCCCTCCCCTTTCGAGGGCCGCAGCAGCAACCACAGCACGACGGCCGCAATCACGACCACGGCCGCAATCAGGATTTTCTTCCGTTTCATCTTGTGTTATTCTCTTTTGTTAATCGATCGTACTTGTGCCGAGCCCCTGGTAGATGTTCAGCAGCTCGATGTTCAGCAGGGCCATGTACTTGGCCTGCAACACCTCCTGACGGGCCGAAGCCCATTCGTTCTGAGCCGTGATCAGCTCGACGGTGTTCTTCACGCCGAGGTTGAACTGCTCCTGCGTGAGGTCGAAACTCTCCCGGGCGTAACGCTCCTTTTCGCTGGCTGCGCTGTACTGCGATTGGGCCGAAACGGCATCCAGATAGGCCGATTCCACTTCGCGCAGCAGCGTTTTCTGCAGATCCTGCCACGAGAGCCGGCTGTTGGCCTCCTCGATGCGGGCCTTGTTGACGGCCGTGCGGTTGCGGCGGTTCGAGAAGATCGGCACGCTCAACGTCAGACCGACGTTTTCGTTGAAGCGGTTCCAGATCTGGCTGCCGCTTTCGTATCCGCCGTTCGACATGTGGCCCGTGCCGATGCCGGCGGTAAGTGAAACGGAGGGATAGAACCCGGCCTGTGCCTGCCGAATGCCCAGCTCCGCAGATTCGACGGCCAGTTTGCCCCGTTCGATTTCGGGCATGGCCTCCAGTGCCGTTGCATAGATTGCGGCTTTGGCGGGCAGGGACGACAACACCTCACTCTCTTGGATGACAGGCGCGGCAAGGTTCATCTCCTCCGTTATGTCGAGCTCCAGCAGCTGTTTGAGCTGGAGCCGGTAGTTGTCGAGCGACGTGCGGGCCGTGGTGACCTGATAGAGGTCGCTCGCATATTGGCTTTCGAGTTGTGCGAAGTCGACCCGGCTGATCGATCCGGCCTTCCATAACTCTTCGGCACGGTCACGCTGGGCGCGGGAGACTTCGGCGGTATTGACTGCCACTTCGACGGCTTCCGCGGCATACAGCGCCTGCATGTAGGCCTGTACGATGGCGATGCGGATGTCGTTTTCCGATTCGGCGACCGTCAGGGCATCGATCCGGTTCTGCAGTTTCTGCTGTTTGACAGCCGTACGGAGTGCCCCACCTTCGTAGAGGGTCAGCCCGGCATTCAGACCGTAGGTTCCCGTGTAGGTGTTACGGTCGGAGACGTTCGTCGAGGGATAGTTCGTGAATCCCTGGGTCGTGGACGCTGTCAGCGAGGGCAGCATGGCGGCTTTGGCCTCTTGGGTATCCTCGAGTCCCGAGAGGTAGTTGTTGCGGCTCTGCTGGAGCTGGATGTTGTTTTCCAGTGCATAGCGCAGACATTCGTTCAGGGTCCAGATTTTCGGGGCGGGCAGCGTGTCTGCCGGAATCGGCTCATTGGCCGTCGGGGTCCCGACCGGGGACGCCGGGGATTCATTCCGGGACTGCGCGCCGGCCGTTTGCTCCGTGAGGCCGGATTGCGGAGCGGGGCGATTTTCTTCAGTCGTTGGAACTTCGCGGGCCTCGGCGGAGAGCAGTCCGGCCAGTACAATGCAATATGTCAACACGAATCGTTTCATGATGAGAGCTTTTTGCCATCTTTGCCGCAAAACTACGAATGCCCTCTTTCGCGTACAATTTTAATAGACGAAGGGGGAGATTTTATCGACGAAAAGATCCGGAATACCGTTGGAGGGGATTTTGTTTTTTGATTCAACAACGAGAAATGGACAAGAGAGATTGATGTGGTCCGGATCGGTTATGAAATAAAAAAAATTGCAGAATAGGGGCGAAAAATTTGGAGATTGGCATTTTTTAGCTACCTTTGCACACGCAATCAGCCAAGCGGCTGGTTTGAATGCGGAAATAGCTCAGTTGGTAGAGCGCAACCTTGCCAAGGTTGAGGTCGCGGGTCCGAGTCCCGTTTTCCGCTCTCCGGGTCAGAAAAAGAGGGTGAACAGAAATCTGACCAAATCATGGAAAGCCTTGTATATCAGCGATATACAAGGCTTTTTCTTTTATTCTCCCGCTCCTGTTGAGGCAAAAGGCAGCAAGTATTTCACGCCTTAATCGTGACCTGTTTTGCTTGGACCGAAAACAGGTCACGATTTAGCTCTATTTCGCTGATTTGCATCATTTTACTCTGCAACATTCTGGTGCTGAAGACGTTTCATTTACTCAAAAACCAAGCAGCCATGTTGCCACGAACCACCTTCAGCGTCGTCTTCTTCTGCAAGAAGACCAAAATCACGAAAAAGGGCAAAGCCCCGATCTATGCCCGCATCACCACGACCGGCCAGTCGACCGAAGTCTATACTCAGTGCCAGATCGAGCCCGAACGCTGGAACCAGCGCCTCGAACGTTCGCTCTACAAGGATGAGATCGACCAGCAGATCAACCGCATCATCGCCAGCTACCGGGCCTCGATCCTTGCCGCCTACGACCGATTGATCCAGGAGAACAGGACGCCGACCTGCTTTGCCGTCAAACAGCTGCTGGGCTCCGCCTCTTCGAGCCGGATGGTGCTGGCGGAGTTCGGCAAATACTGCGAGAAACGCCAGCAGGAGGTCGGCACCCGCATCACACAGCTCGCGGCCAACAAGTACCACCGCCTGCTGCGCTACATTGAAGATCGACAAGACGAACGTCAAGGTCCCGCTGACGAAGGCAGAACTGGCCCTGCTCTTGAAGCGACCGATGCCCAACGAGCGTCTGGACCGCATTCGGGATGTCTTCTGCTTCTGCGCGCTGACGGGACTGGCCTTCACGGATGTCGACCACCTGCGGCGGGAACACTTCACGACGGACGAGGAGGGTCAGCTGTGGATCCATAAACCGCGGGAAAAGACTGCGGTGATGAGCCGCGTCCCGGTGCTTCCGCAGGCGGCGGCCCTGCTGGAGAAGTATCGCGACGATGCCAACTGTCGGGCGCGGGGCAAGCTGCTGCCCGTCCCGTCGAATACGAAGATGAACGCCTACCTGAAGGAGATAGCGGATATTTGCCAGATTCCCAAGCATCTGACCACGCACCTGGCAAGACATTGGCTTTAGAGATATCCGCTGAATGAGAGATATTTACAGAGGCTTACCAGTTGATAGCTAACGATTTGGAGACGAGCGATATTCTCTGAATCACTCGATTCTGCATAGCCAGAAAGAACGCATTCTCGAATGCAAAAATAAGATGTATTCTTGTCTCCGCCAAATTTACATGCTGATTCTGATACTCGCACCCCTTCATTAAGTCGATCTTCAACGGTTCCGTCCCAGAATCAGCACATCTTTATGCCAGGGTCGTTTTTCGACCGGAACTCAATCTATACCAAACTCCCGGGAGGGATTATTTCTGGCTGAAGAAAGAGCCTCCATGACTCACAAGTTAATGAGATTTCACCGCAAAAATCGGCAGCCGTTGGCGGTTTTCCGATTTAATTTCCTATTTTTGTAGACGGTTCCGTGCCTCTGCGGACGGAGCCGGACATATTTACGAACGTTTCGTTACGTTTTCTTTCACACTCAAACTTCGCAAATTTGAACAGCAGAAAGAGATGTAACTGGACGCCTCGTGGACGCATGTATTGTGCCCGCAGGCTTTTGGCTTGCCGTGTGCATGATACACGTTTCGCGTGGGCTGTCCGTGTTGCTTATTTCTGTTGTGGGCAGCGAAGGCCTGAGTGTGGGA
>CALUNE010000024.1 GCA_944321945.1 uncultured Alistipes sp.
TGTCGGCGCCGGATTTTTCGGGCCGGTGCGGCGTTCCGGAGAGCCAACGCGGTTATTTCTGCCGGAAGTAGATCTGCATCGGGACGCCCGAAAAATCCCAGTGGTCGCGGATGTTGTTCTCCAGGAAACGACGGTAGGGCTCCTTGATGTACTGCGGCAGGTTGACGAAGAAGGCAAACTGCGGCGTCGGCGTCGGCAACTGCGTGACGTACTTGATCCGGATGTACTTGCCCTTGGTCGAGGGGGGCGGATAGTTCTCGATCAGCGGCAGCAGGAAATCGTTCAGTTCGGAGGTCGAGATGCGTCGTTTGCGCGACTGGTAGACGCGGATGGCCGTCTGCAGCACCTCGAAGATCCGCTGCTTGTTCAGTACCGAGGTGAAGATGATCGGAATGTCGTTGAATGGCGCGAGTTTCTTCTTGAGGAATTCGGTCCACTCCTTCATCGTATTGTTGCCCTTCTCGATCAGGTCCCACTTGTTGACCACGATGACGCAACCCTTGCGGTTTCGGACGATGAGGTTGTGGATGTTCAGGTCCTGGGATTCGAGGCCCTGCTGGGCGTCGAGCATCAGGATGCAGACGTCGGAACTCTCGATGGCGCGGATCGACCGCATGACGGAGTAGAATTCCAGGTCTTCCATCGTCTTACCCTTCTTGCGCATGCCGGCCGTATCGACGAGGTAGAAATCCATGCCGAACTTGTTGTAGCGTGTACGGATCGAATCGCGCGTGGTACCGGCGATCGACGTGACGATGTTCCGCTCCTGCCCGAGCAGGGCGTTCGTGAGCGAGGATTTGCCGACGTTGGGGCGTCCGACGATGGTGATGTGGGGCAGATTGTCCTCCTCTTCGGAGGTTGCGTCGGCGGGCAGAGCCGTCAGGATGGCGTCCATCAGATCGCCCGTGCCGCTGCCCGACATCGAACTGATGCAGTAGGGGTCGCCGAGGCCGAGGGCGTAGAATTCGTGCGAATTGAAGATCAGATCGTTGGTGTCGACCTTGTTGCAGACCAGAATCACCTTTTTCGAGGTGCGGCGCAGGATGTCGGCCATGAGCATGTCCAGGTCGGTGATCCCGGTGCGGACCTCGACCAGGAAGAGGATGACGTCGGCTTCGTCGATGGCCAGCAGGACCTGACGGCGGATTTCGTCTTCGAAGATGTCATCCGAGTTGACGGTGTATCCGCCGGTATCGATGACCGAGAATTCACGGCCGTTCCAGTCTGTTTTGCCGTAATGGCGGTCGCGGGTCGTACCGGCCGTTTCGTCGACGATGGCTTTGCGCTCACCGACCAGACGGTTGAAGAGGGTGCTTTTTCCGACGTTGGGGCGTCCGACGATTGCTACGAGGCTCATATTGAAATATCGGTTCTTTGTTGCTTATCGGCTGCAAAGATAGCGCAAATCTTGGGAATTAAAAAATGGTCAGACCCGGATGTAGCGGCTTTCGGTGTCGCCGGCCTGCACGGGATAGAGCAGGATGGAACTGTAGTCGGCGAAGTGGTGTTCCAGATAGGCCGGGATGCGGCTCATCGAGGGGTGGTAGGAGACGCGGTCGCGGCGGCTCATGACGAACCACAGGCAGTCGTCGTCGCGCATGTCGTGCTCGAGCGAGGGGAGATCGTCCCACTGTGTGAAGGGGACGTAGTCGATGTTGGCCGGGCGTTTGCGGCCCCGCGGACGGAGGTAGGCCAGCGTGCTTTCGGGGGCCAGCAGCGAGATGCGGGCGCCGGAGTTTTCGGCCAGCAGCGAGATGCGGCGCAGCCACAGTTGGAATCCGGCCTCCTGTTCGGCCTTTTCGGGGACGACGATCAGGTGCCGCTTGATGGTGTTGAGCGGCTGTACGGGATGGTAGATGAACGTGGTGATGTTGCTCTGCATCAGCACGTCGGTGGTCATCTTGCCGATGCCGGGCCCCGATGCCACCGGGATTCCCGGGATGACCGGCAGTCCCGGCACCGTGGGAATGGCGCGGTGCATGCCCATGACGATGTCCGTAATGTTGCGTTCGCGGCTCACGCTGACGATGGCGTTCGAGATGTTGACGTCGTAGCGCAGCAGCTCCTGCAGGTAGATGTCGCTGGCGGCGGCGGTCGTGGCGGCCGTGTCGAGGAGTTTGCGGGCCCGCTTGTCGGCATTGGGGTCCTCGACCTGGTTGTCGATGGCGTGCAGGGCGTAGAGGCCGTTGGGCTCCTTGGCGCGTTTGAGCATCGTACTGAGGGCAACCAGCTCTTCGACCGTTTGGTCGTTGGCCACGGGGATCAGGATGTGATCCTCCTGTTTGGGCGTTTTTTCATCCGATGAGGCGGTCAGGTGGGCCTGGCGCACGGCGATGTTGTGGGCGCCGCGCTGTGTGGCGAAGGTCGAGACGGTGCAGGTGGCCAGAATCATCAGAATCGTGCCGTTCAGCACGCTTTCGTTGAGCAGGCGGATAGGTTCGCCGTCGGGCGTGTGACCGAGGATGACGTTGTAGCCGACCATCACGGCGGCGAGCGTGGCGGCGACGTGGGCCGAACTCAGTCCGAAGATGACCGTGCGCTGATCGGGCGAGAGACGGAAGCTCTTCTGGGTGAGCCACGCGGCGATGAACTTGGCGGCGGTGATCAGCACGATCATCACGGCGGCCACCTCGAGGCTCTCCCAGTCGCGGAAGAAGGCGCGGTAGTCGATCAGCATCCCGACGCCGATCAGGAAGAAGGGGATGAAGATGGCGTTTCCGACGAATTCGATGCGGTTCATCAGGGGCGAGGTCCGGGGGATGAGGCGGTTGAGGGCGATCCCCGTAAGGAAGGCGCCGATGATGGGTTCCAGGCCGGCCAGCTGGGCGAGGAACGATCCGAGGAAGACCATCGCCAGAACGAAGATATACTGCGAGATGTTGTCGCTGACGAGTTTGAAGAACCAGTGGGCGATGATCGGGAAGATCAGGACAATGATGGCGATGCAGAGGACGACGGATCCGGCCAGCCGCCACCAGAAGAGGTTGTCGACGTTTCCGGTGGCCATTCCGACGATGACCGTGAGCAACAGCAGGGCGAGCGTGTCGGTGATGACCGTACCGCCGACGGCGATGGTGACAGCCTTGTCGCGGGCGATGCCGAGTTTGCTGACGATCGGATAGGCGATCAGGGTCTGGGAGGCGAACAGCCCGGCGAGCAGGATCGACGAGTAGATCGAGAATCCGAGGATGTAGTATCCGGCCAGGATTCCGAGCAGCAGCGGCACGCAGAAGGTGTAGAGGCCGAAGACGAGGCTTCGCCAGCTGTTGTGGCGGAAGTCGGACATGTCCATGTCGAGGCCCGAGAGGAACATGATGTAGAGCAGGCCGGCTGTTCCGGAGAGGATGATGCTGCTGTCGCGCAGCACGAGATTCAGACCGTGGGGGCCGATCACCGCGCCGGCGATGATGAGGCCCAGCAGATAGGGGATCTTGAGCTTGTTGAGCAGCAGCGGGGCTGCGAGGATGATGACCAGAATCAGCAGAAACTTGAGAATCGGGTCCTCGAGCGGCAGTGAAAAATCTATGTGGGCGAGCAGGAGCATGTGTGCGCGAGTCGATTTTTGGGTGAATATCCATGAATCGGGACTGTGGCCAAGCGACGGAGATGCCGTGAGGCGGTTTGCGGATGGGCTGTCGGATTTTTCGCGGCGTGCCGACACGGTTTGCGGGTTTCCGGTTCGGTCGTTTTGGCCGCACCGGCCCCGGTTTTACCCGGCTTAACCTTTCCCGATCCCGGCCCCACCGGCCTGGATCTTGCCATCCGGCCCCGGTTTTACCCGGCTTAACCTTTCCCGGCCCCGGTTTTACCCGGCTTAACCTTTCCCGACCCCGGCTCCACCGGCCTGGATCTTGCCATCCGGCCCCGGCT